>JAWPMT010000004.1:0-1200000 GCA_033344775.1 Cytophagales bacterium | reverse complement strand
GAGCGTCCGGGTTATGGCCTTTCAACTGCTAATCCCGATGCGACGCTGATGAGCTGGGTAGCGGATGTTCAGGCATTATTGGATCATTTGAGAATAGAAAAATTTGCCCTTGGTGGAGGTTCAGGTGGAGGCCCGTACGCCATGGCTTGTGCTGCCGCCTTATCGGATCGTATGTCATCCTTAACATTGATCAGCAGTGCTGCGCCGCAAGATATTCCCGGTATTCGAAAAGAGATGGCCTGGGGAAATGTTCTAGGTTATTTTCTGAGCAAATACGCCCCATTTTTGATGCGGTACGCAAGTAGAAGTTTTGCCAAAAGCATGCTTAACGATCCTGAGAAGGCCTTTGACCAGTCAGTGATGAAACAAGTTGGTGATACGGATCGAAGAACCATTCTTGCGATGAAAGAAAACGGCACATTTCAGGTAATACTGGACCACTGCCGCGAAGCTTACATCAACGGAGCAGAAGGTCATATTGCTGATATGCGAATCCTGTCGAAAGACTGGAAGATCAATTACGATAAGATCGACTGTCCTATTCATATTTGGCATGGAGAAGAAGATACCTTATCACCCATCCAGGGGGCCAGGGCCATGGCAACGTTTTTACCCCAGGCCGAGCCACATTATGTTACAGGTGCCGGACATCTCCTGATGGAAATTGAGGCTGTGTTTCAAGACATTTTGATTTCAGTAAAAGAAAACTTTATTGATAGCTGAGAATGAAAAAAAGCCCACCATGATTGGCAGGCTTTCGCTGGTTCGAAATAAGAAAAATTTAAAATTCAAATACGCCAACAGCCTTCTCACAACCATCCCAATTGGTGTTGATTGTCTCCTCTGAATACAAATAGTCCTCAGGGGTCAATTTATCGGGGAAGCCATTCCAGCCTGCGGTAGGTCCGTAGAAGTCCCCGGAGGTTGAAGCTGGATCCATCGCAGCACGGATGATGCCTGTTGCACCATCTTCTGCAGATTGTGCTTGTTGCATAAAGGGACTATTACTTTCCATGCCTCCATCAGCGGCAGTAGTCACCTGAAGGCTCGTTGCGGCTAATCCAGGATGGGCGAGCAAAGGAAGTATATGATCAATACCATTCGCAGCTAGCTTTTCTTTCAAGCCGTAGGTAAAGGCACAGTTTGCCAGCTTCGTTTGGTGATACCGTTCCCAACGTGGCCCCTTGAAGCTGCTATTTTCTTCCTCCGTTCCATCACCACCCAGGTTGCCACCTTTCGCCTCCAAATACTTCATGTCTAAAGGTCCACCTAGTCTTGCCATGGAAGAGTGATTGACGATCCTTGCTTGTTGACTCTTTTTCAATAACGGAAATAGCTCTTTGGTCAACAGGAAGTGCGAGATCACATTAGTTTGCATCTGCACATCGTATCCGTCTCCGGTTGCACCGTCTTTGAGTGCCATCACACCGGCATTGTTGACGAGAACATCTACCACTTCATATTTCGTGCTGATAGCATCAGCCGCCGCGCGGACACTTTCAAAATTTTGAAGATCACAATCGATGGCTTCAAATGTAGCTGATGGTACAGCCGCTGTTAATTGTTCAAGTGCATTGGCTGAACGTTCACTTTTTCGATTTAACAATAGGACTGTGGCCCCTCTTTTGGCCACTTCACGTGCGCAAACAAACCCAGTACCGCTGGTGGTACCTGTGATGGCAACCACTTTTCCGGTCATGTCCTGAGAATGTTTTGCTATTACTTCCTCCAGATGGAGGGTTTTGATTGCTTGACTCATTTTTGTTGTGTTTTTAATTTGATGAGGTAAATGTCGTCATCCTGCATATGGTTAAACGACACAGCTTGCAGAGGGAATAACACAAAATGCAGGTTTCCAAATTTCCTTACCCTTTAGGGAGACGAAGCGACTAGCGAAGTAGGGTAAAAGGTAATTTTGATAAGGTGTGCTAATTCCCATTCCGGTACTCCACCGGAGTTTGACCTGTTTTCGACTTAAACAACCTTGTGAAATAGTGCGGATAGTTGAACCCCAGGTCATAGGCAATTTCGCTGATCGAAAGCTCCGAACCCATGAGCTTGTTTTTTGCTTGCTCCACAATGTGTTCATTAATATGATCCTTGGGCGATCGGCCTGTTTCTTTTTTGATCAAGTCACTGAAATAGTGTTGCGATAAATTGGCTTCTTCTGCAAAATCCTGAATAGAAGGAACTCCCTGGTTCAATGCTTTATTCTCTCGATAATACCGCTTGAGTGACCGTTCAAATTGGGCAACGACATCTTTACTTTGATTGGTTCTGGTATTGAATTGCCTCTCATAGAATCGCAGGGCATAATTCAAAAGCAATTCCAGATTAGATACAATCACTCGCTGACTGTGGTTGTCGATGCGCTGCTCGTACTCGCTTTTGATGTTTTCCAGACATATATTGACACGCTGCTCTTCCTCTTCGGAGAGGTGCAAAGCTTCAAAGACATCATAGTTGAAGAAAGAGTATTGATCGATGATACTGCCCAGGTGAGTATTGCGTATCAAATCTGGGTGAAAGTATAACATCCAGCCTTGAATATCTCCTCGATTCACTTCACGGCGATTGGTGTAGACCTGACCAGGTGCTGAAAAAACCATGACCCCTTCATTGAAATCAAAACTGTTTCTACCGTAATCAACCCCACAGTTTTTATCTTTAATCGAGATCAGATATAGGTTAGAGGCAGACCTTCTTCCCACAGCACTTGCCGGAACTTCTAATTGGGAAGTGTCCAATAAAGAAATCAGAGGATGCTTAGGTTTGGGATAGCCCAGACTGGCGTGAAGGTCAGCTAGGGTTTCATTTCTATGGATGTTCTCTGTCATGATCAAAAGGATAAGCAACAAAATTGAAGCTACGGCTTTTACCTGACTAACACAAAATGCAGAATGGCTAGCAAAAAATGCTCGAAAAGTAACGTCTTGAGACAGGACAATCCACTGAAAGCGACAATTAGCCCTTTCGGAATTGAAATCACGGTGAATTAAGGCGTTTTAATTAGTTTTATCCGTTGGCAAGTCACTTATAATCAACTAGAAGTATTACGACGGATGAAGCTCGAACAGAATAAATGGTCCGAAAGCGCATTATGGGACAATGTTCCGGAAATGTCTTTCACCGCAGATTTGGTCCTGGTATTTGGAAAAAGACAATTGCTTGAAAATACTGATCGTTTTGATGAGATCAGGTCGTTTTATCCCGCAGCAGATATTGTTTTATGCTCCACCGCAGGAGAAATCCTGGATATTGAAGTGTTCGATGATACAATTGTTACGACGGCCATCCAATTTGAAAAGACGGTCATCAAAACAAGACAATTATCTATTTCCGACAATTGGACTTCTGACAGTGATCTGGGAAAAGAGCTGGCGACTTTATTCCCTCAAGAACACCTGTCACATGTGTTGTTGTTGTCTCACGGACTGAATGTGAATGGGACACGGTTGATCGAAGGAATGAAATCAGAGCTTAACCAAGACGTTAGTATCAGCGGGGGATTGGCTGGTGACGGCCCCGATTTTGTCAAGACCGTCGTAGGATTGAATGCAACTCCTTCCGAAAACAAAGTTGTTGCTGTCGGCTTTTATGGCGGTAGTATCAAAGTTGGTTATGGTTCTTTTGGGGGATGGGACACGTTTGGACATACCCGAAGGATTACGCGTTCGGAAGAAAATGTGCTGTTTGAATTGGACGGCAAACCTGCCTTGGACCTTTACAAGAACTATTTGGGTGAAAAAGCCAAAGATTTACCAGCAAGTGGTTTGCTGTTTCCGCTAAGTATCAAGACAGACGAAAATGCAAGTGATGAATTGGTACGGACGATACTTTCGGTCAATGAGGAGGAAAAGAGTCTGACGTTTGCCGGAGATATTCCCGAAGGGGGAGAAGCCCGGTTGATGAAAGCCAATTTTGAAAGTTTGTATGAGGGAGCCAGTAAGGCAGCAGAAAATAGCATTAGTATCTTGAAAGATAAGGCACAGTTGGCGCTACTGATCAGCTGTGTGGGCCGTAAACTCATTCTAAAACAGCATACTGAAGATGAAGTAGAATCCGTGAGAGAGGTGATTGGTGAAGAGGCGATGATGACTGGTTTTTATTCTTACGGAGAACTAGGGCCAGACCGTCAGGGAGATTCCTGTTACCTGCACAATCAAACCATGACCATTACGCTATTTAGTGAGTAGCAGCGATTACCATAGAGTCCTCAAGCGGCAAATTCGGAAGACATTTGGTGGCGAAGAAATAAGCGACCCTAAAGTCCTCAAATTGCTCGAACTAGTCAATCGGTCTTATCATGACAATGATGAGGACCGGAAATTGCTGGAGCATACGATGGAACTTAACTCCCAGGAGCTCATTGCTTCCAATAATGACCTAAGAAAACAGGGAGATGAACTGAAAAAAGCCTATTTCGTACTGGATTCTGGTCAAGAGAAAACACAAGGATCGGAAACCTTGGCATCTTTGGCCATTGCTTTGAAGTTCAAGAACAAAGAGCTCAATCGACAGGCCATTCAACTAAAAAAGGCCAATAAAGAGATCAAGGACACACAATCCAAGTTGATCCATACAGAGAAAATTGCGGTTTTGGGGCAGCTGATCGCTGGGGTGATGCACGAAGTGAATAACCCGATGGGTGTGATCAAAGGGGGTACTCAGAACCTGGAGCATGTGATCAGTGAAGTGATTGGTGGCGTCAAAGGATTCCGAGATGCATCATTTACCTCGGTCCATCACGATTTGTTTAGGGATTTGATAGCCGTTTTTCAGAACAAGAAATTTCGGTACATGACGAGTCGCGAGGAACGACAATACCGAAAAGAGATGGAGGCTTATCTCCTGGAAATCGGCATGACCGATGTTCGATTTCTGGCCAGGGAAATGGTGTCCGTTGACTTACTCAAAGAGGACATTGTACCGATTATCGATGCCAGGACTTCTATAGGTATAGCAAAGGACATCATTGGATTTGCGGTCGGATTCGGCAAGTTGTTTGCCAATGTAAGTAACATGGGAATTGCCATTGGTAAGATGCAGAAGATTCTTTTTGCACTAAGAAATTATACCTATTCCAATGACTCGAAGAACCCCGTCCACTTTGATTTGATTGATAATTTGGAGACTGTTTTGACGCTGTACCACAACAAACTCAAGCGCGGAATCCAGATTGAGCGAAATTATTGTGGTGAAAGAGTTGAAATTTTGGGATTTCCTGACGAAATTAATCAGGTGTGGACTAATCTTGTGCAGAATGCCATCCATGCCATGGAAGGGGAGGGTATTCTGAAATTAGAAGTTTGCGATGAAACAGCCGGTAGGGTTGTTCGTATAACAGATAACGGTGGTGGAATTTCGAAACAAGGATTGAAAAAAATCTTTGAACCTTTTTACACTACAAAGATTAAAGGAGAAGGAACCGGTCTTGGATTGAGTATTTGCAAAAAGATTGTGGAGAAGCATGGTGGGCTCATGGAAGTGAGTTCAAAGCCAGGTGAAACTACTTTTTGTGTAACCTTTCCGAAAGAAATCGCCGCCAGCGAAATCAAAGAGGAAGCCGTACTAACCTAACCTAGAGTGAACGACGTGATTATTTGTGTAGATGATGAAAAAGAAATTCTTGAAATCCTGCAGCGCCAGCTGATGATCATGTTTGGTCAGGATTTTGAGTATGAGTTCGCCGAAAGCGGCGAAGAAGCGCTGGAACTGATCGAAGAGATAGAAACGACCAGTGACACCAAAGTGAAGCTAGTGATTTCCGATTGGTCCATGCCCGGACTCAAAGGGGATGAGCTTATTATGAAGTTACGTGAGCTACGTCCGGAAATCAAAACCTTGTTATTAACCGGCCAGGCCCCCGAAGACGTGATGAAAAAAGTCTGCGAAAAAGGCTCCGGCAACTGCATGCTCAAACCCTGGGACCAAGATTCCCTGAAGGGTAGGATTGAATTGCTGATGGCTTCATAGTCACATTTCGAGAGCCCTGTCTGCCGACAAGGCAGGCTCAATGTGACAATTGTAGATAAGATCGTCATTCCAGAATTTTTCGACTTAGAATTCTGAAAAAAGTCAGCAAAAGACCGGAATCTCTTTACCGATTTGTGAGATTATAAGGTTGAGAACAAAGCTAGTGATCAGTCGACTTGGATCTTTCTAGAAGAAGTTTTCATTTATCAGCAAATATGTTTGTGGATATCCTCTAGTCCAACCACCTTATCCACTGCCCCTAAACCAATGGCTTCTTTTGGCATGCCGAAAACCACAGAAGATTCCTCGTCCTGAGCTACCGTTGTTGCACCTGCTTTTTTCATTTCTAGCAGACCTTTGGCACCGTCAGACCCCATTCCTGTGAGGAGAATTCCGGTACTGTTGTTTCCTGCATAATTTGCAACAGAATGAAATAGTACGTCAACTGATGGCCTGTGCCTGTTCACAAAAGGCCCTTCGATCAAGCTGACATAATATCGGGCTCCTGATCTTCGGACACACATGTGTTTGTTTCCAGGTGCAATAAGAACTGTCCCGGTGATCAATGAATCACCGTCTACGGCTTCTTTCACGTTGACCAGACAATGTTCGTTTAGGCTACTCGCAAAGTAGTGAGTGAATTTCTCTGGCATGTGTTGTACCACGGCTGTTGCTGGGGAATCCATCGGAAGTTTAGATAAAATGGTTCTTAGTGCTTCTGTACCACCGGTTGAGGCTCCGACTACTACTATTTTTTCAGTTGTCCGGAGCAGACTGGTACCTTCTCGTCCTTTGTCCGGTGATTTAAGCGGTTTGAAGGAACTTACATTTGATGGCACCTTTTGAAAAGCACTTCGTCGCTTTGCTGATGCCATGGAAGCTGCTTTTATGGCCTCCATGATCCGGATTCTATTCTCCTCGATTTCCAGTCCGACACCATGGATATTGGGTTTACTGATGACTTCTACAGCTCCAAATTTCAAAGCCTGTATCGCAGTTTCAGAACCTTTTTTTGTAAGCGAGGAAATAATCACCACAGGTATTGGGTATTGTGACATTAAGGTTCTGAGAAAGGTGATCCCATCCATTCGCGGCATCTCAACGTCCAGAGTGATCACATCTGGTATCTGTTTTTTAAGAATTTTTGCTGCGAAGTAGGGATCCGCCGCTGTAGCCATTATTTCAAAGTCAGGAATTGATTGAATAAGCCCGGACAAGCTTTTTCTTACAAGAGCGGAATCATCAATGATCAATACCTTTTTCTTTGCCATTAATACTCAGATCATTTTGTGTTTCGATCAGAATTAAATTCAATTTTTCAAGTTATCCAGTTCCTCAATTTCATTCTTAGCAAATAGCTTATTGATGTTCAGGATCAGGATGAATTTCTCCTCGTGGTTGATCACTCCCTCGATATATGGGGCTCTTTCGTAATCTTCCAGACTCGGTGGAGGCTGGATCTCTTCAGTATTTACGGAGATGACTTCCTTAGCCAGGTCCACAATCGCACCAATAGAGAGTATCTTGTTTGCGCTGTTGATATCCAGGACCAGTATCCGGGTTTTGGGAGAATGGTCAGCCTCTTCCAATCCTAGCTTTAACCGAGTATCCACAACAGGTAAAATATTGCCGCGTAAGTTGATGATACCTTTCATGAATGCAGGAGATTCGGGTACTCTTGTGATGTTGGGAACTTCCAGGATTTTGACCACTGCGTTCACTGAGACACAGAAAATTTCCTGATCCAGCATGAATGTTAAATATGCTTGTGTGCGAATATCCGTCACCTGATCTTCCATAAGTGTGATGATTAATTGATTAGTTTTTCCATATCCAATACGAATGCCAGATTCCCATCTCCGAGAATAGTACCGCCAAGGATAAAGTCTTGTTTTTCATAGTACTCACCCAAAGGTTTAAGAACGGTCTGTACTTGTCCTTTAATTTCATCTACCGCGACACCTTTCTGGATATTCCCTATGTTAACAGTAATAACATCCACTGTGTCTTTTCCAGAAGAAGCTATTTGATATTTTTCTTCAATGGAAACTACGGACAGCTGTTTCCCGTCAAACTCTAAAATATCTGACCCTTTGGGGCGGTCATAAAATGTTTTCCGGTCAAAGCGATGAATCTCCCGTATCGTGTTCATAGGCATGATCAAGTGGGTATTACCGACTCTTGTATGCAGACCTTCCAGGATCGTTAGGGATAATGGCAGTTTTACGATTGTCTTGGTGCCTTTACCGGGTTCGGAAGAGATTGAAACCTCGCCTCGTAACTCCATAATTTTCCTGCGCACTATGTCCATACCCACCCCACGACCCGAAATATCGCTAATGTTATCAGCGGTTGAAAGTCCTGGGTGAAAAACCAGTTGTAGGATATCGTCATCCGTGTAATGATCATCCGTATTTAGCAGGCCTTTTTCTTCTGCTTTTTTTCTTAAGGTCAGTGGATCAATACCTGCTCCATCGTCGGTTATCTCGATGAAGACCAGGTTGCCACTGTAATAAGACTTAAGCATAATATTGCCACTAGCCGTCTTTCCAGCTTGCTTCCGAATATCGGGTTTCTCAATTCCGTGATCAATACTATTTCTTAAGATATGAAGCAGAGGCTCCTTTAGGTTGGCAATTACTTTCCGGTCCAATTCCGTTTCGAAACCGGTGCTTTGGAAAGTGATTTCTTTACCTAGATCTCTGGATAAATCCCGAACCAGTCTGGTGAATTGTGTCTCCAGCGTTTTTAAGGGAACCAGGCTGATGGAGAAAATGGTATCTCTGATGTTTTCAGTGATGAAATGCAGGCTCTCTGAGACATTTAGAAGTGCTTCGGAATCAGTTTTCTCAGCCTGATTTTTGAGTGCTGCCTGGATGGTGACCAATTCACTAATCCAATTCATGAGGTCATCAACCTTGCCTTGCTCTACTTTGATGAAATTTGTGGTTCTTGAAACCTCCTGAACCTTCATTTTTTCTTTTTGCCTTCTCAGATCATCAGGTTTACGGAAATCGGATTCCTTGAATGCTTTGACGAATTGCTCGAGTTCCGGAATGAGTGCTTTGGCTTTTTTGATGACAAGTTTTTTCCTGAATGATTCAAGTTTTACCTCTTTTATGGAAACACCCTTGATGGGAAATTGAGTAATCGAGAGGTCCAGGTCTTCTTCGACAAACAAGAATATTGCCCTGATTTCGGCTTCATTCAAGTTTGAAACAAAAAGCACTCGCCATTCAAGGATCGAGGTGCCTTGACTTTCAATATGACCTAACGATTCATGCTCATCCAGAAGATCTCTGATGATAAAATGCAGCGGATGTCCATCCTGATCTTTTATGCTGATCCTGGGTTTGATCATTAAAAAGTACAGCGAAGTGACGAGTTCACTACTTTGGCTTTCGTTTTCGACAAACTTCAGGGTGCTTTGTGCGGCCGACGAAATGGTCGAAGAAAACATTTCCAATAGATCTTTCTGATCATCAGTTTGGAGTTTGGGTTGGTGGAAAGTTTCGCGAATAAAATCCACGGCATTCAGCATCAGCTGAGTAACGTCCTCAGATAATGGATAATTTGCTCCATTAAACGCGTCAAAAACCGACTCCAACTCATGCGTAAAGTCCCCAAGTTCTTTTCGATCAAACATGAGAAGGGACCCTTTGATGGTATGTAGCAGCCTAAGAATAGATTGCATGAGTTCCTCATTGAAATGATCGGCTTGAATCGCAAGCAGATTTTCTTCAAGTTGGTTCAGGACCTCCCCGGTTTCCTCGATGAAAAGTTCCTCGGCCTTACTCATTATTTCTCCAGAGCGTAATTGATTTGTGATAAAAATGAATCCACCTTGAAAGGCTTTTTGACCCACGCGGAAAGCCCTATTTCTTTTGCGGCTTTCATCTTCTCTGGTTCGGTTCTGGAGGTCAACATGATGAAAGGTTTGTTTTTCAAGGCAACATTAGACCTCACCTTTTCAAGTAATTCGAGCCCATTCATTTTGGGCATATCAAAATCGCTGAGGATAAGGTCGAAATACTCCGGTGCATCAGTTAATATCCTGAGTGCTTCTTCCCCGTCATGGGCTTTTGTGATTTCAAAGCCTTTGATCCTGAGTCTTGCACTGACGATATTCCTAATGGCATCTAAATCATCCACTAACAATATTTTCTTCTTGGGGTCATTCATGTTGTTTATTTCCGTTTAATCAATGATTGCGTCATAACTTATGTACTTCATTTTCACTAGTCCTGATTTTGTATCGAAAATGATTTTTCTTGCCTTTTCTCCTCCCACACTTTTGGCGACGATCCTAATGTGATGCCTTGAAAGGGTTTCTTTCGCCTGCTCAAAATTTTGATGACCGATTTTGTTGTAGGAGCTATTTCTGTGGCTTCCGCCAAAAATCTTAGCCACCAGGTTCTCCTTTAAAGAGCCTCTGAAAATCATTATTTTGATCAGTTCTTCAATGGAATAATCACCGAACATGTGACTGGCTTCTTTTTGGTGATTCCATTTTGGCAACATAAAGTGATTGATACCTCCTTTTCCTTCAACTTTATCGAAAAGACATACCGAAATGCATGAGCCTAAAACTGTCGTGACAATCGTCGTTTCCCTCGGGACGAAGCAATTGGAAGGATGCAGGTAGTGGCTTTGCATTGCTAAGGATATTTTGGGAAACTGGATCATAGTTTTTGGTAAATCGTTGGATATACCTGCTTTAAGGGTGCCTTCATTCCAGTAATGGATTCCGAGTGTCCTAAAAAAAAATAACCTCCTTTTCTTAGTGTGGAGCACTGTTTTTTGAGGACTTCCTCCTGTGTTTTTTTATTGAAGTAGATCATTACATTTCTGCAAAATATCACGTCGTATTTTTGATCTTCCCCGTAGTAAGGCCGCATAAGATTCAATCTTGAGAAGGCTGTTTTTTGTCTTATTTTAGGCACTATTCGAACCTTTTCAAGACTTCTGTCTTTGCTTCTTAAGAAGTATTTTTCCCGTAAGTGTAATGGGATGTCTTTTATGGCACCGTGTGGATACACTCCGTTGATGGCCTTTTTTAGTATCTCATTAGAGATATCTGTTCCTGCTATTGAATAATTGAAGGCGCAGTGTCTTTGATTGTATTCCTCTATAGTGATGGCTATGGAATACACTTCTTCTCCACTCGAACAAGCAGAACTCCATATTTTCAGCGGCCTGAAGGTACCATTGGCTTTTGCATATTTGGGAAAAACGTGTTGATTCAGGAAATCAAAATGTGCAGGTTCTCTGAAAAAGTCAGTTTTGTTTGTGGAAACCTTATCCATCATATAAACGGTTTCCATCTTACCTCCTGGGCTTTTGATAAACTCATAATACTGGTCGAAGGACCTGAATTTATGGTGCTGAAGCCTTTTTTGGAGCCTTCCTTCCAACATGGTTTTTTTTGAATGGGGAAGAGAGATCCCATAGTCATTCGAAATGAACTTGCTGAGTTTTCGAAACTCCGAATCCTTAAGAGATATTTTGGTAGGAAGCCTCAATATTTTTCGAAATCACTATCCTTATCGAATTCTGTCATATCCAAACTCACGCCTTCACCGTTATGATGCTCGAGTTCCAATGAAGCAGGTTTCAACTGATCGTTGGTCGGTTTATCTTTTTTATACGAAGAAAGTTTAATCCCTGAAAACCGGTCCTGTTCCAGGTCAAAATAGCTGATGATCGAACGCATAGAATCGGCCTGACTGGACAACTCCTCGGAGTTGCTTGCCAGCTCTTCCGCTCCTGCAGCATTTCTTTGGGTAATATTATTGAGCTGCTGAATGGCTTCGTTGATTTGTTGTGCACCCAGATTTTGTTCCCCACTTGCAGCGTTGATTTCCTGCACCAATTGCGCTGTTTTTTGAATATTGGGCACCAGTTCTTCAAATAATTTGCCAGCCGTTGCTGAAATAGAAACACTCGATTTTGTAAGGCCTTCAATTTCAATCGCTGATACCTGGGATCTTTCCGCCAGTTTTCTGACCTCTGCCGCTACTACGGCAAATCCTTTACCAGCCTCTCCGGCTCTAGCTGCCTCGACAGCAGCATTCAGGGCCAGTATGTCTGTCTTTTCGGCAATTTCACTGATGATAGATACCTTATCGGCAATGTCCTTCATCGACACCACAGTATTATTAATGGCTGTTTTGCCCTCCTCAACGTCTTTTGCTGCTTGCAAAGCGATGGCCTCGGTTTGCCTGGCATTATCGGAGTTTTGCTGAATATTGGCGACCATTTCTTCCATTGAAGATGATATTTCCTCCATTGAAGCTGCTTGTGTGCTGGCTCCTTCCGAAATAATCTGTGCTGATGAATTCATTTCGCCGCTGGCAATCGTGACGGAATCAGCCCCATTACTTACCTCTGAGACAATTCCTCTAAGCTTTTGCACCATGTTCTTCATGTTCTCATAAAGACCCGTATGGTCCTTGCTTGAAAACTTGAGGTTAAGATTACCACCAGCAACTTCATTGGCCATATCCGCGACTTCTTTAGGTTCCCCACCCAGTATGGTCATGGTATTTCTTCCGATATAGAGGATGATCGAAATGCCAATGATAAAGGCCAGAATAGATCCCAGAAGAATGACACTTTTCGAGATGTATTCCGTTCTTTTTTGATTATCGAGTCTGATGGCAAGAAGGCGTGTTTCTTCATCACTGAACTCATTCATCACATCGCGGATTTTGTCCATGTATTGTTTGCCTTCCTTTTTGCTGAAAAGGTCGTAGAGTTCGATCATGTCGGCTGTTTCGGATTCCTGCCTGCCAATGGCTATAAGTCTTTCTGCATAACCATTGATCCAGTTATAGGCGGCACTTCTGATCGCCCCATTGGCCTTCGCTGAAATCAGGTGGCCTTCCAGAGCAGCCTTACCCATATTATACGGTTCCAGGTATACCTGTCCTTCGTTCAGTAAAAAACCACGAAGCCCTGTTTCCATATTAATCATGTCCAGAATAATCAGGTTTTGATTGGCAGTAGACAGGTTGGAGGTGGCGACCAGGTTTCGCAATTCGTCCATGCTTTGCTTACCAATTCCGGATTTTATTACATCGTATATTTCTCTTTCCAGGTCCTCGCCCTCTCTGATCGACCTACGCAGGTTGATGTACTTTTCGGAAACGTTGGATCGCCAGCTATCCGATAGTCTTTCTACTTCCCTAAGTTTGGCTACCTGCGGGGGATTATCACTCACCGTTTGTTTCATCTCATCGATGAGGTCGTCAAACGAAAGCTTCCCTTCATCGTACGGTTCCAAAAATTCTTCGATTCCGGTAACGGCAAATCCCCTCATTCCTGTCTCCTGATCGATCATATAACCTTTTAGTTGATTCGCCTTGCCGATCACCTTGTAAGTGTGTTCAACCCAGTTGGTATTCTCCACGAGGTTATTGATGCTGAAGAAAACGGTCAGCCCAATGATCAATAGCAGACCCAGGGTAATCCCATTTCCTAAAAATAGTTGTGATTTAAATTTCATGGTGGTGCGGTTAGTCTTAGTAAGGATACCTGTTCACCACCATTGGTCGAATAACAATGAAGTCATCCGGTATAATTCAGGGATCAAAGGAGGAAAAAATGCTAACGTTTGCAATGAATCATTCCTCGATTTTCTGCTTTTGTGAGATTATTAGAAATCATCTCACTGTCAGACAGTTAGAGGGAATTCCTGAGCTTTCAGTTAACGGGCGAAAAGCTTTATCGACCATTTATCAATTTCCTCTGATAATCTTTTATTTCCCGAACAATCTGGCCGTGTAAGTGCTTTACCTTTGTTGATACCCTAATCTACTTATATGAGTCGTAAAGCCATTGCTTTTATCGTTGTGCCCATCCTGTTGTTTGGAGGATGGCGTTTTAGTGGTTATCTCGCTGACCAAAAGGAATTGCCACCTGAACGTCCCAAGCCTGTCGCAAAGAACTATGTCAAGGTCCGCCCTGTGTCTTATAGCAAGATGCCCGTGGAGATCGAGGCGTTCGGTCGTTTGAATTCCTTGCAGCAGATAAACCTGATCCCAGAAGTAGGAGGGAAGCTATTACGTGGACAGATCGCGTTAAAAGAAGGGGCAGTTTTCCGAAAAGGACAAGTCCTGATCAAGGTCGACGATGCAGAAGAGAAGTTAACGCTACAGTCTCGTAAGAGTAATTTCCTGAGCTTATTGGCTTCTATATTACCAGACTTAAAAATTGATTTTCCCAAGTCCTTCGATCAGTGGCAGATGTATTTCGATGGGATCGATCTAGATAAGCCGCTACCGGAAATTCCCAAAGAGCATGAGACCAAGATCAAAACTTACCTCGCTTCTAAAGGCATACTAACGGACTATTATGCGGTAAAGAGCCTGGAAGAGACCCTGAAACGACATACGATTTATGCACCGTATACAGGAACTGTCCAGTCGGTGAACCTGGAAGTGGGTTCGGTGGTGAGTCCTGGGGCAGTGATTGCCACGATCATTCGTACAGATCAATTAGAACTGAAAGTGCCCATTCAAAAACAAGATGTCGCTTACGTTTCGATCGGTGAAACGGTCAAAGTGATTCAGGAAGAAACCGCCAAGTCATGGTTTGGGAAGATTGTTCGTAGAGCGCCTTTCATTGACCCCAATAACCAATCCTTGAATGTGTACATCGCGGTAGACAATACGTACGGGGACTTGTACGATGGGCTTTATTTGAAAGCAGCTATTTCAGGAAAATATGTAGAGCAAGGCATGCTGATCGAACGCAACATCATTCGCAACAAGAATGAAGTATTTGTGATTGCGTCGGACAGTCTCTTGCATACTAAGAAAATCAACATTGCTAAGATCACCGAGAACGATGCCATTATCCATGGCCTTGATCCTGGCGACTTACTGGTGGTGGATGCACCCTCGAATGCATCAAATAACATGGTGGTAGAAGTAGTGAATGAGATAAGATGAGATCAATAGTCACCTTTTTTGTCAAGTATCCAATCTGGGCCAACGCGATCATTGCGACGGTGATGGTTATCGGTGCACTGAGTTATATGTTCGGCTTGAAAAAGTCATTCTTTCCCGAACGTGAACCACGTAACATTACGATCAGTGTGGTATATCCCGGAGCTTCCCCTGAGGAGGTAGAAGAGGGTGTGACCATCAAAATAGAGGAAGCCATCAAGGGCATTGTAGGAATTGAGGAAGTGACTTCCGTATCTTCTGAGAACTCTGCCAGTATTTCTGTCTTGACCTCTGGTGATTATGACCTGGATGAGGTGACTACCGAGGTTAAAAACGCGGTGGATCGGATCAATTCCTTCCCAGTAAGTGCCGAAAAACCGGTCGTTTTTAAGCAGAAATCGACCAGTACGGCCATGTTCATGGGGGTCAAAGGAGATGTTTCTTTGATGGATCTTAAAAAGGCGGCTGAACGGGTCGAAAATGACTTCTTGAACTCAGGAAAGATTTCACAGGTGCGTGTTTCTGGATTCCCGGATTTGGAGATCACCATCGAAGTATCGGAGGAAAACCTTAGGCGGTATGGTGTCACATTCAGTACGGTGGCTAATGCGATTCGATTGAACAACCGCGACATTTCAGGAGGATCGATCAAAACGACGCAGGAAGAGATCAAAATACGAGCAAATTCTAAGGAATACGACCCTTCGGAGATTGAAAACATCACGGTTCGTGCCAATTCTGACGGAACCAAAATCCGATTGATGGACATTGCCGACGTGCAAATGAAATTTGCGGATATTCCGAACAGCGTTTATTCGAATAACGAGAGGGCAGTCAGCATCATCGTTCAGAAGCTTCCTGAAGAAGACATCACAGCGATCAGTGAGTATGTGGCGGAATACGTGGAAGAATACAATCGCAAAAGTTCCAACATCGAGCTATTCACCTACTTCAATTTCAACGACGTACTAAAGCAACGGCTGGAATTACTGACCAAAAACTTTGGTGTTGGACTATTACTGGTATTGCTTACGTTGGGCCTATTCCTGTCACTTCGATTATCATTCTGGGTAGCTTTCGGTATTCCCTTGTCCTTCCTAGCGATGTTCATCGTGGGCGATTTGGCGGGTATTACCATCAATATGCTTTCTCTATTTGGAATGCTGCTGGTAGTTGGAATTCTGGTGGATGATGGTATTGTGATTGCGGAGAATATTTTCACGCATTTTGAGAAGGGGAAAGAGCCCAAGCAAGCGGCCATTGACGGTACCATGGAAATGGTTCCCTCGGTATTCACTTCCGTAACTACGACGATCATTGCCTTCATACCTCTGTTGTATTTGGATAATAATGGGTTTACCAAAGAGATGGCCATTGTGGTGATTGCCTGTCTGGCGTTCTCCATGATTGAAGCCTTTTTCGTATTGCCAGCTCACCTCGCCAGCAACTGGATCTTGTCCAGACGTCCGGATGATACCAAAGGTGCCTTCGGAATGTATGTGAAATTTAGAAAAGCCATGGAATCTGTGATTGATTTCCTTCGATTCAAGCTGTATGCGCCGACTTTACGATTCCTGATCGACTGGAAGTGGATCTCTTTTAGCTTCCCGGTATTGTTCATGATGATCGTGGTAGGGATGTATCGTGGAGGGATGATCCGATCAAGCTTGTTTCCACGACCGCCAGCGGATGACATCAACGTAAACCTGAAATTGAAGCCAGGAACCCGCGAACACGTGGTGGAAGGTATGCTAAGGAAATTTCAGGTTTCTGTTTGGGAAGTACATGCGGAAATGCAAGAGCAATATGGCTTCCAGGATTCTGTCATCACCACTGTTGATTTGACTGTAGGAGCGAACTCCAGCCGACAAAGCGGAAGCCATTTGGGCTATCTGGGGATTAACTTTGATAAGCTGGAAGAAAAGAACATTTCCGGATTTGAAATTGCAGAACGAGTCAGGAAGAAAATAGGTCCTGTTCCAGAGGCGGAAGAGTTCACCATCGGTAGTGTGAATTACTTTGGGAAACCGGTTTCTATTTCCCTTCAGAGCACCAATATCGAGGAACTGGAGGCTGCCAAGGTTGAATTGAAGGATAAACTGGCGGAGATCAGTGCCATCAAAGACATCACGGACAATGCGTCCATTGGTCAGCGTGAGATTGAATTGGAGTTGAAACCACTGGCATATTTGCTGGGCTTTACACAACAGGACATCACCACACAAATTCGGCAGGGCTTCTTTGGTGAAGAAGTGCAGCGTTTGCAGATTGGAACGGATGAAGTGAAGGTCTGGGTGCGTTACCCGGAAAAGGACCGTTTAAGCATCACCCAATTGGAGTCCATGAAGGTGAAAACCGCCAATGGTCAGGAGTACCCTTTGACGGAACTGGCCGACTATGAAATTGGTCGGGGTGTAATTGCGATCAATCACTTTAATGGAAAAAGAGAAATTCGTATCGATGCAGAATTGGCTTCCTCCGACACGAGTTTGCCGGATGTGCTCGAAAAAATTTCCCTGGATGTCTTGCCTCCCATTCTTCAGAAGTATTCAGGTATCAATTACACTTTCGAAGGACAGTCCAGCCGAGGACAGAGAGAAGCAGGTTCCCTGGCACAAATCGGACCTTTGGTGTTGATCTTATTGGTGCTGACCATCACCCTCAATTTCAGATCATTCTATCAGACCATACTGATCTTCTCACTCATTCCAATTGGGGTGATCTGTGCCATGTTTGGTCATTGGGTAGAAGGAGCCATGTTTTACGTGTTTGTGAGTGGATATGGTATTCTTGCTCTGACAGGAGTGATCGTCAATGATGCAGTGGTGATGCTTGATCGGTTCAATCGCAACCTGAAAGAAGGGTTTGGCATCCAAAAGGCAGCTTACGAAGCAGGTATTGCTCGTTTCCGGGCTATCGTATTGACTTCCATGACGACTGTTGCAGGGCTTTATCCATTGATTCTGGAAACGAGCTTTCAGGCGCAGTTCATCATTCCGATGGCGATCTCATTGGCGTGGGGTGTATTACTAGGTACTTTCTTTATCCTGTGCTTCTTCCCGGTATTTATATTGGTTTTCAATGATATCCGAGTATTCTTCTTCTGGTCTTTACGTCTATTTGACAAGTCAGAAAAACCTACCAAGGAAGAAGTGGAGCCTGCGGTGAGAGAGCAACAACGGATGTTGCAGTTTTGATTCGATTTATGCGTCATTCCCCGCCTGCCTGCCGGTCAAGGCTGGGATCACCTTGGAATTATGAATGATTCCCCTTTTCGATATTGATCGTAGGGGAATCTCAAAGATTGTAGTAGAATTAAGTGGTTTGAGAAACCTCGATTCATCTTTGATTGTCCTAAGTACAGATTAAAAGCGACTATTGAGATTGCAGGGACCTGCCTTGCCGCAGGCAGGTATTTTTCGGTCTTTGAAAAATTAGACCGAAAAATTCCGCCTCGCCTCGCTGCGAAGCGGGAATGACGCTTATTTTAATCCGTTACCCTAAATCCCTCCAAAACCCTTCCAGCTTGCTTCAACAAAACTTTATCACCTTCAAATTCAAGCAACACATCTGGCTCCCCAATGTTGAATCCATCCAGGAACAATCCCCTATTTTGAGTAGGGTAGGCGAGCATGGGTTTTACTTCATCGAATGGATAATACCTATTTTCAAAGATACCTTTGATCTTACCTTCTTCATCGAAATAAGCAATCAGGTCCGCGGCTTGTTTGTCCCCGATGAGCCGCAATAGGCCATACCTTTCTTCCACGAAATACGCAGTGACCTTTTGCATGGCGCCTGTTTTTTTTCGGATCATTTTCATGCCTACACCCATCAATCCTGAGTAGCAAACGAATTTCATTTCACCATTACAATGTTTAGCCAAACCCCAATGCTTTTTTCTGAGTAATAACTCGGCAACATCATTCATCATATCTTCTTGCGTTGACGATCCTTCCAGGGCGGAGGCAGGTATGATTCTCGAGGGAGTCATGTTTGATCCTGTTACCCAATATGTACTGTCACTGGCTTTGCGAATGTTTATTTGAGTGCCGTTAACAAATTGAAAATTCGTAGGTTCCAGGGATAGCTTTCCATGCTTAGGAAGCGTTTCAATCGACTTTCCTTCGAGTATACGCCAGGTCTTGTCAACCAGGTTTCGAATATAATTGGAGCTTTCTCCGAAGCGATCAATGGCCTCAAAACTTCGGTTACTCAATACAATCACATGGCTTGCTGTAGCAGGATCAAAACTGATGAAGCTGATATAACCTGCCGTACCGCCATCATGTTGAATTTTACCGTTAGCAAATTGCCAACCGTACCCATAACCGATCGATTCATGTTGCTTTAGATAAGCTTCTCGTAATTCCTGATTTAGAAAACCATCAGATTGAATGATTTCCAGCCAATTGGATAGATCGGTCAGGTTTGTTTGAATACCTCCTGCACCAATGGCCCAACTCCAATGGGTAGTAGCCGCTTTTCGGGTGAGGTCAGTTCGATAGCCGAAATAAGGTTGGGCAGTATTTTTATCAATCGAGAAAGAGGTACTATTCAGGCCATATCTTTCGAAGATCTCACGTTGCATGAATTGATCATAAGATTGCCCGGAAACCTGTTCAATGATTGCTGCCAGCAAGACGTATCCGGAATTACTGTAACTGAATTCTGACCCGGGTTTAAATAACAATTTGCCTTCGCTAAATTTGGCAATCAGTTCTTTCAAAGCAATGGGCTCTTTTTCAGGCATAAAAATCGGAATCCCTTGTTCTGTTTGGTAGATACTGGGAATACCTGAGGTGTGGGTTAATAATTGGTAAACCGTGACCTTTTGCCATCGATCTGATGCGAATGCTCCCAGATGCGTATTGATGCGATCCTGCAATTTAAAATTACCTTCATCTACCAATGACAAGATGGCCGCGGCTGTAAATGATTTACTGATTGAGCCGATATCAAATCGAGTTTCCAGCCCAGATGTGATGCCGCTATTTGTTCCACCTAAAGCCTCTTCGATGATGACCTTACCTTGATGACTCACCTGAACTGATCCGCTGAATCTTTCATAAGATGCCTCAAGTGAATAAAGGTCTTTAATCTGTTCCAGATTGCTTTCGGAGGGTTGACGTTCCGGTTCTTTTGTTATCTCATTTTCCGTCTGAACTGGTTGGGATGAGCAGGATAAAGAACAGCAAACGATCAAAATCACAGAAAGATGTGGGATAATTTTCATTGGATGATGGATAAATTTTAAGTTGCGAATTGAATGAATCAATCGAAGGAAATTGTGCCCTGGTTGCGGTGAATAAGGGATTTGGGATCAACGACCGAGATAAGTGGACAAACGAATGAAGTGGAATGAATCCTTGCGGGTAGGTTTAGCGGGACTCACACGAAAAGAGCGGTGGGTGCACGGTGTACTATGGTGCCTGGGATTGTTAATCCTCAACTGGCCCGGTCAGCAGATTACGGTTGGGCCCTTTCATAGTGATGAATATGGCTTGCTATTCCCTTCGCTTTACGGAGGTGTGATCAATGCGGTGATGGTCTACGGAATCATTGGTTTTTTCCTGCTTCATGGAAAGCCCTTTCGCTTTTCGCTGTTTTATCAATCGCTACTCTTCTATGTTACCGTATCTTTTGTGGAATCTCTGGTCGATGGAACCTATTATCAGGGAGTGATCAATGAACTCAATCAAGTGGTGATCAGTGAAATATGGCAGGGAAACCTGATCATGAATTTCTTTATGTTCTATGTGCCAGCATTGGTGTATGGTATTGTGAAAAGTGCCATGGTTTCTGAAATGCCGAATCAACGGATCATCGTTCATGATGGTCATCAAATGGTCTATTTAGAACCGAATGAATTGCTGTACCTCGAGAGTGATGGTAACTATGTAAAGTATCATCAGGAGGAAAAAACCATTATGGAACGGAGTACACTCAAACAAGCGGAGGATGGACTTCCAGATCAATTCATACGTTGCCACAAGTCATTCATCATCAATCGAGACCTGGTGGATCAACGATCGGCCAATGAGGTGGTGATAAAAGGAAATCGCATTCCGATTGGTCGGAAATACAAGGAGAATTTGAGTTTATAATAACTGGAGCTTGGCGAAAAAGCTCCTTACAAGGACAATGGATTGAAGATTTTTCAGTTAATTGGACATAAACCACTTCCGCCATGTCACTCACCAGATCATTATCAGCAGTTTTCTGCTTGTTAGCGTTACACGTTTCCTGGGCCCAGTCTCCTCAGCGTGTCAAGGCATTTGCGATGAAATATGCAAACCGCTATTGCAGCAATGCGCCGGAAATCCTGGCAGCAGAGGATGCAAAGAGCATTGCTTTCTACATGGACAATGAATCGCAGGAAATAGATATTGGAAACTTTGGTACTGCCGTTCATGAAGGTTTGCACAACTACGATTGGGACCTTGGCAATGAAGCTGAAAATGCTACACCGCAATGGAATGATCGCTGGAAATCATATTTCATCAACACGGGCATTGTATTATCAACTGAAGAAAAGCCTGTTTTCAAGACGTCTACCATGCATCGGAATTATTTCCCCCAGGCCGTAAGGGAGATGTCCCGATATGGAACGTACATTCAACAATGGGGAGATGATGTTTCTGATGAAAACAACCAGCTCAGCAAGAGTGAATTGTCGGCCTACGGTGTAGAGGAACTGCTACCTGGAGAGGCGAGGACCACTTCCAATGTCAAAGGAATTTATGGCCTGATGGAAGAATTCAATGCCTATCATCATGGGATCAAAGCAGAATATGAATTGATTACCGGAATGGAAGATCCGAAAATCAGTGGTTCGACCAATAGTGTCGCTTCTTATTTTGAGTTCAATGTGTTCATTGCCTACTACCTGAAGTATGCGCGCGAACGAGAGCGTGAAACGTATCAAATGCTGATGAATGACAAGAATTTGCGGATCGCTTACACCTTGATCGAGCTCAGTTGGCGCGAATTGATCACGCAGGTTTATGATCATGAACTGACAACCGGGTACTTCATGTATTGGCAAGGAGAACCGGATCTGTTAACCGATGAGCTTAGAGGAGTATTGAACAGTTTTATGATTCCGGTTTCGGAGTTAAGGGAGTACGCTCAATATGCCCGTTCCAAACAATTTGATCCGGATGTGAAGGCATTGATTTTGAGAAAGATCGACGAAGACGGAAATAAATCTGTTTCCTGGTCGTCTTCTGATGATGATGATTGGGGGAATTGGGACGATGATGACAGAAATTCATCTTCGGCAGAATTTACTATCGATCTGGAACCAATGATCGAAGGCAGGCACTACGTGGTGGTGCATGTTGAGAAAGACATGTTCGAACTGATGTCCAAGATCAATGAATACGAAGGATCCGACATGAAAATCGGAACAGGCTCAAATATGCGTACTTACTATTTCTTCCTTGGGGAATACAGAAGCAAAACGGATGCACAGGCTGCACTTCGGAAGAACCGCGCAAAGTACCCAAACATCAAAGTCGTGACCTGGAAGTGAACATTTAATTGTCATCCTGAGCCTGCCTTGTCGTCAGATAGGCCTGTCGAAGCGTGACAATTATTCCCAAGACTACTTCTCTAACGGACCTTCCCAGATCACTTGTTCGATCATCCATTTGTCATTCCTTCTTGCCAATAGCAAATAATCGGTACCCCACCAGGCAGTGACTTTCGCAGAGGCGATCTGATTCATGACATCCAGCACTTCTACTTTTTTGGGTGCATCTGCTTTCGCGAAACGCTGTTTTTCACGGACATTATTGGCGTAGGCCTTGGCTTGATCAAAGGACATGAAGCTATCGAATTCGTATTCACCGGTTTCCTTACTTTTCCAGAAACCGAATTTGTGTAAGGATGAATTAACACTTCTGATGAGTTTCGTCGTGTCGCCTTCATAAAAGCCTTCCAGATAATCCAGGCAGGCGCTTTCAACCAATTGTTGGTGATCGGTTTGTGCGTGAACAGTAAATACAATTAAGATGGAAAACAGGAGAGTCGTTAGGGTTTTCATAGGAATAGGTTTGAGTAATTGACAACCTCTCTAACGAATCACAAGGACTCAAGTTCAAAAGTCTTCCATCTCAAATTCGTATTGAGCAGAGAAGGATTCGCCTTCAGCCGTGATTCCCTCCACATAAAGAACGAAATATCCCAGATCATCAGATGCCGTATATTCAAGTGTTACTTTGCCATTTTCGATGGTACGAATCGAAGACCAGTATTGTGTAGTTCTCAGGTCTTTTGCGAGGGCTTCTTCGATGGTCATTTCATCATAGTTCGGCGTATAGAATTCTCTCGCCTGGTAATAGCCGGGATGTCGAAATGCAATCATGCCCCGAGGATCTTCCTCCTTTTCCGGAATGAATCCCCTTTTGGAATAGATAGCGATGATACCGCCTTGGGTTCCATAAAGCACAGCTGCAGAATTTCCACGAATGATGTCGATGAATTCAATTTGTCTGGGGTCCAGATTGTTGATAAAAGCCGCATCTACTTCTGTTCCATCATAAAGAAAAGAAGCCTTAGAAGTTAGAGGATCACCACCACGGATCAATGCATTTCTTTCGAGGCCTGAACCGGTAATTCTAACTCCTGGAAATTGTCCACTGATGAGTTCAAATACATTGGTGTAATTTTCATAACCCACGACAGAATCCATCACCATCCTATTGTCAGGTTCTTTGTAAAGCACACCAGGCCTTTTGAAGGGATCGTTGCTGTCTTCCACTTTTGATCGATAGGCGGTGACGACAAATTCGTCCAGCTCAATGACATCATCAGTTTTGTAGACGAACTCTTCTACATCTGCCAGTACTTCAGCAAATTGTTCATCGCTTTTTCTGTCCAGAATAGTGAGCATGGTGACTTCATTGGACAAGGAATCAGACTGTTTAATAACCACGTATGCTCCCGTTTCTCGTTTTAACTTATCTTTTTTGGTGGGGCGCATTGCTTGCACTACTACGGTAACTGTGTATTGAATGCTGAGCCCGTCAAAGTAAAAATTACCTTCAGCATCTGTCTCAACCTCTTCGTTGAAGAGCAAATTCTCCATGAAACTCAAGGCTACTGTTCCAGGTTTTGACTTTTTCCTTTTGTAGTAATCCACCAATTTACCTTCGATAGAGAAGCCTTTCTCCGCGAAGTAGTTAATCTCTGTTAACTGCCCATCCAGTAGGTCAGACCAAACAAATCGGCGCCATCCTTGCGTCAACATGAGCAAATCCAGATGTTGCATACGGTCCGGGTTATTCTTATCGAAATAATAAGCGGGATCTTGTATCGGCCCCTTGAGGTCAGAAAGCGCATTGAGATAGCTGTTGATAGTGACTTGATTGGGGCGGATGCTCTCACCTAGAACGGAAGCGGAAATTTTTCCTGCCAAAGGGCTACCATCCTGATTTAATAGGGTAATCTCCAATTTGGTGTTTTGCCTTCTTTGCTGGTTGGAAGAAGCAAATTGCAACTTAGGAAGCAGTTCAGTATTCTCGTTGTAGACCAATCGCTCTTGAATAGGGTCTCCTTTATAAAACAACGTGAGGTGAATGATGCCATTGGGCATGCGATTGAAGGGTACTTTGGCATAAATAAATTCCTTACCTTCTGGCTTGGCCAGAAGGTAGACTTGTCCACGTACGTGCCCCACGACCAGGCAATCTTCGATGTTCAAACCACCGATTACATTTCCAGTGAGGATGAACGCCGAATTGGTCAACCTAACCGCTAGTTTGGCTCCTTTTTCCAATGGACTTTTGATGGGCTTGTTGTATTCATTTCCATTGATCGTGTATTTGAAGGAATATGTTTTTCCTGCTTCGGGAGTAAACAAAAGACGGCCCATGCCATGGTGCGCCGATTTGAAATCGACGATCGGATTTCCTTTACTATTGACAATGCTTCCTACAACGTCGACACCCATTCCTTTGTCATCGGTACCTTTGATGGCTACTTGATTGACTACACCCACGATCAGGTCACCGCCTTCTGGGAAATACTGAAAGTCATATGTCTCCGAAGAAGCTTGCTTTTGATCCTCTTCTTTAAGTACAGTCGCGTCGACCAGAAAAATGGATTTTGAAAAAATAAATGCAGGATCGAAGTTTCTTTGGTAGTGCGAATACCCACGAATGAAATACTCACCAACTGGAAGGGTATCCCCCAAAATGATATCTCCAGCGCCAGTACCTTCGGCCATTTTAAGCGAGATTTTCGACAATATAGCGTCATTAACGTCCAGTAATTCCACATGAACTATTTCACTTAGATCGGACGGGAGGTGGTTCGTGCCTTCTACCAGATACGCTGCAAACCAGAGAGTCTCTCCACGAGCATAAACTTCTTTGTCTGTGTGGAGATATACTTTTTCTATTGGGTTGCCACTTCTGTATTTTTCAAAAGCTTCAAGGATTTGTTTTTCTTGTCCATGGGCCATGAAACTTGATAGACCAATGGCAAGCAGCAGCAGTCGTGAAATAAGAGTTGTCATGAGGTCCAAGTAGTCTTAATAATTCAGAGTAAATCAGCTTCGATTGGTCTTACAATGAACCAGAACTGAAGTTTGTTAATTATAACGCATGAGCATGCATTAAACCTTATTCAGACTTGGAGAGGAGCGTATTTGCGCGCTAAAAAGACTCAGAAATCCTCTATTTCAAATTCGTATTGTCCGGTGAATGATTCACCCTCAGCAGTGATCCCTTCTACATAAAGAATGAAATATCCCAGATCATCAGATGCGGTGTATTCTAGTGTTACTTTGCCATTTTCGATGGTACGGATCGAAGACCAGTACTGCGTGGTTCTCAGGTCCTTTGCCAGTGCTTCTTCGGTGGTCATTTCATCATAGTTCGGCGTATAGAATTCTCTCGCCTGGTAATAGCCGGGATGTCTAAATACCTGGATACCCCTCGGATCATCATCTGCACCTGCTACATAGTCCTGTCGGGTGTAGAAAGCCACAATTGGTCCGCCAGCCCCATACACCGCTGCTTGTATAGCACCAACGACCTCCACAAACTCGATCGAGCGAGGGTCCATCAGTGAGATATAATCATTGGTGGTTTGCACACCATCTACCATAAAAGCGGCTTGTGTTCCTCGGATAAATGCCTGACGGTCATCTCCTGTACCACGTATTTGGACACCTGGCAGTCTGCCTGTGATCATATCGAACACATGTGTGTACGTCTCAAGGCCTGGGACCGAATCCATCACCATACGTGTTTGTGGCTCACCGTGCAACTTACTGGGACGCCTAAAAGGGTTTTCTTTCTTTGTATTTATTTTATTTGCCTCGAAGGTGAATCCTTCTAGTTCGATGACATTGTCTGTTTGGTAGGTTTGCTCCTCGACCTTGCTGATGATTTCCGCAAATTGTTCATTGGAAGACCCTTCCAATTGGGTAAGCATGGTCACTTCATTGTCTGGTGAATCAGGAGTGGTCAATTGAACAAAAGTTCCGGTTTCTCGCTTGGATTTGTCTTTTTTTCCTTTTCGCATCGCCTGTACCATGACGGTTACTGAGTCACTGATCGTCAAACCATCAAAGTAGAAATTTCCATACTCATCGGCCGAAGCTTCTTCATTGAACAGCAAGTTTTCCAGAAAACTCAATACAACTGTTCCGGATTTGGTTTTGCTTCTTTTATAATAATCGACAAGTTTTCCTTCGATAGAAAAACCTTTTTCAGCGAAATAGTTGATTTCTGGTAGCTGTCCATCGAGCAAATCGGACCAGACAAATCGACGCCATCCTTGTGTCAACATGAGTAAGTCCAGATGTTGCATGCGGTCAGGATTGCCCTTATCGAAATAATAGCCCGGATCCTGAATTCGTCCCTTGAGGTCAGAAAGCGCATTGAGATAGCTGTCGATGGTGACCTGGTTGGGGCGAATGTTTTCACCCAGTACGGAAGCGGAAATTTTACCTTGCGTGGGACTGCCATCTTGATTCAAAAGGGTGATTTCCAATTTGGTTTTTTGTCTTCTTTGCAAGTTGGACGAAACAAATTGCAAATTAGGAAGCAGTTCAGCATTCTCGTTGTAGACCAATCGCTCTTGTATCGGGTCTCCTTTATAAAACAGCGTGAGATGAATGATGCCATTTGGCATGCGGTTGAACGGTACTTTGGCATAAATAAATTCCTTTCCTTCTGACTTGGCCAGTAGATAGACCTGTCCACGAACATGCCCCACGACCAGGCAATCTTCGATGTTCAAACCACCCATTACATTTCCAGTGAGAATGAATGCCGAATTGGTCAACCTTACCGCCAATTTGGCTCCTTTTTCCAGTGTGGTTTTGATGGGCTTGTTGTATTCATTTCCATTGATCGCGTATTTGAAGGAATACGTTTTTCCTGCTTCGGGAGTAAACAAAAGACGGCCCATGCCCAGGTGAGCCGATTTGAAGTCGACAATGTTCTTTCCTTCCTGGTCAACGATGCTGCCAGCAACATTTACACCCAATCCTTTATCATCGGTAGCCTTGATTGCCACTTGATTTACCACACCAGCGATAAGGTCACCGCCTTCGGGAAAATACTGAAAGTCATGAGCTTCCACGGTCGAAGTAGTTTCTTCTTCTTTTTCCGACTCATTGGCATCGATCAGAAAAATGGACTTTGAAAAAATGAATGCCGGATCAAAATTTCTTTGGTAATACGAATAACCACGGATGAAATATTCCCCGGTTGGGATGGTATCTCCTAATGTAATATCCCCGGCACCAACACCTTCAGTCATTTTGAGAGAAATCTTGGTAATCAGGGAATCGTTAGCGTTGAGCAATTCCACATGGACCACTTCACTTAATTTGGACGGTAGGTGGTTGGTTCCTTCGACGAGATAAGCAGCAAACCAGAGGGTTTCTCCTGGAGCATAGACTTCTTTATCCGTATGCAGGTATACTTTTTCGGTGGGGTTTCCTATTCTATATTTTTCAAAAGCTTCAAGGATTTGTTGTCCCTGTCCGTAGGCTGTTAGTGAAAAAAATCCAGCCAAAACCAGCAAGGCTTTGCATATTCGAGTTGTCATGAAAAGGCTAAGTAGTTAATCTTAATGTAATTAAATCACCTATTGTGCGATTTGCAAAGAAGGATGGTTAAAGTTTGTGAATGGAATTGGCAAAAAGGTAATCTGATTTTTAGACGTCATCCCTGTCATCATTATGATGCTATCGATCTTAGAGTCATTCCAGATTGATGTGCCGCCTGGCGGTATTTCTCCGCGATGCTCCAAAACCGGATGGCCAAGAAGATTAAAAGATAGATTACGTGAAATTCCTAGCATGTGATCAAGACGGCTCGCCAATCACTCATACTCATACTCCAGCTGATAGCTTTCTCCTAACCTGGTGACACCTCTTGCGGCGATGGCTTTTCCCTCCTCATTGTATTCCGTTGTTTCAAACTCAATGATCTGACCAGCCAGTGATCGTGTTTCTGTGCTGATCATCTGCTTGTCATCATTGTATTCATTGATCACTTCGAAATGATAGCCCTTGAGGAAATTCTCTTGCTTTTCGTAAGTCATCAGTTCTCCATCGTATTGGTATTCCCGATTGGAAAGTACCTGGCCTTTGAGGTTTTTGATTTCTTCCTTGATCAACTCTCCTGCCTCGTTTTCGATCCTTATCATCGTAGAGACTGGATTTCCGTTGCTGTCTTCTATCGCTACTTCGTAGGTACGTGTTTCGGGATCAAATTTGGCCTTTTGTCGTTGTAGCAGTTCGCCTTCGTCATAAATTTCCCGAACAGAATCATTCCCATCTTTGACCTCATTTCTCCGCTCGATTTCATCACCAAAACGCATTTTTTGCATGGTGACACCTTGTTCGGTGTACTCGTGAATGACTTCCTCGAAAATCTCATCTGCCACGAACTGTTTCGTGTGGATCAAATTACCTTTTTCATCGTATTCGAAGACCATTTTGGAAGCCTCTACACCATCGACCACTTCTCTCTCCAGTATCATGTTGCCCTGCTCATCGTATTCGTAGTAGCCTTCTGTGCGCTCAGGTGCATCATAGTTGATGTAAGCGATCAGGTTATCGGCCTCGTCACGGGTTTCCTCATAGATCAATTCCCGTTCTTCCTCGTCCTCGTGAATGCGATAAGTAAGTCTTTTGGTCATGTTAGCGCTTCTATTATGCTGAATGCGAAGCTAAGCCAGAAAGACATTGTTGGCCAATAGTCCAGTCGTATTTGATGATTGGAAGTCCTAAATATTGGAGCACCAACTCGCCATACACGCTCAGCGGCGGTATGGCGAAATGATGGTTCACGGCCAGTGGTGCGGTGGGGCGTCCTAATAGACTAGATTTAAAGGTCTATTACTCAAATTGCAACGTATCTGCCGGATTGGTCAACGCGGTTCTCATGGAGATATAAGATACAGTTATACTGGTCAGAACAAAGGTAATTAGAAAGGCAAGGGAAAAAACCTGCCAGCCTAATGGGATTCTATAGGCATAATTACTCAACCAGAATTCCATTCCCATGTAAGCCAATGGAGCAGCAAAAACAAAGGCAATGAAGGTGAGGATAAAAAATCGTCGCGAGAAAATATAGAGAATCTGACCGTATGAGGCTCCCAACACTTTTCTAATGCCTATTTCTTTTACTTTACGATTGGACATAAAGGAAACCAGTCCATATAATCCCAGACAGCCAATAAGGATAGCGATGAAGGCAAAGATCCTGATGCTCTTCAGCATGATATTTTCTACGAGATAAGCGTCCATCATATGATCATCGACTGTATCAAATTCGAAGGATCGGGTTGGAAATACCTCTAACCAAAGCGCCCGCAACTTTGGGAGAACAGCGACCAACTGATCAGGATGAACGGCAAGGTTAGCATTGTTAACCTGATTTCTCCAGGGGAACATGACCATCGGTTCGATGATCTGATCCAGTTTATCAATGTGGAAATCTTTGGTCACACCAACAATGCGGGCTTGTACCCCATAACATTTGATCTGCTTTCCTATAGCTTCTTCAGGGCTATTGACTTCCAGTCGCTTAATTAATGCTTCGTTTACAATGAATGCGTCGATACTGTCATTGTACTCATCTGATCGAAAATTTCGGCCAGCGACCAATTCAATATCGAAGTTTTCCAGAAATCGATGATCCACGAATTTGTTTCTGACTCTCATGTCACCTTTGTCTTCATGTCCAACTTCTCTGAAAGAAGTCGAATATCGACCTGCATCCATTGGTGGACCCGATGACAATGAAAAACTTGAAACTTCTGGCATTGCCTCGAGCCCTTGAACAAGTCGGTCGACTTCCTGGCTAGAAGGCTTATAAGTTGTAACAGTAATGATGTTTTCTTTTTGAAATCCGAGATCCTTGTTGATGAAGTAATTCATCTGTCGCGCGATAACGATGGTACCTATGATCAATACTTGTGTGATGACGAATTGTGTGATTACCAAAATTTGACGTAACCCCAGACCGTTTTTCTTTTCGTTGAGCAATGAAAATCCACTTCTCAGGGATTCTGATGGCTCAAATGAGGATAAGCGATAGGCAGGATAAATGCCAGCGACCAGACTGACAACAAAGATCAATCCGATCCCGAAAATGATAGACGCTCCTGTTAATTGGACATTCATTCGTACAATGGACAGTAATCCATTCCAGCCATCCAGTGCCAATTCTGTGATCCACAAGGCCAGGATGAATGAAATGAAAGTGAGAATGAAGGTCTCGATTAGGAATTGAACGATCAATTGCCGACGGGTGCCACCCATTACTTTTCGGATGCCCACCTCTTTGGACCTATTGATGGCTTGTGCCGTTTGCAAATTGATAAAGTTGATACACGCGGATAGCATGATGAATAGCCCTACTGCGATGAATCCGATTGACATGGACTTAGGGGAGGTATAGTTTCCGGAAAATCCCCATCCTTCGGAGGTATGCAGTTTTTTCAGGTTCAGCAAGCTGTAGGATGTGATTGCCGCATCTTCTTCTGAGCGGTACTTCTTGACTAAACCCGGGAAGCGCTGGTCGATTGTGTTCGGATCCATTCCAATTGGCAATACTGCAAATGTTAGTCCTGCAGAGATGTTGCCCCAATTGTCCCGATCCCATTCATTGAGCTGATAGTAGATTTCTGAAGAGACTAACAATTCAAACGGGAGATTGCTATTACTTGGTGGATTTTCAACTACTCCGGAAATGTATACCCGCAGTGAATCAAAAATGCCCATCTCAACACCCAATAATTCAATTTCTCGACCTACATAATCCGGATAATATTTCTCTACCTGCTTTGAAGAAAGCACAATGGCATTTCTGCTATCCATTGCAGTGCGGGGATTGCCTGCGATGAAATCATAATCAAAATACTTGAGGAAGACACTGTCCGCATAAAACATGTTGAATCTCTCCTCAAATACTTTTTCTGATTGTGTTCCAGGCTCAATTCCAATCAAGGCGTCGTTTGGCCCGATTACCTGAAAGACATTTTCGAGTTCCGGAAACTCGTTGCGCATAGCCTTGATTAGCATCGATTGGGTGTTTCCATTACGGTTTACGCGGTTGGGGTAATTCTGGGTCACATTCACCCGATAAATTTGATTGGCCTTCGGTTGATCGACATCAAAACTCCCTTCGTACATTTCCTGCACGAACAAAAACATGATACTGCTCAGTCCAAGGGTCAGTCCAAGGATATTGATGAAAGAAGAAATTCGGTTTTTCCAAAGATTTCTGAGAATGGAATTGAAGTAAGTCTTCAGCATGGTAATTCAAATTTGATCTCTTTAGGTCCAAAATGCTACCAAAATTTATAAGTTACTGTAAGTCAGGTGATTAAAATGATAATTTATAATTGGTGCTCGTTTTTTGATCATGGGAGGACACTAAAGTGTTCCGGGGTGGAACAGTAAAATCCCTATCTTTCCCCCGTGGAAATACTTGCTGTTGATGATGACCCAATTTTGCTCCATACCTTACAAATGGTGTTGGAGGATGATTTTGGTGAAATATTGACGGCCACAGATCCTAACCGCATTGAAGACATCCTTTCTCAAAATGCCATTGAGGTGATTTTGCTTGATCTGAATTTTTCCAGGGGAGATGAAGATGGGAAAGAAGGGCTGGCCTGGATCAAGCGTACCAAAGAAAAATATCCATTGATCTCTATTGTTGTTTTGACGGCTCATGGATTTTTAGAGTTGGCGGTAGATGCACTCAAAATAGGAGCCAATGATTTTCTTGAAAAGCCGTTTTCAAATGAGAAGTTGGTGGCCACAGTACAAGCTGCGAAAAACCTCGCCCAGTCTCAAATGGCGTTGAATGAGGCCAATGAAACCAAGCAGCAACTCGCACAACAAATGAATCAGGTCGGGGCGGTAGTGCTTGGAAAATCTCCTGCAATGCAAGTTTTGCATCAGACCATTCAGAAAGCTGCTCAAACGGACGCCTCCATTTTGGTGTTGGGTGAACATGGAACAGGAAAGGAGATGGTGGCCCGGATGATCCATCAGCATTCGGCTAGAATTCATCAGCCATTGATCCAGGTTGATCTAAGTGCTACGACAGCATCACTCTTTGAATCCGTGCTATTCGGTCATGTGAAAGGAGCTTTCACCGATGCGGCAGAGGATAAAATGGGCATGATGGAAACGGCGAACGGGGGTACCTTGCTGTTGGACGAAGTGGGGGACCTGCCTTTGCATCTGCAAGCCAAGTTATTGAGTGCATTACAGAACAGGACTGTGACCAAAGTTGGGGATCATCGTCCACGTCCGGTGGATATACGGGTAATCAGTACCACACATTTGCCCTTGACTGACCTTTCTGATCCTAACCGCTTTCGCCAGGATCTGCTCTATCGCATCAATACGATCGCAATAGAGATTCCTCCTCTACGTCACAGGCCCGAGGACATCAAACCATTGGCGCTTCACTTCTTAGAAACATATAATCTCAAGTATCAGAAGCGTGCGGTACTGGAGAAACAACAATTGAATGCGTTTAAGGAATACGAATGGCCTGGAAACGTGAGAGAACTACAAAATACCATTGAAAAAATGGTGATCATGGGGGAAGCAATTGATCCGGTATCAGCTGCTGCTCGCCTGGTTCAACAGGAGGATAATCTATATGAACTGGAGAAGGAAAAAATCAGGGAGATCCTTCATCGACACAGTGGCAATATTTCTCGGGCTGCGGGTGAGCTTGGGATTGGTCGGAATACACTTTATCGTAAAATGAAGAAGTATGATCTTTAGCAGAGGCTTCTTTCAGATCTTGTGGCGGGTCTTGTTGCTGGCTGTTTTCGCCTGGTTAATGAGTTACAGTCTCGTGAAAACTGAATTTGTGGTAACCCCTGCGATTTTTGGCCTTTTCTGTTTGATTTCAATTACCGAGTTGTATTGGTTCCTGCGCAGACAGGAGCGGAACTGGTACCGGTTTTTGCTCTCCATTGAACATCAGGACTTTACCCGAAGCTATCAGCAGTTTCATGAGAGCAAGCAACTAAGAGATGCATATGAGTTGATCACGCGTTCTTTCGAACAAGTGAAACGTCAACAGGAATCTGATCATTTGCTACTAAAAACGGTGTTGACTCATATTCCTATCGGACTCGCTTGCTATGATGCAAAAGGAGAATCGGTTTTTGCCAATGAACTATTCCTCAATTTGATCGGCCGAAAATTGGCGCCCAAAGCCCGTCAGCTAAAAACATTCATTCCGGGGATAAGAGATGAGGTTTGGAAAGAGGAAGCACCACCTGCGGAACTGATTGAGCAATTGTGGCAAAAGCGGGTGTTGATCAAGACCGAAAGCTTCAAATTGCTGGGACATTCTTATAAGCTATTTTCCTTCATGGACATTAGTCATACCCTGGACTCCAACGAATTGGAGAGTTACCAAAAGCTCATGCGGGTCATGACTCATGAGATCATGAACTCTACTGCACCGATTTTGTCGCTGATACAAGTAGTCAACAAGAAGCTGGTAGCCGAACATGGCTTGAATGAGCTGGAGCCGAAAACACAATTGAATATTGGGAAAAGCTTGTTGGCCATCGAGGATCGGACACAAGGGATGCTTGAATTTGTGGAAGGTTACCGAAAGATCAACAAATCCATCACTCCTCAATTGGCAGAAGTGCCTTCCTCCGAATTGTTGGATGGTTTAGCTCCGGTTGCCATGGGGGTGGAAATTACGCTGACAGATCGCTTGAACACTACGCTATTGATCGATAAAACCCTGATGATGCAGGTATTGATCAACCTGATCACCAATGCCAAGGAAGCTGTATCGGAGGTGGAAGAAGGCTCTATTAAGCTCAGTATTTACCCTGTCGCAGATAAAGTCCACATGGATGTGTCGGATAATGGGCCTGGTGTAAAGCCAGAGCACTTGCATCAGATTTTCATACCTTTTTACACCACGAAAGAAACGGGTTCGGGGATTGGTTTGGCACTCAGTCGCAAAATTGTAAAAGCACATGGTGGGAGTATTGGTTACGAAAGGGTGGGGGGGATGGAGAGTAGATTTAGGATTATCCTGTAGGTTACTCTTGCGTGATCAGAAAATAGTGGCAGGAAACTCATCTGGTTTGTAGTAATTTTGAGCCTTTGATCAACAACTTAGAGTTCCCATTACAATGTTCAGCTTCCGAGGTTTTTGTTTACTGCTGTGTTTTTGCTTGTGTCAATTGATTGATTCGTTCGCTTTTCAAGCGGAGGAGCATGACGATATTACAAAGGCAAAGGAATTGCAAATTACCGGGGATTTTGCAGCTTCTAATGAAACCTTGAATAAGGTACTAGCCTCGAATCTCACCCCATATCAACAGATACTGGCCTATCGCCTGGCAGGTCGAAATCTAGTTGGTCTTGGGCTCATGGATTCTGTGAAATATGTGATGGAGCAAAACATCGAGCGCGGGCTCAAAGCGACTGATAAAGCATCAAAATATGAACTGGCGATGAGCTATCGTTTGCTTAGGTTCTATTACCAAAGGCAGGGAGATTATACATCTGTGCGCGATTGCCTGAATAAGGCGCTGAAAATATTCGAGAACGATACAAGTAATGCAATCATCCTGAGAAAAACGTACTACGATATGGGAGCAGCCTATTCTCGAGATTTTATGCCAGATGAGGCGCTCCCCTGGTTAAGAAAATCACTGGAGATTTTGACGAATAGTGATGATCCAGAAGTGGAGAATGACCGTAGAGCTTGTCTGTTGCAGCTGGCGGCAGTTTATTCGGACAAAAGAGAGATGGACCGAGCGATCACCCAGTTCAAGTTGGTGCTTGATTTGATCAAAGGCAAAGAAAAAATACTCGTTCGTGATTACATGGTGGCTTGTGGGAACCTCGGTATTTCCTACGATGAATTAGGAGAGCTGGACAGTGCTTTGGTGTACTACAAGAAAGCCTATGACAACCTGGACAATATGGAAAATAGTTCTTTCAATGCGATTGTTCCCAGATTCAGGGCCAAACTCCAAAGCGACATTGGAGTTGTTTATCGCAAAAAGCGCGATCAAAAGGAAGCGCTGCGGTATTTGAATAGAGGGCTAAACTTAGGTGTTGATTTCTTTGGTGAAATACATCCTTTGGTTGGGGAATTCAGATACCAATTAGGTTACGCGGAGATGGAGTTTGGGCTATTTGATGATGCGGAAAAGACCTTATTAAAGGTGATTGATGTGTATAAAACCGTAGAAGGGGGAGTTGGCTACCGGACGACACAAGGTTATAATGAGCTAGGGCGATTGTTCGGTAAAAAAGGAATGATAAATGAGTCACTTGTCTATTACGATAGTGGCCTGATCAGTAATCCTCAAGTGATACTTGATGGAAAAAAACTTTATGGTTCAGTAACCGGTGTGCTTCGATCTTTCGAAGGCAAACTTGAAATTTTTGACCAGATTGATTCTGACTCTTTGAAACTATCAATTTTGACAGATATCAGAAGAGAATTGATCCATCAGGCGAATTACAGTATCATCAATAATCATGATCAAGCCATTATTGATGAAATACAACACATATTTCAAATGATGATCGCCGCTTATTTCGAAATCGATGAAAGAATGGACACCAATCACGCAGAGGTAATATGGGAGCTTTCGGAAGCTAATAAGGCCAGGAGACTCAATGCCAGGATCAAGCATGAAGAGGCCCTGTCAAGTAAAATACCTGTGGAAATTCAGGAGGAGGAAACCGCCATAAGGGAGCAAATTACACAAGTGATGAATGAGCCCGAGGGGCCGCAAAAGGACTCTTTGATGATTGCTGTGAATTTCAAATACGATAGCTTAATTCTAGTATTGGAAAAGGAATATGCAGCATACTATCTATGGAAATACCAACAGGATATACCCGACTTTGAAGACATACGAGAACAAGTGCTGGAAGAGAATCAACAATTGATTTCTTACTTCCTAAGTCCTGATTATATATTCATCCTGGGTCTAAATGCACAAGAGGTGGATGTTCAACGGGTATCGCGTACAGAAGCATTCGATGAAAACTTTGATACTTTTCGAAGGGCGATTAATAACCCTTCATCCTTTGAAACCTTAGAAGAGAACTTTAACGCTTTTACGGAAAGCGGTTACTTTTTGTATCAACAATTAGTCGAACCGCTGGACCCTGGAAATGAATCAATTGTGATCATTCCTGATGATAAGTTGTTCCTGTTGCCATTTGAAATTCTCATGAAGTCTCCGGCGAAAGAGGCTGTGTCGAACTATAAGGATCTGGCCTTTCTTCTCAAAGATCATACGATCAGTTATTCGACTTCAGGTACAACACTTTTCAATTTTAAGAATAACACCTTGCCTGCTGAGGTGAATCAGGTGCTGACCATGGCACCCTCTTTTGCGTTAGACAGTGATCAAGACCAACTTCGATCGGGGCTTAAAGATCTGAAATGGAGCACCGATGAAATACAATCAGTCGCTGCTTACTTCAATACCCATGCTTTTGTTGCAGAGCAGGCTACAGAACAAGCTTTCCTCGAAGAAGCACAGAACTATGAAATTCTGCACATTGCTTCACATGGTATCCTGGATGATTCGGAATCAGGCTCATCAAAAATTGCGTTCGCTTTGAATCAGGAAGATAGCTTGAGTGATGGGTATTTACATGATTATGAATTGATGCGTGTGCGTCTTGATGCCGAATTAGCGGTGTTGAGTGCCTGCAACACCGGATATGGAAAAGTAGCGAAAGCGGAAGGTGTTATCAATCTTGCCCGGGGATTCTTTATCTCAGGATGTCAATCAGTCGTGATGACCTTATGGTTGGCCAATGATCATTCTACCGCAAGACTCATGGATAACTTTTACGACGGTTTGGCTAATGGGTTGAGAAAAGACCAGGCACTAAGGTCAGCGAAGTTGCAGTTTTTAGAGTCTGCTGATCGTGTGCAAGCTCACCCTTTTTATTGGGCTGCATTTGTGGCTTCAGGGAATATGCGTGCCATTCCTGAAAAGCCAGGATCAGGGTTCATGTACATGACTTTATTGTTAGGACTGATTCCATTTTCGCTGTTTTTATACCGGCGATACAAAGGAAGCAACACATGACCCTGTTGCTTAAAAGCTCTTGACTTATCCTGCAATTTGAGATTTAATAGGATCAAGCAATTTTTCTGGGGAGACTCTAAACTGAGCGCAATTCTTAAAATCTAAAATTTAGTTGAAGTATTGAATAATCTTCTGTGGATTCATCGAGGTTTGGAGCACTGTCTCTCATTCCCACTTTTCCATCGATGAAAAATGGGGGAAAAATCTAGGCCGGATTCATTTCTTAACGCTTTTTGACTCAAAAAAACTAAAATGAATCAAGCGGACCCCCGCCGGGGCCGATGCGAAACGAAAACTCCTTTCAGTACAATCCGTGCACAGAAATTCAGATTGATCCATTTATCGCGCTATTATCTTGATAAAACCGAGTGGATTTAGTGGGTCCGCGATGAAAACGCGGACTGGGTAAAAAAAACGCGGACCAGAGACAGGACTGAATTTTCGTATTTTCAATGCGTGAAATGTGTTTTATAGGGCAGTATCAGGTAGCATTAATAGTTTTTTTAAATATTTATTCTCAAAAACAGAAACATATCTCAAAAACCTTCCGTTTATTTGTTCTTAAAAGTAGAATATTATAACTCATGAAGGGATTCATAGGTGAATTTGAAGAGCTGGTCCTGTTGACCATCGCCAATTTGGCCTCCGAGGCTTATGGTGTTTCTATCCTGAATGACATTTCGGAGCGGGCCAGTCGAAAGTTGAGTATTGGTGCACTACACTCGACTTTGACCCGGCTCGAAGAAAAGGGTTACATCACTTCTCATTTGGGTGAACCCAGCCAAAAACGAGGAGGCCGCAGAAAACGATATTTCCAATTGACCGATAGTGCGAAAGTAGAGTTGACGAACATGAAATCGCTACGAGATCAATTGTGGGCGGGAGCCAACCTTAATCTGTCAGCCAAATGAGACAGCCTCCAAAATGGGCCAGGAAACTGCTGTTTTGGCGGGTGGGAAATGCGGATGCCGAAGACATCATAGGTGATCTGGATGAGGTATACTATGATCAATTAGAAGCGGGAAGGTCACCGCTTAAAGCAGGATTGAGTTATTGGAATCAGGTGTTCCATCTGATTTTTTCTTACGGACTGGAGAAAAGAAAGTCACAGGCTGCATTTTCTCCTTATTACTTCACAAACCATATCAACATGTTTAAAAATTATTTCAAAATAGCCATACGAAATTTTTCCAAGCACAAACTTTTTACCATCATCAACATCGGAGGATTGGCACTCGGTATGAGTATCTGTTTATTGGCATTGACGCTTTCGGTTGCGATCTATCGATCCGATGATTTTCATGCCAATAAAGATCGGATTTATCAACTGAATACCTACCTGGCAGACAAATCCAAGGACAAGACCTATGCTTCTACCTTTCATGCGGTAGGGGAGCACCTCAAGGAAAATTATCCTTTTGTTGAGGAGGTGGTTGACATGCGCTCCGACTTCAATGTAGACATCAGACATTTCGGGAATGATATTCCGGTCAGAGGTTACATGGCTGCATCGGGATTCTTCCGTTTGTTCGATTTTCGGATGATCGATGGGGACCCGACTACAGCGCTGGAACAGCCTTTTAGTATTGTCCTTACCAAAGACATTGCCGAACGCCTGTATCGGGACGAAGACCCTCTCGGGAAAACGTTGGAAATTAATCAGGAATCATTCACGGTGACGGGAGTAGTAGAAAACCCAAAACAGACACATATGGCTTATGAAGTTTTGGTGTCTTATTCGACTTACGAAACCATGGTGGCAAATCCTGAGAATGACTGGATCAATTTCAAGAATCACTACGTCTATGTCATGTTGAGAGAAGGTGTGAAAAAGCAGGAATTGGATCATGCACTCATGAACATTGCTGAGATAGCAACAGAATTTCATCCGGAAAAAACCGTGAAAATTGAATCTATGGTTTTGACAGGGGTAGTCCCTCGATGGAACATCAGCAATTCGATTGGCATTGGCTGGGATCAGCCGTCATTGATTTTCTTCCTGACTATCGGTTTTCTGGTATTACTTCCTGCGATCTTTAACTACACCAATTTATCCATCGCTCGTGCCCTTAAACGCGCAAAAGAGATTGGTATACGCAAGGTGGTAGGTGCAGAAAAATCACAGATCAAGTCACAATTCGTGGTAGAAACGGTGGTGATGGCGCTCCTTGCGTTGATCGGTTCTTTCTTCATCATGTTGCCCTTAAAAAGGGAATTCCTAAACATGGTCTGGAAATCCCAGGTGCTGGATACTGATCCCGAATTCTACCAAATTACCACCTATGTCTTTTTTGCGATTGTTGTGGGGCTTTTAGCGGGACTGTTTCCGGCGCAGTATTTCTCACGACTTAACCCCATGCAAATATTGAAAGGTGAGATCAAGGATGGGAAAAATCAGGTAACCGGATTGAAAAAAGGCCTGTTTGTTTTTCAGTTCTTTTTGTCATTGGTGTTCATCATTGGCGTGGCCAGTCTCGCACGGCAGTACCGATATGTCCTCAACGAAAATCATGGATTTGATTCAGAAAACGTTTTGGTTGTGCCATTTAAAGGATTGGACGAGCAAATAGTGTTAACCGAACTAGCAAAACATCCTGCGGTAACAGGGATCACGGCGACTTCAGGATTACCCGGTGTGGGTATTCAGCAACTCGTTGATGTGACTTCAAATGATCAGGACACCATTAAAGTGAAGCAAGTGTATATTGAAAAGGATTTTGTGGATCTCATGGATATGAAACTTGCCTGGGGTGACCATCAATTGGATGCCTCGAACCAGACCGAAGAATTGGTGTTGGTGAATGAGCGCTTTTTACAAGCCATATCGGTATTCAATGAGCAAAAAGACACCCTGCGCTTCACATTGCCCGATGGAACGCACTGTAGAATAGCGGGCGTACTGGAAGATGCAAACTTTGAACCCTTGAGCGAGGCCATTCAGCCTTTGGTGTTCAGGAATGCTTTAGAAAAGGTGGAGTATGCATTGATCAAAGTAGCCTCTGAGGATATTCAACGGACGCTTGTAGGACTTGAGCTGGCCTGGGAAGCAGTGGATCGCGAAAGTCATTTTGAGGCCACATTCCTGGATGCCGAAATTGAGGATGCTTATTACTTTCTACAAGTACAGATCAAATTTTTCACCGTTCTAAGCACCCTGGCGATTACCATTTCGTGTTTAGGGTTACTGGGCATGGTCACTTTCTCGACGGAAAACCGAACCAAAGAAATTGCAGTACGAAAGATCATGGGAGCATCCAATTCTAGTTTGTACTATCTGTTGACCAGAGATTTTATCAAATTGATTGGGATATCTGCACTCATTGCCATTCCCTTTAGCTACTTCTTTTACGACATGCTTTTCCTATATTTCGTTATTCAATACGGTACGGGACTAGGAATCGTGGAGGTCTTACTCAGTGTCCTGTTTCTGATGACTGTAGGCTTCTTGTCCATCTACTGGCAAACGTCGAAAGTGGCCAAATCTAATCCGGCGACTAAGTTGAGGTACGAGTAAAGACAGTATTAGAAATGTCCTTGGTTAGAATTCTTTTTGCTCATGGTAGTCGAATGGTCACCGAGATCAAAAATATTGTATAGAAAGTGACGTCAAAAATAGGCATGAAAAGGCCCTCTTTGGAGAGCCTTTTTTTAAACAGCAGGTTCCAATAAATTAATTTTTGGGTGTTGTCTTGTTAAACATGTAGCGAGCGATTTTCCATTGACCTTCTACTTTTTCAAAAACGAATAACTCCCGATTGGCTTCCGGTACTGTGGTACCTGTGGCATGGATTAAAGTCGTGCCTTTTGAACTTGTAACGGCGTAGGCAAGGTTATTTTCAACAAATATTTCTTCAATGTAAAATTCAATGGTCAACTGAATTTGTGAGAATATGAATTCGTAGGACTTCAGAATGTTTTCGGTTCCGATAGCCGAGGGTGCTTCCGTGGGCATGAAAATCCCGTCTTTGGTGTATAAACTTGCTGACAATGTTGCGTCAGAAGTATTCAAGGATTTTTTATAGGTCATCAATAGGGCTTCAATGGCTTCTTTATCTACTTTTTGCATGTTGAATGGCTTTTTATGTTGAATATTTAATGAATGGGTCGTTGATGCTTGTGCCTCTGAAATGAGCAAAAACATGGTGAGGTATATAAGCTTTTTCATCTTGTTTCTCTTTTAAATTTGTACAAGACAAAGCTCCGGAGAGTGGTCAAATTGAACCCTATAACTACTTTAAGAAGAAACCTTAAACTAGTTTAAGACTGGCTTAACTTCTTGCGGATATTGCTCAGAAATTCTGGGGTAATTCCGAGATAGGAAGCAACTTGAACGTTCGATACACGGTTGAAAAGGTCGGGGTACCGGTTCATGAAGTCCAGATATCGTTGTTCTGCGGTCATACTGATGGTCTGCAATAATCGATGTTGTAATTGCACGAACTCATTCTCCACCAATACACGGAAAATACGGTTGATTCGTATACTGTTTTTGTAGAAAAAGATCAGGTCGCTTTTCTCAATCTGAAGGATAATTGAGGGTTCTATGGCTTCTATGTAAAGTTGACTTGGTTGATCGGTATGAAAACTGCCAATATCCGTCACCCATTGATTCTCTACTGCGAAATGGATGTTATGTTCCTTCGCTGCTTCATCCACTTTATACATTTTAAAACACCCTTGATCAATGAAGGTATAATGTTTGCAAATTTCACCCTGTGCAAGCAAGTATTGCCTTCTCTTGATTTTTCTTGAAAAGACGCGATTCCGCAATTCTTGTTCTTCTTCCTTTTTGAGTGGAAGGATATCATTCAAATAATGTCTGAGTGATGCAAATGCCGTTTCTTCAATCATATCGTTTTGCCATGTCATAAGCCGCATCAAAAATGAGGCTGGAAGGGGGTATTTTCCAATCGCCATTGTACAACACGATCATTGCCCATGATTTTTCGGGGAGTATTCCCAGCCAGGATTGATACCCGGTATCCTGGCCCGAGTGTGTGATCCGACGCCCATCATTTTTTCGCCAGCTAGCAGGCCCCATAAACCAGCTCAATCCGACACCATATTCTTCATCAAAGCTCCAGTGTTCGGTTGTGATCAACTCATACGATGCTTCAGAAAATAACCTTTTACCATTGAATTCGCCCTTATTCAGGTACATCAGAGCATAGTGGAGCATGTCTTCCACATTAGAATTGAGGGTGCTGGAAGGGGCATGCTCACGATTATAGGGATAGACTTTGCTCACTTTTATACCAGGTCGCTTGACATGTGGGCTTGTGGCATACTTTTCCTGAATTTCGGATCGAATAAAACTCGTTTGGTCCATACCCAAAGGCTCGAATATTTGGGTTTTAATATATTGTTCGAATGACATACCTGAGGCCTTGGCAATCACATCTCCCAACACTTCAAATCCATTGTTGGAATAGCTCCAATCGCTACCAGGTGTGAACTTGATCCCTCTCTTTTTTAATTTCCGAACATATTTTTCTAAGGCGTCTTCTCCATGCTTAGGCTTATTCCAGCCATAACCGAGTACGTCCGGAACTCCTGCCGTATGAGTCACCAGATGTTTAATGGTGATGTCTTTATATCTCGGATCTTTTAATTGAAAGTAGGGCAAATGTTTGGTGACTGGATCTTCTAAATCAATCTTCCCAGCTTCTGCCAGCTGGGCAATGGCAGTGGCCACGAAGGTTTTGGAAATGGAGGCCAGATGAAAATTGGATTGTGTTGTGACAGCATCCTGAGTATCTATGTTTTTGACACCAAATCCTTTTGCATAAAGGACTTTTCCTTTACTGACAATGCCTACTGCAATGCCTGGGATTTTAGACGCTTTCAGGTGTACTTCACACAAGGAATCGAGTAAAGCCGCGTCGGACGAAGTTAGTTCAATGCGCTCCTGGGCAGAGACAACTAGACTAGTTACAAATAGAAGAAGGCTGAATAGCGTCGAGACTTTCATGAACGTTGATATCAGTTATTTCATTCTGAGACGAGAACAACCTCTAATATCTGAACTTGTCAATAAGAATTACGGTGTTTGCTGAAGATTTTTTGGAAAGGGAAGTTGTCATCATCAACGGATAACTTAAGTGAATGTATTTGATCTGCAGATGCTCAATCTTTACGTCAAAAAATGATCTTAAAGTCTAATTTTATCATTCTCATGGCATTGAGCCTAACCAGTTTGGGTGCTTATGTTTGGGTTGATCAACCATATAATAGAACAATGAAAAGTCAGACGGTATCAACGTTTAAAGTAGTGGGAGTTGCTACAAGAATAGCCAATGTGGAAGGTAACTCAGTAGAAGAGGTCGAAGCACTTTGGGGAAAATTTTGGGGGAATGATATTCGTAATAAGGTCCCAAATCGACTTGGAGAAGAATTTTATGCGGTAAGCACGGACTATGCGTCGGATTACCAGGGACCTTACACATTAATCATTGGCGTCGCTGTGGAATCTTTCGATGATGTTCCGGAAGGGCTCGAAGCAATAATCATCGAAAGCGATACGTATGAAAAGTTTGTTTCTAAAGGGAAAATGCCAGATGCCATTTTACGAACATGGTTTGAGATTTGGGAAGACAAATCACTTACACGAGCTTACCGAACTGATTTTACCGTGCATGGAGCAAAGTACATCGATGGCGATCATGCGGAGGTAGAAACATTCATTTCGATTAAGGAGTGATTGCGGTACTTTCCGCCTGTTCAACAGATGCCTGATGATATGTTGTGGCAATCAGCAGGTTCTGTTTGATCTGATTGAATCTTTGGCCCACTTCGTGTCAAAAGGTGACAATAGTGATTTTTCCAAATACTTGCTTATTTAATCTGTACTTTTTGATGCGGTAGATTCCATGCAATTCGAATGATTGAGATAAAAGCAAACAGTTCTGCGATCAGGAAAAATAGATCATCCATATCCGCACTGGGAAGCGCACTCAGTAGAACGAGCATAGTAAGCGCACTGGCTACAATATTGGCCCATTTATTTATTTGGTTCGTAAGTATCCTGGAAAGCAATACCATCAGAATAGGTATTTCAGCAAGAAATCCTCCAAGTAACATCAGTTCTTCTGTTATTACCACTCCATTGACTACCCCAGTCATCATTTCCTCCAAAAAACCAGCGTGACCGAACTGGTGAATGTCACGAAAAACCATATTAAGAAGAATAAACACCCATAGAGTAGATATCAGTGTTTGGGGGTTGATGTTTTTGTTGATTACAGCCATACTCATTTTTTTTATCAAAATTGAATGAGTTGGGACTGTCATCCATTCACTTTAGTTAATGAAAAACATTAATCACTCTGCCCATTCAAAGGTTGGGTTTCCTTGTGAAATACACGTTTGCGAATACGACTAAGTGATTGAGGTTGCATGCCCAAATAGCTTGCGATCTGGTGATGTGCCACTCGATTAAACAGGGAGGGCCGACTTTCCATTAAGTCAATATATCGCTCTTCGGGAGAGGAGGTGATAAACCTGGTCCATTCTGATTTGGCTTTCTTTAATTCCTCTACCATAAATTCTGGCATTACTTCTGCCAGTCTGGGGAATGATAATAAGAGCAGTCGTTCAAATTGCTTGTCTGTAACGGAGAGGGTTGAGTTTTCCAGACATTCGAGGAAGTGATCCGAAGGTTCACCACTTTCATGATAGGTATGAGGAGCAATCGTATCCCCCTCGGTAAAAAAGCCAGTCGTTTTTTCTTCCCCTTTGCTCATGGTGTATTCTCTGACACAGCCTTCAAGGACCGTGAAACACTTAGTTGGGACTTGTCCTTGTCGCAGTAGTATCGTCCCTTTGCTGAACTTTTCTATGATTGTATTTTCAACAATGAATTTCTTTTCTTCAAGCGTCAGGTAGCTGACACGGTTGAATAACTCTCTTACTTTATCTCTTGCGTTCATTTCACTGTTCTGGATACGGATACTATTGCCACATTTAACAGAGATTATCTTTAACGAAAGTTAATGGTTTTAAGGTTCAAAGCCGCTTTCTTTGATAAATTAGTGTTCCAAACACAATACTTATGAAAAACAGAGATCTCACATCAATCCAAATCATCATTTATACCTGGCTGTTTGTCGTCCTGTTCGGGAATAGCGAACCGAATGAAAAGATACTGCTGACATTAGTCGCTTTAGGAATTGCTTTGGTGCTACGAATTGCTGATGGAAAGCTTGGGAAAACTTCGTGAATCGCGGAGAATGGTGGTCATGAAACAAAAAAGGCCCCTAAGGCCCCTAAGGCCCCAATCTAAACATAAAGAGAATTTGTGGTGAATTCAGTTACACGAAAGCTCGCTCATATTAAGACGATACATACCAAACAATCCATTCAAGGCTCCCTGAGAATCTGCGATGTAGACATACTCCTCGGTGCTGTCGATGTAGATCCCATCGGGACGAACCAAACCAATTGATGTGTTCAGTGTGATGGTGCAATTTAAAGTACCGTTAGTATTGTAGTTGTAGATACTTTGACTGGCGCTTCCTCCTCCAAAGGCCACCATATAAATACTTCCGTCACTAGCTCCGAAAAGCCCACTAGGTGGATTGTTTGTATCAAAAGATGATAGTGCGGTTACTTGTTGATAATTGACATCCTCTGGATCTGTAGCATCCAGATGCAAGTCTAGTTCGTAGATTCGGGTTTCTTCTTGAATACCAGCATAGAAGTATCCATTGAGATAAGTGATGGCTTCTATGCCTCGATCTGTAGCCGTACTCAAGCCAATATCTGCCAGATCCCATTCTCGAGTTACAGCTCCGGTAGCCAGATCCAGCTCATAGATGAAATTATACTCGTCTCCAATGTAGAGTTTGTCCATTCCTTCGGCAAAAGTCAGCCCTTCCATGTCTACTTCTCGGCCAAGTGTATTGGCATCAAAAGACCAGACATTCACGATTTCGTCAGTTTCCAGCGAAGCTTCCACAATGGACTTAGTGTAGTAAGAAGAGTAATCACCATTATTGACCGGATGGACGCCATTGACCGCAAAGTACGTGTTCGTTGTTTCGTTGACCACTACGCCGCTGTTACGAAAATAGTTGTCTATGCCATTGCCATCACCATTACTGATTTGATCACTTAATGCATCCCCAAAACTTAGGAATGTTGCAGTGGGATCATCAGTCAGCGTGACTTCATCTGCATCACTGTCGCTACAACTGATCAATATAAAAGCGGCAACCACAACCCCCAGGACCAGATAAGATTTCTTATTCATTGATTTCATTTCGAGCTTCCATTAAGATTTGTCAGCATTACGAGATGAAGGGGGAAGATGGTTGCCAATGTTTTTTGACTTAATGAAAGTTCATGTAATTCGTATCAGTCATGATATTATTTTCAAACCTTAATTCCTACCTCAATCCAAATTCACCACCTCTCTTTTAGGGTATTTCACCACATAGGAGAAGGCTATTTCTTGTTGCTGTTGTGGTTTTAAGGTCATGTTCCAGCGGATCAAACCAGTTGATTCTTCTAATGTTGCCGCAGAAAGTGCTTTGATATCTACGGAGATGTCATTGATCACAGGGACAGGGATTTGGTCTGTCAGGGTCAATCTGATTTCCTGATTTTTCTTGTTTCGTACCTTAATTTGATAACCTCGGCTTTCTACCCTATTGCTGCCAATGGATTTCACTTTCGTGAAGTCATCAATTTTTGTTCTTTCAATCACAATGCTTTTGTCTCTCCCCATGGAAATGCTCAGCGTATCTTTCAGGGCCTGAGCATCAAGAATAGAGCGGCCGACATAGGTGTCTTCAAAATAGAGATTAGCTTCTCCTTCGAGTAAATTGTATTGACCCCAATTGGTGACGTATGCCATTAAGAAAGCGTCTTTATCCAGCTTTGGAGCGGCCAGGTATTCGTAGTTGGCCTCAATCTCATATGCGGTCAGGTCTACGGTTAACTTTTCGCCATTGGATTGGATAGAATAAGGCTGCTCAACTTCGAACTCCACCGTGGTTTGGTTTTCGATGATAGCAGTCGTAAGGAAGTCTGCATCTTCCTTGGGTGCGCTATATCCCCGTATTCTGATGTCGTCAAATCCATCTGATTTGACGGCTACAGATTCGAGATACATTACTTCTGAAACCATTTGAGTGGATATGTTTGTGGAATTGATAGGTAGTTCTTTCGAGGCCATCCCGATGAATGAAAATGTCAGTGTGGTTGCTCCATTCGGAATGGTAAGCGAGTAATTGCCGTTAATATCCGTTATTGTACCTACTGTGGTTCCTTTTACCACGACATTTACACCAGGGATCGGTGCTTGATCATCATCCAGGACCGTACCTCTTACATGCCGAATATCGTTGCGAATCTGACCATTTTGGTAACGTTGGTAGATCGTGTGCCGTGCATAATTAAGGTTCCATTTCTGCAATTCGGGAGCCAAACCACTTTGATTGGGTGTTCCACTGGACAACCGAAGGTTAACGTCTTTCCAATCTACACCGGTATTTTGGTGGATCTCGGCTTTATAACGCAAGTTCAAAGGAGCGTCAATAGAAGTTACCCGAACATCGTATTTAGGAAACCAGCCCGCATTGGCCACCAGGTAGGTTATTGAGAAGGTGCCTTTGGTTTGGCTAGGAACGTCCACTCGAATTTTGATCTCTCCGGTTGGAAGTTCTTCCTGGCTTTTGATCGAAGCAATCTGTAAATCAAGGTGATGACGCATACGGGCCCACTTTTCATGTCTGGTATTCAACTCATAGATTTCTGTCTTGATGGCCATGAGTTGTGCATCGTAGAAATCAATGGCTTCTTTTAATTCCGAAACGCTGGCTCCATTATTTTCCCCACCGATGTTTTTGTTAGTGCCGAGCAAGCTTTCCTGTTCTTTGAGTACATCTAGCCGTACACGATTGAGTTTCATCAAAGTGACCAGCGAATCAATGGAGAACTGAAGGGCTTCCAGTACTTTGTCTTTTTTCAATTCATCGAGGTGATTGAGTACATGATTGACGGAAAGGATGGTGAAATCACCTGTTGCTTTAACCTGGATGCTTTTCTCATCAATGTGTGGTGAAAGCTGTTTGATGATCATCTCCGATCGTCCTGCAGGAAGACTGATCTGACCTTGTCGTGTGACTTGCGCACCCTCGATAAAAACAGTGGCAGCAGTTAGTTGTGTTTCAAGTGTGTTTTGTTGGAAGTTTTGTGCTTTGCTGTCTACCAAGGGGAGGAGAGACAGAAAGAGAATTAGGTAAGTTCTCATGGTGTTTTTTCTTATTGAGATGCACGCATGAGTGGAATTCCATAAATGAGGTTGAAAAAATTGAAGCAAAGCGTTCACCACGCATTAAAACGTTCACGACGCTTGGAGACCCTTTTTCTTAGCGTCGTGAACGTTGAGCGTAGATTACGCTACCTCATTCAACTGCGCTGCTGACATGGTGTAGACCTGAACGATTTTATTTTTCAATTCCGAAAAGGTTTCTTCTCCCTCTACATCCATTTCAACATCCCAATATAGCCGAGTGCGACTTTCTGTGATCGGTTCTACTTTGATGGTTCCTACAATATTAGTCGCTGGGAAGGCCGCTTGTTTGTCGATGCTATACATGAAGGTTCTTTTGGCTTCAGACTTTAGGAAAGTTTCTTCCAGATCACCCCCTTCGTGCATTTCGCAAAACCTGCGATTACCATTCTCGATTTTTGAAGACTTGATGATGGGAATCCAGGATTCTACACCATCCCCCTGAGCAATTAGTTTCCATACATTATCCACAGGGGCTTGGATTTCGTGTTCCGTGTTTATGACTCTTTTCATTGGACTTTGTTTTAAAAATGATGAGTCAAAGTTGATCAAAGCCTTCACCGATCATTTACTGAAAAAGTCCAAAGTCTTGGGGATTTGGATCATAAGTAGCAATAAGGCGATTATGTGTTTTCCAGACTTAGATTCAACCTGTTTTGCACATATTCCAATTCCTCTTCTGTGAGTTTATCCGCACGTTTTTTGATCATCGCATTCACCTTGGCCAAATCTTCATAGTAGGCAGCTTCTACGCCATATTCTTCTTTCTTCAATACATAATCATATGGCCCTCTGGACGAGATCAACTTCACGAAAATCGGGGCGGTTTCTACGGCCAGGAAAAGCAACATAATGAACCAATGCGCGATGGATATGGCTTCACTTTTTTCAGTCAATCGGTCCAACGCTTCAATACGAGAGGCCAATCCAGTTAATTGACTTTTCTTGATTTCAGCGAGGGCATCATCTTCTTGTTGTTCAAGCGTAGAAAGTGTGTTTAGTTTTTCATTGATCAGTCCCTGGTTAGTGGTCGTTAATGATGCCAATTCCTGGTCCACTCGATCCGCATCAGCCTTTTTGATTTGATAAATAGGACCAGGATTTCGTTTTCCACTTCCTCCGGTACCGTCTGCTTCTTGTTGTGCCAGTAATCGGAGCTCGTCCCGAGATTGTGTTTTATTGGTAATTTCTGCTTTTAGGGCAGTAATTTCGGCGTTCAATTGTTCCTTGGACTCCTGAAATCGTTCTTTGATGTCGCGTTCCTGCGCGAGGAGGTCTTCCTGGACCATGTGCGTGATCTCCGCGTCCACTTCCTTCTCAAAGATCTTCAATTCTAAAGGTTTGGCAATCACAATGGAAATAATGATAGCCAGGACTAGTCGGGGAGCAGCCATCAACCATTCGCGTTGGGTGTTGCCATTTTTGCGCATGCTTGAGACGATGAATCGGTCCAGATTGAAAATCATCAATCCCCACAATAGCCCGAATATGGCAGCGACGAAATAATTGTCAAATACGGTATACAAGGCGTAGCCTCCTGCCAGAGCAGCGAAAATCCCTGTAAACAAGATGGTAGCTCCAATCCCGGCGTATTTGCTGGATTCAGAAGGGCAATTTTCGAGCACAGGACGATGTACTCCTGCGCATTGCCAGAGGAATGTTTTGAGTTGACCCATAATAATGCAACGACGTGGAATAAGGTTTGTTATGCTAACCGCCAAATTCCAGCTGTTTCAATTCCTGGGCTTTTTTACAATTTCCTGAGTTTTGCTACCTGAACATGCTCAATTATCAATTTCAGAAAATCAATTGTAATTATCGCAGCGGTGGACCGCCCCTACCCTGAAGGGAGTCCAATTGATTTTCGACCTGTCCCTTGGCCGGGTAAGGCTTTAGGGAATGAAAAGGGTAAACAGGGAAATTGATGAAGTTATTTTACTTCAATTATTATTAATAGAGGGGACTTCACTTTACTCATGCCGCAACGAACTAACGATATCTGCACTGGCCGATTTCCAGATGATACGCCCAATAGCTATGATCGACAAGGTTGCACAGATCAGGAAAGAGAATCCAAATAATGCAGGACTAAGACTTGTCGCAAAAGGAAAGTTTTGAAGCCAGGACTGTCCAAACTGCCAGACGATCGGTATTGAGATAAGATTGCCGATTAGGACAATAAAGGTGAGCGGCTTACAGAATTGCCACGAAATCTGTTGAAAAGAGGCGCCGAGTGTTTTGCGAATGCCCACTTCACGGATTTTATCCTGAGCGATAAATCGGGTCAGTCCCATGATTCCCATGGCTGAAATAATTGCGACAATCAGTGTGGAGTAATCCAACAGGTCGCTTAAGCGTTCTTCATTTCGATATTGGTTTTCGTTGATGTCGCTGAGAAACCGATAATCAAATTCGGCATCAGGTAAAACCTTATTCCATGCCTCAGCGATGTTTTCGAGGATGATCTCGGAATGACCTGATACACGAATGCTCAGAAAGTTCCTTCTTTGTCGGTTAGTCATCGACAAGATCAATGGCTGAATAGGAACATGAAGACTCTCAAAATGAAAGTCAGAGGCCACCCCGATGATATTGCCAATGATAGCTGACTCACCTCCCATGTTCAGGTTTTGGCCAATGATGCTTTGAGGGTCAACAAAACCCAGTTTTCTTGCAGCAGATTCATTGACGATGAACCTCGCAGAATCACCGAATTCAAAAGGACGACCATGCAGCAGGTTTACCTGGAACGTATTAAGAAATCCTGCATCCACTTCGTGATAATTCAATACCTGAAAGTTTTGAGCAGAATCTTGCGCCATCACGAATGGCAAACGAGGCATTTCAAAACTTAATTGAGAGAGGGTCAATGTGGTGTGATCCACGCCACTCAGGTTTTGTATTTCTGATTGCAAAGCCTTTTTCGTATTCAATTCTACACCCGGAATGTTCATGATGATACTGATCACCTCCTTGCTGTTGTAACCCAGGTCTTTTGTTTTCAGGAAGTTCAATTGGTCTTTCACCAGAAATACACTCGAAAGCGCAATGGAAGTAATCAGGAATTGTAGGGTCATCAAGACTTTCTTGACCCGAAGCCCTTTGTTCAATTGTGATTGTTTATGAATAATACTCGCATGTTTAGATAAATAGAATGCCATATAGGAACCTGAAAACAGCGACAGTACGATCAATAAAACGAACATGAAAGTCACTACTTCAGGGTTAAAAAGCCCAATGGTTGATAGCGGAAGACCAACAAATTCATCGAGCCAGGGAGCCAGTAGCTTTGCAAAGAAAATACTGACAATCAGTGCCATCAATATGGTCATAAAAGTCTCCACATAAGATTCGATGATGATGTGCCGTTTACTATCACCGAGTACTTTTCGAATGCTCATTTCTTTGAGTCGGCTGACCGCTGCAGCGGTAGATAAGTTCATAAAGTTCAGTCCCGCCAGCGCCAACAGAAAGAAGGATAACCCGATGAGTATGTGAACATTTGTTTCATTACCTCTCGCACCCAGATCATAGGTGAGTGTATTGTCGAAATACATGGCTCCAAAGGGCTGAAAAGCGTAGCTAATGATCCCATTGAGTCCATCCAGCTGCGCTTCATAAAATTCAGGAAGCCTCGCTTCAATACCCGCTACATTTTTAGGATCGATGAGCAGAAAACTATTTATGGCACCAACATGTCCATGTGATGGACCAAAGGTATTTTCTACTTGTACAAAGTTGACAATGGCGTCGTACTGGATGTTGGTATTTGCAGGAGGTTGGCGAAGCACTGCTCCGATCTTCAAGCGTTTGGAGAATCGCCCACTTTCGATGGTCAGGAACTCACTGATCACATCAGTTCTGTTGAAGAATCTTAAAGCCGCAGAATCAGTGATGGCAACGGCGTTAGGATCGTTTAAAGTTGATGAAAAGTCGCCTGCAAGCAAGTCGATGTTGAAGATCTGATCAAAGGTGCTGTCCACTGCCAATATCGATTGACCTTCAAATCGTCGATCATCCAGGTGAATGGTGCCCGGTTCACCATTGGTACGACAGAATTGTTTTATTTCTCCGAAGAATTCAGTGATTTGAGGAGCTCCAATCTTGGGTGAAATGGCAAAGTGCGTTTCATTCCCGGCATTACTGATCTTAGTGGTGAGGCGGTACAGCTGATCATAGTTGTCATGCTGCTGATTAAAGCCTAATTGATAATAAGTATAAGTGTTGATGATAAAGAAGGCGGTAAGTCCTAAGGTCATGCCCAACAGGTTCCAGATACGGAAGAATGGCTGGCGGTAAAAGATGCGAAGGAGGAGACGTAGCGTGCTCATGAACTATTAATTTAGTTTTAAAACTAAGTAATTAGTTCTATAAACTAAAATTTTGGTAATAAAACACGAGTAGGGTATGGGAATTACATGGTTAACCTTCTAAAACGGTGGGTCCTTGTTTTATTTCCAGCTGATTCCTGTGAATATGTCATCCTATTGCGCCCCTAATCCAGTTCCTGCTTTTCCGGTTGAAGCTCCTTTGATGGCTTTCGATTGTTGTATAGATAACTTTTTCATTACTTTTTTGATGTGAATAATGGCTTATTGACTTAAAAGTTGCCAAAATATTACGTTGGCAATGGGGTATCGGTAGTTGCAGATCCACCTTTGACTACCTGGGATTGATATTTGTTGAGCTTTTTCATGATGTTAATATTTGATTGCTAAAATGATTATTATCCAACCGCGACGGCCCCTGTAACAGCTCCGGCACTGAGTTTAACATTAGTTGTTGTGTTAACAGCTCCTGTTACTGAGTCGGCAGTGCCGTTGGTTATACTATTACTTCCCGTGATTGTTTGTGATTGTTGCTTAGTTAGCTTTTTCATTTTCTTGATTTTAATGGATTCCAAGTTAACTGTTTATGGTTCGGTATACAATCATCCTGCTAATTGTCCGTTCTGGGCTTTAGTAAAAAGCAAACGAAGTTTATGTTTGCATTCAGCTTACACAAAGCAAACTCCACCATGTTGATAAGAAGATTAGCGGCGTTTTTGGTATTTGGGATCATTTCATTGAGTGTATCTGCGCAAAGTTTGAATTGGTCAGATACGAGGGCACAAGCTGCAGAAGAAGACAAGAAAGTACTATTGGTGTTCAGTGGTTCCGATTGGTGTCGGGGATGCATTCTTTTCGATCAACAAGTTTTACAAGATTCAAAATTTCAGGCTTTGGCATCAGATCGACTTGCACTGTACAAAGCGGACTTTCCTCGTAAGAAGAAGAACAAGCCTGAACAGACAGTCATTCGACAAAATGAACAACTGATCCAGCAGTTCAATCCGACAGGTACTTTTCCTTTTGTGCTTCTGCTCAATGAGGAAGATGAAGTCCTGCTCAAAGCGGAGGGCACCATCGATCGGGATGAATTCATGGCATCCATTCGAAAAGCCACTGAATGAAAGCGTTCGTCACTTTATTGATCCTATTTGGTGCAATACTGGGACATGCACAATCCAAACCTGAATTAGGCTTCAATGTCCAATTGGGCAATAACCTGACCTGGTGGAGGTATAATCGCGGTGTGGGATTAGGATGGGATCGAACGGATAACATCCGCGTACCTATCGTTGCAGCAGGAGCGTATTTGGAAACTGAAAAATGGCGTATTTATGCCGGACTTTCCAGAGAATGGTGGAGTGAGGAACGTCTGGAACTGTTTGAGGACAATACCCGGCGCCAAAGAAGGCTAACCATTTCCGATCGCAGTTTTCCCATCACGGATATAGAGATCAAAGTAGCGCACTATCTTGTGAGTAACGATAAATACAAATTCGGGCTTGGAATGGGAGTCGGGACGTTTTTTCTGGATACGGAATTGGAACTCCAGGACAATTTCGGGTCTCAGTGGATGTGGAGTGCAGATGTGATCAATCAGTTTCGGTTCAAAAAGCGTTGGGCCTGGCTGCTGGGCATTAACTATGAAAAAAAGATCATCTTGCCAGATATCGAACAAGCGCCAAACGAACGTCATGAGCTGTTCTCTTACGGTCTTTGGTTAGGACTCAATTACAGGTTGACTCCATGAGAATTTTGTTGTTCATTGGCTGGATGTTGGTATATGGGAATAGCCTGGCGCAACCTCATTTGGCCAAAAAACAACTCCTGTTAATGGGCAGTGCCTTCGAGTTGATTGCTACGGATAAAGAAGAAGCCACTGCCTGGGAAGCGATAGCGGCGGCAGAAAAAGAAATTCGTCGAATTGAGGCCATGATTTCCAGTTGGCAGGAAGATAGTTACACCTCCGATATCAATCGAAAGGCGGGTATCGAGTCAGTTCCTGTGCCAAAAGAGATGTTCCGATTGATCAGCCGGGCACAGAAAGTAAGTGATTTGACCCAGGGTGCTTTTAGTCTGGCTTTTGGTTCAGTTTATCACTTGTACGACTTCAAGAAGGAAGCAGTCACTCTACCCTCTGACTCCTTGATTGATGTACATGTGCCATTGGCAGATTACCAGAACATCACGTTGAATTCGGATAATCAGACGATCATGCTGCGACTGAAAGGCATGAAAATTGGCTTTGGGGCCATTGGCAAGGGATATGCTGCCGATCGGGCAAAGACGATCATGTTGGAAAGGGGCATTCAATCGGGTTGTATCAATGCCGGAGGGGACCTCACCACCTGGGGCAGCCGACCCGATGGTTCAAATTGGGTCATCGGCATTTCCGATCCCAAAGATCAAGAAGAGATCGTGGCGTATCTGCCCACAAAAAATAAAGCCATTGTTACTTCCGGCGATTATGAAAAGTACTTTCTTTACAAAGGAGAGCGTTATAGCCACATTGTCGATCCACGTACTTGTAGGCCCGTACGGGAAATATCCAGTGCGACGATCATTTGTCCGAGTGCGGAGTTGGCAGATGCACTGGCTACAGCGGTTTGTGTGTTGGGGAAAAAGGATGGGCTCGCGCTCGTCAATAAATTGAATGGAATAGAGGCGATCATCATTGATCAAAATGGGAATAAACTGGCATCAGAAAACATCGTTTTGGAGGAATATTAGTGTCATAATGGCATTGGGCCTTCTGGTTAGTTGTGCATCGGTCAAAAGCTACCAAAAGACTTTCGTCAACGATGAGGAAATGAACATTGCAGGTCACAAGACCGATTGTTTTGACCATTTTCAGTTGTATCGGGAAGGTGCTTCCGGAGGCATTGAGGTAGGGGAAACCGGTGGAGGATGCGGCTGCAATTAATGCTTCGACAAAGTGCCGATGATACGTTGAGTTCGATCGAAAATCGGAAATACTTCCTCCCTGCTTCGCGAGTATGCGATCGGATCGCCGAAGCGACAATCTTTGACGGGAGTATTTCGAAAAGCAGTAACAAGATTGCTTCGCGTGCTCGCAATGACGAACTAAACTATCATCTAATATGGGGAGTTGGTCTAAAAAATTGTAAATCATATTTTTCACAATCATTGTTAAGAACCTTGCTTTGTGTTTTTGTTTGGTTTGCTCATTGTAGTTCTTACGGCCAAAACAACCAACCATACGAAAAGTCACTCCTTTTTGACACCACCAAAATCGAGGTGGATTTCCTGTTTGGTTATTACGAGCAGGAAGGCAATCATTCTGTAGTAACGGGTGGAATTGGCACCGAGCAACTTGCTGATCAAGATTACAAAGTAGTCGTACGTGTACCTGTTGATTCGACAAGGAGGATCACCTTTCGACCCAACGTTAATTATTACACCTCGGCATCTACGGACAATATCGATAGCAAAACCTCAGCCTCCAAGTCCGACATCCGGGTGCAGTTGTATTTCGATTATGAAAAGGTCAATCCTTATACCCGACAGTACTGGAAATTTTCTGCAGGAGGGTCCGGGGAATCAGATTATTCAAGTAAAGGCCTCCAACTGAGCTGGACCCAATATCGTAAAGATTTGAATGCTAGTTTGACACTCAGTGGAAGCGTCTTCTTCGACGATTGGGTGATGATCTTCCCTGAAGAATTACGAACAGATTCGACACTATTACCTACTGACGATAAACGGAACTCTTATTCATTTGCCTCGACCTATTCCGGAATCATCACTCCGCGGATGCGTGGAAGTATTTCCGCCAGTTTGACCTATCAGGACGGACTGCTTTCCACTCCCTTTCACCGGGCGTATTTTGTAGAGGAAGAGCTTCCACGCATTGAAAAACTACCAGACAGCCGGATCAAATTCCCAATTGCCGGGCAATTGAATTTCTTTCCAATTCCACAACTGATCCTGAAGCTCTGGGGACGTCAATACTGGGATGATTTTGGGATTACTTCCAGTACGGTGAGGTTGGAATCGATCGGAAAACTAGGGACATTTTTCAGTCTTTACGGATTTTATCGTTATCACAACCAATCCGGATCGGAGTTTTTTGCTCCATTCAAATCTCATTTGACGGGTAGTGAATTCTACACTTCAGACTTTGATCTGTCTACGTTTGACAGCCATCATTTCGGAGCAGGCTTACGATGGAAGCCGTTGAATGGATTGGCTAACTTCCCATTTTTCAGATGGCCGACTCAAATTAGTTCGCTGAATGTCCGATTTGGTCGCTATTATCGTTCTGATGGCTTGAGTAGCTATCAAATTTCCGGGGCTTTGGGATTTGTGTTGGGTAAGTGAATCTGTTTTACAAGTTTTAGAGAATCAATTAGCTCCCTTTAGGGTGTAGGGGTCGAACAATTGATTTTAGTCTTTCTTTCTCAGCGCACGATTTAACGAAGAGTCGATTTATGTTTTCGCACTGCTTCCCAATCTTAGAATCACAATCAATTCCAATATCACAATAGGAATGACGAACATCAATAGCGTCTCCCAACCGAATGAAAAGATGAACCATCCTGCGGTGAGTGCGGCAGTGGCTTGAGATCCAAAAACCACAAACTCATTCAGGGCCTGTACTTTGAAACGCTCATGCAGCTGATAGCTTTGCGGTAGTAAAGTGGTTCCTCCAACAAAGAGGAAATTCCAACCAATGCCGAGGGCGATCAGAGCTACCCAATAGTTGATCAGGTCGTGGCTTAAGAATGCAATTCCCACACAGACCAAATAAGACAAGAGCCCTAAGATCATCATCCATTTCAAGCCAAGCTTCCGAATGATCCAGGCAGTGAACAAGGATGGTAGGAACATGGCGACTATGTGACTTTGAATCACAGATTTGGTGTCTTCCAGAGAATGGCCATCCATGACGTGCATACTTACAGGCGTGGCAGTCATCACAAAAGTCATGATCACATAGCCAATGGCTCCCGCTGAGAGTGCCAGCCAGAAAACAGGCTGTTTTGCGATTTCCCTGATAGGTCTGGGACTTTGATTACTGGCCGAAGCTTCAATCTCAGGATTTACAAATCCCTGAAGAATCAGGCAAGCCAGGGCAAAAAGCACTGCAAGCCCAAGAAAGGAACCGCTGAATTCCGCACTTAAGAGATCTTTGGCCCGAACCGCCAATTCCGGTCCTAGGAAAGCCGCAACAATTCCTCCGAGCAAGACAAAGGATGCTGCTTTCGGAATGTCCGAAGGACTCACGCTTTCAATGGCTGCAAACCTGAATTGCATCACACCCGCATTCGTGATACCAAATAACAAAGTACTCATACAGAAGCCATAGAAAGAACCGATGCTCAGCATGTAAGCCGCCAGTCCAGCAATGCCCATAGAATACAAAAGCATCATGGTAAATGCCCGCTTGCGACCAACTTTGCGCATGAACAAGGTCACAGGAACTGTAGATAAGGCGGTGCCTACTACCCCCAAAGCCACGGGCAACGTACTTAATTCTTCTTTCGGGGCCAGCTGAGCACCAACAATGCCTCCGACAAATACGATCACAGAATTAACTGTCAGAGAGAGGGCCTGTGCTGCCGTAAGGAGCCATACATTGCGATGAAGTCCGAGCATGTGGCAAGGTTAGCTGTTTTTGGATTGTAATGAGGAGGTTAAAGCTGGTTCATTTTAAGGTAAATCGCATTTTGTCATGAACCAGCAATACACTCAGGTACGATTAGTTTCCTGAACCCTCATCGGTCGAACTTTCTTCATTTTCATCAAAAAGTCCACCTGAAGGGTAGGTTCCCCAATTCGTTCTGATCTGTCCATCTGGTGGGATGCCATCACTATCACCGTGTGCTCTTCCGAAATTGCCGGCAGCTGAACTAGTGATGTTATCCGGGGGGATGCCATTGATATCGTGCATGTCCCTGCCCCAATACCCGTATTCAACTTCCTGATCTGAAGACTTGCTTAACGCATTGTCTGGTGGTATACCATCATCATCTCCATGATCGCTGCCAGGAGTGATTTTCGTTGAATTTAAATCCTCACCAGAGTAAGGACTCTCTGAATTCTTGTTCGATGCATTAAAAGGGACAGGAGCTGTTGATCTACGTAAACCATTGCCCACGCCTATGCCATTAGCATCGTTTGGTGCTTCTCCAGCTTGATCACCGGAATTATTTCCATATGTGGTACGATCACCAGTATCTGGAGGAATGCCATTTGTGATTTCCGACAAGTCATCGGTTAATGCAGTACAGGAAGCAAGAAACGTTATGCTCACTAGATAAACCGAGATCATTCTAAAGTAGTTTTTCATGTTTTGTGTATTTAATTGAAATGAATACTCTTTTCAATATAATGGAATTATATATGAGGATAACTCCAGCTTGATTTAATCCATTCAATTTTTGGCAAAAAAATGGTTGTCCAGGAATAATCACTTCAATAGAACATCATTCATTCAATTTTTCTAGTTTCGTTCTTACGATGAATCGATTTCAGGATGACGGCCGCCGGATGAGAGATTTTATTGATCATGCAATCGTGGTTTGCCCAAAATGTAATAGTCCGATTGACCTTACATCTGTTAAAATATCGTGTACGCATTGTGGTTTCAACGAGTCGTTTGATCGTGGAGGGAAGCATGTCGATGAGTTGAATATCTTTCCGATGGCCTATGACTATTATTGTTTTTTAAGTATTCGCTGTTGTGGAAATGTCCTTTTTGCCAATAATCTGGATCATTTGGGTTTTCTGGAGGGCTATGTGAGAGCAGACCTAAGAGTCCGTGAGCCAAACATCAATAAGAGCCTTGTGAGTCGAATGCCTCAATGGATGAAGTCAGCCAAAAATCGTGAAGAGATTCTAAGATGTATTGGAAAACTGAGAAACCGTCTGAGTAGAAGCAATTATACAAGCGCGTTTCGCCGTTAATATTACAAGTAATTCTAATCGCTTTAAGGGATTTTAATTTGTAAAAATGCCGGTTTGAATTGCGCTCTTCGTTCACTAACTTAAAAAAAAAACGCCCATGACTACCGCCATCAAGGGTGCTTCTGTTGGTGCACGTATTGACTTTGTAAAACAACGATTTGGGGAAGATACCTGGCAAAAGGTACTGTCTCATTTAAGTGAGGATGATCAGAAAACCCTGACCGGAAACATCATTGTTCTTTCGTTTTATCCACTGGCATTGAATGCACGTCTCGATGAAGCCATTGCCAAAGCCACCGATCCGAATAATCCTATCCGTGTTTATCGGGCTTTGGGTCGTGCTTCTGCTGAGGCCAACCTGACGAGTGTACACAAAACGTTTATCCTTGGAGATAGTCCACATAGGGTATTGAAACGATATCCGTCCGTCAGGAAAATCTACTACAGTGACGGCACGGGGCATTACGAAAAGGTAGGCGAGAAAGAAGGTTTCCTGGAGTTGAAAGACGCTGATTTTACACTGGAAGACGATGAAAGCACAGCTGGATATTTCGAGAGAGGTATTGAGCTAATGGGAGGTAAAAACGTAAAAGTCGAGGTGACGAGAAAGCCCCGAAGCTGTGAATACCGATTTAGTTGGGAATAAGGTTGATCTCGGATAATTTCGGCCTTGATGAAGAGGCGTTCAAATTTTAGAAACAAGATCAGACAACATCCACCACTTGATCTAGCCAAAGCATGCAAACTAGCAGGGATCAGGATCAAAGATGATCCGGCTGAATTACGTATCAGTTCTACGTTTAATGTACTTGGAGATGGAAATCCAGGATTGTTGTTATTTACAATGCTCGGAGTATTTTATTGGAACTGCGTCTATTATACAATCCCAGGAAATTTATTCAACCCTACTTGGCTGTATTCTGGGATTTGGTATTGCTTGCGCCTGCGTGATTGTTATAGCCATCCGACTTACAAATTATTTCTGTATTCGAGGAAATCGAGTTGAAAGCATCAATGGATTTACGCGATAAAAATTCTACCTGTCACCCGGTTGTGCTGTATTCCATCATATGGAATCGGAATATACTAAACTATCGAAGGGCACTGGTTCCTGGCATCGAATGGTGGACATATTCATCAATTCACCTAATTCAGGTGAACATCGGATCATGGATTTTCAAGTAGAAGAAAAACATTCGGGCCTTGCTATTCAATTAGGAAATGAAATCGTTCGTCTCATCCAAAAGCGGTTACCCTAATACTACCTCCGGTCCAATAAGGTCAGCGGATATATCCTTTCGTTGTATTCTGAGTTGCTACCTCTTAAAACAGGCAAAATGGCTTGATTTTGACTACCTCGAATAAAAATACATCAAATATTGAGGTATTTTCTTTTAATATATCAAGAATTGATGTATTGTTGCATTATGTATTCAAAGGAATTACTAAAAGGAACCCTGGAGGTCATCGTTTTGAAGCTTCTGGCTGAACATGGCAAGATGTATGGCTATGAGCTATCGCAGAAGGTGAAAGAACAAACCGATGGCAAGATCCATTTGAAAGATGGATCACTCTATCCGGCGTTACACAAAATGACCAAAGATGGTCTGCTTACCTATGAAGAGGTCAATATTGGTAAGCGTGTTCGCAAATACTATAAACTCACCATGAAAGGTGAGGAGCAGAAAGAAACATTACTCGATGAGATGAAGGATTTCATCAAGACGATCGAGAACGTAATTTTCAATGATTTTAAACCTATCCCTGCCTTATGATTACTGAAGATCAGGAACAAGTCATCATTGATGATGTAGAATCTAGCAAAATTAGGAATCAAAGCTTAAAGGAAGATCTGATTGATCATCTGTGCTGCATGACAGAAATCCAGATGGACAAAGGCAGCAGCTTCGAAGATGCGTTAAAAGTTGCGATGGTCCAGACGGCTCCCAATGGGCTCAATGAAATCGAAAAAGAAACCATTTTTTTACTCAATTACTCAAAAATCATATTTATGAAAAGGTTGACTTACCTCTCAGGCTATTTGTTTTCGGTCACATGGATAGCCGGTGTTTTATTCAAAATCCTGCACCTGCCTGGAGCATCCATGATGCTTTCAATTGGTGGATTAGGACTGGCCTTTATCTTTTTTCCATTGTTGCTCATCAATCGGTACAAGAGCATTGCACGGCAAGTGCTTTCCGAACGGCTGAAGTGGATTTTGGGAGCGATTACACTAGGGCTGCTAATTATCTCCATCTCGATGAAAATGCTTCATTTTATGGGAGCGGGAGAAATGTTGGCACTCAGCTTTCTGGTTTTCGGATTTGGATTTTTGCCCTTCTTTTTCTTTAGGATGTACAAGAAATCGGTCGATGAACTCTAAGGTTAAATAACTCAGAATAAGGGGGCTACTTGATTCAGGTAGCCTTTTTTGTTGTCTGTCTGGAGGTAACCCTATGTTGATATTTCCGTTCTCAGCTAGAACAATTCAACAATCGCATCTTAACGATAGAACCTGAACATCATGCAATACACAATCATCACAGCACATCAAGCACAACTACTTTCAGAAAAGGTATCAGAAAAAATTCAGGAAGGTTGGGTACCGCAAGGTGGAGCATCTGTCACCAATGCAGCGACAATCATATTCGCTCAGGCGATGGTGAAGGAGTGAATCTCTTGGTTGTTTTGGTGATAACACCAAAATCGGCTTGTAAAGCGTCACGATATCCTGAAGGCTACTTGAATCAAGTGGCCTTTTTTATTCCTCTCAGTTTATGATGAATCCATTTATTATGCATATATGAAACATATATATTAATTTCACGTTTGCATAACAAATAAAATGAAGACGAAAGGAGATTTTCTCGGAGAATTTGAAGAACTCATTTTGGTCGCAGTGGCTTCACTTTTGGATGAAGCGTATGGCGTCGCAGTAATGAAATACATTGAGAAGGAAGCTGGTCGTTCCTCGAATATCAGTGCAGTTCATGAAGGACTCAAACGGCTTGAGAAAAAAGGCATGGTCCAATCAAAAATGGGCGGTGCCACTCAAGTTCGGGGTGGCAGACGTAAGCGCTATTTTGAAGTCACCGATTTCGGTAGAAAAACACTTGAAGAGCTGATGCAGATGAAACTCCAGTTGTACAGTAAGGTGCCCAATTTCAACCTCAAGCTATCGTAAATGCAAAACCTGCCACCTAAATGGATGGACCGGTTTCTCAACTGGTTTTGTAAGCCTGAGTTGGTCGAAGAGATCACCGGTGATATGCGTGAGCTGTATTTCGAGCGTATGGAGATCCAGGGAAAGCGGACTGCACAAGCCAGGTATGCATTGGACATTCTTCGGTTCTTCAGAAGATCAAACATTCGTTTTTTTCAATCTTACTGGTCAAGTCAAAACTCAATTTCAATGGTCAAAAACTACTTAACAATTGCATTTCGCAATCTCCGAAAGAATCCACTGAACACAGTGGTCAACTTGTTGGGGCTTACTATCGCTGTATCTTATGGGATTCGTGCCTATGCGTATTATCAGTTCATCGACAAAATGGACCAATTCCATGACCAGAAAGAGCAAGTCCATCTGGTTACCTATTTTTCAGATAAAGAGGGCGAAAGGCTGCTATATGGCAATCCTCCGCTACCCCTTGGAGCCGTTCTCGATCAGAACTTTCCTGAAATCGAAGACGTTTGCCGGATCAAGTCAGACAACATCGTTGTTAAGCATCGGGATAACGTATTTTATGAACAGATCTGGTACGGTGACCCTTCCTTTCTGAACATGCTCACGTTCCCCTTGAAATGGGGGTCTAAGGAGGCATTATCCGATGTGAAAAGTGTCATTATCAGTGAGCAGGTTTCCAAGAAATATTTTGCAGAAAACAATCCTGTTGGCGTGGAGATCGAATTGATTTTCTCTGCTACAGATAAACGAACCTTTAAAGTGGGTGGAGTGGCTTCCGAACCCCAGGATGGTAGTACCATGGATTTTAATTTCCTGATCCATTTTGACAACCTTCAGCAGGCCCAGCCTGAATATCGGTCAGGAAATTGGGAACAACTACTGGATGGAATGCTTGTCAAGCTTAATCCGAATGCCGATCCAGCAGCGATCGCCCATCGAATGGAACCTTATCTCGAAACTTATAATGAAATCGATAGGAACAGAACCATTTCGGCTTTTCAATTAGAACCCATTAAAAATGCTTATCGCAAAGAGATTAAGGATCGATTTTCCGATGATTACCTGATTGATGGACCCTATATGATTCTAGGGACTATTGCTCTCTTCTTGCTCATTCTGTCTTGCCTGAATTACACCAACATCGCCATTTTTACAGCCACAAAACGGCTGAAGGAGATCGGAATCAGAAAGAGCCTTGGTGCTGGCAAAAAAATGATCATTTCCCAATTTCTGATAGAAAACATCTTCGTTGCCTCTATCACGATCGTTCTCGGCTATTTATTAGCTGCCGGATATGTCGTACCTGATTTTGAAAAGGCCATTGGAGAAGAATTGGGCCTGTCGATTTTCGATTGGGGCACCATCGCATTCCTCGTGGCCATCCTGTTTGTCATTGCCTTGTTGTCTGGTATTTATCCCGCTTTCTATGTGTCCAGGTATCAGGTTTCAGCCATTTTCAGGTCGAATACGAGTTTTGGTAAGCGAAACATATTCACGAAAGTATTTCTGGCCATTCAGCTGATCCTTGCAGCAAATGCCATTGCTTTTTCTACCATGACCGTGGAGAATGCCACCTACGTGAAAAGCAGAAGTTGGGGATTTGACCATAAGTACGTGAGTTATATGCCCATCCCTGATGCTCGTCAATTTGAATCCGTGAAAAATGGGTTGTCAGAAGTAGCTGGAGTTAGTGCTATTTCGGGTTCGGCGCATCATTTGGGAAGGCAACATCACGAAACCAGCGTGGAAGTGAATGAAGCCCCTCTGAGTGTGAACTTGTATGAGGTAGATGATCAGTATTTTGAAACCATAGGGTTTAAGATGCAGGAGGGTCGTGCTTTCGAAAATGAAACAGCTGATCTAAAGTCAATGGTAGTTAATGCCACCTTTGTGTCAAGCATTGGCCTGGAAAACCCACTGGGTACATCTGTCCTGATGGATGGAGAGAAGTATCGCATCATCGGCGTTGTAAAAGACTTCCACTCCTATTATTTCGAAGCTGACATTGAGCCAACTATCCTGAAACTGATGCCTGCGGAGAACTATGGTTACCTGAGCATTCGAAGTGATCATGAAAATCACGAAGAGCTCCAGGAGGCCATGAAAGAACAGTGGGCAATAGCTTTTCCGGACATTCCTTATCAAGGTGGACATCAAAGAGACGTTTGGGGTAATACTTACTGGTCGCAGATTGATGGTGCACAAGGGTTTTTCCATCAAATCGCCATCATTTGTGTGTTGTTGGTATCGTTGGGTTTATATGGTTTGGTTACCCTCAATGTAGGCGGCAGGATCCGGGAATTCAGCATCAGGAAAGTACTGGGAGCTGAGGCGTTGAACGTTACTCAGACGATCTTAAACCCGTATACGATCTTATTTATTGTAGCCTTGGCAATCGCCGTACCGCTCAGCTACTTCTTCGTTGATTCGGCACTTGGCGTCATTTGGACCTACCACGTTCCAATGAATTTCAAAGGGATTACACTGGCTACGGCAGTATTGGTTTTCGTACTGGCTTTTGTGGTCTTCTTTCAGGTACGAAGGGTGATGAGATCCAATCCGGTGAATGGTCTTCGGGTGGAGTGAGAAAAGGAATAGTATAAACACCTTAGCGTCATTTTTTTGATGGCGCTGAGGTATAGCTTTACCCTAGCGTCGACTGATTGAAGTGTATTCTTGAAAGAACCGATCAAGTTTGTTGTCCGATCCCAAAATGATCAGGTGGTCATCTTCACCAATGAAGGTATCTTTACCCGGACTTGGGATAAGGCCTTTCAAATCGTCTTTGACTCCAACTACTGTCACCCCAACTTTACGATCAATATCCAATTCGGCAAGAGTTTTGTCCCGGTAGGCGGGCTTTAGGTTTTGGAAGCTTACTTCCTCCAAATAATACTTGGTCTCAGAGACACCATTGAGCAGGTCCAGAAACTCGATCACAATGGGTTTGGTGATGAGTTGTGCCATGAACATGCCTCCGAGTACATCGGGCATGATCACTTTATCCGCCCCGGCTTTGTACAATTTACTCTCCGTTTCTGGATTGGACGCTCTGGAAATGATGGATAGGTTTGGGTTCAGATGTCGGGCAGTCAAGGTAATGAAGACATTGGACGCATCGGAAGGAGTCGTGATGATGATGGAAGAAGCCTTTTCAATGCCGATTTCCTTCAGTTTATCATCCTTAGTAGCATCTCCCAGTAAAGACTTCATGTCTTCCGGGATCATTTCATGAATTTCAGCATTCAATTCAATGATGATGAAGTCCTTGCCACTCTTTTTTAGCTCGGCACAGGCTTGTTTGCCATTCCGTCCAAATCCACAAACAATCACATGCTGGTTCATCTTATTAATTTCTTTGACTGATACATAATCCTTGAATATCGATCGAAGTTTCCCCTCAAAAAAATAGGTGGAAAACACGGAAACCACATAAGCAAATATCCCCAGATTCATCAGGATATAGATGGATGTAAATATCCTGCCGGCGTGGCTCAACTCTTTTACCTCAGTAAATCCAACTGTACTGATGGTAATGATCGTCATGTAGGTAGCATCTACGAAATCCATGTTCTCTACAAACAAGAACCATATGATTCCAATCACGATGCTCCCCGCGAATAATCCTAGTGCTGTAACGAAACTATCGAGTCGTTTATTCATTGGAGGAAAGATAAGAATTAAGGGTCAATCCATGAGATTTATCTCCAGGTTATGAAAATATCTTCAAGGCTTTGTCCAATATTGTTAAACTCATTCGACATTTATTTAAAAGTTCGTCAAGATGATCACAAAAGCCTACTCCTCCTTTTTTGCAGAACTAGAATTAAATAACACGAGGGATTGGTTCCAGGCCAATAAGTCCCGATATGAGAAAGATGTAAAAGCTCCGTTTTTGGCATTATTGAAGCAAATTATTGATAAAATTCAGGCTTTTGATCAGGAGATTTCAACTGACCCAAAAGCAGCTGTGTTTCGTATCAATCGGGATATTCGGTTTTCAAAAGATAAAACACCCTATAGCACGCTGATGAAAGCAGGTATTTCTCCGGGAGGAAAGCGCTCGGAGCTTCCAGGGTACTATTTGGGGATAAGTTCAGCTACCATTCATATTGGAGGAGGAATGTTTGGAATAGATAAAGATCAGCTGAAAAAGATCAGGTCTTCCATTACATCCGAGCACGAGGTGCTCGCCGATATTTTAAATGCTACGGACTTCAAGGATCGGTTTGGGGAATTGAAAGGAGAGCATGCAAAGCGACTTGCACCTGATTGTAAAGCGATGTTGGAAAAAGCACCTTTCATTGCGAATAAACAATTTTATGTGATGACTGAAATTCCCATGGCGGATTATTTAAATTCAGATGTCTTGTCGTCGGTGCTTATGGAATATTATAACGCAGTTTATCCCTTGAACCGGTATTTAAAGGGCTTGCTGATATAGTTCGTTTTCAACTGCCTTCGATCAAACATTCTTCTTTAAAATAGCGTACTTAATTATCGAGTTAACGTCACAAAACACATACGGTAAAATGAACACAAAACAGAAATCCAATTTACTCATCGTCCTCGGCTTATTGTTTGTTGCTTTCATCAAGATTCTCGCCTTCTATGTACAGTTTGGAGACGTGATGGAAGGTTTTTTAATGGGAGCTGGAATTGGATTGATGGTCATGGGATTATTGACTAAAAGACAACAGTCAGCTAGTCGTAATTAGGGTAAGGTGCTTCTCTTCTTCATGATCCAGTAAAAGAGGGATTTTCATTTCCTTTATGGACAGCACTCATTGATCATTGGTAGGTTGAGCAGTTATACTGTTGCGAGTGCAACAAGATCAAGAGATGCTGTAAAATCCTTGATTAGAGAGGTTCTAGAGAGAAAGAACATCTTTTTTGTAACATTATTACTACAAATCAGGTATGTAATTTTATTATTACTACATTTAAGGTATCAAACGTAGTTATTATGGGAAAACACAACCTCGGTGAATTTGAAGAGATCGTTATGTTGACCGTCGCCATTCTGGGAAATGATGCATATGGATTTGGCATCATCGATGAAATGGAAAAGCGACTCAAACGTTCGGTAAGCATCGGTGCCTTACAGCAGGTACTCAAACGCCTGGAGCAAAAAGGATACTTAAAATCCGAATTAGGTGAAGCAACTGGAATAAGAGGAGGGAAGCGGAAAAGGTATTTCCACTTGACCAATTCGGGGAAAGAAATTCTGAAGCAGACCAAAGAACAACGCCTTGGACTTTGGAATGCCATCCCTGAGTTTGAATTGAAGTTCGTTGAGTGGTTTTCATCCTAATGGATAAGAATTAACTAAGATGTACTTTAGTGATGGACAGTAGAAAAATGTTTTATGGTGCCAATCCTGATGTCTTTGAGAAAGCAAAGACACTTAGGAAACATATGACTAAAGAGGAAAAAATACTTTGGAATGAGTTAAGAGCAAATAAGCTGGAAGGTTTAAGATTCAAGCCTCAGCACCCGATCCAATTTTTCATGGCTGATTTCTATTGTCATAAAGCTCGTTTAGTGATTGAAATTGATGGCGCTTCCCATATTGATCCAGACCAACAAGAATACGATGAGCAAAGAACTTTACAATTGGAATCACTTGGTCTAACTGTGATCAGATTTAAGAATTGGGAAGTCAGCAATGAATTAGAGGGGGTTTTATCTACTATCAAGCGAGTTACTGCAGATCTGATAGTGCGAAATCAATCCTTAACCCCGACCCTAAAGGGGGGGATTGATTATCAAGCAGACCCTAACACCCCCCTTCAGGGAGTTGGGGGCAGTATTAACCTAGCGCACAAGATTGGATTTGAGCGTAAATCTGAGTCCCATGAATAATCCCCGCATCCCAAAATGGCCCTTTCGATTGTTGCGATGGTTCTGCGACCCTGAGATCGCGGAGGACATTGAAGGTGATTTGAAGGAAAGATATGAGCGACACTACACACAAAAGAAATTTTCCAATTGGCGTTTGGTACGGGACGTAGTTTTCCTGTTCAGACCCGGCATCATCAGATCAATCATGAGCTCCCAAAACCACAATTATGCTGGTATCATGAGATATCACGTCAAATTCGCCTTACGCAATTTTCACCGACAAAAGCTGGCATTCCTGATCAATGTGATCGGATTGGCCAGCGGCCTGACCTGTGCTATGTTGATTTACTTGTGGGTGAGCGATGAATGGCAAGTCGATAAACTATTTGAGGATGATGAGCTGATCTACCAGGTCATGATGAATGATCCGAATGGTAATTCAATCCAAACAATGACCTACACTCCTCACTTGCTGGCCCGGTCACTGGCGGCTGAAATCCAGGAAGTCGATCACGCGATAGCCATGATCCCAAGTGAACTATCCAGTGATTTTTTAGGAGATTTTACGCTCACGCTCGATGATAAAAAAATCAAGGCAGGCGGCCATTTCTCGGAGAGTGACTTTTTCAATATTTTCTCTTATGAGCTCCTTGCAGGACATGCTGATGATGTCTTGAAACAGCCTAACACGATTGTAATTTCCAGATCATTGGCGGAGAAACTTTATCAGGAATACGGTTCTGCCTTAGGCAAATCAATTACCTGGAATCTCGCTAGTTTCAACGGAGAGGCCATGATAACTGGTGTTTTTGAAGACATTCCTGCCAGTTCGACCAGTCAGTTCGATTTTGTCCTGGATTTTGATACCTGGTATGAGGTGGCCAAAGAAATGCAATTGGACGTCAATAATTGGGGGAACCATACCCCTGCTACTTTTGTGAAGCTTCATCAGGAAAATGATGTTAACTCCTTAAGCAAAAAACTCAGCGCATTTACAGAGACTCAACCTAAGATTGCGGATAAGCAACTCCTGCCTGTACAGTATTCCAGCTTGTATTTGTATGGGAAATTTAAGGATGGCCAACAAATGCCGGGGAGGATCAAGCAAGTTCAGACATTTGGAATCATCGGCTTATTGATTTTGATCATCGCTGGTATCAATTTCATGAACCTGTCTACGGCAAGGGCATCCAAACGGATGAAGGAGATAGGGATCAAGAAGGCACTCGGTATCAGAAGAAGGTCCTTGACGAATCAGTTTCTGGTAGAATCCATTTTGATTGTTTTTATTGCTACTGCAGTGAGTTTAATGATGGTCCATTTGTTGTTACCATCCTTCAACCTATTCACCGAAAAAGAGTTGGTGATCAATTATGATCCTGTTCTTGTACTGCAGCTGCTTGGTATTGTATTCGGTATAGGTTTTTTGGCGGGAGGCTATCCGGCACTTTACCTGTCTGGTCTCGATACCCTTGCGATCTTGAAAAATAAATTGCGTACTTCTTACGGAGAGATCTGGTTACGCAAGGGATTGGTGGTCTTTCAGTTTTTGATCACCACTTTGCTTATTTCTACTGCCTTGGTTATCTACCATCAGATAAGCTATATACAGTCTAAGAGTCTTGGATATGAGGGAGAACAAGTGATCTATTTCTCTTCAACGGAAAATATCGCTAACCAAAAATCAGCTTTTTACGCTGAGTTACGTCAGATCCCTGGCGTAGTAGAAGTGTCTGGAATGGCTGGAAATCTCAGCGGGATTCATAGTGCCACCTCTGATTTTTCATGGGAGGGGAAAGATCCGGAATTCAATATAGACTTTATTCAATTTCAAGGAGACTTCAGATTGGCCGAAACACTGAATTTGAACCTGCTTGATGGCCGAACTTTTTCGAGCGAATACAATGAAAAGCGAAACATCATATTTAATGAGACGGCCATTAAAGTGATGGGACTAAAAGAGCCAGTGGGACAATCGATTAAACTTTGGGGCATGAATTATAAGATCGTAGGAGTGGTGCAGGACTTTCATTTGGAGTCGCTCTACGAAACGATCAAACCTGTTGCCATGATGATTGATTACTCCACACTATATCGACTGGTGGTAAAATTGGAAGGAGAAAACCAATTGGCCACCATCAACCAAATAGAGGATTTGTTTCAGTCGTTCAATCCGGGAACATCTTTTGATTTTCAGTTTCTGGATCAGGAATATCAAAACCTTTACACCTCAGAAAGACGAGTTGCAACTTTATCAAGGTTGTTCTCAAGCCTGGCTGTAATAATCTCCTGTTTGGGATTATTGGGATTGGTCATCTTCACAATCCAAAATCAATACAAAGAGATTGGTATTCGTATAATTTTCGGTCTGAATAGCTCAGGAGTAGTGATTTTGCTTTCTAAGAGTTTTTTCAATCTCGTGTTGATCGCTATGCTAATTGCACTTCCATTAGGGTATTTTCTTGCCCACGGATGGTTACAACAATTTGCCTATCACACCGAATTGAAGGTGTGGATGTTTGGATTGGCAGGTTTGATCTCTTTGCTAATTGCCATGATCACCATTGGCTCTCAGGCTTTGCGAGTGGCACATATGAATCCCACAGAAGCGATCAAATATGAATAGTCCGTTTGCACATATCGCTATTCGATTTTTGCGCTGGTTTTGCGACCCTGAGATCCTGGAGAGCCTGGAAGGTGATCTGGTAGAACGCTTTGAACGAAAATATAAGGTTAGGAAATATGCCAGTTGGTACCTGGTGCGAGATGTAATACGCTTGTTCAGGCCAGGGATCATACGTTCTTTTTCGTCAACTCAAAAAAACAATTACACCATGTTACTCAAGCACAACTTGCTCATCACTTTACGCGGTTTTAAACGGTACAAGACCACATTCGCGATCAATTTATTGGGATTAACCATCAGCCTGACAAGCGTGCTGTTTATCGGCCTATGGGTGTCAGATGAATTGGGAAAAGATCGATTTCATGCGGATTCTGATCGGCTGTTTCAAGTTTACACACGGCAGGTAGAGAACAATAGCATTGATGTTTGGCATGGTGTTTCCGGGATGCTCGCGGATGAAATTGAAGCGCAAATCCCGCAAGTAAACCATACGCTTGCTACGACGGATGTGCATGAATACACCTTAAGTACGGATAAGAAAGGAATTCGCGCCAATGGTATGTTTGCGGATCGTGATTTTTTGAATGTCTTTTCATTTGAGTTGATAGAAGGGAATCGACATGCCCTCGAAGATCCCTCGAGTATTTTTATCACCAGGGCCTTAGCCAAGCGGCTCTTTGATAAGGAAGATGTAATGGGAGAGGTGCTCACCTGGCATCAATGGGGACAAACCAAGCAAGTGCAGGTTGCAGGTATTTTGGAAGATCTATCCAATGATACTTCCGAACCATTCGAATTTGTCATGTCCTGGAAGTTTTATCATGATGAATTTATCACGTTTAAAGGTTGGGGTAATTTCTATGGACGAATCATTGTAAAGCTGGATGATCCAAGTCAGCTGGCTCAAATAGAGGAAAAATTAAATGCCATCATTCAAGAAAATCTTCCGGGAACCAGGACAGAACTTTTTCTTACAAGTTACGCTGATCGGTACTTGTATGGGCGTTATGAAAATGGTGTACAAGCCGGTGGACGAATAGATTACGTGTATGTCCTAAGTGTAATAGGACTATTTATTTTGCTGATTGCCGCGATTAATTTCATCAACCTCACCACAGCCAATGCCGCATTGAAATCTAAAGAGATTGGATTAAAAAAATCTTTTGGAGCTTCGAGAAGTGTGTTGGCTTTTCAATTCTTCATGGAGTCACTGCTGCTGTGTGCCATGGCGGCTACACTGGCCTATGGCATAATTTATTTGCTGTTGACGCCATTCAATCAATTGGCGCAAAAAGAATTGACGTTAAGCATGGATTGGCCCCTGATTGTTTCCATGGTTGCATTTCTTTTGATAACGGGGATTTTGGCAGGAGTTTATCCGGCGATCTATCTGTCCGGTGTGAAAGCAATCAACGCCCTGAAACAACAATTTGGAAGTAGTGGAGAGCCAATGCAAGGTCGAAAGATATTGGTCGTGATTCAATTCACGATATCCATTGTCATGATTGTCGGCACCTTGATCGTTGGTGAGCAGATGAACTATGTGTTGAACAAGCAATTGGGCTATGATCGTCACAATGTCATCTATTTTGAAAGAGATGGTACTTTACTTCAGAACTATGATGCTTTTCTTGGGGAGTTGAACAATACGTTGGGGATTGAGATGGCAGCTTTGACTGGTTTCTCTTTGGATTATCAAAACAGGACTGCTGGCATAGGCTGGGAAGGTAAAGAAGAAGATCAGGTGGTCAGTTTTTGGGAAAACTCCGGTGATGAGAACTCATTAACGGTGCTAGACCTTCAGCTCAACGAGGGCCGTTTGTTTGACGCATCTTTCAATGACGAAAACAGCATCATCTTCAATGAAACTGCCATTCGGATCATGGGGCTGGAAGATCCCATTGGTCAGACCGTCCAACATTACTCCGGCGAAAAGAAGATCATAGGTGTCATCAAAGACTTCACAACGGAATCGCTGCACAAATCTGAGGAGCCGGCCATGTTCTTTTATCGACCTGATTATGCTCCTTTTATCATGGCGAGAATTGATGGGAAGTCTACAGTGGAAACGCTACATCGTGTCGAGGAGCTTTACCATCAATACAACCCTAGTCATCCATTTGATCCGACCTTTTTGGATCAGGACTATCAGGCCAAATACGATTCCGAAACCAGGCTATCCAAGCTGTCTGCACTTTTCACTGGATTAGCGATCTTGATCTCATGTCTTGGACTATTCGGCTTAGCTGTATTCAGCGTAGCCCGCAAAACCAAAGAGATCGGTATCAGAAAAGTACTGGGTTGTAGTGTCCGACAGTTGACTTTTTCCATGACTTACGGATTTACCAGACCTGTTTTATGGTCCATGTTTATTGCCGTGCCTACCAGCTATTTTATTGGAGCTCAATGGCTTGATTCTTTTGCAGCACGCATTGAAATTTCCTGGTGGTTTTTTGCTTTAGCTACCATCACGGCCATACTGATTGCATGGTTGACAGTAGGTATTCATACTTTGCGTGCCGCCAGTGCCAATCCTTTAAATGCCCTGCGAGATGAGTAAGCAGCCGCCAAAACTCCCTTTGCGATTCTTGCGCTGGTTTTGCGATCCCGAGATGGTAGAAGACATTGAAGGAGATTTGGTCGAGCGTTTTGAACACAGGAACAAGCAAAACAAATCTGGAAGAAGACTCTTCACGCTTGATGTGCTGAAGCTCTTCCGTCCTGGGATCATTCGGCCACTAAACCTCTTTCCTCAAATGACCAATATAGGCATGATCGGTCATTTCTTACTACTTACTATCCGTAGTTTCAAAAAAGAAAAAAGCTACGCCTTCATCAATTTATTGGGGCTTTCCCTGGCATTTTGTGTTAGCCTAATGATCGGTTTATACGTCTACGATCAGGAACAATTCGACAGCTATCACCTAAATGCCCATAACAAATACCGGATCAATTATAATTTCCTCAAAGATGGAGAACTAGTAACCAATGCCAACACCACCTATGGCCTGGGGCCCGAGGTTATTGAAAAAATCTCAGGGATCAAACAAATGAGCAGAGTCCGTCCCGTTTTCGAGGATGAAAGCCCGGTGATTTCCAATTTAGACAACTCAAGAAAATTCCAGGAAAACGGAATTTATTATGTAGAGAAGAATTTTCTGCAAATGCTCAATTACCCGATGGCGCATGGTGATGCAGAAACAGCCCTGATGGAACCTAATAGCATGGTCCTTACCCAGGAAACCGCACAAAAGTTTTTTGGTGACGAGAACCCAGTTGGAAAGCAGCTTCGAATGGGAGCAGGACCCATGTCGGGTAACTTCATCATTACAGGTCTGCTAGATGATTTGCCTGCTGGAACACACCTGGACTTTGATTACCTGCTACCAGTGGACTATCTACTGGCAAATTTTGGTCTTTATGTCCGAAACGATGGCTGGGCGTGGGAAAACTTCTATACTTATTTTGAATTGGAAGAAGGGAAATCACCGGGAGAAATAACCCCATTGATTGATCAACTGGTCGAAGAACGGATTGGACACATCTTGGAAAGCATGGAACTGACTCAGGAAAGTTCTTTCCAACCTATTGCTGACATTTATCTGGATCCACATATCCCTGGAGATGGCGGGCTTTATAAAGGAAGCCCCAGAAATCTGCTGCTCTTTTCGGTGATATCGTTGGTCTTATTGGTAGTAGCCAGTATCAATTTCATTAACCTGGCCTCTGCACGAGCCTTCAAAAAAACGGGGGAAGTCGCATTAAGAAAGGCTTTGGGAGCGAACAAAAGGCAATTACTCGGTCAATTTCTTTTTGAAGCACTTTGCTTTATCCTGCTTGCTATTGGTTTAGCCTTCTCAGTTGCCTATGTGTTGATACCTTATGTCAATGATCTGTTGAATCTTCAACTGTCCTGGTCGTTGCTCGATAGTAGCTTCTTTTGGCAGGGTTTATTGGTCGCCGTTTTCGGCCTCACACTGGCTACTGGAATGTATCCTGCCTTGCTCAGCGTCAAATCTGCCTCCAGCCGAAATACCATTCAGTTGGGGAAAAATGGACTCATGATCAAAAAGGGTTTGATCATTTTTCAACTCCTTACTTCTTTGCTATTGATTGCCGGGACCTGGTTGGTTTTTCATCAACTTCAATTCATGCAAAATCAGCAGTTGGGGATGGAATTGGAGAAATTATTCGTGGTGAAGGGCTCCAGAACGGTCGTAGAAGAAGGGCATGAAGTAAGGATCCGTAAGCAAAATCAATTCAAACAACGCTTGCTGGAAAGGTCCGATATTCAGGCGATTAGTGCAACCAGCAATGTGCCCTCAACAGGTGAAGTATGGAATGGAGGTATTCGAAAACTTGGTGACCCCAGGACGGAAGAAACAAGTATGGATGCCATTATGGTCGATCGGCAATTCATCGATACTTTCGGTTTTGAATTGGTGGCTGGTAGTACTTTTCCTGCGTACATGGGTGATATGGATGCGGTCATCATCAACGAAAGAGCGCTTAAATCACTGGGACTACAAAACCCAGCCGAGGCGTTGGAACACAGTGTCGTATTGGAAGATATGGATACTATTCGGATATGGGGAGTCGTAAAGGATGTGAATTGGAATTCACTGCATGATTTCACGAATCCTACCATTTTTTGCGTGAATGATTATGCGGCTTTTCTGACCATCAAGATCAACCTGAACCATGTTCATGAGACGTTGAGCTTCATCGAAAATACTTATCGGGAATTGTATCATAGAGAGCCCTATATTTCATTCTTTCTGGATCAGGAATTCAATTTGCAATATGAAGAGGAGGCAAGATTCAGTCAGGTTTTCGGAACCTTCTCAATGATCACCATCCTCATTTCCGGAATGGGCATCCTTGCGCTTATCACATTCACATTGTCGCAAAGGATGAAAGAGATAGGGATCAGAAAGGTCCTGGGAGCCAATGCCCGACAGCTTTTCCAGTTGCTATCCAATGAGTACATCCAGATTCTAGGATTGGCGTTCTTATTGGGTGGCCCGATCATTTTCTGGGGTGCCCGGACCTGGTTGAGTAATTATGCTTATCGCCTCCCGATTGGATGGGAACTCTTTTCCTTTCCATTGATCTGTGTTGCTCTCATGACGCTCTTGTTGATTAGTGGGAAAATCCTTCGTGCCATGCGAGTCAATCCAGCTAAACAATTGCGCGATGAGTAAAACGCCTCCGAAGTTCCCTTTTCGCCTATTTCGCTGGTATTGTGATCCTGATATTGTGGATGATATCGAAGGCGATCTTTTGGAGCGCTACGAGCATCATTACCAATACCGACAAGGGGCATCCTGGCTTTTGTTAAGAGATGTTTTACTGTTATTCCGTCCTGGAATAATCGGGTCAGGGAGACGCCATCAAAAAGCAGGATTGTGGAGTTTTTTCGGATTTTTCCTCAAGGTGGGATGGAGAAATACCAAACAAGCCAATAGCTTTTCGATGTACAATATCATCGGGCTGAGTTTGGCGTTGGCAAGCACCTTCCTGATCCATCAATATGTAGCGCAAGAATATCAAACTGATTCATTCTTTAGTAATAAAGAGCGATTGTATAGGGCTGTCCGAACATCTAACTCGGCTGAAGCTTCCTACCGTACGCCATTATTATCTGCTCCATTCAGAGACTGGTTGATAAATTCTCTTAGGGTTGAGGAAGATGATCTGGTTAGAATACTCCAGGAGGATGAATTGGTGACTTATGATCATCATAGTTTTTTTGAAAGTCAGTTTTTTTATGTGGATCCTTCCTTTTTTCAATTATTGGACTATCCGTTTTTATACGGAGATGCATCCGTTCTTCAGCTGCCAAATACGGTAGTCATCTCCCACGAAATGGCCATGAAGTATTTTGGGAAGATCAATCCGATAGGTGAAATACTGGAAATTGATAACAAGGGCCTGTTGAAAGTGGCAGGGGTATTGGCTCCATTACCGCATCAAAGTCACCTTGATCTGCAATTCGTGGCGCCGATTACTGCAATGGGGTATACTTCAAGGGTACTTAATGAAAAGGATGCACATTCTTTTTCGTACTATCTGTTTTCGGAGGCTTCACCCAGGACTTTAAGTTTGCCATACCTGCAGGGAAATCAAACCATCAGTTGGCAACCAATGCAGAACGTCTATTTCGAAGAGGGCCTTGAGATGGATGTCGCCAAACATGGAAACGAAAGCCTGATCGAGAGCCTGATCCTCATCGCTGTGGTGATTCTCCTGATGGCTGGGGCGAATTTCCTGAACCTTGCTTTATGCGATTTTCTCAAAAAGATCAGAACCCTGGGGGTAAGAAAAGCCATCGGATCCAATACCAGGTTGGAAGTATTGAAGCAATTGGTAGAAACTTATCTGTCCATTGGAATCGCCATCCTAATTGCTTTTGTGGTCGGGTTTATATTGGCAGAAACCATGTTGAAGCCCTATATCCATTCCCTCTCCCTGGATTTTACCTTTTGGCTGTTAATTCCTGTGGTTGCTCTAGTATTGGCGTTGCCCTATTCCCTTTACTCATTCATGATTATTTCTGGCACATCTGCCGCTCAGGCAATGGCAAGAAAGGTTAGCAATATCAGGATCAAGGCTTTGCAGCAAGGCGTATTAAGCTTTCAATTCGTAGTAGTCATGGTGCTCATGGTAATGAGCCTGTTGATTTCCAGACAGTTTGTGTTCATGCAGGAACGAGAGTTGGGGCTTAATCCTGAACAGATCTTTTACTTCAATTCTAATAACAAACACTCTTTTCGTAATGCGACGACTATCCTTGAAAGAGTGAAAGCACTACCTGGTGTGATCGGAGTTGCCATGTCGACTGGTGCATTACCGCATTCAAATGCGGAAACATCTAGCATCAATATCAATGGAATTGCTTACGAGAAACGCCTGACCACTGTTTATTGTAGTGCGAATTTTCCTTCATTAATGGAGCTAAGATTGATAGAAGGTCGAATGTTTAATCTTTCACTGCAGTCGAACACGAACCGTACAGCGGTACTTAATGAAACCGCAGCGAAACAATTGGGTTGGCCCTCACAAAACCTTATAGGAAGTACAATGAAGATGCTGGATTTACCAGGGGAAGAGGAGGCTGAGCCGTGGAAGGTCATTGGGATAGTCAATGATTTTCATAGCGAGTCTCTTCAAAAGACCATTGCGCCTATGATCATGCTACGTTCAAATCAAGAGGAATCTTTCGTTGTGAAAATGTCCGCTGCTTCAGCGATGCAGGTTGTAGATCATATTGCGAAAATTTGGGAAACCTATGTGCCCAAATATCCCTTTACTTACCATTTTTTGGACGAACAATTTGGACATATGCATGATGAAGCTACTCAGCAACGGAAGATCCTATATGTCTTTTTAGGTTTGGCAATGGCTATTGCGATGTTCGGAACCCTTGGGGTGAGTACTTACCTGATGCAGGTAAAAAGAAAAGAAATTGCCTTAAGGTCGGTGCTAGGCGCTCCGTTGCCGGATTTAGGCATCCTTCTTTTTTCAGGTTATATGAAAACACTTCTGATTTCAATGCTAATCAGCCTGCCTTTATCAATCTACTTTTCCAAAATGTGGCTCAATGAATTCAGTTACCGCATTGATTTTACGCCCGGCCTTTTTGTGGGCAGTGTCGGTGCAATTGCATTGTTGGTTTTTGGAGTCTTGGCGATTCAGATGAGGAAGGCTTTGACACTCAATCCGGTAAACGAATTAAGTGATGAGTAAAACACCTCCGAAGTTCCCTTTTCGTCTTTTTCGCTTGTATTGTGATCCTGATATCGTGGATGATATCGAAGGTGATTTGCTGGAACGATTTGAGCGGCATTATCAGCATCGAAAGTTTGCAAAATGGCTATTGGCCAAAGACGTTCTATTGTTATTCAGACCTGGGATCATCCGGTCTTTTGAAGGATATCAACAACTCAATTATTACGGCATGTTCAAAAACAATGTAAAAATGGCTTTTCGGTCATTTCGAAGAGAAAAGGCCTTTACGGCTATCAATGTTATCGGTCTCACTTTTGGCTTATGGTGTGCTTTGATGACCATGATCTGGATTCAGGACGAGCTCAAATTCGATCGGTTTCATGCGAGTGGAGACCAGCTGCACCGGTTATTGATGAATTTCGAATGGCAAGGGGAAATGCATACGGAAGAAGCTTCTGCCTACCCTACAGGTGATGTGTTTAAAGAGCAATTGCCTGAAGTGCTGGAACGGACGCGTTATAACTTTCCGGAACGTTTTACTTTGGTGTTGAATGAGGAAACCAGAGAAAGTAATGTAGCTGCGGCCGATCCCAACTTTTTCGAGTTGTTTTCATTTCCCGTTATCGAGGGTAATCCATCATCGTGCCTCGATCAGCCCCAAAATGTTGTAATTTCTAAAGCCATAGCTGATAACCATTTTCCAGGAAAGTCAGCGATCGGGCAGACCATCATCATGCAGGAAGGGGTTCATGAGATTTCGTTTACGGTCACTGCAGTCGTAGATGTTCCCTATCATTCTTCCATGCAATTTGATGCAATGATTCCATTGGAAGTGATTCTGAGTTTTCAGAACGGTTACGACAACTGGGGAAATACCTACTTCGCTACTTATTTAAAACTGGCACCGGGATCCAACATGGAAGCTTTCCATGCCAAAGCCAATGAAATCGCTGTTGCTAACGATGCCTGGTACACCCTCATGGCCCAACCTTTTCAGGATCAACGGCTGTATGATAGTTTCCAGAATGGAGCACCAAGTGGTGGAAAGATCAATACCTTGATCATGTTTGCTTTGGTGGCTTTGTGTTCCATTCTCATTGCAAGTTTCAATTATATCAATCTGGCTACAGCAAAAGCCCTAAGAAGAACCAGGGAAATAGGCTTGCGTAAAATCATTGGTGCCAACAAGTCAAACCTCATTTGGCAATTCCTCATAGAATCGTCGATTCTGGTGATCATGGCTTCTTTTCTTGCGTTGGTACTGTGTTCGGTTTCCATCCCGTTCTTCAATGCCCTGGTTTACAAGCAAATCACGATTGATTTTAGCGACCCAATGATCTACCTTTTTTTGGGAGTCATGTTTGTACTTACGGTAGTACTTTCAGGGATTTATCCGGCGGTATTTCTGGCATCGTTCAATCCCTTCAATGCGCTCAAAAACCTGATGCCGAAGAAAGGCTTCCAGCCCATATTGCGTAAAGCTTTAGTGGGTTTCCAGTTTACCATTTCCATTGTACTGGTTTCAGCAGCATTTGTAGTATCTCAGCAAATGAAATACTTCACTTCCAAGGAACTGGGTTTTGACAAGGAACAGATTGTGTATTTGGAGTTGGATCAAAGTACATTCGATAAATATGAGGTGATCAAATCCAAGTTACTGGCGCATTCAGGTGTGGCTGGCGTAGCCAGTTCCAATCACGATTTTGTTGGCGCTGGAATTGGTTTTACCAGTGATGTCAGGTGGAGATTGCTCGACGCGGAAGAGCAGATCTTTTTTGGGATTCAGGAAGTCGATGCAGGATTTGCTTCCTTGACTGGAATGGAACTTGTTAGTGGTCGTTACTTCAACACGGAACTGTCCGACGGCTCTCGTGAATTTCTGATCAATGAAACCGCCGTGAAGGCCATGGGGTTTGAAAACCCAATTGGTGAACGCCTTTCCTTTTGGGATCGTCAAGGTGAAATTGTAGGGGTTGTCAAAGATTTTCACGTGACCACTTTGCACGACAAGATTCAGCCGGTGATCTTAATGAATAAGCCAAATGGTACTTATGTGTTTGTGAAAGCAAAGCCAAATCAATTGAATGAAGTCGTGGATCACTTGATTGATGTACACGAAGAGTTAAGTGGCTTCCCGATCCAGTACAATTTCCTGGACCGACGAATTGCGAATAGCTATGAACAGGAGATGACGCTTCAAAAACTTACCAGCTATAGTTCTATGCTTGCCCTGATGATCAGCCTTTTAGGATTGTTTGGACTTGCAACTTACGCTTGTCAGCGCCGGATGAAGGAAATCGGGATTCGAAAAGTATTGGGTAGTGATACCTGGCAGTTGATTGTGCTGCTTACCAAAGACTTCACCATGATCATCGTGCTGGCCTTATTGGTTGGTGCTCCGATTGCTTATTTTTCTGTGAATGACTGGTTGGAGAACTTTGCCTATCGTATCAATATCTCCTGGTGGCCGTTCGCACTTTCAGGACTATTGGCGATGATATTAACCTGGCTCATCGTTGGTTCGCAGACCATGAGAGCAGCAAGTGTCAATCCGGTAAGGTCGCTGAGAGATGAGTAATTGATCCAGCTGATCCTCTTTCATGTGTTTACCTTTGATAGGCATACTGAAGAATAGATGACTAACACGGAACCGGAACACTGCGAGATTTGTGAGAAAGACCTCCCTCTGACATTCCATCACCTGATCCCGAAGAAATGCCATAGCAACAAATGGTTCAGGAAAAGGTATACCCGAGAAGAAATGAATACGCGGGGCATTTACGTCTGTCGAAAATGCCATACTTATATTCATGCGATTGCAGGAAACAAAGAACTGGGGCGTGATTACAACACCCTGGAAAGCTTGTTGAATCATGAGAAAATGATCAGTTTCAAAGCCTATGCCATAGGAAGGAAGGGGTGATGGTCCCAAAAACCCGTACTTACTCTTAACAAAGAAAAGTCAAATCGAATTGATCAATATCCGTTCAGCCAGACAAAAAACAGATCTAAAGCAATCAACTTGCGCAGATCATTCTTCCCACTTATCCCACAAAACACCGGTTCACTACCTAAGCCGAATAACTTTTGGTACGATCTATACGTGAACTAAAATAATTTCGTTCAAAAGGAAATTTGTGTTATGTCCGCCTGTATCCACCTCACCAGGCGATGGATGGTATTGTTATGCCTACTGTTCATCGCAAGTATTTCCTATGCCTCGGAAATAACCTTCAGAGATCTTACCGTTGATGAAGCACTTCAAGAGGCGAAGAGTCAGCAAAAATTCGTTTTTGTAGACCTCTACGCCGAATGGTGCCGTCCATGCAAATGGATGGAAAAAGAAGTCTTTTCAGCCGATACCGTCGCTGAGTTTTTCAATGATCATTTCATTTCACTACGCATCGATGCGGAGAAGCAACAATTGGATTTTGTCGATTTGATGAAGGTCAATGCTTACCCGACGATGTTGTTTTATGAACCAAAGGGTCGGCAAGTGCTACGTGTTGAGCAAGCCATGGATGTGAATGAATTCCTGGAATTGGCTCATAGCCTCGTAAATCTTAACGATTACCATGATGCGTATGCTGATAAGCCCAAGAAACAGGAACATGTTTTTGCCTACAGCAATGCCATGAAGTGGGTAAATCAAGGAAAAGCTCAAGGTGCTGCTAGAAAGTACCTGATCGATCTGTCTGAGAAAAAGTATGCCGATTCCCTGAATTGGTCGATGATCCAGGAATTTGTAAAGCCCTGGGATCGCGTCTTGTTTCCTCGCGTGGTGAACAATGAACGATTGATCGAAGCGAGGAAAGAACAGTTTTCCGGTTACATGGAAGTGTCGATGGAGCAACTACTTCATAAATCGCTGGAACGAAAAAACAGTGTATTGCTACGATCTCGTGAGCGATACATTCGTTCTCTTGCCGAGTATTTAAGTAATCCGGATAGCCTGGTGCTGGTGGGACAGGTGTTTTTCAGCGGACTATACAAAGTAGAAGATTATGCGAGGTTGCTACGTCAGTATGTGGAGAAGTATGTAGGAAACAATGCGACTATGTTCGCTAATATGTCACTGACTATCGCCGAAGATTATTTCCAGAGAGATATTTTAAAGTATGGCATTGAATTGGCAGATCGTAGCAACCTGTTGAATCCAAACATGAGGGCCTACTTCGCGGCAGCATTGTGCCATGAAAAACTCAATCAGTTCAAAAGCGCCTATGCTTACATGCTGCTTGGCTACAACTATGCCAACGATGAAGAGAAAGCCATCCTTGACGAGTTTGAAGAACGGATCAAGTATAAGATGGAATTTGAGCTTCGGGAAGGTGTGAATTACGCTGGAAGATCCAGTGAAGATGGCCGCTTTACCCTGGGTGCAGGTATGAGCCGATTGATGTATGGCTATCCTGTTCCACAATCTACCTCTCATTTTGTGGTCAATGTAGATGGAAAGCTAGCTTCCAATACACCCATGTCAGGAACCAAATACCTGACCGGCCATGTCACCTACGATGGCACAGGAATCACTCCAAGAACTGAAATTGCATTTGATTTTGAAGATATCAGGATCGTTCAGTCGCTTGAGCCTGTAGACAAAGACGGGAAGCCAATAGTGGATGGTCTTGCTCAGTTCTACAAGATCTCGTATCATTTTACCACGAAGGGGATGAAGTTGAAGAAAGTTGGATTAGGAGTCTTGTTTGATACAATGATCGATGACAATGATGCATGTGTCATTGCTGCAGATGGTAAGGTCATACCTCATGAAATTGGTTTTGGAAAAGGAGGAATGCCTTCAGAGCTACTGTTCTATCGAACGAAAAGCGATACCTCTGATATGATGGGAGCTGCGATCATCAAAGGCATGGAGGCCACGCCGCCAGATAAGGTGGTGGTAGGTAGATGGCCCGTATTACATCGGGTGAGGTGGAAGATGAAGCCTCGCAAAGTCAAATATGGCGATAGTGCTTACCTGATGCAGTGGAGCCCTAAAGGGATGAATCGCTTAAGGGATTTGAAATTTGTGACCTATTATGGCTTGCCTCGACACAAAGAACCGGAACTACGCTTGATCATGAAGGATGAAGGGGGCAATTTGGTGATGGAGAAAGAATTCTTTTTTGAAAACAATCAGGATGAACTGGACCTCAATGGCAAGATGATGATCTCCGAAATTGTGTCCAATCCCAATATCGAGATCCTAGGAGTCCTGCTCAATGGATATGCCGATGTTGTAGGGGAAAATGATTACAATTTTGCACTGAGCAGACGTAGAATTGCCGCAGTAGGGGAGACTTTTAAAAAGCAGGGAATTCCTTACATCCCCAAGCCTTATGGAATAGAGAAATCAGAAGACTCGAACTACACCGCACAGTTTGGAAATCCCTGGGACCGAAAAGTACAGGCCATGATCTACTACCGATTGAAACGAGATCGTAATGAAGCACCGCTATCGAATTGATCAGAGCTCGAATATAATTAAGATCGTCATGCCGGTTTTTTTCAGCTTAAATTCCGTAGGAAGTTGAAAAAAGACCGGTATCTCTTGCACGATCTTTTCAATCCTTTCGAATCTTAAAAAATGTTTTATAGCAGCTTTTAACAATAAATGACAAGCTAAAACCCTGGACGAAGCCAGGGATAAGGTAGCCTTCTTATATCTTGTGACCACTACAAAACCGCAAGACGTGAGGAGGCTATTTTTGATTTTATTGTTTATTCCCAACTTGAGCCTAGGTCAATTCACGAACCTTGATTTCGAATCCTGGGATACGCAATCCAAATCTTTCTCTCAGTGGTTTGGAACAGAAGGTGCTATCATTCAGAGGGATACCAATGCTTTTGAAGGTGAACAAGCTTTAAGGTTGGAATGTGATTCGAACTCAAGTGCTACCTATTTCTTACAGGTACAAAAGTTGGAGGTAGGAGTCCCGCGAAGAATGACCTTTTCCGGGATCGTGAATACCCAAAATCTTGATGGCCAGGCAGGGATTTATGTCACGGTAAGGGGACCAAATGGAAGAACTTATTACAGTCAGGATTTGTCTGAAACAGGTGAGCATTGGATCAAATCTGAAATAGAAATCGTGGTGGATGACCAGTCGGATCAGATTTACATCGGAGGTATAGTCACGGGTGAAGGTTACGCCGCATTTGATCTATTTGAGTTGAAGGAGAAAGCACTTACAGATTCGGTTGACTCTGAAGCCACGCAGTATATCGATGAAATTGGAGCTTTGATTCGGGAGAACAGCCTGGTGGCTGGCGAAGTTGACCTAGATCGCTTAATCAGTTTAGGAAAGCGATTGGTTTCAGCAGATACTACACTAGAAGCTTCCCGCCCGGTAGTTGAATTCATGGTAAATAAGCTTCGGGATGGACACAGCCGTTTTATGGCCCCTCAGGTTTATCGAAAGTGGCAATCAGCAGGTACATCCATTACATGGAGTAAAGGTGAGATGATGGACAATTTAGCCTATCTGGAAATCCCGGGATTCAGGTCTGGTAATGCCAGGCAAATCACTGCCTTTGCTGATCATTTAAGGAAATTGATTGAGAAATTAGCTCTGAATAATCCGGCTGGCTGGATCATTGATTTGAGGAAAAATACAGGAGGAAATGCCTACGCGATGTTGTCAGGTTTAAGTCCATTTTATCCTTCAGACACCTTGGCCTCCATGGCTTATCGAGATCAAACTCGAAAACCTATTTTGCTTAAAAAGAAAGGTGTTTGGTTTGATGGGACGAGACATGCTAAAGTTAGAAAGACAAAGCTTGAACTTCATCAACCAAGGGTTGCCGTATTGGTAGGGCCAGAAACCGCAAGTGCAGGAGAATTGGTGACTATTTCTCTAAAGAGTCTTGCTGACGTTGTGGTCATCGGCCAGCCTACCGCTGGTATTTCCAGCAACAATGAACTTTTTGAGTTATCAGACGATGGGGCTTTATTCCTTACGACCTCAAATTATGCGGATATACATGAGGAGGTATATACAGATGGTTTAGAGCCTGATGTTTCGATAGAAGAATTGGAAGGGACAGACCTGGTACTTGAAGCGGCTAAACAATGGATATTAGAAAAGGACTAAGTGATGGTTGATTGTTTTTCCCTAAGTATCTTCTTCTCTGCTTCAAGTGGAGCTAAAGCTATGGCTTTTTCTAACGCTTTAATAGCTCCGACAGGATCTTCATTTATCAAGATTTCGCCTTTTACTGCGAAATACAGATAATGCCCATGTAATTCAGTTATCGAGTCCAACATCTCCAGCGCAATATTGGCTCCTGCTACTTTGCTCAATACGTATGTTTCGTTTAGCAGGACCATTGGACTTGCTTTGACTTTAGATAATCTGCGATAAAGCGCTAATAAACCTTCCCATTTTTGTGGGTGATCTTCCATGGTATGGAAGTAGGCAATGGCTGCTTCCAATTCATACGCAGAAGCCAGTTCATTCAAGTTCAGTCGCTGCAAATAGTTCAACCCATGCTCGATCAGTTCCTGATTCCATTTTGAATGATCTTGCTTACTCCATGGGATCAGATCTCCTAATTCATTTAAGCGACATTCAAATCGGGACGTGTGGAAACACATCAGCGCCAGCAGCGCCCAACAGTCTTTGGTAATAGGTAAGTCAGACTGTTCCAATAGTAAAGCTAATCTCATGGCTTCCAGGCATAGGTCCTTTCGGATCACTGCTTCCTGACTGGACGAGTGGTACCCTTCATTGTACATCAGGTAGATCGTTTTCAAGACACTTCCGGTACGTTCGCTGAGTTGGTTAGGTGATGGAATTTCGAGTCGGATATTTTCCTTGCGGATCTTTTGCTTCGCACGAAATAACCGCTTGTTGATGACTTCTTTGTTCGTCAGAAAGGCACTGGCAATTTCCTGGATACCAAATCCTCCCAGGGTTTTCAGGGCCAATGCCAATTGTGCTTCCTCAGGGATGGCTGGATGACAAACACCAAACAGAAGTTGTAGTTGGCTATCCGTGATGTCATGAAAAGCTTGTTCCAATTGCGCAGTGATGGTATATTCTACCGGAATAGCAGTTTTGACCACATCATCTACCTTCCTGCGGGTTTGCTGTCGCCGGACATAATCAGTCGCTTTGTTTTTGGCGACGGTGTACAGCCAGGCCAGAGGATCGTCAGGTGTGCCGTTAAATTTCCAGCTTTCAAAAGCACGAATAAACGTGTCTTGTACCAGGTCTTCGGCCACCTCCAACTGGTCAAAACCAAAAAGTTTGGTCAATACGGCAACCATCTTTCCCGACTCATGTCGAAAAAGATGGTCAATTTTATCGTTAGATGGTGCCGAGTTCTTCAACTCAAACTTCGAAGTTGGCGATCTTTCGAACTTCTACCGATCCTCCATCATCAGCAATGATAGGGCAACCTTTGGCAATCTCTATGGCTTCGTCCATGTTGTTGGCCTTGCACGCTACATACCCAAGGATCAATTCTTTTACTTCTGCATAGGGCCCGTCCGTGGTAGATTGCTTGGTCAGGAAAGCGCCTTCTCGCTCGAGAGGAGCGGTGGAAATTAGTCGGCCTTCTTCGGCGATCCCGCGGATCCAACTTTGCCAAGATGGTATTGTCTTTTCCATTTCTTCAGGGCTGGAGGAATAAGCTTCAACGGGAGCCAGGTTGCGGAACAGTAACATGTATTCTTGCATGATCTAAAAGTTTATTTGGAGTGATGACGATCGAGTATCCAACAATTGGACACTTAAATTAAAAAAATCATCACAGGAATAAACTTTAGCGAGTCACATTGATGATCACATTGCCTTGTTTGAGTCCCGTTTCAGTAAATTGATGTGCTTCAATTACCCCCTCTAAAGGATATCTTTTATCAATCACAGGGTTGACTTTTCGTTTAGCAATGAGGTTGGCCAGATAGTCTAAGTTTTCAAGTGTTTCTCCGGCAAAATCCCATTTGACTTTTTGCTTACTTCGTAGATTGGTCCAAATACTTCGAAACATTTGTGAGGTTGCTGGATTACCAAGAACCAGCGTTCCGTTTGGTTTCAGCGACCGCAAAGCGCGACTATATTGAACGTGCCCTGAGATATCGATGACGGCATCGTAGAATCCGGTTTTCTCTGTAAAGTCGTCCTTTTCATAATCCAACACGTGATCAGCGCCATTGGCAGTGAGCATTTCTAATTTAGTAGCATGATCAACACAAGTTACTTCAATACCCATGTTTTTGGAGAGTTGCAGGGTATAAGTTCCGATGCTACCGCCTGCACCATTGATCAATAGGTGTTGCCCTGCTTTCATGTCAGCATTCTTTAGAAAATGAAGCCCGTTGATACCGCCGGTAGGAATGGTTGTGGCTTGTTCAAAGCTTACTCCTTCGGGTATATGGGACATGGGAGTTGATGCTTTTTGACATCTGTATTCGCAGTAGGTGCCAAAGTTCATTCCGGTACTGGCGAGTACTTTATCTCCGGGAGAATAGGTGGTCACTTCTGATCCCACCGCTTTAATAGTACCTGAGAATTCCTGTCCGAGAAGTGGTCGCTTAGGTCTGGTGATGCCCACTATTAATCGGAGCGGTAACCAAAACAAAGGATGGATCTGGAATCTTCGAATTTCACAGTCACCAGCAGTAACCGTGGCGCAATGGATTTTGATCAATACTTCATCGGGTTTTGGAGTGGGCTTCTCCAATTCTCCTGGCTCTAATAATTCAGGAGGACCATACTTTGTCCAGAGAATTGCCTTCATGATCAATCCGGCAGTTCCTCACATTGGAATCCATGCCGATGGCATAACTGGACCACATCCATCAATTGTAATTGCTGGGAGGCCTCTATACGCAGTACATTATCAATGTCTTCGATATCCACAAACCAGCTGCGAATGCCGGGATGGTCGTTAAATATCGTCCCCATAAAATTGACCATGCCTTTGGTTTCAATGTTTGTTCGGAAAATCAAGATACTCATAATTCAAATGGTAAGTAGTGGATAAAAAAGGGCATAGCTCTCTTGTTTCGAAATTTTCAGTTTTCGATGATTCTGTACTCATTTTGGGGTAGAGTAGTGGTATTAACAGCCCTAAATGGAGTCTTCGAATCTATAAAAGAACGGCCCGCGAAAAATGATTTACAATAGTGTTCTTATCGTGTTATATCAGTTTAACATTTCTTTTTTACAACATCTATATCGGTTTCAATGAAGGTGAAAACTTCATCGATCTTGGTCTCAAAAACCTGTGCCATTCGAAAAGCCAATTCCAGAGAAGGGGAATACTTTCCCTTCTCGATAGACATGATGGTTTGACGGGTTACCCCAACGGCTTCAGCCAATTGCTGTTGCGTCATTTCATCTCGCTCGAAACGAAGCCTCCGTATGTTATTTTCAATCTTGATCTGCTTCACTTCATAACCCCTTTCGATAAAAGTACAGTTTGGAAATACTCCACACCAAAGAGGCGGCCATCATGCCATCGACAAGAATGTTGAGCATGATGTAAGGAGGATAACTCATCGCCAGGGAAGCCATGGAAATCAGGAAAATTGCCATGAACGTGTTGTACGCATTGCGATTGGCCCGCAATTCAATGGCTTTGTCAAACTCATCTTCAAAAGACTCAATGTCCTCATTGGTTGCCATTTTATGTTGGATCCCCACGAGAATATGAATCAGAATATTCGCCACAATCATTCCCGGAATGATCAATAAAATGGTTACGCCATAAAATTGAAAATCAGTTTCTGGTCCGGCACTACGGTCTGCATTGAACACAAATACATAGAGGCAATACCAGAGTATTACAACGATTGTGCTTGAAAGTGAGGCGATACTTTTTTTCTCCTGATAGGTCATAACTATTGACAGCAGTTATTCAAGTGCTGTAAAGTATTACGTACACAAAGTTAAATAGGTTTAACTCAATGTAAAAAATATTTTACATTAAGTAAAATATGATGTACTTCAGTGTTTTGTGGGATTGATGTATTTGTTTAATTAATTGAGCACACGTTGAAGACGCGCTCTATCAGAGCTATCAGATGCTCAAATCACTCCCTAGAAGACTTCAGCCAATGAGGGATCTCACGAATAGAAGAAGGATCATCAAAATAATTTTCCCTGAAGTATTCCATTGCTTCTTTTGGGGGAGAATTATAGCCACTTTCCATTAACCAGTCTTTTACACTGCCGGAATGATCTTTCAAAGTACACTTATAGTGCATGATGGCCGCCATTTTGAAAGATGACTCATGATGGATTAAATCTTCATCATAAATGTCACCATATTCTTTGAAGAAAGACTTTAATATATGTTCTGACCTTGATTCTGAATAATCAAAATATTGTTTCAAAAAATTCATAGCGATATCAAGAATTTTATGAGTATCATCATCCTCGAACTTATTGACTAATAAAATTTTGGATTTCAGCATGATGTTATGACTTCATTAGCTCATTCACCTTAAAACAAACTCCCCTGACTCGTTTCCAACTCTGGGTAATACGCTCGGTTCAGGATTTCCGGTACGTTTCCTAAATAAGTCCTGTTCAGCTTTTTGTTCGATTTGATTGGTTGACTAGGATAATATTCCAATAGATCATCTGGTAGTGGTTTGATGACTTGTTTGGCTTCTTCTGCTTCTCCAAAAAGCCAGGCATCTTCTTCGCCTTTCTCTACGATGTAAATCATACGGCTGGTCGCACTGTAGGCCGGCTCATTGTGTACCCAGGCCATTTCTTTGTTGGCGGGTCCGGTCACCATGGTCACGGTATTGACGGAAAATTCCTCGTCAGGGACTTTAAAAGATTGCCACAGGCCACCTACTAAGAAAGGTTCATCTGTTTTTAATTTGACATAATGTGGATAGGCAATACCATCCTTCTTGTGATGGTCGAAAAAGCCGTCGATCATGACCAGGCATCGCTGTTGCTTGGCAGAATCCCGGAAGACACTCCGGCCAGTAAAAATCTTATCGTCTCGGGCATTCAAGGTATTCATGGGCCTGCCCTGCATTTTTGGGGCATAAACCATCGGTACAAATCCCCATTGAAAGGCCTGTATCTCATCCGGGCGATCGTTGGTGATCACAGGAAGATCTGGCTCCGTAAAACCTGAAGCATGATAGGTAGGAGGAAGTCGCTTTTTGATGTCTTCCCAATCTTCTGCTTTACCGTATCGTTCGGCGTAAGCTTTGGCTCTTTTCGTCAAATAGGCTACATCGTAACACATGGTATGAAGTTAAGGAATCCGAGTGAAATTATTTGATAGAAATAGCCGCTTAAGGTGGAACTAAATTCAATTTTCAGAAAATCACTTGTATTTACCCCGACCCCTGAAGAGTGTACAATTGATTTTCGCCTTCTCCCTTTAGGGAAACTGAAGCGACCCACGCCGGGGGTAGAGAAGGTAAATTGACATCTCATAATTCTTAATTTAAATATCCCGAAAATCAGGCTTTCCTTAACACACAAACCCGTTCACTGTTGTTCCGGTATTGAAAAATGGTCCTTTTACGAGGAGGTAAGTATTGCCAGCTTGATTGAGTAGTCAATTCTGGGCAATGAAAATCTATGCGATTTACCGAATCCAGAAAGTCGATTTCAGCGAATGCATGTGGTGATTTTATCGTATCTGTTTCTCGTATCGATTTAAGCAAGGTGCGGGTATTCAAAACCTTCATGCTATGAGACCGACTTTCACTTACCGGATCATCTTTCCCATTATCATCCAGGTCTTCGATGATGTATAACCCGCCGGAGTTCAGTTTTGGGAAGAGAATGCTTAACGTGAGCTGTTGATGTGCCGGATGGTGACTGCCATCATCAATGATCACATCAAACGAAGCTTGATTAGAGATAAAGGCACGGAGTTCTTGTGCATTAGATTGATCTACAACAAAAGTCTGTACACGGTCATTGTCCAAATAGGAAGCATGGTTGATATCAATGGCCGCAATATCAGCTTTTGGGAAGTAAGCCTCCCACATTTTGATAGAAGCGCCGCCGGAATTTCGTCCATGCACAATCCGTGCATCCCATCGGTCCCCGGTCGCACCGATGCCAATTTCCAGCAGACGAATGGGTTGATCACGCAAGGGTTCCAAATAGGCATCATACACATCGGTATAGTTCAGCGCCTGCCAGTTGTCACTAGGGCCTATGGTTCCTTTATCCGAGCCAAATTGATTAGCCAATTCCGTTAAGGAAGGTCGGAAACTATGCTTCATTTTCCAGTTCCATTTTCATCAGAATATCTGTTTGCAAGTCATCGCCCAATTGAAAATCATGGCTACCAAATGGTTGAAATCCATTTCGTTCATAAAGCTTAATGGCTCCCGGATTTTGGTCCCAAACACCCAGCCAAATGGTTGATTTATTCCATTCCTTGGCCATTGAATAGGCGAAATTCAGCAGTTGTTGACCAATGCCTTGCCCTTGTTGTGTACTTATCACATAAATCCGCTCTAATTCCAGACTTTTTGGTCCTAATGGTTCATTTTGTGCCTGATCAATGTTGAGTTTTAGGTAACCAATCAACGTGCCATTCATTTTTGCAAAATAGAAAAAGGAACCATCGGTATCCAGCTCCTTAGTCATGTAATTAATGGTCACTCGTTCATCGAGATATTGATTCATATCAGATTCGGTATTGTACGAACCAAAGGCCGCAACAAAGGTGTCACGGGCTAAGGTCACCAAAATGTCAACTTCCTCTTTATTAACAAGTTGTATGCTGATTTCCGAGTGTTTTTCCTTTTTAGTCATGAGGGAAATCATTAATTTGAGTCAGCTTTTTTAAATCCACTATCTAATGCCTAAACTATACGTAGATCGGTCGATCAAAATTGATGCACCTGTGGCCGATGTTTTTTCGAAACTCAATGATTTTAATCACTGGCAGCCCTGGTCACCTTGGCTCATTCAGGAACCTGAGGCTAAAGTTACGGTTGCCGAAGATACCAAATCTTATTCCTGGGAAGGTAATCGCATAGGATCTGGTCAAATGAAGATTGAAAATGAAGAAGAAAACAAGAGTATTCATTATGACCTTCAGTTTTTAAAACCCTGGAAATCCAAGGCCAAAACCTGGTTTGAATTTGCTGAGGATGGTGATGGTACAAAGGTGACCTGGTACATGGACAGTAGTTTACCCTGGTTCATGTTTTGGATGAAGAATCAGATGAATGCATTTATCGGGATGGATTATGAACGTGGCCTAAGTATGTTGAAAGACTATGTGGAGAAGGGTTCCGTTCCGAGTTTTGTAGATCTGAAAGGTGTGCAGTCTTTTGGTCCGGCCCAATTTGTGGCTAAATCGACTAGCACAACCATCGAGGAAATGGGTTCCGCTATGGAAAAGGATTTAGGGGAGCTCATGGGATGGGCTGAGGAAAATGGCGGATACAATGGCTATCCGATCACTGTTTATCATAAATGGGATATGGTTAACCGTAGAGTGGATTATACTACCGGTGTTCCTGTTGATGAACTGCCAGGTGAGCTTAAGCCGGGATTTACCACACTGAACATTCCTGAGATACAGACCTATACGGTCACGCATGAAGGTGAATACAAACACCTTGGAAATGCCTGGAGTACCGGGATGAATTTGAGCCAGAATAAGGTTTTCAAAGGATCCAAATCCCAGCACCCGTTTGAGTTGTATGTCTCAGATCCAAAAGAAACCAAACCAGAGGAATTGGTAACGGAAATACGTTTTCCCATAAAGTAGCATCTGAAGCCCATTTTAGAAGTGCTCTGTCAGATTGACTAGTTGTCCCCGAGCCTGTCGAAATCTAACAGAGCACTTTTAGGACATCTTATTCTTGAGGAATTATCCACTGATCATTGTCCAAATCAAGTTCGCCTGCCATTTCTTCTTTCACAACGCGATCCACGATTTCAATCCCTTTCTGAGCCATGGCCTCAAACGTATCGATGCCTTCATTTGGGAAATTCTGCCGGGTACGATGAATATTGAATTGGTTAGATAGATCATCACCGAACGCTTTCTCAACACCTTCTTTTCCAATCATGAAGCCAATGAGTCCTCCCCAGGTAGCAGTTGGGTTGTCAGAATCCCATCCGGTAAGCGTCCCGATCTTGATGGTTTCCTTGAGATCTCCTTCTCCATAGAATAAGCTGATCAGGCTGGCAGCGAAATTGATTCCGGCAGCAAAACAACCATTGCAATAGAGGTTCTGACCAGTAATATCATAGCCATCTTGCTGCTCCACCTGGTACCGAATGTAGACTGAATCCCGTGTTTGCTCCCAGGGTATTCCGGAATCATACTTGGCTTTTACATAATCATACATTTTGATGGGATAGGTCGCTGGTTTCAAAACCTGTTTAGCCGCTTCGGCCATCAACATTAATTGTTCTCCCGTGGTGCCAGTGTAGGTACTGGCCAATGAATGCATGACAACATAGAATTCAGCGATTTGAGCAGCGTTTTTCTGTGCTGAAGTGCGTATAGGTAAATGCGCCATTTTCAGTGCGACTTCTGGCTGAGTTGGAGAAAATAGCCCAAATATTTCAGTGGTCAATTGTGCATCGATCATGTCGTAATGCTCATTATTGGCAGGATCGCTGGTGGCTGGAGGAGTTAACCCAGTTTGCATCAGATCGAATGCTTTTTGATTAGATACCCACAAATAGTTTTCTTCTTCCGCTTTGATATGTTTCAACCAACCATCCCGAATTTGCTCTCCGGTTAGTTGGGTAGTTTGATGTGTATACAGCAGGTGCTGATAAATGTATTCTATGTCTGTGTCGTCATCAGCACCCCAGACTTCCCCTTGCCGGCGCAGGACAAAATCAATGGTAGGGGAGAGGTCACTTGCCGAATCGGACCAAATGTTAGGGAAATCGGGTTTGCCCCAGTCCTCACGGGTATAAAATGGCCCGGTTTTGACCTCCCCAATGTTGCCAATTTTATCCATTTCAGTGACTAATCCCGTCCAATTAGCAATGCATTGACCCAGCCAAAACCCGTACAGTTGATCTTTGTATTGAGATCGTGAGATAGTGATGGATTCTGGTTCCTGGTTTTTTGTGGATTGGCAGGAACTAAGAACCAAAAACATCAAACTTATGCGTAGAAGATACTTCATCTGAAGTATAAAATAATTCGTTCGAGGTTCTATGCTCATTTCAGCTTTTGAATCCGTTTCTCCAAAACACGCTTCACACCAGGACTTAAGCTCTCCATGTAATGATCTTGGGTCAAATGATCTAGTTCCGTTTTCAGTTCAGGATACTTTTTAACCGTTTCCAGAATAAATAAAAAAGCCGTCATTCGGGTGGAGGGAATTTTGCCAGGAGACTCCCAAATACTCATGCACACATCGAATAGTGGACCTTCCATTGATTCATTGACAGACATATTTTCCAATAACTTCAAAATTTCTCTTTGATGCCCATCTGGTAAATCGGGTAACAACTTTATCGCACGGTCAATGAAATCATCATAATTGTCCTGTTTACTTACTGCTCCCTTCAACAACCAGGCGGCTCTCCAGGCATATTCATTTCTAAGCAGCGTGATCTCCAGAAAGTGTTTCCGGGTTTCTTGATGTTCTTTTAGGTGTGCGATGATTGGTTCACGATCGAACCGGCCATTTAATAAAGTCTCCCATTCTTGTTGCGATTGCGGGAAATCCATGATCACATTTCTTGATTGATCAGTTTAAACTTGAATACCACAGGCAGGTGGTCGGAAATTTCCCCTGCTCGGGGAACATAAGCATGGATCGGTTGAATATGAGAAGGATTATAGAGAACGAAATCGATCATCTCCGTAGGGGAATCACTACTAAAGGTGGAATAGTTCAAGGGATTCGAAGCATATAAGGAATCAGAAACTGCAGAAGCAATATTGTTGGCAGACATCACGATATCCATGCCATCTTCTCCTGCCTTTATCGCCGGAGGACTATTGAAATCTCCCATGAGAATGACGGGCATGTCGGAGGCAAAGGATTCATACAATTGCTTCACTGCCTTCGCATGAATGATCCGGGTTTCTTTATCGAATGCCTCCAGGTGCAAATTCATCACTTTGATGGTCGTACCACCAATTTCCCAGTCGGCAATCTGGATCAAACGATCCAGGTAAAAAGCATTGTAATAAAAAGGGGCATTGATCGGTTTAGGCAAAGTCACCACCTGGTCGGTGCTGAGGGTTCCTTTTGCCAGGATAGATTGTCCGGACAGCATTTTACCAAAGTGATGTTCCGGAGGCCAGTAGGGAAATGGAACATATCGTCGGTCCCAATTGACCGATTGTAAAGCTTGCGAGTAATTACTCGACCTGGCCAATTCATCTAGTTGCTGTACATCATATGATCGATTAGACTGGTAGTCGATTTCCTGAAATCCAATGATGTCCGGGTTAATCAAAGCAATGACCGTCTTGGCCTGGCTCAAATTTTCGTCAAATAATGCCTTGATTCTGGGAATAGATAAATTGTTGGTCATGCCGGATAAGTAACCAATGTTATAGGTCATGGCGACCAGTGTATCACTCGGTTGAGTCGCAGGGCGTTCCCAGGACTTCAATTGATGATAATTGGCCTCAGATTCCCAGCTCGAGGAGGCCGTAAAGTAAAAGGCAACAACGGCTAGAACGACGATGAATACTAATCCTCCAATAACCTTTTTGAGCATCTTTATTTTAGCATTTGATCAATTCCCGAAAGGTATGGATTTTTTGATATAACTGGAGGGAAATAAAAAAGCAACCCCCGTAGAGGTTGCTAGTGAGTATCCAAAAAAAATAGCTTATACTAAGCCGTTTGCGCGACGAATCCTGCCGGTCGAAGACCTTCGAGGATGCGTGCGGTTTGAGGTATGGATTCTAACTGTAGCTTGTTCACTTCTTTGAGGTATTTTCTCGGACTCAGGTCCACGAAATACCTGAATTCTTTGATGAGGTGGCTCTGGTCATAGTACCCACTTTTGAAAGTGAGCTGCGTCAGGGTCATCTCGTCTTTGTGTTGTTGGTAATTGCCAAGAAATTGATTGATCTTCTCGATTTTACAGAATTCCTTCGGCGAGAGTCCAAGATTCCGGTTAAATTTTTCTTCCAGTGTGGACTTGCAAACACCTAACTCTTCGTTGAGTTCCTTCACTCGTATATCTCCATGTACGTGCCTGATCAATGCGATAGAAGCTTCCACCACAGGATCAATCTTCATGTGTTGATCCATTTTCTTTTGCATGAATGCTTCCAGGTCCTGAACGACTTGCTTGGTGCTGGGAATTACAACGCTGTGCAATTTTTTCGACCATTCGCCAGCCTCTAATTTCAATAGACCATTTCTGGTTTCGAATTGCCTTCTGCCGAGCAAGACTTGTTGGAAATGCGGTGCAATTTTGACAAGTATAAAAGTGACATCTTCATTGGCTTGAAGAATGGTGCCCTTGCTTCTGACCGGTGCCAGATAGGCGTGTCTTTCTTCAAGCGTTGTGGATTGCCGGGTTCCGATGACGGATCGCTGAATGTCTCCTTTTAAAACAATGATGATTTCGGAGTAGTTATCAGGAAGTCGGTAATATCCGGTTTTTGCTTTGCGTAAGTCGAGATCTACCCGCCACACGCTTTCTACCATATCTAAATGGTTAGGTACATTTAATTGGATCGCTTTCATTTTGAGTTTTTTGACCTTGTACACTCAAATACGTTTCACCGATCCAGACACTTATTTTTTTACCATTAGGTATGTTAACAATTGAATTCTGCTGGTTAATAATCGTGATTCCTTACAATTTTTGGCCTAATTGTTTACAGAATTAGGCTGTTTTGGCGGGTTTAAGGCGATTCCAGGAAATTCCCACCCCCTATGCTTTCCTGAATTTTTTTAAAGAATTTTCTTAAAAGAATGAATGGAGCAGTCCGCATTGAAGTGCTAAATCAGGATTGCGTACCTGAAATAGCTATGATTTTCCACACTATGGACGAGGCTCAAAAACATTGGCGAATGTCCTACCTGAGAGTCTCATAAAGATTAAATAGATCGATCCGCGAACCTTGTAATTGTATTAATTGGAGTTGCCATCTAGTATCGCCCTTGATTTATTTTAGGTTTTTGGATCAAAGAAAAGCAGAAAAGAATGCGGACGGCCAGTTAAAATTTTGTTTGAGCCTGTAGCATCTCATTTGATTTGATATCGCGAAATGGCGAGTTTATTTTACTCTTGCTGTTTTGGTTAAAAAATGAATCCGGTCCCGGCGGGGAACCGCTAGATTTCTTTCCACTTTTCATCAATGGAAAAGTGGAAAGAAAGGTAGTTCTGTTTGCAAATAACCCACTAGAGAAAACTCGATCAACACAACTAAATCTAATTTTTGCACAATTGTATTATGAGGAGTAATAGATTCGATTCATTGGATTATAAGCGGATCCTTGGTCAGTTCCCTATGTGTAGCAATACACAGAGGTCGCTGCTTTGCTAGGCTTCCTGAGAATTTTCCTTACGATATTCACTAGGTGAGATGCCCTTGATCCGTTTAAAAGCCTTGTAGAAAGATACTTTGTTGGCGAATCCCGCTTCCTCTGCTATGGCATCAATGGTGTAATGGCTATGTGTATCACTAAGAATCAGGTCTGCCGCATGATCGACTCTGTAGCGATTGATGAATGCATTAAAATTTTCCCCTGCATGTTCATTCACTGCTCTGGATACACTTTTCTCGGGTACGGATAATTGCCTCGCCAGATCTGAGAGTTTGATGTTTTGACTCAGGAATAGTTCCTCTTCGGTGATCTTCTGGACCAGACTTTCATAGATCGGTCGTAGATCAGGTTCAATCTTTTGCGTTTCTGATTTAGGCTTTGCCGCGGTTTCCGTCTTTTTAACAGATTTGGAAGAAGGTGCAGTGGGGGTGTTCTTTGCGAACATCGATGATTGCCTTAAGGCAACATAAGCCATGTAATTGATGGAAAAAGCCATTCCAGCAAACAAGACATAGTTTACTATGTTGTAATCGCCTTCAAATCGATAAAGTAAATAAAACAAACTGATGATCCACTGAAGGGAGAAGAAGGTGATTAACAAAGCCTTAACGCGGTTAAGTTCTTTGCGGAATTGCCAGGAGACGAAGATCAGGTAAACAATCTCATGCGTCATCTTCGTGATGAACACGTAATACCCAAAGGAGTAGTTCCCAGAGCCGGTGATCAGGATCTTTAGATGATTACTGACGACAAATAGTAACAATAAAAGGGCCGGAAGATAGTGCAACCACTCCCGATTCAATTTCTTTGAAGCCAGGCGATAGAAACAACCGAGGACCAGTGGACCCATTAATAATTCTACAGGCCTCAGGATTTCTGCTAAAAATCGTTGTTCGGGCAAAATCTCACACCAATAGCCCAAGTATTTGAGCAGGATCAGGCAGTAGACCAATATTCCTGCCGCCATAAAACGGCTGCGCCTGGCGAACCAAAGAATGGCTGCAAGCATGGTGCCATTAAAAATGCCAATGGACAGGATGATGCTTCCTATCAGCATGGGAGCGGGTTTAAGTTAGATAGTTTAATTGGTCAGGGTCGGACGGGCTTATTTACATAAATCCACAATTCCTCCCTTTTTACAATTCCTCTAGACCTTTATACCCCTACTTTTGGACCCTATAAATCCAAAACAGCGTGTGATACGAACATCCATTGATGTTGTAAGTTTCTGACCTTTTACTATTATTAGTATTTTTCGGTGTTTAGGTTGCATTTTCTTGCATTTAATTCTCGCATATTTACATTTTCGGGCATTCTTCCTGAAAAACGGAATCAAAAATCATGATTTGACCTATAATGATGCATAGCGAGGAGTTTAGAAAGTACGCCCATCAGGCAGTGGATTGGGTAGCGGATTATCTGGAAGGAATTGAAGAATTACCCGTTAAGTCTACGGTGAAACCCGGTGAGGTCATTGAGCAGATTCCTGCTTTACCTCCGGAAAATTCAGAGCCCTTCGAAGATTGGATGAGTGATTTGGAACAGAAAATTTTACCCGGAATCACCCATTGGCAACATCCACACTTTCATGCCTATTTCCCGGGCAATAGTAGTTATCCTTCTGTCATAGCAGAGATCATTACTGCCGGATTAGGTGCGCAGTGTATGGTTTGGGAGACCTCACCAGCAGGGGCGGAATTGGAAGAGCAAATGATGAACTGGCTGAAACATTTGCTGGACCTTCCCAAGGCCTGGGATGGTGTGATCCAGGATACTGCCAGTACGGCTACATTGGCTGCATTACTTACCGCTAGAGAGCGGTGTTCCGACCATAAAACGAATACGCAAGGATTCGATCACAATTGCTATCGGATTTATTGCTCAACAGAAACACATAGTTCAATTGATAAGGCAGTTCGCATTGCGGGTTTCGGAAGTGACAATCTTGTGAAGATCGAAGTAGATGAGGCCATGTCGATGATTCCTTCAAAACTTGAAGCAGCCATCAGTCAGGATCTGGAAGATGGGAAAGTACCTTGTGCGGTAGTCGGTGCATCCGGGACAACAGGAACACTGGCTTTTGACCCATTACAGGCATTGGGTGAGATCTGTACGAAATATGATATTTGGTTTCATGTGGATGCAGCTTATGCTGGGACCGCCATGATTGTTCCTGAAAAACGCGTATTATTTGAAGGAGTGGCTCTGGCAGATAGCTTCGTTTTCAACCCACACAAGTGGATGTTCACCAACTTTGATTGTACGGCCTATTTTGTAAAGGACAAAGAGCAACTCATTCGCACGTTTGAGATCCTGCCGGAATATTTGAAAAACAGTACCCGTGGGATTGTCAATGACTACCGGGATTGGGGAATTCCATTAGGTAGACGCTTCAGAGCGCTGAAATTGTGGTTTGTGATGCGTGCTTATGGTCAGAAAGGTCTGGTGGAGACATTGAGTAAACACTGCGAGTTTGGTGATTGGGTGGCGGAGCAGATCCGAGGCCACGAGCAATTCGAATTATTGTGCCCTCCTCAATTGAACATGGTTGTATTCCGGTGGAAAGGGGCAGCCGAAGAACAACTCAACGAGTTTAATACGCAGTTACTGCAAACGATCAATGATACTGGAAAAGCGTACCTCTCACATACCAAAGTACGTGGAAAGTACGCCATCCGTTTAGTAATGGCCCAGACTCGTTTGGAAGAACATCATGTGCGTGATATATGGAACCTGATCCAATCCAGTGCGGCCTCTTTGAAGGATTAATAGCCACCTAAGTGTTTATAATGAACACGTGCCAGGATCTCATTTTTCACCGGATCACGATCCCAATGGGTAAGGCCATTGAAAAAAGCTCGTACTTCGAAAAAGTAAAGCTTATTGTTCTGGATCTTGTAAATCGTGAAATCTGGTCTTTTCAACACTTCATAAACCAATGAGATTGCACACCATCCGTCCAGGGCAGGCCAGTATCGCTCTGGGTATTGCTTGAAAAGATTCAGGTTTTCTTCTGAAGAGAAATGCATCGTGATACCTTGATATTCATAAGCATATGTTGCATTTCCAGTAACGGGTCCTTCCTGATAATAGGAGACCAAATCAAATCCATCAAAGGCCACTTCTCCCGGTTTGAAGAGTTCTTTGGGATCGGTATCTAAGGCCAAAGTGGCCAAAAAAATCAAAAGGGTTTTCATTTTCGTTTAGTAACTGGTTCTGTACCTTTCACGAGAAAAGAGACCGTAAAGTGACAAATGATAGTGAAGGAATGGAATGTTTGTCAGTGCCATTTCTTACCGTTAATTTGATGAAACTTAAGCTCCGTTTACTTTGTTTCTGTTAGCTGTATTAAAGTCTTGAACGAGGAGAATTCGACCACCGAGGCACCTGCCAGAAAGATCATTCATATTGACATGGATGCATTTTATGCTTCTGTTGAGCAGATGGATAATCCTGAGCTTCGAGGAAAACCAGTCGCGGTGGGTGGAGGAGGTCAAAGAGGTGTAGTAGCTGCTGCCAGCTATGAAGCCAGGGTTTATGGGGTGAAATCCGCCCTGCCCTCTGTGTCAGCTATTCGGCGTTGCCCGGATTTGATTTTCGTAAAGCCACGTTTCGATCGTTACAAAGAATTGAGTGATCAGATCAGGGAGGTTTTTTTCTCCTACACGGATATTGTTGAGCCCCTATCATTGGATGAAGCCTTCCTGGACGTCACCACAACCAAAAAAGGGAAGCCTTCAGCTACTTTGATTGCCAGGGACATTAAACAGGAAATCAAGTCCGTAACCGGATTAACTGCTTCGGCAGGAGTGTCGTTCAATAAGTTTCTGGCTAAAACTGCCTCTGATATGGATAAGCCAGATGGCCTTTATGTGATTTTGCCGAAGGACGCGGATGCTTTCACAGCAAGATTACCCATCAATAAGTTTTTTGGCATTGGTAAGGTGACCGCAGAAAAAATGAAGCTAGCTGGTATCCTAACAGGTAAGGATTTGCGGAAATACGATTTGTCAGAAATGGCCCGGAGGTTTGGTAAGGCAGGAACTTACTATTACAACATTTGTCGGGGAGTGGATCTTAGGGGAGTAAAAGCCCACCGGGAACGCAAATCAGTCAGTGTTGAAAACACTTATCGTGAAAATTTCATGAAACTGGAAGATGTACTGGCTGCTCTTAATCGATTGAATGAATCTTTATTCAAAAGGTATAACCGGCATAAAATAGGGAAGACCCTGACCATTAAGATCAAGTACGGTGACTTTCAGCAAATTACACGCAGTAAGACCTTAGAAAACGGAATCCACACCCCTGAACAAGTCGAGGACATGACCCAGGAATTGGTCACAGAAAAGTTATTGCGTCCTGAAGGTATTCGTTTGCTAGGTGTAGGCATATCCAACTTCATCGAAGAAACCCAGGAACCCCAATTAACCCTTTCTTTTTAAGAAAAGCGTCATGCTGGGCGCCCGAATAGGGTTTTCACCATTTAAATTTTGTAAGACATGGAGAAATACCGGCGGCCCGCGTAGGGTATCTCCTTTGGACATATAATTTAATATGAATATTTTTGGAATTCATATACCGATCGGTATATTTGTAGTATGCGCACCCCTGAACAGACCCGAGATCTGATTACCAGAAAGGCACTTTCTCTTTTCAATACCAAGGGATATAAAGCCACTTCACTTTCGGACATTACGAAAGAAGTGGGCATGACCAAAGGGGCGATCTATGGTCATTTTGGCAGCAAAGATGGTGTGGCCGAAGCTGGGTTTGAGTATGCGCTAAAATTTGTGAAAGACGATTTGAATAAGCGGATCAGTGCGGCAAAGACTGCTCCTGAAAAACTTAAGGCTATCGTTAATTACTATTCGGATTATATTTTGAATCCGCCGATAAAAGGAGGTTGTCCAATCATTAATACGGCGATTGAGGCGGATGATAGCTTGCCCTTGCTGAGGACCAAGCTGGTACACTTTATATCCATGATGAAACAGTCCCTGATCAAGATCATCTATCGAGGCGTGACGGAAGGGCAGATCAGAAAGGATACGAATGTGGAAGAAACAGCGGTGCTTTTGTATACGGCTGTAGAAGGTGGGATCATGTTGAGCAGAGTAGAAGGAGACCCGCAAACATATGAGACGTTGAGGCGTAGACTGATCAAAGAGATCGATCAGATTACAGCCTGATATTTTTTTAAACCAACAAATACCGATCGGTATATATCTATGCACACTACTTATATCGATGTTGGGCAGATAGACAGAAGTCGTCCTGCCAACCGCCCTGCCAAGTCAGGATGGAAAATAGAGTTGATGAAGAAGGGCATACTCGCACTTCAGCATGTTTCACCGAAGAAAGCTGCCGAATTGATCTGGCATCAATTCACCAAACCTGGGAAACCGCACTTTACCGAGCAGCAACAACAATTATTGGCTTCTGCTGAAGTGTCGAAATTGAGCTATTTCGGATATGAAATAGTAAGCTACAAATGGGGAATTGGGCCCAAAAAGGTATTAATGAGTCATGGTTGGCGCTCAAAAATTGCGGACTTTCGTAGAATGATCACCGCTTTGATCGAATTGGGCTATACCGTAGAAGGTATTGATATGAAAGCCCATGGTCAATCCAGTGGCAGGCATACTGCGCTACCTGAGTTTAGGGACATTCTCAAAAATTACTATGTGCAGAATGGGCCTTACGATGCGGTCGTTGGCTATTCATTAGGTGGTTTGGCTTCCGGGGTGATGCTTTCGGAGTTGTCAGCTGATTTCCGCCCAACCCAATTGTTTTTAATTGCTACGCCGCCTTATTCCAAGTACTTTTTCAAGGAAGTGGTCAATATGGTGGGGTGCAAGGAAGAAGTATACCATGAAATGTGTCAGTTGGTAGAAAAGAATTATCACCAATCCATCGATTACTTCGATCTGAGGACCAAGTTGGAACAGATAAAATCAATGGACCTGCACCTTATCTATGACGAGCATGATGAAATGATCCCACATGATCAAGGGTTGGAATTTGCACATTCCATTCCTGCAGACATCAATCTTGTGCATACCAAAGGATTAGGACACTACAAGATCATTTCACACTTCGAAATCGTGAATTATGTCAAAGAGAAGCTAGCTGTTTGCAGCTAGCCTTGACATATTAATCTTTCACCCGATTGAGGGCCATTGCATGTAAAATGTAATTCGGGACAGGTTTGCGCTGGTCTTTCTTTCTTAGGTCCAGGTACCAGCCAAGCTTCTTCATGACTGGGATTTTGTGCGTTTCCACAAACTCGATGAGCGCCCCATCAGGATCTTCGATGTATGAGAAGTGACCAGCAGCTTCACCCATGTCAAAGGAGTCATCCAGATTGGCAAAGCTGTCCACGGTGAATGGATGACCTGCGGCCTCACATCTCTCCTTCAAGGCTTGCATGCCGACAATATCAAAACACAAGTGAATGAATCCCAGGTCTCCCCAGAAACGACCTTCGAAAATTTTCTTCGGTGTGCGATCCACGACTTGCACCAACTCGATTTCACTGTCTCCGAACAACTTGCTAAAGCCGCCGGTCCTGGGCCCGTGACCAAGGATTGCCCGCTTGAAAGTGGCATCTCCACCAGGTAGTACTTTGAAATCTTCGTACTGACCTTCACCTTCATAAAGTACCTGATCGTAACCTAGTACCTCACCGTAAAATTTCTTAGAAGCTTCGATATCCGAAACGCCGATGATGCAGCCAAAGGTGCCTCCAGTCGGTTTCTTTTCATTCTTGAACCAGCTTTCATTTTCTACTGCATCGAAAATGTTACCGTAGGGGTCTTTGATGAATACATGACCTTTATTTCGTGGATCTTTCTGTGCACCTTTCAAAACATTTCCATCTCTGCCTTTCCAAAATTCGGAAGTCCTTTGCGCGTTTTTGCACTTGATCTTGCCAGAATAGAGTCCAAGATCACCTAACAGGATTTCATCTTTTGGACCTTCTGGTGTTCTGGAAGTGTATTGCCAGATCTCAAATCCACCACCGCCCTGCATGTTGATGGCCAGGGCCGCATGACGACTTCTAGGTTCACCGCCGGTATAAGGTAGCATCAGATTGGCTTCAGCTGCCTCTTCAAAAACTTTGACGTCCACTCCGAATAATTTTCGGTACCATTTCCAGGCTTCTGGCATATTGGCCACACCTACTCCCATTTGTTGAATTCCGCAAATGATAAAGTCGCTCATGTATCTCTTGAATTTTGAAGCGGCAAATATAAGAACATCAACAATGCTGACTACCTATTCTTTATTAGCCCTTTCCGAATACTCTTTTTCAAAGACTTCATCTACAGGCTCCCACAATTCCAGTTTGTTGCCTTCCGGGTCCATGACATGCACAAACTTGCCATATTCAAAGGTTTCGATTTCATCTACGATGGTTACCCCTTCATTTCGAAGCTTTTCGACCAGACCTTCTATGTTCTGGACACGGTAATTGATCATGAAGGCTGCCTGCGATGGATCGAAATAGGTTGTGTCCTGTTTGAATGGGCCCCATTGGAGGTATTGCATTTTTTCAGGATCCGTGGATTGCCGTGCTTCGAAAAGGGCGCCATACTCATCCACATTCAAAGAAAAACTTTTGGCATACCAGTTTTTGAGGGATATTGAGTTCTGAGACTTGAAAAATACGCCACCGATCCCGGTGATTTTTGGTTCTTTATCTGACATATCGATTGATAATTGTGTTGACAATAGATTGCAAGTAAAAGCGTACCTTTGGCGACAAACGAAGCGCTTAACTCATTGTAAATTACAGCGATTCGAACTTAAAATATCCTATGTATACCTTTCTACTCTATACACATTCATGGTTGAGGTGGGTGGTTTTCATCCTGATGATCCTTGCTGTATTCAAATCTCTCATTGGCTTGTTTAGTGGAGGGACCTATCAAAAGCTTGACAATACGTTGGCAGCTTCTTTTGTAGGTACAATGCATTTGCAGTTGCTTCTGGGCTTGATCCTGTACTTTTTTTTAAGCCCATTGGTTGGAGAAGCAAGAGCCATGGGTTACGGAGCAGCCATGAAAGAACCTGATTTGAGGTTCTGGGCGGTAGAGCACCTTGCACTCATGATCCTTGCAGCGGTTTTTGCTCAAGCAGGAAGAAGTATTTCCAAGAAATCTGAAGACAGTGTAGTCAAGTATCGGTTTCAATCTATCTTTTTCGGAGCTGCCATGTTGCTTATCATACTAGGTATTCCATGGGCTGAAGCCGGCCGCATGTTTAGATTCTAAGATCCGATGAAAATTGTCGTGCTAACGGGAGCGGGTGTGAGTGCCGAAAGTGGCATTCGTACCTTTCGAGATTCCGGTGGACTTTGGGAAGGACACGACGTGATGGAAGTGGCCTCTCCGGAAGGCTGGCGGAAGAATCCTGAAATGGTGATGGATTTCTATAATCAGCGCCGTAAGCAAGCACTGGAGGTAAAACCTAACGCGGCACATATCGAATTAGCACAACTAGAGCGTGACTATGAAGTGCTCATCATTACTCAAAATGTAGATGACCTGCATGAAAAGGCGGGTTCTGCCAATGTGATGCACTTGCACGGAGAACTGTTCAAATGCAGAAGCTCTGTGGACGAATCTTTGGTTTACGACATGGATGGTTGGGAATTGAAGATAGGAGACACTTGCGAAAAAGGAAGTCAGTTAAGGCCACATATCGTTTGGTTTGGAGAGATGGTGCCAATGATTGAGCCTGCTGCTGCTGAATGTATGACGGCAGATATTTTTATGGTGGTAGGCACTTCACTGCAAGTTTACCCTGCTGCTGGGCTGATTGATTATGCCCGACCTGATATTCCGAAATTTCTAATTGATCCCAATACCCCATCGCTTTCTGGCTACCAAAACCTGAAAATCTATCAGGAACCTGCCACAACAGGTGTGAAAGAAGCGGTTAACTTTATCAAGGAGCAATATCCGGTTTAATATGCAGGAACACCACGATCTTATTGAGAAATTTTATACGGCCTTTCAGGAGCAGGATGCCGAAACCATGGCAAGCTGCTATCATGAGGAAGTCACCTTCTCAGACCCGGTTTTTAATCTGAAAGGAAAAGAAGTGGGTGCCATGTGGGCCATGTTAATTGAAAGGTCTAAAGGAAATCTGGTGATCCACTTTGATCGGGTCATGGCAGATGAAACCAGTGGATTCTGTCATTGGGAAGCTCATTATCCATTTTCAAAGACTGGTCGCAAGGTCCATAACCAAATCAAAGCAACTTTTCGATTTCAGGATGGGAAGATCATCGAACACCACGATCACTTTGACTTCTGGAAATGGAGTAGGATGGCCCTTGGAGTTTCCGGTACACTGATGGGATGGACGCCAATGGTCCAGAATAAAGTCAAGGCCATGGCAAATGAGGGACTTCAGAAATTCATGGCGCGTTGATGGACTTTGAACTTTGGATTGACATTTTAGGCTGGATCGGGTCGGTGGAAGTGATTCTGGCCTATGCGCTGATCAGCAATGGGAAAGTACATGGGAAATCGGTTTCGTATCAATTACTTAATTTGACGGGTTCCATATTCTTAACAGCCAATACGGTCTATTATCGGGCGTACCCTTCTACTGCAATCAATCTCGTTTGGATGGTAGTGGCGATTGTGGCATTAATTCAGGCGTGGACTAAAAAAAGTGATTAATCTTTTACTTCTTTCACTTTCAATACCGCGTAAACCGGAACGCCCAACAGCAGCATAATAAACCCCCAAAAGACAACTTCCTGGCCAGAACCTATGATGGCCCATAGACCGAAGAGAAAAGCAAAAGTTGCGATGAGTACTTGTCGGATCAAGGCAGGTCCCCGGATACCTTCCCGATAGGCGGTCAATGCCAGTGAGACGGCTGTGTACAGATAGGCAATCAAAGCGGTCATACTCGCAAGTAGCAATGCAAACTTGAACGCTCCAACCAGTCCTCGGGTGTAGTTCATGAGCATCAATACGGAAATGAACACACTGGAAATGATCAGACTGCCTACTGGCGCATTTCGTGAGTTGAGCTTGCCAAAAACCTGAGGGAATAGTTTGTCTCGGGCCGCGATGGCCGGAATTTGACCTTGAATAAGTATCCATCCATTCAAGGCGCCTAAGGTAGAAAATACCGCTCCTGCAGCTACGATCCATTCGCCAGGTTTGCCCCACATGCGTCGAGCGACTTCTGCAAAAGGTGCCGAAGACTCACTCAATTCGGCATTAGGAATGATACCCATCACCACGAAGGAGGTCACGAAATAGATGATCACAGTGAGGATGAAGCCGAATAAGGTGGCTTTCGAAACGACACGTTTGGCATCTGCGACTTCTTCGGCCGGGATAGTGGCGCTTTCTACGCCTAGAAAGGAGAATAAAGTCAGTGCTGCACAAGCGGTAATAGCTTCAAAATTGCCGACTAGACCAGTATTAAATGGGGTAAAGTTCTGCCATTGGACAAAGAATATCCCGAAGATGCCAATCGCAACCAATGGAGCAATTTTTAGGACGGTCGTGATTAGCTGGAAGATGCCGGCTTCCTTGATCCCGCGTGTATTCAGCCAAACTAGTGACCAGACAATCGCTAGTCCAGTCAAAACGGCAATGAGTAAATTCTCTTTTAGAATAGGGAAGAATACCCCCAGGTAGCCGATGGTGGCAATAGAAATCGTCGCGTTAGTAGCCCAAACAGAGATCCAGTATCCCCATGCGACCTGAAAGCCACCGAAATCACCGAGACCAATGCGACTGTAGGTATACGGGCCTCCGCTCTTCCCTGGGACGAAATCATGGAAGTTGATGAAGACACGCGCCAAAAAGTAAGCGCCAAGGGCAGAGACCAGCCATCCGATCAACCCGATGCTTCCGTATCGGGCCAATACCGCGGGTGCCAGGAAAATACCAGAACCGATTGTATTGCCGACGACCAAGGCGGCTGAGGTCCAAAGTCCGAGTTTTCGTTTTTCCATAGTCAAAAATGCACGCGCTAAAAATGCTTAGTTTTGATGCAATCCATGAAGGTATGAGCAGACAAGTTAACGTGAATTCCGACATTTCTAAGAGCGAGACCCTTCCAGCCTGGTTTTATAGAGATGTTCATGTGTTCGACTCCTTGAAGGAATCAATTTTTTACCAATCCTGGCAATGGGTAGGGGATTCGTTTGATGTACGACTGGAAGGCCACATTCATCCTTTTGTGCTCATGGATGGTTTTCTCACCGAACCGATGTTGCTTTCACGTGACCAGCAGGGATATTTACATTGCCTAAGCAACGTATGTACCCATCGGGCCAATCTGGTAGCAGCAAACCCTGGAAAGACTCGAAAACTGGTCTGTCCTTACCATGGAAGAAAGTTTGACCTGAATGGTCAATTCGAAAGCATGCCGGAGTTCAAGGACGCTAAGGATTTTCCGAGAGACTGTGATGATTTACACCGCTTTAATTTAGAGAGCTTCGGTCCGTTGTTGTTTGCGCAAATGGGAGGGGAGATCGATTTCAAAGGAGTACTTGCGGATATCAATGAGCGAGTTGGGTTTTTGCCGTTAGATCAAATGGCATACCGACCGACCTTATCCAGGGAATACCTGGTCAATGCCCATTGGGCCTTGTACTGTGATAATTACCTGGAGGGCTTCCACATTCCATTCGTTCATCCGGACTTGAATCAGGCGCTAGATTATAAAAACTATACCGATATCATTGGCGATCACTACACGTTGCAAGTCGGCTATTCTGATGCATCTGTAGACTGCTTTGATTTACCTGAAGGGCATATCGATCACGGCAAGCATGTGGCAGCCTACTACTACTGGGTATTCCCGAATATGATGCTGAACTTCTATCCCTGGGGGCTTTCCCTGAATATTGTTCGGCCACTGTCCCCTAATCAGACCAAGGTAATCTTCCGAAGCTACGTTTGGGATGAGTCTAAGCTAGACAGTGGGGCAGGAGCTCTACTGGATAAGGTAGAACGAGAAGATGAAACTGTTGTAGAGTCCGTACACAAAGGTCTGAAGTCCCGGTACTATCCCGGAGGACGTTTCTCGCCCACTCGTGAGAAAGGTGTGCACTATTTTCATCAGTTGTTGGCGGATTTTATAGGAAGATAAATTTGATAACAGATTATGGAAAGTTTCAATTACGGCGGGATCAAGCACTGTTGATCGGACTAATCCAGTCAAATATCTAATAGGTGATCAGACACGATTTGAAGTGAGTTTGGTAAGCTAACTTTATCGAATCAAACTGATTTTGATTGATAGATCGTGTTTGATGAAATCCTATCCTAGATTACATGTTTAATTTCTTCAATCCAAGTGAGGTAGCAGATAAACTTGAACGGCAAAAGGCAGAAGCATTAAAATGGATTCTTCTATCCGTATTCCTGCTCATGGTAGTGCTCATTGTTCAATCCTTTTTTACCGAACAGGAATGGACGGCCTCCGATTATTTTTTATTGATTGGGCAGGCCTTTGTAGTATCAGTATTGTTTATTCTTCGAAAGCATGGTTTGATCATCGCAGGTACTACGTTTTCAATAGGTTCTGTGGTAATCATGACCATCGTGATCAACCTATTTGATCAGGATACGGTCTTTACCAAATACAACGAGGAGTTCTATCTATGTCTTTTTGTATTGGTTTTTATCTCGCTCTTTTCTACTCGAAAGGTACTTATTGTTGCGGCAGGTATTTTTTTCATCAGCTCTATCCGGGTCTCTTTCTATTTGCAATCAACTTTTAGCGATCAGGTGGGCCTCTTGCGGGAGGTGCAGATTTTCTATTCTTTCACGCTGATCAATATCTCCATTATCCTATACTTTGCTACTAAGTTTTCAGATCAAGCCCTTGAGCGAGCGCGCAGAGATGCGGATATTAAGGAAAAGCAAAATCGTGAATTATCTGAAGCCAGGAAAAAGCTGGAGGAAAGCGAGCTCTTGTATCGAAGCATTGTTAACAATCTAATAGGCGGTTTCTATAAAATTAACGCGGATGGTATTATTGAATTGGTAAGCCCATCGGCAACAAAGATCATAGGCTTCAGTGAACAAGAACTCGTTGGTCAGCCACTCAATTCCTTTTTTGTCAATCCAGAAGAGGCTCAGCTTTTGTTGGATAAAACCAGAGAAGATGGCAAAGTGGAAGGCTATGAGACGCTTAGCAAAACAAAACACCGGGGTGATTTGGTCATGGAAACGAACGCCACGGTCGTACAGTCTGCCAATGGTGATTATGAAGGTGTAGAAGGCTTGTTTTATGATGTTTCAGAAAAGCGAAAAATGGAAAAAGAACTCGAAGCTTATCGCCATAACCTGGAAGAGCTAGTGGAGCAAAAAACCATTGATTTGAAGCGAACCCAATCGCAGTTGATACAGGCCGAAAAAATGGCTTCACTTGGGGTAATGACGGCAGGGGTAGCTCACGAAATAAATAATCCACTCAATTTTATAAAAGGCAGTTTTGTAGGCTTAAAGAATTATCTGAAAGGTGAAAAAGACAAAGAGGTTTCGCTGTTACTAAACGCTTTGGAAACAGGGGTGACCCGGGCCTCTGATATTGTAGAAGGTCTGAATCAATTCAGTGCAAGTACAGAGGATAATAACGAAAGATGTGAAATTCATGAAGTACTTGATAATTGCTTGACCATTCTGAGGCGGGAGATCGAGGCAGGGATTGAGGTTCAGAAGCAATATAGTGTCGGAAATCTGGAGGTGATGGGAAATAAACAGGACCTGCATCAGCTTTTTCTCAATCTGTTGACCAATGCGATTCAGGCCATTGAAACTCATGGAAAGATAACCATCAGTACTTATCCTAAGAATGATCATGCGGTCATTGAGATTAAGGACGATGGTGAGGGGATTGAAGCCAATCTGATACCGAAGATCATGGATCCCTTTTTTACAACCAGAGATCCAGGTAAGGGTACCGGATTAGGTCTGTCAATTGCCTACACGATCATTCAGGATCATCAGGGAGAAATTAACTTTATGTCTGAGAGAAATGTTGGAACCACTGCTACGGTTCGGCTATTGATTGACCCTTGATGACTCGTCTATCCCTCAGCTAATATCCGATACAACTCCAAATTCACGTAATAATGATGACCACTAATGGTGCGTTTTTCCAAAACATGCATGTCCGTCAACTGATTAAGATAGTCCCGCGCTGTGTTTTCTGCATACAGTGATTGGTCAGTCAGGTGCTTTACCTTGGTATAAGGTTGCTTGAAGATCTCGTCTACCAATTGCTCAGGTCGGCGAATATCAGTTTCTTGTTGAATAGCCTCCAGAATACTTTCTCTGGTTGTAAGAATATCATTGATTTTTTGATAGGTAATGTTAGCGGTCACCTCAATGGCTTTCAACATGTACTTTAACCATGATCGCCAGTCACCGCGCTGTGACACACCCGCCAAATGGGCGTAGTATTCCGCCTTGTGATCAATGATGAATTTACTTAGATACAGCACCGGAAAATCCAATAGGCCTGCGTGAGTCAGGTAATGAATATTGAGCAAGCGACCAGTTCTTCCATTACCATCACGAAAAGGGTGTATGACCTCAAATTGATAGTGTGCCATGGCCATTTTAATCAGAGGATCAACGCGGAGTTCTGTATCATTGAGAAAACCGGAAAGACGATCCAGTTTTTCTTCCACAAGACCTTTGCCTTGAGGTGGGGTATAGATGACTTGACCGGCCTGCGGACCAGTATTTCCTCGCTTGATCGTGAGTTGAACGAATGGTGGACGAATCCCATCAGAAGCCTGTTTTACAATCTGATACATGCTGATGAAGTAATCGTTGCTGAAGGTACCATTCGATTTTAGATGATTCATGCCTTGCCAGATGGCTTCCCGATAGTGTAGGACTTCTTTGGATTGAGGATTGGTCGCGGTAGCTGCTTCGCTGGAAGCTTTGTACAGATCATCGTCAGTGGTGAAAATGTTTTCAATTTCACTGGAGGCCTTGGCTTCCTGCAAACTGATCGCATTGAGCAATAGGTCCTGATGTGGGATGGCGATACTCCTGCCCTGAAGTCGGCCGATGGCATGTTTTGCCTGCCCTAACGCTTCGTAGATCTCTACAGACGTATACAGCGATGCATCAATCGGAAGATCAGGGAGCTGGTTCCAGGGTTTGTTGCGGTCCGGGTTTACTGGATAGGCAAGCATTAATTATTGATATTTTTGATGTTTACTATAAAGGTAGGCATTAAATCGAACTTCAAGGAATTAAGCAAACATTATTTAAGTTATTAATTGATGTTTGCTGTTTGATTAGACCTTGAAATTGAGGTTTACTATCATGTAAACTTTAATTATGAGTCTATTTAATGTTTAGTGTGGTATTTGGCCTTAATTTCCAAATTGTGTTGCGCTTCTAAAGCTATCGGGTGCCTATATTCATGACTGGCACTGCCCTTAAGAGTTGAGGTACGGTTGTTGCAGGTAAAAGAATTGAACTTGAATGACCTTAATTGCAAATGACTTGAGTTTGGAATACATCATCGGTAACGTCATCTCGGTTTCTGAGGCGCAGCGGAGGAATACCGAGATCTCAAGATTTAAAGCAGAATTAATTGAGCTTCTATTCAAGTTAGAGATATTCCCTGACTATTAAAGTGCGATTGTTGCAGACAAAAGAATTCAACGGAATCTTCGTTTAGTATACAAAACCAAACCAACCATCCCACGATGAGAACATACACTTTCTTATTGATTACCCTGTTTTGGTACGCTGGTCATAATACTCACGGACAGCTTCTAGGACAATATTACGACGTACTGGAAGCGAAAAAGGCTTATCGAGAAAATGGAGATAAGCTCAAAAAAGGGGAACGTGTCGATCGAAGGGATGTAGTTACTGTCAAAAGCAAAGGTGAGGTATTACTGAGGTCCCGGACCTTTGTCAATCCGCGTCTGAAGCCTGGGAGATACAACATCGATTCCCTGATGACTTTCGATTATGCGCGGCACAAAACCCACGATAGCCTGAAGAACGTTTTAAGAGACAAGAAACTCCTTGGATGTAAGTTCAAGTACAAAATGATGGTTGTGCCCGGCTCCAACAAGCATTATGAAATGGGTAGGATCGACGTAGATAGTAAACCTGTCCAAAACATCAGCAAGCGGAAAGGAAAGCCCAGAACCATCAGATGGTCCAATCCTGATAGTAAGTACAAAGGCAGTTACGTAGTAATCGTACAGGATGCCTCTTCCAAGTCCTTTTTAGACGTCTACGAAACAGAAGAACAAGCAATACCCATCGACTTTTTGAGCTACAACCATCCCCTCATCCAATTTTCCATCAAAGCCCAGGACTGCCGGTCCAGCCATACCTATGGGGTGCGGGTTGTGCCTTGATGCAGGAAACCTTTATCGGTTTTGGTAGGAAATGGTTTGGTTTGATTGCGTTGTGTTTTAGTTTAGGTGTTGAATTGATTGTAGAATAGAAATAACGTTTAAATACGTGTATTCTACACTTAGATAACTTACAGGAAGTAAATGAAGGCACTGCTAGAAGAAATATTTGTAACTGAAGGGATTCCGCAATTTACCTTCGTGAAACCACCAAACTATAACGAAATTCTCCTGGATATACGAAGGAAAGGCAAACCTGTGATCATTGAGGGACAATCAGGAACAGGTAAGACCACAACAGCTAAAAGGATATTGAATCAACTATCGGCAGATATACCGATCAATTACTTAACAGCTCGGCAAACAAACGATCTTGAAAAAATTGTACACTTGGCCCAAAACAAACCTTCTGGGCATTTCATTATCGATGACTTTCACAGGTTATCCACTGAGCTACAAACTGAACTTGCAGATATAGCAAAAATAGCGGCCGAAACCCAAGACGAAAATTTACCGAAACTTATATTGATCGGAATAAATCAAGTTGGCTCGTCCTTAATTAATCTTGTCCATGACATTGCTAAAAGATGTGGAATTCATAGAATACATCCGGGAAATAAGATAACAATTAAAGACCTAATAAACATTGGAGCTGAAAAGCTCAATGTCCAAATTGAAAATCCAGATAATATATTTGAAGAAAGTCGTGGTGATTACTGGCTTACTCAATCGATATGTCAAACAATTTGTGCTCAGAATGACATACTGGAAGAACAAGATGATGTGAAATTTCTTGACTATGATTTGAAGGCAATTCGAACTTCTATGGTTAACAGATTATCTCACGCCTATAAAGACCCTGTTAAGGAATTTGCCAGAGGTAGACGGTTTAGACCAAGTAATGACCCTTACTTCAAGTTACTTAAATTAATTGCAGGTCAGGATAGTTCTATCGTCGATCTCAATGAATTAGCAAACGCTTATGAAGAGATGAAAGGAAGTATTAACGGGATTAAAGAACGAAGACTAAACATACTTCTAGAATCAAAGCCAGTCTGTAGCCGTTACTTCTTTTATAATTCAGAAAACAAAAATTTCGCAATCGAAGACCCAGCTCTTTTCTATTTTATGAAGCATGTTAACTGGGAAGATATCAGAAAGGAGTGTGGATTTAGAGATGGTGGGCAAGACAAGGAATTTGATATAGCTATTTCCTTTGCAGGAGAAAATAGAAAGTTAGCAAAGTATATCGCTGAGCAATTGGAATTGATAGATGTTCCAGTCTTTTATGATGAACTGTATGAGTCCAATTACCTCGGAAAGGCTTGGAGCAAAGAATTTGAAAGGATTTTTGTACATGCTTCACAATTTGTGCTGTGTCTTCTAGACGCTAATCACAGAGACAAAATCTGGCCAACTTTTGAACGAGATTGTTTCAAGAAAAGAGTTCCCAATGAAGAAGTTATTCCTGTGTATTTAGACGATACTGTGTTCGCAGGAATACCTGACGACATTGTTGGAATCAAATTTAAATGGGATGAAGAATTGCCAGGTTGGCAGGATACTGTAGAAGATGAAATCGTCTTTAAAGTTTGGGAGAAATTAGAATAAACATATCTAACAGATATTACATACCATCCCCCACTTTCCTGATGTTCCTCAAGGGCAACAAGAATGAAGGTAAAGTTGGATCTCAGGCCCAATTCTTGCCATAACCAGTAAATGCCTTTGGGTGATCGTACCCGACTCTCCTCGATTTTTAAGTGGCGTAAAAGGCGTACTGCGAAGGGAAGAGCATTGCTTAAAAAGCAATAAACAATCTTTTTAAAATTCCGTAACTTTACCTTTATGGTGACTAAAGAAAAACTCAGGAAATCAATCCTCAATAAGGTCAAGAAGCTTTCGGATGACAAGCTATCAAATCTTGATTCGTACTTGAATGACCTGAACTCAGAGTTTTCAACTGAGCAATCAACTTTATCCTTCAGTGGTATTTTCGAAGAGCTTGAACTGAATGAGTTAACCAATGAACTTCATCAGTCCAGAACAGACGATAATAACAGGATCCCACAATTTTGAATCCGTCTCTTATAGACACAGATATCCTTTCATACTTTTTGAAGGGTGATAAGGAAATAGCTCATAATTTTGAGATTTATCTTCACGATTTCAGTAAGATTACTATTTCTGAGATCACCTATTTCGAAATTCTATCCGGTCTAACTTTTAAAGGAGCTACTAAACAAATTGAAGCCTTTGAGAGATTTATCTCAACTTGTGAGGTCCTAAAACTATCAATGTTATCAATAAGGACTTCTGCAAACATCTATGCTGAATTGAGGAAGAAGGGAATTACCATAGGAACCGCAGATCTGCTGATTTCTGGAATTGCGATAACAAATAGTCTGACATTGGTAACGAACAACCAGAAACACTATCAACCTATTTCCAGACTTTCTACTGCTAACTGGAGAGAATAAACCTACCAACCCCTCTTTCCTAATATTCCCTTAGCCCATATCAATAAAGGTTTACTGGCTTCAAACCCAATTCTACCCCTAACCTCCAATCAAACAAATCCACAGAATTCAATACTACAAAATAGTATTATGAAATATTTTCCTATCTTAGCAATACTACTTTATAGTAATTGAGTATGAAACAGTATCAATTAGGCGAATTTGAGGAGATCGTTTTACTGACTGTCGGTATCCTTGATGGCGATGCTTACGGTGTGACGATCCGGGATGAGATCGAAAAAAGACTGGACCGAACCGTCAGTGTGGGAGCGCTGCAAACGACTTTAAGGAGACTAGAGAAAAAGGGATTCCTGGATGCCAATCATGGGGAAAGTTCGGAATCCCGCGGTGGGAGGCCTAAGCTCTTTTTCACCTTGACAGCTTCCGGCAAGAAAACGCTGGAATACGTGCGAGAGAAAAGGAATGAGCTTTGGAACGCATTGCCACAAACCATCATCAACCTTTCGTAACATGAACGCTACTAAGCCCCCTCACATCTTGCTGCGTATCTTGAAGTGGTTTTGCCGGTCCGAGTATCACATTGATATCGAAGGTGATTTGCTGGAATTTCATGAACGCAACGTTGAAAAACACGGGAAAAGGAAAGCGGATTGGTTGCTGGCCAAAGAGATCCTGTTGTTGTTCCGGCCTTCCATGATCAGAAACCTAAGTTTTGGCTCCCAAAGCCTACACACAAGTCTGCTGGCGAACTATCTGAAGGTCAGTTGGCGGAACATCATGCGACAAAAGCGCTACAGTTTTTTCAACGTCGTTGGGCTCGTCATCGGGATCACCTGTTTCATTCTTGTCTCAGTCTTTGTTGCCCATGAGCGCTCTTTTGATGGCTTTTATGAAAATGTGGACAACATCTATCACATTTTTGACCACTCTCCGGAAGATACCTATCTCGGGTCAAGCTACTACGCGGTAACGCCGGCACAGCTTGCTTCCACCTTGGTGGCGGATTATCCTGAAGTACAACATGCCACCACGGTTGCGGAGGGCAAATCACTCCTGTCATATAATGACGAAAATCATTGGTATGAGAAAGGTTTATACACAGATAAGGAGTTCTTCCAATTGTTTTCTCATCCGAAGTTCATTGAAGGCGATGCACAGACCGCTTTTGAACATCCGGCGAGTATCGTCTTAACCACGTCTTTGGTGGCGAAAATGTTTTCAGATGGAAGGGCCATGGGTAAGACAATCGTCTATAAAGATAAGCCTCATCTCATTACAGGGGTGGTAGAAGATCCTCCCGCGAATGCTACTTTTCAATTTTCATTTATCGCCAACCTTCAGAATGATCGCAGGTATTTAAGTGAATTCAAAAAGGATAAGTGGGACGGCAGCAATTACTACACCTTCTTTTCATTGCATCCTTCTGCTGATCCCAGGGCGCTTGAAGGGAAAATGGATAACCTCATTGATCAGTACTGGACCAAGGATCGGCCTTTTGATTTCTACTATTTACTTCAGCCTTTTCAGGCGATACACCTGAACAGCAACATCAACAATGATTTTGAGTTGAAAGGGAATCCCCAGCAGCTCTATTTGTTTGCCGCCGTATCCTTGTTGATCCTAATCCTGGCTGGAATCAATTATGTCAACTTGTCCATCGCGCGTTCGATGATTAGGGTAAAAGAAGTAGGTGTTCGTAAATCTTTTGGTGCCGGACGAAAACAGTTGGTCTTCCAGTTTTTATTGGAGTCGGAATTACTAGCCGTCATGGCGTTTGTTATTTCATTGATCCTCGCCAAGTTCCTGATCCCCGCCTTTGGCCTCATTTTAGACCGACAGTTGGAATTGAGTTTTATCCATAACCTGGATCTCTTACTGATCCTTACCGGAGCAGTATTTCTTCTTGGATTTTTCGCGGGAATTTATCCGGCGCTGGTTATTTCTTCTCCCTCTATCATCAGCACTTTAAAAGGAGGCTCACAAGACAACCTCAAGGGCAAAGGGACCCAAAAATGGTTGATTGTTTTTCAGTATACCGTTTCGATCGCCCTGGTGATTTGCACGCTGGTCATGTACCAACAATTCCAATTCATCGGAAAGAAAGAGCTTGGGTTTGAAAAGGAACAAATCCTCACCATGGAACTGCTGGATAGTAAGGTGATCAAAAATTTTGATGTGATTAAGGAAGAATGGCTTGCCAATCCCGACATCATTCAAGTAGGAACTTCACAGGACTTGCCTCATAATGTACAGTCAGGAACGCTGGTCAACGATGACGAAGGGGGTGATCCGGATGATGATTTGGCGATAACGAGGTTGCGGGCTGATAGGGATTTTTTAGAGGTATTTGAGATAGCGCTTTTAGCAGGTAGAATGCTCCCAGATCAACCAATATCGGGTAAAAAGGAATGTCTGATTAATGAATCCGCAGTTAAGGCGCTTGGGCTTACTCCGTATGAAGCGATTGGTCAGGTTTTGACTGATGATACTCCAAGTGAATACAGGACTGTTATAGGTGTCGTTAAGGATTTTCACATACATCACATGCATTTGGCAATCACGCCGATGTTGATCGAGACTAAACCCTATTTTGAGTACATTTCCCTCAAAGTTCATGCGCAAAATATACCAGAGCTGCTTCGGTTTCTGGACAAGTCACTCAAGGAACATACAGATTATCCAGCTGATTTTAAGTTCATGGATGACCGGATCAATCAATTGTATGAAAGCGAACAAAAGAAAGCGAAGCTATTCGGAACATTGAGTTTGTTGACCATTGTCATCGCTTCGTTAGGCTTGTATGGATTGGCTGCGCTAAGCGCACATCAGCGGATCAAAGAGATCGGGATTCGTAAAGTACTAGGTGCTTCCATTGCCAATATCCTTGTGCTGATATCAGGAAACTTCATGAAGCTCATCATTGGAGGTTTTATGGTAGCTATTCCTATTGCCTGGTTTTCGATGCAAGGTTGGTTGGATAGTTATGCGTATCGAGTAAGTATAAGTTGGTTGCCCTTCTTCATCGTGGGTTTTGCTGCTTTGATGATTGCACTATTGACCATTAGTGGGCAGTCGGTGAAAGCTGCGTCCGCTAATCCAGTGGATTGTCTTCGGAATGAATGAGTCATTTTATTGGCAAGATGGAGGAAGAAATCCTTGAGGAGGGGGTATCTTCATTGCTATTTCTCTGAGTTTAAGTCAATAGATATCTACCTATCTTGGTGCCATGCAGAAACTCCATTTCATCCTTTTGATTTTCATACTTACTGCTTGTGATCAGTCATCAGGCCCTGGAAAGCAAATTCTTGTAACCGAGGGCCGTTCTCAAAAAATAGTGGATGCTTATTGGCTGTATTTGCCCAAAGCGTACGAACAGAAACGTAAATGGCCGATGATCATGTACCTGCAAGGCGGTGAAGCCTCGGCTTCTCCAAATCCCAATACGGTACGAGATGCAGGCCCGTTTTACTACATTACGCAACCTAAGAGTGTATTACCGGACTCATTTGTGATCGTTAACCCACACATGAGGACGGGGAGTCGAGCAGATCGCCAATGGTACAAGAACGCAGCCGAATTGGCCCAGATCGTTGATGAAGTAGTAGCCAATCACAACGTCGATCCGGATCGGGTATACCTGGCAGGGCTGAGTAGGGGAGGCATAGGCACCTGGGGAACAGCCAAAAGGTTTCCAGAAAAGTTTGCGGCGATCATTCCGGTTGCAGGGGCATTGACCTGCAAGTCGCGCTGTGAGGAAATCAAGAACATGCCGATGTGGATCATGCACAATACCGGTGATCCTGTAATTGAATACGACTATGCTGAATCAACGGTGATCCACTTCGAATCGGAATTTGGAAAAACTTTTGTACAGCGATCAGACGTCAACATCCCAACTAGTAAAATCGAGCATCCGAATATCTTTTCAAGCATTGATAGCAACGACCATGGTGTAACCGAAGCATTTTCAACGGCTGTTGTCTATGATTGGTTATTGGATAAACGAAAGGACTAAAGTTCTGACAGAGTAGTTTGCGATAGCTTCTGGAATGCAGGAGCTAAATGTTGATCAATCTGATCAGCAATGAAGCGATGACCTTTAGGATTGGGGTGATCGTCATAAGGGTGATTGGTCATGGTTGTATCAGAGAAACTGTATCCCACGTCTAGCCAGGGGATATTTCCAGTTTTCATTTTGAGTTGTTGTGTGGCTGGCGAACGATCAAGACAGACGACATGGAATATGACGCCATTGTCTTTACATATCTGTGCCATTTCCTGAATCAGACAAGCTGCCACTTCGATTTGCTGATCGACATCCTCCAGCAGGCGATCATAAGTCTTTTGCATCGAGTGAACCGTAGCCAGTGATTCTCGTCCAGGCCAGTGATCATAGATGTCATCCCATGCTACTAGTTGAAGGCTGTTTTCGCAACTTCTCATAAAAGGGAAACGGGCAACTGCCATTTGCTGTTGGGCACTTTTAGAAGCTCGACTGTAGCCAATTTTTAGATGCGAACGATATTGCTGAGAAAGCGTATTGCGCATGAAATGATACGAAGAGAAATTGAGCAATACCATTTTCGGATGACCTTGAATCATCATCTTTTTTAACCTCATGAGTGCCTGCACGGTGCCGTGCCCGATTACGCCTGCATTTCTGAAATGTACCCGAGGATATCGGTTCTGGAGCAGGCTTGTGAAGTTTTCTTCGTCATTTACTCCGTAGCCATACGTGTAAGAGCATCCTAGCATCCATACATCAGCTTGAGCAGTGCGGGGCGCTTTGCTCACATTTCTGTAGCCTCCCGGCTCGTGAGTGGCATGAAAAGTCAGTTGATCATTGACGGTGATGTCAAAAACACCTTCATTGAGTTGTATGCCCAATGAAGGGTGTCCGGTATAGGCATTTGGTGGATTTGAAATCACCTTGAAGTCAGTATGCTTATAAGGTTGAAATCCGAGAACTCTAAGTGAGAACTCTAGAAGAACAAAGACGGCAACTGGATAGTAAAGTCCATATTTTATCAGACGAAGAATCTTGGATTTCATCATCATATGAGCCTCAATGCCATTAAGCTAAGGTCACTCCGCTTCCGCGTACGGCCTAGTGAGTCTTTGCTTAAAAAGATATGTTCATTACCGATTTTCAAAGATTCCATCCAAGGAATAACTTCTGTACATTAAAATTTCAGCCTTAGCTTCATGGCATCGATATGGGCCTGGACAGGAAGGAGACTACTCCCTTATCACACGAATGCCTGTATTTTTTGCTTCAGCACCGGTTTCCTTATTGAATGGGTCTACGAAATCGTATCCGCTGTAATCATAGGTCCTCAGAGCACCGTTTGCTGAGTAATATTCTGCGACATTTCCACCCAGATCAAAAAGCAAGTCCTTATTTTTCAATTTGATGGCAGGATGACTACCTACTGGCTTGATCAGATTTTTTACGGTTGTTAGTGTCAGATTTAACTTGTCCGCATCCGTAGCGGTCAAATCGTAACCTGCCCAGTAATTAAGGTTATTCTGACTCTTGGCACTTTTTCGCCCTAGCGCGTGTAGTTTCTTCGCTTCTTTTTCATTTGGAAGCCGGTAAGTAGTTCCCGTTTTTTCAGACAGCCAGCTCAAATATCCCTGGATATCTGAGGACGATAATCCTGTGATTGGATGATTAGCATGCAGTGCAGAGTATGTGTCGCCGGTGTAGCTATGGTATTGAGCAATCGTAACTTCAAATCGACCGATAGCAATGCTATCTTTTCCTACTTCGATGACTTCTGGTATTAAAACACCGTCCTTTTCCATGCCATACTGACCGTCTTTCGTTGGACTTTTATCCAAAGTCATTTGTGTGGCCAATGGACTGTCGGGCTTCAACGCTTCATTCCTTTCTTCTGCTTTCCCAAACAGGTGTTGATCAATCCATTTGATTTCTTCTTTCATTTTGCGGAGTTGATGCGTGATTTTTTGAAGACCATGCGGCTGACCAGGAAACCAAAGAAATTTTACTGGTGCAACACCAACTTGTTGTAAGCCCCGGTAATATTCCCAACTTTGATCACGCGGTACGGCCCGATCTTCGCTTCCGTGAAAAATAATCGTAGGTGTTTTGATCTTTTCAATCTCGAAAATGGGTGAATTGTTGATGTACCATTCGTTGTAGTGCTTTCCGTTGGTATCGTCCCAGGGTGCGCCTCCGAAATAGCTCTGATCAAACGTAACCCCAAACTGACAAGTCCCATAATCGGAAGTCCAGTTGATGTCTCCCGCACCTGGAGCAGCCACTTTGAACATATCTGGGTATTTGAGGGTCATCCAGGTGGCTAAAATCGCTCCGTTGGACCATCCCATCAGCCCTAGTTTGTCCATGTCAATCCACCCTTTTTCATTGAGGTGTTGAATACCATTATAAAGGTCAATCTGCTCCAGGTGATAGTAATTTCCGTTTTTGATGGACTCGATGAATGCCAGGTTGTGACTGCCTGAACCATGATAATTGGGCTTGAGGACAAACGCTCCTTTATCCGTGTAGATCTGGGGATAAGTTGACCAACGCTCAGACCAGGAATCATGATCAGCCCCTGTTGGCCCACCATGAATAGAAAGGATCAGCGGGTATTTTTTACCTGGCTCATAATTCTTAGGGAAATACAAGATACCGTTGACCTCTTCATCTTTGGCACCAGTCCAATAAATGATTTCAGATTTGGCGACGGGTTTCTTCTTCAGTCCGTCATTTAAAGAAGTCAGGGTTTCCTGATTATTAATGCTTATGGACCTTCTGCTACTGGTCAAATTAGCGACGTAGTACTCCGGCAATTGAGAAGCTGTGGAATGATTATAAATTATCTTATCTCCTTTTTCACTCACGGACATGATGACTACATGATTAGCCATGTTGCCAAAGTCCAGTGCATGCTTGGTCCAACCGGTATTGGATTTCCTGTAGTACGCTACTTCATACAATGGGCCATTGGGCAGCTGTGCCACTACATCATTTCCGGATAGCCAGAACCGGCCCATCCCGTTTTCCCAATCCAGCGCTACCTTCTGATATTCATTGGTGCTTAGATCGAAATAATACAATTCATTGATGCCAGCACCATTCCATTGGGGATTGGATGATTTTGTAGCAGTGAAATAGAATCCTTCTCCACTGTTCGGAAATTGAAACTGACCCGGCTCTTGCATGCCTTGAAGGACTTGCATGGTTTCATCAGAATTCAGATTTTTGAGAAAATACTGTGGTTTGGGATTAGCATCTGCACCATAATTTGGACTAAGGATCAACTGATAAATCAGGTACTTTCCATCCTTGGAAGAGGCATACTGTCGTACCCGAAACTTGTTGTCCGTAAGCCGGGTGATTTGTTTTTTCTTCACATCAAAGCTGTACAGTCGGCGGGCATTCCAATGCGCAGTATCTTCGACGATTTGCGTATTATCTTTCTCGTTTTCAATATCGTAGAGTGATTTTCCTTCGCCTGAGGTGTAGGCAATAATCCCAGGTTTGAGCCAGGAAATGCTACTGATTCCTTTTTCAAAAGTGTGCACTTTCTCTGGCTCTCCACCCAACAAATTCAGACGCCACAAGACTTTGCCTTTTTCTCGCGAGGAAAGAAAGTACAGCTGCTCACTGTCTTGCGAAAAGAGTGGGCTGTTATCACTGTCATCAGTGTTGGTCAGTTGGAAGGTTCTGATCTTCCCATCCTTCTTCATGTCTAGTCGTGCCAGGTAAAGGTCACTGACAAACTTGTCAGCTTTCTTAACGCCTTTTCGTTGCGTCCAGACAACCAGTTTTCCATCAGGTGAGAAAACCGCATTCGAAACAGATTTGGTGTATATGATTTCTTCAGGAGTCCAGAGATCCTGGGTTGACCCCAACAAAGTGATGCTGATGAAAAGTAAAGAAAGGAAGTACTTCATGCGTTTTAGATTGATCCCTAAAATTAGCATGAACCAAACGACTTCAAGCAAGCCAAATATTTAGAAAGTGTAGGAGATTCTGATCAGTGGTAAATTACAGATGATGAGCTTCTTACGTGCTTTTTGCTAGGTCATTCATGAGGAATGCGAAATATAACTTGCCGTGCAGATGCAACCTTCACAAACATAGACTCGTAGAAATAGACATATTCGAAGTTATTATTTGAATATTTAAAGAAATTCACTACTATGTTTAACAGAATAACCTCATTGCTCGAAGAAGATGACGAACCTCCCAGTCGGGTGGAACAGTTCATCGAAGAAATTAAAAAAGGTGTAGAAGCACTGAAAGCACAGATCACAGCGATTGAAAGGACAGCTGCTGACAACAACGACAAACTCCTTCAATTGAAGGAGCAAAACAAAACGATCAAGGAGAATGCGAAGCAGGCCTATAGAAAACAAGAAAAAGCCAAAGCCCAGAATCTTTGGGAAGAATTGAAAGTAGTTGAGCACAAGATCACGCAATATCAACAGCTTCAAACTACCATAGATCAGTCCCGGATCAAATTCCAAAAACAGCGAAATGAGCTGGAATTCAAGCGGGACCAACTATTGGCCAAGGTGAAAGTCGGCGAGATGGATGCCAATGCGTCCAGAAATTATGCGGAAATCATGGAAAGTCTCATGCTGCTCAAAAACAGTGGGGAACTGACCCAATACAACGAGGCCATCGAGGCATCCGAATGCAAAGCAGAAGCTTTAAAAGAACTCACGGATGAACCTACAACAGAATCACCCACAGGAGAATCAGGTGACTTAGGGACTCTCATTGAGGTAGAAAAGAAGATCGACGATCAAAAAGCGATTGATCAACTTCAAAAGAAATATGGAGACTTCTTTGACAATTCTCCAGCAAAAGAACAGACAAGCAAAAAGGAAGAACGCATCAAAGCATTGGCGACTCAATCGGTTGCCATAACCAAAGCAGACAAATTCTTTGACAAAGAAGACGAGGTACCCAAGTCTTCAGAACAGGCAGACCGTATCAAAAACTTCTTCGGTAAGTGACCTAAGTCAGTTACCTGGATTTTGAATTTTTCATTACTAAAACCCTTATAATCATGGCTATTGAGCTCAAGAAAGGTCACTCCTTTGACCTGACAAAGAAAAAACCGTCACTTAACAAAATAATTGTAGGACTGGGGTGGGATGTACGACCGGGCAACAGCCTGGACCTGGATGCAGTCTGTTTCATGCTTGCTGCAAACAACAAACTGGTAGCGGACGACTACTTCGTTTTTTACAATAACCTAAGATCAGGTGACCGGTCGGTAGAGCATACTGGAGACAACCGTACCGGACTGGGAGATGGGGACGATGAAATGATCCTCGTGAACCTTGCAAAGGTGGACCCAAGGGTAGAGGAGATGCTTTTTGTGGTAACCATCAACGACGCGTTCACAAAGCATCACCACTTTGGCATGGTGGAAAATGCCTTCATCCGAATTGTGAATGTGGAGACGAATGAAGAGATCCTACGCTACAACCTGGATGTCGATTATTCAGAAGCGACAGAAGTGGAGTTTGGTAAACTGATCAAAGAAGGATCAGAGTGGAAATTTGATGCGGTGGGAATTTCTACTGAAAAAGGATTGCAGGGCTACGTTGACATCTACGCGTAATGATAACATTAGATAAACATACTGGAATAAACCTCAAGAAAGGTTCTTCCATACGCCTCGAAAAAGAGGGCAGAAAACTGGAGCGTATTTGTGTAGGCCTAAACTGGGGAGCGATTCCTAGAAAAGGCCTGATGCGTACACTGATGGGTAATTCGGTTGCCGTTGACCTGGATGGTGCGGTGAGTACTTATGCTGCAGGTCAACTATATGAAACGGTCTATTTCAATCACCTCATGTCTGAGGACCGGGCGATTGGCCACTCCGGAGATGACCTGACGGGAGACCTTGATGGTGACGATGGATTGGACAATGAAGTGATCACAATCAATTTGAAGCGAGTCTCCCGGGATATTGATACCATTTTCATTTACCTCAACTCTTACGAAGGGCAGGATTTTGGCGACATTCCTTATTCCAAGCTCCGAATCTACGAAGGCAGTCCGGATCGGGTAGATGATACCCTGGCGACCTTCAATTTGTCAGTAGAGCAGAAGTTCAAAGGATACGTCTCCATGATCATGGGCAAACTGGTCCGATCTGAAGATTCCTGGGCCTTCCACACCATCGGTGAGCCGGTGAATCCCCAAAAGATCCCCGCTATCGCTCAACACATTAAACAGGTGTATTTGTAGTGAGAGCCCCGAAAGGGGCTTTTTTGCACCCGGATTTATTCGGGTTCACTTCACAATCCCTACGTACACTCCTTATTAGCAAAAACGCATGCTGGATAATAAAATTAAGAATCAACAATCTGTATATTCGGGAACAGTGTTCAAAGAACAACAAACATGTCAAAATGGAAATCCGAAATCATTGAGTCTTCTAATGGTGTCTATCGCATAATAATGACACATGAATTTGGTTCAATAATAGATATGACAGGAACAGACATTGAAGTATTGAAAGCCCAAGCTGCCGAAGAGGCGTTGAATATTGAAAAGAAGATAGGGGATAAATTGAATGGCTAGTAGGAATAAAATTTATGCCGTTTGATCTTTGGTTGTCCACAACTCTGCAATCCCTCGGTTTCACCGAGGGATAAAATATTTTCTCGGCTCAGCCGAGATTATGCTAGCCAGTTTGGTCGCAATTGAATTGCGACTGCTCCCTACTCACACTCCTTATTGAACAAAAACACATGCGCAGCAAAATCCCGGAATTTAGGTTTGTCTTTGTATTCATTCAGCGCTTCGCAACCATCGAAAATCTCTGGAAAGCTTTTTCGATAACTCGCTTTTTTCACTTTAGCGGATTTAGCACCATCCTTGACCATCAGGTAGGAAGTGTCTTCACCACCCGTCACCGCGAAGCCACCAATGGAAGTCTCCCCAGTTTCATTGGCATCTGGATTTTGATAGATCTTGATCCGGCTATCGAATCCGGGGTTCAGTAGCTGCAGCAAGGCATATTTCGTCTTTTTCTTGGGTAAAAGGGCTTGTTCGTAAATAACCCACTCACGGCTGATGATTTCCTCAAAATCTGCATTCAACATTTCCATCAGAGAGGAACTGGAGTTACCGATAGATTCTAGTTTGGCTAGCTCGGTCATTCGGACCTTCATGACTTGCATTTCCTCTGCTTTGAACTTGAATTTGTTTTTATCGACATCTCTGACTGTTATGGATCGGATTGTCCCATTGACGGACATGACACTCGTAACACGTCCCTGGATTTCATTGCCATCCTTCAAGGTGATTTCCACATCGGCGGGTGTAGGTAATTCTTCAACAGGTGCAATCAATTGACCCGTTACATTATAGGCCACAAAACAAACGAGGAAAAGTGCGAGGAGGTGTTTCATTTTTATCATGGTTATGAGAGGATGAAGATATGGAAATTCTGAATACATCAATAATGTAGCATCTAAATAGCCTTTAAATAGGTATTTTCTAACACTAGCCTTAAATAGCAGGGCACTATCTCCTATTCTTCGGACATTACTTTACTGCCTGCTACTTCCTTCAATTTACTCACCATTCCGGCACAAAGCACATCCCAGTTTTGGTTCTGTGCGTATTGCACGGCGTTTTTAGCAAACTTTTCATGGAGTTCCGGATCATCAATTATTTCGCTGATCTTTTGGTAGAAACCCTCTTCGTTTTTGGGTTCCACGACGTACCCAGCTTCACTTCTTGTGACAATTCCTTTCGGTCCCCCGGCAGCAGCAGCGACTACAGGTATGCCACTGGCCATCGCTTCCAGAACCACATTCCCGAACGTTTCAGTAGTAGATGGGAAAATAAAGACATCCGCCGTGGCATAGAGTCTTGCCAGTTCCTCTTTGGTTTGTTTACCCGTAAAAATGGCATCGGGCATGCGTTTCTCCATGTACCTTTTGAATGGGCCATCTCCGGTGATCATGAAGGTAACATCCGATCTTCGTTCCTGAAACAAGCGATTGGTACGGATCAGGGTATCCAGCTCCTTTTCTTTGACGAGTCTACTGACAAAGAGCACGATCTTTTTGTCCTTAAGTCCGTAGGATGCTCGGAGTTCCGCACTGCGATAGGATGGGTCAAAATGCTGGGCATTGATCCCCCGCCGGAAATATTCAATTTTCGAACCCTCCACACCCAGGTCCAGCAGGAATTGACGCATGGGTTCGCTCGGAACAAATGTCGTATTCACTCGGGTGTAATACCATCTGCTTAGTCGTAGGGCAACATTTCCCATCAATTTCTCAAGAGGCCTGAAAAAGCCGAAGTAGTACTCCATATAGGAGTGAAAATGGGTATGATAGGTGGTCGTAACCGGGAGATTATGCCTTTCAGCGTATTTGATGGCGAATTTTCCCATCAGTGTTGGTGAAGTAAAGTGCAATAACTGCGGCTTGAAATCGGCCAGCAGTTGCTCGAGCTCTTTCATGCGGCCTGGTTGGCCGATACGGTAGTCTTTGTAAAGGATCCAACTGATGTAGGGGCACTGATAAACAGGGAATGGAAAATCATCCTGCGACGGTGGATAAGTGGTAATGAAAATCGCCTCTACCTCGTCTCGCGGAATTCGATGCGCCAGTTGGTGCATGGTATTACTGACTCCATCAAAATGCCTTTCGAGGATGTCTACAAAAAATACGATCCGTGTTTTATTTGTCATGTTGCTTGTCGCAATACCACAACGGCAAAAATAGAGGAATGATTCACGGAGCGACCATTTTGATTGCAGCAAATACGGTAACTTGTTGAGGAAATTTAAGATATGAACGCGATCTACGTTGAAGACTATAGTGCCTGGCCCAATCTAGGCTATGGCGAATTAGAAGACCCTCAGGTACAACCAGGCCATGTGGTGGTGGATGTGAAGTATGCCGGGGTGAATTTTCCGGACATGCTCATTGCCAAAGGGTTGTATCAGTTCAAGCCTGACCTGCCTTTTTCTCCTGGGGGAGAAGTGTCAGGAGTGATCAGTGAAGTAGGAGAGGGTGTTCAGCATCTTAAAGTTGGTGATCGCGTTATTGGAGCCAATTCTCACGGCGGGTTTGCTGATAAAGTATTACTTCATGCCGGCAGTGTCTATTCGATTCCGGAGGCGGTAGATATGAAAGCCGCTTCATGTTTGCTGGAAACCTATGCCACAGCCATTCATGCCTTGAAAGACCGGGCAAATGTGAAAGAAGGTGAAAAATTATTGGTTTTAGGAGCAGCGGGCGGAACCGGGATTGCTGCCATCCAGGTAGGGAAAGCCATGGGAATGGAAGTCGTTGCGGCATGTTCTACGCAGGAGAAGATCGATCTGTGTTTGCAGAATGGTGCCGATGCCGGTATCAACTATACCGAAAAGTCATTGAAAGATGAATTGAAAGTATTGGGAGGCGTAGATGTGATCTTTGATCCGGTTGGCGGAGAATACGCTGAAGCAGCATTTCGTGGTATCAAACCGGGAGGAAGACATTTAGTGATTGGATTCACTGCAGGAAAAATTCCAGCATTGCCCTGGAATTTGGCGCTATTGAAACAAGCGGCCATCGTTGGGGTATTCTGGGGTGGTTTTTGGCGCGTCGATCCGAAAGGAAACTATAAGAACGTGATGCAACTCCTACAATGGATGGGAGAAGGCAAAATTACGCCACAAATCACCGAGGAACTTCCGTTATCCGAAGCAGCCAAAGCCCTTCAGAAGATCGAAAACCGGGAAGTAAAGGGTAAGATTGTGTTGAAGGTAAACTAGATGTCACATTTCGAGAGCCTCAATGTGACAGATATTTACACCATCTTCTGTCGCTTGATCAGATAAGCACTTAATACCTTATCGAAGGTGTCATCGGTATTCGTTTCAACCAGGTCTACTTTTAGCTGTCCGCACCGAAGTTTCACATTCTCAAAGAATTCAGTCATGGCTTCCTTATAGCTTGATTTGATCAACGCAGGATTAATTTTCACCGATTCGTTCGTTTCCAGGTCCACAAACTGATAAGGGCGGTCCTTGAATTCGAATTCTTTTTCAGTCTTATGGTCGTTGACGTGGAATAAAACGACCTCATGTTTGCGGTGCTTCAAATGTTGCAAGGCAGTGAACAATTCCTCCAAATCATTACCTGCCTGGAACATATCAGTGAAGATGATCACCAGCGATCGCTTATGAATTTTGTCTGCCACACGGTGCAGTACGGATGCAATATCTGAAGTTTCACTTTTAGTTGGCGGCGTATCCAACCAGGGCGTAAGAATGTTTAGCAGGTTATTCAGGTGTATCCTCGTTGATTTTTGTTCCGTCTGCACATCAATTCCTTCCGAAAACGCTGTTACTCCAACCGCATCTCTTTGCTTCACCAGGAGGTAGGCCAAGGCTGCAGCAGCATAAATGGAGAACCTGATTTTATCATTTTCCGGGGCCGGATAGTACATGGAAGAACTCGTGTCGATGACCAAATGAGCTCTGAGATTGGTTTCTTCCTCGTATTGTTTAGTATAAAGTCGGTCTGTACGAGAAAAAAGTTTCCAGTCAATATGGCGCGTGCTTTCACCATAATTGTAGAGTTTATGCTCTGCAAATTCAACTGAAAATCCGTGATATGGAGACTTGTGCAAGCCAGTAATAAATCCCTCTACTAGCTGTCTAGCAAGGAGTTCCAAACTTTCGAACTTCCTGATCTCCGTTATGTTCACTTTGAATTCTGTTTAATGAATGGATTGTTTTATTGAACGATATTAAGCATTTTTCGACTATTGCTTAAATGGCTTTACACGAAATAGGTTGATTTATGTTTGTATTTTCCAAAATGGAAATACTATCTTTAGATTGATTTTTTAATAACATTGCGAAGTTAATTTTTTTAGTTTCGACCAAATCCGGCAATTACGGTGGAAGACAATAAGGATAAAAGTAGAGATGAAATCTACTCCGAAAGGGTACGCGCTGGCAAGAGAACATACTTTTTCGATGTAAAGTCAACAAGATCTAACGATTATTATCTGACGATCACAGAAAGCAAACGACGCTTCAAGGACGATGGATTTGTCTATGAGAAGCATAAAATCTTTCTGTACAAGGAAGACTTTAACAAATTCATGGATGCACTAAATGAAACGGTCAACCACGTTAAAAACGAGTTGTTACCAGATGTGGATTTCAGTGAATTTGATCGTGAAGATGAAGTACGCGAACAAGTGGCTGTCAATGAAGACACAGAATTGAAGTGGGATTAACCTGAACTAACCAAAATCTATATAGATGCCCCTTTCAATTTGATTGGGGCTTTTTTCTGTCTTTCAGAAAATACGAAACTTTCGAAGTTTTGGTGATTGAGTTCATTGGTTATTTACTTCTCTGCTATTAAGATGATCATTGCAACGCTCACGATACCAATCGGGAGGTGACATTGGAGGTTTTACGGACTCAATTCTCAAATGCAAATTAGAATCATAACTTTCTCCTCAGTCCCGGTTGAGGAATCGGACTCAATCCCGGCTGATTTTCCAGCATTTTCTTGAGCGTATCCAATTGCATAGAAAGGCTGTCGATCTGTCCATTAAGAATATCCAGGCTCAAGGTTTTATTGCTAATCCCAATCAGAGAATCGATCTGAACATCGATCTTTTTGGTGATCGTATCAGCCATCCTGATTCTTCTACTGATTGTGTCAAGTTTGAATAAAAGCATTCTCACAGAATCCCTGTAAGCCGGGTTGAAGACTGTCGAATCGAGTTGATCGATTTTCGCTAAAGGATATTCGATGTTTTTCTTGAAATAGGCGAGCTTGAATTCGGCGACTTTTTCTACGTCGTTCTCGATATCTTCGGGTATATCGGGGACCTCAATTTTTTTGTCGTAGGTGAAGATGAAATTCACATTACTTGCCAGACGTTGTACTCGTTCAGATTCTGAAATTAGATACCCTCCGTAGGCAAGACCAAACAGTAGTACGAGGAGCGCTACAGGCCATAGGTAATAGTATTTTCTAAAATCTGGAAACATGAGTACGCTGGATGCTTGCAGCTAAAAATAAGAATTATCTTGTACATTGTACACAACCTACATAAATATGTGCGATGAATCCTGATCTGAGCAAGAATTTTCAAGCAATTGGGGCCGAAATGCAATGGCTTTCTCAACTGATAGAGTCAAGGATCAATCATTATTTCAAGACTTCCGATGACCTGCCTGCGATTGAAGAAATCACTCCTCCTCCGTATGCTGAAGGTGCCTTTTTACACCAATTCATTGCTGAATTAGCGCTTTCCAGATCAGAAAGAATGGTACTAGCCCTGGCACTGGCGCCACACGTCAGTCCTCAGGTACTGGATACGTTTTTCATTAAGAATAAAAATTTTGATCGAGGGTTTACTGAATTCGGAGGGATCAAAGGAGTAAATCATGGAGGGTTCTTGCCTACCGGCGAGACGGCTTTGTTTCTCTTGGCCGGTGATGACATTCAGGGACGGGTGCTGTCCAATGAGATCCTTGCTCCTGCAGGTAAACTCCGCGCCAGGGGTGTAATCGAATATGGCAAAGTGCCGGATGGGGAACCGCATGCCAGTGGCTTGTTATTGCTGGACAAAGAGTACGTGGACTATCTGACAGCAGGTAAGCCTTATGAACCCGAGATGAATCACGAGTTTCCTGCGAAAAAGATTACGACTTCTTTGGAATGGGATGATCTGGTATTGAATGAAGAGACCTGGGATTCAATCGCGGAGATCAGAACCTGGCTTGAGCATGAAGAACTGCTCATGCAAGATTGGGGACTTGGACAGAAGGTAAAGGCGGGCTATAGGTGCCTGTTTTATGGACCTCCCGGAACAGGAAAAACAATAACAGCTACGTTGTTAGGTAAGGCCACAGGAATGCCAGTCTATCGTGTGGACCTGAGTTTGGTCGTGTCAAAATACATTGGAGAGACGGAGAAAAACCTGTCCAAAGTTTTTGAAGTGGCTGAGAGCAAAAAATGGATCCTGTTCTTCGATGAAGCAGATGCGCTATTCGGAAAACGAGTACAAGCCAATTCTTCCAATGATCGATTTGCGAATCAGGAAGTAGCTTTTTTGCTGCAGAGGATCGAAGATTTCAATGGCCTGGTCGTACTGGCCTCCAATCTTAAAGGAAATATTGATGAAGCCTTTGCCCGGAGGTTTCAATCCATGATCTATTTCCCGTTGCCGGATAAGGATGAAAGAAGGTCGCTGTGGGACTTTTATTTCAACAGTCAGGTGCCCAAATCAGCAGAGATCGATTTTGATCATCTTGCGGAGGAATATGAAGTGACCGGAGGAAATATTGTCAATGTGTTGCGCTATAGCTGTATCAAGGCAGTGACCAGTCCGGAGAAGCAGATCATGCAAGGCGATATTGTGGCGGGATTGAAAAGGGAGTTCAGGCAGTTAGGAAAAACAATTTGATTTTTGTTTCCAGTTCCATGTATGATTACTTCGTTTTTGCAATTTATTTTCCTTCGTTTTAGGTTTCAAGTTTTTATGTAAGGAACTACCATTTAGTTTGGATATAATATTGCCTTTGTTGGCAAATGAATTTTCTTCTTGTTTATGCTAGAGGAATTTCCAGAAACTACAAAGCAGGAACTAATCAGGCCTTATGCTGCATCGCTTTCGCACCCATCACATCCGCTTCTTTCTCTAACGAAGCACTATCATTGACAGCTACACCATTTACGGAAGTGGTTGGCTGAACACGACCTTGCTTTTGCTGCACCGTGTGCCAGGCTTCATGAGCCAGGTGTTTTTCTTGTCCGGGACCCAAATGAATGCTGGAACCTTGCGCATAAGCATGCGCCCCCACGGAAGCAGGTTTAGCAGAATTGTAATGAACTTTCACATCCGACATGTCCATGCCCGAAAGATTCTCAATACCTGACTTAAGGTCGTCTGGCATGCCCGTTTTATTATCGACTTTTTGGATGGCCTCCGCTTGTGCTTGCTGACGAGCACTGCGGTCTATTTTCATTTGGAGCTCCGAATTAGGATTGTTGCCCACTTCTTGTGAAGCAGGTTTACGTGTTCTTGACTCCTGAAAAACGGATGATTTTGAATCCATGTTTGAGCAATTTAACGATTCGTTGTGTTTAAGTCAAGTTTTCATCAAGTCCATGCGGCATACATGTGGCTGTACTATTGTATTTTTAGCAGATGTCATGGAGTGAAATCGTCAACGCGCCAGAATACGTGGTGCTGGTCCTGGTATTCAATGTTTGGTTGTGTGAATGGCTGTGTCGAAACACCCGGTTAAAGGTGGTCAGTTCTTCACTGCTGGTGATCATATTGACTGCCATCATGGCCAATTTGAAAATCGTTCCTTCTGCCAGTAATCCAAGTGTGGTCTATGATTTCATTTTTCAATACATCGCGCCATTGAGTATTTTCTTTCTGCTATTGGGAGTAAAACTCATCGATGTGAAGAAAGCTGGAGTTCCCATGACCATTGGCTTTGCATTAGGAGCGTTAGGAACACTGGTTGGTAGTTTGGTGTCCATCTGGGTATTCGATGGAGAGGAACTCTTTGGAGATAAGTTTTACGCCATTGGCGGGATGATGACCGGAACCTATACTGGAGGAAGCGTCAATTTCAATGCGATTGCCTTGCATTACGATGTGGTTCGGGATGGAGCTATATTTATTGGTGTGGTGGTTGCGGATAATATTTTGACCGCCTTGTGGATGGTAGTGACCATTTCTGCTCCTGGACTGTTGAGAAAGTATTTTCCAGACCGGGAATCGAAAGCTGAAAACAAAGAACTGGCTACTTTGAGTGAAACCGAGTCGATCGATCCGCTTTCTATGGCTGCGTTGATCGTTTTAGGATTGGGTACGGTCTTGCTATCCAATTACCTCCAGGGACTCACCACCATTCCTTCGGTGCTCATTTTGACCACCATTGCTTTGATCCTGGCGCAAACGAAAGTCATTCAACAATTGGCGGGTGCTCAGGTGTTGGGATTGCTATCCGTATATTTATTTCTGGCAGTGGTAGGTGCCTTTTGTGAGATCGGAGCATTGGCAGATGTAGGAGACAAGGCCATTTCCATTTTTGGTTTCACCGTTCTGATTATCATCATTCATGGACTGGTGATCTTTGGCGTTGGCAGACTATTCAAACTAGACTGGAGTTTGTTGTCAATCAGCTCGCAAGCCAATATTGGTGGAGCATCTACGGCCCTTGCATTATCCAGGAGTTTGAAGCGCGAAGACCTCTTGTTACCCGCCATCTTGATGGGAACCGTAGGCGCCGCATTGGGCACCTACCTTGGTTTTTTTGTGGCTTATGTGTTGCAGTAGTGCCCGTCTCTTTAGCATCCAGGGTTATGCTTCTTCAGAGTCACTCGACGAGAACTCTGAGAAAATAAAAAGTCATCCCTTTTCAAGGATGACCTATCATTCTTATGACCTCCTCAGAATCAATGATCCCAGAAATGGAGGTTGAGAACTAAACTTAAGCTTCTAATGCGGCAACTCCGGGAAGCACTTTGCCTTCCATGTATTCGAGTAAGGCTCCGCCTCCTGTAGATACATAAGAGACATCATCTCCGTATCCCAGGTTATTGACTGCAGCGGCCGAATCACCACCACCAATGAGTGAGAAGCCGCCATTCTTTGTGGCTTCTACGACAGCTTGTGCGACTTTATTGGTTCCACCAGCGAAGTTGCTCATTTCGAATACACCCATCGGGCCATTCCAAAGGATCGTTTTTGATTCCTTGATCAGGTTGGAAAATACTTCAGAGGATTCTGGTCCCAGATCCAGTCCCATCCACCCATCGGAGATGCTGAAGTTATCTGCCACTTGTGTATTGGCGCCATTGTCAAAAGCGTCGGCAATTACCGAATCTTTAGGTAATTCCAGGTTCACGCCTTTTTCTTTGGCCTTGCTGATCAATTCCTTTGCAAGATCTAGCTTGTCTTCTTCCACCAGAGAGTTTCCGATTGAGCCGCCTATGGCTTTAAAGAACGTATAGGACATGCCGCCACCTATGATCAGGTTGTCCACTTTGTCCAGCAGTCTTTCAATGATCAGGATCTTATCAGAGATTTTCGCTCCACCCATGATTGCAGTGAAAGGACGCTCAGCATTGTCAAGTACTTTCTTAGCATTGTCGAGTTCCGCGCTCATCACATACCCACAGCATTTTTCGTTAAAGTGCTTAGCAACAATAGTTGTAGAAGCATGGGCTCGGTGAGCGGTGCCAAAAGCGTCATTCACGTAGATGGTTCCTAATTTGGCCAGGGATGCAGCAAAGTCTTCATCGCCTTTTGTCTCTTGTTTGTAAAAGCGTACATTTTCCAATAGTAGTACGTCGCCACCGGACAAAGCTGCAGCCTTTTCTTCGGCTTCTGCACCAATGCAATCACCCGCGAACTGAACGTCTACGCCCAATTTTTCCGAAAGATTAGGAATGATGTGCTTGAGAGAATACTTTTCTTCTGGTCCTTCTTTTGGACGGCCGAGGTGACTCATCAAAATAGCTGATCCTCCATCAGCGATGATTTTCTTAATGGTCGGGATGGCCGCTTTGATACGTGTTTCATCGGTCACCTCAAACGATGCATTCAAGGGAACATTAAAGTCCACACGGATCAGTGCTTTTTTCCCGCTGAAATTAAAATCATCTATCGTCTTCATCTCAAAAATGGTTTGTTCATTGAAAATGTTGCACGAAAATGAGTGCTTTTATCTAAACGCCAAAAGGATCAATGTGAATTTTTGATGAAATCGAAATGAAAAGGTTTTCCGTCTGGTGCCTTATTTCGCTGCGGCCCTTTCCAGCCGGTCATTGATGGCTCTGCCCAGTCCATGATCCGGGACCTGCTCAGCAAGTATGACATCCACATGATCCGTATCAAGTTCTCGCAGGGCTTTGAAAAGATTTGCCGCTGCTTCCTGCATATCACCAGTAGTAGAAAGTGTCACTTGAGGGAAATTCCCATACTTTTTATCAAAGGCAATGATCCCGATTTGCTGATCCCGATGTTCGTTGATCAAGGCTTCAATCTCACCTAAAATTACTGGTTTACCAGGCGAATAATGTGATTTGAGCATGCCCGGTGCTTGTGGGTTAGAACTTTTATTCAGGTTTACTTTGACAGGGCCGATCACTTTCTGGATTTCTTCCAGAGGGAGCCCTCCCAAACGGTATACAATGGCGTCTTCTCCTTCAAACCCCACGATACTTGATTCCAGGCCAATGGTACACGGACCTCCATCCAAAATGTAAGGAATATTCGGCCCTAGTTGATCGGCAACATGTTGAGCGGTGGTTGGAGAAACATATCCAAAGGGATTCGCACTAGGAGCAGCCAGTGGAAAGTCCAGTTGTTGTAGCAATTCCAGGGTCAGTGGGTGATTGGGCATGCGCACAGCCACTCGCTCAGAACCTGATGTCAAAAGATCAGGAACGTCCTCTCTTTTGGAAAGGAGTAGGGTTAGCGGACCAGGCCAAAATTTTTCAGCCAAACGTTGGGCCTTTTCAGGAAACGAGTGGACCAGCTTTTCCAACATACGCTCATCTCCAACATGCGCAATCAGCGGATCAAACTTCGGCCTGCGCTTTACGGCAAAGATTTTGGAGATAGTCGTTTCATTCAGGGCATTCCCTGCCAATCCATACACTGTTTCGGTGGGTATGGCTACTAAATCGTTAGCCTTGAGTAACTTAACTGCCGGGTCGATATGTGCGGAGATATCAGCCATGAAAAATCACGCAAGTATCGGTAGATTCCTCAGAACAATTCTAATATCTTTACTACAATCAATGATTTTTCCCCAATGACCAACTCAACCCGAAATATTCTCCGCATCGTTTCTGTCGTTATCGTCGTTTTCGTAGTACTCGAAAAATTCAAAGTACTCCCTGACGTAGGTGTGTACGATTTTTGGTTGATGTTAGTGGCTTACGGCCTACTATTGTTTACTACCCTAAAGCGATAGATCAAAAGAAATATAGTATGGGCCGTCACGCTATGGCTCTCAAAGCCATGCCTTGCCGGCGGCGGGCGTGAATCTTTCTTACTCAATCACGACATTTACCCGGTTCACCCGGCCCTCTTTCAGTTTATCGGTTTTGGAGCCACGCCCATCATTATTCAGATCTCCCTTTCGAGCATCAATGTAGTAGGAGCGAGGTTTCATCTTTTTGAAAATTACCTGCCCTTTTTCGTTGGTCTTTTCGCTAAGGATTGATTTTTTGTCATCAATGTAATCTTCCTCACTGAGGAACAAACGGACCGTCGCATTTTTCACCGCATTGCCTTGTCCATTGATCACGGTGACCTTGAGTTTGGTCGGTAAAAATTTCTGGGCGTAACTGGTTTGAGGAGACAGCACGATACCGAGAAGCATGATCAATTGAATCAATAGTAAGTATTTGAATTTTCGGCTATTCATAAACAGGTTTTAATAAAAAATTAGTCAGTTCTTCGAACGGTCGGTGCGGCTTGTACATCCGGTCCATGTAGTAATTGGCCGTCACTTTCATGTAAGAAGGTTTGGTGCCAACGACGAAATTTTCAATGAGGATGTTGCCAAATTGTTGATCAGCGGGCAGTTCTTCGGTAGCAATGGGTTTGAGGTAGATTTTTTCAATGGTCTCCACGATATTGTCCCGTTCCCTGATCATGACATCCCCATTGGCTTTTTTGTAAGGTAAGTTTTGCAATACGTATGCTGCAAACCATTCTGTCAGAAACTGCAATTCTTCGGCTCCCATATCTGATGAAAAACTGACCGCAAAGGCATTGGAACCTGAGAATTTCAAAACATGGGTAGGCGGATCTTGTTCAATGCCTTTGGTCTTCAATTGAAGAGAGGTGTCGATCAATTCCAGCAGCTCATCTTTCCGACCTTTTTTCCAGGCTTCATATTTCTCAAGAAAGGAACCCGATCGTTTCAGTAGTTTATGAACGAAAACCGGATCAGGAGTTTGTTCCTTGCCAAAAACCCGGTCATATATGTCATCGAAGAAGGCCATAAATAGGACAACACCAATTATCGGATCAAAGTTACCGATCCGTATTGTTCAATGCCCCCGAGTTCGGGTTCTTCAATGCTGGTGAACTTGATCACATATGCATACGTGCCTTCAGGTAAAAGTTTGCCACGGAAAAAACCATTCCATCTGAAGCCAAAATCATCTGAATAATAAACGATTTCACCCCATCGAGAGTAAATAAAGATCTCAAAATTGTCTACGAAATCATTGGGGAAAACGAAGAACTCATCATTTTGATCATTGTTGTTCCCTGGGCTGAAGGCATTAGGCGCACGAACAAACGGCTGGCAATCAATATCCACGGGATTCGATATGGCATCACAACCAATAGCAGGATCGGTGATCCTAACCTGATACAACCCTTCTTGCGAAACATTGATGCTTTCGGTTTGTCCTAATTCTGTTCGGTCGGACCCAAAGAGCCACTGGTAGGCAAAAGGACCACTCGACGTACTTTCAATGACTGCCGTAAGGGTAACTTCACCAAAACAAAGATCTCCTGTTACTTCAATCTCCACCAGTGGTAAAGGATTGATGTTGATTTCAATCATTTCCGTCCGAGGACAGAGTTGATCTCCTGTTGCCGTAATGAAGTACGTACCTTCCAGTGGAATGTCCACTGAAGTGCCAATGCCGATCACTTGGCCATCACTGTTTTGCCAGAAATAGTCAGTGATACCATTGGTCCCCGGCCTGATCTCGGCCTGATCTCGGTTTCCACAAAGTTCCTGGATAGGGTCAAATGTAAAATTGGATCTGGGGAATTCTTCACCCAATTGTACCGAGTCTATCTGAATACAACCTAGTCCGCCAATCTCTTCAATTTGAATCACATAAAGTCCAGTATCGAAATCCAGCAGGTCGGGAAGTGGGAGGGCTACATCATTCAGCGAACGAATTTCCATGCCATCTTCATCTCGTACAGTAATGTTTGCACTGGTAGGCGCATCGCCGGTTACGAGGAGGCCAATATCTCCTTCGGCACCACATCCGGGAATAGCAGATGCTTCCAGATCAAATCGAGCAATATCCTCCACCTGTACAGGTTCATTCGTAATACATCCGGTCACAGTATTGGTGATGTTCAGGGTATAAATTCCTGCATTTAGTCCAGTCAATGGTGCTGGTGTTCCGGGGCCATCAAAAGATTGGTCCGCGATGGCTACCGGACCAGTGAGGTTGTAGACAAAGCTGCCATTGGAGTCGATCGTGAAATTGATTGCTCCGTCATTGGCATCACAGGTGGTAGGCGGTGTGCCAGTAGCCCGGATAATCGGAGATTCAAAAATGGTGATTGCTACCGTATCCCGTGCCACACACCCAGTTACTTCTTCGGTGTATTCCAATGCATAACTGTACACGCCGGGTATACTGGTGTCTATCTCCTGAAAACGAGTATTACTGGCAATAGTGGAGTCACCATCAATGGTCCAGTTGAAATTACCGACGGCATTTTGTGAGTCCAGATCAGGTGCATCGTCATCCTGACAGAAAAACAGGTCTTCCCCAAGGTTCACGGTTATTGCTCCTGCTACTACGCCACTCCTCGGTTCGGATGAACAGCCATCTGCGTTGGTAATGGTTACAGTATATGCTACTGGCTCGGTTACTGAGATCGTTCTGGTGGTCTGATTGGTGGTCAACCCAGACCCGTTGGTTATCGACCAGAGATAGGTCAGGTTTGGATCTTCATCCGGCCATGCTTCTAAGATCACTTCAGGTTCGTCACCACAGAAAGCGACTGTTTCTGGCGTGGTGGGATTCTCTGGTGTAGCAAATACCTCAATATCTTGAACGAATGTAGAGTCATAGCCACACCGATTAAATATTCTCAGCATGATGGTGTGCGGGCCGGTAGTAGAATACGTTACCTGGATCGAATCTCCAACCCCTGATTGAGGACTGGCAAATTCATCAAAGGTCCATTCGAACTCATCAATGATGGAAGTTCCTGTAGCCATGAGTGTGAGAGGCTGACCAAAACAAGCGGATTCTACCGTGAAGCCAGGAGGCTGTAATGGATCACTGACATTTTGCACAAAATTGGGTAATCCCAGTCGACTGATCCTACCGCCCAGGTCCACACCATTTTCCATGAAGTTCGCCAGGTCATCGTCTGCAGATGGGGAATTGATGGCCCCGACGGAAGTAGCATTGTCAATGGCCATGTAAATGACCCCATTGGGCCCGCGCTGAATGGCGCCATACCCACTGCCTTGCGTATAGCCATCAAACTTGGTAGCTTCTATGTCCGCAATTTCATCGTCCGTATCAAGACTGTCCAGGTCGTATTGGATCAACTTGGAGACTGCTCCATTGGTTGTGACGTACATTTTGTCGCCGCCTCCGGAGAATTCAAGGCCGTACAAGGGGGTACTGGCAGGTTCATCTATATTGATGTTTCGAGCATTCGATAATACACCTCTATTGTTATCAAAATCCAGAATGTCCACAGTATTGGCTCCTGGAATCATATTGGCTGCCCGCATGATGCCCGGTTGGAACCTGAGATAACTGGTGGCACTCTGCTCATCCAGAAAGTTAAGGTATTCTCCGGCAGGGGAGTGCACCGTAGCCGTAATCCCAGTTTCGTCGAGGAAATTCGCTTTGAAATTGTTGTTACCGAATTCATGGGTCATGAGCCATCCGTTGGTCCCGAAGTTGGAGCCAGTCACCCGTTCCGTGTTGTAATCAAATAGCCGGATGCCTTTGACAACCACAGAACCGCGGGCACTGTCGTCTTTGATGTCCACAATACTGACCAGCATTTCATTGTCCAGTTCGCCATAGACTTCCTGTGTGGTAAAAACATAGAACAGGGTTTCGTCATCCGGGAAGGGGAGGATCATAGCTGATTGCGCCGCAGTACTGTCTCCACCAATGCTATCACCATTGACCATGATCATGTGTTCTTTGTTCCAGACCGTTTGCCCGTTGGTGTAGAACAGCAGGCTACCGTCGGAATCTGAGATGGTCGCACAACCCTCCGGAGAGTCCATCAGGTTGTCATCTACCAGCGCCATAGGTGGGTTCTGGTTGAAGTCCAGTCCGGCCATTTCTCCGAAATACCATTGGTTGGAGAGTTGGCGTTGAATGCCGTATTCGGTCACCGTAATGGCATCAAAAGTCGTACAGCCATTGGGCAGCGTTACTTCCACCCAATAGGTTCCTGTGGTATCTACTTCAATGGTCTCCGTGGTTTCACCTGTACTCCAGACAATTTGCCCTTGAGGAAGATCCATGCCACTTGGGGTGGGAAGCGTGAGTATTTCATCGATACAGATCGTGGTATCCTGACCGATCATGGCTTCTTCCATATTGGCGAGTACTTCCACGAATTGCGTAGCCACTGAAAAACGCCCATTCAATTCCACAGCCAATGTGACCATGTAACCGCCTGCGGCATCATAGGTATGTACAGGAGCCGGATTTCTGGAGCCGGAACCATCCCCAAAGTCCCAGAAATAATTATGAGGGACCGGATCTACCATCGGGTAGAACTTGGTCGATAAGTTTTCGCAATTGTCGAATTGAGTAAAGGCGACAGAATTGAATCCTGGGAAAAAAGGAGGGGCGAAGGCTGGGAACTGACGGCCCTGGAAGTCGGGCTCCAGCACAATGTTTTCGTAAACGACCGAATCTGCTAGACTGTCGGCACGCGTGAACCGGCCCAGGTTATAAGCTGATCCTGGTGTGTCCTGATACAGGTGTAATATATGGTCATCCAGACCTCTTTTCAAGCCGTAACTCCTGAAGATCGGATTGGCGAAAAGTGGCGACAATACCAGTGAATCAAAATCATATTGATAGACATTGGCATCCAGTCCGGCACTGCCGAATCGTGAGAAATATAATTTGCGACCACTGTTGGACCATTCTACATCGTAGATCGATTCTCCCTGTCCATCATCTACACCCGTCCGGAGGATCTGCTGATTGAAGGCCAGCTCTCCTGTTGCTGCGTCGAAATCAAGGATCGCGACGTTTCTATTAGCGGTTTTTGGGGCGATGGCCAGCCAGGCGGAATCCGCATTGTATGCAAAGTGTGCCACCTCTACATTGGGATAGGCGGGAGAAGTTACTGTGAAAGTTTGTGTGCTGTCAATGCCCGTACTATTGATCGCTGTGACCCGGAAATCAAAGGTGGTTCGGTCTTGCGTGATCAACCAGTATTCATTCCCGTTATTCCCCGCTTCGATAATGATGATGCCTTCTGATGGGTTGGTCAGCCCTGTGGACTGATTGACGGATGTCATTGCTCCGAATGGGAATCGGCCATCGGTAGAATTTCCTTGTATAGAAGCATCGATCTCTGTGAATTGGATCTCATTGGCTCCACCATTACTCGGGTTAGTAAATATGTAATAGAGGTCTCGACTGGAAGGATTAGGAACAACTACCGCAGGTTGGTTCAGTGAAGAGTCGCCATTGAGCGCACTGTAGCCTGCCACCAGTTGATGTGATTGATCAAATACTTGTACCCCGTCGGTATAAAAAAGCAGATTTCCATTGAACTGGTCACTGATTACCGCCGAGCCACCCATTCCGAAGGGCGCAACTTGCCGGTCTTCCAGATGTACGTCCCGACCGTTTTTATCAAATACAAAGTTGTCGGTCGTGTTTCCGAAAAAATACTGCGTGTCCAAAATGCGTTGACCCGAGCCCAATTCGGGGACTGCCAGGATCAAGGTCGTCAGTAAAAGGACTTTTGTCCACCTGTTACATCTCATGCGCTGAATCTGCAAATTCATTGATTGGTAAATGTAGATCATTCAAAAAACAACCCTTTTCCTAATACCCATTAAAAAGAAGTTTCCCTAATTTTTTCTTTTTTGTCTGAGGCTTTACGGTTTTAATTAAAATACTAACGCCAGATGTGACGTTACATTACACAAATCATCGAAACTATGGATATTAAGGGTATGAATGTCGGCTTTGATCAAAAAACATCTAAAATCAGTTTATAGGGTAAGTTGAAGTCATGCTGTTTTGCGTTTGTGTCTTTCAATAAAATCATCAATGTTTGCCATTAAGATCACAGGTGAATGAGTAGAATACTGATTATTTTAACAGTTTTCGTGTTTTTCGGGCTATCGTCGGAGGTCCATGCGCAGGATCCGCAGTATTCTCAATATTATGCGGCGCCCCTGAACCTGAATCCTGGCCTCACCGGAATCAATCAAAAAGGCAGGGTGGGGCTGAATTACAGGAATCAGTGGCCTTCCATTGATGCATCATTCGAATCTTACTCGTTTTATGTGGATTACAATTGGGTCGACTACTACAGTAGCCTGGGACTGATTGTTAATACGGATCGGGAAGGGATAGCAGGTCTTCGTTCGACCATGATTGGACTGCAATATGCTTATCAGTTGCAACTAAATTATAATTGGACTTTTCGGCCTGCCGTTCAGCTGGCGTATTATCAGAGAGATATCAATTTTGATCGCCTGACATTCGGAGATCAATTTGATGCGACAGGTCAGGTGGTACTTGCCAATACCAATGAACAATTCAATACTGGCTTGAATGCTAATTTTTTCGACATCTCATTCGGTGGTATTTTATTTAATGATAAAATTTGGGGAGGATTTTCTATTTACCACGTCACAGAGCCCAATCAGGCACTGGCAGGAGGAGAATCACCGTTATATCAGCGAAGGTCTTTTCACGGCGGGATCAAGATCCCATTTCATGATATTTCCAAACGGGCGCAGAATAAACCTTTGAAAGAACGGAGCCTTACGCCAACCTTCAATTATCGTTCACAAAGTGAATTTGATCAATTAGACCTGGGCGTCTATTTTACACTAGAACCCTTATTGCTTGGAGTTTGGTACAGGGGTATTCCTGTAAAATCTCTGGAAGGTATTCCTAATAACGAGTCTGTGATCTTCATGACTGGCCTGACCACCAATAACGTTTCCATTGGCTACAGTTTCGATTTTACTGTGTCTGATCTGGGGATCAACAGTGGAGGCGCCCATGAAATTTCACTGACCTACACGTTTAGCCTGGACCCTCCTGGTAAACCTCCAAAATCCGTTCGGGAGGTCAAGTGTCCAGTTCCTTTTGGTTTTTAGGCCAATTTTTTCAACTTCTCTTTACTAATCATTCTTATTGGCGCTTCAATTAGCGGCTCAAATTTTGGATTTGAAACTCAGATAACTCCCATCGCGAGATTGTCTTAAAATCGACGGATAAAAGTGTGTTTAAAAGTTAATTCACTAAAAGCGGTTCACTATATGTGTGAAAAATAAATAATATTGAAAAGTATGCCTTTTTAGCTCGTGATTGGTGAAATTTCTAATCTTTTAACGGTTTTATTAGTTTTTGAAGTATGCGTTATCTAACTTCACTCAAGTGAGTGTGCTTCTTGGTAGTGATCAGGAAGAATTGATCGGCTTTCAGAGTAGAGCGGACAACTAAAATCTAAGAAACAAAAAAGAAATTGCTCGGTTTACGCCCGAGTGGTGCATTTATCTATTGGTTGTGAGAGAAGGAGACCTTCGGGCCTGGGCTTCAAGCCACTCCTTCTTTTTTTGTAAATCATTTTCTTGTAATACGATAAGAGGAAATTTTACTCTTTCCATTCTCTACTGGTTTTTATCCATTCAATTTTTCGTATCTTCAGGTTTTACAACCTAATAGATATGAAATTTCCAACCTATTCTTACCGTGCAATAGTCACGCTTGGCCTGCTATGTTTTATGACGGCCTGTAAACCCGGAGGTGAGACAGATTCTGATTCGCAGGAAGCTACTTCTCATTTTCAGGCATTGTTGTCTTCAGAGGCACCGACAGTTACTCCGGCCACTGGTTCATCAGTGATCAACAAAGTGACCGTTAATACCATCAACGCCGAGCAGAAAGAATTGTCCATTACATTGGCTTCAGTGTCCATGATGCAACTGGTGATTCATCTGCCAAAAGATGCAACTGTTTTAGATGTGGACGTAACCGTGAATGGAAAAGCCTACACGACCATCAAGGTTAACAGACAATATATCGTTTCGGATGAAGTACAATATATTTTTGGTAGCCTTAATATCCAGAGAGATCATCTCAAAGCTGGAGTAAATAAAGTAGGGCTGAAAGCTTCCGGTTCTCTGGAAGCAGCTACTGTGAAACTGCTACCAAGAGAGATTTATGCCGATGAAAATGGTGTCCTGACAACCACTTTGTACACACAATTTGCGAAAGTTGATAGTCTGATCTATCAAAATACAGGTACAAAAGCAGATCCTAAATATGAACCTTTATCCATTTGGACCAGAGCTTATGGTTTAAGCCGGGGTGTTCAGATGCTTCCTGGACCAACCTTACGATTCAAGCCCGGTAATTTGGTGCAGGTCAATATTGTGAATGAATTTAACCCTATTAAATACAGTCAGTTAGATGTCTTCGATAATGTTCAGAACACTGATCTCGGTAAAGACGAAGAACTGGCAGGCATGACGCTACATGGTGAATTGAACATTCCGCACAATCTGAACAATACCAACCTGCACGTGCATGGTTTGCATGTGGATCCTTCCAAGGATGATGTAACCACCGTGATAGTTCCCGACGGACTAAGTACCGAGGATTATGACGCACCGGATACCGATGAGCCAGTCGTTAATCTTGATTCCTTGAATGAATATTCTGTTTCTGATCAATCAGTGAAGGCCGGAAACTGGAATTATCAGTATAAGATCCCAGTCAATCACTTGCCAGGCACACATTGGTTCCATCCGCATAAGCATGGCGCGACCAGTGCACAAGTTGAAAATGGTATGGCGGGAACAATTGTGATCGAAGAGTCACAAGACAATTCTATCATCGAGTATACGGATCAAAAGACCTATGACGCATGGAGTGATCAAAATGATCGCGTGTTTGCCATTCAGGAGATTACCAACTATGGTTTTCAGCGAGGCGAAGGAGATGCGATGGGTATCAATCATAATGACTCGCTCACGTTGACGGTAAATGGATTGACCGATTACTCCTATGATGTGGCTCCAGGAGAGATGCAGAGATGGCGATTGGTGAATGCGGGAACGAATCATAAATCTTTTGCTTACGTCTGGCTAGGTAGACAGGATGCGACAGATAAGAGTACTTTTTACGTTGAGCCTATTTATTTGGTAGCTGCTGATGGGATCACCTTTGCGAAAATGGATACCATTACAGCTGAGAAGCCCGCGCTTCTGGCTCCAGGGAATCGATCGGATTTTCTGGTAAAGCTATCAACAGCTGGTACCTATAAATTCTTTAAGAACTACCCAACAGACATTACCTTAAAAGATGCTGCGACTGGGAAAACGCTATATTCCAAGGGTAGCAAGCAAACCGGTTTTCTCCCAGCCACTGTGAATGGTAAGAATAATCCATTGATGTTTAAGTACCAGTATTCAGGATTTAGTCAACCATGGGTGGGTGGTAGTACGAATGTTGTACCGCTGATACAAGTGAAAGAAAGCAGTAGCGATGCTGATTTTCTGGATGTGAAGATCAATACAAGTAGCGATTTTGGAGTAGGAAATTCAGGATTTCAGCCTTATGGAATAGTATCCGGGCAGCAATCACCAGCGGTGATCATGACGGTAAACGTAACTGGGGATGCGGTAGATTCCTATGATTATCCTTCCAAGGAGCGTATGAAAATGCTTTCGCCTATTACCATGGATGAACAAACTCCCCCGGTCAAACCCCCGAGTTATGTTTCTCCGATCTCTAAGTCTGATATTTTGCAGTCGCGCCCGGTGATTTTCGATGTTTCAGGAATCAGGGTCAAGCTGACCCAGACAGACGGTTCAGCAAGCAGTAAAGTGAATCAGTTTACCTTGAACGGAAGGTTTTTTGTCTTGAATGATCCATTAGGCAATCCAAAAGCCGAAGATTTCATTCAAACAGGGTTTAAAACTCCCTCTGATCTGGCCTTTAATTCTAGTACTACACATGCCCATACGGCAACACCAGTTAATGATGCGGATACCATAGGTACCTATGATAATATGGCATTTGAGAAGTCCGGAGGGGTGCAATGGCCGAATACGAATCAAGTGGTCAATCCCCCGGGTGATACGTCCTACTATTTCATGAATCCAGGCTATTTCCAAACGATTACAGAGGCTAATGGAAAATATACCTGGACTAACACGAACAAGCCGAGCTGGAAAGCACTGACCGGTATCGATGGTCCTGCATTGGTGAACAAGAAATATGAAGGATACTCGTCTTCATGGGATCTTCCTGGCCTTCCTCGTGCTACTACTGCAGAAGAGTATTACCTGATCAATAACTCTGATGTAGGTCATCCATTCCATATCCATATCAACCCATTCTTTGTGGTAGAAGTAGGGCAGTTGAGCTACGAGACTAATCCGGTAACAGGGAGTAAGGATTGGTATGTGCGTGCACAAACGGCCAGTTCTGAGCCACAACGTCCAACCAAAGCCAATGCCAAGTCCGGTGATGTCATTGCCGTGGAGAAAGGCAAGGAAATTGGTATCCAGGGTTTTGTTGGCAACTGGTGGGATACCATCACCATTCCACCTCACGGCTATGTGAAGGTGCGGTATTGGGTCAATGTACCTAAACAAAATGGTACTACTCCTGGGGCAATTACCGTGACAGATGACGATAATCGAAGAGGTATTTGGGTGTATCACTGTCACATCCTACGTCACGAGGATCGAGGTATGATGATGCCTTATGTTACTTCACCATTTGAAGGAAAGAAAGACTGATCGAATTCATGAAATTGATAAAGGCTCCGAAGGGGCCTTTTTTGTTGGTGGGTGTTGGTGTTGCTTGTCTACCTTTCGACGGAACTCAAGATGACAAGCCAAGGAACTTCTGCCTTCGCCGAAGTACGTGTCTCCACGAACTTCTTGTTGTTTATTATTAGAGAGGACTCAAACGAGGGCATTACTTCCTTCTCTTCCAAGACATCATTCCACGCCTGCCTGCCGACAAGGCTGGGATCAATTGGGAGGCTAGTATTTTGTTTCTGAGTCCCATGTGATCTCGCCAAAGTTTGTGTCTCCACGAACTTCTTGTTGTTTGAGAGGACCCGAACCACTACGATGTTCAAAGTGATCTATCGGAATCTGGATTTTATAGGAATTTCCTTACAAATCCACCACACATCGAAACCCGGTGTGATTCAGCCCCGAATCCATACTCGTTCCCATCCTGCGACTGGTCCGGTAACCTGAGCAATAGCTGTCATTGCACAAAAAACTCCCACCGCGGGCCACATGCTTTGAGGTGCCGGGTTCCGTAGGGTCATTAAATCGGGGGGAACCCTGTGGGTTGATGATCTCCTTTTGCTGTGCCTGTTTAGAAAACCAGGAGACATCATATTTATCTGCGCACAGTTCCCAGACATTGCCAGCCATATCGTAGAGACCATATCCATTGGGCGAATAAGATTTGACCGGAGCGGTACTCCCATAACCATCTAGTTTCCGGTCTTCGTAGGGGAACGACCCCTGCCAGAAATTTGCTTTATCAGTAGCCTTATCTGCAGGATCATTTCCCCAGGGATATTTCGCATCTTTCGTGCCGCCCATTGCTGCCCATTCCCATTCGGCTTCTGTCGGTAGTCGCTTCCCGATCCATTCAGCATAAGCCTGTGCATCTTCATAGGCAATGTGCACCACCGGATGGTTCATGCGATCATTGATGTCGCTGCGAGGACCTTCAGGGTGTTGCCAATTCGCTCCGACAGTCCATTGCCACCATTGCGTATAGTCATTCAGGTTAACGGCTCCTTTAGTAGCCTGAAAAACCAGAGAACCTGCACGCAAGAGTGAATCATGAGGTTTTTCTACGCCGGGAGGGAGTTGTTTTTTAATCTCTTCCCAATCCACATCTCGTTCTGCGACCGTTTGGTACCCCGTTGCATCCACAAACGCTTTGTATTCGCGATTGGTCACTTCAGTTGCATCCATTAAGAATGAAGCCACTTGTACTTCGTGAGCAGGCAATTCATTCCAGTAGGCATCATCTGTTTTCCCTCCTAACATGAAATTCCCTTCTGGAATCAAAATCATGCCTTCCGGTGCTTGCCTTGAGGACTGTTCTTTGATCGTGCAGCTGCTTACAACGATCAGGAATCCGATCAAAATTTGAGTGACTTTCATGAAAGGCAATAGTACATCAAATGAGTCGACTTGAGTGATAATTTTGAAGAAGGCGTTACTTTAGACCCATGCCCAAAGAAATCTCTACTTTTATCGTCGATTCATTTACGGATCAGGCATTCAAAGGCAATCCGGCTGGTGTTTGCCTATTGGAACAGCCTTTGAGTGATTGGGAAATGCAATCGATCGCCACTGAACTCAACTTATCTGAAACGGCTTTCCTTAGTCAGGAGCAAGACCATTGGAACATCCGCTACTTTTCTCCGAAAATGGAAATCCCATTGTGCGGACATGCTACTTTGGCGTCGGCCCAGGTATTGGTGGAAAAGTATGCTCCGGAAACCATCGACTTTATCACCGGGCACGGACTGAAACTCAAAGTAAAACCCGAAGCAGAAAGTCTGGTCATGGAATTTCCCCGTTACCGGACGTGTGATGCTGAAATTCCGGCAGGCATGCTTCAGGCACTAGGCATCGACAAGGCTATCAATAGTGTTTTCAATGAGGAAACACGGATCCTGATGATCGAAATTGAAAGCACCAAGAAGCTCAAAGAACTTGCTCCTGATTTCAATGCTTTGCTGCAGACTCATGATTCCCTGCATGGGGTACTAATTACGACCAAAGGCACAGAAGAATATGATTTTCATTCACGCTACTTCTGGCCATGGAGTGGTTCTAATGAAGATCCGGTAACCGGAGCTACCCATACTTTCATGGCCCCATATTGGGGTGAACGACTAATGAAGAACAAAATGAAATCTTTTCAGGCCTCCGCAAGAACCGGATTCATGGACCTGGAATTGTTAGATGATCAGTTACTGATCAAAGGAATGGCAGTGATGGTGCTGGAAGGATTTTTCAAAATTTAACGGAGGACCGTGTCCGCTTTAACATGCGTTAACCGAATATAACGACACTTAACATCTGTTTTTGGGAGCTTAGTGACCTAGAACTAACGCACAAACAATGAAACGCTTACTATTGCTCCCAATCTTCTATGTATTACTTACAGCTACTGTCTTTGCACAGGAATCCGATGACCCTGTCTCATTTAAAAAGAACTACACCGGACTTGCATTTCGGGGTGGTTGGGGTAGGTCATTTGGTTTCGTGGGTGATATGGAACTGCGCTATGGTCGATTCATCAATCCTCACTGGCTGGTAGGAGCGGCTGTCGATTTTAGGTCCAATACTCGCTTTGAGCAGCAGGCCTTTGGTGCTTTTGCCCGGTATTATTTCAATAAGAAACAGAAGGGCTTTTTTGTCGAAGCATCTTACAAGGCAGGCATAGCGCAACAACAAGTTGTCGACTCTTTTACGAATCAGGTACTCGATATTACCTCAGGTTCCATGTATCACACTTTTATCGGTGCAGGGTATGCCATGGTCAATAAGAAGAATTTTGGACTGGAATTATTTGCTGGATGGGAATCCACGCGATATAACCTTAGCCACAACCTGTCGGGGAATTCCACCATTAGCCTTGATCAAGGGTTTACTTCTGGTATCCGATTCCAGTACAAATTCTAGACTTTTACTAATCTTGAATTGCTCCCAAACAACTATAGCTTTTCTCTGATCTAAAATTGAATAACTTAAGAAAGGATACTTCTTGTTCCAAGAGCACACTAATTGATGTGCGATTGTAGATCCTTCGCCATAATCTTTTGTAAGTAGATTCGCTCAAACCTGCCAGAAACATAGGTGGTGCCAAGGATAAGGAGATTATTGTCTGTATCTACCCGGACTTGAGAAAGGGTGAAAGGATTGGCAAATCCAATAATCTCCGTGCCTGTCAATTCCTCCGAGTTGAGGTTGTAGAAATATAGCACCACTTCACGGCTTTCCGTTTCGGCTGCCAGGATCACATGTTGGTCGCCATAAGGTGTGATGGTGGCGGGTGTCTGGTCCCGTAGTTCGGCCTGGCGGCTGGCTAAGAGTTCAACGCTGGAACTCGTGCTACCAGCCAGTAATTGTGTGACAGGTAGGAGGTATGTTTCATTGAACTGATAGCGGATCACTGAAAAAAGATTTCCTGAAATCCAATCAATAGCCTTTAGACCCCCATTGTCCGATTGACCTTGAATCACTCCTGTTGGGGTGTTGCCAAAGTCTGTAAAGACAGTGGAAAGGCTGAAATTGTAAAAGCCATTGAAGAAATATTGCCCGGGAGCAGCTTCGCCACAGAAAAAAGGTAGGCGGCTTTGCCTTTCCAAAAAGTGTTCGTTGATTCTTTGTTCAACATCTTCTCCTACGCCTATCGTATAGCCAACGGAATTGAGGATCGTGCCATCAGGACTTATTTCCGAAAGTACCGTGAGCAGGTCAATAGGATCATAAGAAACCAACAGGAAATTTCCAGATGAGTTGACCGATGCACTCAACGGATAGAAGAGATTATTCAGCCTGGTGGTTTGCAGATTGCCGAGATTTGTTTGTATCGACACCATTTCTACCCGAAGGGTCGTGCGATCCATGGCAAAGAACCGGAAAACACTGTCGGACAACAATAGGTCACCGGTTGGGACAACCAGGTTATCGGGTAGATTCTCCGTAGTTCGGAAATTCCCTGACAGATCTGTGGTGATCAACTGAACCCCTTCAAAATTGACTTGATCCAGGGGCCTTCCGGTTAGGATGATATAGCCATCTGCGGTTTCACCGATATCAATAGGGTGAAACCCAAGTTCTCCATCGGAATGATCGTAGATCCTAAGCAATGAGGAGGAAGTCAGGTCGATATCTTCACTACAGGAAGTGAGTAACCCCAGAAATATTATGGAAAACACGAATGGTTGCCTTAGCCAGCTTAGGATGCGAGAGGATTGTTTTTTGAGAAATGTCATCATCTTCCGGACTTAAAAGTGGTGTCGATAAAGCGCAGTGGGAATAAGAAACTCAAGTTGCCTTGCAGATTGGTCAAACGGATATCATCATTGATGTCTCCTACTGCTGTCAGCTGATTTTCGGTAAAAAGCCTTTCTTTTTCAATGATGCTCGTAAGACCATAATGATAACTGAAGTCCAGACTCATTCGGATATTACCGATATCGAAACTGGCACCGATCCCTGCCAGCGCTGCGGCAAAACCCTTGAAATCCTTTTTGGTATCGATCGAAATGGTGCCCCCTGAAGTGGCTGCGGGCGTGCCTTCCTGGTGGTTAATGGTCAATGATTTTTCTGCTCCGATGGCAAAACCCCATTGGATGCCCAATTGAACAAAGGGGCGGAGGTTGCCAGATTTTAGAACGTCATATTTCAAAACAAGAGGTACCTCCAGATAATCCAGGTTCTGAGCTACCTGATATTTGGTTTGGAAAATGTCTGTTGCAGTGATCCATTCCAGCGAGTTGTCATAATCGTACCGGTACCGCTTGAAAGTAGGCAGGATACCAATCGAGATGCCACGATGGTAGTAGGTCAGGTCCAATCCTAACTGTATGCCTGGTGCCTGAAAAGATTCATAGTTTTTCTTCAGGTTTTCGGCATCATAATCGATGGCACTCAGTACCGAGTAAAAGGATTCGGTTTTCGGGTTGGTCAGGTTGCTGCCTGCGCGCAAACCCAGCCACCATTGGGTATCTAAAAAGGCTTCTAATCCACCCTTGGCATCAAGTTTTCTTTGTGCTGGAAGTGTCAATGTGAGCAGGCACAGCAACAGACTAACGAGCAACAGTCTAATCCCTGATGATGAGTTTCTTGGTGTCATTCAATTTTTCTGATTCGGCTTTCACAAAGTAAATGCCAGGTGATACAGTGGTTAGGTCGATGGCTAGTTGATGAGTCCCGGGTCGTAAATGGTGTTTGACATCCAAAACGATTTTGCCAGATTGATCAATCAATGAGAGGGTTACTTGTTGGCTGTCATTGAGGAATAATTTGATTTCGGTGGCGTCAGTTGCCGGATTAGGAAACACTCCGTCTATTTTGAAGAAATCCTGTCGGAATTTATTGGTGGAAAGGATTTCATCACGAATGACATCCAGAGGTTCAAAATTACCACCTTCGGGGTTGGGTCCACTGATGAAATCACCGAAGAAGATGTCATTGGCAATGACCTCCCGATCTACGCCCATCCATTCATGCAACAGATTCGCATAGAGTTGTCGGTAGTCAAATTGCATGGCGACATTGTTGTCTTCCATGTTGGGGTTGGTCCCATAAATACCCGGATTGACTCCTGAGCCAAACATCATGACGGGGCCGCCTGTCCCATGATCAGTTCCGTAACTTCCATTAGATCCGATGCGTCGACCAAATTCAGACATGGTCATGGTGAGCACTCGTTGTGCCAACCCACGACTCGCCAGGTCTTCGTTAAAAGCACGGATCGCTGAACTGAGGTGATACAACAACGCAGCATGGGTCCCCATGGTAGCGTCGTAGGATTCGGCTTGTTGCGCATGACTATCAAAGCCGCCCATGCGCACCAGAAATACTTTAGTTTTTACCCCACCACCCAATAATCTTGCTGCCAATCGAAGTTGATTACTTAAAGGATTTCTTCGAGCGCCTTCCGGTGCATTAAAGGGGTAGAGGTCTGGATAATCAACACGGGATTCAGGAGCGTTTTGATAGATCTCGGAAAGGCGTTGGATGTAGGTTTCGGATTTATCTTCCAGGCCCAATATCCAATCCATTTCTGTGTTGTAAGGTGAGCCATTTAGGAAGGAAGGAGGCAAACCTCGCGGGTCAAGTCCCTGATCCAGAAAACCTTCCAGGTTAGCTATCGTATTCGCGACCTGATCAGGAGAGGCACCTAATGACAATGAGGTAGGAATATTTCCTGTCTGATGGAAGATCAGGGATAAGTCATTGCCCATTTCCAGTGCCAAAGGGTCAGGCATTTCTTCTGTTGGGAAATCCGCAGGATAGGTTAGCGGAGCGAATTCTGCATTCAGGTACCGACCTACCCAGCCGGAAGAAAAGTAATCGTCGGCGCCACCCCCCATGAACCAAATATCTCTACCTCGGAAGTGGGAGCCATTGTTGTTTTCGTAGGAGACCCCTTGATAAACCGCGGCTCGGCCCGTGTCATACATGTGCTTGAAGTCCACCATGTCTGGATGGAGTCCAACCTGATCTGCAAAAGGGATCGTACTGTCTAGCGGGATGGCAGTACGTGTTCCCACTTGATAGGGTATGGCAATATTGGCTCGTCTGCTGTAGTACTGATCGTACTGTTCCAGCGGAATGAAGGTGTTGATGCCGTCATTTCCACCGTGTAATTGCACAATGACAATGACATTATCATTATTGCTTTGCGAGGCCAGCCGTTGCAGTGGTTTGTGCTCTGCCATCAGTCGGAGTGGTACACCCTGAAACGCCAAAGGGGCGCCCGCCGCAAAACCAGCTTTTTTTAAGAAATTTCTCCTCTTCATACCTACATCAATTGATATTCGGGTGATTGCAACATGGCATTGAGTAAATCATTGAGTTGTCTGCTGACGTCCTCCCGGTCGATGCCAAGGGTCCATCGCTCAGTCCAGTAAGCTTCCGGATCTGGATTGCCATCGAATAGTAACTTTTCTTTAAAGAAATTGAGCCTCTTGGCCGTCAACTCACTGGCCTCCGCGTCGAATGATAATTCCTCTGACATGGGCAGAAAGTATTCTGCAAGTGCGATCACCAGGCTTTCCGTATCACTGGCTTCTGATTCGGGAATGTTATTCCTGACGAAATCATACACATTGACCTGACCTGTCATGGCATCGTCGACAGTGAATCGTTGCGCTACAAATTGGTAGCGGAAAGTCAGATAGTTCGTGGTGATCCAACTGCGATTATAGATTGGGAACTGATGATAAGCTGGATAACCCGCCACTTCAAAAGGCTCATAATAATCCAGTCCCATCACATTGATCCGGCCCGTGAGATCACCCATGAATTCATAGAATCCATTGAGATCTGTTTCATAAGAAGGAATGGTGATATCAAAATTCTTAATGAAACCCAACGTGAGATCGATAGGAGATTTGATCAGTGCACCAAACTTATCATCTGTTCTGCCATCTGCACCTTCGTAAAATTCAACACTGGTAAACAATGCCTCCAGTACGGGTTGGATTTTGCATTGATTGGCTTCAAAAATATCGGTAAGATCCTGGATGAGGGTGTTTTGTAGATCTTCGTCAATTTGATGGTAGACAAAGTATCGATAGAGTTTTCGACAGATATGTCTGGAAGTTTCCGCTTGTGCGTAAATGAGGTCAATGAATTGCGTGATTTCATCCAGTACACTGGCCTCTACGGCATTACTGTTGATCAGGAGTGTTGGGTCAGGACTGATGCTCCCAGCGCCCATTCTATCGCTAAATACCTTAGTACTATTGTCGTGTTGCGTTGCAAAATTGGTTCCTTTCACCACGCCACGTGGAAGGCCCGTTTCCTGATCGATATTCGAAAAGGTCCGGTCGATATTGAAGCCACTCAGTACTTTAGCCCCTTCCTGCACGTCCTGTTCCGTAAAAGTGAAGTAATCTCCGTCAAAAGCCGGCTCTGGTATGGCACCTTCCAGCCCTCTGCCAATGGTGAAGAGCTCGAGTAGTTCTCGGGCATAGTTTTCATTGGGGTTGCCCCGCACATTGAGACGGCCATCCAAAAACACCAACATCGCATTATCTACAGAGACCTTCTCGCTCAGTTTTTTAAGGTCTCGTCTGTAAATTGTGTCCGGCACCTCCTCTTCTTCGGAAGGTATGATCACGTCTTGCTGATCAAATGCGAATTGTCGGAACAGTGCATTCTGAAAATAGATGGCCCGGCTATTGTTGACTACCGATCTTTTCGTGGTAAAGAGGGTATGGAGAAAAGTAACGATCCGTTCCCGAAGTGTATAGGCCAATCTTTGATCTGCAGGAACATCTACGGCTAGCATTTGCCCGATCATCCATCTGTTCAGGTATTGACCCAGTTGAAATTCTTCACTGTTGGCATCTGTGACCTCTGAGATCCATTCGGTGCCTGTGGCTGGATCAATAGGTAAAGGGGGATCAGGAAGATCTGTTCGGAAAAGCTGCGTGACGGCTTCCTCAGCGGAGATATTAGCAAAAGCATCAATCTCCGCGGTGGAAGCACCGATGCAGGCGCGACGGAGCAGGTGAGCGGCCCTCTTTTTACCAAGAGGTCCGGCAAGTGGCGTTAATGGCATACAGAGCGAGTTTGCATCGTGAATATAGGTCAGAATTATTAAATTAATTATATTTTATCTTTAAATAATTAATTAATTGCAAATCCCTCCGTTTTCCAATCGTGTCATCTACAACTGTATTCCCACCGAATATCCCGGCCAAACCTGATAATTCAATTTACCAAAAGGTCCATCTAACCATTTGAGGTGAGTCTTTAATGGTTGATCATTGCTAAGATGCCCGTTGATCGAAATGCCTCCAAAAAGATAAAACCCAAGAAATCTCATGCCCACTTCTGTGTGAAGCCTGCTCAATAAACTAAGGTCTTTTTGTGGTTTGCGTGTTGTGCTCAGGTGCATCATTCGTAAGCCAGCTGAGAAGAAATATCGCTTGTTCCGTCGGTCGGTTGGAACCATGGATGATTTGTTGTAAAACAAGCGTTCGAATCCATATCCAATCCCAATTCTTCGATCGGTACCGAAGGCATCTGTAGGATTGTAAGCCAGGATCAAGGCATTTTGATTCATGATCATGAATCGACCATCAAGTGGCATGCTGGATTGGGTAAAGCTGCAATTGAGACAATTACCTGTAGTGTATTCTATCGACGATAAGAAGAGATCATCACTGTAGAGTCGGGTATGTGAACCTCTACTGCCTATGTTAAACAAGGCGATTGGTGTGCCATAATTTTCTATGACTGCTCCTTTGAAAGGTCCTACACTGTATTTATTGATCAGTCCGATGCGTGTTCCTTGTGCCTTGCCGCCGAAGTTGATCAAGCCCAGTTGAAAACCGTCCATGGTTTTGGCACGATTGATCAAGCCAATTTGTACGCCCGTAACGGGAACACCTGCTTTGCGGACTCCACCACTGGATTTTTTCACTGTGTTGATCATGCCAATTTGGATGCCTTTCAGTTCCCAACGAGTCTGATTGAAGCCCAGACTTACTTGCACACCGGTGGTGGTCCGATTCACACGATTGAACAAACCGCCTATTTGCAGACCATCGAAGCTGTGACCTACTTCATTGCCCAATCCTGCAAATTGAAATGCCTGTGTATAAGCCTCATTGATATTGAACCCTCCTGATATTTGAATACCCACAGCATTGGTTCTAACAAAGTTCATGAACCCTGATACTTGTATGCCTTGTAGTTTCGGTGCGTCTTTGCTCCGTCGGATTTCACGTTCTTCCCATTGGGTGAGGTTCACATAGGCGTTGCCACCAACGATATTTGCCAGGCCTGAGATCTGAAGACCGCTAACGGACCTTAAACTCATACTGGATATGAGACTCAAATTGAAGTAATAGCTACCTGCTGATACCCCACTGGTTAGGTTGATAGAAATATCGTTGAAATAATGACCGCTTTCCAGGCCATTGGTTCCGATGCCGGGCAAAAGAGAGAATTCAAATGATTTGTCGCGATACCTGAGTTTTCTCTCTTGAGCATTCGCGATCATGGGTCCTAGAATGAGTAACCAAAAGAGCATAGCTCTCCTTTGTTTACTCCATAAGCTGTTTGACATGGGTTGTAATTTGCATAACACATGCGTAGCTTCTCACTACGCACTAAACATCTAACGAGTATTACACTTGAATCTTGAGTGCGTTCAATGAAAAACACAGAAAATTTTCAATTCAGGATTTTTTTGTTTAGCTATTACATGTGTGTAAAAGTTTGGACAATCATTTTTATTGGAATTTTAGGATATTTCAGATAATGGATGCCGTTTTGATTCTTCGAATAGCGGAGTATATTTACAGTTAGTGGGTATTACCCCAGTATCCATACATAGCCAAGGATCAATTGCCACTTTCAAGAGAATTAAATACGCTTAAGAGGATATTTTTCCTACTGCTGGCCAGTCTCACCATCATGGCCAGTTCAGCCTTCGTATATATTTTCAGTGATGCCAAGCGGGATCAGGTCAGCGACCTGATGTATACCGTCAAAGTGATCAGAAGTTACTATGAGCTAAGTTTTCACCAGTGGGAATTGAGCTTGCTAAGTGTAGGTAATCGGCTGATGGAAATTGATGATCCGGGTGAGCGTTTGGCTTATGCCAACCGGGCTCTTGAAGTTTATCAAAAGGAATTATTGGCATTTGGTTTAGCGGATACTTCAGGTCAAGTTTTGACTTTTACAGGGAGGCGCCTCAATGATACGCTACCAGATTTGAGGTCGTCTGAGGATACCCGGAGATCTTTTGATCTTACTTTAGAACGAGACGGGATTACGCTGGGAGAAAGTTACTATTTTGAAAATGTTGCTGACTGGATTTTGCCTATTAGGGTCCCTATTCGAAATGATCAGAATGAGATCATTGCCGTGAATACGTCTGCCATTGATTACAGTTCGCTGGTTTCGGAATTAGCCGCTTTTGGATTCAATGAAACGTATCTGATCCATCTAAAAAATATTGATTTCAATACAACTCAACTTTATTACCCATTAGCTTCAGATCAATACAAAAACGTGCTTGGTTCGGATAAATTGGATTATCAGAACATTGATACGGTAGGAGTCACCGATGGCATCCATATGATGGTAGGAAAACACCCTTTGACGGGATCAGATTGCATGATCGTTTGCACAGATCTTAATCCATTCAATCATCGCTTGATCATTACTGTACCCGGGTCATCGGTTTATGGTTTGATCTTCGAGCGGTTCAAGATCGGGCTGATTGTCTATCTGATATTATTGATTTCTTCGTTCATATTATATTGGTATTTGAGGAAGAACTTAAAAACCTCACTATCGAAAGTCAGGACTGAACAAGCCAACCTGAAGTCCATCTTTGAAAGTACTTCCAGCGTGATCGGATTATTTGATCGAAAGAAACAGTTGTTGGAATTTAATAGTGCTTTCAACGACTATTCAGTCATGACTGATGACTTGCCATTACATAAAAACATGGATCTGTTAAAGCAGATCAAACATCAGGAGTCGGCAGCGGTATTTAGTAAGTTCATGGACCGTGCCTTAAATGGTGAGAAGTTTCAGGAGGTCATTTCTTACCCAGGGTCCCAGGGTGAATTGACTTTTCGTTTCACTTACAATCCCGTATACGATGAAGAAGAGGTAGTCGGATTCGCCTTTTTTGCAGAGGACATTACGGAGATCCGTAGTTACCAGCAACAGCTCGAAGAGTACAATAAAGGTCTGGAACAGAAAGTTTTTGAACGTACTCAGGAGCTGGGTAGAAAAAACCGCGAATTAGAAGAAGGGTATCAGAAATTACAGACTACCCAGCAGCAGTTGATTCGTGCCGAGAAAATGGCTTCATTGGGTATCCTTTCGGCAGGTATAGGCCACGAGATCAACAATCCACTCAATTTCATCAAACACGGTGCGATTTCATTGAAGGAACAGTTGGAATCCGTTCCTAATAAGAAGGATTACGATCAGTATTTTGAAGTCATCGAAGAAGGAGTCAAGCGAGCTTCTGCGATTGTGATGGGGCTCTCACACTTCAGTCGGACGGGTGAGGCCATGGATGAGTCCTGTGATTTGCATCAAGTATTGGATAATAGTTTAACGCTATTGACCAATCGTTTGAAATCCAAAAATATTGAGATCATCAAATCTTATGATGCGGACCCATTTGTGATTCCTGGTAATGAAGGGAAGTTACATCAGGTATTCACCAATATCATTAAAAACGCGGAGCAAGCGATTTTCGATAAGGGAGTAATTAGAATTGTCAGTAGCAACAGGAAGGACCGGGTCGTGATTGAAATTTCAGATACAGGTACCGGGATCGATCAGTCGCTGTTGCAAAAAGTCACCGATCCTTTCTTTACAACCAAGGGGCCCGGAGAAGGAACAGGATTAGGATTATTCATATGCCAAATGATCATCGATGATCATGACGCTCAATTGGAAATCACTTCTGAAAAGGGGAGAGGGACTACTTTTGTGCTGAGTTTTAAAGCCACTTGAATGAGAAAGTGATGCTGAGGCTCTCGAAGCACACTAGACCAACTTCTCAAACGTCAGTTTCGGATTCTTCAATGCTTTCATGCTGCTGGCCAGGCCTTGCAACGTGAGTGGGAACATACGGTTGTTGAAGAATTGCTGGAGCATCTGCGTCGACTCAGAATACTGCCAGTAGGAAAGATGAGTCGGATTAAGCCAGATCACACTCTTGAAATGATCTCTTAGGCGTTCTAACCAAACAAACCCAGCTTCCTGGTTATGGTGCTCCACCGAACCGCCGGCATAGGTCAGCTCATACGGTCCCATAGATGCATCTCCAACGATGATCACCTTATAGTCAGGGTTATATTTATGGAGAATGTCATAAGTGGAGGTTTTTTCATTCCATCTTCGGCGATTGTCTTTCCAAACGCCTTCATAGATGCAATTGTGGAAGTAGAAATACTCCATGTGCTTGAATTCGTGACGAGCCGCAGTAAACAGTCTTTCACAGGCTTCAATGTGACCGTCCATAGATCCGCCAACATCAAAGAACAGCAGTACTTTGACGTTGTTTCTTTTCTGAGCTTGTAGCGCAATATCCAGATAACCCGCATTTTCGGAAGTCTTTCTGATCGTATCGTCCAGGTCCAATTCGGTAGGTAAGCCTTCCCGTGTCAGGATTCGCAATCGCTTCAGTGCCATCTTCATGGTACGCGTATTGAGCTCCACATCGCCTGACAGGTTTTTGAACTCGCGTTTGTCCCATACTTTGGCCGCCCTGCCTGCTCCTGAACCTTGTTGTCCTACCCGAATGCCTTCGGGATTGTAACCGTACGCTCCAAAAGGAGAAGTACCGCCGGTACCTATCCACTTGTTGCCGCCACCATGTCTTTTTTCCTGCTCTTTCAGCAGCTCCTTCATTCGCTCAATGAGCTTATCCAACCCACCCAGGGCTTCTATCTTCTGCTTGTCTTCTTCTGATAGGTCCCGGACCTGCCCTTTCTTCAGCCATTCCTCTGGGATGTTTGCGGTAAAATCTTCCGCATCTCCTTCAACGCCATGGAAAAAGCTGCCAAATATCCGGTCGAACAAGTCGTATTGATGTTCACTTTTTACCCAGGTGGCTTTGCATAGATAGTAGAAGTCATCGACGCAATTGCCCACTACTTCTTTGTCCAGTGCTTCGAGGAGGTGAAACAGATCCACCATCGTAATGGTCAGTCCGGCACGTTTCGCGAAATAGAAGAAGCTAATGAACATGATGGATCAATTTAAGAAACTTGAACCAAATCGCGTCACAAACTCAATGTCCTGCTCATTCTTGAGTAAAGCCCCGCGATAGGGGAAATCATCTTCTGAGATTTTGGTGTTTGCCAAATCTTCGTCAGTGGCTTTCACAGCCATCAGCAGCCGTATCCAGTCGATCAGTTCGCTGGTGGACGGTTTCTTTTTCAGCTGAGCAATGTCTCGCACTTCATAAAATCGAGTCAATGCACGATCGATCAAGGTGTCCCGGATTTCAGGGAAATGCACTTTGACGATTTTGATCATCGTTTCAGGTTCCGGGAATCGGATGTAGTGAAAGAAGCACCTTCGCAGGAAAGCATCGGGTAATTCTTTTTCGTTATTGGAAGTAATGATCACAATTGGTCGCTTTTTGGCCTTGATCGTGGATTGAGTCTCGTAAACGAAAAATTCCATACGATCCAATTCCAACAGCAAATCATTTGGGAATTCGATATCTGCCTTATCGATCTCGTCGATCAACAAGACTACTTGCTCTTCTGCCTCAAACGCTTCCCAAAGTTTTCCCTTCTTGATGTATTTGCTGATGTCAGCCACATTGTTATCTCCCAATTGGGAATCTCTCAAACGCGTCACCGCATCATATTCGTAGAGCCCTTGTTGGGCGGTAGTGGTCGATTTGATGTGCCAGGTGATGAGCTTTTTATTCATGGCTTTGGCAATCTCGTAGGCCAACAATGTCTTTCCTGTGCCGGGTTCTCCCTTCAGGATAAGGGGTTTTTCCAAGGTAGCTGAAGCCTCTACGGCAATGCTTAATTCTCGAGTGGCTACGTATGAATCGGTTCCTTCAAATTTCATCTTGCTCATATAACACCTATAGTACTGCTGAAAGTTACCGCTTCTTTGGCATACAGCTAATTTTAACTCGGGTTATGAACAAATACGGGATTAGTTTTGCCGTTCTTATTGACATGAGGGTTCGAATCATCATTTGGGTAATAGGTTTAAGTCTGTCCGTCATCGGCTACGGTCAGTCACGTACGTATGTAGGCCTTCGGGCAGGGGGACAGGCTTCCTCGGCATTTATTGTGCACACGATCTTTCCGGTGAACATGGATGTGAGCTTTATTGAGACCGCTCATGTTGGAGCAGTATTCAAGCATTTTAATTTCCGTTCGACCAACCCCAGTGCTTTACAAGCAGGTTTCCAATCGGGAATCAACTATATAGAAAGAGGCTGGCAACAAAACTTCCCTGATGCTGCTGAGCTTGAACCTTACCAGACCCGACTGGGGTACTTGGAGGTGCCCATTGAAGCGGTACTCTACTGGGGGCAAAAGAATACCAAGTTTTACCTGACCATGGGCCTGTATTATGAAAGGTTGATTTCTGATCGGTCCAAAAATCGTCCAACTGCTGAACAAATTGCTGAATTGGATGATCTGCAAACTGATTTCTGGGAATACGAAGCCGCCCGGGATCGGGTCAATGGCTATGGGGGGCGTTTTGCACTAGGGGCATTCACGGATTTGCCATTTGGAACCATTCAACTTGAGGTATTCTCATCGGTCAGTTTTAGCGGGGTTTTTGAGTTTACCAATCGAACAACTGAAATTCCCGATCAATCTAACCTGTATTCCATAGGCCTTTCCGCTGCTTATCTCCTTCGTTTCGGGAGTCTGGAATTCTAAAGCTTTTTATCTGCACTCGTTTTCGGTAATTGAGGTTACCCGGGGTTATTCGTCAGTTTCCGCTTGTAGGAGAAGTTGTAATTCGAATGAATTTGCAATAACAAACGATTGAAATTATAAATTTTAACAGAAAAGAAACATTTTGTTGTTTTTCTAATTAATAATTCGAATAATTTTGCGTCAAATTCATAATTAACCACCACAAAGGTTATGGCAGTATCTGTTGAAAAAATCGAACAAGCTTGTGTTGACGCAAAGGATAAGTTGACGAAGCTGAACATTGAAGAGCAACTAGTTGGAGAACTAGAATGGTGCTTGGGTAGCTACGCGAACGATGGCAATCCTTCAGGATTGGTATTGAAAGGAAAAGAAGCTTTAACAGCTTTGGAATCTTTCAAAAAGGACAACCCAAGAAAAGTAGCCAAGAAATTGATCGACGACTTGGGCAAAGCATTCGCTTAATTTTTAAAGATTTTAGTCGATAAAAATCCCGGGTACTGTGAAAGTGTCCGGGATTTTTTTTGCTATGCTCAGATTCTCTCATAATCAACCCAGGAACTGTATCGAAAAATAGTTACAGAATGAATACTGGAATGACGGTCATGCTGAGCTTGCCGAAGAACGTCATTCCCGGGATTATTATACGACTTATGAATGCTAGTGTTTGTGAGATTAATCGTAGGGGAATCTCAATCTCGGATATTGGGACTTACTAGCTCACAAAGAGCCTTCAACAAATAGGTATCAAAGCACATCAACCAAATAACCAATTAACCCACTAACCAGAGAATCAGGTCGCTATTTCATTGCCTTCAGGCAATCCAGTAATACTTAGATTCTCTAGATATTAAGCCAATAAGAAAGCTTCACTACCAATGCTCTGTTCCGTGGAGTTAAGGTAAATCGATCCGAGATCGGGTTTTCAAAGTCATCTCCGGCAGTAAAGTAATTATCTGTATAGACAATGAACAGATCCGATACTGGCGCAAATCTCCATTGCAATCGGGTATTGATGTTCATGTTGTCCCGTTGATTGTTGTACTGCACAAACGTTGTGATGAACAAATTGGTACTTAGCGTTAAATCTACTCTTGGACTGATTAGGAAGAAGTCTGTGCTGTTGAATGGAGCTGGAAAGTCCAGTCGGTTATATTCGGCTCGCATCTCAATGGCCAGGAAGGGCTGATATCGGAAATTGATCACAGAAGCCAACCTTAACCGAGTGCCATTGAAAAATCCTCCGTAAGTGATCCTGCTCCTGAAATTGAACAGTTTTCTGTTGTCCGAGAAGTAGGCAATACTCACATTTCCCCAAGAATACAGTTCTCCCGCAGGAAGTTCTGCTCCATCACTATTAGTTGGGTCAAAGCCATCAAGCAGCTGCACTTCATTGTAAGAGCTTCTAAAATTGATCCCGGAGTTGTTCAAAAAGTTCACGTCATATTCCAGCTGCGCTTCAAGATCTAGGTTGCTGAAGTTATCGTCTGCAGTTCTGGTGAAATTGAACCCAGGGCCATGTCGCTGAATGGTTCCCTCAGGCCAAAACGTGTATTCGAAACCAGAGCCAAATCGCATCACTTCATTGCGAGGGACGAACCCAACTTCCGCATTATAGCCTTCACCAACGAAGGCGTGAAAGCCAAAAATGTTGATATTTCTTGTTTGATATCCGAGGAATCCACCGTGGGCCCAGGCGTTATCCGATTTTTCAGGATCTTCTGACCGGTGATAAAAGAAATTGCCTTCCCACCGGTTGTCTAAAGATGCGAGGTTATAATCGATTCCGTACACCCGGTTGAATCTAGTGGTGTTTAATGAGGTGTCATTCGGATCAAAGTTGGTGGCTTGCCGATTGACAAAAACAGCCCCTATATTCGATCTGCCTGATATCTGCCGCTGGAATACCCCAACAGAATAGTTTTGTCCCGGCTGCTGGATACGATCATCTGCTCCGGTTTGCATATTGAGCAATCCTACCCGCCAGTCCCTTCCGATTTTTCCACTCAAACGCGCTCCTGCTCTGATAGGGACTTGTACCGTATTTCCGTCACCATCAGTTGCGATCCCGATTCTTCTACTGAAAAAGGGTCGTGCGATCGGAAAACCATTCCGAGCAAACAGATCCTGGTTTTCTAAAAAGAACTGTCGTCGTTCCGGGAAGAAAATTTCAAATCGATCCAGATTAGTGACCTGACGGTCTACTTCTACCTGGGAGAAATCAGGATTGACCGTAATGTCCAGGTTCAAAGAATTGGTTAATCCGACTTTGGCATCAAATCCGACATCACTGGTTGTAGATACGTCAGTGCCTTCTTCAAAATCTTTAGAGAGCCCGCCAGTTACGTAAGGGATGAATGAAATATTGGTCCCGGCTTCGGGAGGTGGCGTATCCCAATTCATTTGGCCGGTGTACAACAGATCCGAAGGACGGTATTGCTGTGGGACACTGATCCATGAAGAACGCTCGTTTTCCTGGCGGTTGTTTCTAAGTATTTGTAAGCCCCAGTTAGGAACACTGTTGTATCGAATCGATTTGAATGGAATGGCCATTTCTGCCGTCCACTTATCATTTTCAATCGTAGCAGCCGAATACCATTTATTGTCCCAATCATCTGAGACTTCTCCGCCAAGTGTTACCAGCCCTTCACGCTGAACATTATAAGGAGTCACCTGAAAAGTAAAGCCATTGGTTTTGTCATTGAAAGGGTCGAAGTAAACACTTACATTGTCATTTCGCATCCATTCAAAATCTCTTCTCAAGGATTGTGCGATGGGACGGCCATTACTTTGCTGATAACAGACCAGGGCGATGTAAATGAATTGATCATTGTAAGTGATCTTGAATTCCGTGCCCTTTTCAGCAGGACGGTTATCTGCCGGAAAATTTTGTGTAAACTCACCGCCTGTAGGTATTTCACTCCAGGCTGATTCATTGAGTCGTCCGTCCAAAGTAATTTCGGCGGCTGTTTTTCTTACCTCATAAGTGGCAGATTCCGGTAGATTTTGTGCAAATAAGGCCTCTTTAGTAACAAAAAGGCACAACAGGAGCAGGGGTGTTACTCGCGTCACAGGTCAAATATGTTGGGTGCTGAGTGTTTAACAGACTTAGTCCGCCTTTCGTTTCATCGGAATGAGATGACTGTCTGCAATTGATCTCAAATAAGCAGGATTAGTATTGATGTCCGGATCTGAATAGATGTAAGCAGAAAGGTCAGCGATCACGCCGGGCTTATAGCCCAATTTGTAAGCCACCTTTTCACAAAACTCAATTTCCGTCTGATAGATCTTGCCATCTACCTTCATCAATTGAATGATATGGAACAAGTAGGAAAACTTCTCATCTGGTGGAAGATCCTTTAAATTCTTGATCGGCTTAGGGTTGTCAATGATATTTTCTATCTGATCTGCGGTGAGTCCGCCTCTTTCTCCGATTCTGTGAATAAGTTCACTTTCTTCTTCAGCGACAAATTTATCTGCCTTGGATAGGTGAACTAACAAACTAACTTGGTCCTCGATTGGTAACATCGCTACAAATTAAAGTATAGAATGGTAACGAAAAAAATAGCATTACCGCATTTTTTTTATTCCCTTTTCAAAAACGTAGGATATAGGGGTAAATGTTCCGTAAAAAGCAATTGTAAAAAAAAATGCTGATGTACTTTGAAATTTACTTTTCCTCAAACTACTTTAGCGGCGAAATGAAAATGACACAAAATACATATTGGTGGTGGTACAGCGATAAAACCTTATCTCTGTGACTTGCTGATATGTCTGAAAAAATATAAAAGCCTGCTGTTCACAGCGGGCTTTTTTTTTGATCCAATATGCAAAAATTTAAAATATCCATTCGTAAAAGAAAGCTACTGGCAGATACCATTACTCCAGTAGCGATTTACCTGAAAATCCGGGACAGGTTTGCTAATTCATTCCTGCTGGAGAGCTCCGATTATCATGGAGAGGAGGACAGCTACTCCTACATTTGTTGTGCACCCATGGCTTCTTTTGAAGTAAATGGTGGCAACGTTTCGGTGAGCTTACCCGATGGTCAACAAACGCAAAGCCAAATCAGTGATGACCTCAATGCGGTTGGCCATTTGAGGAATTTCATCAATTCCTTTGAAGCACCTGAGGCGCAGGCCAAGCACATTGAGAACGGCCTCTTTGGTTACATGGGGTATGACGCGGTGCAGTATTTCGAAGACATTGAAATCTCCGGTAAGGACGCGCTAGAGATTCCGGAGATCCGCTATCACTTTTTCAAATATGTGATTGCACTTGATCACTTCAAGAATGAGTGTTTCATCATTGAAAACTACCTGGAAAAACCTAATGATGAAGAGTTTGATGAGATATCTGACTTGATCCATCAACGCAACATTCCTTCCTTCGATTTTAAAAAAGTAGGGGAGCTAACCTCTAATCTGACGGATGCTGAATTCCTCGAAAATGTCAAGAGCGGCATTCACCATTGCGATATCGGAGATGTGTTTCAGGTGGTATTCTCGAGACGATTTTCTACTGATTTTCTGGGAGATGAATTTCAGGTGTATCGAACATTGCGTTCCATCAACCCGTCTCCCTATTTGTTTTACTTCGACTATGGCAGCTATAAGATCTTTGGTTCCTCGCCGGAAGCTCAGATTGTTGTGAAGGATCAGGAAGCGATCATTTATCCGATTGCGGGTACTTTCCGACGGACAGGAGACGATCAGGCCGATGCGGAACTGGCAAAGAAGCTACTCGCAGATGAAAAAGAGAATTCCGAGCACATCATGCTCGTTGATCTGGCAAGAAATGACCTGAGCAAAAGCTCAGATGAAGTTAAGGTAGAGACCTATAAAGAAATTCAGTATTACTCACATGTCATTCACCTCGTATCAAAGGTAACAGGGCAGTTAAGGGCCGACGCAGATCCCCTGGAAATTGTAGCCTCGACTTTTCCCGCAGGCACACTTTCCGGAGCTCCCAAACACAAGGCCATGCAACTCATCGATCAGTTTGAAAACAAGTCCCGTGGATTCTATGGCGGGGCGATCGGTTTCATGGACTTCAAAGGCAACTTTAATCACGCGATAATGATCCGTACCTTCCTGAGTCAGACCAATCAATTGATCTTTCAGGCGGGTGCGGGCATCGTTTCTAAGTCCAGCCCAGAGAGCGAAGTGCAGGAAGTGTACAATAAACTGGCGGCATTACAGACAGCCATGGAAGAAGCCGAAAAATTATCAGCCCGATGAGACGAGTCCTGGTTTTAGATAATTACGATTCGTTCACCTACAACCTGGTGCACATTCTGAGAGAATTAGGATTGAGTGACCAGATGGAGGTGCATCGAAATGATAAGATCTCCCTCGATGCGGTGGATCAATTCGACGATATTTTGTTATCTCCGGGTCCGGGTGTCCCGCAAGATGCCGGGATTATGCCGGAGTTGATCAAGCGATACGCGCCAACCAAAAATATCCTGGGCGTTTGTTTAGGCCATCAGGCCATCGGAGAAGCATTTGGGGCTACATTGTATAACCTGCCACTGGTGTATCACGGCGTGACCACTGAAGTGGAAATAGATGCTGCGGGTGATGTGCTCTTCGAGGATATTCCTGAAAAGTTCACCGTCTGTCGCTACCATTCCTGGGTCATCGAGCCAGATAGTCTACCGGCGAATTTGAAGATTACCGTACGTGGTGAAGAAGGCAGGATCATGGGACTGGCACACAAACAATACAATGTGCGAGGGGTTCAATTTCACCCTGAGTCTATCATGACCGAGCACGGAAAGAAAATGATTGAAAACTGGTTGAAACAAGGCTGAAATGAAGGCAATATCTACAATAATCAAGCTTCAAAAAGATTTTGGTTATGCGCCAGATGTACTTGGGATTACTCCAATGTCCCCTAAAGGGGAGTGTGATATTTCCCCTTCAGGGGCTAGGGGTTTATTCAAAGGAGGCCCCAAAATCTTTTTCATGAACCAAGAAAAGAACATTAGCTAATGAAGGCAATACTCAATAAACTATTCAGGCATCAATCTCTTGACAAACAAGAGGCCAAAGAAGTACTCTCGAACCTGGCATCAGGGAAGTACAACAACAGTCAGATGGCGGCTTTTTTGACCGTTTACCTGATGCGAAGCATTACCGTAGATGAGTTGGAAGGATTTCGAAATGCCATGTTGGAACTTTGTGTCCGTGTGCCATTGGAAGATTTTAACACCATCGATCTATGTGGGACTGGGGGGGATGGGAAAGACACCTTTAACATTTCGACACTATCCTCTTTTGTCACAGCTGGTGCGGGTCAGCATGTGACCAAGCACGGAAATTATGGTGTGTCCAGTAAATGTGGTTCATCCAATTTGTTAGAATCGTTCGGATGCAAATTCGGTAACGATCAGGATGTCATTAGAAAGAGCCTTGACCAGTCAGGAATCTGTTTCCTGCATGCTCCGATGTTTCACCCAGCCATGAAAAATGTAGGGCCCGTTCGGAAAGAACTAGGCGTGAAAACGTTCTTCAACATGTTGGGGCCTATGGTGAATCCGGCATTTCCTCAAAATCAATTGGTAGGAGTGTTTAGTCTGGAATTGGCCCGTTTGTACGGCTACCTGTATCAAAAAGGCGATGCCAATTTCATGATCGTGCATGCACTGGATGGCTACGACGAAATCTCCCTGACCGGTGATTTCAAAGTGATCAGTAACAAAGCAGAGCAAGTCATGAGTCCAAATAATCTGGGACTGCCTCAACTAAAGATGGAAGAACTCAGTGGTGGTGAAACCATTAACGATTCGGCGACAATTTTCACGAATGTGCTGGAGAATAAGGCAACGGAAGCGCAGAAGAGTGCGGTACTTGCCAATGCAGGCCTTGCTATTTCGGTGGCTAAGAAAGTCAGCACCGAAGAAGGGGTCAATCAGGCACGGGAATCCATCGAATCAGGAAAAGCATTACAATCATTCAAAAAATTCATTGAGATCAATAGTTAAAATGAACATTCTCGATCAAATCGTTGCGGATAAGCAAAAGGAAGTACAGGAGCGAAAAGAGCTTTTTCCGGTAAAACTGCTGGAACAAAGCATCTACTTTGGAGGCAATCCGGTTTCGCTGAAGAAGTACATCAGAAGGGAAGATAAGGCGGGGATTATCGCCGAGATCAAGCGCAAGTCCCCTTCGAAGGGCGTCATAAACCCTAAAGTATCCATCGAGCGAACTTCCATTGGTTACATGCAGGCTGGTGCATCTGGCTTGTCAGTTTTGACCGATAACAAATATTTTGGAGGAAAAAGTGAAGACTTGAGTGAGGCCAGAAAGTTCAACTTCTGTCCAATCCTGAGGAAAGACTTTATTCTGGAAGAATACCAGCTCATTGAAGCGAAATCAATTGGAGCGGATGTGATCTTGTTGATCGCAGCCATCCTTACACCTGAAAAAGTGAAGTCTTTGGCAGCGTTCGCGCATACCCTGGGCTTAGAGGTGTTATTGGAAGTGCACAGTGAAAAAGAATTGCAGGATTTCATTTGCCCGGAGGTAGATCTATTGGGAGTGAATAACCGCAATCTGGATACGTTTGAAACGACAGTTGAAACATCAAGGAAGCTGGCTAGCCTGATCCCTGATGATTTCGTGAAAGTTTCAGAAAGTGGTATCAATGATCCTCAGGTCGTTGCTGACCTCATTGAACATGGATTTGAAGGCTTTTTAATTGGAGAATATTTCATGCAACACGGAACACCCTCCGCAGCATGTGGTTCCTTTATTAAACAGATTAAGTCTTTAAGGTCCTGATTCTCCCCTCCTTGGAGGGGCCGGGGGTGGGTCCTCTTGAGAGAGATTCAATTCTCATAAGTTAATAGAAATGGATCGTCATTGCGATGCTAAGAAGCAATCTCAAATATGGTTTCGAAGCAGAAATTCAGAAAGACTGCCGCTTCGGTGTTGACCGACCAGGCGGTCCGATTCATTTCTTCGCAGTGACCGGGTCGTAGACGAAACTTAACTTACGAGAATTTGTAGAGGATATTTAGGGTGTGTTAAATGAAATAGAATTATAATCAGAATGAAACTCAAAGTCTGCGGCATGCGAAATCCGGAAAACATAGAAGCCATCAGTGCGCTTCAACCGGATCTCATGGGCTTCATCTTTTACGAGAAGTCCAAACGATTAGTCACTCCTGATGCCTGGGTATTGGAAAAAGTCTGGGCCTTTCAGGGACATAAAGTCGGCGTATTTGTCAATGCAGAGTTAGAGGAGTTGTTGGAAAACGTCGCTGCTTTTCGCCTGGACTATGTACAACTACACGGAGATGAGGCCCTTGAGTATGGAAAGAAACTTCATGCAAAAGGTATCAAGATCATCAAAGTGTTTGGTGTGCAAGACCAGATGCCCAGTGAAGCGATTAAGGAATGGGAGCCCTACACGGACATCTTTTTGTTCGATACCCAAACCAGTAATTACGGGGGAAGCGGACGAAAATTTGATTGGGCCATATTGAATGAGTATCCATCCGAAAAACCATTCATGTTGAGTGGTGGCATTGGACTGGAAGATATAGAAGACATTAAAAAACTAGCCATCCCAAAACTCTGGGGGATCGACGTGAATAGCAAGTTTGAGCTGGCGCCCGGAATGAAGGATGTCGAAAAAGTAAAAGCATTAAAACAAGCATTATGTTGAAGGATACGGAGCACTTTGCAGTAGATGGGAATGGATATTACGGGAAGTTTGGAGGAGCCTACATTCCCGAGATGCTTTACCCGAATGTGCAGGAGTTGAGAGAGAACTATGAGCGCATCATGAATAGTGATGGCTTTCAGGAACAGTTCCGGGCGCTATTGAAAACCTACGTGGGACGCCCGACACCCTTGTATTTCGCACAGCGATTGTCGGAAAAGTACGGGGCGAAGATCTACCTCAAAAGAGAAGACTTGTGCCACACCGGTGCCCACAAGGTGAACAATACGATTGGACAGATCCTCATGGCGAAAGCTCTCGGTAAAAAGAAGATAATTGCCGAAACAGGTGCTGGACAGCACGGAGTGGCAACAGCTACCGTTTGTGCACTCATGGGCATGGATTGCATCGTGTACATGGGTAAGCTGGATACGGAACGTCAGCGACCCAATGTAGAACGCATGAAGATCCTTGGGGCGGAAGTTCGGCCGGCTACATCCGGCAGTCAGACCTTGAAGGATGCAACCAATGAAGCCATGCGGGCCTGGATCAGTGATCCGGTGGGAACGCACTATATCATTGGTTCGGTCGTCGGGCCACATCCATATCCTGATATGGTGGCAAAGTTCCAGTCGGTGATCAGTGAAGAAATCCAGTCACAGTTGGAGGAAGAGGAAGGAAGAAATGCCCCGGATCGGGTAATTGCCTGTGTAGGCGGAGGATCCAATGCAGCCGGTGCTTTTTATCACTTTTTGGATAATAAGTCCGTGGAACTGATCGCGGTAGAGGCGGCTGGATTAGGGAACACCAGCGGTAAATCCGCAGCAACCACAACCCTGGGAAAAGAAGGCGTATTACATGGGAGTAGAACCCTGTTGATGCAAACAGAAGACGGTCAGGTAGTGGAGCCATATTCTATTTCCGCAGGATTAGATTATCCTGGTATTGGTCCGATTCATGCTCACTTGTTCGATTCGGGTCGTGGCACCTTTTTGAGTGCGACCGATGAAGAAGCCATGCAAGCGGGCATTGCGTTGAGCCGATTAGAAGGGATCATTCCCGCCATCGAAACGGCCCATGCCTTCGCAGCATTAGATCAACTCGATTTGGTCAATGACGAAGTGGTGGTGATCAACCTGTCGGGAAGAGGAGACAAAGATTTAGACACCTACATCAAGTGGGGGAAATATTAGTAAAAGCCAATAGCGAAGAATCCATAGTCGACAGTCTACTTAAGGGTGCTAAAAACTATGGACTTTCGACTACTGACGGATAATTTGAAATAAGTATTAATGGAGAGTAGGATTAACATATGTTGTAATCCCTCTTCACAGAATAAAATGAACAGAATTGATAAAATATTTGAGGAACGCGGAAAAGACCTCCTGAACGTGTATTTCACAGCAGGTTATCCTGAGCTTGGAGATACGCTTCGTATTGCGAAGGCCCTTGATCAAAACGGAGCCGACTTCATCGAGATTGGGGTGCCATTTTCTGATCCGGTTGCAGACGGCCCAACGATCCAGGAAAGTTCAGAGACTGCTTTGGCCAACGGCATGACCCTGGAGTTGCTTTTTGAGCAGCTTGCTGAATTAAGGAAGGAAGTAAATGTCCCAGTGCTGCTAATGGGTTACATTAACCCAATCCTGCAATATGGTTTTGAGCGCTTTTGCCAAAAGTGCCAGGAAGTAGGAATTGATGGCCTGATCTTGCCAGACTTACCGATGTATGAGTATCAAACGCATTACAAGGCGGTATTGGCGGAGTATGGTTTGTACAACATCTTCCTGATTTCACCGCAGACGGGAGAGGAGCGTATTCGAGAGATCGATGAGCATTCGCAAGGGTTCATTTACATGGTGAGCAGTGCGGCCATCACCGGAGCCAAGTCGAACATCTCTGAAAATCAGGAAGCCTATTTCCAGCGCATCAACGACATGAATCTGCAACGAAAGCTATTGATCGGTTTCGGCATCTCTAACCACGAGACTTACACCAAAGCCTGTCAATACGCCAACGGCGCCATCATCGGCAGCGCCTTCATCAAGCAATTGAAAGAAGACAGTTCCGAAGCAGCCATTAAAAACTTTATTGAAAACATTAAAAAGAATAGCCCGCAAGAAGTTTAGAATAATCCCCACTTTTTAGGGATCAAGTCCCCCTTCTAAAGGGGGTGCCCGAAGGGTGGGGGATTTGAAAGCTCAAGGACTATAAAAAATGATAACCCATGATCATCCAATTCAATAACACCATCAACCCGACGACCAAACAAGACGTCATCAATCGAGTAAACGAACTCAAATACAAAACCACCGAAGTAAAGACCCAAAAAGGAGACTACCTGGTGGGCATCGGTAAAGCCGCATTCGACGTACGCGAAATCGGTCACTTACCCGGAATCGAAGACATCCACATCGTAAGCGACGATTACAAACTCGTCTCCCGCAAATGGAAAGTAGATCGGACGGTCATTGATTTAGGTGATGACGTGAAAATAGGCGGAGGTCACTTCGGTTTGATGGCCGGACCTTGCAGCATCGAAGGCGAGGAGAACATCCAAAGTACCATCGATCACCTGAAAGCCAATGGCATCACCTGTATGCGAGGTGGTGTTTATAAACCAAGAAGTTCCCCTTACTCTTTCCGAGGTTTAGGGATCGAAGGATTGAAAACCTGGTACAAACTCGCGCGCGAGGCAGGCATTAAGATCGTGACCGAAGTAATGCAAGTTTCCCAGATCGAGGAAATGTACGATTACGTGGACATCTACCAGGTCGGAGCCCGAAACACCCAGAATTTCAATTTGCTGGATGAACTCGGTAAAGTGGATAAAGCTGTGATGATCAAACGCGGTATCTCAGGTACTATCGATGAGCTATTGTACAGCGCAGAGTACGTATTCTCTGCTGGAAATGAAAACCTGCTGTTGTGCGAACGAGGTATCCGTACCTACGAGAAAGCCTCCAGAAATACCTTCGACATCAACGCCATTCCAATACTAAAGGACAAGACTCACCTGCCAGTAATTGCAGATCCTTCACACGGGATAGGAATCAGAGACCATGTCGAGCCAGTAGCGTTAGCATCCGTCATGGCCGGAGCTGATGGCGTCATCTTCGAGACCCACAACATCCCCGAAGAAGCCTTCTCCGACGGCCAACAAACCCTCAACTACACCGAAAGTGCCAAACTGATCCGCAAGGTCAGGAAGTTGTTAGAGGTGAAGGACGAGATGTAAGATACAAGCTTCTATGCGATCCAGTCATTCCGGCATTTTTCGATTTAGTTTTTATTTGAAATTGAAAAATGGCCGGAATCTCTTTGCGCTTGTTGTCGGGATTAGATTTCAAATTCTGTCATGTGTCTTAGGTTCGAAGATAACGAGGCCACCAAATGAGGAAAGTATTTTTAGAGTACTTTTCCTTTTCTTTTTCCTCTTTGTAATGAGCTGATAGTGTGGATATTACATTGAAATATACGTTTACTCTTTCGGTTTGAACTTCGTCTTTTTCTCGATTATACCTGATTCCTTCTGGAAATACGAGGGATTGAATATCTTGCTTGAGCTTCGTCTCCTGTATGTCTTTCTTTTCTGATATTGAGCTTTGCCGTATTTGTTTTGATTCACATCTATTGAGAACAAGTTGAGGTCAACCTCTTTTTCTCAATTAATCAGTCATACGTGATAATATTCCGTGATAATATTCCGTGATAATATCCCTTGAATACATGAGAATATCGATGTAATTTTTACTTCGGTAGTAAACTTCCTTGTCGGCAATAAGTTAGATTTGCGTTTTTTTATACAATCAATATCTTTCATCGGAATTGAACTAAAAAATAAACAGCCAATATCTATGCATAAGCGAATCTTTAGTCGTGCCTGGAGTACCCTGGTCGTAATGGTAGTATTTTACTATTCACAGGGTCAGGATTTTTCGGCCTTAGCTCAACGTGCAATTAGGGACGGGTACAGTATAGAACAATTGGAGCAACTGGCTCGTCAAAATGGTCTAAATGCAAGCCAAATCGCTGATTTAAGGTCTCAGGTATTTTCAGCAAGCCCGGCACAAAACCAACCAGTGAATCCAGTCAGAGACGCGCCGGTTATTACGAATACCAGTCCACCTCAAATCCGAGCTAATTCTGCGTCAACCGGTGGAAATGTGGTTTTTGGAATCAATATATTCCGTTCGCAAAATTTAACATTCCAACCTAATTTGAATTTACCGACACCAACGAATTACATCCTTGGTCCAGGAGATGAGATCAACGTGGAATTATGGGGAAAGACGGAACTTACCATGAATTTGGTGGTACGGCCTGACGGCTTTATTAAGCCTACTAACCTAGGGCCCGTTTATGTTAATGGGTTAAGCATCCAAAGGGTGAGATCGGCATTGTTGAAGAAATTGAATTCCATTTATCAAGGATTGATACCGGATGGCAATGGCAATGCCTCAACTTTTGCACTAATAACCTTAAGCCAGATTCGATCCATCAATGTGACAGTGGTGGGGGATGTTGTACTTCCAGGAGATTACACTTTAAATTCTTTGTCCACGGTATATACAGCCCTGCACGCTTGTGGCGGACCTACTCCTAACGGTACCATGAGAGCAATTGAATTGATTAGAGATGGGAAAATCAAATCTAAGATTGATATTTATGGATTTTTGACTGATGGCATCAAGGAGAACGATGAACTACTAAGACAGGGCGACGTGATTCTGGTTAAGCCATATCTTTCCAGGGTAGAAGTTCGTGGGGAGTTTAAAAAACCGGGTTTCTACGAGTTAAGATCCGAGGAGACCCTTGCTGATTTGATCCGCTTTGCCAGTGGATTTACAGATCAGGCCAGACGTGATCAGATTATTGTGGAAAGAATTGAGAGTAATGGGCTAAACCTCATTGAATTAGATTCAGGTGATTTAGAAAGTTTTCAATTAAATGCTGGAGATGCAATTAGGGCAAGAACTAGAAATGCCGCTTATACGAACCGAGTAGTCATCGAGGGAGCAGTAAAGCAGCCTGGAACATATCCATTAGAAGAAGATATGACTTTGAAAGATCTGATTACTAAAGCAATGGGCTTGCGGGGTGATGCATTTGAAACACAGGTTTTTGTATACCGACTAAATGACAAATACGAACAAGAATTGATTACACTAGACCTATCCGAGATCATGAATGGCACAAGGTCTTTAAAACTTGCCCCTGAAGATGTGGTCGAGATTAAATCGATATATGGTTTATCTCAGGAACCGTACTTACAGATCACGGGTCAAATACGAAACCCAGGCTTATATCCATTTTTGAAGAATACGACATTAAAAGACCTGATTTATATTGCCGGAGGATTGCAGATATCTGCCAATCAAGTGGTAGAAATCACAAGATCGGTAAGAGATCAAAATGAACTAGATAACGACGTTTATCGCATAGACCTAGAGAATTCTTCAGATTTTGAATTGACTCCTTTTGATCGAGTCCATGTTAAGCGCAAGCCTGGTACTTTGAATGAAGAAGTTCTGATCGTGGGAGAGATCAACTCGCCTGGAAGGATGTCAATTTTGAGCTCAAATGAGCGCTTGTCTAGTATTGTTTCAAGGGCTGAGGGCTTTACCCCAAAAGCTTACCCAAAAGGAGCAATCCTCGTAAGAAGAAGCGAATTTTACTCGGGTCCCAACAATCTGAATCTGGATCTGGAAAACTTGCAAGAACTCCGCTCAAATATTTTCGAAAATTCAGGTGTAATTATTGGTCAAGGGAACCCGATTTCCAGCAGGAAAGAAAGGATAAGTTCGATAAATGAAAACTCTGGTACTTCCCCTTTATTTGATGTAAGAGCTTCACTTATTAATACGTCCAAGGATTCTTTGCTTTCTTCCTCATTCTCCAATTATGAGGTAGTGGCCATTGATCTTGATAAAGCGATAGAAAATCCGGGTTCTGAGAGTGATATTTTTGTTAAAACTGGAGATATAATTTCGATTCCTACAGAGTTACAAACCGTTCGGGTAAGTGGTGCTATCAGAACCACCATGAATTTGAAGTTTGAAGAGAATAAAAGTTTCAAGCAATATGTAGGTGATGCCGGCGGTTTCCTTAAAGAGTCAAGCAAAAGGTTCAGTGCCGTTCTTTACCCCAATGGTAAGATGGCTCGGGTAAAGCGATTTTTATTTTTCAGAAACTATCCTGATATCGAACCAGGCTCCACGATCATCGTAGGTAGAAAAGGACCAAGAACACCATTTAATCTAGGAAATACGATAACATCCGTAGGTTCCGTTGTAGGTTTAATATTATTAATCCAACGTCTCTAAAGTCATCGTTTAAAAAAGAGGTTAATGAATTCGTTTGAAGAGGAAGATTTAGATCTAACGAAAACAATTAAGATTATTTGGAAGCGGAGGAAACTCATTATTATAACTGTGGCCACATGTCTCCTATTAGGACTTATTTTCAGTCTGCTGTCGCCTGATGAGTATGCCTCTAAAACGGTGATTCTTCGAGAAGTAAGTCCTAATTCTGCAGGAAGAGGATTTTCAAGATTAGCAAATCTTGCAGGCATATCAAGCGCTGGCCTAACTAGTACTGGTGAGATGTCTCCTGCTGTTTATCCAGATATTCTAAATTCACGTCCATTTCAGGAGGAAGCATTAGCTATTATAGTTAATTCAAAAAAGTATGGTGATGGTATTGTTTTGAGAGATTACCTCCTTAAAACTGATGAAGACAACTTATTGAAAGCCCTGAGAAGATACACTATTGGACTCCCTTTCAAGATCCTCAGAAGTTTCCGGTCATCCAGTGCAGACAGAGGAAAAAATCAACTTAGTGTTGAAACTGAAAGTTTTATCAAATTAAGTCCCAGTGAAGTAGTGGCTTCCTCTCTTTTGGCGAAAGCTATTACCATAGATACCGATCAAACTACCGGAGCGATTACTATCGAATGCTTTTTGAATGAACCGGAGCCATCGGCTATTCTTACGGATCACGTAAAAAAGAAATTGGAGGCATTTGTCCGGGATTACAAGACACAAAAGATCAAGCAAGAAGTTGAATTTATGCAAAATTTGCATGATGAAAAGAAAAGAGAATACGAGAAAGCACAGCAAGCCCTAGCCACTTACAAAGATTCAAATAGGATTGTTTCTAGTTCTTCAGGGCTCACAGAAGAGCAAAGTCTTAATGATAGTTACCGGCTTGCCTATTCCCTATACAATCAGATAGCTGCTCAACTCGAAAATAAAAAAATAGAACTTCAAGAGGTAAAACCTGTTTTTACAACCATACAGCCAGTTATTCTCCCGAGAAAACCGGCTTCCCCCAATATCATAAAATCATTATTCCTTTCGGTATTTATAGGGTTTTTCCTGGGTTTTTGCCTGTTGTTTGCCATTGAGTCGAAGTTATATATTCAATCAAAATGGTAACCTAAGCACATGCTTTATCTGATTCGAGGAAATGATTTCAAGGCCAAAAAATGGAAAGAGGCTGCCCCGGAAGGTGTCAATATACATTTGATTAAGGGATCCAGAATTTCCTTTGGCCTGAAGGTTTTCAAAAAAACAATCAAGCTAAAAGCAAGAGAAGTTGTCGTAATTCAACGGTACTTGAATGATTACCCGAGTCTACTCAAAAGTATCCTACTCTTGTGTACAGAAATATGCCTACTGTTCTACTTAAAACTTAGGGGTATTAAATTTTATTGGGTATGTCACAACATTAATCGCGAGTCTCATGAGAACTTCCCAGCAATACTGAGAATTCGGAGGAAGTTAACGATACGTGATGCCCGGAAGATTCTGGTACTTGACCCTATTTTGGTAAAGTATGCAAAGGAGAAATTTCATGACTTTAGGGGTGAAATCTTACCCATAAGCTTTGGTGAGTATGAAAGAAACGTTTCGATTCATTCCACTAAAGAGGCTGGTGAAAAGAAGATGCTCAATGGTCCAAATGCCTTTAGATCCCTATCATGGACAGATTTGCTCACGAGCATAAAGTCATTTCGACCTCAAAATGGATATTTAGGGTTTTGCGCCGGATCAGTTTTAGAAAAGAAAAAATATTTGGAGAACATTCCTAAACTAATTGAAGCGGCTAAAAAACAAGGCAAAAACCTCAAACTTTTAGTCGTTTCAGATTTAAGAGAAATTGAAAACCAGGAATTACATCAATTTTTGGTTTCGGCCCCTGAGATTTTCTTCGTGAACAGTTTAGTGTCGCTTGATTTATCGGAGTTAGCACATCACATTGATTTTTATTGGACCGGTTATGATGATTGGTCTATGCCATACAGCGTTTACACTGCAGTAAGTACCAGTACTCCTACCATCACGATGAACATCGGTGTACTACCTAGAGTAATGGAAGAGTATGAAATAGGTTTGACATTGTCTGAGAATTTTGAAAACCTAAATTTTTGCCTGGAGCAGTTGAATGAAAAAAGGTTTGCTTACACAAGTTTTTTAGGGACCCATAAATGGGAAAACTTTGGAATAATTATTCAATGAAACCTGAAATTGTACATATCGGATTTTCAAAATCTGCCTCCACATACTTGCAGTCTATTTTTCAGGAGGTCAATGATGTTGACTATTGTTACAAGTCTGGAAAGTTTGATGTTGAAGAACCTAAGGAAGGACAGAGGGGCGCAGAATTGGGTTTGATTAGATTAGAAAGTGATGAACATATTATTCTACCGGAGTGGCATCCCATTTTACATCGTGTACGCGTTACAAGATTTAGTGCACTCCCAAAAGTTTTCACCAGAATAATCGATCGTTCAGAACATCCCAAGGTGATCCTTGTTATTCGGAATCAGTACCACCTCATTGTATCCAGGTATTCACAATTTATTGTCGGAAGTGGGGGTAAACTGCATTTTCAGGAATTTTTAGATGCAATGATTGAAGGTGATGAGAATTATTTCGATAATCGCTACCATCGTATTCAGTGCGCACTTAATGACTCATTTGAAGAACAAAATGTGAAAGTTCTGATTTACGAAGAAATCAACAAGCGTGGTGCTGAAATCGTTGAAGAGCTAAATCAATTCACGGGCTTAACTTTCACCTATAAACCAGCAAAATTCAGGTCTCGACGCAAAGGGCTATCTAAAAGAGCACTAAACTGGGTTAGAATATTGAACAGTCTGTTGATCCGATCAAAACAACCTAAAATTGATCAAGTTCGAACAAGAATACCAAAGTTGATCTACGTTTCCCTTGTTCGTGTCATCAGGTTATTTGACAGTATATTTCCTGGCGATAAGTTAATCCTTACTAATGAGCAACATGAGAGAATCTCTGCTTTATTCAGTGAAGATAACGAGCGATTAGCTAAATCTTTGAATCGAAACTTGTCAGAATTAGGATACCACTAAAGCATTATCATGAAACGGATTTTTGTGATTTATATCCTGTCTACCATTCTGATCGTCTTGATTTTAGGTGTCGCTTTTTTCGATCGCTACCTTGAGTTTTGGGATGTATTCGTGATCAACCTTGGATATATTTTGGCTTTCACAATGGTGGTCTTATTTCTGCTCTCGAGGAAAAATATCCGGGTCCGACACCTCTTATTCTTCTCTTTTGTAGTTCCTTTCACGGCAGGTTGCATCTACGTGTTTTCAATTAATCAACATACAGATTTACTATTCCAATATGTTCCTAGCGATGCACCATTTTATGATCAGGCAGGAAGACAAGTTTCCAAGGACAATGTGTTTATGGGAATTAACGAGCTAATGTCCGAAACCAAGTATGGTCTGGATGATATGGGTATGATTTTTTATGTGGCTAATCTCTATAAAATAATCGATTCTCCGCTTTTTGTAAAGTTTGTGAACTTACTAGTGAACCTGTTAAATACTTTTCTGATTTTTAAGATTAGTCACAAATTCATGCTAAAGAGGTACGCTATTTTTGCGGCCCTTTGTTTTTCCATATCCTCCTTTAACATTTGGTTTTTGATCTCTGGGTTAAAAGAACCAGTGATGTTGTTTTTCATTCTGGTGTTCTTTTACTTCATGCTTCAATTCTCGTTGAATAATCGTAAGGTGTTCCTTTTCCTTATGCTATGCAGCGGCTTGATGTTGGGCTTTTTTAGAATAGAAGTAGCACTTTTCTTGTTCATAGCCGCACTTGGAGGAATGCTCTTTCGCAATGGGCTGAATCTAAAAAAAATACTGGTGGCCTCCGTATTATTCCTCAGTGTGCTATCAGTCATATTTATTTTCAGAGAACCATTAAAAATCGTGAATTTTAACCGCCAAAATGCAACCGTCTATAAAGGAGAGGAACAAGCATCCAAGATTAGTCTTCCCATTGTCGTTGTTTCAGGAGTTATTGGTCCGCTCCCCACACTCATACCACACGCCAGGAAAAGATTGTCGGATGTTTCTGTTTTTGGCGCCTCTTTAATCCTGAAAATGGCCATTTCTTTCTTTGCCATCATCGGGCTGTTTTATGTATTCAGGGATAGTCATCATCACCTTTTACCTATCGTTTCTTTTACGTTACTAGAAACCCTGGGGTTGATCATCATTGACAGTACTTTTAAATTACGTTATTCATTACCCCATCTACCCTTCATGTACATATTAGGCTTTTTTGGCATGTATTATTTATTCGAAAAAGGAATAAAGTATAAAAAACTAATAATTGAAGTCGCCCTGGGTTTTCAAATAGGTACAATAGGACTAGCATTGCTTTGGAATGTATTGAGAATGTAGATTCAATTGATCAACAAAATGAAAGGTGATCGTATGGTATTTTTCCTTGGATGCTCGAGAACGGCGAGTAAGGGCTATATGCACGTGCTCAATGAACACACAACATATAATGTGACGAGAGAGCTACACCTACATAAAAAGAACAAAGGAAATACAGTTTACAAGTGTTATCAGAAGTTTAGCAGTAACAAAAACGTTGGATTGCTCGCGCAAGAACTGGAAAATCTTAAAAACGCTTCCTATTGGAAATCTGATGATTTTGTTGCCCAAAAATTTCAAAAATTCCTGGAAAAAACCAATACTGCCAACTTAACATATTGGGGGTTAGTGAGCAAGATATTGGAATTCGACTCGGATCAAAAAAATAAGGAATTCTGTGGGGCAAAGTTTCCTCTACATATTGCTTATTTTCCCACGCTGAAAAAACATTTCCCTAAAAGCCAATTTGTGTTTCTGGCCAGGGATCCACTTACAATGGCCTTTTCCCAGTTTAACAAACACAAAATGACTTCATTTTCTCGCAGGTTTACTATGCTTTTATACACGGCAATCATGTTTAATTGTACAATTTTGTTCGGAAATATTTTCAGGCCAAAAAATAGCACATTTATTAGCTACGAAAATTTCAAAGCTGATAAACGTAAGATCATTCAGGATTTATGCAAGTTTTTAAATATCACTTTTGATGAAGAGATGTTGGACATTCCTGTACTTGGCTCAAGAATTCAGACAGATTCTAGTCCTTATAAATTAAGTAAACTTGAATCACTGGGACTAAAGGTTTTTACCTTCCCATTTTTAATTGTTTACCGTCAATCGATGATTTAAGTGCAAAAAGTAACCTTAGTATTACCAGTTTTACCTCATTACAGAATTGACTTGCTTACTTTGTTAAGTAGTGAGTACGAGAAAAAAGGCATTAAGCTTACCGTGATCACTGGCACCAATGCAGGTAAAAAGAGTGTCAAGGAAGTGAAGGCTGAAGGGTTTGAACTTATTCATAATGAAACAGTAGGCCTGACAATAGCCAAGTTCGAGATCCAATGGCAAAAGAAGCTCATTTCAAGTGTAATGAGAACCAGTCCAGATAAAGTGATTATTCTTTATCACGCCGGCAAAATCAATTACAACCTCCTGCTACTAAAATTGCAGCGTCGGCGTATACCATATGTGTTATGGGGCTCCGGTTCAGGTGACCGCCGAACGGACTTAAGTCCTGTGCAACGCTACGTGAAAGCTTGGTTTAAATCTACTTTTATTGAAAAGTCCCATACCTACCTTACTTATGGGACGATGTTCAAGGAACAGCTTATTAAACAAGGTTATCCAAAGGAAAGGATATATGTAGCACAAAATACCATCAACGTGGAAGGCATCTACAATCAGGCAGAAGCGAAGCAACTGAGGTCCGCAGGTGTACCGTTGAAGTTCCTTTTTGTAGGTGTAATATTCAATAACAAGCGGTTGGATACGGCCATTGAGGCATTTCGGATTCTGGCTGAGAAAGGTTATGACTTTAGGTTTGATGTGGTGGGGAATGGTGAGATTATTTCGACACTACAGCAGATGGTTGATGAATATGGGTTGTCAGATAAAATAATATTTCACGGACCTAAATACGGTGACGAGGTAAAAGCATTTTTCCAAGGTGCAGATGTATTTCTATTGCCAGGTACCGGAGGGTTGGCTGTAAATGAGGCCATGGCTCATGGACTTCCTGTAATCACCACACCCGGTGACGGAACCGCCTATGATTTGATCGAAAACAAGGTGAATGGCTTTATCCTGGATTTCGATTACAAAGTCGAGGACCTTGAAAAGTGTTTGTCTTTTTTTGCCGAGCAGTCCCCAGAGAGTATTTTGGAAATGGGTACAAAAAGTCGTGAGATCATTAAAAGTAAGGCTAGCCTTGCCAATATGGTGAATCAGATCGTTAAGAGTTCAAAGCATATTGTCTCCTGATGTTCCTCTCAGCTTAATTCAAAAAATCGTAAGTTTCAGTTACCCATATCATTGCATTATTATTAACTAAGCTCATTAACAAACGTTGCAAAATGAATGAAAACAATACCGAAACCGCCAATCGGTTGTTTGACCATATCAAAAAATTAGAATCCTACTGCTCGAAACAGAATTACAGAGGTTACTCTTTGTATGACTCACATAATTCCGTAATTCCATTTGAGAAGTTCGGGCATTGGATTTCCTTTCTAACGAACCAGGTAGTGAAACGGTCGCCGATCAATTTACGAAGACTCTTAGGAGTGAAAAAGGGGATTAACCCAAAAGGGATGGGTCTTTTGTTGCATAGTTATTCTTTATTGATAGAGTCTGAAACTGTTGATATACCACAAATTGAAAACAAGGCGAAGGAAATTTTTCAATGGCTTTATGATCATAGAAGTGAAGGATACAGTGGGGCTTGCTGGGGATACAATTATGATTGGCCTCGAAGCGATAGATCCATATTTCATGCTTTTACACCCAGTGTAGTGGTTACTGCTTTCATTGCACGCGGACTTATGGCTTATTACCGGGTCAGTCGAGACGAAAGGGTCAAGGAGTTGATTAAATCTGCAACCTCTTTTGTTAAAAATGACGTGCATTGTACTACTTTTGAAGGGCATTCCAGGTGCTATTCATACACTCCGGTTCAAAGAGATCTGGTTATCAACGCGAATTTGCTTGCTGCGGAGATATTAGCTTATGACGATGAGCTTTCGGATACCCAGGAGCACTTGCCAATCGTCAAGGAAGTACTCCAGTATACTTTGAATACACAAAATGAAGATGGCTCGTGGTACTACAGTCATTCTCCGGATACGGGCAAGCCTAAAAAACAGATCGATTTTCATCAAGGTTATGTAATAGACTCGATAGACATTCTAACCAAGATCTATAATCTCTCTGATGGTAATTATCAGGAGGCGATCAAAAACGGGCTGAGCTATTACAGGGAAAAACAATTTCATACAGATGGATACGCCTATTGGCGAATACCTAAGGTTTATCCTGTAGATATTCATAACCAAAGCCAGGGTATTATCTCGCTAGCCCGGTTTAGAGCGATAGAAAAGCAAAATCTTGGACAGTCCCTAAATGTTTACAAATGGACTATTCAAAACATGAGAGCCACTTCCGGTCGATTCTACTACCAGAAATACGCCTGGTTTACAAATCGAACAGACTACTTTAGATGGAATCAGTGCTGGATGTTGTTGGCGATGGTCAAACTTTATCTGGCTTTAAAACAGTAAGAAATGAAGGCCTTAGTCGACATAGGACACCCCGCTCATGTGCATTACTTCAAAAATTTCATCCGTATTTTTCAGGAACAAGGTAATGAAGTATTAGTTACAGCAAGAAGCAAAGAGATCAGCCACGAACTATTGAAGCTGGCAAATATCCCTTTTGTCTCGAGAGGCAAAGGGAGTAACGGAGCTTTAGGCAAACTACTCTATATCGCAAAAGGTGACTGGATCATCTATAGAGAAGCTCGAAAGTTCAAACCAGACATTTTTCTAAGCTTCAGTTCCCCCTATGCAGCACACGTCTCTTCGTTGATGGGAAAACCGCACATCGCCTTCGATGATACAGAACATGCCAAACTTGGGCGGCTGCTTTACAGACCATTTACCGATTTAGTATTGAGCCCCAAAGCTTACAACGGAAAGATCAGTAAAAAGCAAAAACTGTTTGATGGGTACATGGAATTGTGTTATCTGCATCCAAATTATTTCTCACCTAATCCTGACATCAAAGACCTGATGGGGTTAAAACCCGATGAGAAGTTTTGTTTGTTTCGATTTGTCTCATGGAATGCAAACCATGATTTGGGACACAATGGCATCAATCTGGAGATGAAGCGCAAGATGGTTCACGAGTTATCTAAGATTTTGAAGGTCTTTATCTCCTCTGAGATGGAACTGCCGGATGACCTTAAGCCATACCAATTTAATGCACCTATTGACCGTATGCACGAGGCGTTATATTATGCGGACCTGGTTTTGGGAGAAAGTGCCACTATGGCCTCAGAATCCGCCTTACTCGGAACTCCCGCGATTTACCTGGATGATATTGGAAGAGGGTACACAGACGATTTAGAAACACATGGGCTGGTCTGGAATTTCACTGAAAGTATTGAGGATCAGGAAAAATCGTTAGAATGCGCCATTGAGATCCTTCAGAAAGCCGAGATGATGAAAGCGTTTAATGAAAATCATCGAAAGTTAATCGCTAACAAAATTGATGTTACACAGTATTTACTTGAGGAAGTGACCAACCAGTTGAACAAATAGATTATCCAACGAAAATGTAGAGGGATATTGTTGGAGAACATGTATATTCGTACTGATTTTGAATGGTGTCGCCACATTTTTCAAAGCCATGCAAATTATCAACGCCAACACGCCACTAGAATCTGGGGATACGACTGACCCCATGCTGCTTCTTGACTTCAGGGAAGAACAAGAAGTGATAACGTTAGACCGTAGTATTCAGACTACTGAGGTACGGGATATACAAAACCGAAAGGATGTAGATCGCTTATTCTATGATCTTAACCAGGAACTTAAGGTATCTGACTACATTCAGGTTTCGTTCAGAAGCTTACAAGGCAGAAGAAATCTACTGCACAGGAAGTTCACGCCACTTTTAGGAACTATTTGGTTCTATACTTTTGATTTCTTAGTTTATCGAATCCTGGCCAGACTGAAAAGGACTAGAAAAATATTTCTGTTCTTGACAAAAGGTAAGAATCAGGCGATTTCAACTTCTGAGGGGCTGGGTAGAATTGCCTCTTGTAATTTCAAAATCGTAACCTATATATCCAGAGATGGGTTTACGCATGTTCTTGCTAAGAAGGTGGAAAATCAAAATACGATACCTCGTAGTAATCAAGGAATGATTATTGGTTTGTCAAGAGTTGGATATCAAGGGAAGTTGATCAAAGTTTATAAGCTTCGAACGATGAGGCCTTATTCAGAATTTTTGCAAACTTACCTTATTGAAAACCACGGTATGGAAAAAGGAGATAAAATCATCAACGATTTTCGTATAGCTCGTTGGGGAGAGTTATTAAGAAAAGTATGGTTGGATGAAATTCCTATGATTTGGAATTTCCTTAAGGGTGATTTGAAACTGGTTGGTGTCCGCCCATTAAGCAAAGCCAAGTTCAGTGTGTATCCTGAATCCTTACAAAAGCTTAGGATAAAAGCAAAACCAGGTTTACTCCCCCCCTATTACGCAGATCTTCCAACTACACCTGAAGGCTTTTTCGAATCAGAAGAAATTTATACTAATTCCTATCTAGAAAACCCTTTATCAACGGATTTTAAATATTTTCTTAAAATCGTCAGAAATATTATTTGGAGAGGAGCCAGAAGTAAATGATCTAAAGGAGTAGAGATGTCCTTAAATCTCAAATTTCGAATTTGTTAGGATCGCTTAACGCAGCTTATTCAAAATTTCAAATTTTACCTGCGTACTTACATATTTTATAATTTCTTTTGCCTAATAAATCATTGACTGAGTGTTAAAACTTATCGAAATAGGTATTTATGGCCAATATGACATCTGATGTTAACAATAATTATTCAATAATGAACCGGTAGATGGTTAAAAAGGGATTGAAGCAACTTTATTCTCGTTTAAAATACAGCGGGCGCCAAAAGTACTTTTGTATTGGTAAGAATAAAACCGGAACGACTAGTTTGAAGGTGCTTTTTCAAAAACTAGGATACAAAGTTGGAAATCAGCAAGAAGCTGAAATGCTTGTGTTTGATTGGGCAAAAAGGGATTTTAGAAAAATTATTGACTATTCAACTTACGCAGGAGAAGTATTCCAAGACATTCCATTTAGTCTCCCGGAAACCTATAAAATTTTAGATCAGCAATTTCCTGATGCGAAATTTATTTTAACTGAAAGAGATAGTCCTGAAGCCTGGTATAAGTCATTGGTAAATTTCCATACAAAACTATGGGGTGTCGATGGAAATTTACCCACTAAAGAGCATTTAATGAAGGCAACGTATCGATATCCAGGATTTGCATGGGACGCTGTACGTCTTACCCGGAACAACCTGTCGGAAACCGACCTTTACAATAAAGAATCACTGATTCAGGATTACGTCACTTACAATAATGAAGTAAAAAATTATTTTGAAGGACAGGATGATAAATTGCTCGTATTGAACCTTAAGGAAAAGGAGGCAACCTCAAAAATCTCAGAATTTCTCGGGATTGTGCCAATTCAAGAGATACCTTGGGAAAACAAAGGCACATCAGGTAACTAGAAACTGGTTGAAGTACATGATAATTACAAATGATTTTGTTCTTTTGAATAATCCTAAAACGGGAAGCACTTATTGTCGGAAGATCATTAAACAGTTGTATAAGGACATGCCCAGATGGAAAGTACATTTAGGACTCACACTAGATGAAAAATACTTTTTAGAGCTTAAGTCACCGAATTTATCTTTCCCTGATCGCCCTAAAAATCAGCATGGAAGGTTCAGTCAAATACCCAAAAAGTATCAAAACATTAAAGTGGTTTCGGTTGTCCGAAATCCATATGATAAACTTATTTCAGCATATGAATACAAATATCACCTGAAGAGACGTCCATCCCCGGAAATCTTGGAAAAAGCAAGAATTTCTGATTTAGAGAAAATTTCTATTGACCAATTTGTTCTTATCAACTCGATTTCCATTGAAATGCAATATCCATCTTTGCAGGGAAAGGAAGTTGGGTCTCAAACGATTCGATTTATGGAAATGTTCTTTAAGAAGCCCGAAGAGGCCATTTCTAAAATATGTACTGAATATTTTGAAAGCAGGGCTTATAAATCGGATATGGCGGTTACCACTTTTTTTGATCAAAGAAACTTAAAATCAGATTTATTTTCCTTCCTTCGATCTGTTGGAAATTACGATGAAGAACAACTTATACTCCTTGAAAATACTCCCGCCATCAATAAGAATAAGAATAGGACCCCCTCCGAGCAATTTGTATGGAGTGATTATTCAAAATCTTCCGTACAATACGGGGAAAGATTTCTATTTCTCATGTTGAAAGACATGGGCTTCAACTATGATTCTATTTAGTTTCTATGATACCTGTAACCAAACCTTTTTTTCCTAATAGCGACGCTTATAAAAGGTACATAGACCAAATATGGGCTAATGAATGGATCACCAATAATGGTTATTTCGTAAAGAAATTCGAAAGTGAACTCGGTAAAGAATTAAACACACAGAACCCAATATTGGTAAGTAATGGCACTATTGCTATACAAATGTGTATAAAGGCGCTAAACTTAACAGGAGAAATCATTACCACCCCATTTACCTATGTGGCGACAACCAGCAGTATAGTATGGGAAAACTGCAAGCCTGTTTTTGCGGATATTGATGAAAATACGTTAAACATCGATCCTTCAAAAGTTGAGTCTTTAGTCAGTGGAAAAACTTCGGCCATTATTGCTACTCATTGTTTTGGCAATGCTTGTGATATTGAAGCCTTGGTAAGCATCTGCGATAAACATGGCATAGCTTTAATTTTTGATGCAGCACACTGTTTTGGAACGCTTTATAATGGGAAAAGCATTTTTGAGTTTGGAGACTTATCAACCTGTAGCTTGCATGCAACAAAGCTGATGCACTGTGGTGAAGGAGGCCTCATATTTTCGAATAATACTGATAAATATGAGCAATTGAAGTATATACGTAATTTTGGGCATGATGGTCCTGAGAATTTTCATGGACTAGGAATTAACGGTAAAACTTCAGAATTGCATGCTGCTTTAGGTTTGTGTGTCCTGGAAGAGCTACCGGCGATCTTAAGTTCCAGAAAGAAGCAAAGTGAGATTTATGATGATCTTTTACAGGGACTAGAAGTGACAAGGCCTATTGTTTCTGCAAAATGTGAACCCAATTATTCTTATTATCCAATTATTTTTCCGACAATGGAAGCTTGTTTGAAAGCTAGAGACCTACTTGCAGATTCGGGTATTCAGGCTCGCAGGTATTTCTTTCCTTCATTGAATAAACTAAACTATATTGAGGCTCAGGAAGTACCTTCCTCAGAGTCAATTTCATCGAGAATCTTAAGCTTACCACTTTATTTCAATCTGCCTTTCGAGATTCAAAAACAAATCGCTGGAACTTTGATGTCTATGTAATTACGATGCTTCCAAAAGATTAGAATGATAAAAGTAGGTAGGTAATGTCGCTTAAAAAACAAGGAGCAAAAAGTGTTAAATGGAATTTCATTCAAAACATTATTCTCCAGTTTTTCACTGTTCTTACCACCATAATTCTAACAAGATTTCTTCTTCCAGAAGATTTCGGATTGGTTGCTATTATTTCTGTTTTTCTAACTGTTGGTAAAGCAGTCATTGATGGTGGGTTAACTGCCTCCCTAATCAGAGATAATGAGGCAGATGATGAAGATTACTCGACGGTCTTCTTCACAAATTTGGGCATCAGTTTTCTTCTTTACGGTTTGATCTTTATCGCTGCCAATGATGTCGCTGAGTTTTATGAGGATGATCGATTGGTTGCTTTATTGAGAATACTTTCCATCAACTTAATATTCTCTGGCTTTTCTGTCGTTCAGGAAAAACTCTTGATCAAAGAACTGAAATTCAAGAAGCTTGCCGTTATGAAATTACCCGGTATTTTAATTGGTTCCGCCGGGGGTATCATAGGGGCTATTTATGGTCTTGAGTTTTGGGCAATCATAGTTAGGGAACTTCTTAATAAAGGAATTGATACCGTTGTTTTCTGGTCTAAATCAAAATGGAAACCAGAACTACGATTTAGTGTGCCTAAGTTTAAACATCACTTTAACTTCGGTTATAAACTCCTACTTACGAACATTCTAAATACGCTTTTTACAGAGATTTATTCTTTAATCATAGGCAAGTTCTTTTCTATCTCTGTTTTAGGCTACTTCAACAGGGCCGAGAAATACAATCAACTTCCGAGGAAAACAATCACAAACGTGATTTCTACCACCACGTTTCCGATTTTATCTAAAATACAGGATGACCAGAAAAAAGTTAGTGATTTCTACAAAAAGCTAATTATGGGCCTGTTCTTTGTGTTGGCACCAACATTCATGTTGTTAGGGATTATTGCAAAACCTTTGTTCGTGCTGCTACTCACAGAACGATGGATAGATATGATATCTTATTTCAAGATCATTGTCTTTGCCAGCATGATTCATCCGGTTATTCAAGTAAACGGCAATGTGTTCAAGGTTTTCGGTAGGACAGATCTTACCCTAAAGCTGGCGCTGTATTCTAAAATACTAGTGGTGATGAATTTAGTGGTTGGGTGGCTATTTGGGATTACTTATCTGTTGTGGGCACGAGTCATTAGTTCTTATATTTCCTTTTTTCTGAGATCACATTTCAGCTCGAAATTGACACAATATACAACGCTGCAGCAGATGAAAGACATAAGCCCTACTTTGATTACTGCCATTGCAATGTATCTATTTGGTTCTACTGCTATCGAGTTCATCGAAGATTATTCGAGATTGGCACAAATTGGGATATTAATTGTTACTTCGCTACCATTCTACATTTTTTGCAATTGGATAATTAAGAATCAGGCTTTGAAGATTTTTTTAGAACTTAGCACTCCAGTTTTTCAGTCTTTCCTCAAGGGAAAGAAAGGATAATACTGTATAAAATAAAAGGAGCGGATAGATGCTGGAAAAATTTGTGGAGGAGTATCAAAAGGTACCGTTAAATGAATATGCCAACAAAGTATATGATGATGGCTGTTTGTTGACAGTTAGGGTTACCACCTATAATCACGGTAGCTTTATTGCAGCGTGTTTGGATTCAATTTTAGCACAACGAACCAACTTTAAGTATCAAATATTGATCATGGAAGATGATTCTGGTGATCATACAAGGGATATCTGTAAAGAGTATGCCGATAGGTTTCCAGAAAAGATCAGGTTGATCCTAAATAGCAGAGAAAACAACATTCAGATCAATGGAAAGCCGACAGGACTTTTCAACTCCGTCTATTCATACCTGATTATTAATACGCCTTACATTGCAATTATTGAAGGAGATGATCTCTGGACAGACCCTGAGAATTTACAGAAGAAGGTAGATGTGCTTGAAAAAAATAAGGAATTAAGTTTTTGTTTTAGTGATGGTGTGAAGTTTTCTGAGTCATCCGAAATAACCGAAGCAAAGTTAATGCTTGGTCTGGGAGAAAGTCGAACAATGGGAAAATCACAGGCCATATCCATTGCGATACCGACGGCTTCTTTGGTTTTCAGAAATATAGTTGAAGATAAGGTCCATGAAGAGACTTTTCAAATCTTTCATGCCGATTTGCTTCTCCGAAGTAAGCTGCTTCACTATGGTCAGGGATATTTTTTGTCGAATGTAAAACCTATAGGAAGACGCATACATGAAGGTGGAAGTTTTTCATCTTTACGTCAAGACGAAAAACTTGATGGAATGATCCAAACAAGGAAAAAAATCCTTGAATATTTTGATAGGAAAGGATGGGAGAGTGATTTTGTTTTCGATGATTTGTGTCGCGTGCTGAAGAAAAAGATACGATGGCAAATCACAAACCTGAAACCGAGTATAGGGTCAATTATTGAGTATTTTAGACTTTCCTTGAATATTCACCCAAAATTCAGGAAATAGTTTAACCTCGGAATGATCTTCGGGATCGGAAGATCCAGATTAAGGTTATCGTACCATCAGTCTTCATCATTTACTGATAGCTTCCATCGCTCTTGTATGAAAACAATTATCAACTTTTGTCCAACGGGTATGATTCCCACTAAATCTCAGACGGAGTGTGTGCCAACATCACCTGACGAGATCATTGAACAGACCCATGAGGCATATGAGTTAGGTATTACCATAGTTCATTTACATGCCAGGGATTCAAATGAGGTTCCGACCTATAAGAAATCGATCTATCACAAAATTATTGAAGGTGTCCGCGCTCATTGTCCTGGCCTAATTATTTGTTGCAGCACTTCAGGAAGAAATTATCCGTCATTTGAACATAGGTCTGAAGTAATTGAATTGCAACCTGATATGTGTTCTTTGACATTATCTTCATTGAACTTTATCAAAACTGCTTCAGTAAACTCACCAACGATCATCGAACAATTATTGGATATGATGATCCGGTACGGCGTTCATCCTGAGTTAGAATGCTTCGATATGGGAATGATCAATTTCGGCAAATATTTAATCGGGAAAAAAGAACTTACCGGTCCTTGTTATTGGAACTTATTATTTGGGAATATTGCTGGCCTTCAGGCTAGTTTTAGTCAGATTGGGACCGCTTTAGCTGAAGTCCCTGATGGACATTTTATCGCCCTTGCCGGATTAGGGAGCTACCAATTACAAGTCAATGCATACGCCGTGGCGGCGGGATTAGGTGTAAGGGTTGGGCTAGAAGATAACATTTGGTTTGATAAGGGCAAGACACTTAAAGCGACGAATTTAAGTTTACTTCAAAGGATACACACGCTGATGAATATCCATGAAAAAAAACTGATGCCGAGTCGGGAATTAGGTTTGTATAATAGAAAAAATGGTTAAAGATCCCTTAAATATATTGGGTTGTGTCCCCTCTTTGCTCAATATACTTATTGAACTCGCCAATGAAGCAAGACATTACACTGAATTTAAGGTCATTCAAAACATTCCTGTTGATCTCACTGGGACTTATGTAATGCTGGAGGAATGGAATGTGAAGTACATGGAATTCAGCAAGGACTCAATAAAACTGTCACCTAAAGACCACTTTGCCTTATCTGTGGTCGGTACGAACTCTAAAAAACAAGTCTACGAGTTTTTTAAAAATCATATTCAAATGCCAGAGGAACAATTTTTGAATATGATCCACCCTACATCATATGTCTCCCGGTCAGTTAAGTTGAGCCATGGATTGCAAATGGAACCATTGTGCAGTATTTCATCTTGTTCCTCTATCGGAGCATTCGTAAACATAAAAAGGAATAGCACTATTGGACACCATTGTGAAATTGGGGATTATTCGACGATAAACCCTGGTGTAGCCATCAGTGGTGAAGTCATTATAGGAAAACAGACCATGATCGGGACAGGAACGGTGATCAAAGATCGTATATCCGTTGGGAATAACTGTATCATAGGTGTTGGAAGTGTGGTTGTTAAAGATATTCCGGACAATTCAATAGCCTATGGGAATCCTTGTGTGGTACATAAAATCAACAAGAAAAACTAACCCAAAGACATTATTTCCTTTCCTGGATAACTCTTGCAGGATTTCCCACTACAACTGAATTGGAGTCTACGTCCTGTAGAACTACAGCGCCAGCACCAATTAGAGAATAATCACCGATATTGACCTTTTCGCGGATGGTCGCATTACTCCCGATATGAACGGCCTTTCCTACTCGAACATTTGCTCCGATCACTCCATTTGTTGCGACGTGTGCAAAGCGCTCAAGTGTACTGTCGTGCCCAACAAATGAATTAGGTAATAAAATACAGTTGTCTTCTAATGTTGTGTCCGGCGAAAGTTGACTTAACGGGGACATCATGACACCATTACCAATATGACAAAACCCCCGAGGGATAATGGCCGTGGGATGAATTAGGTTTGCGTATCTGTCTGCCGGGATTTTTAGTGATTCAATTTTTTCAAAAGTCTCCTTCTCTTTCGATAAGCCTACATAGGCAATGAAGATTTCAGTATTATCTTCTTTTAATAATGATTCTAAATCATCTGTTCTCCCTATAACCGGAATTTTATTGTACTTCCCGATCGAGGAGCCCACTTCAACTACATCATTTAAGAATCCTTTTACTTTGTAATTGCCAAGATCATGTGCGACCGATGCGGCAATCATGCCGATTCCACTTCCTCCAAGTATTACAAGATTCTTCATCTTTTAGAATTTTTTGATTCAATCTTACGGTTTCTTTCCAAAACGCCCTCCGCAAGTGTCACCATAGGCGGCCCTATAAACTTATTGTTCTTTATAGCCACACCAACATTATTTTTTTTGCTTTCATTGTACAATTGTATGGTGTCAAGAGCATCATTTACCTCTTCAGGGGTAGGTGAGAAATATTGATGAACAATAGGAAGTTCTTTAGGGTTTAGCACGAGCATTCCTTCAAAGCCTAAGTTTCTGGCGATCTTCAAGTTTCTTTCCAGATCACCAAGATCATGTACTTTGATATGGACCGTATCAACGGGGATCACATTATTAGCCCGGGCAGCCATCGCAATTAAAGCTCGAGGAACAAACAGACTCATTCCCTCTGCATCATGAATCCCTTCTAAATCTGCAACGAAATCTTCACACCCATAAGCAACGGCCACAACTCTATCCGAACAAGCACAAATTTCATTAATATTGACGACAGCAGCGGAAGTTTCAATCAAAGCTATGATCTTGAAATGGCCTTTTTCAATTCCCTTTTCAAATTCAATCGTTTCCAATAGTTTGTCGAAGAAATATATATCCTGAGCTGTTCGGGATTTCGGATACATGAATCCAGCAATACCCGGAATGGTCAATTGATAAACATCTTTAAGTAATTGACCACTTTCTCTATCATTGACCCTGGGGAAAATTGATCGACCTTCAAATCGACCATCATTCAGATACTGCTTTATTAGGTCCCGTGCCACTTGTTTTGATTCCTCGGGTTGGACGGAATCCTCTAAATCCAGCAAAAGAACATCTGCATCGGATCTACTGGCGCTATTTAATAACCGCTCGTTATGTCCAGGAACGAACATCAAACTACGCATTAAATATGGATTTTTCATGCTTTTCTTTTAACTAATACTTTTCTTCTGAAGCTCATCACTACTACTTCCTTTTGATTGGTAACTACGGTCTCCACGTATACAATTCCTCGATCATTTTTGGATTTTGATGGTATTAAATCAAGCACCTCAGTTTTAGCATATATCGTATCATTGATAAAAGTCGGATGGAGGTGCTTGATCGACTCATAGCCCAAATTGGCAATGGCTTTTCCACTTATATCTGGAACTGTAAGTCCCACAGCTAATGAAAAAACCAGAGTGCCGACTACTAGAATTTTTCCATGTTCATTTTGTTCAGCATAGTGACTATTTAAGTGAACTGGATGATGATTCATCGTTAATAAGGAAAAGAAATTATTGTCGCTCTCGAAGATTGTTTTTGAAGTTTGGTGATTGATAATCGATCCTTTTTCAAAATCTTCAAAATATCTTCCAAATCCATTATTTACAGTCATGAACTATTAGTTTAATTGAGTTGAATGCTTAATAAATATTAAGTCACTTGAATCCTTGTCCAGAGATGTTTTGGTTGGTGTAAAAATACTTGATTCCCCTGGTACATTAAGTTCGGGAAATGCCAGAAGGTAAAAAAATATCAACATTGATTAATAGAAAATATTCCCAAAGTTCTATCTACTGAATACAATCTCATATATGTGGTGCGAAGATCTTTAATTTTTAAGTGATATTATCGCTGAAGTACATCATTTGATTTAGATTCGTAATTTGATTCTTCGGGAAATTACTCAATAAATTAAATATGCTTTCCTTCGGTTTGGAAACTATTGCTTAATTGGGCTACCGAAGAATATAAATAACTTCGAACATCAGTTGGGAAGTTAAGCTTAGACAATATAATAACCTGTAACTCTTCGTGACGTAGATGAAAATAGCGATCATGCAGCCCTATTTTTTGCCATACATAGGGTACTTTCAGCTTATAAGCTCCGTCGATAAATTTGTTTCTTACAGTATAGTTGATTATCGTAAATCCAGTTGGATCAACAGAAATAGAGTTATCAATTATTCGAATCAAAATGTCTCATACATAGGCTATCCTATTAGAAAATTTCGTAGTGGAACGATCATTTCTAATGTTCAGATTAATGAATTTTCAGACTGGAGGACAGGAGCAAGAAAATTCATATTCCATAACTATAAGAGGTCTCCATTTTTCGATGAAATTTTCCATGTATATGAATCTATATTGGAGAATTCCTCAGAATATGTGGCGGAACTAAATAATCATGCCATTAAGTCAATTTGTTCTTTTTTGGATATCAAGACAGTTATCGAGGAGAACAACAAGCCATATGAGGAAATTGAGGAAAAATTAAAAAGTGATATAGAAAGCGGTTTGCCACCTATGACCGCACGTATCGCTGGAATTTGCGCATATGAAGAGGCTTCTCATTACATCAATCCTATTGGTGGGCAAGGTCTATACAAGCCAGAAGATTTTCAAAAATTTGGAGTCGATCTGTCATTTTTAAAAGTCAATGATCTGAATTATGATCAGCACCTGGATGTTTTCCACCCTAATTTATCAATTCTAGATGTCTTATTCCATAATGGGAGAGAGAAGGTGAAGTCAATGCTTTCGGAGTTCGAGCTAATCACTTAGGTATGCAGGAACTAATAGATGCTTTAATTGCGGAGAGGAAATTGTATTTCAAACAGTGGACTTTCGATCAACCGGTGGTCATCAGTCATGAACATCATCATCAGATCGAAAAGTTACAGAAACTTCTTAGTCGGTTGATCATGCATTTTGTGTCTGAGTATGACAAATACAGTCACTTGATGCCTCTGGATAAAACTGTGACAGAGGTTTTGGACCTATATAAAGGGAAACCTTACAAATGCGGTACTTTTCGTACGGATTTCATCTATGACGAATCAGATCAGATGAAGTTGCTGGAAATTACCTGTCGTTTTGCTTTTAACGGATACTTTCAGCAAGCGATTTTTGAACAAATGTCAAAGGATTATTTGAAGGTTCAACGTTCGAATGTAGCTACCGAACATCCTTATGATGAACTCTTTGGCTACCTATTCCCCTCTATTTCAAAATATAACAAGCTAATCGTCTTGCAAGGCGAGGATCAAAAAAACGAGTCCAAATTGATTGCACCATATCTCTCAAAGATAGGTGTTGAATTGATTCGTGTTCCTTATCAGGAAGCCTCAACATTGAATGCTAATTTAGAGACAAGTATTATTTTATCGGAATTGGGATTCGATGAAATCCTGGCGATGGAAAAGTCAGTGCTCTCAAGGATGATCCAGCATAATTTCTGGAACGATTTGCGAACAGTTTTTCTAATTCACGATAAACGTTTTTTCTCAGTTCTTTATAACGACTCCTTTAGAAAGGATGTGTTGTCTTCACAAGAAGACGAATTTTTTAAGTCATTTCTATTGCCATCGTATAATTATGCTGTTGGCAGTGACATATGGCGTGAGGCGAGGGATAACCGAAGTTGTTGGATTATGAAGAGTTCCTCTCTTGGAAAGAGTCAGGGGGTTTATGCCGGGGCATTGACATCAGAGGAAGAATGGCACCAGCTGTTTGCCTCAAATGCAAAGGAACAGATGGTATTGCAAAAATGGGTTCCAACTACCCGGGTTTCGGGCACAATTGGAAGCCAAAAATACCATGACTACTTGACGGGAACACTATTATTTCTTGATGATCAATATTTTGGATTAGGTGAGTTTCGCACCTCTTCATATCCGATTACTAATAAAGTGGATCATCGGAAAGCATTTTCAGTCACGTTAAGGGAGACAGTTGAACCTGATTTTCAATATTTAAAATTCATATAGTTTTTGAGAATATGTTAATACTTGAAAGCATTAAGAAAGAATATTCCCATTTGCTTCCGAAAGATGAGGATATTCTCTTTTACAAAAAACACGGCTGGTATACGTCACCTGTGATGCTTGATGATATGGTAATTAAGGAAGCACTGGACGGTACTCAGGAATTCTATAGAGGAGAAATCGATAAAGAGGTCTTACACCAAAGAATTGCTTCCAGTGTTGATAATCAGGAAGGAACATTATTCAACGATGAGTTTGTCACATTGCAAAAGGAATCTCTTGCAAATGCGGGATTTCATCCCTTAGTCGTGGCAACAGCTGCCATTCTTGCTGAAACCGATGAAATCAGACTTTTTGCTGATTCCCTGCTCACTAAGAAACCATCTTCTGACCGTTCAATCAACACGGTAGGTTGGCATTCCGATAAAGCATACTGGCCCACCTGCACGTCCAATAATATGTTAACAGCTTGGATTCCTCTCCAGGATTGCACATTGGACATGGGGCCTCTATTTCACATCGATGAGAGTCATCGTTGGAGGACTGATGATCAAGTCAAGAAATATTTCAACTTCACAAATATGGATCTTTCCGGATTCCAAGAGTACCTACAATCCGATCGACCCGAAGCGAAAGAAGTCCCCATGTTACTGAAAAAAGGACAGGTAAGTTTCCATAACTGTCATACGATTCATGCCAGCCGATCAAACCTCAGTAGTAGAGATAGAATCGCATTGGCAATACATTTTCAGGATGCAACAAATAAATACCAGCAAGTATTTAAACCCAATGGGGATCTCATTCGAATAGGTTACGATTATCTTTGCAGAGAAGATGCCGCTGGTAATCCTGATTATAGAGACCCGAGCATATTTCCTACACTCTTAAAATCTAACAAGTAATTCAATATCAGATCTGTCGACAGATGTAGTTGTTTTACTGTTCGTTTCCAGCTATTTTATTTCTTAGACATAATCAACATCCATGAATTTAGTACAGGACCAAGACTTGAGTTTACCATCTCTGGCACTAAGCATACGCGAAACGTTAGAAAATAAGGGATTTATCTTGATTCCTCAATTCGCCAAAGACATAGAAGACCTTGATGAATTAAAGGAAGTGTATCTTGACCTTTGCCAATTAGTCGGAGTACCTATATCGCATGATACTTCAGATAGCATCATATGGGACATCAAGATGAATGAAAAATCGAGGAGTTTTGTAAAAACATACTCAGAGCATTCTCATGAGGCTGAGATGCACACCGATAGCCAATATAGCGAGTATCCTGAGGACTTCTTTGGTCTATTGACTATTAAAAAGGCTAATTGCGGTGGTGGGTTATCTTATGTGTTAAGTCTCGACGATATCCTTGAAGAATTTCAAAGTAATACCAAGAATAGGCGGTATGAGGAAATATTACGAAATACTAATTATCCTTTTATTGTACCAAATGTGTTCAAAAAAGATAACCGGAAAGAAAGAGAATACAATTTTGGTCCTATCCTAAGAGACAATGAAATTAGATTCAGGGTCGATACATTTGAAAAAGCAATCTTATTAAACCCTGAGTTGTGTACCACAGATCAAGTCGAGGCATTCAAAGCTTTAAAGAAAATCATTTTGAACTCTGAGAAGACTCAAAAATTCTATCTGGAAGATCGCGACCTCATTTTTATTAATAATAAAACGATGCTGCATGGGAGGTCTGCATTTGAAGACCCAGAGCGACACTTACTGAGAATCCGGATGAATCGACATTGAGTCGGTGCGAATTGATTTGCCCTGACTCATATGACATTTTTAAGAAGGATTCTTACTTCTTTAGAAGATTGTGAGGATGAATGTTAACATTAATCCTAAGATAGAAAACGAACTTAACCGTCAGCAAAAGTTTCGACTCTTGTTGCATCATTATACGCATATCTTTGCTGGGTAAGTTCGTCAATACTAATAGTGATGAGAGACCAATACATTTTTGCTGAATTCATCCGAGATCTGAATCGTAGAAATGTAGTCATTCTATTTGCTTTGTTCCTCCTGCTACTCCTCTCCATATGCCCGATTAAGGCTCAGGATAACGTTCTCCTTATCTATGTAGATGATTTAAAACCCGCATTAAATGCATATGGTGATTCCTTGGCCATAACCCCTCATATTGATAGCCTTATTACGAAGAGTACGACTTTCCTAAATGCTTCTTGTCAAATGGCTATCTGTTCACCATCAAGAGCAAGTATGTTGACTGGTAGATACATTGATGACATTTCAATCTACAACCTTAGTACACCAGTAAGGCAACAAAACCCCGGTATAATTTCAATTCCCCAGCACTTTAAGAATAGTGGTTACGCTACTGCAGGAACAGGGAAGATTTTTCATAGAGGATCCGTAGATGCAACTGGTGATAGTCTTTCCTGGTCTCATGGATTTGAAGAAGTTCCCACCGCTTATTTCAATTCAAACACAGGATCAGGTTTTAATGGTTATCATAACCCTGAAGTAAAAGAACAATATGAGGCTTTTCAGGAGTATGTAACACAAAATGAAATTACAGATGCCGCGGAAATCAATCGGGCATTGAAACTTTTTCCATTAGCCAGACCTAGTGATGAAAGCATCGAATTACCGGATGATGCCTATTTAGATGGGGCAAGGACAAAGTATGCAATAGACAAAATGACTGATCTTGCCGCAGGTAATTCACCATTTTTCATGGCCGTTGGCTATGGGAAACCTCACCTTCCGTTCGTTGCTCCAAAACAATATTGGGACCTTTATGACAGAGATGAAATTCCTATTAACCCCTTCCAGGATCGAGATGAGAGTATTCCGGGTTTTGCATTTAACAGTTTTGGTGAATTAAGAAAGCAATATTCTGATACGAATTTGGGTCAAAAGGTCAGTGAACTCAGGCAAAAAAGATTGATTCATGGATATTATGCGTGTGTATCCTACATTGATGAGCAGATCGGACAACTCTTAGATCATTTGCAAAAACTTGAGCTTGATAAAAATACGATTGTAGTATTTGTTAGTGATCATGGGTGGCATTTGGGTGATCATGCACAATGGGCTAAACATTCAGTTTTTGAACAAGCAGTACGAACGCCGCTTACGATTTACGATCCCCGGACGGCACATGAATCACCGAATATCTCAGACTCTCCTGTCGAATTAGTTGATTTGTTTCCGACGCTTGTGGATATGACCGGAATACAGGGAATAGAAGGCCTTCCCGGAAAGTCCTTGAAACCCATTTTAAGCGATCGTTCTACTGCAATTAGGTTCGCCGCTCTGAGCCAGTATCCCAGAAAAATGAATGGGCTCCCCGTAATGGGTTACTCCTTGCGCAGTAAACGATACAGATATACTCGTTGGATTCAAATTGATTATATTAATAAGCAACGTTGTGGTGAGTTGGTGGGGAGGGAGTTGTATGACTATCAGGTTGATCCGAATGAGACCAGGAATCTTGTCGAAGACAAGGAATATGAGGAGATTGTTCAGGACTTTGAGCAGATTTTTCAAGAGCGGCATATTGCGCAGAGCCCAAATTTAAGTCCGATTGAAATTGACTTAACCGTGTGTTCTCAGTATACTTTTAATGGTAAAGAGCTATTTGAATCTGGTACATATACCGAGACCTTTCGCTCTCAGGCAGGATGCGACAGTACGGTCACTTTAAATTTGGAGATTGACCCACTGCTTGAGTTGAATGTAGATACAACGACTTGCGGACCCATGTTTTTCTATGATAAAGAACTATTTGAGTCCGGTACCTATACCGAGACCTTTATTTCTCAGGCAGGGTGTGATAGTACAGTCACTTTGAATTTGGAAATTGTTGACAAACCAGATTCTCTTTCTCTGGAAATCAGAGAGAATACTTTGTATGCCCCGGGAATTGAAGGGGAGTATCGATGGATTGACTGTTCTAAAAATGAAATAATTGGTAGTGGAAACCAACCGTCATTTATGCCTCCTTATAGTGGGGAGTTTTCAGTAGAACTGATGATAGGCAATTGCTCAATTTTATCTGAATGTGTGACATTGGACCTGTTACTTGGAGCTCAGAAAGATGGACATCACTTAAGGGTATATCCAAACCCTGCTAAAGATTTCTTTAGTGTACAGTTAGCACGTAAGTTCGGGAGTGTAAGGATAGACCTATTGGATCTGTCGGGTAAAAACATTTCGAGTATGGAATATAGCCATGTTGAGCATGTTGAGATGATACCAATGCCTCGAAACAAGGGCGTTTATTTCGTAAGAGTGGTACTAAATGAAGAAGTTTACTCTTATCGAATACTTCGCATGTGATGATTACAAATTCGCTAATTTTTCTTCTCAGAAGACCTCTTGCAACCTACAGGACTAAGGCCCCAAATTCATATTGAACGCTCCTTTATCATCGAGTCCATATAAGTTTAGCGATTCACAATATCTAATAATATTTTGGCGATTCTCTCCGAAGAAGCTCCATCCCATAAATCGGGAATCCCACCTTTCTTCCAGTTGCCATTCATGATGGTCTGAATCGCTGTGCTTAAACCTTCCAAATTGGAAGTTCCGATCAATTCATTGGTGCCTATGGTAGCAGTTTCTGGTCGTTCAGTATTGTCCCTCAAAGTAAGACAGGGAATTCCTAAAACGGTTGTTTCCTCCTGGATCCCTCCCGAGTCGGTGATTACCGCTGTAGATTGCTTGAGTAAACAGATAACCTCAAGATAGCCCATGGGTGAAGTAGTAACAATGTTATTAGGTATTTTTTGGAGGTTTAGGCTTTTTAGTGTCCTTGGATGAACTGGGAAAATGCCAATGGCCTTTTTCCCAATATCCTGACTTATCTGATTTAGTAGGGATTCTAATTTCTGTTTTTCGTCTACATTGTAGGGGCTATGTAACGTTAACACAAAATACTTTTGATTGAGATCGATACCTACAGGCTCTCGCAATTTAGGCAAAGCATGTTGCAAAGAATTGATCATTACATTGCCTGCAAGGTGTATTTGTTCCGTCTCTTTCCCTTCCTTCAATAGAATCTCGGAAGCATCCTTGGTCGTTGTGAAGAAGATATCTGTGATGCTGTCGATTACAATCCTGTTAATTTCTTCAGGCATTTTCCGACTACTGGACCTTAAACCAGCTTCAACGTGAATGAGGGGAACGTGACACTTGTTGGCTACAATTCCACAAGCCATTGATGAAGTCACATCCCCAACTACAAGCACATAATCTGCAGGGTGACTTTTCAGGTCCTTTTCGAAAGAGGTCATGATGTTACCTGTTTGTTCGGCTTGGCCTCATGAACTGTTCAAGATTTAAGTAGTGGAGAAAGGGACTCTGATTCCTGACGGTCTTTAAGACAAATGACGAGAAATAGTCTTATTCTTTCTCCTCCTTTTCTGAGTTAAACAAATCCTCAATTTAAGGCTTGTTCAAACGTAGGATGACGGAAAGAAAATTAGCCTTAAACTCCGAAAGCAGTTGCAAGTCCCCCTTTATTAAAAGCCGTTCGCGGATGCGACGGTGCCTGAAAGACCGGGGGATTTTTCATCCCAACTAAATTCCCTTCCACGGAGCATCCCTTCCCGTTTAGCGAAAAGCAACGACGAATGGACCGGAATCGTCGACAAATGCTTTGAAAAAAGGTGATCGCACCCTTATTTCCGAAAACCTACCGATCGACTCACTTTATCGAATATTACCGTTATTCAGCGGGTCTCAAAATAGTATTGCTTCATCATTTTGATCTTGTATCACGAGCAATCGAAGAAGCTTATGGAACTTCATATCAACCAACCCGCCCGAATTTTAAGTCTGATCTGTTTGGTCTTACTGCCAATGATTGTGAATGCCCAGTGCCCCACAGAAGCCCAATTAGAAAGCGGCGGAACGCTCAATATTCCTACGAATAATGATTGCAGTTCTGCTGTGTCTTGTACAATTACTTCTGCTGACTTCTGGGATATCGATGGTAACATCACGGTTGAATCTTGTGTCACCCTTAATCTCAATCAAAATTCAAGCTGGCTATATATCCTGGGGGGTACCTTCACCATCAATGAGGGCGCAACGGTAAATACCAATCGCCGCCTGATTGTAGATGGAGCGACTGTGATTGTGAATGGTGATTTGAATGTCGGGGATGGAAATGGTACCGATAATCTTGTTTTGACCAATGGAGGGTCAATCACAGTAGCGACAACAGGTTCGGTAGATGTGGGAAATGGTAATATAAGAGTAGGCGGAAACAACGGTGGAAATACAGGGACTTTTACCGTAAATGGGTCGGTTACATCTAGTGGTAACATTAACATTCGTAATAATGGGACCCTGGAAGGAAGTGGTCAGGTAAGCTACGGAGGTACTTTTTCAACGTCCGGTGAGACGACTCAATCCTTCACAACATGTACAGAAGGAAGTAGTAATACTTCGTGCGGAGCAACCACACTTCCTGTCAAACTCTTGAGCTTCAAAACGAGCCTCGCTTCACCAGGTACCGCTCAATTAGATTGGTCTACTGCCACAGAATTGAATAACGAAGGGTTCTATGTAGAGAAAAGTACGGACGGTATTGACTTTGAATCCATTGGATTTGTAGAAGGGAATGGAACTACCGATGAACAAAAACACTATCAATTTTACGATCGGTCTGTACATGGTAACAGCTATTACCGACTGAGACAAGTTGATTTCGACGGTCAGTTCGAATTCAGTCCTATTGCCTTTGTGCAAGCAGCTGAACATGATGCCATTCCTCAATTAGGAATTTATCCTAATCCGGTCGTTTCGAGCTTTCAATTCACAAAATCTCTTGAAGGTGTGTTCGATTGGGCATTGGTCAACACTTCCGGTCAGAAATTATTCTCTCAACAAAATTTAACGGTTCCTCAAGCAGAGCTTCAATTGAATGAAATGATCAATCGATTGGATGCGGGTACCTATATGATCCTGATGCAAAATGGCGAAGGCCGGCAGCACATCCGCATGCTGAAGCAATAATACTGTTAAATACAAACGACCAGATTAGAATTTATAGCGTAATAAAAATCCATTGCAGATTAAGTCCCCCTTCGAAGGGGGCTAGGGGGATGTTTTGATTTCCAAAAAAAAGGAATTTTATGTTTTACATAAAATATTATACTTTTAAAGTAAATTATTTTATATGAAACAAAATAACAGCCTGCTAATTGCTTATCGTATCCTGCAATTCTTCTTTGGGTTTTGTGGCCTATTATTCGTGGTATTCACCATTGTGATGATCATGGGAATAACTGATGCTGCTTTTGCTGAGCAATTCAACATTCCTGATGCGGGACAACCTGGCGCAGGTGTAAGCCTGAATTGGTGCAAAGCAGATTGCAATGATTCCGTGAATCAGCTGAGTGTGATCCCTACGGCAACGAAATGGTGGATCCTGATTCGAGCCAGTATTTTTTTCGTGTTGACATTACTGATCATGAGACGAGCAGCAATTCTTCTTAAAACGGTGATCGATGGGAAGACTTTCTATAGGGAAAATATCGAAGCGTTTAGTCAAATGGCTAAATACGGATTATTGATTGCAGCGCTAAGTGCCTTCAATTTTTATTATAAAGGGGATGTAGAGGAAGCATCATTATTCTCTTGGTCTCTCGACGTTCCTTTCGTGCCTTTAATGTTTGCGTTGGGCTGCAAGGTGCTAGCCGAGATATTCAAGCAGGGGCAATTGTTGAGCGAAGAGAACCAGTCATTCGTATGAAGATTGTTGTAACGCTGGATGTGGTGATGGCACAGCGCAAAATGAAACTTTCTGAGCTGTCGGAGAAAGTGGGCATTTCCATGACTAATCTCTCGCTGCTAAAGACAGGCAAAGCCAAAGGCATTCGTTTTGGGACACTGCTTGCCATTTGTGAAGCCCTGAATTGTGAACCCGGAGATGTCATTCAAATTGAAAAGTAAGAAAAGCAATCGCTTAGTATATGGCTATACCCAATTTTCCCTTCCCCTTTAGGGAATGAAAGGGTAGAGAAAGGAAATGGGCCATCGCGTCAAAGCTTATTTATAGAATATCTAAATGGAATAATCATGATCGAAACACTACTCAACGCCATTAAACAAGTATTGGCCTTTGCAGCAATACCCTTTATAGTTTATCTGATCCGAGAAAAGAAGGTCGCTGGTTTTCTAGATTACATAGGACTCAAAAAATCTTCACGAAAAGCCAATCTATATGCCCTATTGCTAATGCTTGTGTTAGCTTCTACCATGTTCATTGCCATACTTGTTGATAAAGGGTTCATTGAAGTTTTGCATGATCCCAGGAGCGTAACGGGTAAACTAAGAATGATGGGTTTCGGAACGGAATCTATATTCACATTGTTGGTTGTGGCCAGTCTTAAGACCAGTCTTTCAGAAGAGATCTTTTTCCGTGGTTTTGTGGCCAAAAGACTAATTGCAGTTACTAATTACAAAACAGGCAACATCATTCAGGCGGTGATTTTTGGAGGCATTCACACACTGCTTTTCCTTGCGATTACTCAGAATGTCTTATTTCTGGTGATCATTTTTATCATTCCCACCATTGGAGCGTATGTCAAAGTCCATTTGAATGAAAAGCTTGCTGATGGTAGCATTATTCCAGGCTGGATTGCCCATGCTTCTGCCAATTTGCTGGCTTACAGTTTGATAGCATTTGTGTTGTGAGCAAAATCCCTCTTGAAGCCGTTCGTGGAAACGAGGGAAGGGGGATGTTTCTATGCATCTAGGTAAAATCAATTCAAAATAATATTTGGAATTTGGGCACTATTCGTGCTTCGATACAGTTACTTTTGTCTGATAATCATTGTTGAACTTCTAATTTATTTGTCATTGCAACAGATTTATGCCAATTACAGAGAGGAGGATTTCCAGGTGTGGAATGTCCTTTTCGAACGCCAGCAGCAAAACCTTCCTAATGCGGCGAGCCAGGCTTATCTGGATGGTCTGGACAAAATCGGATTTGTGGCAGATCGTATTCCCGATTTCAAGGAAGTCAACCGATTGTTGAAAGAGATCACCGGCTGGGAATTGGTGGTGGTTCCGGGTATTGTGCCCGATTACACCTTCTTTGAGTTGATGTCCAATAAACGCTTTCCGGCTACTACGTGGCTGCGAAAAATGAAGGAGCTGGATTATCTGGAAGAGCCAGACATGTTCCATGATGTCTTCGCCCATGTGCCTTTATTGACCAACCAGGCCTTTGTGGATTTTCTGGAAGCTTTAAGCAATATCGGCCTGGAATACCATGACAATCCTTTTGCCATTGATATTCTTTCCAGAGTTTACTGGTACACCGTAGAATTTGGCTTGATCCGTGAGTCAGTCGGTACGCGTATTTATGGTGCCGGGATACTGTCTTCTGCGGGAGAAACAAAATTCTGCTTGTCCGATGAGCCACCTCATTATGACTTTTCGGTACAACACATTGCGGATACAGGCTACACCAAAAGTGTATTCCAGGACCGATATTTCGTCATCGAATCCTACGAGCAATTGTATGAGTCTATTCCTGAGGTTAAGGCGGTTGTAGAAGAAATGGCGGCCAGCAAAGCGGGAGCCGTTCCCGCTTGATTTTGTGCCACACTGAGCCCATCGAAGTGTGCTTCAATGAAGATTTCGATGGTCTCGGAGATGACGGCCCAGTCTGACGTCAATTCTTTTTAGCAGCTCTTTGTTCGAAATAGATGACCTTTTTTAGAACTCTGAGGTTATCGAAGAGTTCTTACGATTAACTTCGCACCTTCATTTCAAGCACAAGCATGAACATTGCAATTGTCAAGTACAATGCGGGCAATATCCAGTCCCTGACTTTCGCGCTCAATCGCCTCGGCATCACACCAAAAGTGACCGATGATCCGGAAGAATTGCGTGCTGCGGATAAGGTGATATTTCCCGGACAGGGAGAAGCCAGCTCGGCGATGAATTACCTGAGAGCGAGAAAGCTGGATCAAGTACTGGTTGATCTACATCAGCCGTTTTTGGGTATTTGTCTGGGCATGCAATTGATGTGCAAACATCTGGAAGAAGGAGATACGCCGGGACTGGGACTGATAGACGCAACGGTGCGCAAATTTTCAACCGATCATAAGGTTCCACACATGGGATGGAATGATATTTCTAAAACCCAAGGGGCATTGATGCAGGATATTGAAGCTGGTAGCTTCCTTTATTTTGTGCATAGTTATTACGTAGAGGAATGTCCACATACGGTAGCTACCTGTGACTATGGTGTACCTTTTTCAGCGGCGGTGCAAAAAGATAATTACTATGCCATTCAGCCGCACCCTGAGAAAAGCGCAGAAAGCGGCTTGAAGATCTTGTCCAACTTTATCAACCTCTAAGATGCACATCATTCCGGCCATCGATATTATTAACGGACAATGCGTTCGACTCACGAAAGGTGATTATGAGCAGCAAACTACCTATCATGACAATCCGGTTGAGGTGGCCAAAAGCTTTGAAGCAGCGGGATTGAACCGATTGCACCTGGTAGATTTGGATGGCGCTAAGTCAAAGCACATCGTGAACGAAGCCGTTTTGGAGGCCATCACCAGGGAGACCTCTCTTACGGTAGATTTCGGAGGAGGATTGAAAACTGATGCGGATTTGCAACAGGCTTTTGCTTCGGGGGCTACGCAAATTACTGGAGGATCTATTGCCGCGAAGGACCGAGAGACTTTTCTGAACTGGATCAAAAATTACGGTGGGGAGAAAATCATTCTAGGAGCGGATGTACTGAATGAGAAAATCATGGTTTCAGGATGGCAGGAGACTTCCGAATTAGGACTATTCGAGTTTCTGGAATTCTACCTGGAGCAAGGGCTCGAATATGTGATCTGTACAGATATTTCTAAAGATGGAATGCTGACCGGCCCGGCTGTCGGTTTGTATAAAAAAATATTGGATCATTTTCCGGCGGTCAAATTGATCGCCAGTGGTGGCGTTTCTTCGATGGAAGACCTTCATGCCTTACGCGAGGCTGGATTATTTGGCGCCATCGTGGGCAAGGCCATTTACGAAGGCAAAGTAACTTTAGAACAATTGTCGGCCTTTCAAAGTCAGAACTAATATGCTTACCAAGCGAATCATACCTTGCCTCGATGTGAAAGACGGTCGAACCGTCAAAGGAGTCAACTTTGTGGATTTGAAAGATGCCGGCGACCCTGTTGAACTTGCGGCCAGATATGCGCAGGAAGGAGCCGATGAGCTGGTTTTTCTGGACATATCTGCAACACTTGAAAAGAGGAAAACGTTGTTGAAGCTTGTTTTTGATGTCGCATCTACGGTCAACATCCCATTTACGGTAGGTGGAGGTATTAGCTCCATCGAAGATGTTTCAGCCTTGCTGGAAGCCGGGGCGGACAAAGTATCGATCAACTCTGCAGCAGTGAGGAACCCAGGCATCATCGATGGCATGGCTGCGCATTTCGGGTCCCAATGCATCGTCGTTGCGATTGATTCCAGAAATGTCGATGGCACAGATCTGGTTCATACCCATGGTGGAACGAAACCCACTGATATTGAAACAGTACCCTGGGCAATGGATGTGGCAGAGCGAGGCGCAGGAGAGATCTTGTTGACTTCCATGGATCACGATGGGACCAAAAGCGGATTTGCTAATGATCTTACAGCCCGTGTTTCAAATGCCGTTTCTATACCAGTCATTGCCTCCGGAGGCGGAGGTACAGCTCCACACTTTTTGGATGTGTTCAAAGACGGAAAGGCCGATGCTGCTTTGGCGGCGAGTATTTTCCATTATAAAGAAGTAGAGATCAAAGACCTGAAAAAGGACTTGCAAACCAATCAAATACCCGTTAGACTGAAATGAAACCGAATTTCGATAAAGGTGACGGCCTGATTCCGGCCATTGTACAAGATGCAGAAACATTGAAAATTCTCATGCTTGGCTACATGGATGAAGCCGCCTGGAAACAGACCCAGGAAACGGGGAAAGTGACTTTTTTCAGCCGTAGCAAACAGCGTTTATGGGTGAAAGGAGAAACTTCCGGCAATTTCCTGATGCTGGAAGAGATCTTGCTCGATTGTGACGATGATGCACTGTTGGTCAAGGCGAAACCGGTTGGACCTACTTGTCATACAGGAGCGGATACATGCTTCAAAGAAGACAATGAAAATCATGTCCAGTTCATCAGCTACCTGGAGTCCATCATCAAAGATCGCAAGGAGAACCCATCGGATAAATCTTATACGGCGAGTTTGTTCCAGAAAGGGATCAATAAAGTGGCCCAGAAGGTAGGAGAGGAAGCGGTGGAGTTGGTCATTGAAGCCAAGGATGATAATGAAGACTTGTTTTTAGGAGAAGCCGCTGATTTGTTATTCCACTACCTTGTCCTACTGGAGGCCAAAGAAATTCCTCTGGAAAAGGTCATTGATGTTTTGAAAAAACGCCATCGTCCTTCTTAGAATAGGCTCCAGACGCTGTGAGGGTCCAAATTTGTCTCTCAATTAGCCAAAGTAATGGCCCAAGTTAGTGTCCTCCAAACTTGCCCTACACTGGATTAAGTCTGGGACTTAATCCAAATAATAAAACCAAGTCTGAGACTTGAATCTAATGCAAGGCTCTGGCTGAAATTGAACTAATGCCCAAGTTTGTGTCCCCACAAACTTGCTTTGCCCATATCATTTGAGCAAACTCAAACGATGGCTTGAGACAAGGAATTAGTAGGTTTTAGTATTCCTGGAAAAATTCTACCTCCTCAAAACAAGCAAATCCTCCAAATTTTCCGTAGATTCCATGACGCTACACCAAATATCCGCCATGGAAAGATTCGACGTTTGTGTCATTGGAGCCGGTCCGTCCGGTTACGCCGCCGCCATGAGAGCCGTTGATTACGGCAAAAAAGTACTCCTTATAGAAAAAGATAAATTGGGAGGAGCAGGTATTCATCAGGGAGCTTTATGGAGTAAAACCTGGTGGGAACTTTCCCGGGAAGCATTTTTCATTCGACAACACGGAAAGTCATTTGGGATTGACCATCCGGACTTTTCTTATGCGAAAGTCGCTGGAGAGGTGGCCAAGGCCGTTGACGATCGGCAGGGCATGCTGACGCATCACATGAATAACATCAACGTGACGCTGGGGGATTGCTTTCAATTTTTACATGGAACAGCCCACATCCTGGACACCCATCGTGTGGAGGTGGTGAATAGCGAAGCAACGCATGAGATTGAGGCCGATAATATCATTTTAGCCACAGGAAGCCGACCCAGGAAGTTACCTCACATTCCAATTGATGAGGAGCACATTTTCACCAGTGATGGACTCGGAAATTTGAAGGACTTCCCAAAGAGCATGGTCATTCTTGGAGCAGGAGTGATCGGATGTGAGTTTGCCACGATCTTTTCCAATTTCGGACATACGAAGGTTCATCTGATTGACAAAGGTGACCGAATTCTCCCTTTTGAGGACGAAGATGTGGTGCAAATTGTAGAGCAAAATCTGGAAGCTAAAGACGTCCTGATCCATCGAAATTCCCAATTAGTAGAAATGAAAGTGGAAATGGGGGAGGTCGTTTATACACTGGAATACAATGACGGGACCAAGGAAGTTTTTAAGGTAGAGAAAGCATTGGTTTCCGTAGGTAGGGTACCCAACTATGACGACCTGTTCAGTGAAAACCTCCATATTGACATAGATAAGCGAGGAATCAAGGACAAAGACACCCAGACGAGTATTGATAACATCTATGCGGTAGGAGACATCACCGCGGACATTTCATTGGTTAATGTCGGGGAACTGGAGGGTAGACATGCCATAGAGAAGATCTATGGTAACCCTGAACCGCTGATCTACGAGAATATTTCCACGATCATGTTCCTTGCGCCAGAAATCGCAGGAGTAGGTATGAATGAGGTGCAGGCCCAGCAACAAAAGCTTGATTATAAAGTCGTAAGCCTCGATTATAGCACCATTTCCCGTGCAGTAGCCATGCGGAATGTGCAGGGCTTTATCAAGATACTTGTGACCAATGATGACGAAATGAAGATATTGGGCATGCGTGTCATCGGGGAACATGCCTCCAGTGCCATACAAGCCGCAGCGTTATTGATCTCCATGGGCAAAGGCATCAAAGTCCTCGCCGAACTGATCCATCCCCACCCAAGCATCATCGAAGGCATCCAGGAATGCTGTCGCATGCTGCAAGGCAAATCCATGTTCAAACCATCAGTCCTACGAAAAGCGATGAATTACAGAGTCTATGAGAATGGAGCATATATAGATGCGGTTTCTTGAATGAGATGAAGTGTCGGTGAAGGTTGTGTCTTGGCGGAAGGAACTTTATGCAGCATGCTTTTTTACTCCATCGTTCTTGGTTTCAATAAAGAATTGGAAGCTTCCATTTTGATTTAATAACTCATTGGCTCACCGGAGCCATTAAAGAAATTCATTTGTCGAAGGGTCACTGCCAGCTAATCTCCGGAACATAGAAATGATCGTTGTTGAACTCCTGATCAAATTCGATATTTGTTGCAGTAGAAACTACGTTTAATGTAGCAATACGTTGTTCACGCTTTAGGATGAAGCCATCGTGGATCCAAAGCCGTTGAATTAACCCTCTGGGGAACTCCCAAACCGTGCATAACCTTCCGAGTATATTTTCTTCTCCTACGATGGTTCCGTTTCTGGATTCAAGCATGGTTTTGGAAACTTCTTCTCTGGATTTGTAGCGAAGCATGGAGCTTTCCAGTTTCTTTTCTGTCATGGAACCTTTGCCTGTATTGAAATTGCCACGATAGAAGAAATCACCATTTCGCAATTCAACACGATTTTCATCGCTGGAGATGCCGTACTTGCTGTAAGTGTATTTACGGATGGTCTTTTCCAGCCAGCCCCATTCATCGAAATAATAGACTTCTGTACCTTCTACATCCCCCGACAATTCATAAGTGATCATGCCAGACTTGGCAGATACACGTTTCAGTTCTTTACCTACCAGTGCCGAGTAATTGCCCTTTTGGCCAATACACACGAAAAAACTAAAGAATAACAAGCCGAGCAGCAGTGTTTTTATCATCCCTGGGCGGTTGAAAGAGGTCAATTTACTAATGTTTAGACAAAAAGAAAACCCTGAATCCTTCTGATCCAGGGTCTCAACCAGCTATAGACAAAAATACTTCTGACGAACAGAAGGATTATTTTAAATCAATTCAAAGATTATTGTTGAACAATCATGAAGCTAAGGTCAGGCATGTGGAATTTTCATATCTGCCAAAAGACTTAACGATCCTGCCAATTCAATAAAAAAGGCCCTTTTTGGGCCCCTTGAAGATAAATACGACTAAGTTTTTTGATGAAAGTGGCAATATTATGAATAATAGGCAGCTACCTCATCCAGGCTTTTTCTTTCCAGTTTTGGTACGAATACTTCATCTTCAGGATAGCCGACGGGGAATAAAATGTATGGGCGTTCATTGCCAGGCCGCCCCAGTAATGAGGATAGAAAATTCATCGGGCTTGGCGTATGCGTTAATGTCGCCAGTCCAGCATGGTGAATGGCCGCAATGAACATGCCTGCTGCAATTCCTACCGACTCATTGACATAGTAGTTGTTTTGTTTTTCTCCCTCTTCCCCGGTTTCATACACTCGTTTGAACAGGACCACTATCCATGGAGCCTTCTCCAAAAAAGGTTTGTTCCAATCTGTCCCGATCGGTTGCAGATCTTTCAGCCATCGGTCTGACATTCGGCCGTGGTAACTGTCGTACTCCTCTTGCTCTGCGGCTTCTCTGATTTTTTGCTTCATCTCTGCATTGGAGATGGCACAAAATGTCCAGGGTTGTTTATGTGCGCCGGATGGGGCAGTTGAGGCTGCCATGATCAAGTTGTCAATTACTTCCTTGCTGACAGGCTTGTCGGAAATTTCACGAACAGTCCTTCGCTGCTCCAGCCATTGATGAAAGTCGTGCGTTCGCTGCTCTACTACGTCAAGGGGGTAGGTTTCTCTCTCGTATCTAACGTGTTCAAATCCTTGTATGTCGATTGATTCTTGGGCCATGCGCTTAGGGTTAAAGCAACCAAAATTAAACTTATTTGTTATAGCATTTATATCTATCTTCATATCAAGTGAATCACTGTAAGCCAACCATCTCATGACCTACATTTTGATCAAATACCTACATTTCATTGGCATATTCCTGGTAGTCGGTTCCCTTTTTGCCGAAGCATGGTTGCTGAGAATGTCCATGTCCCGTGCTCAGTTGAAGCAACTGGGAAATATTGATGGCATTTATGGTTTCGCCTCAATCATCACGGTGGCAGCAGGCTTGATCATGTGGTTAAGTGACATTGGTAAGCCGGCAGCGTTTTACAATGACAATGGTCTGATCTATTTGAAATTGGGGATATTCACGATTGTGGGATTACTGTCAATTTACCCCACCGTATTTTTTGCCAGGCAGAAGCAATCAAAGAAAAATCCTGATGCTGAAGAAATGATTCAGATTCCAGGACCTATCAAAACTGTGGTGATTGTTGAATTGATTTTGGTATTTACATTACCATTTTGGGCCGCGATGATGGCGCAAGGTATTTCGATTTTTTAGACTTTAGAAATGGAAACTTACTGTAGTTGGAATGTCACTTATGAGTAGAGCTGTGCTAAAATGCTATTTAGTTAAGCGTCATTCCTGACGTAGTTCAGGAATCTCAAGATTAGAAATGCTAAATGAGTATGAGATTCCGGCATTCGCTCGGAATGACGGTTATAATTATAAGAGGCTTAACTCAATAGCATCAGAAAAGAATGTGATCTATCTGATTCAAACCCGTGAAGCCTCCATCACTGCCTGATAGCCTACTTGAGCCTTTTCCTCAAAAACAACTTCCTGAGTGCCTTGAAAAGCAGAGAATTCCCTGATCGCTTGTTGCCATGCAGCTAAAAAAGCATCATTCAGGTCAATGTTCAGTTCAAGATTACGAATCAATAATTGTTTCGTTTTGCGATCCGCCTTCATATCTACCTGACCCACTAACCGGTCTTTCCATAAAACCGGTAAAGCATAATAACCAAACTTCCTTTTTTCAGCAGGAACATAAATCTCTATGATGAAGTCAAAGTTGAAAAGGCGTGTCGTGCGCGCGCGATTGATAAGGGCGTTATCAAAAGGATTTAGGAATTTTAGTCGCTGCCCATATCGCTGATTCAGGACTTCCAGGCTTTCAGTCGAGGTATAAAAAGGACGATCCAACTTCCCAATTTGAATGCTGAATATTTCCGCTTTTGCTTCTAATGCTTCAATTTGACCTTTAATTTTTGGTTTGAGTCCTTTAAGAAGATACCCTATGTCATCCAGTGCCACTAACCCATGTGCCTTGATATCTCTTTTGATCAAGTACTGAATGTATTCGTCTTCAGTAGGAGTGGAAGTGTCGATGGACGAGGGAATAACCCTTTCGGTAAGATCATACACTTTTTGAAATCCTTCCCGGCTCTTGACCATGATCTTGCCTTCCATGAAAAGGTTCTGCAAAGCTTGTTTTGCGGGATGTGTTTCCCACATGGCCCGATCTTTTTTCTCCGCTTCAAAATCACGTGAGCGTAGCGGCCCTTCCATTTTCATGCGATCCAGGATATTTTGCATGAGTTGATGGTCTTTCTTGAACCAAAACTTTTCCTTTCCCTGAATCTCCAGTTTCAAAGGCAGCGAATACCGGTAATCACTCATGGGTAGATAGCTTGCCGCATGGCTCCAGTATTCAAAAATGGATCGGTCACTTTCCAGTTTTTCCAATACGGCTGGTTGGTAGTGCGGAACCCGTGATTGGAACACATGGTGATGTGCCCGCTGCACTACCGAAATGGTGTCAATTTGAACATACCCTACCTTTTCAATGGCTTCCAAGGCCAGCCTTTTAGCTGATTGACCGGTGGTGGAAGGATGTTTCAGACCCTGGTTGGCTAAAATTACTTTTCTCGCTTCTGCGAGAGATAGTGAGGTTTTGAGATCAGGCATTTCCTGAATATAAACGATTTAAGATCACGATAATTCCAAATTTCGTATGGCACATGGAAGGCGTCAAAATGTGGACGCGAAATTGTAAAATATTACTAGACATATTATCTTCAAACTTATGGGAAAAGTAATTCGTCTTCCTTCTGCATATGTGCTCAATACCAAGACTGTGGGCGTGTCTAAGGAAAATGCCGATGGCTCTTCTCGACAGGAAGTCATTAAAAATGAAGTAGCAGAAGACGACCCGATCCGATTGGAACACGAGCCCGACAATCCACATGATTCACATGCGATCAAAGTTTTGACAGAGACCGGCAAACAAATTGGTTATTTATCCAAAGATGTGGCTCCTCGCATACAATCAGCCATTGAAAATGAAGCCCATATCTACGCCAAAGTCAGTTGGGTTAGTGGCGAAAAAGTCATGGGAGTAGGTTTACGGATTGAGTTGATCAATTGATCATGCCGTTAAATTCTCCTTGATCTTTTGATCATGATGTTGCACATGATAAATGGTGAACATGAGCATTTCTCTTAAGGTAAATGGTCCCATGACCGGGTGCGGGATCACCAATTGTTCCAATTCTTCTTCTGTATATTGATCTAGTTCGGAATTGATGGACTTCATGTCGTTGGTGATTCCAGTGATCAGCGTGGTTTTTGCGGAGAATGGAGTCACATCAGGGGTGAACCTTGGTCCGGCTTTTGCTCCGCCATCAAGCACCTCCAGATAATCCGCAACTAAACGGTCATAACTACGACTTGGTCGATCCAGTGTGCCAAATTTTTCCTTCATCACTCCTTTATTGGCGACCAACTTCGCGACGGGGTGCACACTTATATAAATATGTTCTATTTGCTGGCCGGCACTCCATTTATCATTCGGGGTGGCCAGGTATTCGGCTTCGCTTAATTCATCAATGTAGGTAGTGAATACCTGATGGTGATGAATGAGTTGCTCTTTTATGTCTGTTGTGTTCATGATTGCTATTTCGCTGATCTTCCTGCGCGATATCCATAGGAAATATATCTTGGTCCACCTGACCAGGCCCCGTAAAATCGATAACCAATAGGCGAGTGGGGATTTAAGTCCGTGTAAGCAGTGCCAACCTCATAGTAGCCACCACCACGGTAACCAAATCCACCTACTTCATCGTCGCTTGTGGGCCAATCGTCATTGGTGGCTTTCCCAAAATCCAATTGACCATCTCCGTGGGTTCCTCGGAAAGCTCTGCCGATGGGATTTCCTACAGTGATCACTTTCTCCCAAACGCTGCCACTAAGGTCCATGACCCAATAATAAGAGGCGCCATAAACCGGTCGATTGGCATCATTTAAGTCACTTTCTTTGACACCATTCGCAAAAATGGCTTCCGATTCCGGGTTGATGTAGCGTTCTAGTTGATCGTAGTTGGTGGTTCCCCAAACAAACTCAGCATCCTTTGGTTTCTCCGGCCCGCGGGCTGCTTTTTCATATTCCAATTCGGTGATTGGTCGCAATGCTGCCCAGTCGGTGAAAGCCAAACCATCGGTGAAACTCACATAATTCATCGGGCGGTTTGGCGATTTGGCGAAGTACTTTCCTGCTTTAAAATAGATCCCGCCTCTTTTTTTATAATAATTACGGCCACCAGTCGGAGATCTGGAATACGTCCAGTTGTCGGGAATGTCATTCAGGAATGCGGCATATTGACCTTGTGTCAGCTCGTACTTCATCACGTAAAATGCATCATAACCTTTCGGAAAAGCGGATGGAATCGGACCTTTTTGATCGCCATTATAAAGCGGACTTTCACTCCAGTAATAAAGCGCACCTTTTTCTGGCCCCACCCTGATTTCATCTTCCCCCTTGATTTGGACTAAGCCATCAGGGTTTCCCTCTTGGTCACTTTTGTAAAAACTGGCTCGTTTGATCGCTTCCTGATCAGGGCTTCCCACAGTAAATGACCCTTCAGGAATGTAGACCATTTCGATGCCATGTACTTTCATGCCTCGTACTTTGTTCCACTGAATTTTTTGAGTGGTCGTATCTAGTTCGATTTGCAGTTTAAAGTTCACATCGCCTCGATAGGATTTGGATGGGTAGATAAAGAAGCCCAAACTATCTGAAGAAACCTCGATGGTAGGTTCCACACCTTTCCTCACCTGCAGTACTCGGTGACCGGAAGGCTTCAACTTTACATGATTATTCCACTGACTGTTGAATTTCATGAATACCCAGACCGCATCATGATTTTTAGCATTATTCCAGGCATTGTTCCATTGGATATCGAAAATGACACTGATCGGTGTACCTGCTACACCATCTCGATTAGCAGCTCGTACATTTTCAATTTTCAGTTCTGAAGCAATAAGTGAGCAAATCCAAAGGATTGCTAAGGAAAGGAGGAATGACTTCTTCATAGGTGTATGGTTGGCTACCTATCCAAACGCAATAGGAAATTTGAAGTTTCTGAAAGCCACATACATGCATTGAAAAAAATATCTGTTGCGGTGGCAACCATTTCTCAATCACTGCTCGTAATACCGCCGAACTACAAGAAAAAGCTGTATGAACATTTTTGGAACAAACACAATCACCTCCCTAACCTTACCGAAAGTGAAGTTCCTGATGATAGGTATTGCTAGTCTGCTTTTATGGGCTTGTAATCCCGATTCTGAAGTAGTAAATATTGATGACGATTCGGATGATATCATGAATGATGATCCCGTGAATCAGGTGGATACCCGCTCTATTACCGAAGTATTTGGTGAAAGCCTGAGCCTGGAGAGCCCATTGAATTATGCGGATCAGTCCATCCCGAACTATATCAACGAAGACAATACGACCCGAGGCAATCAGATTGAAAATGAAATTGCCACCCTGGGAAGGGTCCTGTTCTATGATAAGAACTTGTCTTCGGATAATTCCACGTCCTGTGCTTCGTGCCACAAGCAAACATTGGCATTCGGCGATGATGCCGTATTGAGTCAGGGAGTGAATGGTGTCACCGGCAGACATTCCATGCGATTGGTCAACGCCCGGTTTTCAGAAGAAGAGCGTTTCTTCTGGGATGAGCGTGCCAATTCTTTGGAGACGCAAACCACCATGCCTATTCAAGATCACATCGAGATGGGATTTAGTGGTAACGAAGGCGATGACGATATCAATGGTCTGATTGCCAAGATGGAAGGTATTGATTACCTGGTGAATTTGTTCGAATATGCCTATGGAACCAATGAGATCTCCGAAGAGCGTATGCAATTGGCCCTGGCCCAATTCGTGAGAAGTATTCAGTCATTTGATTCTAAGTATGATGTTGGCCTGGCCCAGGCTGGAGATGAGGATGATGATTTTGACAACTTTTCGGTGCTGGAAAACATGGGTAAGGATCTGTTCATGGGAAGAGCCGGTTGTGAACGATGCCACAATGCACCCGAGTTTTCCATCAATGATAACAGTCGGAACAATGGTGTGATCACTGTGGCAGGAGATCCCGATGCCGTTGATACGGAAGTGACTCGTTCGCCTACATTAAGAGATATATTTAATCCTGGTGGTACGCTTAATGGTCCCATGATGCACGATGGGGGCTTTGCGACCTTTGAGGAAGTGCTCAACCACTACAGTACAGTAGGGCCAACACCCGAAAATAATAACCTCGACGACCGATTGGAAGGAAGAAGAGGAGGAAACCGAAACCTGGATAATCAGGACATAACCGCCATCATCGCCTTTGTACAAACACTCACCGGTACGGAAGTATACACCGACGAACGTTGGTCGGATCCTTTCCTGCCATAAAAAATGCCTAACCTATGACCATTGATGAACCTAAATTGGTAATTTCGATCCTTTCCAGTAAAACGGGAGAATCATACCTTGCTAAAAGACTTAGAAGACATAATCGCCAGGTGCCAGGAGCACGATCGGTCAGCTCAGGAGAAGCTTTACAGGGAATTTTATTCGACAGCCATGACGATTTGCACACCCTACAGTAACAGCACTTTTGAGGCCGAGGAAATGGTCAATGACGGGTTCATGAAGGCTTTCAAAAGCCTGAATAATTACAATCCGGAATATCCATTTGGTGCCTGGTTGAGGCGGATCATGATCAATGCTGCAATTGATCATTATCGCTCGCAGAAGAAGCATTACTTCAATCTGGAGTTGAGTTCTGCCAGAGAACTATCTGGTGATGACTTATCCATCATGGATCAGTTGTCGGCAGACGAGTTGATGGAATTGGTTAGATCACTTTCAACAGCGTATCGAACCACCTTCCTGCTCTACGTAGTGGAAGGATTCAAGCATCACGAAATAGCGGAGCAATTGGGCATTACGGAAGGAACGTCTAAGTCCAATCTTGCCAAAGCGAAGAAGCGGTTGCAGCAAATGATCCTCAAAAGAGAGAAAGGAGGGCGTCGTGGATAAGTGGAATGAAAAGTTCAAAGAGAAACTTGGTGAATACCAACACCAGGGGGAACTCACTGATGATAAAGTAGCGAGCTTTTTCAACCGGATGGATAATCCCACGGAAGAGAAAAAAGTAGCTGAACAATCTTCCAATTTCTTGAGGATTGCCGCGAGTGTCACTGTTTTTCTGGTGACAGGCTTTGCGTTATACTTTTTTGGTTCAGTGACCGTCACTACAGGTGCAGGAGAGTTCGCTTCCGTGGAATTGCCAGATGGATCCAAGGTTGACTTGAAGTATCAGTCGTCCATATCCTACCATGAAATAGGCTGGATGTTCAATCGTGAGGTTCAATTCGAAGGTGAAGGCTTCTTTGAGGTAGAGAAAGGCTCAAAGTTCAGTGTGATTTCAGCGGCAGGCACTACGGCTGTTTTGGGCACTTCTTTCAATATCAAAACCCGGGCGGCTCGATACGAAGTGAAATGCTATACGGGACGAGTTTCGGTGGTATCTGGAGCGGAGGAAAGTATGTTGACACCTGGAGATGCTACGATGTTCCAGGATAGAAAGAAGATACGTGACTTCAAGTTTGATGCTCAAACACCCAATTGGAGTCAGGGAGAGATCCATTTTGAAGACCAGCCTTTGAGGGTGGTGATAGACGAACTGGAGAAAGTTTATGATCTTTCTGTGGAATATGCAGATTCACTAGGGTTGATCCGATATACGGGCTTTTTCCCAACGAATGACCTGCAGATGGCCTTAAGGTTGACTTGTGAGCCTTTGGACCTTGGATACAAAATAGAAGACAAAACGGTTTCGTTGTTTTTGAAAGAGGATTAAGACATTGGTTTTATTTATTCATTAATTAGTTCCTCTGAATAAAGTCATATGTCGGGATAGAGAAAAATGGTCATTCCGGTTTTTTTCGGCTTAAATTCCGAAGGGAGTTGAAAAAATACCGGGTGCCCGACAAGGGTATCTTTTCAACGATTTTTTAATCCTATATAACAAGGATTTAAGTGAATAAAAGATTGATAGTAGGGAAGAGATAATTTAAAATGCGGATCGGAATAATCATATGGATCATGTGCTTGGGTAGCTTCTTTTCAGCGGCCAATAATCCCTCCGTGATCAATGAGCGATTCGAAAACCAACAACTAAAGCGCGTATTCAAAAAACTCAAACAGAAGTATGGACTTAAGATCGCTTTCAGTGACCGTTTGGTGTCCGACAAACAGATCACTGTTGATATTCAGGAAAAGTCCGTATTCGATGCATTTGAGATCATTCTGGAAGGAACAGGGCTGTCATATGAATACATCGAACCAAATGCGGTGATCATCAAAAAAGGCAGACCCGAAGCTACTTCTTTTGATCTGATCGGGGAGGTATATGATCACGCTACTGGCGAAAGATTACCCTTTGCCCTGATCAAAGTCGTTGGGCAGCCAGGGGGTACCACTTCCAATGAGGATGGGATCTTTTCGTTGCAGGGACTAAGCGATACATCCAAAGTAGAAATCACTTATCTCGGATATAAAACTATAATTCGCCCGATCACGTCATCGGACCGCAGGAGTCGATTACTCATCGCCATGAAAGCTGCCGTTGAAGACCTGGATGAGGTGACCGTAGCAGCCATGCAAAATCAAATTGAGGTAATGGATGATCTGTCCAGGGTAGCTTTCGATCCGGGGCTGGTAGAGAATATACCGGCTACGGCAGAAAAGGATGTATTCCGGATGATGCAACTGATTCCGGGAGTGACCGCTACCAATGAATTGCAATCTGGGTTGGAAGTGAATGGGGGTAATGTCAATCAAAATGTGATCACATTTGATGGATTTCGTGTCTATCACATGGACCACTTCTTTGGTTATTTCAGCGCCATCAATCCTTATTCGGTAAAATCCATGCGGTTGTTCAAAACCGGGTTTGATGCCCGGTACGGGGGAAGTGCCTCCAGTGTCATGGAGTTCACAGGAAAAGACGGAAATAATTCGCAAGTCAGTGGAAGACTCTCCGTTAACCCTTTGAGTATCAATACCAGTTTGGAAGCTCCCATTTCTGAAAACACCACCTTGTTCTTATCGGGTAGGCGCTCTTACTCGGATTTGTTCAATGTCTGGCATTTCAATCGAATTTTTGAACAATATGAACAGCAGGTTCAGGGATCAGAACAAGTTTTGACAATTATCAATGATATTTCTTACCAACCTGAATTCACTTTTGGTGACCTGAACTTTAAGGTATCTACCAAGCTTGGGGCTAAAAACCTGCTTTCTTGGAGTGTTTACAATAGCAATGACCTCCTCAATTTCGAGAACAGTTTTCAGATTGAACATAACATGGACAGTTTGGTCGATGTGAATAACCTCGGTTTTGTGAAGTGGGGAAATTTTGGTAGTTCGGTCCGGTTTTCACGGCTATGGAACGAATCAAATTATACGGACATGTTCATTTCTTATTCAAAATACGGAAGTGAGTTCAGTGAGAAATCGACTCAGGATATCATAGATGGAGGTGAATTAGTGGAAACCCAAAGATCGGATGCCATTCAGGATAATGGTATTGAAGATGTAAGTCTTCAAGTTGAGCATGAATGGAGCAGTCCGAATGTTACGCTGGTCGCCGGGCTCCAAAATTCACTTTACCGTACGAATATCAACAGTGCAACCAATGGGGAGGTAGTAACCGAGAAAAACCAGGGGAATGTGCTGCTATTGACACAATTCGTTCATGTTGATCTGCCTGTTTCCTCGATATTGGACATCAATTTTGGCCTCCGAAGCAATTACCTGTCCAGTAGAGGCCAGGTTTATCTGGAACCCAGAGCCTCATTAAGCTATCAATTCAATGATCATTTGAGGTTTGGGGTCGCAGGTGGTATTTACTCACAGTTTGTCAATCAGGTCAACACTCAGAATGTATTACAGGGAAGCAGGGACTTATGGACCCTTGCCGATGAAGAGATCCCCGTGCAGATTGCTGAGCATTTAATCGCAGGGATTTCTTATAGTCGATCCTCCTGGAGTACGGAGCTCAATTTTTTTCGCAAGCAGTTTTCCGGGATCATGGATTATGCCTTTCGTTTTGGCAATCGGATCACTGAGTATGAGAATTATGATGAGCAATTCTTCGAAGGTGATGGCCGTGCTCAGGGCATTGAAACATTGATCAAACATGAATCCAATCGTTTTACTGGCTGGTTAGGCTACACCCTAAGCAAAGTGGATTATCGGTTTGATGACATAGATGAAGGGGAGTGGTTCTCTGCCGATCATGACCAGCGACATGAAGTGAATTTGTTTGGTTCCTATAAGTTAGGTCCTTTACGTTTACAGGCGACCTGGTATCTCGGTTCAGGTCGACCTTTTACTGTATACCGACTGAATGGGACTCGAAATAACAATCGCAGAGGGAATCGGCCAGGAGTGGCAATTTTAGAAGCTGATGAACGAAATGGTCGAAGATTGAATACTTATCATCGGTTGGACCTGGGCGCTTCCTATGTCCATCAGTTGGGGAATGCCGAACTGCAGTTCAATGCCAATATCTTTAATGTCTACGATCAGAACAACATATATGGTAATACGCTAAGGACGATAGAAAATCCCAATATCGATTCTCCTCCCGGCGATGGTCCTGGAGGCATGGGCCCCGGAGGCATGGGTCCTGGTGATGGCCCGGGAGATGGTCCCGATGGCATGGGCCCTGGAAATCAATCCCCGACCATACTTCAACCTGTTGACTATGGCCTGATGGGTTTTACACCCAGCCTTTCCGTGGAGTTGAGGTTTTAGGTAGTAAACTCCCTAAAAACAAGGAATTTCTTCATCTGAAAAAATACCGGTTTCCTAGTATTTTTACCATCACCCATCAGTTTATTCCGCTTTAGGCGAATGGTTTACATGGTCAAAATCTACCTTTAACATGAACCAAGTAGACTTATCATGTTCGACACACTTCGCCAATTCAGGTCCGCCTTAAGGGCATTCCTCCTTATTTTCATTATTGTTATAAATGACCAAATCAGCTTCGCCCAGGCCACAATTCCTTTCGTGACCACCTGGGAAGTAGATGCCAGTGACCTCTCGATCACACTACCACTTTCGGTAGATCCCTTTGCTATTTTACCCGAACTCAATTACAACGTGGATTGGGGAGACGGTACGACGGCATCTGGGCTGACTGCCTTTGGGGAGCATACCTACGCAAGCCCCGGTACCTACACGGTTTCGGTCACCGGGAGTTTCACTCGGATATCCATGAATACAGGAGATGCGCAAGATGATCAGGATCAGTTGATCAGTGTAGATCAATGGGGCAATGCCCCCTGGAGTGCTATGGGAAGTGCATTCGCCAATTGTTCCAATCTGGAAATCAATGCCCTTGATGCCCCGGACCTCACTAATGCAGAGAACATGGCCAATATGTTCCTGAATTGTATTGCTTTCAATCAGTCCATTGATCATTGGGATGTCAGCACCATTGAATTCATGAACAGTACATTCAGTGGTGCCAGAGCCTTCAACCAACCACTGAACAGTTGGGATGTGAGTAGCGTCAGTGAAATGTCTTCGATGTTTTTCCTGGCTCAGGCCTTCAATCAGCCGTTGGACGCCTGGGATGTAAGTCGTGTTGAAAAGATGGGAGCGATGTTCAGAAGCGCAACTACTTTCAATCAGCCACTCGATACTTGGCAGGTAGGCAATGTGCAGTTCATGGGCCAGATGTTTCGAGATGCCGAAGTTTTTGATCAAGACTTGAATAGCTGGGATGTAAGCAGTGTCACAGGTATGAGCAACATGTTTTCCCGTGCTTTTGCCTTCAATGGTGCCATTGGACAGTGGGACATGAGCAACGTGGAATCTACCAGTGGCATGTTTAATCAGGCCTCCGGTTTTAACCAACCCATCGGCAATTGGAACATGTCCAAAGTAACTTCAATAAGTTCCATGTTCGCAAATGCCACGGCTTTTGATCAACCGATTGGGAATTGGGATGTGAGTGCGGTGACCAACATGAACAGTACGTTCCGTGGAGCAGCGGCCTTCAGTCAGGACATTAGCTCATGGAATGTCAGTAATGTCACGAACATGGCTTCCATGTTCAGCCGGGCTTCGGCCTTTAATCAACCATTGAATTCCTGGCAAGTGGGCAACGTAACCACTTTCAGTGCGATGTTTCAATTGGCCAGTGCATTTGATCAGGACCTGAATTCCTGGGATGTGAGTCAGGCGACAAGAATCGATATCATGTTTGATCGTGCAACGGCCTTCAACGGATACATCAGCAGTTGGAACACAGCCAATGTCGATCGCATGCGAGATATGTTTTTCCAGGCCCGAGCCTTTAATCAGGACATTACCAATTGGGATGTGAGTAAGGTCACGACCATGAACCGTATGTTTCAGGGAGCTAATGCCTTTGACCAAAACCTGGGAAGCTGGGACATGAGTACAGTATCAGACGTGGATGCCATGTTCGCGGGAAATGCCATGACCGTCTCCAATTATGATAGTACCCTGATCGGGTGGTCACAGCAAACATTACAGCCCAATTTGAGATTTGCAGCAGCGGGATTAGAATACTGTAACGGAGAAGATGCCAGACAAAAAATTATTGACGATTTCAATTGGGAGGTGATTGGAGACTCAAGGAAATGTCCATTGAACTTTATATCATCTACGGATACGACGTTTGCTGAGAATTCTGAAGCAGTGGTTTATGTGGCGGTTGCAATTGACAACTTTAACCGTCCCCGATACTCCTTAGGGAACACAAATGATGAAGCGCTATTCAGGATCAATGAAGATACGGGGGAATTGTTCTTTTTATCTGCTCCCGACTTTGAAAACCCACTGGATGCAGACGGGGACAATGTTTATGTGGTAGAGATCATCGCTGATGATACCCGTGAGATCATCAGCCTTACCTTAAACATCACCGTGGAGGATGTCAATGAAGCGTTTGCGGATGCCTTTATCACCACTTGGCAAGTGGATACGGATGACTTAACCATCACCTTACCGCTGGCAGTTCAGGTGAATTCCGGTGATGTATTGAATTTCGATGTGGATTGGGGAGACGGAACCATTGATGTGGGACTTACTGCCTCTGGAGTTCATAGTTACACAAGTCCAGGTACCTACACGGTAAGGGTGATAGGTACATTCACTGCTATTTTCATGAATTCCAGCGAGTCCCGGGATGATGCCGATAAACTACTGAGCATTGAGCAATGGGGATCAGTTTCCTGGTATACCATGGGCAGCGCGTTTCGTGGATGCGTCAATATGGTGATCAATGCCATCGATGCACCGGACCTTTCCCGTGTCGAAAACATGGCCAACATGTTTTATGGTTGTGAAGCTTTGAATCAACCGATTGGACACTGGGACGTAAGCAATGTCCGATTCCTCAACAGTACTTTTCAGAACGCAGTAAACTTCAATCAGCCGTTGGATACCTGGGATGTAAGCCGCGTTGAGCAATTCACATCCATGTTCTTCAATGCAACTGCTTTTAATCAACCTATCGGTAACTGGAACATGAGTTCCGCAACGAATTTAGGAGCCATGTTCAGAGAAGCACATAGCTTCAATCAGCCACTTGACAACTGGGATGTGAGCAATGTCACCAATATGAACCAACTCTTTCGGGGAGCCCTGGCTTTTAATCAAGACCTGAACAGCTGGGATGTGACCAGTGTGATCGGGATGGTGAGTATGTTTGATCGGGCCGAATCCTTTAATGGAGCCATTGGTCAGTGGGACATGAGCAAGGTGCAGGGCATCGGTGGTATGTTTGCTCAGGCCAAAGTTTTTAATCAACCGATTGGAGATTGGGACCTTTCAGGAGTAGTGAATGGTTCTGGTATGTTCGGTGGCGCCGAGGTATTTGATCAGCCCATAGGAAACTGGAATACGTCAGGATTCACCAGGATGGCCGGGATGTTTACCAATTGCCTGGCATTCAACCAGGACATCAGTGGCTGGGATGTGAGCAACGTCACCGATATGAACAGGATGTTCAAAAATGCCCCTGTTTTTAATCAGCCCATGGATGCCTGGGATGTCAGTAATGTGACCAATATGAGTCAAATGTTCGATGAAGCCAGCGTCTTTGATCAGGACTTGAATTCATGGGATGTCAGTAAGGTTGAAAATATGAACGATCTATTTGCTCGTACTGCGGCCTTTAATGGGAACGTCTCTGATTGGAACACTTCTTCGGTTACTACCATGTGGGAAATGTTTTGGCAAGCCCGATCCTTTAATCAGGATATCGGGGACTGGGATGTTAGTCAGGTGACCAGAATGGATGAAATGTTTGCCAGTGCCAATGCTTTCAATTTTAGCCTGGGCAATTGGGACATCAGTAGTGTGACCAGCATGGTGGCCATGTTCTCCACGACCAGTATCTCTGTCGCCAACTACGACAGTACCTTGATTGGTTGGTCTCAACTCAACTTACAATCCAATGTGACTTTGGGTGCTGGAGGGTTAAGGTATTGTAATGCTGGTACGGAACGACAAAGCATTATCGACACCTACGGTTGGAATATCACCGGGGATTCACAGGATTGTCCATTGTTCTTTACATCAGTCAGTGACACTACGGTGCAGGAAAATGTCGAAGGAGTCTTCTATACAGCCACTGTCACGGAGAACTTTGGCCAAGTAACCTTTTCTCTGGGTAACGGGAATGATGCAGCATTGTGTAGCATCGATCCTGATACGGGTAAGATTACCTTTTTGAATTCCCCGGATTTCGAGAATCCGGAAGATGCTGATGGGGACAATGTCTACATCCTGGAAGTGATCGCGGAAGACCAAAGAGATCGGGTAAGCTTTACACTGACGATTACCATTGAGGATGTCATAGAGTCTTCAAGTGCATTCATCACCACGTGGGATGTCACTGATCCGGACCTTACGATCACCATTCCAATCAATGTCAACCTCACTACTTACAACTATACGGTGGATTGGGGAGATGGGATCACCAATACTGGAGTAACAGGTGAAATCAGCCATGCCTATGCCGTAGCAGGGGTATATACCGTAAGTATCATAGGATCATTCCCAAGGATCGTTTTTAACAATGGACCAGAGGCCATTAAACTGTTGAGTATTGAACAATGGGGTGACATCCAATGGACTTCCATGTGGAATGCCTTTTCTGGGTGTGAGAATTTGGTAATCAATGCCTTGGATGTACCTGATCTCTCACAGGTGCTTTCTACGCAGACCATGTTCTTGAATTGTAAAGTGATGAATTCCCCGATGGACGATTGGGATGTAAGCCATGTTACCAATATGCAGCGAATGTTTCAAGGGTGTGAATTGTTCAATCAAGACCTCAATAGCTGGAACACCAGTCAGGTGACGAACATGTCTCAGACTTTCACCAAAGCCAGGGCCTTTAATGGAGACATTAGTTCCTGGAATGTATCTGGATGTACCAATATGTCATCGATGTTTAGTGAGGCATGGGCATTCAATATTGATATTGGAAGCTGGGAAGTCAGCAATGTCACAGCGATGGCAAACATGTTTTTCCAGGCAAGGGCTTTCAATCAGGATATCAGTAGGTGGAATGTGAGTAGCGTCACCGGAATGGGGAGTATGTTCTTTGGTGCGACAACCTTCAATCAATCGATTGCCTCGTGGAATGTTAGTCAGGTGACTTCCATGAATAATATGTTTAGAGGTTGTCCGGTTTTCAATCAGGACATCAGTGGTTGGGACGTTTCGAGTGTACGAAGCATGAGTGGCATGTTCAACGGAGCCGGAGATTTTAACCAGCCTGTCGGTGCCTGGGATGTAAGAAGTGTAACTAACATGAACAACATGTTTCTAAATGCCGTGTTCTTTGATCAGGACATAAGCTCATGGAACGTTTCCAATGTAACTCGGATGGATGGGATGTTTCAGGGAGCCAGAGCGTTCAATCAAAATATTGGTAGTTGGAATGTATCACTGGTCACGCGGATGGATGGGATGTTTAGCAGGGCGGACGTATTTGATCAAGACCTTGGAAGCTGGAATATCAATCTGGTGAGTAACATGACCAACATGTTTGATGACTGTGGACTTTCTACCGAGAACTACGACCGCACGATCATCGGGTGGACTTCTAGTACTTCCTTGCAAGTGGGTATCAATATTGGAGTTGTTGGCTTGAAGTATTGTACGGCAAGTAGTGAACGACAGTCACTGATCGATACCTACAATTGGATATTTACCGGAGATATTGAGGAATGTCCTTTTTCCTTCTCATCTGGAACTACCGTGTCTGTAGATGAGAACACAGAAGATGTGATATACACTGCATCAGTTTTAGGTGCTTCCGGTTCGGTAACTTATTCTCTGGGAACAGGATTAGATGAATCATTTTGCTCGATAGATCCGGTAACAGGCGAGTTGATTTTCAACTTGCCACCGGATTTTGAACGCGCCCAGGATGGTGATGGAGATAATGTCTATGAATGTGAGATCATTGCTACGGTTGGTGGTGTTTCCATTACTCAAGTCATTTCGATTACCATCAATGATATCCCTGGAGATGGGACCACTTACTTCGTAACCAATTTGAACAATTCCGGTCCAGGCTCCTTAAGACAAGCGATCCTGGATTGTAATGGAAGCTTGGGGCCCGACAAGATCTTTTTCAATATCAGTGGGACCATCAATTTAACGTCCACACTTCCTGCGATTGTAGAAACGTGTACCATAGATGCTACCGGAGCTCCAGGCGGTCCGGGCTCGGTAAATTTATCTTTCTCGGGTAACACGGCCATTCAGATCACTAGTGCCACGGGAGTCATGATCAAAGGCATTGGCTTTACGGGCTTCGGAGGCCAATTGGGAACAGGTATCCGCTGCGACGCTTGTATAGAACCAGTGATAGAAAGCTGTACGTTCAGTAATTTGAGCATTGCCGTCGACATCAATGGCGGTACTGATCCGATAGTTCGGAATAATGACCTACGAGATTGTGGAACTGATGATGATCACCCAGCTCTGCGCTTAACATCTGTAACTGCTTTGCGAGTGGGAGCGGTGACAGGCAACATATGGGGTGGCTCTAAAAGCAATGCCTTCTTCTGTCTGCACAGTGTTTCCTCTGCCACCGGAAGCATCTTGATCAACAATGGCAGTTCTGGGAATCCGCATTTGATTATCCCTGATAAATCTGCTGAGACCGCTGGAAGTACAGGCTATCTGGGTCAAATCCGTGATTGTGATAACGTCACGGTCGCAGGGATTAAGTTTTCTCGGAGCACAACAGTTCGCAGCGGTTTTGGTTTAAAACTGGAAAATTGTAGTACTTGTATTGTCGAGAGTTGTGACTTTGGATTTACGGATATCGGTGTATTTGCCAGAAGCTCTTCAAGAGTCGGTGTTCGAAATAATATCTTCCTGAATGCAGGGAAAAGTTCAGCAGAACCTGCCCTCTATCTGGAAAATTGTACGAACCTTGAAGTAGGTGCGGTGACTGGCAATACCTGGGGTGGAGCTCTTTGTAATTCGCTGTTCTGGATGAATCAGTGTACAGCAGCATCAGGTAGGTTACTTTTTAATGATGGCAGTTTTAGCGGAGGCGTGATTGAAATACCCGATGGTGTGAGCGAGACGTGTTCTATAGAAAGAGACTTCCTCATCCGAGTTTCAGATTGTCCTGAGGTGACCATCGATGGTCTGACACTCACCAGATCTACCACACAAGCAGGAAAAGGAGTATTATTTGAAGGCAGTACAGGTGGTATTTTCTTGAATTGCGATTTCAGTCATTTGGTGACAGGCTTAGAATTGTCGAATACTTCTGAAGTCAGTATTACCGAAAATAATTTCACCAACTCCGGATTCTCTTCTTCAGAACCTGCTTTGAATTGTCAGGGCTGCTCAAACCTTGCTGTTGGCGCCATTACCGGTAATGTCTGGGGTGGAATACAAAGCAATTCCTTCCTTTGGATGCAAGGATCAAGAGCGAACAATGCTGCAAGACTGATTGTCGGGAATGAGGGTGATGTCTCAGCACATGTGCAAATCAGTTCAACCTCCTCGATTGGTTCGGGAACGGCTAATGCATTACTTCGGATCAAGGACACGGATCAGGTCACGGTTCGTGGAGTGAACTTCAATCGAAGCACGATTACTCGTGCCGGTATTGGGGTGATTGTTGATAATTGTAACAGTTGCATCATCGAAGACAATGACTTTAGCTACCTCGACAATGGTTGTTTGATCGGAGTAGGAACTAATCCTGTCATCAGACGCAACAACTTTAGGAATGCCGGGAAAGATGAAAACAGTCCGGCCTTGCGACTCTTATCTGTGGATGACCTGGCTCCGGGCTCAGTAATCGGAAACTTCTGGGGTGGGGCATTATGTAACACGCTAATCCGCATGGAATTGGTGACTTCTTCTACGAGTAGCCTTCTAATTGATGATGGTAATTCTGGAAGTGCACATGTTGTGATCCCTGATTCGGTTTCCGCAACCTGTGGTTCAGATGCTTATTTATTATCCTTCAGTCGGGTTGCCAATCTGGAAGTCAACAGTGTCAACTTCTTCCGAAGTAAAACCATTCAAACAGGACGCGGTGGTATTCGCGCCGGATTGTGTGACAGCATTCGAATCGTGGGCAATGACTTTAGCTACCTCGACCAGGGATTGGTCCTGACTTCAGGTGCCTTTCCGTATGTGAAGCAGAACGATTTTCGTAATTCCGGTTCCAACCGGACCAATGGTGCGTTCAGCTTATCTACCAGGGATCTTTTGGAGCGAGGTATCGATGAAAACTTATGGGGTGGCGCATTGTGTCAGTTGGTTTTAGGTGTTGGCGGCGTGAATCCGGGGCAGGACAATCAGGTGATCATCGGAGATGGCTCTGATCCAGGGCATCATATCGTGATCCCCGATGGTATTTTCTCATCCATCGACCCTTTAGGTACTTGTCTTTACCTGACCAATGGAAATCATTACACGGTGGATAATTTAGATTTCTCCCGGAGCAGTTGTAACCGGGACGGGATCGGGATAGAGGCCATCAATGTGATCCGACTTAGGGTTTTGAATTCCAGTTTTTACTACAATCGCTTTGGGATAAGCATGCGCCAAAATAGCCCAGATTTCATTGCCAACTGCAATTCATTTGTGGGGAATGAAGTGGGTATCCACTTACGTGAAAATGATACCGGAGCAGGTATATTCCAAAACAATTTTGTGGACAATGATGCAGGAATCAGCTCGATCAGTGGCAATATTCTCGAAGGCAGAAGCAATTACGCCGTGAGTTCTCCTTTTATAGGAGCGATCAATTATGGCCCCCGTCTGACGGAGCCTGCGGCTTGTGCACCTGAATTGATTTTACCTCAGATCGCAGTTTCAGGAAATGGTGTAGCCATTGAGCAAAAAACCACGCCTGTCGAGTCTAATGGAACCGATTTTGGATCAGTGGCTCTCCCAACAACGTTTACCTACGAAGTAGTCAATACCAGTCAATTCCCGATCGCCTTTACCAATGTCATTGTGCCCTTAGCAGACACGGCCAATTTTAAAGTGACAGGAATTACGATAGGGGATTCGATCCCTGTTCGAGGGACTCTGCCATTTGAGGTGACCTTTACAGCTGATGTCGATGGGGATTACGATACGAGGATTACCCTGCTATACGGCAGCTGCGTCGAGGAGGAGTTTCGATTCGATGTAGCAGGTTCTTTTCTGCAAACAGATGATGTAGATCAGGACGGAATTCCCGAAGACATAGATCAGTATCCTACAGATGATACCAATAATGGTAAACCCGCTGTTTTTACACAGGTATGGGATGATTTGGATGGTGACGGCCATTTGGATGAAGGGGAGCCGGGTATTCCAAATGTTACGGTGAAACTGTTGCGATCTGATAATAGCAAGATTCGTGAGAGACGCACGCAGGCAGATGGATTAGTAGCGTTCTTTGACCTGGCTGTAGGACAGCAGGTGAAATTGCAATATGTGCTGCCCAATAATCATCATTATACGTTACGAAACGTCATAGGAACCATCAATAGTGATGCGAACCGTTCCAATGGCATCACTTCAAAATTTAGATTGGAGGAGGGAGTGAACACCGGCGTAGATGCCGGACTCTGGTCCCCGGGAGAGGTTCGTTCTTTTGTATGGGATGATTTGAATGGCGATGGTTTGCAGGACTCGGAGGAACCTGGGATTGCAAACGTTACGGTGAAACTACTGAGATCAAATGGTACCAAAATCCGGGAAGTGAGGACTGATTCGATAGGAGTAGCAACACTCACTGGTGTACCTGCTAATCAGGCGGTTCGATTAAACGTGGTACGTCCTTCCAATCACCGATTCACCATACGATTAGAAGAAATGGATGAAGCATTGGATAGTGATGCGAACCGAAACAATGGCCGCACTCCGAAATTCAGAGCCACTTCCGGGCAACAAGTTTATGAATCCTTTGATGCGGGATTGTGGTCTCCGGGAACTGCAGAAGCGTATGTTTGGGATGACCTGAATGGTGATGGATTGCAGGATGTAGATGAGCCAGGTGTGGCAAATGTCACGGTCAAATTGCTCCGATCCAATGGAACAAAGATCCGTGAGGTCAGAACCAATAGTGATGGATTGGTCACATTGACGGGAGTTCCTGCAGATCAGGCAGTGAGGCTTCAGGTGGTAAGACCATCAAATCATCGGTTTACCCTGCGTTTAAATGAGGTAGATGAGGAGTTGGACAGTGATGCCAATCGGAAAAATGGTCGCACCCCAAAATTCCGAGCGATCTCAGGGAATCAATTGCATGATTTGAATGATGCGGGACTGTGGTCTCCGGGGCAAGCACAGGCTTTCGTTTGGGACGACCTCAACGGTGATGGTATGCAGGATGTTGGAGAACCGGGTATACAAAATGTGACCGTGAAACTCTTACGCGAAAATGGAACGAAGATCAGGGAAGCAAGAACGGACGTAAATGGATTGGTGACCCTCACAGGCGTGCCCGCGGATCAAAAGGTTCGCTTACAGGTGGTTCGACCGGCCAATCATGACTATACGTTGAGGAATCAGGGAGAGGATGAGGCTAAAGACAGTGATGCGCATCGCAGTGATGGATTATCCCATAAATTTCGGGCCTCTTCAGGGGGGCAAGTTTACGATTTGGCAGACGCAGGATTATGGTCACCAGGTACGGTTACCTCATATGTCTGGGACGATCAGGACGGTAACGGCATCCAGGATGCTGATGAGCCGGGTGTTCCAAATGTTACGGTCAAACTCTTGCGTGAGGATGATACCAAAATCCGTGAAGCGAGAACAGATGCCAACGGCCAGGTGATCTTAAAAGGCGTACCCGCGGACAAGTTCTCCAAGCTGCAAGTGGTCCGTCCGGCCAATCATAATTTCACTTTCCGAGAAGAAGGTGCCGATGGAACGATGGATAGTGATGTCAGTCGTGGACCAGGTTTTACCTTCAAGTTCAAGCCCAATCGCGGACAGCAATCCATTGAGGATTTTGATGCGGGCGTATGGACTCCTGGAACAGTACAGGCATTTGTCTGGAATGATGCCAATGACAATAGCTTGCAAGATACAGGAGAATCAGGTGTTGCCGGCGTGACGGTGAAATTGATCAGAAGTGATGGTACTAAGATCAGAGAAGCACGTTCGGATGCGAATGGTATCGCGACCATTCACAACGTGCCAGCTGATCAGCAAGTGGGGCTGCAATTTGTAGCACCGGCGAATCGTACCTGGACTTTGCGTGGTGTGGGAGAAGATGCCACGATTGATAGTGATGTCAGTGTCGGAAGCGGAAAAACCTTCTTGTTCCTGGCACAAAAAGGAGCACAATTGTTCGAGAACTACGATGGAGGACTGCTTGCCGTTGCTGCAAGACAAGTGGTAACTCAAACTACACCGGCAATAGAAAAAGTCTTCGAAAATAACATGGAGATCTACCCTAACCCAGTTGAAAATGTGCTGAAAGTAAGGATGACTGCTGCCTCGGAGGAACAAGTCGAGTTGGAACTGACAGATTTAACCGGGCGAACACTCCTGAAACAAAAAGTGAACCTGTCCAGAGGAATCAACCTCATTGAACTGGATGTGTCTACATTGGCACGAGGCCAGCTGCTGTTGATCACCAGAACTACTGCGGGAGAGCAGGTAATGAAGGTTTTAAGAGAGTAGGTCCGATAAAAAGCGTCAAAAGAGATACCCTAACCGGGCGTCCAGCCTTTTCTCAACCTCCTTCGAAATAAAGGTTGAGAAAGACCCTGGTCGGGCGCCCAGTATGACGCTCTTAATAACACTCACTTAACCAAATGTTCCGTCAGATAGGCATGGGCATTGCCATCCACATCGAAGATCCATTGTAGACCTTCTTCAGAAAAAACCAGCTCATAGGAAGAGATGTCTGAGAATGCCAGATCCACATTGACTTTTCCACCCACTTTCGAATCATTCAAAGCTTCCATGATTTTGACGTCCAGTTCATCGAGCACCTGAGATAGTGGGATAGTCGAGTGAGCTACCAGAAATTCCGTCAACCGATTGTCGGCAATCCATTTGGCCAAATTCATCAGTTGATTATCGCTGGTGATGTCATATTCGATCTCATCAATGATGAGACTATGATCCGGACCCAACTTGGGGAGTGCGTATGCATTGATCTGCGCATCCACTGTTCCAGTCACATCAAATTGGAGGTGTAGCTTTTCCCGGGCAGTGTTCACATTGAAATGGGTCAACTGTACTGCTGCTCCCTGATACGAAAACTTCTTGCCATCCAGTTTTGATCGGAGGATTTCATTGACTTGGTCGTACGGAAGAAAAACATCCACTTTCACATCCAGCTTATTTTCGTCTTCGAGTGCTATTTGTGCGTTTTTAGGTAGTGGGGGCCTCTGTGAGTTGATTCCTTTTTCGGGAGTAATGTAAAGATCAGATTCAGTATGGACAATCACGCGAAGGGTATCAGCCACATCTTTTGAAAAGTGTGCAGATAAAAAACTGGGCTGACTGGTGAGCCAAATATCGATAGGCTTTTTACTCACGCGATGCGTATTCCCGAGCAGTCCCCATATTTTATTGACTTGCTTTTTCAATGGCACCAGCTTTTGCACTGCCTCACAAACCGCGTCCTCAATGACCGGAGCCTTGGCTTTTAGTTTTTTATCCACCGGTTTCTGCAGATTGATTGCCACGCCTAATACTTTCACTTTTGGAGGCTCTATCCAATGGATTTGTTGGATGCGACAAGTTGCGCTCAAGTTCCAGTTTTCATCCACGGCCAGTTTTGTGTTCATGTCGGCCCGAAGTTTGACTTTGATGGGCTTCTTCAATTTCATACCCAGTACTTTCTTCTGTACCCCCACAGTGACCTTCATCGGGATCGACACGTCAAGGTTATTGCTGTAGGAAGCCAACATTGCTTTCCCGATCGGCTCGACTTTCAAAGTGACATAACCCTTCTTGATGTTGAGCGTATCGTCCAGCAGGACTTTTGGGAGGGATTTATTGATCAGTTTAGAAAGGTCAGAAATAGGGAAATCCAGCGGAAACGTAAGACTGGAAGTAGCATGCTCCAATTCCATGTTGCCTGCTTCGCTATTCCTATCGTGTTGTTCTGTATTGTTCGTACAAGCGCTGATGAAAATCAGAAGGAAAAGGAAGGTCCGGTGCATCTCAGGCAATTTACTCCTGAAAATACAGTAAACTTTGGAGAAGGTCTATCGAGGATGTGAATTCCTATCGGAAACGCACATCCAGGCTGAAATTCTCTGGGAACTTACCCTGAAAGTCCTTGTAGAAATCCATGATGGTTTTCATGTCATCTTCGAGTACCCCAGTAGGCATGAAGCACATACCAATGCCACACGTTTTCTTTTCATAGTCCATGAAGGAGCAGCAGATGGGCACATTGGCTTCTAGTGCTGTATAGTAAAAGCCCAATTTCCATTCCTCCACTTTTGATCGGGTGCCCTCCGGTGTAACCACCACGGTAAGTGGACTGTCATCTGTTGGGAAGAGTGTCGCCATGTATTTGGTCCAGCCACCTCCGGCCTTGGCTTTCTTGCGATCGATCCATAGAGCACCTAGGTTCGTGATCATGCCGCCGAGGATAGGAATGTTCATTTCCTTCTTGATCGTGAATTTCGGATCCAGGCCCAACTGATCCATGGCAGAAATGGCGTATACAAAGTCCCAATTACTGGTATGTGGGGCCGCAATCATCACTGATTTGAAGGCTTCCTTGGGAGCAGGAGCGAGTAACTTCCACTTGCCAATATTGAATAATACCTTAAAAAGGGCTTTGAGCATGGGGTGTTAATTTAAGCAAGGTTACTACACTTTGTCCGATGTTTGGGTTCGGTAGCTCACGCATTTATGCGCTATTTTATGGGTGATATGAAAAGAGACGATAGATACTTTTAGAGACAGGACGCAAGGTCGGGCATTGAAGCTTCAAAAGGACGGAAAGCATCCTCGAAAAGGTATGTCCTTATTTACTTGCTTGATTGTAGTTTCATTTTATATTTAACCCTGATTATCAATTGTTTACATCGGAAACGTTTCCGATAACCCAAAGGTGAAATTCATGCGAAAATTCTGGACCTTTTTTTTGTTGATTGGGGCTTTTACAGCTTTTACTCAATCTTTTACTGGCGATCAAAAAACACAGGGATATGGTGTGTTCGGCGACAAGCTGACCTTCATTTTCGATGAGGCCCTGTACCAGGTGAAGCCAAAGCAAGTATATGTGACCGGCGAGTTCCGGAACTGGGATCAAAGCCTGGATCCGGAGGAATGGAAACTGAAGCAGACGGGTGAGCAGTGGTTGCTGACCATTGATAATTCAGACTTTGCCATCGTGAAACCCAATACCAAATTCAAATTTAGGATTGATGATGGCGAATGGCTTGACCCTGCAGCAGCGTCCACTAATGTGAAGGGGAGCGATCTCGTCTTTATGATGAGCAATGACAAAATTCCTTTGCTCGCGGAATTGAAAAGCGAGACCCTGATCTGGGCCGAGATCAATGTGGAAAGGCCCCTGGTGCCAGAAGCCTATGTGATCAAAGACGCGAAAGGAAATGAAATCAAAGTGGCCGGCGTTCTTCCAAATGGTTCAGCTACTACGTTGATCACACCCGCGGAACCACTAGACAAACGTCGGGTCTACTTCCTTGAGATCCCAGAACAAAACTTGCGCACACATTGCTCGTTTGATGGGTGGTTTCGCGAAACCTATTCCACGAAAGAACTGGGGGCTAATATCGATAATGGACAGACCACTGTCAGGTTATTTGCACCACGTGCGGAGTTGGTCAAGCTTTATTTGTATGAAGGTAAGGATGATGAGACTGCCAGAGTAACCATTGATATGAAAGCAGATCGTGATGGGGTATGGGAGGCTTCATTTGCTGAAGACCTGCATGGAACTTATTATGATTTTACGATTCACGGGTCGGATGATCCCGGAAATCATTTCTTTGAAACCAATCCGGTACACATTAACGACCCCTATGCACGCGTAAGTGACGATACCTGGGGCAAAGGCCGGATTTGGAGAAGGACGACCCCTGCAACGCCTTTGAAAGGAGGCATTCCCAGGATGGAAGATGTCATTGCCTATGAAGTACATATACAGGATTTCACAGATCGATTACCTGTTGCTGATAAATACAAAGGAACCTTTCAGGGAATGATCACAAAAGGGCTGAAAAATAGCCGCGGCAATAAAATTGGTTTTGATTACATCCTCGATTTAGGGATTAATGTGGTGCATTTGATGCCCGTTCAGGAATATGTACATTTCCCAACGGATGACTGGAAAGCTTCTTTCAAAGATGACCCCTACATGATTGAACAGGGAGTAGCCGAGGAAAATTATCAGTGGGGGTACAGGACTTCATTCGCAATGGCAGTGGAAGCCAGGTATCGTACGAAAGGAGGTGAACCAGGGACAGAGCGTGATGAATTCCGTGATTTGGTTCAAGCGTTTCATGACGAGGGTATTGCGGTGATCATCGACATTGTACCCAATCATACCGCTGAAAACATGGATGCCAATGCCTGGTATTTCAACTTTAATGGAATTGATAAGCAGTACTATTATCGGACCAAGGATTTTGATCACATCGGAGCATACGGCAATGAAGTAAAAACTGAAAACCGTCCCATGACACAACGATGGCTGATCGATCAGTGTAAATACTACATCGATGAGTTTGGGATTGATGGATTCAGGATTGACCTGGCGGGTCAAATAGATCAGCAGAGCCTGATCGCTTTGAAGCAGGCCATTGGTGAGGATAAGATTGTTTATGGAGAAGCCTGGATTGGATCCAATGACCCTAATTATGAAGAGAATCCCGACTGGGACTGGTACAAAGAAGATGCGCCCATTACTTTCTTCCAGGACGATTCCAGAAATGCCTTCAAAGGACCTGTTTTTGAATTGAAAGATCACTTGAAAGATCGCGGTTGGCCCGGTGGAAAATTTGACGAACGAGCCAATGTAATGAAAGGACTGGCCAATAAATTCCCGGATGACAAGACACCTGTGAGTGGTATCAGCTACCTCGATATTCACGACAATTTCGCGCTTGCCGATCAATTTGGCGGACCTGGATTCGATGGGCGTTATGATGTAGATGAGGATGAGTATAAGCTAGCGGTCACGCTGCTTTACACCACGCTGGGGCCCATCGTTACTCATGGAGGATCTGAGATCATGCGTAGCAAGGCCCATGCACCGCTTCGAGAGGTCGTGAAAGAAACCCAGGCTGGCTTTAAGACTTATATGCATGGGTACCGGGATACCTACAACCATCGCACGGCCAATCAATTTGTATGGGAGCAGGTAGGGCAAAAGCCAACTGGGAATAACAAGAATGATTACGAGAACATGTACAATTTCTGGAAGGGAATGAATCAATTTCGTTTCACGGATTATGGGGAATTGTTTCGTGTCGCTGATCCAGTAGAGGAGGGATATTACGAATGGATCACTCCTGAAAAAGAAAGCATGTTAGGATATGTGGTCGATAATAAGGTCATGGTTTTACTGAATGCTGATCAAGATGCCCAAACTTTTACGCAAGTCACCATACCACAAGGAAATTGGAGGCTTATCGGAACCACGGATCAAATCAATCACCTTAAAGGAGTGAAAGGACCGAAAGGCCTGACTCGTTTAAAGGGTGGCAAAACTATAGATGTTGAAATGGATGGCACTTCCTTGTTGATCTGGATAAAGCAATAGCTGCATCCGATTGCATTCCCTATTTGGAACGTTTTCCTTGAGCATTCCAAAGGGATTGTCCTATTTTCGGGTTTTAGTCTAATACATAGTTTGTCAGCATTTGTAATACTGATGGGACTTGCAGGCATTTTAAATGCCGAATAAGACCTGATCGCAATGCAATTGCGATCAAACAGGTTTCGACAGGCTCAACCTGACATAGGTAAGGCTTGAAGATTTCTTAAGCCGAACTTTAACCGACCTAAAGAAAATGGGAAAAACCCTTTATTATTCGATCACTGTAGCCCTGGCTGGCTTTCTTTTTGGTTTTGATACGATTGTTATCAATGGGGCCGAACAAGACTTACAGCAACTGTGGAGTTCCTTTACTTTATTTGGCAGCAATGATGCCTTCCACGGATGGGTTGTCGTTGCATCCGCTTTATGGGGTACTGTAGTAGGGGCCATGTTTGGAGGTATTCCTAATGATCGAATTGGTCGAAAAAATACGCTGATCGTTATTGGTATCCTCTACACCGTTTCAGCGATTGGCTCATCATTAGTCAGTGATCCCTGGCTATTTGCGTTCTTCCGGTTTCTGGGTGGCCTTGGTGTAGGGGCCTCTACCATTGCCGCACCTGCATTTATCTCTGAGATTGCTCCGGCAGCCAAAAGAGGTCAATTGGTCGCACTCTATCAGCTAAATCTTGTTTTTGGTATCCTGGTCGCATTCGTTTCTAATGGATTGATCGCGACTTATGTTACGGCAGAAGCCTGGCGCTGGATGATAGGCATGGAAGCTTTACCAGCCTTGGCCTATACATTGATGGTTTTTAATGTGCCCAGGAGCCCACGCTGGCTGATCGTGAAAAAGGGAGCTATTGACGAGGCCAGGAAAGTATTTCAGACCTTGTATCCGGCTGATGAAGTAGAGAAAGAGATCCAGAGTGTACAGGCGAGCATGTCTCAGCCTGAGAAATCCTCAGATCGATTATTCTCAAAGAAATTCAAAATTCCCCTGGCACTGGCCTTTGCTTTGTCCTTCTTCAATCAATTCAGTGGGATCAATGCCTTGTTGTACTACGCCACAAGAATATTTGAATCTGCTGGGTTAGGAGAAGAGTCGGTGGTCTTGAGTACCATTGGAATTGGTATCGCTAATTTTATCTTCACGATTCTGGGTGTAGTACTCATCGATCGACTGGGCCGTCGCCAGTTGATGTACATTGGCTCCATCGGGTATATTCTTACCCTGGCGACCACTTCTTTGGCTTTTGCCAATGAATGGTCCAGTATCGTACCTCCGGCCTTATTCCTATTTATTGGAGCCCATGCCATCGGGCAAGGAGCGATCATTTGGGTATTCATTTCTGAGATATTCCCGAATCATGTCCGGTCTTCCGGGCAAGCTTTCGGAACCTCAGTTCATTGGGTGCTCGCTGCGATCATTCCGGCGATGGTGCCTGTATTATTCTCCAGCATTGGAGCAGCTACTGTTTTTGCCATTTTTGCCGGATTCATGGTGCTGCAGTTGCTTTGGGTGGCATTTCTTATGCCAGAAACCAAAGGAAAATCCCTGGAAGAACTGGAGCAGCAACTGGTCAAATAAAAATCACATGATCAAATTCCAAAAATCTGCGATATGGTATCTGGCGCTAAGCTTGTTGCTTTTGGTTCGTTGTGCTACCACTCCTGAAAAAGAAGAAAGCCCAGTTGAGATAGTTGAGGTGAAATATGATTATGATCAACCTCATCGCCCACAATTCCATTTTTCGCCAGAAGAAAAGTGGATGAACGACCCCAATGGGATGGTCTATTATCAGGGAGAATACCACCTGTTTTATCAATATTATCCAGAGAATACGGTCTGGGGACCCATGCACTGGGGGCATGCGGTGAGCAAAGATCTGGTTACCTGGGAGCATTTGCCGATAGCCTTGTATCCAGATTCTTTAGGGTACATCTTTTCAGGCAGTGCGGTCGTGGACTGGGACAACACTTCAGGTTTTGGGACGGCTGATAATCCACCCATGGTGGCTATTTATACCTATCATGACTCCAAAAGGGAAGGGGAAACCAACTTCCAGTATCAGGGCATTGCTTACAGTACTGACAAAGGTCGTACCTGGGAAAAGTATGCGAAGAATCCGGTATTATCAGAGGAGTCCAGTGTTGATTTCAGAGACCCTAAAGTATTCTGGCATAAGCAAAGTTCGAAATGGGTGATGGTCCTTGCGGAAGGCAATCAGGTTGGGTTTTATGGATCGGCGGATCTGAAGAATTGGGAGAGTCTCAGTAAGTTTGGGGCTGATCAGGGAAGTCATGACGGAGTTTGGGAATGCCCGGATTTGTTTCAGTTAATCGATCAGTCTGGTGTTCCGAAATGGGTCATGCTGGTTTCTATAGGACCGGGTGGACCAAGAGGGTCCGCGACACAATATTTTGTTGGACAATTCAGTGGAAAACGCTTCATCAATGACAATGAATCGGATCGCGAACTATGGCTTGATCATGGTTGGGACAACTACGCCGGAGTAACCTGGTCAGATATCCCGGATCAGGATGGAAGGAGAATATTCCTGGGATGGATGAGCAATTGGCTCTATGCGACTAAAGTACCTACTGAAAAGTGGCGCAGTGCCATGACTTTACCCCGGCAGTTGGCCATTTATCCAACACAAAAGCATGGTCATTTGATCGCCTCAAGGCCGGTTGAAGAGATGCAGTTACTCCGAACCAAAGCTGTAGACATCAATCGGACAGTTGTTGCTGGTGCTTCGGATTGGACGGATAAATTGATGGGTGATAGTACCCTACTCAATTTTGAATTCACGGTGACGGATATTACCAATGGTAAGGACCGATCCTGGAAGTTGAATTTCAGTAATCGTTTTGGAGAACAGCTGGCCATAGGGTTCAGGGATAGTACGGATCAGTTTTTCATCGACCGTAGATCCGCACAGGATTCTACCTTTCACAATGAATTTGAGCAATTACATCTCGCAGATCGCATTTCGGAAGTCCCCCAGATGCCGATCAATATCTGGTTGGACCGATCAAGTGTGGAAGTCTTCTTTGATAATGGCACCGTCGTGATGACGGACTTATTTTTCCCCTCATCATCCTGGAATACTTTGACTTTTCAGTCCGGACAAGAAGCTGTGCTGGTAGAAGGTAATGTGTATGAATTACGATCGATTTGGTGATCTGCAAGTTCATATCACCTTAAGTCACATTTGAGTTCATAATCTCCCGAATTTCAATGAAATTGCGGTAACTATTTGTTGTAACAACAATTAATCCATTTTCATGAATAAAGTAGTCAGTGGCGCCAGGGAAGCCATCGCTGGTATACAGGACAACATGACCCTGATGTTGGGTGGTTTTGGCCTGTGTGGCATTCCCGAAAATTGTATCCATGCATTGGTCGAGGCAGATATCCGTGGCCTGACCTGTATTTCCAACAATGCGGGTGTCGATGATTTTGGTCTCGGATTGTTGCTTCAAAAGAAGCAGATCCGAAAAATGATCTCCTCCTACGTGGGAGAGAACGAAGAATTTGAGCGGCAAATGCTCAGTGGAGAATTGGAAGTGGACCTGATCCCACAAGGTTCCCTGGCTGAGCGCTGCAGGGCTGGGGGAGCCGGAATACCTGCTTTTTTTACCCCGGCAGGTTACGGAACTGAGATCGCTGAAGGAAAAGAAGTTCGGGAATTTGATGGTAAGCCACATATCCTTGAAAGCGCATTGACCGCTGACTTTGCAATTGTGAAAGCCTGGAAAGGAGATATAATGGGTAATCTCATCTACAAGGGAACTGCCAGGAACTTTAACCCACCAATGGCCATGGCCGGTAAGATCACCATTGCGGAGGTAGAGGAGTTGGTGGAGCCTGGAGAATTGGACCCAAATTTCATTCACACGCCAGGAATTTTCGTACAGCGGATTTTCCAGGGAGAGCAATACGAGAAAAGAATTGAACAGAGAACCGTAAGATCAAAGGAAGATGCTTGATAAATTAGGGATTGCTAAAAGAATCGCTCAAGAATTACAAGACGGCTGGTACGTGAATCTGGGTATTGGGATTCCAACCTTAGTTGCCAATTACATTCCGGAAGGGATCAGTGTGGAATTTCAATCTGAAAATGGTTTGTTGGGTATGGGCCCATTTCCTTTTGATGGCGAGGAAGATGCTGATATGATCAATGCTGGCAAACAGACTGTTACGACACTAGCAGGTGCATCCATTTTTGATTCTGCGACCTCATTTGCTATGATCCGGGGACAGCATGTGCAGTTGACTGTGCTAGGTGCGATGGAAGTAGCCGATAATGGAGACATTGCTAACTGGAAAATTCCAGGAAGACTGGTGAAGGGAATGGGTGGTGCCATGGATTTGGTGGCATCTGCGGAAAACATCATTGTAGCGATGATGCATACCAATAAAGCCGGAGAGTCCAAGCTTTTGAAGGAGTGCACGCTTCCGATTACCGGTGTAAAATGTGTGAGGAAGGTGGTCACCAACTTGGCGGTAATGGACATTACCGAACATGGCTTTAAACTACTGGAACGTGCTCCTGGTGTTTCCGTAGAGCAAATTCAGCAAGCCACAGAGGGTCGACTCATCGTAGAGGGTGAAATACCTGAAATGAAAATCTGAGGAAAGAATTATTTCTCGTTGGGATAGGCGATGGGCAGCAAATTAGCATTGGTAAAGCCTTCGTTGTAACGATTTGAATAATCAGGGTTCTCGAGAAAAAGCTCTCTGGAACCCTGAAAGTGTTGAACATTCTTTCTCAGCAGTAATCGATTCTAGCCCTTAGAAATTTTGTTTTTCCTGCCAAACATCTTGTAATCTCTTATTTTGAGGATTTCAAGTTTACTCGCTTGCTCAATAGCACGCCCACGAAGGCTAGTGCCACAGAGACTATTACTATTATTAACTTTTTAATCATAACATCTATAAGACAAGCTACAAGGGTAAAACCCCCAAAAATTGTGCCTTTTTTGATGTCAAAGAACTTTTTTGCAAGTCTCTGAAGCTTGATTAAATAGTGCGACTAATGATCTCTATTCATCCAGTAACACCAATTCTGAAGAAGAAGAGGAGATACAGCCAAAAAAACCCAGCACGATCTGGTCGGGATCAGTTCGGTTGCGCAGGTTGCCAGAAATCGTAGCAGGAAGGGTGCCTGAAGCAGTTCCCAGTAGCGTCGTTTGGTTTTTGAGTAAGGTCAGGAAGTCAAAAGCGTCTTCACTCAACGTTTGCATTTCCATGGTCAACGTATCTCCAAATTCATATCGAAAACTTCTAAATTCGTTTGGGAAGAAATTGCCATTGATGGCGGAATCATCCAGTAATTCCAGGTCATTGGGAGCGCTGAACAAAGTGTCATTTCTGAATATTCTCCATCGGTAATAGTTACGGATATCCGGCGGGTCCTGGGCCCAGGAGACTGGGAAATTGAAGGTCTCTAACAGGTTCGCATTGTCATCAGACAACTCTTCGTCTTGTCGAAATATCAAACTGTCAATTGTCACGATTCGGGGAACGGATTCAAAGGGAGAAACAATTGTATCTCCATCAGGAAGAATCACTTCCAATTGATAAAACAAGGAATCCACACCTCGGAACTCAACATTAGATCGATAGATACCATCTTCATTTTGTTGAAAAATGAACTGATCTGATTGATTGTTGATCACGGAGACCCTGGCACCCATAATCAAGGAAGGTCCGGATTGGTCATTGAAGCCTTGCGTACGTGATAATACAATTTCCTGATTGGTCACCTGATTAGAGATCCATCCCTGAACTACTACCAGATTCGCATCAGCCGTAAGGTCGATCTGGATGGGGTCCTCACAACCTAACAATACGAGTGAAATCAATAGGTAATAGATTTTCCGCATGCTAAAACTTAAAATTATAGGTCAGGGATGGAAAGATGAATCCTAATACGGAGTATCGTACCACTTGTGTCTGCCCGGTGATATCAGGATTTTCTCTAAAGATGTAGGAGAAGGCATTTCTACGCGCATAGACATTGTACAAGGTCAGGGTCCAGGAGTCTGCGAATTTCCGTGTTCTTCCGTCGGGGCGAACTTTCTTGCCTTCTAATCGAGCAGACAGGTCCAGGCGGTGGTAGTCGCTTAGTCGGTCCTGATTTCTTCCCGCAAAGTGCGGAATGGGATTTCCTTCAAAGGTGTATTTGCCTGTAGGTAGGGTGATTGGCCTTCCTGTGCTGTAATTGAAGGTAGAGGAGAAACTGAGCCTGGGGGAATGTTGGTGTAGTATCACCATCGAGAAATCATGCGTTTTATCATTGTTGTCCGGGAAGAATGCACCGTCATTAATGGTTTCTTCGATCAGGTCACTTTTAACTCTCCGTTCCGCTCGAGATAGGGTGTAACTGGCCCATCCTCGAGTTTTACCTGTGTTCTTTTTGAGGAAAAATTCCAGACCGTAGGCACGTCCACGGGCGTTGAGAAATTCTGTTTCAGGGTTCGGGTTGAACAACAAGTCGGCACCGTCCTTGTAGTCGATGATGTTGCGCTGTTCCTTATGGAATAGCTCAAGTGAAGATTCCCAGCTATTGTCGGCAAAATTGCGGTAATAACCTAGAGAGAAGTGATCCGTCTGGGTAGGTTCTATGTTGCGGTCACTGAGTTTCCAAATGTCTGTTGGGCTAGGAGTAATGGTATTGGAGATCAAATGGATGTACTGATAAGTTCGGTTGTAGGCAGCTTTGACTGCAGTATTGTTAGTGATCCGCCAGTTCAGAGAGGCACGCGGTTCTAGGTTGAAGAAGTCCCGCACCAGTTCCCAATTGCCAAGTCGGACCGTATCAGCAATGGTATCGTCGCGTTTAGGTCCACCTGGAATGTAACGGTAAATCTCAGAGTCACCCAAGCTGATATTGTGCATGCTACTGAAGCGAGCACCATACAATATTTCAAGGTTGGGAAGTACCTGCCATTGGTGGGACAGATAAATACCTGATTCGAATCCGTGTTCAGAGTCCAGTTCCAATGGGTTCGTAGAGGAGTCGTCGGGATCAAATGGAGTTCTGGTCCCAGGAGATAATCGGTGGAAAGTGGTGGTGGCTCCGAAATCGAATTGTGAGGTCGGTGAAACGAAATAAGAGAAATCTGCTTTAAGTGAATAATCCGTTACGCGGAACTGGCCTCTAAAGCTGCCGGCTTCCCTTGGGTCTTCGATCGTGTATTCATAAGTGCTTAACACGCCTGAGAAATGCCCAAATATCCGTTTAGCGAATTGCTTGTTCCAGCGAAGTGTCAATGTGCTGTTTCCCCAGTCTCGTCTGGAATCAAAGCTCGTCCGGTTACGATCGCGGCCAAGGTAGCTGGATACATAAAAGGTATTGCGGTCATTGAGCTTCCAGTTCATTTTGATGTTCAGGTCCCCAAAAGAAGTATTGGAGTTTCGGTTGACATTATCCGGGCCTAATTCTGTAGGGTCAATGATGGACTGTCTTCCTGAAATCAAAAAAGAGCTTTGACCTCTTTTGATTGGTCCTTCGGCCAACAACCTGGCTGAAAGAAGTCCCAAGCCTCCCGCAAAGTGAAATTCCTGATCATTGCCTTCTTTCTGGTGAACATTGATCACCGAGGAAGCGCGGCCACCGTATTGAGCGGGGAAAAAGCCTTTGAGGAACTGAATGTCATTGACTGCTTCGGGATTGAAGACGGAAATCAGACCGAAAAAATGCGTTGGATTGTAGATGGGTGCTTCGTCTAAAAGGATCAGGTTTTCATCGATGTTCCCACCTCGAACATTGATGCCAGCGGCCTCTTCGCCAAGCGTTTTGATTCCGGGTAGCAGCAGGCTGCCTTGAAATACGTCTACTTCTCCCATAAAGTAGGGTATATGATTGTCTGTAGTAAAGTCAATGGCATTGATGCCGGGAATGATCCCATTGATATTGAAGGAGGGCGGACGTGAAGAAATGACCACTTCCTCTAATTCAGCCACACTTTCAGACATACGGAAGTGATGGGTTTTGTTCTTCGTCAGATGGATGCTATTAGGTGGGGTGTCAAGTCCAATGAAGGTGGCGTGGATCTCGTACTCACCTTCTGGTAGTGTCATGGAATAGTAGCCATAACGATTGGTGATCACGCCGTGTTTATTGTCCGTTGTGAAGACATTGGCGCTGATCAATGCTTCTCCGGTTTGGGCGTCTCGAACGTACCCGGATAAAGTGAAGCTTTTCTTTTTTACGGGTAAGTCGATGCTGGTGAGTAGGATTCGGTCATTTCTAACCAAGGAAGCAACACCTTTTCTTTTCAGAACTTTTAAGATCTCTCGCTGGGAATAGCTGCTCTTTTTAAGCTCAATAGTGATTTTGGGCAACTTATCAAGGCTGTAGACCAATGTAGAAGCTAGTTGTCGATCTAATTCTAAAACAAGCGCTTCAACGGTATAAGAGCGTTGATCGAGGTACACCGTAGCATTACCCTGGCCTTTTGTGTCGAAAAGAAAAAAGGTAATTAAGACGAAAAATACGTAGAAGGCTCCTAACGGACGATTCATTCAGCTCGTTTCCAGAATCAAACGAGCGCAAAATTAAAAGGATGTCAACAACCCTCCCCAGAAATCTGGAAGGATTCTCCCTTATTTGTTACTTCTGCGGAAAGAATGATAGAAATCTCTTGCAGTACTTCTTCCAAAGGAAGCTTATCGAAGGTTCCGGTTACTGTACAAGAGGACATTTGATCATCAATTTTGATCTCATGCTTGTAGTAACCATTCAAGTAGGTTACGACTTTCGATAATTCGGTGTTCTTGAAAACGAATTTGCCTGTTTTCCATGACATGGCATTCACGTCTGGATTTTGATTCAGGGAAATCGAACTGGACGCTTTTGTAAAGACCCCTTCCTGACCAGCAGTGACTTTCGTTTGTTGATCTTGAGCAGAAAACGCTACGATCCCTTCGGTTACGGTTACGGTTGTGGAAATTTTGTCTGATGTGTTCAGATTGAATGCGGTACCTAAAACTTCTACCTGCGTTTGAGGAGCGTCGATGATGAATCGCTTACCATCCTTGGCTACTTCAAAATAGCCTTCACCACTAAAATGAATTTTTCTTTCAGAGCCAAATGCTTCAGGATAAGAAAGAATACTTCCCTCATTTAGGAAAACCTGGGTTCCGTCTGGTAAAATGACTTGTTGTCTGGCAGCATCAGCTTTCACCTCAATCATTGCCAATTGATCGGAAACGTGTTCGCTACCCAGAAAATTGTAAGTGAACAACCCAATACCAAAAGCAAAAATGACCGCAGCAGCTACTTTCATCAATGGTTGCCAGTTGATCAGCCTGGTAGGCGTTTCTTTTTCGGCTACTTGTGAGGAGAATTTAGACCAGGCCTGATCCACATCAATATCCTCTAAATCAACAGGTTGTGTCAATTCGTAGATATCCAGAATTTCCTGATCTACCGCTTCCGAGGATTCCTCCTGGTAGTGCTTTTGATTATATGTTTGAAGGATTTGGTGGTCCATTACTACAGACAGGTCAATTCAATTGGAAGGCACCCCTAAAAAATGTTTCACTTTTTTCAACTTTTTTTCAATATTTCCATCACGGGCCTCAGAGACTCTCGTAATTTCTTAAGGGCGATCCCCATTTGATTCTCCACAGTTTTTTTAGAGAGGTCCATGTCCTCGGCAATTTCATCGTAAGTCAATCCGGCATTTCGGCTGAGCACGAAAATCTCCCTGCATTTTTTAGGAAGATCATCGATCGCGGCCTTCACCGCTTTTTCAATGTATTGGCTACGGTCCTTTTCTACATACTCAGAATGGATTCCGATCTCAAATTCTCCGATATCCATTTGTGCCTGAATTTTTGGCAATTCCAGTTTTAAGTAGTTAATGGATCGGTTTTTTGTTGCAGAATAGAGATAGCTCTTCAGCGAACTCTGAACATTGATGACTTCACGCTTTTCCCAGAGGTACATGAACACTTCTTGCGCTATTTCTTCCGCAATGAGTTTATCACGTACAAACTTGTGAGCATACCGAACGATTTCCGCGTAGTTTTTCCGAAAGAAGTTTTCGTAAACCCGTAAATCCCCGTTTTTGATTTGCTGAAAGTCAATCAGGTCTTGTTCAGACATATACTTTATGGCACCAGTGTCCTCACGATTTCACCGTAGAGGAACATCGGATTGCTAATGATATTCAATGCAATGTTTTCGGTGCTAAAGGTAATAAGAAGGTTTTGAGATGGATTGATATAAATGTGTTGAGAGAAGAAATAAGTGTCATTAGGCTGTAATAAGGGGATAAAAGTGATATTATCCGAAAACACCTGCCAGAAATAGCCGTAGTTCACGTTGTTGGTAATGACAGATTGTGGTGAACTCACCGTCTCTATCCATTGGCTGGATACGATCCTTTCATTTTGCCAGAGACCTTCTTTTAGGTACAGGTACCCAATTTTCGTTAAGTCAATGTTTCTTAAGCTAAGTCCGGTGGCTGCATTCACATTTCCAGTCGGATCGGTTGTCAGGAGGTAATCGGTGATGCCCAGTGGCTGGAAAATACGTTCCTCGACAAATTCCGTAAAGGGCTGTCCTGAAACCTCTTCTACAATTTTGGCCAGAATGATGGCTGAACCAGAATTGTAATTGAATCGAACCCCAGGATTGGCTTCCATGTCTTTTTCGAGAACGAAACGGACCATGTCATTCTCACTAAGAATAAGATTTAGGTCATTGTTGAAGTTTTGAAGGGAAGTGATGTTTTCATTCCACGAAAAACCGCTTCTATGAGTCAATAGGTTTTCAATTGTAATTCCGGTTTTTAGCGCATTAGCTGCGAATATGTCATCATACTCATCACCCAATACACTTTGGATAGGAATGTCCAGTCTAGGGATCCATCCTTCATCAAACGCAATGCCGATGGCGAGGATGGTAATGATCGGAGAACTCCGCAATAAGCTTCTTCCTGAATTACGGTCATCGCCCACATAATAATTTTCAAAGACGAGTTTGTCATCCTTGACGATGATCATGGACCGAATAGGTTCGAATGTGCCGAAAGAAGTAATAGTATCTAGATTGATCAATAGATCGTCGCTCATGCCTACTTCTGAAGGCAAAGCATATTCCCAGATGTCCTGATCCGGTGGCGTTTCTTCTCCTACAAAGCAACTGCTGAATAGCAGTGCGATCACGATTAGATTAATTGCCTTCTTCATCCTCGGAGCTCACTGTTTTTGTTTTTCTAAAAAGACCCAGACGTACACCAAACTGTATTACGAGTCCCGAAAAGTCGTCTGAGGTAATTCTTGGTAATTCCAGGCCATTGACTTGCCGGTACCCGACATTGACATATCCAGCGATCAGCAATTCGGGATTGAGTTCTAATTGCAGGGTAGGTTGCCAGATAGTCATTTTGTCCCGAAATACATCTTCACCGGTACTGTTCCTTTGCCATACCACATCGCCATGAGACCATTGTAGCAAAGCATTGATATGAATGAGGTTGGTACGCCAGATGTCGCGACCGATGTAAACACCGCCATGGCGATACAGCATGTCGAATTGATTGGGGAAGATCAGTCGCTGTTGGTATTCTCCTACATAATCGAGCATGGTGAAGCCCACATGAAACTTCTTATACTCTGCGCCCAATTGGAGCTGAACAGATGGCTCAGTGCCATCAGTCGTGGGGGCAGCTTCTACACCAACTCCGACGTAGAGTGACGTTATATCGTACCAAAATCCTTCTTTAACTTCCGTTTCTGTTTGTAAGGTGTCTGTTTCCTGTGCCAGGCTGATGAACGAGGCCAACAGCAATATCCAAAGTATTGAAAACTGTTTCATCCCCTATAAGACAATCATAAAAGCATTCTCCATACCCAAGATTAAAAAGATATTGAATACATTATGCAACCGCGCCGTGATTAATATGTCTTTTAAAAGAATTTGACAGGAAATTGGCTACTAGTACGTTGAATATTCACCAGGAATTGATCGATAAGTGTCGTGATAATGATCGCGTGGCACAATATCGTATCTATCAACTGTACAATAAAGCCATGTTCAACACGGCCTTGAGAATTTTGGGTAGTCGTGAAGAAGCAGAAGATATTTTGCAGGATGCATTTGTGAGTGCGTTTAGAAACCTGGATAAATACCGGGAAGATGCGCCTTTTGGGGCCTGGCTGAAACGGATCGTGGTGAATAAGTCCATCAGCCGGACCAAGCAACGAAAAGAGACACAATTGCTTACAGAGTCCGAAGGAGAATTTTACTTTGAGTGGAATGAGGATGATGGGCCTGATTTGAACCTGGAATTAGTCAGGCAGGCCATTGCGGAATTGCCGACGGGATTCAGAACCGTGTTGACGATGTATCTGTTAGAAGGATTTGATCATAAAGAAATTGCAACCGTACTGGAGATCACAGAATCGACTTCCAAGTCCCAGTACAACCGGGCCAAGAAAAAGCTCAGGGACATCCTGGGAAAAGTATTGAATTATGGGTGACAAATTAGAAAAGTTCATCAATCAACATCAGGGAGCCTTCGATGCAGAAGCACCTTCGGAAGGTCTATGGGATCGTATCGAGCAAGACTTGCCAGAAGATCAAAAGAATTCGTGGTGGTCGTACTGGAAGGTAGCAGCGATGCTCTTCCTGGTCTCAACCATTGTGTTGATGGTAGACCGGATCGATCAACCCGACCAACAATTGTCCGTTGCGACTACTTTATCAGTGGAGTTTGTTGAGGCGGAACAATTCTACAGTCAATTGATCGCTGAACGCAAGGAGCAGATTGGCGCGTACGATATTCAAGGGGATTTGCATCGTGAATTCCTGGATGATATCAATGAGTTACATGATCTATACCTGGAATTGAAGTCTACTTTTGAAATTAAAAGCGGTGATCAAAAATTGGTTGATGCCATGATTTCCAATTTGCAATTAAGAATGCGTGTGCTGGATCGACAAATAGAAATTTTAGAAAGAATTAACGATTATCATGATGAGGAAGCTGCTTCTATTTAGTTGTGCGCTAATATTTATGGCTTACACCTCTGCTGATACAAGCCGTGGGGAGAAGAGCAAGACCATCAATAAGACCTTTGAGGTGGATAAAAATGATATCATCAGCATAAAGAATTCCTTTGGTCAGGTGCATGTGACCACCTGGGATGAGTCAAATGTTGCTGTGGAGATAGAAGTTTCTGTGGAAAGTAGGTCTGACAGCAGGTTGCAGCAATTACTGGATGACATCAGTGTGGAGTTTGATGAGCAGAGTGACGGTATTTACATGCGAACCAATTTGGATGTCAATACTCGCTCCTATGAAGATTTTGAAGTCAATTATACCGTTAAATTGCCAGGGGAGAATAAACTGGATGTTAAAAATGAACACGGTGACATCTATATGGATGACCGTTCGGGTGAAGTGGATGTTGATTTAAGTTACGGTGACCTTAAAGCTGGGAAGTTGGCTGCAGGGGGTGAGTTAAAACTTGCTTTCGTCAATGCGGACATTAAAGGATTTGGAAAAGGGCAAATTGTGCTGAAACATGTCAATTCGTTCTCGCTGGATGAAGCAGAGGACATTGTATTGGATCAACAACATTCCGAAATAGAGATTGGAAGTGTATCAATCATTGATATGAGAAGTCGTCATGGTGAGGTTGAATTTGGCACGGTCGGAGAGATGGATGTGAATATTCAACACACTGATTTTGTGATTGAATCGCTAGAGAAGTCACTGGACATGTTCGCCAGGCACGCTTCAGATTTTAGCATTGATAACGTATCAGAAAATTTTGAATTCATCGATATTGAAGGAAACTACGGTAGTTATCGCATCGATCTGGATGACGGGCTAAAAGCTGACTTTCAAGCGGACTTTCAATATGCGACCATGAAGGCATTGGGGGTAGATATTGATTACAGTCTTCATTCTAAAGAACAAAACAAAGAATCGTACGAAGCCAAAATCGGAGGAGGCCATGCTTCCAAGCGAATTCGTATTACTTCAACTTACGGAGATCTCAGGTTAACACAGTGAAAGTCTTAAAACTTCGGATATTAATTCATCTTTCTTTGACTCTATGGCTATCAATTTTAGTGTTGACGTCATTTCTGACGTAGTTCAGAATCTCAAGGTTTGAACTGCTAAATGAACTTGAGATTCCCCCCCCCCTCCCGGCCGGGAACAGGCTGGGAATGACGAATATTTTTTTGGCTAAAGTTGAATGCTTAGCCCGCAATTTCTAAGTTGCGCGGCATGGAGCTTCAGGAAGTCATCGATCAGTTTCAAATCGAAGGGGGAATCAATCAAATCACATCACATGGTAATGGACATATCCATGAGACCTTTCATGTGATCAATAAAGACAAAGGAGCTCCAGATTATCTGCTTCAAAAGATAAATCACGAAGTTTTTAAGGATGTTACGGGGATGATGAATAACATCCAGCTCGTCACTAATTTTTTGAAAAAAAAATCACCTGAAAGGATCAATCTGACATTAGTTCCTACCAAAAAAGGAGCTGCTTATTTCGAATATGGAGGTTCCTTCTGGCGTGTTTTTGTCTTTCTAGAAGGATTGATTTCTTACGATACTTTGACCGATGAGAACCTGGTATATGAAGGTGGACGAATGCTGGGAGATTTTTTAAATCGCTTAAGTGGTTTAGAGCCTGATAAACTTGTTGAGACGATTCCTGACTTTCACGACCTGTCCTCGCGATTTCAGCAGTTTAAATCCGCTGTAGATGTCGCGGATGAATTGATCAAGTCCCGAGTTGAGCAAGAGATAGCGTTTGTTCAAAAGTTGATGCGATCCTCTGATTTCGAATTTGTGCCTCATATGCCAATTCGAGTGACACATAATGATACCAAACTTAATAATGTCTTGTTTGATGCGCATGGCAAGGCACAATGCGTTATCGATTTGGATACCGTAATGCCAGGGTTGGTCCATTATGATGTGGGTGATGCCATCCGAACAGCTTGTGCAACTGCTCCTGAGGACGAGGCAGACTTGCAATTAGTAGGATTGGACCTGGACCGGGTTCACGCCTTTAGTGTGGGGTATCTTGAAGCTACTCGAGACAGTTTGACCAAAGAAGAAATAGAAACGCTACATCTGGCGATCCCGCTCATGTCATTGATCATGGGGGTAAGGTTTCTGACGGATTTTTTACAGGGAGATAGATATTACAAAATCAATCACCCGGATCAGAACATGCATCGAGCGAAAGCCCAACTTCGTCAAACAGCCATTTCCATGGATCAGCTTATTGATCTGAAGCGAATGATTAACCGTGCTTAATTACCAATTACCGGATATTCCCATGGGTTGTGGAAAAAGGTGGTATCATTCAAGCCTTTGATCTTAGCGTCAACTTTCAATTTCGACTCTTGTAAAGTAAACGTAAGCACACCATAGTTTTTCATTCCTATTAGCGGGCTGATCCGGTACTTATTCACCTCGGCACCTGCTGCTTCATAAGAATGCGTTAACCCACTGGAAGTGATGTCACGAAGTGAATAGGAGACACCTTCATAATCCAATTCAGACACTTCAGCAATGTGACGATCACCGGTAAGGAAGATCACCCCAGGCGCCTGTGTCTTCTTAACGAGTTCAAATAGACGTTCACGTTCGTTGGGGAAGTTTTGCCACTTCTCGAAAGGGTGTTCCATGGAAATCACCTGAATGCCATTTCCAATTAAATGAATATCCGCGTCCGAATTGGTCAATTCATTTTCCAGCCAAGCCCATTGTACTTCTCCCAGGACTGTGCCTGTTTCATTGGGATAGTAAACCTCATCGATTCTTTCAAGAGCACCTCTGTGATATCTGGAGTCCAATAGGATCACTTTTACCTTGGCACTCCCTACCGTATAAGAATGAGCGCTGTAGACACCTGCTTTATCACGAACCGGGTCATCAGTGGCTACCCCCAGGAAATCAAACATGGCTTGCTGACTTTCTTCTTTCGGTAAAAATTCTTCTCCACCATCATTTTTACCATAGTCATGGTCGTCCCAGGTGCCTATGATGGGGGTATTGGCCAATAATTTTTGATAGCCTTCATTTTCAATTTGCCGATTGTACTTGGCAATCAGCGTATCCACGATCTCGGAATCTCCATAGATATTATCTCCCAACCAGATCCAAAGATCAGGCTGTTCGTCGACGATCTCATCCCACATGGGCTGTGGTAGGTCTTGATCATTGCAAGAACCAAAGGCGATCGTAAAGCTTTTGGGGTTTGCTGGTGCAGTATGCTTCTTTTCAGTAGGCGGCTGGCACTGAAATAGCAGTAAAGTGATTAGGATAATTGGCAGGGATTTCATGCCACGAAAATAGGAGGAGAACTGCCTATTTTTACTTGCCGTAACAAAAAAATAATGTCATGCATCCATAATGATTACCAAAGGTGATTTTTGTGGTGATTAATTAATTTAGGCCTCTCAAAGCGCATGAAATATTCCACTACCATTGAACACTTTCAGGACAGCCCAATTTGGGGGTTTCATATGCCTGTATCCCACGAGGTAGCTGAACAATTCATTGAAGGGAATGATCGCCGGATCATTTGCACGATTAATGGTCAGGAAACCATCCAGGCTGCACTGATGCCGTCTCCATTGGGGTATTTCATCATGACGAATAAGAAGCTGGTGGGTAAGCTTGGGTTATATGCCGGAGCTAGCGTGGAGTTGGTCATAGAAAAAGATACAAGTGAGTATGGGCTGGATATGCCCGATGAATTGAGAGAATTACTAAATCAGGACGATGAAGGCAGCGACCACTTTCATGCATTGACAAAAGGAAAACAACGCAGCCTCATATACATTGTTGCGAAAGTGAAAAACACCAATAGCCGCTTGAACAAGGCTTTAGCCATCGTTCATCACTTAAAGGAGTTTCAGGGAAAACTGGACTTCAAAGCCTTGAACGAAACGATTAAATATTACAATAATCTGTAGTTGATGATCCAAACTGAATCGTTGACGTTTCAATATGCCAAAGAAACGTCTTTTGCTTTCCCGGACATTTCCCTTGACAAAGGGGAGCACCTGCTGATGCTAGGTAAGTCTGGAGTCGGAAAAACCACCTTGCTCCACTTGTTGGCAGGAATTCTCAGCCCCAAAAGTGGGAAGGTCGTCGTGGAAGCGCAGGAATTGTCGGCACTATCCAAAATCAAATTGGATCGATTCCGAGGGCAGCATGTAGGTCTGATTTATCAGAAACCACATTTCGTTCAGTCCCTGACGCTTAAGGAAAATATGTTTCTGGTGCAATACCTGGCCGGAAAGAAGCAGGACCTAATTCGTGTAAAAGAGGTGTTGACGCAATTGGACATGCAAGACCAATTGAATAAATCTCCAAATAAACTCAGCCAGGGCCAACAGCAGCGTGCTTCTATTGCCATGGCGATGTTGAATAAGCCAGCCGTTATTCTCGCTGACGAACCTACTTCCAGCCTGGACGATGAAAACTGCACAAATGTCATTCAATTGTTAAAAGACCAATCAGAGGAAGTTGGAGCATCATTGATTGTGATCACCCACGACGCCAGGTTGAAAGATCAATTTCAAAACAGCATTGCCCTATGAATATTTTTAAGCTGAGCTGGAAAAACCTGTTGGTCAAACCACTCAATACAGGCTTGAGCATTCTTCTATTGATGTTGGGTGTAGCGATGATTTCGTTGCTGATGCTCATGAGTAGTCAGTTGGAGGAACAATTCAAGAAAAATATTACCGGCATTGATATGGTGGTAGGGGCGAAGGGCAGCCCACTTCAATTGATTTTGTCAGCAGTTTTTCAGGTGGATAATCCGACCGGGAATATCAGTTTGGCCGAAGCCGAGGAATTGAAAAAGAACCGTCTTATCGCGCTAGGGATTCCGCTTTCTTATGGAGATTCCTATCGGGGATACCGTATCGTTGGAACTACTTCTGAATACCTGGATTTGTATGATGCCAGTTTACAAGAGGGAAGAGTCTGGCAGAAGTCCCTGGAAGTTGTCATCGGTTCAAAAATTGCGGTTGCTACCGGATTAAAATTAGGAGATGAATTTGCGAGTGCACACGGATTCGCAGAAGGAGGTGATGTACATGATCATTCACAGTTCAAGGTGGTGGGTGTGTTAGAAAGATCCAATTCTGTGGTTGATCAATTGCTCCTTACTGCTACCGAAAGCATTTGGGATGTCCACAATCATGATGGAGCTGAAGCAGATGATGATCCTCAGATCACAGCCATGCTCATCAAATTTCGTGGGCCTATGGGTATCATTCGCTTGCCCAGAATGGTCAATGAAGAAACCAACATGCAGGCGGCTGTTCCTTCTTTTGAAATGAGTAGATTGATTGGATTGATGGGCGTAGGGATCGATACCTTGAATCTCATTGCCTATCTGGTCATGATCGTTTCTGCGATCAGTATTTTCATCAGTCTGTACAATGCGATCAAAGAGCGCCGCTACGAAATGGCCTTGATGAGATCTTATGGTGCGACTGCACGACAATTATTTTTGATGGTCGTGTTGGAAGGAGTGTTCCTTGCTGTTCTCGGGATTATTTTAGGAACACTGACCAGTCGTGCAGGATTGTTGATCGTTTCTGGTCTGGCAGAAGAGCGTTTCCATTTTGATTTCAATAACCTGGCCATTCTCTCGCAAGAATATTACTTGTTTGGAGCATGTATGGCGATTGGATTTGTAGCCTCCGTCATTCCGGCTATTCAGGCGCTAAGGATTGATATTTCAAGAGCGTTGGCAGAGGGTTGATTTACTTCAAACTCCAGTTCAGGCCTATATAAAATTCACGCCCATGAATAGGAGCGAAGGCATATGACGTATCGAAACTGTCACTAAAACCAGGATTGGCATTAGGATCATTGAAGCCGATCAGGGGCGAACCTGGTTGCACAAAATCGAAGATGTTTTGGACGCCTCCATACAGTGAAAATTTTGCTCCTAAAGTCTTCGTGATTTGCAAATTGTGAATAACGAATGCTTCCGATATTGTAGCTCGAGAATCAGCTAGTGGATTTCCTGTAGCATCCAAATCGAACACTTCAGGTAATGTCATTGGACCTGTAGATCGCCAGGTATAAGCCAGGGAAAGTCCTTCTTTTTTGAATTGATAATTGGCGGTGAGAATCCCTGTCCAATTTGGGGCAAATTCTATGTTTCGGGTTTGGTTGATTCCGTTCCCATCCGGTTCTGTTTCGGTTACGTCCTGAAAATTCATTCCAATGTTCACTGATAAAGGGAAGGTAAATTCGGAATTTACATTGAATCCTATTCCACGACTGACTGCATGCCCCGCGGCATTGGCATAGATGATCTGCGTAGGATTTTCATAATCCGGTATGATCTTATTGGTGAAATACGTATAAAACGCGTCAATGTCTATCATGCCCTGAATAGGCCCGAGCACAAATACATGATTCAGGTTTAAAGAAGCATTGTAAGACTCTTCCGGATTCAATTCTTCCGCAATCACGACTTCACGTTGCCCTGTGATGAAAGCATGGTCTTCAGTAAATAGATTTACGACTCTGAATCCTGTGCCGAAATTTGATCGCAAAGAGGTCCATTCATTTAAGTCTACCTTCAAGTTCAACCTTGGTGCAGCAATCAGGCCATGTCTTTTGTAATGATCCAGTCGAGCCCCAGCCAACACGGTGAACCGGGGATTAATTTCCCATTCATCTTGCGCAAAGATGCCTGGGATGTATTGTCGGTCTGGATCGTTGACCACAGTGGAGTTGATTTCACTTTCCGTAGCCACGGTGTTGTCATCGTAGGATTGATATCGTGAAGTAAAACCTGAAGTAAGGTGATGATCTTTCAGTCTTTTATTCCAAACCAGGTTAGCAAATGCGATCTGCTGTTGGGCCTCATAGAAATCTGAACCGTAGAAGCTGTTTTGATCATGCCCACTTAGGGAGTAGTCTATTTTGATATTTTCGCTGACGGGTAATTCGTAAGAACCAAAGACCTCAAAACGATTGGTATAAATGCTTTCTCCATAGATCTGATCACTGCCACGAAGCGTTCGATAGTTTCGGTCCCTTAAAAATTCTGCTACGCCATTTCTACGATCTTCATAATAATACTTTGCCGCGATGCTGAATTGCTTACCTGATCTGCGATGAATGTTCCATTTGGAGAAAAGCGAAATGCGATCCAGGTTGATGTTGTCTCCAAAACCATCATCATTCCTGTCAGTAAAGTCATTGATGAAGGCATAATTCAGTCCTATGAACCCTTTGGACTTGCCGATTTTTGGCGCAACCGCAAAATTTCCAAATGATTCCCTATGTGAGGTTGCCATGACATCAGCAGCGACCAATGGTTGACCTTCCGGATCTTTGGTGATGATATTGATCACTCCAGCGACTGCCTCAGAACCATACAAAGTGGAGCTTGGTCCTTTGATCACTTCGAACCGATCAATGATCATACTCGGTATACCATTGAGACCATAAACCGAAGCAAGATTTCCATAGATCGGCGTACCGTCCATCAGGATAGCGGTATACGGGCCAGGTAACCCATTGATGCTGATACTGTTTGTGAAACACACCCCACAGGCGACGACTTCCTGAACGCCATTGACTAATGTGATGCCTTCCACAATACTGGAAGCAGCCATGGGGATGTAGGTATTCAGGTGTTTACTGGTGATGACATCTACTTTGATGGGCGATTGCGTAACAAAGGTGGGCTGCATGGTTCCTGTGACCACCACGGCATCCATGTCGAGGGTGCTTTCCTCCATTTCCACTGCCAGATCAATGATGTTCTTATTGAGATAGATATCGATGATCTGACTCTTGAATCCCACTGATCTTATTTCAATTTTATAAGACCCATTGGGGATATCGGAGATACGAAATACTCCTGCTACGTCTGTAACGGTGGCAAAGTCCGTATCCAATATGCGGATCGTTGCGCCGGGAATAGGCCCTTCTTCAGCAACCACTTTTCCTTCCAATACTTGGGTAGTTTGAGCAAATCCCGAAAGGCTCATTAATAGGGCTATGGCTAATAGTAATCTCATTGCTATCCTTAAGATAACTCAAAGGTATAGCTAATCGGTAAATTAGGCAAGCCTAAAAATATTCTTAGTGCTATTTTGATTTAATTTTGAGGTATGCATTCGGAAAGTACCGAGAATTACCTCAAAGCAGTATATAGCCTCCAGCAGCGGCACGATAATTTTATCAGTACCTCTGAATTGTCAGGGTACCTGAGTATTAATCCGGCTTCTGTATCTGAAATGGTGAAAAAGATGCATGAGAAGGAGCTGCTGGAGTACAAGCGGTCGAAAGGTGTAAAGCTGACGGAAGTAGGTGAGCGGGTGGCCTTGAAGATCATACGCCGGCACAGACTTTGGGAGACTTTCTTGGTAGAGCGACTGGAATACAGTTGGGACGAAGTGCACGACCTGGCAGAGCAACTGGAGCATATCAATTCCCACGACCTCATTGATCGGATTGATAAGCTATTGGGGTTTCCTAAAACGGATCCTCATGGTGAGCCAATTCCCGATAAGGACGGGGTAATTCTACCTGAACGTCAGGTATTGTTATCCGAGATGCAAACTGGCGGGGCTGGCCGACTAAGCATTGTTCACAATCAAGAACCTGATTTTTTACGCTACTTCGATGAAATCGGACTGAAACTCGGGGCAGATATTCAAATACAAAAAGTGAATCAATTCGACGGCTCTGTACTATTGACATGTGCAGACAATAATTGCTTTGTAAGTCAGCAAGTGGCCCAGCAGGTTTCCGTGGTTCCTAAATCCTGATCCCGGGGCAGATACACTGAATTTTAGGTCCTTGTACCTTTCTACCCTTAACAATGTTTAATTTTGCGCGCTGATGGAAATTCTGGTCATTTCACACAAATACCCACCTTCGATCGGAGGCATGCAAAAGCAGTGTTTTGAATTGGTGAAAGGCCTTAAGAAGAACAACAAAGTCCATCATCTCATCCATGAACACGGCACCTCCAAACTAGGCTTCCTGATATGGGTGAGCTTCAGGGCCAGAAGTATTTTGAAGCGTTATCCGAATATCGATTTGGTGTATGCCAATGACGGGTTAATGGCTTTCTTTCTCACGCCACTTTTCTGGATGACCCAAAAACCCATTGCTGTAACTATCCATGGACTTGATGTGGTTTTTCCACTGGGTTTTTATCAAAAGTGGGTTCGGAAATACTTGAACAGGAGTGCCGCAGTAATCGCGGTAAGCGATGGCACCACCGAAGAAATCAAGAAAAGGGATGTGATGCCGGAACGTGTTTTCACCGTGAAAAATGGTTTTGACCCTGATTTCAAACCATTGGAACCCGATGTTGCTTTCAAGGCTCATCTGGCAAAAAAGCTAAGAGTAGATTTTGAAGGGAAGAAAGTTTTAGTTTCTATCGGTCGCAGTGTGAAGCGCAAAGGATTTTCCTGGATGGTTGAACATATTATCCCTCAATTAGAAGATGTCATTTACATCATTATCGGTCCTACGCTGGGTGATCACGATACGGTTCGTAGGACGGAAAAAATGTTACCTGGTGCTTTATGGAATACCTTGGTGCTCTTAGAGGGAAAGCCGCTTGATGAAATCACAGTCCATGAAAAGATCACTGAATTGAATTTGGGTGATCGGGTATTTCATGTGTCGGACCTGGACAATGATGAAGTGGCTCAGACATTGATGTTAGCGGATCTATTTGTGATGCCGAACCTTTCCGTTCCCGGTGATTACGAAGGTTTTGGTTTGGTGGCATTGGAGGCAGTCATGTCTGGCACGTTGAGTGTTGCCTCCAGAGTGGATGGCATCCCTTCTGCCATAACAGAAGATAAAAACGGTATTTTGCTAGAGCCAGGCAATGTGGATCTGTGGTTGCGGACCATCAAAGATTTGCTGGCCGATGATGGGAAAAGGTTAGCTTTGGCCGAAGAATACCGAAATTATACCATTGAAAACGCTTCTTCCTGGGAAAATATGGCCACTCAATACGAGCAAGTCTTCCAAAAAATATTAGTCGACTCATGAAATTTGTGACTGTAGCTACTCAGGAAAATAATGGCTTGCGTTTGCTCAAGCAGTCCTGCGACCATTTTGGGATCGAGTTGGAAGTGCTTGGTTTCAATCAACCCTATCAGGGAAATGGGACCAAAATCATCTACCTGACCCAATTCCTCAAAGCGCAAGATCCTGAAGAGATCATTTTTTTTACAGATGCTTATGATAGCTATTTTGTGAAGGATGTTTCGGATCTTGAGCAGGAATTCAAATCCTTCAATCACCCCATCCTTTTTTCTTCAGAAGACAATTATTACTTCCGTATCCAGGGTGTTCCACACTTGTTTTGGAACCGGTATTACTATTACCGCTATCCTGCGAGTCAGTCGAAGTACAAAAAGTACCGCTACCTTAATTCCGGGGGTTACATGGGGTATGCAGGAAAAATCCTTGAACTTTTCCAGGCCTCAGGGATCAATGGCAAGATGCGCAGCGATCAAGTCAATTTGCACAAGCACTTTGTTAAGTATCCCGATTCCATTCAGCTGGATTACAATCACGACATATTTACCAGCTATGGTAAGTTTTCTCAGCCCGATCGATTTACCGTCACTAACGACGAACTAAAAAATAATTTTACGGGTTCTAAGCCCTATATTTTCCATTTTCCAGGACCCAAACATAGAGGGATGTATGAGTATGCCGCTCAATTTTCATTCCTAAATCCATCAATATGAATTTAAGTATTGTAGCATTTTCAAGTTTGCAATATCCTTTGTCCGAGGAATTGAAATCCTATTGTGATAGTCATGAGGTGGCTTTGCACGAGTTGACGTTGGCCGAAGACGTATGGACAGAGAAACTAAAAGTGGTTCGGCTGCATGAATTTCTTGGAGAAAGCCGCTTGCAAGAGAAATCTCTGATTCTGGTGGTAAATGGTGTAGGGACTCATCTGACAGGTAAGCCTGAGGCATTGGTGGAGAAGTTTCAACAACAGGATGCCGATGTGCTATTTGCTGCGGATGCTAACTTCAATTATCCCGATGGTCCCCTGCAATATTATCACTGGAAATTCTATCCAAGGAATCACAAATACAATTATCTGGATTCAGATGCTTTTATCGGAGAAGTAGGGGCTGTTAGGGATTTGACCCGAGACATCAATAGTGCCTACCATCTGTCAAATGGCGCGTCTAAAAATGATTTGTATTTCACGAGATATTATTTGGATGTATTTCTCGAAATAAGGACGTCAGCTCACAAGATCGCTGTAGATGGTGATCAGCAAATATTGGCAGCTACCAGAGGTAGTCTTGGTGCTACGAAATTGCCGTATTTCAATTGGGTGATGGACCATTTTGTGGCCTTGGCAGAGGTTGAACGAAGTGCGAAAGGTAGTTATGTACGTAAAAAAGTTCGAGGACTGAAGTTTGATGCTAAGAGCAATAGTTTCAAAAATACACGTACTGGGACTAATCCAGGTGTAGTGACAGTTCCCAGGGAATATGCCGCCGATGTAGACTTTAAGGGTTCTTCAGGGTTTGGGAATGCGTTCAAAAGCTGGATTTCTTACAAGATTGCCTTTTGGCGATTTATCCTTGTTTTTATCGTCAATCGGTTCTCAATCAATCAGCGTCAGACCTTCAGATTTGAGAAGCATAAAAATCCGGATTATGAGGAGACCATGCAAAAGTTTCTTGCATTTTTGAAAACAGGGAAGGCCTTTACATTTGCGCACTTCAATGATGGCGAACTTAACTTCATTAGGAAATACCTCAACGATGATCATAAGAAAACCTGGAATGGTCGGATTCAGGATCAATATGACATTCCCCTGGCAGAAAGGCTTTTAGACTCCATTAAGTACCAACAAGAAAACTACTTTATTGGTGTTAGTTGCTCTACTTGTGCAGCTCCCCGGAGGAAGGTAGCCGATGAACTTATGGGTGATTATGTAGGTAAGATAGGGGCGATGGTTTTTCATCATAACCTCTTTTATCTGCCGCAGATCATTTCACAAATGATACATCGTGAGATGTATTTCGTGATGAACGATTACCAAAAACTTGATATCCTGGAAAACCTGGGTGTGACTGTGAAGGAAGAAAATAAGATCAAAATCCCATTTGTCAATTCGCATAAAGAATACGATAATCTGAAAGATCGTAAATTCCCCGAGGGTTCGTTTGTGATCCTTATGTGTGGCATGCTGGCCAAGGTGCTGATCCGAAATTGGTATGAACTCAATCCAACCGTCACGTTCATCGCATTGGGCTCTACCATGGACGATTTTATTCAGCTTTCTAATACGAAATACCGACCATATCCGAAGAAGTTGCCACTTACGAGAAATGTGCACCTCATTAAGTCGTTTTTGTTTGGTAAGAAAAAGGAGTGCCCAGAGTGCTACAATATCACGTTAGGTTGATTTCATTGATGATATGAAGATTCTTTTTACCGGTAACGATGACTTCAATTATAACAAGACACGCATATTACTCAATGGGTTGTCGGAAAATCCAAAGGTAGAAGTCATTCAATATCCTTTGAACAAAGAGGGGTTTTCAAAGGAGGAGTTTCAAAAGCACGCCGAGGAAGCTGATTACATCTATATTGGTTCCATGCGACACAGCGATGTACGTCCGGTAAGGAAGATGACTTCAACTCCGATCGTATTCGACCCTTTGATCTCTAAATACCTGACCCGGACCATTGATCATGGTAAATGGTGGACTGCTCCTGAAAAGTATTACCGTGACTGGATTGCCTTTAGGAATTGTGACGTGATCATGATGGATACCCAGGGAGACATTGACTGGATTGTCAATAAGTATAACCTTGATCCAGCTAACATCTTTGTGTTACCCATCGGGGTTGATACTTCCATTTTTAAACCCGCGCCTGGAGAAGCCAATGAGAAGTTTACCGTAGGCTTTCACGGTGGGTTCATTCCTCTTCAAGGGTTAGATAAAATTGTCGAGACGGCACGTGTCTTGAAAAATGAAGCAGATATCAATTTTGATATCGTTGGGGCAGGGTCGCAGTATAAAAAGATCAGAAAACTGGCAGATGGTTATCAGTTAGAAAACATGCAATTCCGGGGTTGGGTGAATTACGATGACATCAATCCAATCATCAATGCTTTTGATGTGTGCCTCGGAATCTTTGCTGATTCGATCAAAACGGACCTGGTGATTCCTAACAAGGTCTATGAATATGCCGCACTAGGTAAGTGCATTATCACAAAGGATACTCCTGCGATCAAAGAAGTCTTTACCAACGGTAAAGACATTCAATTAACAGAGGCCTCTCCTGAAAAAATGGCAGAAGCCATCCTGTCCATGAAGGCAGATCAGGAGAAAAGAGCGAGCATTGGCAAGAACGCCTATGACCTCATTGTCAATGGCTATGATCCATTGCACATTGGTAAAACCTTTGTTAAGAATATCGAGCAATGGGAGTCTTCAAAATAAGTCACACTTCGAGTACCTCAGCGTGACAAAGAAGATTATTTCATTTTTAGGTTAATGTTGGACGATGCTCTATGGTGGCAGTGGATGTCAACCTGAGGGGGTAATTTTCGGTTTCCTATAAACACAAAACAGAAATGACATTACTAAAGTAAGCTTGTCTTCGGACCCGGTCATGCCGGAATTTTTCGGTTTAAGATCCGAAGGAAACCGAAAAATATCCGGCGGCCCACGCAGGGTATCTCTTTTCCGCGCTTTATACCGAATTCATTGAAAAATCTTCAATCTGTCATAGATAGCCTGTCGAAGGATCAATCCTCCAACCAAATCGGAGGTAACTTCTCTAAAATCTCAATGTTTTCGAATTTGTTACTCTTGTTGATGCCTACGGTTTTTGCCCAATCAGCCATCTTTTTCAAACCTTCAGCCAGACTGGTTTTGGCATACTCACCAAAATATTCTTTCGTCTTAGCGTGATCAGAATAAGCGTGTAATACTTCGTTTCGGGCTTCAGTAAATCGGAGTTCTCCGTCGATTTCCATGGCCGTCATTACTTCAGTCGCCAGGTCTTTTACCGAATAGTTCTTGTCTGCTCCAACATTGAATACTTGCCCGTAAGCCTTGGGATCATTCACGCAATTGGCAATTACAGGAGAAATGTCTCCAACGTAAGTAAATGCCCGGGTTTGTGAACCATCACCGAAGATGGTCAAAGGCTTGTCTTGCATGAGTTGGTTCATAAAGATACCTACTACGTTTCTATAGCGATCACCAAGGTTTTGATATTCACCATAAACGTTGTGAGGACGGAATACGACGTAATCCAATCCAAACATTTCGTGAGAAACGCGTAATTCCTGCTCTACGGCCAGTTTAGCGATACCATAGGGATCTTCCGGTACTGGCGTCATGGCTTCTGTCATTGGAGGCTCCAGCGCGCCGTATACAGCGATGGAAGAAGTAAAAACGAAACACGATACCTTGTGCTTGATCGACTCATTGATCAGGTTGACACTACCGATGAGGTTGTTGTTGTAATTGAATCGCTTGATGAAGTGACTCAAACCTTCTGCGGCATACGCAGCGAGGTGATAGACGTATTTGATCTTGTGATCATTGAAAAGTTGCTCCAATAACTCATGATCTGTGATAGAACCTTTGATGAATTTGGCTTCCTCTGGAATATTCTCCTCAAAACCTCCTGAAAGGTCGTCCAATACAATCACATTGTGGCCAGCGGCTAATAAGTCCCGAACTACATGTGCTCCGACAAATCCAGCACCACCTGTTACCAAAGAATATTCCATTATCATTCAAAAGTTTGCCGCGAAATTAAGGAAAGTTCCGCGAAGAAAAGACCTTATTAATATTGTACTACCTTCCCAAATAAAAGCAAGCCCGACAACCGCGTTCCTCTTTATTCAGCTGCTCCACTTCTTTTTGGTAACGGGTTTTTTCTTTTTGCAGGTCTTCAGGAGTAGGATCATTGGAGGGAATATCCCTTTTCCACTTTTCACTACCGATTATTTCGAAAGCACTGGAATCATACAAACGATGATACACCTTCATGCCATGTCGGCCAGCCATGAGGTCCATACTCTCCTTGGTGTGGAGGAAGAAATGACGCGGAGGGTCCAATTCCACCCAGTTGATGCCGTAGTTTTCCCAGGCAGCACTATCGGAAACAGGAACACGGATCACAATTCTGCCCTCCGGATTGAGCAATTCTCGCAGTTTTCCAAACACTGCATCCTGATTGGGCATGTGCTCCAATGAATGGTGCAACATGATCAGGTCGTAGGTGTCTTTTACTTCCTGGATTTCTTTCTTCAGTACGGTTACGCCATTGGAATAATTGATGTCCTTTTCGATAAAGGGATCCACTCCAGTAAGGTTCTTGAAACCGTATCGATGCATTTCCATGAGGAGATTACCCTGACCACATCCGACATCCAGAATGTTAGAATCGAAATTCACATTGCAGTGTTCATTGAGCCACAATAAGTGACCTGGGAATGCTTTTCGCAACAGCTTGCCAAGTGGATTAGTCGTCTTGAGCGTGTTGAGGGAGATTTCTTTTTTTGCAAAAGCTTCAAAGGCCCCCATTTTTTTAGGCTGGAATGAATAATAATTTTGTGGATAGTAAGCGTCCATCTCTTCGGGAAATTCAGCGATCTGGAGACAGCCACATTCCCCGCACTGGAAGTACTCAAATTCTTCCCGTAGCCCGTACATCATTTCGCGAGCGATGTGCGTGGTATTGTTTTCCGCATTTTGGCAAATGCGACAATAGTCTGGTTCAATTTCCGTGTGTTCTTCTGTATTCTTCATAAACGCCACCAAATATTCCGTTAAAAGTGCCTAACCCCTTCATCCAGATTCGTTGCGCATGCAAACGTAGCATTGGACCCAGAGGTAGGGTGATGATCGATAAAAGTCCGCCCACAACCAATTGGAAAACCCCATTGAAAAATTGCGTGGCAGCTGCTCGTGCATAGCCGTATTCCAATCGCTTCCGTATGAATTTAGAGTTGGTTCTTCGATAAGCTCGTTTCAAGATCCATTCTCGGGTCACGCGAGAAGGAGGGAAGTACTCTTTGACCAGGCGATCATCGAGCCAGACAATTTTTGCTCCTTTCAACGCGGCCTGACGAAATAGAAAAGTATCCGAAGCCCCTGCAAAGTTCAGTGCCGGATGAAATCGTAATCCCCATTCGTCAACCAATTTTCTCTTGAAGATCACGTTGCTTGTACTGCCAGATTGCCTGATCGATCCGGTAGGAAAGCTATGCCAGTCCAGGAACCTGCCTTTCACGATCCATTTAGGTGTTTCGGGAGGTAATACTCGCTCAACAGCCCCGTCCACCGCATCTGCCTCGTACTTCAGTAGTGTTTCATACATGCCCGTCAGCCAGTTCGTATTGACGGTTTCGTCATCATCCACAAAAGTGATGTAATCAACTTTCATGGCGATGGCTTCTTCCAAAACCCGATTGCGCATATGGATGATGCCCCGTTCTGCAACGACGAGGTACCTGGCCTGGAATGGAAACTGATCCTGGTACTTTTCGAAGACAGCCCGTGCGCTTTCCTCTGAATCATTGTCGGAGAGCAGGAGTGTGGCTTCCGCATTTTCCGGCAAGTCAATCTTAGTCAATGAAATGACCGTATTCTCCAGCATTTTGGGCCGCTGGAAAGTGCCTAATCCCAATGCGAATGTGATTTTACTCATTTGCAGTGACCGTATTTTGAGGTTTTGCTAAAAGTGTTTGCAGGAATGCAACATAATAATAGACGCCTACTCCCAGATGGATCAGGCCAAATGCCCAATGTGGTTTGATGATGCGAATTGCATACCCGATGAACATCAATACGAAGGGGATGTATTGTTTGCGCTCCAGCGTGAGCATGATGACAAATGGCATGGACCAAACCAATAGCTGTCGATGGGTGACAAAGGTGAACCACGCCAATGTGACCATGACCAGGCCTACATAGTAGATGTAATTATGTTCATTCACTTTGAGAGCGGGTAAACCGATTATCAGAACGAACAAGCCGAGCCAGACCATTTTAGCCCCTGGAATGGATAAATGTTCAAAAAGATCTTTTACTGTCCCAATACCTACTTTGGTGCTCGCAGCCCCTTTCCAAAGTGGGTGTCCCAATAAATTTTGAACGAAGGTTTCCGGACACTTCAGAATAAAGGGTAAAAACCCAAGTACGACCACTCCAATGGTGATCACACCGAGGATAAATGCTTTTTTGAAATTCCAGTTCCTGACAAAAGAGAACAGGACAATGGCCAGAGGGAATTGTTTGAGGAGTACACCAAACCCTGCAGCCAATCCTGATTTGAAGAGTTTGTCTTCATGCATGTAAAACAGGGAAAGGAGCAAGAAAAACGTGGTGAATCCATCCCAATGTGCAATACCAACTTCAATCAGAGCAATGGGATTCAACGCATAGATCATAGCAGCTGTAGCCGCGATGCTTTCCTTTCCTATTTTTCTGAACAGGGCAAAAATTACCAGGGGAACAAGCGCATCACCGAGCCCTAGAGGTAAGGTGATCAAAAAGCCTTGTAAAAGTGGATGTCCTCCGGAAAACCAATTCATCAACGCACTCAGGTAAGGATAGAGCGGCGTGTGGTTATAGGCACATTCACAGTACAGCCATTTGCCAGATGTGATACATTCTGCAATCGGGAGGCGATACCCCACATAATCAGGTGCGGTGATCACGAAAAATAGTGCTACTAACCTTAGCACAAGACCGATCATCCAAAATCGTTTGACCGGGGTAGGAAGCGAAGCAAAAAAGTCTTTGATCAAGTGCTTTAATATCTACTTGGCTGCAAATATGGTGGAATTCGCCTTGGCTTACGGCAAGGCCTTTTACTTTTGTGCTGAAGTTCGGAAAATGGTTGCCTGATCCTGGCAATCCGCCGAAGCTTGAAACGTTAATTAGACATGCATAATATCTTTAGATCCGCCTGCGTTTTCTTGTTCTTTTGTTTGGTGATGATCGCCTGCAGGTTTCCCAAGTTTGAAAAACCTGCTGATAAGGGTGAATCTTATGAAGCCCCGCAATATGGAATTGTATTCCATGAAATTGATAATGAAGCTCAGGTTTTTGTGAATGATCAGTTAGTCTGGTCGACGGATGAATTGTTGAAAGCAGACATGGACAAAGTGGTGGTCAATCTCCGACCTAACTTAAGAAGGGGAATCAATACCATTAACATCAAATTATTAGATCATCCGGGATCTAGCTGTCTGAATAATGAGTGGAAAGTAAACTACGATCTGTACAGTGCAGGCGAGATCTTCGACTACTGGTCACAGGACAGTAAATACGAGATGGATTGCACCGAAGGCGTGAAAGTGGACAAAACCCACGAGCTGACGATTTAAAAATATTCCCTTGGTACCTTCAAATTCTTGTACCCCACCAATTCGGCCGTAGCCCTACCAATGCCAAACTTGGCTGAGATTTTTAGTGGTAATTGATTTTCATCGGCCGTTATCCAAACAGTCACAGGCTTATCTTCAGGGAAAACCGTACTGTTAGGGAAAAGGATGTACAATTTGTAAGTCGTGATCTTCTTTCCTCGGAATTTGATGCGTTCCTGACCTGCATACTCTACTCCGAAATTGTAGATTTTCTTGCCATAGAAGGTGTTGACCATCACCGAGTCCTGCACATTTCTTTGTGACCAGTCGACACTTCGTAGATAAAGGTAGGAGCTTAGAATGTCGAAAGTTGGCTCCGGGATTTCTATGTCTCTATTGACATTTTTTGAAGTATCCTTATAGTCGATGATATCGACATGTACCTGAGCGTCCTCATGTTTGAATTTATTTTCCTGATGTCGCCAATACCTGCCGTCTTTGATGTCCCTTACGGACGATAGTGGCTTTAAGGTAGTAGTATCCACATTAGCGTAGAACTTGTCATCCAGGTTGGCAAAGATGCCGAGTAATCCCACCGTTTGTCCTTCTGCATAGACCGAATAGTGTTCAGTAGCATCGTCAGAAAGTCGTACCAAACCTTTTCCGATTTTGAACCAGCCATAGCTCAATTTAAAGTTCAGTTCTTCTTTCTCAGTGAAGGGCCTGAATGCAGTGGTGTCATTGCCATTGGCCAGGATACCAAAGCTGATCAAAATCATCAGTCCAATGAGGGGCAGTCGAGTCTTCAAGGTATTCATGATTTGCTGTTTCAAAGAACGCTATAAATTCCCGCTTTGTTGTGATTTCTTCGATTAGAGGTCATAAAAAAAGGGCTGCCCGACATTCAGACAACCCAACTAACCACTATGTTTTTGAATTTAAGCGCTTGAAAGTGGTTGGAAACAAGGAAAAGCCTGCACCCCGAGAGGGAGCAAGCCTTTCACCAACCAACTCACCAATTATTATTAGTCTCCTGTATTTTCTTCTTCGTCATCATTGTAGATAGACGATAATAGCACTTCATTGCTGCAGCTTTCGCCGAATGGATTGAAGTCCAGGCTAATTTGCTCGCCCTCGTCTTCGATGAAAAGTGATCCGGAAGTGAAGTAATCACAACCCTCTTCAGTAGTCAGCGCCAATTTAATTTCATAGGTTACTGCCCAATCACCATCTACATCGGTCAGTACGGCTACTGGTACACCATCTTCAACCTTGAATACTATTGATCCGGTTTCTGTTTCATCATCGTAAGTGGCCGTCACATCGAGTTGACCTGCAGTGAAATGGCTTCCATCTTCAGACAGTTCGAGAGCTGTAGCTATTTCATAGGTGGCTACTACAGTATCTGCGTAGTACTCTTCCCACTCATCGTCTTCCCACTCATCTTCCCATTCGTCATCGTGATCATCGCACTCATCCCATACATCGCTTAGATCTATTACCTCGCTTTCTCCATCTTCAGTGATTGTGATCAGGTTATCGCAAGTACCATCACCATAGTCTACTGAGTAAGTACCAGTGATTGTTTCGCCTGCTTCGTCCACGTAGCTGTAGCTGCCGGTCTCAAGACCACTCACGAAGATGTAAGCAGCTTCCCAGTCGCAAGTGAAGTCCATTACCAATGGTGTTTCAACTGTTGACTCGTATGACTCACCTGTGCTTACCGATACAACCTCATTTGAAGCTTCTACTACGAAACTGTTTTCATCCATGCGCTCAGAGCCATTGGCCTGGTAAGTCACTTCCAATGTGCCTTCAGCTTCGGTGATTGTCTCTATGAGATCAGAAGCAAATGTGTAGGCAGATTCCCATACCGCACTGTCAGCTTCATCTTCACTCCATGTACCATTGTAAGTCTCAGTACCGGTCACTTCCCAGTCTGTTCCACCAAAGCCTGTGTACTCAACTTCGGAGCTGAATGAATTGTCAGTGAAAGTACCTCTCTCTACGAGTTTACCCTTCATGAATTCACCATCCACTTCACAACCGTCACCGAAATCAAGGATGAACTCGTAGCTGTTATCTGTTTCGTTGAACGTTTCAGTAAAGCAATCGTCATTTGCAGTTCTGCCGGCAGTATTTTTACTGTTTTGGCTTCCTCTGATCTGGTTGTAAACGCCACCTTCAGTTCTTCCGTTTCTTGAACCGATTCTACTGTAGATGAATCCTCCAGGTCCGCTGAATCCGGAAATTCCTCTGACTCTTTCTCTTACGCTGTTGTTGCTGAATAAGCCGGACCCGTTCGTAATATCGCTAGGGTTTACCGTAGGATCTTCACCTACGTTTACGCCATCAATGTCGTTTGTTTCGCAAGACCAGATCGTCACGGCGAGGAGCAAGACGACCAGTACATTCAAGTGCTTAAATTTCATAGTATCCTAATTTTTTAAGGTTTGAATGATATACCTGAAGACCCTAAAATACCCTACCCCCTGAATCTGAATTTTCTAAGAAATAATTGTGATATAATAAGTATTGATTTTTTAAATATCTGATAATCAGTTATTTAAATCTAAAAAAAAATGAAAAAAATCTATTTTTAAACTGAGAAAATGCTAGAAAGAGAAGTTCAGTGTGAGGTTAGGAGTGAACCCCAGCAACCTGAAATCGATCGTGGTGATTTCCAATCGATCGAAATCATAATCGGTGGTAGGAAGGTAACGTCGAGATCGAATGTTTTTGCGATCGTAAACATTGAAAAGCGTAATGCCCGCTTCTAGCCCAAACTTTTTGAATTCAAACTGGTAATTCGCTGATAAGTCTAGTCGATGATACGAAGGAAGACGTTTGGTATTGATCTGATCAATGTCATAGATAATTCCGAAAAATTCGTCTATATCAAGGGATTTGGGAGCCGTATAAGGCCTACCCGAGCCATAGATGAATTGCGAGGAGAAATGCCATTTTCCGGCTTTAAATAAGTTCACCTGATTGAATTCATGACGCTGATCAAAGGAATTGTTGAAATCCCGGCCTTCGTTCACGATCGGGCTACGGTTTTTGCTCTCAGACAAGCTGTAACTCAGCCAGGAAGTGAAACGGTCCGTTTTGTATTTCAGGAAAAAGTCCATTCCCCTGGTAAAGCCATCTACCGTATAGTCTGTAGGAGCAGGAAAGAAAAAATCGATGGTGTCAAAAGGGAATTCAAATTGCGGGTCAACCTCTTTAACGGCCACTTCGGAATTGGTGAAAAAAAAGATTTCCGGAATGAAAATATTTTTAGTCTCCCTGTGGTAGAACTCCAGATCCGCCGACCATTTGCCTTGATTGTATTTCAACCCTGCTACCCAATGGGTACTTTGCATGGTCGGGAAAGTCTCATCATCCGCCATCACCCATTTTTGGGTATCGCTATTCGCGAAAGGATTGTCCGCAATTCGAGTGATGTATTGATGGTGTCGGGACCAACTAAAATTCAGCGAGAGATTATCGGTGAAGTAGTACTTTGCATTGAGGCGTGGTTCCCAGTCATTTCTGTCAGTAATTTCAAAGTGATTATAGCGCAGACCCAGATTGACGTAAAAGCGGTTAAAATTGGTTTCGTATTCTGCGTAGGTTGAGAATTGCGAGGATTCTTGTGCCGAGTCTTCTATATAGATCACTTCATCATCAAACCCAATATTATAGACGGATTCAACATAATAGGAGGAAAAGTCCGTTCCAATGAAGAGTGTATTGTTCTCATTGAGTTCAATTTCATTTTTCCAATTAACTGAAAATTCTTCAATGTTATTGACCTGTCTTTCTTCATCGAACCCACTGATGGTATCTACCTGTGGTAGGAACAAAATGCTATCCTCAAAAAAGTCTCCTATGAACTGATAAGATTCAATAAAAGCGGAGTTGCTTTCGAAGTTAGAAAAGCTGGTGCCGATGGTAGAGGAGACCTGCCCCCAGTCTTTGTCCCAATACAAGCTAAAACCCAGGTTGGACCAGTTTGCGATATCATTTAAAATGAAAAACTCTTCTCCTCCTAAAAATTCTCCTCCTACGTCAATTTCCCCTTCGAATTCATCATCACTGAAATAGAAGTTCAAATCTAGATTTGAGTTTTTACCAAGGTTTGCCGAGATCTTGGTATTCATATCGAAAAAATGGAAGTCCGGATCGGATTCAAATCCTTCTCTGAGCGAACTGCCTTGGGTAAGGTCCACTCTGTTTTCCTTCAGAAATCGGTCGTAAATATTATTCTTTACGAAATTTTGGTAGGATTGACGCAATCCAAAAATGACGCTGACTTTCTTGTTGATCGGGGATTCGAAATAGGTATTGAAGCTTGTAAGACTAATGCCCATTCCTGCTTTGAGCCCGTCTTTGTTGCCTCGTTTTCCAGTTGCATCCACTACGGAAGAGATCCGGCCGCCATACCTTGCTGTGAATCCACTTTTGTAGAGATCTATTTGATTGATCACATAGGGGTTAAAGGTAGAATAGAGCCCAAAAAGGTGGTTCAGGTGGTACAGGGTAAAACCATCCAGGATCACATGATTCTGGGCGGGATCGCTGCCACGAACCACCAGCCCCGCGTTGGAATCATCACTCGCAGAAATGCCTGGCAGGAGCTGTATCGACCGGAAAATATCCGGCTCACCGACAGTAGGAAGGTATTGTACTTGCTTTGGGTTGATGGAAAAGAAGCTACTGAATTTACCGCGGGTTTTATCTTTCGAGTAATCAGTGAAGATGAATTCAGGAAGTACCCGAATGTCAGGCGTCAGTTCGATATTAATGTCTTGCACATCCGGCTTAATCCAGAAAGTATTCGGCTTGTATCCGAGGTGCGTGACTGTGATCTGCATCGAATCCCTGGGGACTTTTAGGCTAAACGCTCCTGTACCGTCATTAATATTAGCATTGTCTATGGTGGTTACCTGGGCATAGGATAACACCTGTCCGGTGCCACTGTCAAACACTTTTCCGACAATCTTTTCAGGAGGAGGGGTAGAATCAGGGATCAATAAGATGAAGTTTTTGGCCTTTTTATAGTGTAATGGTACACCGTCGAGCAACTCATCCAGCAATCGCTTTTCTTTATTGGTATGGATCGTTTTTGTGATCCGGTATTGCCGTAGTAGTTTCGGGTCGAATGAGAATTTGAGTTGATACTTTTTGGCTACTTCTTTGACAGCTTCCTCGAGACTTACATCCACAAAGGAAACTTCATACGTATCCTGTGCGTGTAAGGCCAGCGAAAAAGTAAACGCTATGGCGAGTAGCAAGTATCTCATTCAGGCGAATGGTTAGTTGGAAGTAACCACTACATCTTTTCCGTCAATGATGTTATAAGAAAGATTGAGCGGTTCGCAAACCATGGATAAGGCCATGTCCAGTCCATCGGAACTTATAAAATATCCGCTGAACAATTTGCCTTCCAGGCTATCCGTTTTGATTGTTACCTTATACTGTCGCTGTATTTCATCGAGCACTTCCATAACGGGTCTGTCTTCGAAGTAAAACTCTCCTGTTTGCCACTTGCCAATCATGAGTGGCTCGATCTTAGTCTTTCTGATGGTGTCTTTATGGCTTTCGATGGTTTCTCCGGGAGTAATCACCTGTTCAAAAGATTTTTCAGCTACTTCCACTTTTACCTTGCCAGTTTTACATGCTACGACCAGGTCTTTGTCACGTGCGAAAACATTAAAAGAGGTTCCCAGTACTTCGACAGTACCACCCGCCGTGTTGACAGTGAATTCGCTGCCTTTCGTAACTTCGAAAAAGGCTTCACCTTCCAGTGTTAGGGTACGATTCCATTCGCTCCCATAAGAAAGCGTGGAATTGGCATTGAGGCTGACTTGCGATCCATCTGGCAAGGTCACCTCTTCAAATTCTCCGATGGTAGTCGCAATTTCTACTGGAGTGCTGATGACTTCAGGGTCCCCGCTTTTAAACACATTCAGACCAATGAAAAAGAGTACGACTGCAGCTGCCAACCCACTCAACAGGGGCCAGAGTTTAATCGTCTTTTTTTCTTCTTCGGTGGTATCGGTCGCTTCGTCAATAGCATTCCAAATATCATCTTTGGTCCTTCGGCTTTCAGGAACCTGAAGCTCAGAGGCCTTTTCCAAAAAGGCTAGTACCTCCGGCTCCAAGTCCTCCGGTGAAGAATCACCATTGAAATACTGATGATATTTGTCTATATCAGCCATTAGATTTTTCTTCCAATTTCTTCTCTCAATATACTAAGTGCTTTGCTCATTCGTTTTTCTACTGCTTTTACACTTATGCCCAGCCTTATGGCAATTTCATCATATTTGATCTTTTCGATGCGATTCATCAAAAAGACCTCTCGGCTTCCTTCTGGTAGTTTGGCTAGAATCCGATTTAATTTTTCACCAAATTCTTGTTCCTCCATCTGGAACTGTGGTGTATTCATCTCCTTGCGATCTTCCCGAATTTGTTCTCCCTCGTGATTTCTAACCACCTTCAGGTGATTGAAATGGTTGATCAACAAGTTGTTGGCCATGGTAAATAGCAAACTTTTTACTGTCTCTGACCGAATATCACTACGTTTTTCCCAGAGCTTGATGAACACCTCCTGTACCAGGTCTTCCGCCAACTCTATGTCACCGCATTTATAATAAAGGAAATTGCGAATTGAGGTGAAATGTTCCTCGTACGCTTGCTTTAAATTTTCCTTTGTAAATCCGGCGATGCCCATGGGTTAATTTTCCAGCGTCAAATATAAGTCGCTTCATTGGACCTATGGGCTTCATTAAGTGTTACAGTAGCAATAAGAATTACCCTACCAGACATTAAAAAATAATTATGGAAGATGGAGAAATTAAGATTCGGGGATGCTTTGAAGACTCAAAACCATCTCAAGGTAAATGAATAAAAGTAGGTTATCTAAAAATCAAAAGTTGCGTCATTGGTCCATCACTTTGGTTGATCAAATATTGAACAACTCATAAAATCAATACCCCAATCGGCTAAAGTCGGAGGGGTAACTTCTTTTTCGCGTCGTTTCATATTGATAGATCGCGCGTCCCAGATGGCCAAAGAAAGGCATCCCGATGGTTTCGTATTCGTATACCCCATCATTGTAGGTGTCGTTTTCATTTACTTTGATCGTGGCAGCAAGGAAAAATTCAATCTTACTTTCCCTATCGATGATATAGGATACATCCGTTAAAAAACCGTAAGCCCAACCTACTTTGTTGAAGATTTTGATGGCAGGTGGGAGGTCTCCTTGTTCCTGATCGCCGTAAATGAAGAATTTCACATAATTATCTTCTTTCTCTTTGTAGGCCTCTATACCGCTTTCTGCCGGAAAGGTGGACATCCATTTGTAGAGGAATTGATAATCTTCATCATTGAGATCAAACCGGCGGTGAGCTGGTGTTTGTTCCGGAAACATGACAGCTTTCAGGACATCATGCATGTCTCGCAAGGAAAAGAAATTTTTCACCGAAAAATCAAATGGCGCATTGACCAGCTCCCCTGCTTTATTGATGTGAGCCACACCCAATTGTTCGTTCTTGGTAACCACTTTGTTGGCTGCTGCAATCTGGCTGAGGACTTCACCCTGATGGTAGATCAATTCATCGCCCTTATAAAAGGAGATAGGATTCGTATATTGATTGTCATCAAAGCTGAAAGGAAAACCTTCCGGACCCAGTCGGTGGAGGATGCGCGTATCCTTGTAGCCTTTTTCATGTAATCGACTTGTGAACTGCTCCTGACCAATGAATTCGTACAAGCGATTGTATGCATCATTGTCACTCACCAGAAAAATCTTTTTGATGTAATGAGCGATAGTAGCAGCTCCGTCACTGGAAGTACTGTCTCCGGTTACTGGAACTTGTGGCTCACGCGCAGCGCCAACTTTCAAAGGCGATTGTGCATCCAGTCCCAGAATGTTTAGTTGATTGAGCTTTTCTAATGCCAGGAAAGCAGCGGGCATTTTCACCGTGCTTGCCGGATAATAATATTCAGTTTCCTGAAGGCCCCATTCAAAGCTTCTAAAAGTTGGTTGATTGTTTTTATCTCTATCGATACGTGTATAGACGATCTGGATCTGATGTTTGGACCGGTCTTTAGATAGTTCCTTCAAAAAAGGGTTAGAAGAAATGATATTTTGTAGCGGGTTTTGGGCCATAGCGATGCCAGGCACCATGAATAATAAGCAGATCAGAGTACGCATTTAGCCAAGATACTTTAATACCGTGTTTGCCCAAAGGATTAAAAAGCGTTTCTGAGAATGTTTCTGTTCATGAATTTTAGAAATCGTTTGCATCTCCAATGTACTCCGCTAGCCCCAGCATTTCTTGCGAATCCTTCAAATTGGTGCTACTTTTCATTCTATTTCTTAGGAAATCCTGACTTAACCCAATGAATATTTCGACCTATATCAGGCTTAGTGCCATGATGTTTCTTCAGTTTTTTATCTGGGGAAGCTGGTTCGTGACCATGGGGACATTTCTGGATAACAATCTTGGAGCCGATGGAGCACAAATTGGATTGGCCTACAGTACACAATCCTGGGGTGCGATTCTGGCCCCTTTTATCATCGGTTTAATTGCCGACAGGTACTTCAATGCAGAGCGAATTCTGGGTTTTTTGCACCTTTTAGGAGGAGCCTTGATGTTTCTGCTTTACCAGACGTCTTCTTTCGATGTTTTCTATCCCTATATCCTTAGCTACATGATTCTCTACATGCCAACATTGGCGCTGGTGAATTCGGTGGCATTCCGGCAATTGGATGATCCTTCCAAAAGTTTTTCATGGATCCGCGTATGGGGCAGTGCGGGTTGGATCATTGCTGGTTTGGTGATCAGCTACTTTTCCTGGGATGCACAGACGGCTGTGAAGGAAGGTCTGTTGCGCAATACCTTCTTATTAGGGGCGGGTGCGTCTACGCTTTTGGGACTTTTCAGTTTCACTTTGCCTAAAACTCCACCGCTGGTTTCAAGGAAAGAAAAGGTAAGCTTTGGTCACATGATCGGAATGGAGGCCATCTCACTGCTGAAGGATAGGAACTATGCGATTTTCTTCATTTCATCCGTGCTGATCTGTATTCCATTGGCTTTTTATTATTCTAATGCTAACCTCTTTCTGGTAGAATTGAATGTAGAAAACTCCGCTGGCAAGATGACCCTGGGGCAAGTGTCCGAAGTAGCTTTCATGTTGCTTCTTCCTATCTTCCTGAAACACTATGGTGTGAAGAAAACCTTGTTAGTAGGAATGATGGCCTGGGCGGTAAGATATGTGCTGTTCGCCTATGGAAATGAAGGATCATTTGTCTTCATGATCTTACTCGGCATTGGACTGCATGGTGTCTGTTATGACTTCTTCTTTGTCTCGGGGCAGATTTACACCGATTCTAAGGCAGGAGAACAATATAAAAGTGCGGCACAGGGAATGATCACACTTGCTACCTATGGCATAGGAATGTTGATTGGCTACTGGGCTGCAGGTAAGATTACCGATCAATATGTCATGGAAGTAGGACACGATTGGCCAGCGATCTGGGTGATGCCCGCTGGTTTTGCATTGCTCGTATTTTTCCTGTTTGCCATTGCCTTCAAAAATGAAAAAGTAAAATACCAGGAGTAACTGGTCTCAATTTTTAGCTAAACTGAATACACATATATCGATGATTAAGAAAAGAATAAAAATGGGGATGATTGGAGGGGGACACAACTCCTTCATTGGTATCCTTCACCGAATTGCGGCTTACATGGGTGAGCACTATGAAATTGTTGGTGGCGTTTTCGACAGTGATTTCGAACAAGGTAAATCCTTTGCTCAGCAATTGGATCTGGATCTTTCCAGGGTTTACCCGAATCTTAGTGCATTCATTGCAGGTGAGAATGGCCTTTCAGAGGAAAATCGTATTCAGGTGGTGGTGATTGTCACGCCAAATTTCCTGCATTATTCGATGGCCAAAGAATTGATCTCAGCCAATTTCAATGTGATCTGCGAGAAGCCTATGACCATGAATGCGACAGAGGCAGTCGAATTGGAGCAGCTGGTTGAAAAACATGGTGTCACGTTCGCACTTACGCATACCTATACAGGCTATCCGATGGTCCGCCAGATGAAATCCATGATCAAAGAAGGAGTGATCGGCAAAATCCAGAAGGTAGATTCACAGTATTACCAGGGATGGATAAATCCGGTGATTCACGATATAGAGAAAAGAAAAACGGTTTGGCGCCTGGATCCGGCTAAGGCAGGAATCAGTAGCTGTATTGGTGATATTGGCGTACACTCTTTCAATATGGTGGAGTATACTACGGGACTGAAGGTGAAGAAAGTGCTTTCGGACACGAATACCCTCTATGATAACAACCCCCTGGATGTGGATGGGACGATACTGGCTCGCTTTGAAGACGATACCCGATGTGTGATCCGTGCCAGTCAGATTGCGACAGGTGAAGAGAACGCTTTAGCGATTTCAGTTTATGGAACGAAAGGGGCATTAAAGTGGGAACAGGAAAATCCTAATTATCTCTACTATTGTGACGAAGGCAAACCCTGGCAAATCATGAAGCCTGGTAATCCGTACAATGGAGATTTTGCGGCGGAGAGTACAAAAATGGCACCAGGACACCCGGAAGGAATTTTCGATTCGATGGGTAATATCTACAATGGTGCAGCCAAGTCCATTCGAGGCGAAGATTTCCATGAAGGAGCTTTCCCAACGGTGAACGATGGAGTAAGAGGCATGCAGTTCATCGAGGCAGTGATCGAATCGTCGGAGAAAGGGAATGTTTGGATTGAGTTCTAATTTATTGAAGTACCAAGATTTGAGAATGGTAGTGGCTTCAATTCATTTGAAAGTGTAAGTAAGCCATTACTTAAGCCTTAAATTTTTGTCCGTCATTCCCAGCGCAGGCGAGGGTGCCCGACCAGGGAATCTCAATGAATTCAGCAAAAATAAGCTTGAGATTCCTGAACACAGTCAGGAATGACGCTTAAGTAAATGGCTAAAAAAAACAGAAAATATTTTCTGCATAAAAGAATTATAAAAAGACGATATTATGAAGACCATAAAAGGACCTGCGATATTCCTAGCGCAATTTCTGGATGACAATCCACCTTACAATAACCTCAAAGACATTTGCGAATGGGTGGCATCTCTTGGATATAAGGGAGTGCAAATTCCATCCTGGGATAGCCGCGTCATTGATATTACGAAGGCTGGAGAAAGCAAAGACTATTGCGATGAGATCAAAGGTATTGTGAATGAAGCTGGATTGGAAGTTACTGAGCTTTCCACGCACCTTCAAGGACAGTTGGTAGCGGTACATCCTGCCTATGACGAAATGTTCGATGTGTTTGCGGATCCATCCGTAAGAAAGAATCCGAAAGCCCGAACCGAGTGGGCTAAGCAGCAAGTGATCTCGGCAGCCAAAGCCAGTCGACACATGGGGATCGACGTGATGGCCAGTTTTTCAGGAGCATTGGTTTGGCCATTTTTGTATCCCTGGCCGCAGCGACCTCAAGGCCTTGTAGAAGCTGGTTTTGAAGAGTTAGGAAAAAGATGGATGCCTATCCTGGATGCCGCTAAGGACGTAGGCGTGAGTGTTTGCTATGAAATCCATCCAGGTGAAGACCTACATGATGGTCTGACTTTCGAGATGTTTCTCGATGCGACCAATGGCCATGAAGCTGCTCAGTTATTGTACGATCCAAGTCACTATGTCTTGCAACAATTGGATTACCTCTCGTTCATCGATCACTATCATGAATTCATCAAGATGTTCCATGTGAAAGATGCAGAATTCAATCCGACAGGCAAAGCAGGCGTGTACGGTGGCTATCAAGGCTGGGCAGATCGTCCAGGTCGATTCCGCTCATTAGGAGATGGACAAGTAGATTTCCGAAGTATCTTTTCCAAATTGAGTCAGTATGGCTATGATGGCTGGGCGGTGCTTGAGTGGGAGTGCTGCATCAAGTCTGCGCAACAAGGGGCAGAGGAAGGTGCGATTTTTATCCAGGATCACATCATAGAAGTGACCGAAAAAGCATTCGATGATTTTGCCGGAGGAGAGGCCGATGATGAAGCGAATAGAAGAATATTAGGTATTTGATAGTACCTGGGACATATACAAGTTAGAAGAAGCATGAAGAAGTTATTTCCAGTTTTATTGTTATTGATCCTGTTTTCCTGTGGATCAGAAAAACAAGTCGAACGCCCCAGAGATCCTTGGGTATTTCGGTCTGTACTAGATGAGCAACCGCGTATGGTGACGGCTGCTTTACACAAGAACATGTGGTTGGCCTACAGTGCCCAAAATGCCACTTTGTACAAAGCATGGAAAGGGGGCGTCAATTTTGATGGAGCCGTATATACCACGGTTCACGGTCCACAACCAACGAGCAACGGATACGCTTATATCCATGATGGTAATGATGAGCAGTGGATGCTGAAAAAAGGCGCTGATCTAATTGAGGCCAATGTACAATACAAAGGGCATCGAATTGATAATGATGTGGTGACTTTCAGTTTGCAGATCACTACACCAGAAGGAGAGATGATCCGAATCAAGGAGACACCTGCCTATATCCGTAGAGGCAATCAAAATGGCCTAAATCGACAGTTCAAGGTTGAGAATTCCACGACATATGAAGTGGTCCTCCGTACTTCGATCAAATCACTTTTAGTTGAAAATGATTATTCTACTACCGGCTCATTTGAAGTCACTGGTCAGGAGAAAGTAGACTATCCAAACGGTTCTGTGATCAATGTTTCGGGTGATCTAACACTCGCTGCGAGTGAAACCAGCCTGAAGACGTTTTTCCATGCTGGTTTCGATACCCTGGGAGAACGGCCTGCAGAAGGAGAAAAAGAGCCCGAAATACCTCTTGGAGCACAATTAATCGAACGAAGTGATTGCCATTCCTGTCACAATGAAAAGGTTAAAACGGTTGGCCCTTCGTATTTGGCTGTGGCCCGAAAATATAACGATTCGGAACAGACCATGTCGAATCTTGCGCAGAAGATCATCCAGGGAGGCTATGGTGTTTGGGGAGCAGCAGCCATGACAGCCCACCCAACCTTGTCAGAAACAGATGCGGTTGAAATGGTGCGCTATATCCTGACACTGGATGATAACGATGAAGGTGGTGCAACGGCCAAGTATTCACTTGGTATGAAATCTATTCCTATGAAGCTTACTGGTGAATTTGATGCCACAGGTGGAGCAGGATTCATGGTCCATGCGTATTCGAATCTTGATAAGAAAAGCCTTCAGGAAGTATTGGCAGAAGACGCTCCGGTGAAGAACGGAGTTGTTCCTAGTCTTCATGTGTTGGACAGTAGGGACTTTGACGAGTTCGTAGAAAATTTTGTATTGAAGGTTACCGGTCAAATCAATATCGAGAAAGATGGCAGTTATGATTTTCGTTTAGTTAGCGATGATGGATCTTTCCTGTTTATCGATGGAAAAGAAATCATCGATAATAGTGGCTGGCATGGACCAAGACCTGTGGATGGTGAAATGTACCTTACTGCAGGTAAACACGACATAGAAATCCACTTTCAGCAAGGTGGCGGTGGTGCTGCACTTTCTCTTCAATGGTACAACCGTGACGAAGAGACCTTCCAGTTGGTGGATGAGCAAGTGATGAGCTACAGTTCGACTAACATCGAAGAGGTAGTGCCCATGGCAGATCGCGCAAGTTTGGTCAAAGAGATACCTGGTGATGCAATTCCTTTAGATGCAGTTCACCCATCATTCGATTTATATCAGGCACGTCCTGATGATTTTCAGCCTCGTGTAGGAGGAATTGATTTCTATTCTGATGGTCGAATGGCCGTTTGTACTTGGGATTCATTAGGCCCTGTTTATGTCGTTGATAACTGGCAGTCTGGAGACCCTGCCCAAATGACGGTCAAACGAATTGCTGCGGGATTGGCAGAGCCACTGGGCTTGAAGATCGTCAATGATGAGCTTTACATTTTGCAGAAGCAAGAATTGACCAAATTGATCGACCATGATGGCGATCAGATCATCGATGAGTATCAAACCGTGAGTGATGCCTGGAAAGTATCCTCAAACTTCCATGAATTTGCTTTTGGCCTGGTTTACAAGGATGGCCATTTCTACGCGACGCTGGCAACAGCCATCTTACCTGGTGGCGCGAGCGCCAACCCACAGATTCCGGATCGTGGAAAAGTGGTAAAGATCAACCCCGAAACGGGTGCTGCTGAGTTCATTGCCAGTGGTTTACGGACCCCCAATGGTATTGGTATGGGCATGAACGGAGAATTATTCGTAGCAGATAACCAGGGTGATTGGTTACCCTCCAGCAAGATTGTGCATATTCAGGAAGGAGAGTGGTATGGTTCAAGATCTGTTGATTTTGAGGGTACCGCTAACCTAACAGAAAAACTTCCAGTAGCGTGGTTGCCTCAGGATGAAATAGGCAATTCACCAAGTACACCGGTGGGCATTGAAGTAGGACCATACGCTGGGCAGATGATCCACGGTGAGGTAACGCATGGTGGTGTCAAAAGAGTTTTCGTTGAAGAAGTAGAAGGACAGTTGCAAGGGGCATTGTTCCGATTTACGCAGGGACTAGAGGCCGGAGTGAATCGCATTATCTGGGCTCCGGATGGTTCCTTAGTCATAGGAGGAGTAGGTTCTACTGGTAATTGGGGGCACACAGGGAAACTTTGGTACGGACTACAGCGACTGGTTTACAACGAGAAAACCGCTTTCGAGATGCTGAAAGTGGAATCGCGCTCGAATGGGTTCGAGATCACTTTTACCGAGCCTATTGATCCGAATGTAACATTAGAGGCCGATGACTTCCAGGTACAGCAGTGGTATTACAAGCCGACACCAGCATATGGAGGGCCCAAACTGGGACTGGAGCAATTGAAGCCGACTCAGTTTTCGGTATCCGCTGATCGTAAGAAAGTCATGATAACCCTCCCAGGGTTGAAGGAGAATCACATGGTCTATTTCAGGGTTGTTCGGCCATTTGGTAGTGAAACGGGCAATCAATTGTGGACCACTGAATCCTGGTATACCTTGAATAAAATCCCAGCGAATAATCCTGTGCGGCACAGTGGTGTTAGTACGGCGCACAATACGCTTACTGAGGAAGAAAAGTCAGCTGGTTGGAAATTGTTATTCGATGGGAAATCCACCAATGGGATCAGAAACTTCAAATTGCAGAGCTTAGGTAATAAGTGGATCGCTCAAAATGGGGCTTTACACTTCAAAGGGAAAGATGCTCCTGGAAACGGTGGCGATATCATCATTACGGATAAGGAATATGAAAACTATGAATTGTACCTTGAGTGGAAAATTTCTACCGGGGGCAACAGTGGCATCATTTACAATGTAGTTGAGAACGACCAGTATGATTATGTCTGGCAAACAGGCCCTGAAATGCAGATCCTGGACAATGTGCGCCACGGGGATGGACAGATTGTAAAGCATCGAGCAGGAGATCTGTATGATTTGATTGAATGTGGGACAGTAGTTGTGAATGAGCCACAGGTTTGGAACAAAGTACGTCTAGTGATGAAAGATGGTAAGGTACAACATTGGCTGAACGGGCATAAGGTCGTGGAAACAGAACTCTGGACTCCAGAATGGGATCAGATGGTGGCCGGTAGTAAATTCAAAGACATGCCTGGCTTTGGTACAGGGCGTAAAGGACATATTGCCTTGCAGGACCATAGCGATCCTGTGTGGTTCAGAAACATCAAGATCAGAGAACTTTAAGCACATAAGCATGAAAAGCAGAAGAGATTTTATCATACAATCAGGACTTTTAGCAGGAGGGGCGATGGTCCTTCCTGCCTGTGGTTCTGGATCAGAAACAAAAGAAGCGAAAAAGTTGCCTGAGCAGGTTGTTTTGAAGGCCAAATGGAATGTTGGTTTGCAGATGTACACCCTCAGAAATGAAATTCAGCAAGATCTCGAAGGGACTTTGCGCTATGTGGCCGATCTGGGTTACAATGAAGTAGAACTATTTGGATTCAGAAACGGTGAATATTTTGGCCGACCTGCCTCTGAAGTGCATCGAATGGTCAAAGACCTGGGGATGAGTATTCCAAGTTCCCACTATTTGTCCGGACGGACTCAGGAAGCCCAGGGGATGGGGACCTTGAAAAATGGGTGGGATAGTGCGATTGAAGCGGCTGTTGATGCAGGACAGACGCATATGGTAATCGCTTATCTTTTCGATGGCGAGCGCGAAACCCTGGATCAGTACAGTGAATTGGAAGAAATGCTGAATAACGCAGGGGAGGCTTGCAAAGAAGCCGGAATTCAGCTTTGCTACCACAACCATGCTTTCGAGTTTGAGGCAATAGATGGAACACTCCCTATGTACCATTTATTGGACAACACGGACCCCAATTTGTTGAAAGTCGAGCTTGACCTTTATTGGGTGTACAAGGCGGGGCTAGACCCTCTGGACTTTTTCAAGAAATATCCAGGAAGAACTGAATTGTGGCACGTGAAGGATATTGGGGATCGAGGAGATGATAAGGATACCACGCTGGAAGTAGGGGAAGGAAGAATACCATTCAAAGATATTTTTGCAGCCGCAGGACAATCTGGTTTGACCAACTTCTTTGTAGAGCAAGATCATTCACCCAATCCGAAGGAGAGCGTGAAATTGTCCCTTTCCAGGGTCAAAGAATTACTGGCTTAAGTTCATATTAATAGAAGTATGGTCACTAAAATTATAAAGGCCTTTTTAGGCCTTTTATTCATTGTTTTTGCAGCTGTTCAATATAATGATCCTGATCCTTATGCCTGGATGGCCATTTATGGAGTGGTAGGGCTCGTCTTTTTGGTGAGTCTCCTAAGGCCAGTGTCCAAAAGGGCAGTGGGGTTTTTGATCATTGCCTTGTTGGTTTATTCCCTGACCTTCATTCCGGGATTTTGGGAATGGTTGAATCGACCGGAGAAGTCGGAGATTTTTGGAGAGATGATTTATGACCGACCTTACATTGAGCAAACCAGAGAGTTTCTGGGCTTGCTGATTGCTTGCAGTGCATTGTTCTATTTGTATCGCAAAAGTTAGGATTAAATGAGGTGTTTTCGTTGGCTGCTTACTCTGCTTATTGCCTCAACGCTGTGGAGTTGTACTCAGCAGCCAGTAACAGACCGTCCTCCGAACTTCATTGTCATATTTGCAGACGACATGGGGTATGGAGACATTGGCAGCTTCGGCCACCCAACCATTCAAACGCCCCATTTAGATCGGATGGTACGGGAGGGTCAGAAATGGACGCAGTTTTATGTGGCGGCACCAGTTTGTACACCTAGCAGGGCCGCATTGCTCACTGGTCGTTATCCGATCAGAAATGGGATGACTTCAAAGAAGAAAGGTGTCCTGTTTCCCAATTCAGCGGGTGGATTACCACAAAGTGAAGTGACGATTGCTGAGGTGTTGAAGCAAAAAGACTATGCCACGGCGGCCATTGGTAAATGGCATCTGGGACACTTGCCTCAATTTTTGCCCATGAAACAAGGTTTTGATCAGTACTACGGGATTCCGTATTCCAACGACATGAATGCTACGGTGAATTGGTCAGTCTATGGTAGTAACGTATCAGATCCCAGGTATCAGGCCACTACGGATATGTACAATGTTCCGCTTTTCGAGAATGAAAAAGTGATTGAACGGCCGGCTAATCAACACACCATCACCCGTCGATACACGGAAAAGGCGCTGGAGTTCATTGAGAAAAAGCAAGAAGAACCATTTTTCTTGTATCTGGCGCAAAGCTTACCACATATTCCTCTTTTCGTGCACGAGGATTTCCATGGCTCCAGTAAGCAGGGCCTTTATGGGGATGTCATTCAGGAAATTGATTGGAGTGTCGGCAAGATCTTAAGAAAACTGGAGGAGCTAGCATTGGACCAACATACCATTGTAGTATTTACTTCTGACAATGGGCCATGGCTGGCTTTTAAAACTCATGGAGGCTCAGCTGGTCCCTTACGAGCAGGGAAAGGAACCACATTTGAAGGAGGACAAAGGGTGCCAGCAATTTTCTGGGGGCCCGGAAATGTGGAGCCGGGAGTAGTCCATGAAATGGGATCGACCTTGGACTTAATTCAGACTTTCGCTGCAATGTCTGGTACCAAAGTACCGCATGATCGTAAAATGGATGGTTTTGACCTGTCATCGGTGCTTTCTGGTGAAAGTACTATCGGACCTAGAAACGAGTTTTTCTTTTGGACAGGTGCAGAGCTCTATGCGGCTCGAGTCGGGCCATGGAAGCTTCATATCCGTCAGACAGCTCCAATTACCTATTGGAATCGATTAGGACTATTGGACGAGCCAGAATTGTATAATCTGGAAGCAGATATTGCTGAAAAATATGACCTGGCTGACGAGAATCAAGACTTGGTGGAACAACTGCAGGAAAGACTCAGGTTACATAAAGCAGATATCACTGATCCATTGCCAGATAATTTAGCCGCAACATTAGATGAGGAGTTTTAGCATCACTCGCCTTTTGAAATATTGGCATCAGTCAGTTTGAATTGATCTACCTTCTCTATGAGTGACTGAGCGACGGTCATCACAAGCTCGGTTTGCTTGAAATAATCCGACATGCTATTGGAAAGCTGCGAAGAGGAGCTGGCAATTTCTTCGGTTCCGGAAGCTGTTTCCTCAGCAATCACCACGATTTCTTCCGTGATCGATTCCACTTGCCGGACATCATGGGTTTGCTGTTGGGCTGCATTTACAATGCTGTTGGCATGTTCCAGCGTCTTGGTGTAGGATGTGGTAATGCCTCTAAAAGCAGCTGATGTATTAATAGTAGATTGTTCAGCGCTTTTAATACGCTCCGCCATTTTTGAAATAAGATCGGAGGTAGAGCGGGTGGAAGTTTGTACTTCCCCGATCAGTTTTTCTATGTCCTTGGCAAAGGATCTCGAATCGTTGGCTAATTTTCTTATTTCCTCAGCCACGACTGCAAATCCTCGTCCCGCATCACCAGCCTGTGCAGCCTCTATGGCGGCGTTCAAAGCGAGGAGATTTGTCTGGGCGGCAATGTCTTTGATCATGTTCAACACGCCCGAAATTTCTTGTGTGATTTCCGTGAGGATAGCGATGGATTCGCCGCTCTCTCCTGACAGGCCCTGTACTTCTTTCATGACCTGATCCGTTTGCTGTATCACTTGAAAACCGCCGGTACTTTCTTGTACACCTCCTTCTGCAGCACGGTTGATGGTGACGGCTTGCTCATTCACTTTTCCGGAAAGGTTGACAATCCCCTGGATCAGGGAAGAGGAGCGGTCGATCTTGTTCAATTGATTGTTTGCCCCTTCGCTCATTTCTTTAGTCGATGCGGCAATTTCTTGTGTGCCAAGTAGGATCTCCTGACTCTCTGTCGTGATTTGTTTTGAAGAAGCGCCAATCTCGCGGATTTGTAACGCCAGGTCCCGAAGTAGCTCTTCGAGGATGTTCAATCCTTGATTCAGATTATTCGCCAGGTCATTGATGGTGCCTTTTGCCTCCATTTCGTAGCGTTGAGACAAATCTCCTTTTGCCAGGGCATTCGCTATGCGGTCGATTTCCAGGAATGGAGTCGCTACCGTTTCAAAAAGTCGATTCAACGATTCGCTTAGTTCTTTCCACTCATCTTTCTTGTGATCTGTGTTGATCCGAACGTGTAGATTACCAGCTTCTGTAGCTTCCTTTAGTACATATTTAATGTCTTCAAGGGTAAGCACCAGGTTTCTTCGTTGGCGCTTTAGCTCTTTGTTTTTAGCTGCAACTTCTTCACTTTGTCGCTCAAGTCGTTCATTTTGTTCGGAGATGCTCTGCTCGAAATTGGAATGGATAACCATCAAGAATAAAACCATGGAAATAAGCACCAAAATACTGGCGATCCAAAGCCCCTGGTGTAGTTCCCAGCCTAATTGTTCATAGGGTAAGTTGTCAATGATAATTCCCAGTGCCAATAATTGATGAAAGAAGGAGAAAGTGACAAGCTGAAAGATGATCAGTAACAGGAATAATCCGAGTTCTCTCTTAAAATCAATAACCATTAACGTGCCGACGATGGCCAGAGGAATAAAAGGTTTAAGTAGATGGACATTCATTAGTCCCACGTCAATTCCGGTTTCCGTAAAATGCTGATTGGCCCAAATGGTGGCGACGACCATGTAAATCGGCGTGATTCCAAGGATGGCTAACCTTGCAAGTACGTGATTGTATTGGATGGTGAATAATGCTAATGCCGGGATGATCGTGAATGCCAGAAAATATGGGCCGACATAGCCATAATCAAAGCTAGAGGCAAAAAGTGCCAGGAGTCCGGGATAGAATAATAAACCAAATGAAATGCCATTGGTAAGCAGTAATCGCTTTTTCAGCAACTCAGGCATTTTTGGATCGATGCCCCGGTTTAGGACCACTTTTCTTAACCAGGTTTCCTCGTTTGCAGTCATGTAGGTCAGGCCAGATGCTTTTTTAGCGGACTTGGCGATAAACAACCTAAGCTACACAATTCAATATAGACATGTTGATGTTTAAGCATTAAAAAAGGATGGCCTTTCGAGCCATCCTTCTTTAGTATTTTCTGCCAAGTATATTAACGAGTGAATTCAAATACCCATGGCGCATCGAAAACGCCTTCCGTTCTTCCGCTAGGATCAGGAATGGTGAAAGTCAATCGTAACGTTCTTGGTGTTGCCTCTAAACCAGAAAGATTACTGATAGCTACGGCTTGAGATCCATCTCTTGAGAATTCTTGTACGCTGTTTTCTCCGGAGAATACCCAATTACCAGAAGCAGGCCAAACGTCTAACGCGTTCGGTTCATCAGCGGTGTTATGACCTGAAGTAGAATATCTGCCGCCCCAAATTAATGTTGTGGCATCTTCTGCTCCACCGGAGAATGAAATGGTAAAAGAATTACCCCAGGTATCAAGTCTGGAGGTACCATCGAAAGTAACCGTAGAGATTGTCCATTGGCCATCAAGCAGTGCATACTGCTCTTCTCCTGCAGATGGAACTGGATCTGGCTCATCACCAGGGCAACCTGTCAAGACCGTCAGAGCGACCAGACAGGTGCTAAGTAAAAGGATTTGAAATTTTTTCATAAGTAAAGTGTTGTTGCTATGAATTAATACGTATCACCAAAAGTATGATTTTTTTACAATTTTTTCCCGAGAAAATCTCAATGGAATTAAGAAAAGTCGGTGATCGTCAGTTGGTGATCCGCGAAATCGTATTCATAACGTAAATTGGAGGCGATTATGATGGTGCAAGTACCTTTTTTTTTCAATATTTCTTCTTTGTACCAGGCGATCCCCTGCTCATCCAGATTTGAGGTAGGTTCATCGAGTAATAGTAAGCTGCCTTGTGAGAACAAGGCGAGGCCTAATTTTAGTCGTTGTTTCATGCCAGAAGAGAAGTCGCCCACAAATTTATTTTGAGCATGCTCCAACCCAACTCGTGCCACAATTTCTTCAGGTGAAATCAAACTTTCCTTGAATTGAAAGTGAAATTTCAGATGTTCGGAGAGGGTTAACTCTTCCAGTAGTTGTTGGTATGGAGCCGCGTAATTGACGGCTGTGATGTGATTTTCCAACTCAATTTGCTGCCCATTTTTTCGATAAACGAGTTTGCCTGAAGTGGCTGTGTTATATCCCGAAATGATTTTTAGCAGTGTGCTTTTTCCGGAACCATTCCTACCACAAATCGCATGCGTTGAATTGGATTCGATTTTGTAATCGAGCTTTTTGAAAATCCATTGTTTTCCAAATCGTTTGTTGATATGGTCGAGTTGGATTTCCAAAGGAATTATTCTACACCTTTCATAATTCCCCGTTCAGAGGAACGTATGAAATCAATGATGGTATCTCTTTCTTTCGATGGTGTGATCTCCTTTTCTAACACCGTAAGTGCTTTGGAGGTATTGTAATCACTCATGTAGATCACACGATACATTTCCTGAATTTGATTGATGACTTCATTTGAAAAACCTCTTCTTCGGAGGCCCAGGGCGTTCACGCCGCTATACCCCAGAGGTTCTCTTGCTGCGGAAACATATGGAGGAACATCCTTTCTTACAAAGGCCTTGCCGGAAATCATTACATGTGCTCCCACCTTGATGAACTGCCGGAAACCCGCCATTCCACCCACCACAGTGTAATCTCCAATTTCCACATGTCCCGCTACTTGAACCGAATTGGATAAAATGCAGTGATCGCCCAAGATGCAATCATGGGCAATATGGACATAATTCATGAGTAGACAGTTCGAACCAATGGATGTTTCTCCATGTGCTTTTGTACCCCTGGAAACGGTGACGAATTCACGTATGGAGGTGTTATCTCCAATAATTGCATAAGTTTTTTCACCTTCGTATTTGAGGTCCTGGGGTACTGCGGCGATTTGCGCTCCTGAAAAAATTTTGCAATTGTTTCCTATCCGAGCTCCTTCCATGATACAGGTATTAGGCCCGATCCAGGTATTATCGCCAATGACCACATCTGCTTCAATATAAGCGAAAGGTTCTACAATTACGTTTTTACCCAATTTCGCATCTGGGTGAATGTAAGGTGCAGGTTTCGTCATGCCTCTTTTTTTGTCAATACAGCGGTCATTGTCCCTTCACAAACCAATTGGTCTCCTACAAACGCTCTCCCTTTCATTTTCACAAAACCTCGTCTGATTGGGGCAATTAAGTCGCATTGAATGATTAACGTATCACCAGGGACAACCATTTTACGAAACTTGAAATTTTCTATGCCTAGGAAGTAGGTCAAATAATTTTGCGGATCTTCTAAAGTACCCATTGCAAGAATTCCACCGACTTGAGCAACAGCTTCAATTTGCAGAACCCCTGGGAATACAGGGTTTCCAGGAAAATGACCCTGAAAAAATGGTTCGTTTTGAGTCACGTTCTTGATTCCACAAACTTTTTCCTCATCTAAATGAATTACTTTGTCGATCAAGAGAAAAGGATAGCGATGTGGGAGTAGTTTTTGGATGTCACGAATATCGCAGACCGCCGGTTGATTTGGATCATATCTGGGAGCCTGATCCTTTTGCGATTTCATGGCGTCTTTCAGCAGTTTGGCAAAGGCTATGTTTGCTGCATGTCCAGGTCTGGCGGCCATGATTTGACCTTTAATAGGGCGACCTAATAAAGCCAAATCACCCATGACATCCAACAGTTTGTGTCTCGCAGGTTCATTATTATAACGCAATTCAACGTTATTCAAAATTCCTTTACCTGTTGGCTGTACTTTATCTTTTTTAAGTAAGTCAGTCAGGTAATCGAGTTCATCTTCCTCCACCTCACGGTCCACAATCACAATGGCATTACTTAAATCTCCTCCTTTGATCAGGTTGTTTTTATACAACTCCTCGATCTCATGTAAAAAGCAAAAAGTACGGGCTGGAGAAATGTCCTTGTGGAAATCCTCGATATTATTAAGTGTGGCGTGTTGACTACCCAGTACTGGTGATTTATAGTCTACCATCACGGTGACACGATAATCATCCAGAGGTAAAGCCACCAATTCAACGTCGTTTTTCTCGTCTTTGTAGAAGACACTTTTAGGAACTTCGAAGAAATTCCGCTGTGCATTTTGTTCTTCCAGACCTACTTCCAGAATGGAATCGATGAATCGTTCAGAACTGCCATCCAAAATTGGAGGTTCGGGTCCATCCAGCTGAATCAATACGTTATCAATTTCAAGTCCCACGAGTGCGGCCAGGGTATGCTCGACAGTGTTGATCCGTGCCCCGTTTTCTTCTATCGAAGTACCTCTTGAGAGATCGACCACATTGTCAACATCTGCATGGATGATCGGTTGACCTTCCAGATCGATTCGTTGAAACTTGATGCCATGATTGGGCTTAGTCGGAACAAAAGTCATATTGGACACCACGCCGGTATGCAGGCCGATCCCTGAAATCGTGATTTTTTCCTTGACGGTGTGCTGATTTAGCTTCATAGGATTGTCGCAAGATTATGAAAAAAAATGCAGACACGGCTTTCCCAGTTGAACATGTAATTGCAAGATTGTTTTAAAATGAATATATGGAATCAGCCGTGAGAGCCGCTACCTTTTTCGGGCGCCAAATTTAGAAGTTTTTCTTCAAGATCACCTAGCCGTTTGATTACATCTGGCAGCTTCCTGAAGATTGCATAAGATTTGACATAATTGTTGTAAGCGATGGCGGGACTACCGTACCAGGCACTATCTGGTTTTGTGTTTTTCGTCATTCCCGATTGTGCCTGTATTTTGGTGCCATCTGCCACTTTCAAATGTCCGACAATTCCGGCCTGTCCACCAATCACACATTGTTTTCCGATTTTGGTAGAGCCTGAGACTCCTGCCTGTGCCGCAATGACCGTGTTTTCTCCAATTTCTACATTATGCGCCACCTGAATTAAGTTATCAAGCTTCACGCCGCTTTTAATGACTGTCGCGTCAAATGTGGCACAATCAACTACAGTATTGGCTCCAATGTCCACATGATCTTCCACGATGACTTTACCCAATTGAGGGATCGTCTGATAGGTGCCGTCGGCCTGTGGAGCGAATCCAAATCCATCGCTACCCAGTACCGCCCCGGATTGAACGGTGCATTTCGAGCCAATCTGGCAATTGGCGTAGACCTTCACTCCTGCATAGAGGATACTTTGTGCTCCGATTTGTACATGATCTCCGACGTAGGTTTGTGGGTAGACCTGTGCGCCATCGCCAATCACAGCACCTTCACCGATGTAGGCAAATGCACCGACGTAAACATCTTTTCCAATTTGTGCACTCGGATGGATGAAGTTTGGAGATTCCTGTCCGGTTTTTGTAACAGAAGTAAGCCGTTGATATTCTGCAAGCAGGGTCGTAAAGCTGGCGTATGGATCATCAACTCGGATCAAAGAAGTACTGACGGGCTCCCGGAGTTCCAATGATTTGCTTACAATCGCGGCGGTGGCGGAAGTTTTGTAAAGAAATGGCTCGTATTTCGGGTTAGAAAGAAAGGTAACGCTTCCTTGCTGCCCTGCCTCAATGCTGCTAATCCTTGATACTTTGAGGCTACCATCGCCTTCCAGTTCGCCGTTGAGGATATGAGCTATCTGCTCTAGATTAAATTCCATGGGGAAATGGCGGATTATGTGTTCTGGTTAAAAGACCCAGCTTTACGCTGTAAAGTTGATGTCTTTAGGCCAACATAGGTAATATTTTTTCACAATCTTGCTCATGGCCTTGATGTTGGGCAAGTCCGTGGCATGAGCAACGTCCAAAACCGTACCATCTTTCATAAGTACCTTGATACTTTGTCCAGACGCGATATATGCCGCATTGGTTACTGTTCCTTTTCTTACGAAATATCGAGCATCCGTTTCCGAAAAGTCCCAGGCCCTGGCGACTTCTCCGACCAATTGATCATAACTTTCTTTCGGAGTTTTCTCATTGAGCAACTTCACGCGGAAGAGTTTTCGGTGCAGCAGCATTTTGCTGATGGTGTGCAATACCCGGTCCTTGTGATTGGACCAAAACTTGATGGAACCCCAAATATCGGTATCATCCATGACCATGAATACATCCAGAATGTCAGGGTCATCTTCAAAATCCTTTTGAGTAATGTCTCTTTCCAGAAATAATTTCAAGGCTGGAGTGGCAGTGATTTCTTTTCCTTCCTGTGTTAGTTTTTTAGCACGTTTGATCAATTCGATCAACATACGTTCGGCACTGATGGCTGTCTTGTGAAGATAGACCTGCCAGTACATCAACCTACGTGCGCTAAGGAAATTTTCGAGGCTGTAAATCGCTTTTTCTTCCACGACCAGTTCATCATCGACCAGATTCAACATTTTGATGATGCGTTCCGCTCCGATGGTTCCTTCACTTACACCTGTGAAAAAACAGTCACGCTGAAGGTAGTCCATTCGATCGGTATCCAATTGACTGGAGACCAGTTGGGTCAAAAACTTCCTGGGATAATGTCCCTGATAGACCTGGATGGCCATGTCCAGGCGTCCACCAAATTCCCGATTGAGCTTCTTCATGGTCCATAACGTGATTTGCTCATGGTGGATGTCACGAAACAAGCTGAATTCTAACGTATGCGAAAATGGCCCATGACCAATATCATGAAGTAAAATGGCAATGATGGCTGCTTCGGCTTCTGCATCAAAAATCATATGACCTTTGGATCGCAGCGACTCCAGTGCCTGTTCCATCAGGTGCATGGCCCCAATGGCATGATGAAATCGGGTATGCAATGCACCCGGATAGACGAAATCTGTAAGGCCTAGTTGCTTGATCCTCCTTAATCGTTGGAAATAGGGATGTTGGATGATGTCGAAAATCAGATCGGATTGTACAGAAATGAATCCGTAGACCGGATCATTAAAGATCTTCTTTTTATTCAAGTGCGTTTGCTTTTGTTAAGCGAAGTTAAATGATCAACATCTTTCAATTTAATTTTCTTGTATTGCGTTATTAAGAAAGGTGATCGATAAGCTTGAATAAAAGTCATTAACCATGTCACCAAAACAGATAACCGAATAAATTGCGCGTATGAAGTACAAAATTCTCTGGGCAGACGATGAAATTGACCTTTTAAAGCCACATATCCTATTCTTGAACAACAAAGGCTATGATGTGGTGCCTGTCCTGAGTGGAGCAGATGCGTTGGAGGAAATTGATCACGATACGTTTGATGCTGTTTTTCTGGATGAGAACATGCCAGGAATGACAGGACTGGAAACCTTGAACTATATCAAATCAACTCATCCGAATCTGCCGGTGATCATGATCACCAAGAGTGAAGAGGAGTACATCATGGAAGAAGCCATCGGATCCAAGATCGCGGATTACCTGATCAAGCCCCTCAATCCCAATCAAATCCTCTTGTCTATCAAGAAAATACTGGACAATGACCGGTTGGTGTCTGAAAAGACCAACCTCCATTATCAGCAGGAGTTCCGAAATCTAAGCATGGAACTTAATGAAGTGACGGATTACAAGGAGTGGGCAGAATTGTACAAGAAGCTAGTCTATTGGGAGATAGAAATTGACAATACCGAAGACAAAAGCATGCATGAGGTTTTCCAAATGCAAAAAAGTGAAGCCAATACGAATTTCGCCAAGTTTATCAAAGAAGAGTATGTGGATTGGTTGAACGATCCTGATATTGATCGGCCATTGTTATCCCATCAGGTATTGAAAAAGCTTGTATTTCCAGAGCTCAAAGAAGATCGACCAACCTTTTTGATCGTGATTGATAACTTGAGACAAGACCAGTGGGAGGTAATCGAACCGGAAATCGCTAAAATGTTCGAGATCGATTACAAGCAGCAGTACTATTCGATCTTGCCAACAACCACGGCTTATGCCCGCAACGCATTATTCTCGGGATTAATGCCCAAGGATATCGCGAAGTATCATCCTGATCTTTGGGTAGGAGAGGACAAGGAAGAAGGAAAAAATGCCCATGAGAAGGAGCTTTTGGCCAGACATTTGAAAAAAGAACGACTGGACATTCGTTTTTCTTACCATAAGATCATTCAGGCACATGAAGGTCGGCAATTCACAGATAGTATCAATAACCTGATGTCCAATCGACTGAATGCGGTGGTTTACAATTTCGTGGACATGCTCTCACATGCGAGAACAGACATGCAAATGATTCGACAACTGGCCCCTGATGAGTCTGCTTATCGTTCATTGACCTTAAGTTGGTTTACCCACTCTTCCTTGCATGACACATTGAAGAAGCTTTCAGAAAAAGATGTGAAAGTACTGATCACTACGGATCATGGAACAGTGCGTGTCAATCGGCCTGAAAAGATTGTTGGGGACAGAAATACCAATACAAATTTGCGTTACAAAGCGGGTAGAAACCTCGCTTTCGATGAGGAGGCGATCTATTCATCCAGAAACCCGGATGAACTGAAGCTACCTAAAGTCAACGTAAGTACGGCCTATGCCTTTGCGAGCGAAGATTCATTCTTTGCTTACCCCAATAATTATAATTACTATGTGAATTTCTATAAAGACACTTTCCAGCACGGTGGGATCAGTTTGGAGGAAATGATCATTCCTTTCATTTCCCTTTCACCTAAATGATCCTCGACAGGTACACCGAAGCAGACCTTTCAGATGTGGCAAAAACGCTCATCAAGCAAGCTGGAGATAAAAGAATATGGTGCTTTTATGGAGAAATGGGAGCGGGAAAAACCACGCTGATCAAGGAAATTTGCCTGGAACTTGGCGTGTTGGACGCAATGAGTTCGCCGACTTTTTCCATTGTTAACGAATATTTGGATGACCTGGGGGAGTCCATCTACCATTTTGATTTTTACCGACTCAAAGAAGAAAATGAAGCACTGGATATCGGTATTGAGGACTATTTCTATTCTGAGAGTTATTGCTTCATAGAGTGGCCGGAAAAAATCCCCAACCTCATTCCTGAAGCTCACCTGAAAATAAATATTAATTTAGTAGACGAAAAGACCCGAAGTATCAACCTGGAACGTACCTAAGTGGGAAAAAAACCGTCTGGCTTTGCCGAGATTGTGCGAGAGAGTGTACTTTCTCCTGAAGAATCACCTTTGAAATTAAAGAAGGGTGCAAAGTCCCTTTCTATTGGTGTGCCCAAGGCCACCCGATTTCAGGAAAGTCGGGTATCCCTGAAACCCGATTCAGTTTCAGTGCTGGTTAACAATGGCCTGGAGGTCATGGTGGAAAGCAACGCTGGTAAGCTGGCTAATTTTTCTGATAGGGAATACAGCGAAGCAGGTGCCAAAATCGTCTATGACCGAAAAGAGGTCATGCAGGCCGAACTCATCCTGAAAGTTGCCCCTCCTTCTTTAGAAGAGATCGAGATGATGAATACGGGTGCAGTTTTGATCTCAGCTTTCCAAACCGGAGAGCAATCCATTGACTATTTACATGCATTAGGGAAAAAGCGCATTACGGCTATCGGATACGAATTCATTCAGGATAAGGTAGGCGGGCTTCCCTTGGTTCGAGCCATGAGTGAAATTGCCGGAAGCACGGTCATGTTGATCGCTGCGGAATACCTCAGTAGCACTGGTGCCGGACGTGGAGTGATCCTTGGAGGAATTACAGGAGTGCCACCGACCAATGTGGTGATCTTAGGTGCAGGAACAGTCGCTGAATATGCTGCAAGAGCAGCGCTGGGACTGGGGGCAGATGTCAAAGTATATGACAATCATATATTTAAGCTCCGTAGGCTAAAGCATGCCATTGGTCAACAAGTTCATACGGGTACCATCGAAAATCCGACGTTGGAGCGTGCTTTAGAACAGGCCGACGTTGTGATTGGAGCAATTAGAGGTGAAGATGGCCAGAATGTAAGTGTGGTAAGCGAAGAAATGGTGGCCAATATGAAGCACGGTTCTGTGATCATTGACGTGAGTATTGATCAGGGTGGATGTGTGGAGACCAGTCGAGTTACGACCCACGATAAGCCTATTTTCAAGCAATATGAGGTGATTCACTATTGTGTGCCCAATATCGCCAGCCGAGTAGCCCAAACAGCGACTGTTGCCATTTCCAATATTGTGTCGCCCATGGTGGTGCAAATTGCCGAAGAAGGGGGTATTGATGAAATGATCTTCTCCAACCGCTGGTTCATGAAAGGGGTCTACACCTACAAGGGTACCCTTACCAATTTCCATTTAGCTAAGAAATACAACCTCGGCTACAAGGATTTGAGTTTACTGATGGCGGCGAGGTTTTAACGTTTGGTAATTGGTATTGCGTCATTGAGTACTTAAGTTCTGGACTAAAATCAAAACAAATAATACAACAAAATGAAATTCAGGCATTTAACTGCGTTTTTACTGGCTCTTTATCTAATCTCCTGTTCATCAGACGATGATTCCGATAATCCCGATCTGTTTTGAATTTTGGGGCGATCAGTAAAATTGCCGTACTGTCCACACAAGGAGGTAATCAAGTTACTGGTCCCATTGTAAATCCTGTCTCATTCTCAGGAAAAGGGGAATTGAGGATGTTTCGAGATGTATTTATTGGTCAGTTCTTTAGTGCCAATAATTACCAGGACGATCCTGAGCAACATCCTCGAATAATCTGGGATTTTGAGTAGAATAGAAACCGCCTACGATATACTAAAGCTTAACAAGTACAAGGTACATTTTTGATCTATGTACCTTGTGTAAATTACTTTCAGTTAAAGCCTATCTAAACTCTCTTCCAGCGTCTTGATTTTCGCTTCTGCATCAGCCTTTTTCTTTTGCTCGGCTGCTACCACTTTTTCAGGGGCACCATTGACAAACTTCTCATTGCTGAGTTTCTTCATCACGGAGTTTAGGAAGCCTTTGGTATAATCCAATTCTTTCTGCAATTTATCGCGTTCTGCTTCCGTATCTACCATGCCTTCTGCCTGCAAATGGAATTCAGTAGAAGCAACTACAAAACTGAAGGAACTGTCGGGTTTCTCGGATGAGAAATTAACCTCTGAGATCACACCAAGCTTTTCAATGGAAGGAATCAAGGCGGCATACTCGCTTTCTTGTGCATTGATGGTCAGAGGCAGTGCTTCATGCTTAGGCAGGTTTTTGCTACTTCTGACATTACGAATGTTGTTCACAATCTCAAACAGCGCATCCGCTTTTTGAACCAGGTTATCATCAAAATCATCGGCTTTTACCCAATCTGCTTTGATCAGGTATTCTCCTTCATTGCGACCCATTTTCTGCCAAAGCTCTTCCGAAATGAATGGCATGAATGGATGCATAATTCTCAGCACTTTATCAAAGAATCCCCAGGTAGCATCGAGCGTTGCCTGATCGATAGGTGATTGATAGGGAGGTTTGATCCACTCCAGATAATAGTTGAAGAAATCATCCCAAATCAATTTGTATAGAGCCTTCAGAGCATCTGACATTCTGAACTTCGAGAAATGGTCCTCAATTTCAGTCAGCGCTTTGTTGAAGTTCGCTTCAAACCACTCGATGGCCAGGGTGTTGCATGCAGGTTGTTTCTGATCGGCAACTTCCCATTGCTGTACAAGTCGAAATCCATTCCAGATCTTATTGGCAAACTTTTGTCCTTGCTCGATCAATTCCATATCGAACAGCAAGTCGTTGCCAGCCGGAGAGGAGAACAACATGCCCGTGCGAACTGCATCTGCGCCGTATTTAGCGATCAAGTCCAGTGGATCAGGCGAGTTACCCAATGACTTACTCATTTTTCGTCGCAGCTTGTCCCTTACGATTCCGGTCAGATACACGTTTTTGAATGGCTTGTCGTCCATGTATTCATAACCAGCGATGATCATTCGGGCCACCCAGAAGAACAGGATCTCAGGAGCTGTAACCAGTGTGTCGGTAGGGTAGAAGTAGTCCAGTGCCGGATTTGAACCTTTTTTGATTTTGCCGCTATCTGCATCTATGTATTCCGGATTCAGGCCATTGAAAACCTGGATCGGGAACAACCAGGAGGAAGCCCATGTATCCAGAACATCTTCATCCTGTTTCAGGTCGTCGATCGAAAGTGAGCTGTTACCCGATTTTTCTTTCGCAAGGTTCAGTGCTTCTGCTGGTGTTTCCGCAACTACAAAGTCGTCTTCTCCTTCACCGAAATAATAGGCCGGGATGCGCTGACCCCACCATAGTTGACGCGAGATACACCAATCCCGTACATTCTCCATCCAGTGATTGTAGGTATTCTTGAACTTTGGAGGATGCAGCAAAATCTCATCATCTTTCACAACCTGATGTGCCTTACGAGAGATCTCTTTCATCTTGATGAACCACTGCAACGACAACTTGGGCTCGATCACACTATCCGTTCTTTCGGAACGACCAATTCTTGTGGTGAACTCCTCACTACCTATTAAAATTCCTGCAGCATCCAGGTCTTTGATGATCTCTTTACGCGCTTTGAAGCGCTCCATGCCGATGTATTTTTCAACTCCGCAGGCTTCATTGAGATTACCTTTTAGGTCGATGGTGTCTACTACCTCCAAACCATGTCTCAAACCAATTTCATAGTCATTAGGATCGTGTGCGGGAGTAACCTTAAGACAACCTGTTCCAAAATCCAGTTCCACGTATTCGTCGGCGATGATCGGAATTTCTCGCTCGACAAAAGGAACGATGGCTGTTTTGCCGATCAGGTGTTGGTATCGCTCATCTTTTGGATTAACCGCGATACCCGAATCTCCGAGGATCGTTTCAGGTCGCTGTGTCGCGATGACCACTGATTCATCTGAATCTTTGATTTTGTAACGTACAGAGTAGAGATTAGAAACTTCTCCACCGTCCTGATAAACTACTTCTTCATTGGAAACTGCAGTCTGCGCTTCTACATCCCAGTTGACCATGCGGAGGCCACGATAGATGTATCCTTTCTTATACAGATCTACAAATACCCGGATTACAGCCTTATAATAGTCGTCATCCATGGTGAATGCCGTTCGGTCCCAATCACAGGAAGCGCCTAGTTTTTTCAGCTGTTCCAGGATGATCCCACCGTATTTTTCCTTCCATTCCCAGGCATGCTTCATGAATTCGTCACGAGAAAGGTCACTTTTCTTGATGCCTTTCTCGCGGAGCATTTTCACGACTTTCGCTTCCGTGGCTATGGATGCGTGATCTGTACCAGGAACCCAGCAAGCTTCTTTGCCTTCCATCCTTGCCTTACGGATCAGGATGTCCTGGATCGTATTGTTGAGCATGTGCCCCATGTGCAAGACACCCGTGACATTCGGAGGAGGGATCACGATAGAATAAGGTTCTTTGTCAGGGTTGACTTCCGCTGCAAAAAGTCCTTTTTCCATCCAGGTTTGATACCATTTGTCTTCTACTTCCGAAGGGTTGTACTTCGTCGATAATGAGGCCATGATTGTTTGTCAATTTTTTCGAAGCTGCAAAAGTAGAACATGTTACAGAGGCAATTACATGTTCGGTTCAAATTTGTCCCATGCTTTATCATAGATTCGCAGAACCATTACTTAAATCACCAATTAACCACCTCTAGTTATGTTGCAACAATACGACCCCAAGAACGCTGACCTACAAGTCTGGGTAGGAGATCAACTTTATCATAGAAATGAAGCAAAGGTTTCTGTATTTGATAGTTCAGTTCAGGGTGGTGATGCCATTTGGGAAGGCCTTAGGGTTTATGAACAGGGGATCATTCATTTGGACAGGCATTTGGATCGGTTGTATGAGTCAGCAAAAGCATTGCAGTTTGATCATGTTCCTACCAGAGAATTCATCAAGGATGCGATAAAACAAACGCTCGTTGCCAACGGCATGGACAAGGATGCGCACATTCGATTGACCCTGACCCGAGGAGAAAAGGTGACTTCAGGCATGGATCCGAGGCTGAATCAAAAAGGAAGTTGCTTGATTGTTTTGGCAGAATGGAAGCCATTGGTATATGACAATGAGACTGGAATCCGTGTGATTACCTCGACACAAAGAAGAAATGGACCACAATACCTGGATTCCAAAATCCATCACAACAACCTGTTGAACAATATTTTGGCAAAAATTCAGGCCAATATTGCTGGAGTAGATGCCGGCGTGATGCTGGATGATCGTGGATTTGTGGCGGAACTCAATGATACCAATATGTTCATGGTGAAGGATGGCAAGCTTTATACACCATTCGCACATGCTTGTTTGCATGGTATTACCAGGGGATTTGTGATAGAACTTGCAAGTGCCAATGGAATTGAATTGGAAGAAAGAAACTTGAGTTTAGTGGAGTTTTACAATGCGGACGAAGTATTCGCAACAGGAACTATGGGTGAACTGACCCCAATCGTAGAGATCGATGGTCGTCCTATTGAAAATAAAACGGGTTCAAATCTCCGAGCAAAGCTTAATGCGCTAATGCATGACAGTTTACCAACGCATGCTGAGAAACTATAAATCAGAAATTGGTGTGGGCTGAACTACTCCAACGCATTGGTTATCAGGGAGCACTGAACCCTGATAAGGAGACTTTATTCGCCCTGCACGAATGTCATGTTCGGTCCGTTCCTTTTGAAAATTTGGATGTACAGCACCAGGTTGAGATAAAACTGGACATTCCCCATCTCTTTCATAAAGTAGTCACTCAGAAGCGAGGTGGCTTTTGCTATGAGTTGAACCACTTGTTTTATCATCTCTTGAAAGAAATTGGGTTCAAGGTGTCTATGGTTTCGGGCAGGACATACGACGATGACGAACTCGGACCGGAATTTGATCATTTGGCCCTGGTGATCGCTTTAGATGAGAAGCTCTGGTTAGTGGATGTGGCTTTTGGAGACTTATTCATTACCCCTGTTGAGATAACCAATGAAAAGGGACAAACAGATGGACGGAATTATTTCAGATTAGAAAAGGTAGGGCACGACTGGCTGCTTTGGATGTCTTCGGATGGTGGGCAATTCGAGAAGAAATACCAATTTTCAACCATCCCCAGAACCATCGACGAGTTTCAGGACCAATGTCAATGGAAACAGGATTCACCGGATTCCTATTTTGTGAAAAATACGGTTGTCACCAGGCCAACACCAAGTGGAAGAAAGTCCATCTTCAATGAGAAGCTTATCATGAAAGAAAATGGTGATCGGAAGGACAGGATGATCGCTAGTCCCAGTCAATTGAAAGAGACCCTGAAAAACGACTTTGATATTCAGTTATAATGTGAACAAATTGCTTCTGTCATACGTTTTCGCCCGTCTGACCGAAATATGCAACCATTTGTGAGCAAAGAAGTACTATCTTTTAGTATCGGATTTTTTTAAAGCCTAACCTATGCTCCGCAACCTCATTCTTTCCGCCTGGAGAAGTCTCCTGAAAAAAGTGGGTTTTACCCTCACCAATGTATTCGGTCTTGCGATTGGTATGACCACTTGCATGGCCATCTTCCTGTATGTCGATTACGACTTGTCCTACGATGAATTCCAGGATGATGATGTCTATCGCATGTGGATCAATCGCGTATATCCGGAACGTGAAGTGAATTACCCCTTGGCACCGCATTCTTTCGGACCTCAGATGGTGCAAGACTTTCCTGAAATAATCGCACAAGGAAGAGCATTCAAACCATTTAATCCGACCAATGTCACGGTTGGCGATGATAGTTATCTCGAAAGTAACATCATTTTTGCGGATTCTTTCCTGCTTTCGGTTTTGCACATCCCTTTGAAAATTGGAAACACGGAAGAGGCATTATCAGATGCGAATTCTGTGGTGTTGTCTGAATCCATCGCAATGAAATTATTTGGGAACGACGACCCTATGGGTAAAACCGTGGAATTCTTCGGAGCTTCTAAAAAAGTAACAGGAGTAGCTTACGATTATCCCAATAATTCTCATTTCATATTCGATTATCTGACGCCCATGCATCAATTCCCATTCTTCAACCAGGAGAATTGGGTAGGCTTTTCAGCCATGACTTATCTGAAATTGCAACAAGGTACCGATCCGATGGTGGTGGAAGAAAAATTACCGGCCTTTGTTAAGCAGTATGCGGAAGGTCCTATTCAGCAGCGCAATGGCATCTCCTATGATGAATACATTGAAGCAGGAAATGGATACAATTATCACCTGATGCATGTGAAGGATATCCATTTACATTCCAATCTGGAGAATGAGATGAAAGCCAATGGCAACATTAACTATGTATATATATTCAGCGTAGTTGCAATATTCATTCTGGTCATTGCCTGTATTAATTTCATGAACCTTTCCACAGCCAGATCCACTGAACGGGGGAAGGAAGTAGGAATCAGAAAAGTATTGGGTTCTGCCAAACAACACCTAATTGCACAATTTTTAACAGAGTCCATCCTGATGTCTTTCTTCAGTGCGCTATTGGCCTTTGGAATTGTTGCATTGATTCTGCCGTGGTTCAATGAGCTCGCCGCAAGACCACTGGGTCTTGAACAGGTAATGAATCCACTGACGTTGTTATCGAGTGGATTGATTGTAGTGATCATTGGAGCGCTGGCAGGTTTGTATCCTGCATTTTTTATTTCCTCGTTTACTCCTTTGTCCGTACTGAAAGGAAAGCTGAGAGGAAGTAAAACTGGCATTAATCTAAGAAATGCGCTAGTCGTCTTGCAATTTGCTATTTCGATCATTCTGATCAGTGCTACATTGATTGTGTTCAATCAGATGGAGTACATGCAGAACAAGCCACTTGGTTTTGAGAAAGACAACATCATTGTGATTGAGAACGCGGGAGCCATCAATGGACAATCGCAAGACATTGCTCGTTTTGAGACGTTTAAGAATGAAATTGATCGGCTGCCCAATGTGAAGGTCAGTGCTTATTCCTCGAATATGCCTGGTGATCAAGCCGGTGATTTTAGCGTAAGAATTCCAGGGACCGGCCAGAAAGAAAGCATGATCATGCGGCAGATGTCCTTTGATGATGACTTGCCCGAAACCATGCAAATGCAGGTTTTGGAAGGACGATTCTTTTCCAAAGGGTTTGAGGATTCTTTGTCCATCGTACTCAATCAATCAGCTGTTGAAAAATTAGGTCTTACTGATCCTGTTGGTCGCAAACTCATCGAGATTGCAGCGAATGCAGAACCAAGAGAATACACGATTGTCGGAGTGATCAATGATTTTCATTTCCAGTCGCTGCACGTCGATTTGAAGCCAGCGGCTTTCACGAGTATGCAAGGCCCTTTTCAGAACAGATCCAAAATGGTGATCAGTGTCCAAGAAAGCGATATTCAAAATACCTTAAGTTCCATCGAAAGCAAGTGGGCAGAATTTGCACCACAGGCACCTTTCAAGTCGTACTTTCTGGATGCTAACATGGAGGCCTTTTACGAATCAGAATTGGCTACAGGTCGGATCTTCAGCATCTTCACTTTATTGGCTATTCTCATAGCATGTATCGGATTATTGGGTTTGTCAGCGTTTGTGATCAATCAACGTGTGAAAGAAATAGGTGTGAGAAAAGTGCTGGGTGCCACCGTACCTCAAATCGTCTTATTACTGTCCTCCGACTTTATGAAACTGGTTGGGATTGCTTCTATACTTGCCGTGCCGATTGCCTATTATTGGATGGACAGCTGGTTAGAAAGTTTCGCCTATTCCACAGGAGTCAATTGGTTTGTATTCGTACTTGCAGCTGGATTGGCTTTGATCATCGGATTAGGAACGGTGAGCTTTCAATCCATCAAAGCAGCGATCGCCAATCCAGTGAATAGCTTAAAGGACGAGTAGCTCATCCCTGGTTAATTTTCACATTGGTGAATATGACGTCCGAATCTGTCTGGGAAGTAAGCTTTGCTAATTCTGGTAATTGTTGTTGAGTTGTAAGAGGGTAGGTGATTTCACCCAAGACACCATTTTAATTGATGTCTTGGGTTGATTAGTGGGATCACTTAAACGCTGGAATCCCAGTGATCTCGGCACCTAAGATCAACAGGTGAATGTCATGGGTACCTTCGTAGGTAACCACTGACTCCAGATTCGCCATGTGACGCATCATCGGATATTCACCGGTAATCCCCATTCCCCCGTGGATTTGTCGCGCTTCCCGAGCAATTTCCAGGGCGACAGCTACATTGTTTCTTTTGGCGAGGGAAATGTGCTGAGTAGTGGCTTTACCTTCGTCCATCATTTTACCCAATCGCCAATTCACTAATTGTGCCTTGGTGATCTCGGTAAGCATTTCTGCTAATTTCTTCTGCACCAATTGGAAAGCGGCAATGGGCTTATCAAACTGGATGCGCTCCGCCGCATATTTTCTGGCAGATTCGTAGCAATCCATAGCTGCCCCGATCGCACCCCAGGCAATACCGTATCGGGCACTGTCCAGGCATTTCATAGGAGCACCCAAACCACTTTTTCCAGGGAGTAAATTTTCCTTAGGCACCTTCACGTCACTGAATACCAACTCTCCGGTAGCAGAAGCCCGCAATGACCATTTTCCGTGTGTTTCAGGGGTAGAGAAGCCTTCCATGCCGCGCTCAACAATCAAACCGTGAATGCGACCTTCTTCACTCTTTGCCCAAACAACTGCGATATCAGCTTTAGGTGCATTTGAGATCCACATTTTTGCACCGTTGAGCAAGTAGTGATCGCCCATGTCTTTGAAATGCGTTTCCATGCCACTTGGATTACTTCCATGGTTAGGCTCAGTTAGTCCGAAACAGCCCAACATTTCGCCAGAACCTAGCTTAGGTAAATATTTTCTTTTTTGTTCCTCAGAACCGAACGCATAGATCGGATACATCACCAGCGAACCTTGTACCGAAGCAGTAGATCGCATACCGGAATCTCCCCGCTCGATTTCCTGCATGATGAGTCCGTAAGAGATGTAATCGAGTCCGCCGCCACCGTACGTTTCAGGAATAGCCGGACCGAATGCGCCGATCTCTCCAAACTTTCTTACCATTTCATACGGGAAATGCGCTCTTTCTGCCCAGTCTTCGATATACGGTGTGATTTCTTTCTTTACAAAGTCTCGAATCGAAGAACGGATCAATTTGTGTTCTTCAGTCAACAGATCGTCAATCTGATAAAAGTCAGGTGACTCAAAATCATCTACGAAATTCCGCTTCTTTGCCGTTCCATTTTGGCCCAACATCTCATCACTTGGGGTTAATACTTGTTGTGACATCTATCGTACTTTGTTTTTAAGGGTAATTAGGCTCAAATTTACAATTTTTAAGATGTTCAAATGGAAAAGTCAGTAATTGACAACAAGACTTTGGCTCAAATTGAGGCCTTAGGTAAGAAGTATGATGCAATGGGGCAGGATTTGTCCTCTTATCTCGATGGTCTCCTGTATTCAGACTACCTCACGTATTGGGATTATGTCCATCTGGACACTTTACTGAGTTTACAAACACCTCGTACGGATTTTCCGGACGAAAAAATATTCATCATCTATCATCAGATCACGGAGTTGTACTTCAATCTGATCTTGAATGAGCAACAGCAGGTCATTGATCATGCAGATGGTAAACGTGAAGTGTTTTTGAAAAGGGTACGACGCATCAATCGGTATTTTGATCACCTCATCGATTCTTTTGATGTAATGCTGGATGGAATGGATCAGGAGCAATTTTTAAAATTCAGAATGTCCCTGTTGCCTTCCAGTGGTTTCCAGTCGGGGCAGTACCGTAAGATCGAAATCAATTCAACAGATTTTTACAACCTCGTTCCGAAGCATTCCAAAGAGCAGGTAAATGCCGATGATTCAATCGAAGAGCAATACGAGTACATTTATTGGAAACGGGGAGCGACGGAACTTGCTTCAGGGAAGAAAACCCTGACATTGAAGCAGTTTGAGAAAAAGTACTCCGTCGAGTTCATTCGACAAGCCCATGAGGTGAAAGAGAACAATATTTACCATCAATATCTCGCTTTCTATCAAGGCGATGCGGAAATAGAGGAAGCATTGCGTCATTTCGATCACAAGACGAATGTCCTATGGCCACTTGCGCACCTTAAATCTACGATTCGGTATTTACAGAAAAGTCCTGAGGACATCAAGGCTACTGGAGGAACCAATTGGCAGAAGTATCTTCCGCCCAGACATCAGGGTATCATCTTTTTTCCTAAGTTGTGGTCTGATCAAGAAATTACGGATTGGGGGGTACACATGAAATTGGATCAGTAAACCCAATGTATGAGGAAACTCCTGACGATAGCGCTTTTTTCCATCTCATCCCTCATTTGGGCGCAGACGTTTGAATCTCGATCGTATTATGACGAGGAGCGAACGAAACTGAAGGAGATCATCACGCTAAAGTCAAGTGATTCTACCCTTCAAGGTCCTTATTACTCTTATTTTCAATCGGGAAGTCCAAAGATCGAAGGCTACTACATAGATGGACAACCGGATAGTATCTGGGTGTACTTCTATGAAAATGGCAATAAAAAATCCAGCGGCTTGTTCCGTCGATCAAGTCAGATGGGGCTGTGGGATTATTTCTATGAATCCGGAGCGCTGAAAGCCAGTGGTATGCTAGCTGGTGGTCAGAAATCCGGGTACTGGAGTAATTACTTTGAAAATGGGAACGAAAAAAGCAGTGGTGGCTACTTCAAAGACCTTAAAGAAGGGATCTGGAACTACTTTTTTGAGGATGGTACCGTCAAGGCGCAAGCCTATTATGAAGCAGGTGATGGACTCTACAAACAGTTTTACCCTTCGGGCGAGTTGCGCATGGAAGGGATGAACAAGGATGGTAGAAGTGAAGGACTATGGACCTACTACTATGAAACCAGTGAAGAAGAGGCGAAAGGAGCTTTCAAAGAAGGCCTCAGAGACAGCACATGGATCTACTATTATAAGAATGGACAAGTCTCGGCTCAGGGTTCCTACCTGATAGGTAAAAAGACCGGGAAGTGGACATACTATTACGAAAATGGCCAAAAAAGCAGTGAGGGAATACTGGTAGAGGACCAACGCGATGGGCAATGGAACCTGTATTACGAAAGTGGGGAAATCAAGGCAAAAAGTGCGTATACAGAGGGAGATGGCGTGTTTACGGAATATTACCCCAGTGGTAAACAAAAGGCTAAAGGGGAAATCCTGAATGGTAAACGTCAGGGGAAATGGATCTATTTCAATGAAGATGGAGAGTTAGATGGCGAGGCAATTTTTGATCAGGATAAGGGTGTCTATACCGGTTATTACCCAAATGAACGAATCAAAATGAAAGGTCCCATGGATGGTGAGAAACGCACAGGAGAGTGGCAGCTTTTCAATCCCGATGGTACGCTAGCAGGGGTTTATCGACCTATCTACGAAGAGGCGAGACCTGTTTTTCGAATTGCACAACCTGTGAGAAGGAATGAGGTAAATCGAAATCCAGTTGATAAGCCGGAATATTTGTTCAAAGACAAGTCCATTCGGTACTTCAAGAAAGGTGTCAATGAGTTTCGGGCTTTGATCCTCGGGACCAATCCTGCCTGGATTCTTCTGGATGAATTCCCCGTTTCACTGGAGTACTATTATCAGGAGCGCTTGGGTTACGAAATACAATTGATCTATCACCGAGCGAAATTCTTCCAGAATGTAGAAGAGCTGAGCTTTAACGATACTTACAGTAGAGGGTTTATCGGGCGTATTAGACAAAAATTCTACTCTAAAGAATCAGCCCTGGGGCTGTTGTATTTCGGTCATCAGATCAGTTATTCATCTCTGATTCATCGGGCGCAGGTCATTGATCAGCTATCTCCACCATTTGGAAGAAGGACTGTTCGGACAGATGAAACATTGGGAGCTTATGGTGTATTCGTCGGTATGCGATGGATGAATGTCACACGCAATCCAGGTTTTTCAGTTGATGCCTATGTTGGAGTCGACATGAGTTATCGAGAATGGGAGGTTCAATATGAGGATCGGGCACAATTTGATCCGGTTTTTGAAGATTTCGATCAATCTTCATTTTTCTTCCCGTTCCAGTTCGGTCTCAACTTTGGTGGGGTGTTCAGTACTAAAGCCAAGTCTAATCAGGATACCTCGAGGTAAGTAACAAATCGGGCACCAATTTATGAGCAATCTTGTTCTTAGTAAAATCAACATCAGAAAGTGAAAAAGACATTAGTGGTTGGGGCTACGCCGCATGCGCATCGCTATGCATACATGGCGGCTGTTAGATTGGAAAATGCGGGCCATGAGACATTGAACATAGGAATCAGAAAGGGATCCGTTAATGGGCAGGAGATCATCAATCTAAGGGACAAGCCTCCATTGGAAGACATAGATACCATTACGCTTTACATCAACCCACACTGGCAGGAGGAATGGGGACCTTATCTGCTTTCCCTGAATCCCAAAAGGATCATTTTCAATCCGGGGACCGAAAATCCGGAACTGGCCCGTAATGCTCAGGAGCAAGGCATAGAGGTAGCATTTGCCTGTACGCTGGTCATGTTAAGCGCTGATACTTACTGAGGGCCTTCTTTCGAAAATGAGGGAGAACACACTACACCTCGTTGGCTCATTTCCCAGATCATTGGAGCGATATACTGATTTTGGGGTATGTTGAAATCAATTGGGTTTTCCCGGAAATAAAGTAATTGCATTTCCGGAAAGGAGGTGTCCATTCCCGGAGGGAGACCACTGATTTGATTGCTCGAAAAATCCAAATAAGTCAGATGCGTCAAGTAGAGTAAATCCTTAGGAAACTCATACAAGGTATTGTTATCAATTCGCAACACCTTGAGTGAAGTCAGATCTTTCAATTCGGGAATAGAGGTGAGATTGTTATGAGCCAAATAGAGCTCACGCAGTTTCGGTAGCGCACCTAATTGAGCGGGGATATCATAAATCTTGTTGTTTGAAAGGTACAGAATTTCAAGTTTGGTCAGTAAAGAAATGGCTGTGTCGATCACTTCCAACTGGTTGTAATAAAGGTCGACGATCTGCAGGTTTTTAAGATTATAGAAATCGGCAGGCAGGTTTGTTAATTCATTTTTATAGAAAGACAAGGTCTTTAGCCGCCCCAGGTTGGAAATACCTCCGGGGATGCTTTGCAGTTTGTTTTCTGGTAGCTGAAGTTCGGTCAGGCTTGTCATCCCATAGAGCGATTCATCAATCGAGGTAAGGTCACAACTGGCCAATTTCAACACTTTCAAATTAGGGATAGCCTCATAATTTCCCGGGCCAATCTGAATTTCTGTGTTTTTGTTAAGGTACAGGTCTTCCAGTTTCCTGTTTCCCAGCAATGATTTAACGGGAATGGCGGTAAATGCATTTGTGGAAAGATCCAGAGTCTTAAGGCTTTTCAACTTCTTAAGGTTTGCGATTTTTTGAAAGCTGTTTTCGCTTAGATCGAGATGTTCCAGTGATTTTATTTTAGGGATCTTTGCTTTCTTATGGTCCGCATAAATATAACTCCAGTCTAATTGTTTCAAAGCCTTCAACTTCTTTAGCTTTCCCGAGAGCTTATGGAGGTCATTGTGATCCAAAATCAGCCGTTCTAAGGAGGTGGCTTGAAAGACAAAACTGGGAATAGCAGTTAACCTCCCGTGACTCAAATCAATCTCTTTAAGTGTATCGAGTTGGGTGTTGCTTTTGTAGGACTCGACTCGGTTCACAGCCTCTTGTTCCAATGCTGCAATCCTGAATTTGTTCAGGGAATCCCTGGCGGCATCTCTGTCTCCATCAAAATGTGTCAGGATGGCTTCAAACTGCTGTCGCTGCTTTCTGGATTTTTCCAGCTGCTTTTTAGCAGCAGCCATACCCGTGGTATCGCTATCTGCCGGATGTTGACCAAAGGCACAACAACCTACGGACAGAAGTAATGAGACTAAAATAAAACGCACTGAGCCCAAAAAATGGTTAACCTAAAAACCAAATTTAATGCTAATTGTTCCAAAGACCTGAAATATGCCCTTTTTAGTATTTGTACCGATTACGGTTAAATATTTCCGAATTGAAAAGAATTGGGTGTGCTTAATAGAATCCATTTTAGATTTAGGCTGAAATCAAAAAACCTAGTTTATGAAAGTTTGGACCCTCTCCTTGATATTTCTAACTCTGATTATCAGCTGTGGAGAAAAAGAGACCGCCGATCTGGTTCTGTTAAATGGTAAGATCTATACGGTAAATGCGACTAACGATGTTGTAGAGGCTGTGGCCGTGAAAGACGGTAAAATTTGGAAAGTTGGAGGGACCGATGAAATCAGTGCACTGATAGGAGAAGCCACGGAGCAAATTGATTTGGAAGGGCAGGCGACCTACCCGGGGTTGATCGAAGGACATGCACACATCATGGGTGTAGGACAAAATCTGATCAACGTAGATCTGATGGGAACAAAAAGCTATCAGGAACTGGTAGATGCGGTTGCCGCAAGGGCTGAAGAAACCCCAGAAGGAGAATGGATCATTGGGCGCGGATGGCATCAGGACAAATGGGATAAAGGCCCAGAAAATATCATCAAAGGATTTCCAACGCACGACTTGTTGAGTGAAGCGGTGCCCAACCATCCGGTTTGGTTAAAGCATGCCAGTGGGCACGCCGGATTGGCCAATGCCAAAGCCATGGAAGCTGCAGGTATCAATCAAGACAGCCCTGATCCAAGTGGTGGGGAAATATTCAAAGGATTGGGAGGTCAGCCAACCGGGATTTTCAATGAGACGGCACAAGGAAGCATTACGGCAGTGATTCCTCCGGAAACAAAAGAAAGAAGAGAAAGGGTATTGAAGTTGGCCCTGGAATCATGTGCCGCACATGGGATCACGGGATTTCATCAAGCAGGTTCACCAAGTGCAGATATTGATTTGTTCAAAGAGTTTAAAGCAAAAGGTGACCTTTCACTAAGACTTCATGTCATGCTAAGTGGACGAGATGAAGCGCTTCTTAATGACTATTTCGAAAACGGTCCGGTGATCGACTCAATTGATCAACTGCTCAACATCAGGGCGGTAAAGTTGTATTCTGACGGAGCATTGGGATCAAGAGGTGCGTGGTTGTTGGAGGAGTATTCGGATGCACCTGGAAAATTTGGTCATAATGTAACTCCGATGGAAGTGATTGAAGATGTGACGATGCGAGCAACTGCAGCAGGGTTTCAGGTATGTACACATGCCATCGGGGACAGAGGTAATCGCGAAGTGCTGGATATCTATGAAAAGGCTTTCAAAACATATCCTGAACAGACCCAGGATCATCGATTCCGCATTGAGCATGCGCAGCACCTTAGCGGGGCAGATATTCCACGTTTCGCTTCATTAGGAGTGGTTCCAGCCATGCAGGCCATTCATATGTCTTCTGATCGTCCCTGGGCCATCGGTCGTTTGGGGAGAGCCAGGATCCTTGAAGGAGCTTATGTGTGGAGGAAGTTATTGGACCTTGATGTTAAAATCGTAAATGGTACCGATGCTCCCGTTGAACCCATTTCGCCATTTGCATCTTTCTATGCATCTATCTCCAGAAAAACCCTTCAGGGGACACCTGATGGAGGCTATGAGCCTGATCAGAAAATGACTCGGGAACAAGCTTTGCGTTCCTATACCCTAGATGCAGCTTATGGAGCTTTTCAAGAAGAAGTGGTAGGTTCGATTGAGGTGGGTAAATTTGCGGACTTCACCGTTTTGGATCGTGATATCATGACCATTGATGAAGCTGAGGTGTTAAAAACCAAAGCAACGATGACCATAGTAGGTGGAAAAGTCGTATACAAAGGAATATAAATAAAACGCATTTGCTCTTACACCACAATATCTCGCTACAACCGTACAATACCTTTGGTCTGGATGTCAATGGACAATATGTAGCCATCATTAAACATCTGGACGATATTGATGAAGTTTATGCTAATCATCGATTGCGACCTATGCCGAAATTGGTCTTGGGAGGAGGTTCCAATGTGTTGTTTACCGGTAACCAGCGGAAAGTATTTTTGAAAATGGAAATCGATGGGATTGATGTGGTGGAAGAAGGCAGAGATGAAGTCATTGTAGAGGTAGGTGCCGGAGTGGTCTGGCACCAGTTTGTACTTTGGTGCCTGGATCATGAACTGAGCGGGGTAGAAAATCTTTCCTTAATTCCGGGTACCGTAGGGGCTGCACCGATCCAAAACATCGGTGCGTATGGCGTGGAATTGAAAGAGATCTTTCATTCTCTCGATGCTGTGGAAGGCAAAACCGGAGAGACCCGAACCTTCGTGGCAGAGGAGTGTCAGTTTGGGTATCGACACAGTGTTTTCAAAGGCAAGTTCAAAGGCAAGTACATCATCACTCGGGTCAGAATGAAGCTTTCAAAAAAGCCTGCTTTCAATATTCACTATGGCAACCTCAAGTCGACCCTGGATCAAATGGGGGTAGACCAGCTTTCGGCTCGTGCGATCAGTGAGGCGGTCATTCACATTAGGCAGACCAAACTACCTGACCCGCTGGATATTGGCAATGCTGGAAGTTTCTTCAAAAACCCATTGGTAGAGCGGCCCTTGTTAGAAGCCCTACAGGAACTGTATCCAAGTCTGCCATTCTTTGAAGTGGATGAGAACTGGAGCAAGATCCCGGCAGCCTGGTTGATTGAAAAATGTGGCTGGAAAGGTAAACGCCGTGGCGATATAGGCGTTCATGAACAGCAGCCACTGGTTCTGGTCAATTATGGCGGAGGATCAGGTAAAGAGATCGTGAAACTGTCCAAAGACATCCAGAAATCTGTTTCCAGTACATTTGGAATTGACCTTTCAGCGGAGGTGAATATTATTTAACCTTCAAATCTAAAGGCCTTCCTCATCCGACGCCCTTTCAGGTATTATCACTAGGGTCGTCAACTTAAGGAAAACGTTATTAAGACTCCCATCTTCATGAGGCACCGATCGGGCCGACACGGTGATCCCTCACGGGAGTTCAGGCCTATAAAACGTAAGATTGCGTTACTACGTCGGGTGGCCGACGGTCCGCCGCTACGGTGCCATCGCAATGACGATCTAAATTCATCTTCATTTCGGGAGAATTATATCTTTTAATCCAGTGAAGATTCTAAAGTTGATAGCCATGGTGTTATCACCTGCATGAATTAACTCAGACACGCATCAATTGCCTGTTGGATCTCTTCGAGACTGAAGGGTTTCTTGAAACTTTGATCAATCAATTTATTGGCCAAAGCTGCCTCGATCTCTTCATTGAAATCAAATCCAGATAGGATGAAAAAGAATTTTCGGTGATTCCTGTTTTGGGCCTCTTTGACGAACGCAACCCCCGACATGTCCGGCATTTTCATGTCACTGATCACTAATTCAATTTCGGGAACTGCATCGAGCTGTTCAAGACCATCTTTGGCTGATGCGGACGTGATTACCTCAAACTTCTTACGGAATGCCGCCTTGAACAACAACAAGTTGTTGGGCTCATCGTCAACGTACAATACCGTCTTTTTGAGGTCTGACATATTAGATTAGCTTTTTCAACGGAAACGAGAGTGTGAAGGTAGAACCTTCGCCTTCTTTGGAAAATACTTTGATTTCTCCGTCATGTTCTTCAATTACACCGTAGGTGATGAATAAACCTAGCCCGGTACCTTCGCCGGCCGCTTTGGTGGTATAAAAGGGGTCACTGATCTTTTTGAGGTTTTCTTCGGAAATACCACATCCATTGTCGGCGATACTGACATTGATCCAATTCTCCTCGTGTTCGGTGATAATAGTGATCTGACCTTGTTCTTTGATTGCCTGAGACGCGTTAAACAGGAGGTTAAGGAATACTTGGTGCAACTTTGCCTCACTTCCGGTGATAATCAGTTCCTTTTTTGCGAATTGTTTAATGATTTGGGCTTTGTTTTTGGTTTCACTGCGAAGGATCGTCAGGCAGTTATCCAATATAGCATGGACATCACAAGTTTCGTTGAGGTCTGTTGCTTTTCGACTGAAATGGCTCAGACTCTTCACGATTTTGGAGGCCCTGTCCACTCCATCATAGATCACGTCAAAAAAAGGTGCTAAATCTTCAACAGAAGTGAGTTCATCATCCGTCAATTGAGATTCAATGGTCTTTACACCATTAAAAATGAAGTTGAGCGGATTGTTGATCTCATGACCTACTCCTGCAGCCAATACACCCAGGGAAGACATTTTATCTGCCTGTAGCAGCTGACCCTGAGTTTCTCTTAACTCTTGAAAGGCCTTTTCGAGTTGAATATTTCCATCGTGTAAGGCTTTGTTCTTACTTTCCAGTTCCTGAGTCCGTTCCTGAACCAATGTTTCCAGGTCAATATTGTATTTTTCCAATTGTTGCTGGATTTTACGTAATTCACTGATGTCTTCAGCAAACAAAGAAAAACCAATGATCCGATGCTTACGATATACAGGATTGAAGCTCAGCATGAAACTTCTGAGGTCTTCTCCTACCGGATATTCAATGGTTGCTTTGAATTTTTCTCCCTTTAATACCCGATCCATGTATTTCCGGAAGACTTCAGATTGTGCTTGATTGATGTGATTCAATAAATCAATGCCTTCATAGATAACCACATCATCAGTAGCAAATATGTAATCTGCAAAAGCCTGATTAAAAGCAACGACGTGTTTATTGGCATCGAAGAGTCCTATGACATTATTGGTACTTTCCGTGATGGCACTGAGATTGGCTTCCCGAGTTTTTAACTCTTCATTCTTTTCATTGATGCTTTCGATGAACTTCGACGTATTTTGATCGAAATTGATAAGTGTAAAAACAATGACTGCAGAAACGATCACCAACACCAGGCCTTTTTCTATCCAGTCACTAAATTCCAAATGAGCTTCAATTCCGCTATTCAAGGTGAGTACATCGGAGGTAAATAACCCTCCAATGGTCAGATAGATGAAGAGTGTGAGAAATGAGAAGATAACTGTGGTGGTCTTATCGAATGCCAGGATCAGGAAAAAGGGAATCATGGGCAGCAGCAAATAATTATCTCCTAACAACCCAATACGGAAAGTCTCTGCCATGGTGATCAGGAAAACAACGCCAATCAGTGCGCCGGCTTTCCAACGAATACGCAAACTTTTCCGCTTGATCGATACAACGATAAGTAGCCCAATTCCTAAAATGTCGATGAGTTGATGCCCGAGTGCCCGATTGTCACCATCCAGTTTGGTGATCAAAATGGTGGCCAGACCCAGCATGGTACCAATGACCAAAGAGGAGTCAACAATTTGGGCCCTGTAGTGCCTGATATTTCCTTGTTCCGAAGAACGCTTGTAAGTAGTAAAGGCCATTTGCCCTTGAGGAATCTAGATAGTCTACCGCTAAATTATGGAAAATGATCTTGGCGAAGAGAATCATATCCGACTAGCTTTTGATTTTCAACGGAAAAGATTAGAAAAAATTGAGTTTTTGAAATATCTGAAATGCTACCATTGAAGGGCTGGCGCGACCTCTCATCACATATATAGCGTTCATCCGCTGGTTTTTTTTTGATTGGGCATCTAGTTCTATGGCTCGGCTGAACTTAAAACGGCTCAGTGGGTTTAAAACTGATGAATCAAAAATCCAACTCAAGCAACATGCGCAAATTGAATATCGCAGGGACTGGCAAAGTCATGCTGTTCGTTCTTTTGACTTCTTTGTCATTGATTTCAATGGCACAACGTCCCGGGGGAAGGCCAGGTGGGAGACCCGCAAACTTTTTTAATTTCTCGGGTCAGCTGATCGATGAAAGTACCACTGAGCCACTTGAGTTTGCAACGGTGAGCGTATTTAATCCTACGGACTCCTCTCTGGTAAAAGGGACTGTGACCGACGCTGAAGGCAAGTTCAAAATGTTTGTTCGGCCTGGGACTTACTATGCGGAGTTTCAGTTTATTACACACGAGAAAAAGACGATCGAGAACATTACGATAGAACGCGGCGCTCCGGTGGCGTTAGAGAAGGTTGAGATGCATCAAAAACAGCTGGAACTCGATGAGTTAGTGGTAACTGGGGAGCGGACGCAAATGGAGCTTACATTGGATAAGAAAGTCTATAATATTGGAAAAGACCTGAGTAACCTCGGAGGCAGTGCTTCGGACCTGTTAGGTAACCTGCCCTCGGTAGAAGTCGATGTTGAAGGGAATATTTCTCTTCGAGGCAGTGAAAATGTACAGATACTGATCGATGGTAAGCCTTCAGGGCTAATAGGTCTTTCCGGTACCGGAGGCTTGCAGCAGTTGCAAGGCAACCTGATCGAACGCGTGGAGATCATTACTAATCCGTCTGCGAGATACGATGCAGAGGGAGGTGCCGGAATCATCAACATTATCTTGAAAAAGGACAAGGCCAAGGGATTCAATGGAAGTTTTCAGGTGCAGGCGGGATATCCTGCGCAGAATGGTGCCAGTGTTAATGTGAATTACCGTACGGGTTGGATCAACTGGTTCATTAATTATGGGGTGACTCGACGAAAATCTCCGGGTCAGGGATTTACTAACAATGCATTTTTTCGTCCCGATACGACGTATTTCATCAATCAAATCAATGATCGTAATCGAAATGGGTTGTCTCAGAATGTTCGTTTTGGATCTGATATTTACTTCAATGATAAGAATGTGTTGACCCTTTCGGCTTCTTATAGAAATTCGGACAATGAAAACATTACCAATACCAGCTATAATTTCCTGGATCAGAATCGCGCTTCTTTTTCGGATCGATTCCGACGGGACAATGAGCAGGAAGATGATATCAATTGGCAATATGAAGTGTTGTTCAATCGCGATTTCAAACGCAAAGGTCATAAGCTGACTTTCAACTTGCAATATCAGGACAGCAATGAGGTTGAGATCTCGCAATTTGATGATGAGACGAATTTCTCAGATGGAACCGTCTTTGATTTCAATCAGCGAGCAGAAAATGACAATGGAGAAGAAAGAACCTTAATTCAAATCGATTACGTTCAACCCTTTAGTAAGGCGGCAAAATTTGAAGCGGGAGTTCGATACAATTTCAGGAATATCTTCAATGATTACATCGTAGAATCTGACACGGCAGGAACAGGCGTTTATGAAGAGGTGACCAACCTGACTAATGATTTCAACTTCGATGAGCGTATCCTTGCATCTTATCTGATCCTCAGCAATACGCTTGAGAAAGTTTCATGGCAACTTGGTGCTCGTTTGGAGCATACGGATTTGGAAACGTTACTGGAGCAAACGGGAGAGTCCAATAATCAGGATTACCTGAGCTTTTTCCCAAGTGCGAATGTGACCTATAAATATTCTGGTATTTCTTCTTTACAGCTGAGCTACAGCCGTCGGGTTAGCCGACCAAGATTCCGAAGCCTGAATCCTTTTGTTACGTTTAGTAACCCACTGAGTATCTACACGGGTAACCCTAACCTGCAACCTCAATTCACAGATTCTTACGAATTGGGTATCCTTCAAAACAGAACTGCTTCCACCATTTACTTAGGCATCTATCATCGTCATACGGAGGATGTGGTTTCCAGAATACAGGTAGCAGGGGAGGAAGAAGGTCAGACGATCCGGAGGCCGGAAAATTTGGCTGTAAGAAATGATATAGGACTGGAGCTGAACCTGACGCAGGAGCTTGGTCAAAAATTCCGTATGACTGGGAACGTGAATTTCTTCAATTCCAATACGAATGGCTTCAACCCTGAAACCGGAGAAGACATTTCTGCAGAAGCGACCACCTTCACAACGAGAATGATGGGCTTCTATCGGAATGATAAATTGTTCAATGCACAGATGACCTGGTCATATCGGGCGCCAAGAAAAACACCGCAAGGAACAAGAAAAGCCATTACCAGGATCGATGTTGGATTGTCCAGAGATGTTCTGAAGCGCAATGGTACGGTTGCTTTGAGTGTAAGAGACCTGTTCAATACCAGAAAATTCCGTGGAGAAACCATCACGGAGTTCTTTACCACGGACTCAGAATTTCAGTGGAGACGCGGACCGACCGTGACTGCTTCCTTTACCTACCGACTTAATCAAAAGAAACAACGTGGCCGTAGAGGTGGACGTGGCCGAGATGGTGGCGAAGATTTCGGTGGAGAAGAAGGTGGGTTTAGTGATTAAAGAGTAGCTAAAAAGATTTTGAGAACGCCATTTCTACTTGAATTGGCGTTTTTTCTTTTCATACCTAAGCGTCTTCTGAGAATGACTCTGAGGAGCTTTCGGAAAGGTAGACAGTCAATCAACTAAATCAACACATTCTCATGAGGGATCTCACCTTCATATTGGACCGTCTCCACACCAAACTTTCTAAGAAAATCCACCCCTTCATCACTGGGGATGCCTTTGTATTGTGCGTACGATTTCAGGTAGATCACTTTCTTAATACCCGAAGTGTAGATGATTCTTGCGCAAGCCAAGCACGGAGACAAAGTCACATAAAGAGTTGAGCCTTCTACCGTAGATTGGTTCTTCACCGCATAGAGAATGGCATTTTGTTCTGCGTGGATCGCTAATGAGCAACCACCTTTGGAGTCCCTGGGGCATCCTTTTTCCGGCCATTCCTCGTCGCAGTTGTGTGTGCCAGCAGGAGGGCCATTGTAACCGATGGAGATGATCCGTGTTTCTTTGGTTAATACCGCACCCACATGCCTTTTGATGCAATGAGAACGAGAGGCCAGATTCACTGCCAGCTGCATGAAAATATCATCAAATTCGGGACGATCCATATCCAGAGAAAATGGGTAAAAATGAGCGCGCTAAAGTAAAGAAAAGAGAGGAATTGGGAATGCGATGATGAGTGCTAACTTCAAGAAACTGTTGTAATGGTAGTTGTTTGTGGTCAATTGCGTGAGGTTACAAAACCACCAGTACCAGCACTGCCACCGATATTCCCAGCAGCACAATAAAAAGTTGGTTTTTGTTCTTCATAGGATCAATAGGTTGATGATAAGACAGCCGCACAACCCAAAACCCTACGCTTATCCATAAAAAAACCTGCGCGAGGCAGGTTTTGTTTATGCATAATGCTTATTTCTTAGCAATACTCTTTGAAAACTTCCTGCAAGTGATCCGCGATCATGTGAGCAGGTCTGCCTTCAATATGGTGTCTTTCTACCATGTGAACCAAATCTCCGTCTTTGAACAAAGCAATGGCAGGAGAAGATGGAGGGTAAGGCAACGTGTATTCACGTGCTTTTTGAGTGGCTTCCATGTCCACACCAGCAAAAACAGTTGTCAGGTGATCAGGCTTCTTGTCACTGTGGTGTAATGCTGCTGCTACACCAGGACGAGCCGCACCTGCAGCACATCCGCAAACTGAATTGATCACTACTAGTGATGTGCCTTTTTCATTTTCCAGGTGATTGGTCACCGCATCTGCAGTTTTCAACTCGTCGAATCCGATTTGAGTCAACTCGGCCCTCATCGGTGCTACTAATTCCTCAGGGTACATATGTTTGATTCTTTATATTCTATAATTACATAAATCCTAGTTCCAGTTTTGCCGCTTCCGACATCATGTCGGTGGCATAAGGAGGATCAAAAGTCACTTCAACTTCGATATCGTTGATCCCTTCAATCTCCCCAATTTTTTGCTTGATCTCTCCAGGGATCTCTTCCGCAGAAGGGCAAGCCGGAGAGGTGAGGGTCATCAGTACATGGACATTATTGATCGGAAACACATTGATCTCATAGATGAGTCCCAATTCGTACACATCCACAGGGATTTCCGGATCATATACCATTTTGATGGCTTCTACGATCTTTTCTTTCAGTTCCAGCGTCTGGTCTTCTGTTACTTGTTCCGTACTCATGACTTCACTTCTTTTTGTGTACTGCTAAACGCCAAAGCGTAGATTTTCATTTGTTTGATCATCGCCCCAAATCCGTTGGATCGTTGGGTGCCGATGAATCGATTCATTCCAATTTTGGAAGGAAAGAAGATTTCCTGATTCAGGATGTCTTCCGGTGAATGGCCCGAAAGTACTCGGATCAGGAGACTTACCAGGCCTTTAGTAATGGCCGTATTGGAATCTCCTTTGAAAGTCACTTTGCCATTATCATGGCTGGCAGTGAGCCAAACTTTCGACTGGCAACCTTTCACAATGTTATCTTCTGTACGATCCGCGTCCTCAAATGGCGGCATTTGCTCACCAAGCTCCATGACGTAATTGATGGACATTTCGAAATCGCCATCCAGCAATTCAAATTCTTCAATTACTTCGTTTTGGATATCCTGGATCGTCGTGCTCATTTATGAAATTTAGCGTGAATATCTTTCAATGCCTCGGCCAGGACATCAATTTCTTCTCTGGTATTGTAAACCGCAAAAGAGGCCCTGGCAGTTCCTTCGATCCCAAAATGATCCATGATAGGCTGCGTACAGTGGTGTCCTGTTCTTACGGCAATTCCTTTTGCATCCAGAAACATGCCAAGATCAAATGGATGAACGCCTTCCAGATTGAAAGAAATGACACTGGCTTTGTTTTTGGCGGTCCCAACAGGTTGGAATCCGTCAATAGCTTGCAGTGTTTTGGTGCCATATTCCAGCAGGTCATTTTCTTGTTGTAACAAGGCTTCATGCCCTATTCCTTCCATGAACTCTATGGCTTTTTGGAAAGCAATGACATCTCCGATATTCGGCGTGCCCGCTTCGAACTTATATGGAATGTCATTATAGGTTGTGGCCTCAAACGTCACTTCCTTGATCATTTCTCCACCGCCTTGATAAGGATCCATTTTTTCAAGCAATTGACGCTTGCCGTAAAGCGCACCCATGCCAGTAGGACCATACATCTTGTGTCCCGAGAATGCCAGGAAATCACAATTCAGATCAATTACGTCCAATTTGCTATGTGGAGCGGCTTGTGCTCCATCCAGCATCACTTTCGCACCAACTGCATGTGCTTTTTCGATGATCGCTTTGACCGGATTGATGGTTCCCAGGCTATTACTAATGTAGACCATCGAAACAATCTTGGTCTTCTCAGAAAGCAACCTCTCAAACTCTTCCCAGATCATTTCACCATGCTCATTGATCGGTACAACTTTCAGTGTAGCGCCCGTTTGGCCTGCAACAATCTGCCATGGCACAATATTGGAATGGTGCTCCATTCCCGTGATTAGGATTTCATCTCCTTTCTTCAGGAATTTGCGGCCGTAAGCCTGAGATACCAGGTTGATGCCTTCAGTCGTTCCTTTGGTGAAGATGATCTCTTCTGATTCATTAGCATTGATGAACGATTTAATGCTCTTTCGGGTATTTTCATAGTCCGAAGTAGCACGTTCTGCCAGCGAGTGAATGCCTCTATGAATATTGGCGTTATTATTCTCGTAGTAATGCGTTAACGCATCGATGACATTTTTTGGCTTCTGAGAAGTCGCCGCATTGTCCATGTAGATCAGATCCTTGCCATTGATCTTCTGGTGGAGTACCGGAAATTCTTCCCGGATTTTAGTAAGGTCCAGTTGAGAGGCTACGGACATCATTGCCCCAGTCGGTTTTCAATGATCGTTGCAACTTCTTCTTTCACTTGCTCTACAGGAACATGATTAAGTGTGTCTTCAGCGAATGCGACCAACATCATGGCCTTCGCGGAGATTTCACTCAAACCTCGAGCTCTCAGATAGAAGATAGCCTCTTCGTCCAGTTGGCCAATAGTACAGCCGTGTGAGCACTTCACGTCATCTGCCCAGATCTCTAATTGAGGCTTGGTATTGACAATGGCGGCATCGGAAAGACTGATATTATTGTTGGCCTGGAAAGCATTGGTTTGCTGTGCACCAGGTCGTACGTAAATCTTACCGTTGAATACACCTCTCGATTTATCATCAACTACTCCTTTGTACAACTCATTGCTGTAGGAGTGAGGTTGCTTATGGTCAATGGCCGTGTTATTGTCTACGTGCGAATTTCCATCCAATAAGTACAATCCATTCATATAACTCTCACAGTGCTCGTCATTTTGAGCAATGTTCAAGTTGTTGCGAACCATCGCGCCTGAAAAAGAGAAGGTATTGAAATAGATTTTGCTGTCACGTCGCTGATGGGCATAGATCCCGTCTACAACGATGTGATTATCGGCATAAACCTGATTTTTGGTCAGATTCAAAGTTGCGTTCTTACCGATTTTGATCTCAGTGGTCACGTTGTGAAAGAGGGTTCCTTCACCTACGAATACGAGTTTCTCCACCAGATCAATTTCGCACAATTCAGCCACTTCGATATTCAGACGAGGGAAAGAACAGATTTGTCCATTCCTCAGATCAAATACATAGTAGATGAAAACTTGTGGTCTTATTTTCTTGTTGTTTGCCAGGATCTGAAGCCCTGTCGAAAAAAAAGCAGCATTCAGCGCAGCAAAGGCATCATGTTCCCCGGTAAGGGTCTCCAGCATCTCAGAAGGATTGTCTTCGTCGATCGTGTTGATTGTAACATCCTCACTTTTGATCAATGAAAGCTCGCTGCTGAAGGTACCATTGGCAAATACCAGATGTGTACCCGGCAGGTCGTAGAAGTGTTGTTGTACTTCTTCCTTGCTCAAACCAAAGGCGTCATTGACCTGGAGATAATCGATGTTCTTCTCGATGAATTTATCAACAGGAGAATACTTATATGCTTCGGTTTTCTTACCAGGAAATCCCAAAGATTTAAACGTCTCAAAGGATTGGGTCCTGACATCTTTTACCGCACCGTCTTTTTTTGAAATGATGAGCGTGTCAAAACCTGCTTCCAAAGCGGAGATGGCTGTCAAAGAATTATCCATCTTAAACGAGTTGACCTTCTACTTCTTCTTTGATCCAGTCGTATCCTTTCTCTTCCAATTCGAGAGCAAGGGATTTGTCACCAGACTTTACGATTCTTCCTTTGTACAAAACGTGTACAAAATCTGGTACGATGTAGTCCAACAAACGCTGATAGTGAGTGACTACAATGGTGGCATTCTCCTCAGACTTCAGAGAGTTGACACCATTGGCAACAATCCGCAAGGCATCAATGTCCAATCCCGAGTCAGTTTCATCCAGTACCGCCAGTTTTGGCTCCAACATGGCCATCTGGAAGATCTCATTTCTTTTCTTTTCTCCGCCGGAGAATCCTTCATTCAATGATCTGCTCAACAGTGATTGAGAGATCTCAACCAACTTCATTTTCTCTTTCATCAATTTAAGAAAGGAAACTGCATCCAGCGCTTTCTCGCCACGATGCTCACGTACCTGATTGATGGCAGTTTTTAAGAAGTTAGTGGTGCTTACACCTGGAATTTCTACCGGATACTGAAAGGCAAGGAATATGCCTTCGCGAGCTCTTTCTTCTGGAGCAAGCTCAATAATATCGTTTCCGAAATATTCGATACTTCCTTCGGTCACTTCATAGTCCTCCCGGCCGGCCAGTACAGAAGCCAGGGTACTTTTTCCTGAACCATTGGGGCCCATGATGGCATGGACTTCACCCGCTTTTACTTCCAGGTTGATGCCTCGAAGAATGTCTTTGTCTTCGATCGAAGCGTGAAGATTTGAGATCTTTAACATGTTATATATCGGTCAAATATTTTTATCAATGATTGAATGGCTTACCCAACACTTCCTTCAAGCGTCAGCGCTAGTAATTTTTGTGCTTCTACCGCAAACTCCATCGGAAGTTTGTTCATCACCTCTTTGGCAAAACCATTGACGATCAGCGCAACGGCAGATTCTTCGTCCAGGCCTCGTTGTAAACAGTAGAATATTTGATCCTCTCCGATTTTGGAGGTAGTCGCCTCATGCTCGATTTGTGCAGTTTTGTTTTCTGCGTCGATATAAGGGAATGTATGCGCACCACATTGGTCCCCCATTAACAAAGAGTCGCATTGTGAGAAGTTTCGTGCATTTTCGGCCCGCTTCATGATGTGCACCTGGCCACGGTAACTGTTCTGCGATTTTCCTGCTGAAATACCTTTAGAGACAATTCTGGATCGGGTGTTTTTCCCGATATGGATCATTTTGGTGCCTGTGTCCGCCTGTTGGTAATTATTGGTCACCGCAACAGAATAGAATTCTCCGACAGAATGATCACCTTTCAATATGCAAGAAGGATATTTCCAGGTCACCGCAGAACCTGTTTCTACCTGGGTCCAGGAGATTTTGGCATGATCACCCGCACACAGGCCTCGTTTAGTTACGAAGTTGTAAATACCTCCGTTGCCGTGCTTGTCTCCAGGGTACCAGTTTTGTACCGTTGAATATTTTACTTCCGCGTTTTTTGCAGCATAGATCTCTACGACTGCTGCGTGGAGCTGATTTTCATCTCTTTGAGGAGCGGTACAACCTTCCAGGTAGCTCACATAAGAATCATCTTCGGCAACGATCAATGTGCGCTCAAATTGGCCTGTATTGGCTGCATTGATCCGGAAATAGGTGGAAAGCTCCATTGGGCATCTTACGCCCTTAGGGATGTAGCAGAACGAACCATCTGAAAAGACAGCTGAATTTAGTGCTGCATAGTAATTGTCACTAACAGGAACGACAGATCCCAAATATTTTTTCACCAATTCGGGGTGTTCCTGAACGGCTTCACTAAATGAGCAAAAAACAATGCCCAGCTCCGACAACTTGTCTTTGAAGGTGGTGGCGACAGATACCGAATCAATCACAGCGTCTACAGCAACTCCCGTCAGCCGTTTTTGCTCTTGCAATGAAATGCCAAGACGCTCAAAGGTTTTGAGCAATTCCGGATCAACCTCATCAAGGCTGCTGGGTTTCTTGTCCTGCTTCGGGGCAGAATAATATTTGATTGCCTGGAAATCAATTTCCGGGTAATGGACATTGGGCCATTTCGGCTCTTTCATGTCTACCCACTTACGGTAGGCACTCAATCGCCAGTCGAGCAACCACTGCGGCTCGTCTTTTTTGGCTGAGATAAATCTGATGATGTCCTCATTGAGTCCGAGAGGTGCCTCGTCGGCTTCAAAATCAACGGACCATCCGTGTTCATATTCTTTTGAGGTGAATTCCTCTAATATTTGATCATCATTGCTCATACGAAAATCTCTTCAGGCCTAATTACTACTGCAAAGTAAATGCTTATTTGGAATAATTCTAAATAAGAACGAAGCTTATTCAGAATTACTCAAAAAAGGAAGCTTAAAAGGCCTGAAAAGGTTTCGAACGGCGGGAAAAAACGTTTAAAAACTTAGATGTCTGTTCAGGCTTTCTTCTAAAGAGATGAAAGTTTCGGTTCTTTCAATGCCTTCTATTTTTTGAATTTTATCGTGAAGAACGTCCTTCAAGTGGCGTGTATCCCGGCAATGGATCTTTAAAAAGATGTTGTAATTACCCGTTGTGTAATGGATTTTAACAATCTCAGGAATCTCCTTCAATTCCAGGACCACCTTATCATATAAGGAGCTTTTCTGGAGGTAAATGCCCATAAAGCAGGTAACGTCATATCCTAGTTTAGAATAATCCATTTTGAGGGTCGTCCCATCGACGACTCCCATTTCCTCTAGTTTTTTCATCCTCACGTGTACTGTTCCTCCGGAAACGAACACTTTTTTCGCTACTTCGGTGTAGGGGATCTTGGCGTCCTGCATAAGAATATTCAGGATTTTTAGATCTACATTGTCAATTTCATAATTTTTACTCATCTGAGGAAGTCAATTTATGAGATATATAATTTTGGTATTGCTAAATTAATCAGATTGAAAACTTTTGTCAAATTTATTAAAAAATTTTTAAAGAAAATGACAATGTATTTAAGTTTGTATCAACAAAGCGCAGCAAGTAGTGCCACGCTAAACACTGTAGGTTGATGAAAACGGCAGACATGCCCTTTTAACCGAGGGTGGAGATAAGGGATAATTTTCAAAAAATCATAATTCATGATTTCGAAACTAACCGCTCCGTGGAGGTTCAAATCCTTCTCCTACAGCCATCATTTTTGGGTTAATGTTGTTTGAATTGGGTCTTCTTAGGGGTGAGAAGGCCCTTTTCATTTTTTAATCCATCCTGTTTTCAAAACAACTTGATGAATCCTTGTTTTCCGATATATTCCTAAGATTGCTCACCAGAGCAGTAAATTTTCTACTTTACCTGGGTAGGAAAACCAATTAGCCACATAACACAATACCAGAGGATCAAAGTAACTCTCATTTTCTCCACAGGGATTAAGCTTGATCCTTTATCCGGTAGGGTATTCTCCGAGCTTCTTTTATTTTTAATAAGTCGGGAATAATTCACATCATTATGCTAGGAAATAAATGGGTTTACTTGAAAGGCTATTGTGTGCTCTTCTTACTGGTTTCTCTGGTCAGTTGTGATCATGAGGATGAACCCTCAGTTAATCTGGGTCAATTAAAGATGGGGTTCACTTCCTGGAGTTTCGGTCCGAATCTGCAAGATGTCGATGATACCTATGCTTTTATTGAAAGTAATGCCAATATCTACGCGGAGCACATTGACAACAACATACCCTGGAGTGCATGGATCAACAGTCAGGAGCTGCCTGCGGCATTCACTAATGAAATCAATGGTAAAGTCTCCCGAAAAATTGCTGGTAAAGATTTTCTTCTCAGCATAAGCTTACTTAACTCCAATAGAGATGAACTAGCTTCGGACTTTGATGGCACCATACCCGCATATGATGATCTTGACAATGCGTATATCAATGAAGCCTATTTCAAGCATGTCAATTATCTGGTCGAAGCATTTGAACCCGATTATCTGGTCATTGCCATTGAAGTGAATGAATTTAGGCTCAGGTCCCCTGAGAAATGGAATGCCTATCAGCGTTTGATGGAGGAGGTGACTGACAGGATTAAGCAGGCATATCCTGATTTAAAAGTCTCAGAATCGATTTCGCTTCATAACCTCATTCAATCAGATGCTCCGGATCACGAGGCATACGTAGAAGAAATGCTGGGCTACATGAATCAAATGGATTTTGTAGCCATTAGTTTCTATCCGTTTTTTAGAGGGTTTAATACGAAAAGGGAATTCCAGTCCGCTTTTGATTTTTTACACACAAATGTTACTGCACCAATTGCTTTTGTTGAAACAGCGCATTTAGCGGAAAATTTGTCTGTCCCTAATTTGAACGTTTCGATTGACGGAGACGAAAATGGTCAGAGGGATTATTTGGAGACTTTGATTGAGAATGCCAACGCGCTGGAATATGAATTTATCATCTGGTGGGCACACCGGGACTATGATGCACTGTGGTTGACTTCCGTGAAGAGGTAAAAGACCTGGGACAGATTTGGCGAGATACCGGACTCATTGATGAAGGCGGAAGAGAAAGACCTTCTTTTACGGTATGGCAGGAGCATTATCGTCCCAACTAGGAATTTTATTGGCATTGGGTAATCCCGTATGAAGGTCGTATAACTAAATACCCGGGGATTTGTTATACCATTGACCGATTACTGTGGTTGATTTGTAGTCTCGAGTTGAGCAATATTTTAAATGCTTAGGTAAATTGAATCCTTTGGCATGCATTTTTTGCATATCCTCAGTTTCACAGTATATATTTAAAGATTATTTAACCTTTTCAGAATTAACCCAATGAGTAAACGGCCCTGGTTAGAGAACTACCCGGATGGAGTTCCCCACGAGATCAATCCAGACGAATTTCCATCGCTAGCTGCGTTGCTAACGGACTCCTTTAAAAAGTTCGCGTCTAAACCTGCATTTGAGAACTTAGGTAAAGGCATCACTTTTCAGGAGCTCGACAAGCTTTCCGATGATTTCGCAGCGTATTTGACCAAGGTGGCCGGACTCAAAAAGGGAGATAAGGTTGCGATCCAGATGCCTAATCTCTTGCAATATCCGGTTGTGATGTTTGGTGCATTGAAAGCGGGTATGACCGTGGTTAACACCAATCCGCTCTACACACCTTCTGAGATGAAGCACCAATTCAATGATAGTGGTGCCAAGGTGGCGGTCGTGTTGGCCAATTTTGCCTGTAACCTGGAAGAAATCCTTTCCGAAACCAAAATCGAGAAAGTGATTGTCACTAAGATGGGTGACATGCTTGGTGGCCTAAAGGGAGCGATTGTCAACTTCGTGGTGAAGAGCGTGAAGAAAATGGTACCTCCCTATAATTTACCGGATGCCATACCTTTTAAATCCGTCATGGCAGCAGGTGCTAAAGAAACGTTTGAAGCACCTGAAATCACTGGAGAAGACCTGGCCTTTTTGCAATATACAGGCGGCACAACTGGTGTTTCTAAGGGTGCGATGTTGACCAACCGCAATGTTGTGGCGAACCTGACTCAGGTAAGGACCTGGATGTTCCATGGAGGCATGGAAGAAGGAAAAGAAATTTTCATTACTGCATTACCGCTTTACCACATCTTCGCATTGACTTGTAATGCGTTGATGACTGTTTCTATCGGGTCGAAAAACGTATTGATCACCAATCCTCGTGACATGCCTGCTTTCGTTAAAGAATTGAGCAAACACTCATTTACGGTGATCACTGGTGTAAACACGCTATTTAATGGGTTGTTGAATAATGACACCTTCAACAGTCTGGACTTTTCAAAATTGAAATTCGGTTTTGGAGGTGGTATGGCTGTTCAGCAGGTAGTAGCCGAGAAATGGCAGAACCTTACCAATTCACCTCTGTCTGAAGGGTATGGTTTGACAGAAACGTCACCCGTACTTACGTCGAACCCATTGAATGGAAACGGACGAATCGGAAGTATCGGAATGCCGATACCAAATACAGAGATTGTTTTGTTGGATGACGCAGGGAAAGAAGTTGCTCCGGGCGAGCCTGGGGAATTGTGTGCCAAAGGCCCTCAAGTGATGAAAGGGTACTGGGGTAGACCGGAAGAAACGGAGAACTCCTTCATTGATGGCTGGTTCAAAACTGGCGATGTGGCAGTAATGGACGAATCCGGGTTTTTCAAGATCGTCGACCGGAAAAAAGAAATGATTCTGGTGTCCGGGTTCAATGTTTACCCGAATGATGTAGAGAATGCTATTGCTTCTCATCCTAAAGTATTGGAATTGGCTGCCATTGGTGTGCCTGATAAAAAATCTACGGAGGCAGTTAAAATCTATGTGGTGAAATCTGATGACAGTCTGACTGAAGATGAACTACGCGCATATGCACGAGAGCATTTGACTGCTTATAAGTGTCCGAAACACATTGCCTTCACAGATGAACTACCTAAATCTAACGTGGGTAAAATCCTGAGAAGAATAGTGAAAGAGAATGACCTGAAAGTGAATAGCTACGAGTAGCGGAAAGGTTACATGAGACATAATGCCAGTTGATTGATTTTGACTGGCATTTTTTATTTGGTCAGGATTCGGTGGCTTGATATCGTTGATTGGGAGCTTTTCGTCTAGAATTTTCGCGATTTCCGTCTTGATCATGTTCATTTGCGGAAATATTTCTAAAACAGACCCTAACCTGTTTCATATGAAAAAATTATTACTCTTTGTATGTACGATTTCCCTGGGATATGCTGGATTTTCTCAGGACTCCACTCCATCAGATACAACCTATTGGAAAAGAGGTGGAATTGCTTCCCTTACGTTCACTCAGGTTTCTCTGACCAATTGGGCTGCTGGTGGCGATAACTCCGTTTCGTTAAATGGTTTTTTTACCACTTATGCTGACTATCAGAAGGATAAGATCATCTGGAAAAATGTCGTTGAAATGGGTTACGGTTTGATCCGTCAGGGTGGGGATGAAGCTGATTTTGAAAAAACAGATGACCGTTTCAATGTGATCACCGAATTTGGCTACAAGGTCTCAGATAAATTGTATTGGAGTTCACTACTTGATTTTCGTACCCAGTTCGATCGAGGATTGGACTCTGAAGGCAATACAATTTCCAAATTTTTTAGTCCCGCCTATTTAGTGGTAGCAACAGGTTTGCAGTGGAACCCTGATCCTTCGTTTTCATTATCTTATTCTCCTATCGGAGGTAAGTTCACTTTTGTGATGGACCAGGACCTGGCCAACGCAGGAGCTTTTGGAGTAGATCCAGGATTCTTTGATGAAAACCTGGGCCGATTCACATCACTTGGATCAAAATCAAGAGCTGAATTAGGATCTTTTATTAAAGCGTCTTTCAATAAGGAAGTCGTAGAAAATGTGCAGTTCGAGAGTCGACTAGAGCTATTTGCAAATTACCTCCAGGATTTTGGTAACATTGACGTGAACTGGCAAAACCTGCTGGTCATGAAAGTGAATGACTTTCTGACGGTGAACTGGCAAACGCAATTGATCTATGATGATGACATCAAGATTGATGAATTTAATTCGAATGGTGAACTGGTATCTCGTGGACCGAGAACACAATTCAAAAGTGTCTTTGGCGTAGGATTGGCCTACAACTTTGGCCAGGCCAGGTAATAAAGTATAAGAACTAAATGGGAGAGGGGGTTTGAATTAGTCTTGACTAATTGGAGCACCCTCTTCTTGTTTGATGTGGATGTCACGTTGCGGGAATGGAATTTCAATGCCTTTTTCACGAAAGACTTTAAATACCTCGAAAAGGATTTCGCTTTTCAATAAGCGTGGACGGTCCGTATACGTAGAAGTCCAGATCGCCAGAGTAAAGTTGATGGAGCTATCTGCGAACTCATCGAAAAAAACGACAGGCTCCGGATCTTTTAAGACATGATCATTCCGGTCAGCGACATCCAATAATAAGGTTTTCACCAATTCCGGATCTTCCTTGTAGCTGACCCCAATGGGGATTCGGTAACGAATGTTTCGGTCATTGTGACTCCAGTTAATGACTTTTTGGGAAATGAATTCCGAATTGGGGATGATCATCGAAATGTTGTCATTGGTCTGGATGGTTGTTGCTCGTACGGAAATGCTGATGACGTCTCCATCCACATCGCCTACCTCGATACGATCACCCACTTTGATGGGCTTTTCGAATAGGATGATCAATCCCGAAATGAAATTGTCCGTGATGTTTTGCAACCCAAAACCAATACCCACGCCGAGGGCACCTGCCAATAAACTCAAGGCGCTGAGATCAATTCCAGCGGTCTGAACAATGAAAATTGATCCGATCAGCAGGATGATGTACCGGGTAATAGTGCCTATGGATGCCCGGCTCGATTGCTCGACGTTGGCCCGCTCGAGGATGCCATGGACCAGGATTTTTCTGATCTTTTTGGTGAGATAGCTCAGCAGAATGAATCCGAAAATGATGTAAAGAATGGTGCCTACAGTAATTTCGGACTCCTTGAGTAATGGAATATTGACAAACTCCCAGATGGACTTCAACCCTGAAACGATACCATGCCAAAACTGTTCAACGCGTTCCATATCCAATTAAAATTAAGACATTAACCGGGAATCAATAGAATGAATTCAGTTGCATTTGAAATGTAGTAATAGGAGGCTGTCAGATTGAGGCCCTCGAAATCGACATTCTACATGCAATGCTACTACATATTTTTTGGGCATTAAAATTCCATCAACAGATCAAAGCCTACCCAGGAATCAATAAACTACTATCCCCATAACTCAGGAAACGATACTCATGATCCAACGCCTCCTGATAGACTTTGCGCCAGTCTTCACCAATGAAAGAAGCGATTAATAGGATGAGCGTTGAGCCAGGCAAGTGAAAGTTCGTGATCAATGCAGCAATGATCCGAAACTGATAACCAGGAAAGATGAATATTTCGGTATGGCCAATGAGTTGCAGGAGCTGCTTTCGCTCCATGAGATCGAGTACATTTTGTAAGGCAGCTTCTTTTGAAAGTGTAACCTCAGCTTCGTATGGTTGCATTTTTTTCACCATGAATGAAGCTTCAGGATCTTCTTGCAAATTCACCCCAAACCAATACAAGGACTCCAATGTCCGAAGACTAGTGGTGCCCACGGCGATGACCTTCTGATATTTCAGTAACTGCTCTACGTTCGAGCGAGATATGATGATCTCTTCCTGATGCATGGGATGTTCGGTAACGTCATCCGCTTTGATCGGCTGAAAAGTTCCCGCAGATACATGCAGCGTCACAAAGTCTTTGGGGACGCCCTTATCTTCTAGTTGTTGTAATATTTCATTAGTGAAATGCAGTCCTGCCGTAGGAGCAGCTACTGCACCTTCTGGTTCCGCATAAACGGTTTGGTACCTGTCTTCATCTTCTTTTTCGACCTTTCTTTTGATGTAGGGAGGCAAGGGCATTTTTCCCAGTTGTTGGATCAGTTCAGAGAAGGGGACTTGGTTATTCCAGTGAATGCTGACGGTTTGATCGGCCAACCGTGTGATGGTCACCGATAAGTTTTCCGTTTCGATCAGTTCGGGTTGATTTTCCGGCCACTTCTTTGCATTTCCGATCATGCATTTCCATTCACAATATTCCACGGCATTCATGGCTTCCTCCACAGTTGCAGGCGTTACGGGTTCGAGTAGGAATACTTCTATTTTGGCGCCCGTCTTTTTGAAGAAATGGATGCGAGCCGGAATGACCCGTGTATTGTTGAAAACCAGCAAGCTGTCCGGATTAATGAAACCTGAGATATCCACAAACGCATGATGGCTGATGTTTCCACGTTTATACTTCAATAGTTTGGACTTGCTCCGATCATTTAGCGGATACTTCGCTATTTTTTCGGTTGGTAATTCGTAATGGTAATCTGCTAGTGATACGTTTTTCACAAAACTTCTTTCCTTGATTTTATGCTAAAGCTCGAATATAAACCCTACACGCTTGACTTCACCTTCGATGCGGGAACCTCCCGTGGTGTAATGAAAAAAAGGGACGTTTGGTTTTTAAAAGTTTGCGATGATCGCAATCCGGAAGTTGCCGGCTATGGAGAAGTGGCCCCGCTGAATAGACTCAGTATCGAAGATGTTAGCCTCGTTCCTGATGTGTTGGAGCAGGTTCAGCAGAAGATCGTAAATTTCACTACTCCCAGAACGGAAGCAGCCGCCTTTTCAATTGCTCAGGAGTTGAGTCCAATTCCTTTTGCCAGTTTGCGTTTCGGCTTGGAAGTGGCGTTGTTGGACCTTGTGCATGGTGGTCAGAAATTGATTTTTGACAATGCGTTCTATCAGAATCAGGAGCCTATCCCGATTAATGGCCTGGTATGGATGGGGGATATCGATACCATGAAACAGCGGGCGCAGGAAAAGCTGGATCAAGGCTTCAAGTGTATCAAGATGAAGATCGGGGCACTTGATTTTCAACAAGAACTGGAAGTACTTAAATTATTGAGGGAAGTGTCTGTTGACCTGGAATTGCGAGTGGATGCCAATGGGGCTTTCGCTAATCACGAATCTTTGAGGAGATTGCTGGATTTGTCGGAATTCAACCTTCATTCCATTGAGCAGCCGATTATTCCCAGGCAACCGGAAGCCATGCAGTTGCTCTGTAAAAAAGGGGCTGTCAAAATTGCCCTGGATGAAGAATTGATCGGAATTGCAACCAAAACAGAGAAAAGAGAATTGCTCGAATTCTTAAAACCACACTACATCGTATTAAAGCCTTCTCTTATAGGAGGGTTCCAGTCTGCTCAGGAATGGATTGACTTAGCGGAAGAAATGAAAATTGGATGGTGGATTACCTCCGCATTGGAATCCAATATTGGTTTGAATGCTATCGCACAGTTTACGGCTGGGTTCAAAAACCACGAGTACCATGGCCTGGGCACCGGTCAGCTTTATCACAATAACATTGATTCCCCGTTGACTGTTGAAAATGGCTTGATTTCCTACACTGCAAATAAAGATTGGGGAGCGATGCCTTTATAGCGAATAAAGGCGGTTGTAGCATCCCATTTGCAGTTCCAATATAACATTTGCAGATTTGTGATCGGACCCGGTCCAAACCTAACATCATGATTCTCGCCAATCAAATAAAGATTCGACTCACGTTCGTCCTTTTGTGGATGATTGTGTCCCCATTATTATTGGCGAGGCAACTGTCAGACTCCTTACAAGACCGCTCGACCAATGAATTGCTGGATCTGGCCTGGAAGAATCGCAATACCAACCCGGAATTTTCGATCATATATGGAGAGGCAGCAATCGTCCGGGCATTAGAAACGGAAGATAGCGTTGCACTGCCCAGGGCTTATGGCTTCACAGGAGTGGCTTATCGGAACCTGGATCAATACATCAAAGCCTTAGAAAATTACGTGCAGGGTTGGCGTTCGGCCATCAACATCAACAATGTTGAAGAGCAGGCTTATGCTTACATGAACCTGGCCAACCTGAACTTGTACATCAATCGACCTGAGCAATCAAAGGAATACCTGGAATCCATGTCCGAAATCCTGGATCAGGTGGACAACCAGAATATTCTGGGATACTATTACCACTATTATGGCCGGGCGTTGATGGTATTGGGTGATCACGAAACTGCCGAGGAAAACCTAAAAAAAGCACTTGAGTTAAGACAATCTCAGAACAATGCCATTCGGGTGAGTGTGTGTGAGAAGTATTTGGGTGATCTGTACCAGCGAATGGAAGCATTCGATTTATCGCAAGAATACTATTCAAGGGCCATTTCCGGGCTGACCCCTGCCATTGATAAGCAATTGTATGGTACCTTGTTGTCGGATCTTTCTCTGTTAAGTACGAGGAGTGGAGATACTGATATCGCTCGAAATTATGCTAAGCAAGCTTTAGCGTTGGGGGAAGAAATAGGTTCTAAGCTGCGTCAAAGAGAAGCACATGAAGCATTGGCAGAAGTAGAGCGAGCACTAGAGAATTATAGCCAGGTACAGGTTCATTTGGATCAAGTGATCAACTTGAATGAAGCTTTATTTAGCGCAGACCTGGAATTACAAGCTGACCTGTTTGACTATGAGCTCTCACTGAAGGTATTGGAGTTTGAGCGAGAAAAGGAACGCATTGAGTATGAGGCATCCAAATCGAGGATCATGTTCATTGCCATTGCTATCTCATGCTTCGTTCTGGCAGTGCTTTTCTTTGGAGGCAGGACTTACGTCCAAAAACAAAACTTGAAGATCGAAAGAGAGAACAACAAAAAGATCACCGAACTCAACCAACAACTGGAAACCAAAGTAGAAGAACGGACCGAAGAATTAAAACTCCAAAACCAACGATTGGAGCAATTGTCGACTTATAAGTTGGAATTGACTAACATGCTGGCGCATGATTTGAAAAGTCCACTTGGCGTGATCGTAGGTTATTCGGACTTGATTCAGGAGAAGAGCTTTGGGGATAAGATCCGCGATTCGGCAAGTTCCATGCTGAAAATGATCTACAACATGCTGGATATTCAGCGCTTTGAAGAGGCGAACATGCAGCTAAATCTGGAAGCTGTGGAGTTGTCTGTTCTGTATGCCAAGGCAGAGCGAATGGTGCTGCCGATCGCACAAAACAGGGGAGTCAATCTTTCGTTGGAAGCTGATGGAACGCATCAGTTGAAGATAGATCGGGATATTGTGGTGAGGGTGCTGGCTAATTTATTTGATAATGCCTTGAAGTACACCCAAAAAGAGGGTAGCATTGGCGTCTATGCCGTTTATTCTGAAAAAGAGGGTTTCATCGCGCTGGAGGTCAGAGATACCGGAGTGGGGATCGCTGAAGAAGACCTGGATCACTTGTTCAATAAGTTTTGGCATAAAGACCCTGAGCGTAAGAATACCGTCCAGTCTACCGGTCTTGGGCTAAGCTTCTGTAAGATGGCGGTAGAAGAACACGGCGGAAGTATTTATGCGCGTTCCAAGAAAGGGGAGGGGACTTCTATTTTCTTTGAGTTGCCGGTTAACTAGTACCAGCAAGGTGCTGTATGACTGGAATTGGTTTCCAGAACTTCAAAAATGATTAATTGCTGCACCTATTGTTTTTGGTTTGACGTTTTTTGAATTTGGTCATATATAATCGCACCTTATTCCCGGTACCGATCTAGTAAAGAGATGAATCGTTCATCGTTCCAGTATGCTTTCCAGTCTTCGTCTTGTTCTACTAAGGATACTTTTTTATCTTTATTCTCTAGGCTAATAGCTAGATATTTAAGAGCTTCTTCATCTTTGCCTTGAAGAGCAAGTACGCATGAAAAGTTATATGATTGCCCTCCAAGTTCAACCCCCTTTTTGCATACTTCAAATGCTTGTTGCAATATTTTATTTGCTGCTTCTGCCGTCTTAGATCTAGATAAGGAGATTAAGCAATACCCCCAATTGGAGTAGGCCTTATAATAGTCAGGTTTGATTTCAACAGCTGCCTGGAATTTGAGAACGGCTTGATCATAAAGCACTTCTGCTTCTTTACCTGATTTGGTTTCAGCATATTTTCCCAAATAAGCCCCCCAATTGTTCCAGGCTTCATGTTTGTCTTGTTTGATTTCAATGGCCTTTTGATATTTTTCAAAAGCTTGGTAGAAAAGTGCATTGGCTTCATATGGCTCTTTGTATTCAGCTAAGTGCCCTAATGTATTTCCCCAATTATTCCATGCTTCGTGTTTGTCTGGTTTGATTTCAATGGCTTTTTGAAATTTTTCTGCAGCTTCATTAAAGAACATTTCGGCAGTTTCTTTATTTCCTCTTTGTGCTATTTCTACAAGATCCGTTCCCCAATTAAAGTAAGCTTCTGCCAAATCAGGCTTAAGTTCCACGGCAGTTTTATACTGTTCAGAAGCTTCTTCAAGATGATCTGATAGGCTGAATTCCAACCCTCTGGAAAAATACTTCCAGGCTTCTCTTTCAAGTAGTTCATCTTTATCCGTAGTACTCTTTAATCGTTCAATTGTTTGCTGTGCTTCCTCCAGTTGCTCTTTCAATTCGATTATTTCGGCGGATTCTTCATTTTCAGTGACTTGTTTGATTTCAATCAGTTCTTCGATGATGGAACTAATTTCAGTATGATTCTGAATTGTAATAGCTGTTAGAAAGTCAAGTTGACTGTCCAGAGTTTTGGTGGTAAGGATAAAGTGTTCCTGATTATAGGTGCCTTGTAGTTTTTTAATCTCTTGAAATATGCTGTTGATCTGGAAATCGCCCATCCCTGTGCCGATGAAGAGGATTGATTTGTTCAAGATGATATTCTTCAATACCAATAATGAATGCTCCGCATCGGGTTCTGGGTTTGCATAGAGATTATCGTAGTTGGTAGGGAAGAGTACCATCGAGTCGGCTTCTTCAAAGCAACCGTGTAGTTTGAACAACAATGGTGCTGACGGGTCTTTATGAGTGGTCAGTTCATAATTTTTGCCTTTGTAGGCTTTGTGTTTTCCCAGTTCACGTGTTGCTAGCTCAAAGGCATTGTCGTAGTTAGTGGTGATGATTTTTTTGGAGAGATGAAAAAGCTTTCGGTGCAATTCCAGGTCGTTGCTGTCCGGGTCAAGATCAAAAAAATCTTTGGTGAAGGCATAGATATCTGACTTGGGGATTTTCTTATTGATCTCGATCAAATCAAGCACTTTGATCGGATCGTATCGATCTACAAGTGGCAATAAGTGAGCTACATCATGGCCCTTATCGCTTAAGTGATCCAGGATTTTAGCCACCAGATGGCTCCAGCCTTTGATGGGTTGTTGGTGGATGTTTACCAGGTTGTAGGAGAGTCCGGCGCCTACAAATAGGAGCAGGTTGTTTTCATTGATGGCTTTTCGTAGCGCATTGGGGATGATGCTCATGCTACTAAGCTAGTAGCTTTTTTATGCAGGTCAAAGCGTTTTTCGTCACGGGTGTTTTGAGCCCCTGTTTCACCGGCCTTGTAAGGGATGAAAGAGACAAACTCAGCGCGTCATTCCAGAATTTTCTGGACTAATTTTTTAAAGTCCAGAAAATTTCAGACGCCCTGTCCGGGGAATCTCTTTTTACGCGCTGTTAAGACTCCAAACAAAAAAGCACCAACAAACCTGCTGGTGCTTCATGTACAGTAAGTGGAGGAATTACTCTTCTAACAGTTCGTATAATTGATCAATTTCGGTAGCGCTTAATGCACGGTCATAGATCAAAATATCATCCAATGCCATGGGAATGGTGAGTGTGCTGCTGCAGGTTCTTTGTCCAAAAGTCAGGATACCTTGATTTTCAGTGGCTGCTCCTGCGGTGTACAATAGCTCATCTCCCGTGATGGTTTGCGTAAAGTTCAAAGATGAATCATCCGGGCTGATGATCTTGTAGGTCATGGCGACACCTTCTTCATAAGAGACCGCCACAAAAACCCATGGCGAACGTTCACTGTTCAGGCCTAGGAGCGGGTTGTTGTTGTAAGAAGCCAATACCCCTCCGGAAGCGCTTCCCTGTCTTATGAAAAGTCTGCCAGCGTTTTGATTGATCTCGTTCACCATGAACAGGCCAATGGCAGGTGCTGCTCCGCAGTTCAGTTCCCATATGGGGCGGGTTCTGCGATTGCTGGTGGCTTCTTCTATTCTCACCCAAAGTGCAATTGTAAATGTTCCGTTGTGCCCGGTCCCTGCTGAATTTTGGTGCCAGTCAGGAATGGAAAACCCTCCTCCATTACTAGTGATTACTGCACCACTTCCATTTCCATTTCTATCGGTATAGACAGATAGGCCTCCCTCAGCTCCTCGCTCTATGCCGTTAAATTGATCACCTTTTTGTGAATTGTTCAGGTCACCTTTATCAAGAGGTAAATAGACTAGTGCTTCTTCGAGCAATGAAAGCTCAGACACGTCATTAACAACGATCGAAATGGCAACCTCTTTTGAGGTGGCCCCTTCTGATGACACGGTTACTGCAGCGGTAACAGAAGTATTGGTTTCAAAATCGAAAATAGCCGGCGTTTTGACACTGATCACCCCACTGGTTCCGATTTGGATGGCATCTGCTATGGATACAGACGTCAATTCAAATGTAACCGCATCCAGATCTGCCGAAGCTTCAATAGTAGCCAATTCCTGGCCTACAGTGGGATTCTCATTTACAGAGATATCAATGTCCGCAGGAGCGGTGATCTCATTCACATTGCTGAGATTGACCACAACAGTGACGAATTGTTCTATGTCACCTACACTAAGAAAGGCGGTCGTACTTATGGAAGTTGCAACTTCAAAGTCAAATAGCGTAGCATCGGCAACAGTCAGCTCCCCGGAGGCGGCATCGATGTTAAATGCTGAAGGTGTGCCTTCCGATCCTAAGCGAAAGGCCAAAGTTCCCTGGTCTGTAGAAGCCTGAATAGATCCGAGAACCAATCCTACGGTAGGATTTTCATCAATGGTCACCTCAAAATTTGAGGCAGTGATCATAGGGTCACTGACATCTGTCAACGTAACGTTAACGGCTACTTGCTCCGTTGTATTTCCACTGGCTACAATGACGGAAGCAGTTAATTCCGTTGTGCTTTCGAAATCGAAGAGGTCGGCATTGCCTACGGTTACCGCACCAGAAGAAGGGTCGATGGCGAATGCTCCCACCAAGCTTTGAGAACTGATCTCAAAAGTGAGACTTCCTGAGGAGGCAGTGGCTTGAATGGTACCTAGTGATTGACCTGGTTCCGGATTCTCGGCAATCGTCACAATCAGGTCGGAGGCGGTGATGGTGATGGTGGGCTCATCTTCCTCTGAGCAAGCTACAAACATCATCAGGCACACAATGAGCGGTGAGAGTAGGGGCATTCGAATACCTAAATGACGGATGAATTTTGATTTGATCTTGCGAATCGTGGCGGTGTTTAGTGTTTTCATACAGTTTTATTTTGTCACAAAACAATGGAATCACTTAGTCGACTTTTGACTAGTTGAGCGAATGGTAGGCGAATCTGGATAAAGGGGACGGGAATTTGAGCGAATGGTATTCGATGTTGGTTTAGGCGTTGTTAGGAAATGATAAAGCCCGAGGAAACGACCTTATTTCATCTGATCGATCAGTTTCATGAAAACATCCTTTTTATTCCGTGCCAGAGGGACCAATTCGTCATTGCTCATCTGAATGCTACCGCCATCCCGTTTATCGAATCGCTTGATTTGATGCAGATTGATCAAGTGAGATCGATGCGAACGGAAAAAGCCTTTTTCTCGAAGCAGATTCTCATATTCGCCAATGGTTTTGCTAATGACCAGTTCTTCATGCTCAGTAATGAAGGCCGTATAGTTACTCTCGGACCGACAATGGATCAGCTCATCAATTTTGATGAAGTGAATGGCCTGACTGTCACGTAATACGATCTTGTCAAACTTCTTTTCCACGATGGTTTCTGAAAACCCCTGTAGCTGCTCGTGTTGCGCAAAAGGGGAATTGACGCTCTTGTTGATGGCCTCAAAGAACTCGGGAGGATTAATGGGTTTCAAAACATAGTCCAGTGCATTGAATCTGAATGCCTTGATGGCGTATTGGTCGTACGCGGAAACGAAAATGATCTTGAAATCAATGTGATCCAATTGTCCAAGCAGGTCAAAGCAGGTACCTTCATCTAAATTGATGTCGAGGATGGCCAGGTCGGGTTGAAACTTTTTTAAGACCGTAATGGCCTCTTGAATGGAACTGGCTTCAGCCAGTGTATAGTCTTGTAGGCTGGATTTATCAAGATACGCTTTGATCGTTTCTCTCGCGCTTTTTTCATTATCCAGCAAAAAGACATTCATCCGTATAAGATCACTTTAATCGGTAGCGTAAAGTTAACCTTGAAGCCCATGATTTTGCTATCCGAACCATAGATGTTTTGCATGCTAAATTCGATCTTTTCGGGGGTGGTTTTCTGGAGCAAGTCCAGTCGTTCGCGCACGATGGTGGAAGCCAGAGAATGGTGATTGGATTTTTCTGATTGATCGACGATGCCAATCCCATTGTCAACAATGGCCAATTCGAGCAATGAATCTGATTTTTTGCTGAATAAAATACGGATTTCATTTTCAGGCTTTTTGAAAAGTCCGTGTTCAATAGAATTCTCGATGAAAGGCTGGGTAAACATTGGGGGGATGCTTTCGTACTGTGGGGCCAGGTTTTGATCGACGATGATTTCGTAATGAATGGGTTGTTCGAAGCGGACTTGCTGCAGTTGCAGGTATTTTTTTAGCATGTCTACCTCTTCTTGTATGCTCACGTACTCGCGTCTGGAGTTGTTCAGTATTTCTCGCATCAGGGTGCTGAAGAGACCCACATAATGACTGGAGACATCTGACTTTTCCTTGAGAATATATTCCTGAATGGCAGTGAGTGAATTGAACAGGAAGTGTGGATTCATTTGCAATTTCAAAGCATCTAGTTTAGAGCTATTCATGGCTCTCTCTAATTCATTACGTTGCTGAATTCGACGGATTCGAAAAGTGAAAATGGTGCTGATGGCAAAAGCAATTACGAGAACAACTAACGTGATGAACCACCACGTTTGCCAAAATGGTTTGGTAATGATGAAGGGGTATTCGCGAATTGATTCACTCTCAATTCCGTCTTCGTTAATGGCTTTGATTTGAAAATTATATTCCCCCGGCGGTAAGGAGACATACCTTTTTTCCTGTATAGAACCGTCAGCTTGCGTCCATTCATCGGAAAGGCCAAGTAAGCGGTATTGATATTGGAATTTTCCTTCACTTCGAATGGAAATGCCCGTAAATCGAAAAAGCAGATCATTTTCAAAGTAGGCAAATCGATTGCTTGAGTCCACTAACTTTTCCCCATTTACCGACACACTGTTCAAGTATACTTTGGGCGCGTAGGTATTCATGCCATCGAAATCAAGAGGTAATGAAACCAGGCCATTGAGTGTGGCAATCCAAACTTTATCTGAAGTAATCCCCAAATCAGCGATGGCATTCGTCGGAAGTCCGTCCTGTTCATCGAAGAACCTGGAAAGTCCTGTTTTTGGATCCAATACCTGCAGCCCTTTGTCTGTTCCCAGGTAGAACAGACCGTCCTTGATTTTCAATACATTCACATAATTACTGGACAGGCCATGATCAGAGGTCAGTTGATCAATCACATTTCCGTTTTTGATCTGCACGATACCGGTTTTGACCGTAGCTGCCCAAAACGAACCATCTGATGCTGCTTCCAGGTCCAATGCAATTATGGGGTCGCCATTGGGGAGAGTAAGTAATATTTCCTGACCACTTTGATATCCAAAAAGCCCATCTGCAAAACCATACCATATCGTCTGATGCACCTTATCGAAGTGAACATCCCGGCATCGCGTACCTCTCAATTTGAGCAGATTTGGGTAAAAGCCTATTTCGAATTTGTTGGAGGGCCCCGGTAGATATTCCTTGGGCCATGGACTTTGCGTTCGATGAGGTTTTTTGACTAAGAAACCACCATTCCCTGCCGCTGTGGCAAGTAGGTCATCATTGAATGCTGTGATGTTTTTTGGTGTGGTACCACCATTGTACTTCGTGATCGGAATGGGATTTTTGTAATGATATTGATAGCTCTCGAGGTACAGACGTCCTTGTTTTTCATCGAAATAGATGCATTCTGTATCTGCTTCCGGGGTATCATAAGCAAATAATCTGCTCCCGGTTTGATCGATGCGGTAAGCAGATTGCCCATTAGTGGCTAAGAACAATTCATCATCAGGTAAAATACTGATGCGTTTCACCTGATCATAATTGAGCCAGGAGTTTTCTTTGGTGTAAACCAAAGCGTTATCCTGATACATGACGAAAACGCCATTCCCGATGGTGGTAAACCAAAAGTTACCTTCGGCATCTTGCAGGAAATCAGAGACGAATTTTCCATTCAAATACTTTAATCCACTTTCGTACGGTGTTTTCGGGTCGCTGTAACTAACAACTCCGCTGATGGTTGAGATCCAATACTTGCCCTGTTTGTCTTTGGAGATTTGATTGATTGGGCTCTGGACCAAATGTTTCAATTCAGGAAAAATCAAGTTCCAACGGTGTTCTCCTTTTTCATTATTCCATCGATATGCTTTATAGTGTGCATAATCGAAATTGATAAGATCTTCACCAGCTACTTCAATCAAGTCACTTCTTTTGGTGATGGAACTGAAATATTCGACAGAATCAGACTGAAAAGAGTACCTCATCAATCGACCTGTCAGTTTTTTATTGCTGTTGGTAAAAGTATATGCGGCTTTCTTGTTCACATCCAAGGCCATGTATTTGGCACCTTTGTACAGGTTTTTCCAGCTTTTGTTCGTTGGGTTGTAGAGGTAAGTAGAATCCAGGTGAACGATGATTTCGTCTGGAGATAAGGCACGTAAGTTGAGAAGTGTGCCACTACCTTCAGGGGTAGGAATTTCATGAATCGTATCGTTTTCTACGAAAAAGAGTTGATCACTGAAGTTTTTGAAGTAAATCCGCTTATCCCCGTCATAGATAAGCTCGTCTGCAGTGATGGCTCTTTCGCTGGGCATTTGATAAGTTTTGAAATGGGTGCCATCGAATCGACATAGTCCAGCCTCTGTGCCCATCCATATGTATCCCAGACTATCCTGAACGATGCTATAAACGATATTGTGGGGAAGGCCCTGCTTGGTGTTGATGTTTCTGAGATAGGGGGATTGTGCGTAGTGATGATGGATAAAGCACGTGCTCAACAAAAGCCACAGGATGCTTCTTGTACTTGTGGTGATGCGCAATTGCTTCATGGATCAGACTGGAAAATTAAAGGAATTGCAGTAGGTGTTTACAACATTCTGCACTAATTCCTGTTAATCCTGAGTTTATCTAAAAATTGTAGCATCAGGCTTGTCTAAATTAGACAGAGCAGTTAAGAGGAATGTTATAACACATCACTTGCCTCAGGATGCTTGTCAAAGTACTTACGTGCAAACTTACAGACCGGTACAATCGCGTATTTACCTGCGCGGGCATCTTCAATTGCCTTTTCGACCAGTTGGATCCCATAACCCTTACCCTCAAAACCTTCATTTACGATGGTATGAACAATGATTAACCGACCTGCTCTTAAGCGGTATTCCATTTCGCCGGCTTCCTTACCGTCCAATTCAATGAAATAGCGACCTTCTTCTTCGTTTTCTTCTCTTATGATTTCCATGGTTTTTAAGTGTGTTTAAAGTGGAATTGCTATTTATTTTCTAAAACCAACATAGATGAAGTATGAAACGTGCCATGTTCGTATTTTCTGGCGTGGGTTTATTCATCTTCCACGCTTCATGAGAAGCCACATGTTAGTCTTTCTGTAACGATGAACTAGTAAAAACATCTCGATGAGTTTGCAAAATGATATATATCTTTTTGTGAAAATACTTATATCTTATTTATAAAAGATATATATCATTTTCTTAAAATATCACCATCAAGGAATCGAAATCACGCGTCTGATCAATTGACAGTTGCCAATGTATGTGGTGAGAGGCTTGATGTAACTTGAATCTTGCTCTTACAGTCGAAATGAAAAAAGAAAAGCGAATAGCCATCACTATTCACTTTTCGACTTATTTATGTTCAACTTTTTTTGCAAACTTGGCTTGGCGATGGTCAGGCTGAGCTTGTCGAATTTTTTGGTAAACTGAGCCTGAAGTTTACCCTGAGCTCGATGAGTGTCAGGCTAAGCTTAAAGTTTACCCTGAACTCGACGAAGGGAAGCCTAGCCCATCGGCACTTCCATCAGCAAGATCCTGGACCCGGCTGCTGCTTTGATGTTCACCTGATCCGTATCCCAGATCCCGAAACCATCTCTGCGCTGCAATTGCTGACCTTCGATCTCTGCTTCGCCTTCTAGAACAAATGCATAAAGCCCATTGCCATTACGATGGATGTCGTAGTTGATTTCCTTGTCTTCCGTGAACTTGCCCAGGTTGAACCAGGCATCCTGATGGATCCATACCCCCGCATCATCCGCATTCGGTGAAAGGATCTGTTCGAATTGATTCAGAGAATCACCTTCTTTCAAAGTGATTTGATCATATCTGGGTTTGACATCTCTTTGGTTAGGGATCACCCAGATCTGCAGGAATTTCACATCCTTGTTTTTGTTGGCGTTATACTCGCTGTGATAAACACCCGTTCCAGCGCTCATTACTTGTACATCGCCTTGCCGGATCACCTCTTTGTTGCCCATGTTGTCCTTGTGTTCAAGGTCGCCAAACAAAGGAATGGAGATGATTTCCATGTCGCTGTGCGGGTGGGTGCCAAATCCCATGGAAGGGGCCACTTCATCATCGTTCAATACGCGAAGTGCTCCAAATCCCATTCTTTCAGGGTTATAGTAATTGGCAAAACTGAATGAGTGACGAGAGTGCAACCATCCGTGGTTGGCATCTCCTCGGGTATCTGCTTTGTGCAGTACGGTCGTTAATGTTTTAGTTTCCATCGGTTTGATATGATTAAATCCAACTTGATCAAAGCCTTCTTTCGAAGTTTCCTTTTCCTCTTTTCCTTCGGCTTGTGCGCCCAGGCCAAATCCTGCAGCGAGTGAGCCGACAAATGATTTTCGTAAGAAGTCTTTTCGTTTCATAATATGACTAATTCAAATTCGATTGATTTATGCCAATTGCTGTGCCAAAAGTTTAACTGTTTGAAATACAGCATGTTATTGCATTTTTATTGTTATTTATTCTTCTTATAAGTTAGAAATTTCTGATATTTGAGAAAAATTATACTTTATTTCTATGCTTACACCCGAATTCTTCTCTGAAATAAAGGAATGGCAATTGGATCACCTGGCCTATGAGGTCATGTGGATTTCCGAGTCTGGAGAAATTGTTTTTGCCAATAAGGCCTGGTGTGAACAGCTCAATTATGCGAAAAATGAGCTTAATGGCATGAAAATATTTGATGTCAACCCCCGATTAACGGAGAAAAAATGGAAGACCCATTGGCAGGAAGTGGCCAAAAAAGGGGTGGTGAATTTTACGACGATTCATCAGCGAAAGGGAGGAATCCTGTATGATGTAGAAGTTTCTGCTCAATTTTTCTCAAATAACAGAAAAAATGTGATTTGCGCCATGGTTCATGAGATCACGCAATCCACTTTTTATAAGCAAATACTCGATACTTCAGAATCTCTTGTGAAAATGGGGGGCTGGAGCATGAATCTTCAGGACAATTCTATCATTGTGACCAATGAGGTGCTCCGCATTTTTGAAACGGAAGAAAGTGAAGAGATCCGACCCATTAATGCGATTAAATATTTTAAAGATCCCGAGCGATTTCAGGAATTGATTGCGGCATCTATTGCTAAAGCACGCCCTTTTGATGAAACACTAAGTGTGAAAGATGCCAAAGGGCAGGAGAAGTGGTTGCGCTGTGCTGGGTTGCCGGTGTTGGTCAATGAACAAGTCAAAAAGGTCATTGGGGTGTATCAGGATGTGTCCGATCAGCACACCAATCTACTATCGCTTAGGTTGTTCAAAGAGATCATTGACCAGTCCGAAGATATTGTCTTTGTTTGGAAGGAGAATGGCGAACTGTTGGACTTCAGCGAATCAGCTTTAAAGCAGCTCAGGTACAAAGCGGGAGAGCTTGAGTCGGCTACCATTTACCAGGTGGATCCAAATGTGGACGAACAATGGTGGTTCAGTCACTTCGAGGACATCAAGCGGCGGAAGAACTTCCGCATGGAATGGAAAGCCACAAGAAAAGATGGGAGTCAGTTCCCGGTTGATATTTCAGTCAATCATTTGTACTTCCAGGGCGAGCATTTGAACTGTGCCATTTTAAGGGATATTTCCGAGCGGAAACAAAGTGAGTCTGACCTCAGGATGGCTTTTGAGGAGATACGATCCTTAAAGGATCAGCTTGAGATTGAGAATGAGTATCTGCAGCAGGAACTACGGGTCAATCAAAGTGACATCATTTGTCAAAGTGAAGCCTATGAAAAAGTCTTAAAGCAAGTGGAACAAGTTGCCCCCACGGATACCACGGTACTGATCACTGGTGAATCTGGTACAGGAAAGGAATTACTAGCCAAGGCCCTGCATCAAAACAGCCAGCGGAAAGATCATGCATTGGTGAAAGTGAATTGCGCCACCTTGCCTAAAGACTTGTTCGAAAGCGAGCTGTTTGGCCACAAGAAAGGATCATTTACAGGGGCCATCGCTGACAAGGAAGGAAAATTCAAAATCGCTGATGGAGGGACGATCTTTCTGGATGAGATCGGGGAGATCCCCGTAGAGATGCAAGCTAAATTGCTGCGTGTTTTGCAGGAAGGGGAGTTCGACATGGTCGGTGGTGAAAAAACCATGCGTGTAGACGTCCGAATCATTGCTGCTACCAATCGCGACCTGGAAAAGATGGTACAAGAAGGGAATTTTAGGGAAGACCTGTTTTATCGATTGAATGTGTTCCCAATCCATAATATTGCACTAAGGGAACGGAAAGAAGACATTCCATTGTTGGCTCATGCCTTTCTTCAGAAGTATTCCGCCAAGGCTGGGAAGTCCTTCCAGCGGGTATCTAAAAAGACCCTGGATGCACTTGCCAAATATGATTTTCCTGGCAATATCAGGGAGCTGGAAAACCTGATCGAGCGGGCGGTCATCACCGAACAAGGAAATACCCTGTTCCCGGGAGAATGGATTCCCAATCAAAAAGCAGGAGTTATCAGCGGCTCCGTCGATTGGAAGTCATTCGAGCAAATGCAAAAAGACTACATCATTAAAGTGTTGGAAAAAACAAATGGCCGTGTCAGTGGGGTGAATGGTGCAGCGACCATTCTTCAGATGAATGACAAGACACTATTCGCGAAGATGAAAAAGCTCGGGATTGAAAAGAAGGTGGTCATTAAGTCGTAATTTTTCAATAATAAGTTCGATGGCAAGCAACTTAAGAGAATGTATTCAGGTATTGGACAATAGTCTATTCCGTAGACTGATAAAGTAAACCAGTTAGAATATGTTCAATGCAGTAGTAGTCTTCTGTTTCAGTATTTTTTCGTTTCTACCCGTGGATTTCGGGTCAGACATTAACCTTTTTACCATTTCAAAGGGGCAAATCAAATTCACTTCTAATGCACCTCTTGAATTGATTGAAGCGGAGACCGACGAGTTAACGGGGTTGATTGACCCGGAAACTAAGAACTTCGCTTTTAAAGTGCCCATCGCAAGTTTTGTAGGGTTCAATCATTCTCTGCAACGAGAACATTTTAATGAGAACTACATGGAATCAGACAAATTCCCAGATGGTACTTTTTCTGGCACGATCCAGGATGATCTGGACTTTTCTGTCGACGGTAATTATGAAGGAGTCTCTGTAAGTGGCAAACTTAGTATCCATGGAATTACAGTGAGCAAAGAGTTGCTAGCGGATATTAAGGTAGAGGATGGACAGATAGCGATTAGTTCTAATTTCCTGATCCCTTTGAAAGATCATAAGATCAAAATTCCGAAAATACTGAGCCGTAAACTGGCTACAATCATATACGTACAAGTGGATGCCAGTTTGATCATGCGGTGAAGTAACTGATTTAAACTTTTTGGAAACCACTATGGAAGGACTGCTACTCATGATGGGAATTGGATCTCAGGAAAGGCGATAACGCTTGCTTGATAGGTTATATTTTTCCGCTATTCATAACCGTATATTCCCGACTAATAGAATTGGATTGAGTTTCCCCGAGGGATGAAATACCTTTACTAAGTATTCATTTTGTACTTCGCCATCACAGCATGAATTACCTAACGTCTTGACCTAATGCAAAATCCGCCAATCAAAATTTTACTAATTGATGACGACCCGACGATCAACTATTTGAATAAGTTGGTCATCGACATGTCACCAGTTGAAGCGAAGGTATGTGAGCGTACAGAGGCCAATGTTGCCCTTGAAGAACTCTCATCGGGGCAGATTGAACCAGAGTTGATTCTTCTGGACATTAACATGCCTGAAATGGATGGCTGGGATTTTGCCCAGTCTTATGAATCTCTTCCTAAAAATTTTCAAAAGTCCAAGATTGTGATCCTTACTTCCTCAATTAATCCTCGGGACAAGGAGAAAGCTGAAACAAATCAGGTGATCAATGGTTTTTTTAGCAAACCATTGACGATTGATAGTATTCAGGAAATTACGAAAACTGTACTCAACTAAGCTTCTCTCTGGTATTAATTTAAGGCAATCTCGTTACATTGTGGGTCGATGAAAGGCATCTACTACCTTTTTTTGATTTCCATTTTGATCTGTTTTGGGAAGGCAGAAGCGCAGCATTTTCCTTCGAAGCAATACATGATTGCTGATGGGATGCCGAGCAACAGTATCTATGATATTGCCCAGGATAATCGAGGGATGATGTGGTTCGTGACCAAGGTCGGTCCAGTGTATTATGATGCCAGGCAGTGGTATACTTTTCCCGATTCGCTGAACCTTCCTAAATCTACCAATTCGCTGATGAAAGCTGTTGGTGATCGGATCTGGGTGGTTGGACTCAATGACACCTCGCTGACTGTGCAGTATCATCAAGACGGTTGGAATGAAATTTCAGTGCCAAAAACGGAGGTAGAATTGATGGAACGGCTGTTTTTTGATGTGCTAGATACGTATGAGGAATACGAGGTGCTTTTAGGGTTCAAAACCCGTTTATTCTCTTACTCTTCGAAAAGGCGGGTATGGGAGAAAATAGCCTTACCCGAAAACCTGTTGTTGAATAATATTCGAATGATTGGTCGCAAATTTTTGCTGTCCACGTCTGATGGGTTGTACATATATGATTCCAGATCGATTCAGAAAGTGCAACTGCCTTATGATGAGCTGCCTTCTGACTTTATCCTCAACGTTGAGTTCCAGCAAGACATTTATTACCTGCTTGGATATAATTGGTTTGCCGAGATGACGGAAGATACCATCATTCATTTAATGCCAGATGCAGGATTGAATGAAGCTGCCGTAAGCGCGAAAACCAGTATTGTGGTCAATGATGACATTGTTTTGTTTGGGGCCAATACTCCGGCGAGATTGGTGAATTGGACGGAAGGCACTTTTCAGGATTTGTTATTCGATGGGAAGAAACTCAATATTGGGAGTACCAGGGTATTAGCGGATAATGAAGGGAACATTTGGGTGAGTGATACTCGGGGCTTGTTCAAATTCAATTTGCTTCAGTTTGAAAACTATAACAGTAATTCCGGTTTGAAAGATGATGAGGTAACTGTAGTTCACCAACTGGCCAATGGCAAAATGATCCTGGCTAATATTCACCAGTTGAATGTAATGGAGGATGATCGGTTAGTAAGCTACCCATCAGTACGATACGGTGATGCCAATTTTAGGGTACTGGATATCCACGAGGACCGAAAAACCGACCAGATCATGATGACAACCAGTGGAGGTGGATTAATATTTTATGATATAAATGACTTCCAAAAACCGGCTACAGTCTTGTCCAAAACCTCACGCGTAACTTCGGTTGAAGCTTTCAAGGATAAAATTTTTGTAGCTAATAATCAAGGTTTACAAGAGCTGACACGAGGGCGACTGATTCCTGCAAATCCTGATGTCAGAACGATCAGGAATATGAGTGTGCTGGGCGATAAATTAGGATTATACACCACTGGGTATGGGGTATATCTATATGATGGTAGGGAATATCAATTCTTTTCGTCACGGGTATTTGGGCTAAGAAGCGTTTATGACGGGGTGGTCTATCAAGATGAAATTATTCTGGGTTCAAGTGACGGACTTGCGACTTTTTCCGAGGACCAGATCGTTCCGTGGGAAGAGGTAGAGATCAATAGTCCGGTTTTCGCCTTGTTGACGGATAAGACAGGAAACTTATGGATTGGTGTTGATCATGGCGTTTACCGATATGATGGCGTTGATCTGGAATTATTTGATATCGATGAAGGCTTGCTTGGTAATGAGATCAATAGAAATGCCTTGTTCGAGGACCGTAATGGCCATATATGGATTGGAACTGAAAAAGGGGTATCCGTTTTCAAAGGGGAAAGTGAAATGGATAAGCAAATCAATTTGGCGGTTACGATAGAGGAAGTCTTATTGAATGGAAACCAGTCACTTTTGAATATTGAAAATCCGGAACTGGATTTCGATGACAACAATCTGCAAATCGCCTTTCAATGCCTGTCTTATGTGGATGAAGAAAGGATCAATTATCGCTATCGGATTACAACTACTGACGATCAGTGGATCCAATTATCTCGTGAGGTGGGGTCGGTAACACTCACGAATCTGGAATATGGGACCTATCAATTTGAGGTTCAGGCTCGATTTGGCAACGGTGAATGGGGTGATTCCACGGTTTACAACTTCGAGATCAAAAAGCCTTTTTATTATAGGTGGTGGTTTTATTTACTGGGTGTGCTGACGCTGATCGCTATTGCCAGGACCGTTTTCTATTTTCGCTATGTCTTGTTGATCAAGAAGCAACGGAACCTGAAGGCGTTGATTGCTGCAAGAACCAGAGAAATTCAGGACCTTAATGATCACCTGGAAGAAAAGGTAAAAGAGAGGACTAAAGAACTACAGGATAAAAACCTCAAACTAGAAGAATATGCGTTTATCAATGCGCATCATTTGCGGGCGCCTCTGGCCAAAATCATGAGTGCAGTACATGTGGTGGAGAAAATGGATGAACAAAACCTGGATCCAGAAATACTCAAAATCCTAAAAGATTCCATTGAGGAGTTGGATCAGGTCATCTACTCGATCAACGATATCTTCAGAGATTAAGTATCTAATTGGATTCCGACTTTTCAAAGACGGCTTCTATTATCTTTATTGTGTAAACAATGTAAGTTTCATGCGAAGACTTCTGTCACTGTTATTCCTGTTGATCCTGTTTTCAAGCTGCAAAAGCCAGGTAACGAAAGATCTGTCACAGGAAATTTCAACCATCGAAAATGGATTACTCGCTTCCATTGTGATCCAGGGAGAGGATTGGGAATACCATAACATTAAAGAGCGGATGTTGGAGCTTAGGGTGCCTGGTGTAAGTATTGCCGTAGTGAGGGACGGAAAGCTGCAATGGGCCAAAGGCTACGGATATGCGAATACCAATGATTCCACCAAAGTAGATGTGAATACTTTGTTTCAGGCTGGTTCGATCAGCAAACCGGTCGCTGCCTTATCTGTACTAAAGCTGCTTGAGGAAGGAGCAGTTGATCTTGACACTGACGTAAATACGTACCTGAAAACCTGGCAAGTGCCCCAACATGCGTTTGAGGAGAAAGTTACTTTAAGGAGACTGTTGACCCACACTGCGGGAACTTCGGTGCATGGATTCCCTGGGTATACCCAAGCAGACACTTTTCCTGCCATTAATGAAGTACTGAATGGAGAAGGAAACACAAGCCGAATTTATGTGAGTACACCGCCGGATTCGATCTGGCGATATTCAGGAGGAGGCTGCAAAAAATGTTGACCAAGCATAAGAATGATTGGGGTCTAGGTCCATCATTAGTGGGTAGTGGAAATACCCTGCGGTTTCAACATGGAGGTAAGAACGCTGGATTTACTAATAACATGATTGCTTTTGCTAATCGAGGTGAGGCCTACATCGTCATGACCAATGGCGATAGTGGTGGCCAGTTGATGAGTGAAGTCATGCGGTCCATATCCAGCTATTATGACTTGGATATTGCAAAGCCCAGAGAAGTTAAATTGGCGAAAGCCGGTTCTTATGAAATCGACCCATTAGTCGGTAGATACAATTATACCGAAGAAGAATACTTTGTTGAGGTGTCCAAACAAGGTCAATTGCTGTTATTGAAGGATCCCAATGATGGAGAAACACATTTAATGAGCGCCATGAATGAAACGGATTTCATTGATCTGAAAGATGGTACAGAAATTAAATTCGATTTGGGCAAGGACCCGATAGAATTCAACTGGAATAACCGATACCGATTTTATAAGGTCCAGTGATTTTTTATCTTACATGGACTTACCTGTAAAGACATACGATGAAAGATTTGATTCGATATACTTTCTTGGTGCTCATCCTTTCCTCATTTCAGGTTCAGGCCCAGCAGTGGTCAGATGTGGAGATGGCGGCTTATAAGTTGGCTTACAAGGAAGCCAGGGAACACTTTCTTGAAGGTAAGTACGATCAATATGTTACCTATTTTGAATCCATCAAAACCTTTGCTGGTATACCAAAATTCGAAGGGTTGAAGATGGCAAGTGAAAGCTACGAAAAACTTGCCAGATCCCAGGGAATTGAAAAGGTATATCAACAGGCTGTCAGGCACTTTGGGAAAATGGTCGTAGATGAAAATTGGGACCGTTTCGTGGTTGGCGTATCTGATCCAAATCCAGTCAAAGATGCAGTGGATGAGCCTGCCAGCTATCCGGAAGGCATGGCGGCATTTTATGCCTATGTACATGATGAGCTGAAATATCCGAAAGATGCCATGGGAAAGGGAATTGAAGGGAATGTGTTTGTGCAGCTTATTGTCAATAAGGATGGTAGCCTGGATGGCATACAGGCCGTAAAGGGGATTGGATATGGATGTGATGCAGAGGCAGTCAGGGTAATAAAGAATGCCCAACGATTCATTCCAGGGAAACAGGATGGCGAAGCAGTCCCAACTTTGATGATGTTGCCCATTATATTTCGGGTGAGCAAGGGGATCAAATAAGTACCGCTTCAACGGATAGTTGTTTTGTGAATCAATCGATCAGAGATCATTTCAAGCCTTATCAGCCGAGCATTGCTTTCTCTGGAGAAGAGGCTGTGATTTATGAAGAAAAATCACCAGCGGATCAAATCAAGGATTATGTGCATTGTTACTGGCGATTGTATACTCCGGAACCTTTAAAGGAATCATTTAAGTATAGGGTGGTGTCGGATGGATGCATCGATATCTTGTTTGAACAAAGTGCGTCGGAGAACATATTCGTGACCGGTTTTTCCACCCAATTTCTTGAATATGATTTGGGTACCTCGTTTGATTACCTCGGCATTCGTTTTTTGCCTACGGGATTTCCCGCCTTGTTTGACCGTGCTGCCAGTGAATTGACCAATGAGTTTTTACCCCTGGTTGAAGTATTGCCGGAATTTCATAAAGTATTCATTCGTGCCTTTCGGGACCTAATGGAACTGTCTCTCGCTATCGGTCAATTTGATGACCTTCTAAAAGATCAATTGAGCAACTTACCTACTGCTTCTGAAGTCGACCCCAGGTTGCTGAGTGCCATGCATGTAATCCTACAATCAGGTGGCCGAATTCCTTTGAGTCAACTGGACGTAGGAGTAAGTGAACGCCAGCTTCGTCGACTTTTCGAATACTATTTTGGAGAATCTCCCAAGACTTTTGCCCGCATCATTCGATTCCAGCATATTCTGGGAGCCAAGCCTTCCCTTGAAAGTCTTAAGAACAACAAGATTTTTTATGATGGGGGCTACTATGATCAGGCCCATTTCATCAAAGAGTTCAAAGCCTTTTATGGAGTGACGCCAAACAAGGCATTTGGTAGATAGACCTTGATCTTCCATTCCAAAATTGATTCCCACCTATGCGGGTGTTATCTCGTGCAAATCCTGATGAAGCTTTTACGATTTCTGATTTGTCGAAGGAAGCATTAGAAAATGTCATGCCCTTCACCAATATCCTGTAATATGTCCGATTCTTACAATCCCACCCATGGCGGCCTGGCCACTTTTGTCCTGTAATCAATAATAAAAATGAAACGATTATTCAATTTTCTGATCTTAGCTTTTGTGCTGGGATATCAGGCTTTTTCACAACAAAATAAGAATGCGATGAAACTAAATGCTGGAGTCATTACCGACAAAATACAGGAAACCAAGGCTTTTTACCTGGATAATCTGGGGTTTGAAGTAGTCTTTGAAAATGAGTTCTATTTACTGTTAAAAACACCGGATGGCCATGCCCAATTGAGTTTTTTATTACCTGATCACCCCACCCAACAGCCGCTGTTTCAGGCGCCATTCCAAGGGCAAGGAATGTACCTGACCATTGAAGTAAAAGATGTGGATGCATTGTATAGAGAGGTGCAGTCCAAATCCGTTCCCATTAAAATTGAATTGCGGGATGAACCCTGGGGTGATCGCCATTTTGCCATTCAGGATCCAAATGGAATTGGCATAGACCTGGTAAAGTACACAGCCCCGAATTGAGAAGTTTTACTTCGGAACAAGATGAATGGTCGAACGATAGCGTTCGACCTTTTTGTTTAACTGGCAAGTAGTAGTTTTTGGGGATTAATCTTTATTCCATCAGAGATTGGCAACCTTTTTGCTCTGAGTTTCAGATATTTTTATAACCTAAACAGAAGCGCATGCGACGACTAAGCATTACATTTTTATCATGTCTTATCATTCTAGCCCTAAGCTCGTGTAGCGATGACGCAGCAGTTGGATTGGAATCCAGCGATGATATTACAGGTAGCTGGTCATTGATAAGATTGGAAGGTGGTCTTTCTGGAATTGTTACGGAATTCCAACCAAACGACGTAACGCTAGACTTTTCTGCTGATCAAGTCACAATAACGTCTGATGATAATTACGACTTAGGTTTTTCCGTAGGCGTTTATGATTATCAGATTGAGTCAACGGATTCGGGGAATGCACTACTTGTAGGTGAAGGTATTCTGAATGGTACCTTTGAGCTATTTATCACGCGATTCACCATCGATCAGCGGGCTTGGGATGGACCATTGTACACCTTTGAGAGAAACTTAAATTGATTCCATAAGATGACCAATTCAAAGGGAAGCTGATATTTATTATGTCAATTTGCCCATTGGTTTCGTTATCATGGCATGAAAGCCATCCACGTCATCCTTATTTTCATTTTTGTTCAATATCAGGCCTTAGGGCAGACATTTCTTAAAGATCAGAAGCGTTATCCTCGCGTAAGGGCGGCCATCGCGGAAAAGCAAGTGGGCATTGCCGAAACACTAGCAAACAAGGACTTGGCCATTGATGACTTTCACCTGTTGATGGTGGCTTACAAGGCAGAAGACCGATTGTTGCTTTATGCCAAAAAAGGAGATGCTTCGGCCTATCAATTCCTTGCTGAATATAAGATCTGTTCCAAATCTGGGAGCCCTGGTCCAAAACGCCGGCAAGGAGATTATCAGGTGCCGGAAGGCTTCTATCATATCGATCGCTTCAATCCTGCAAGTAACTTCCATCTATCTGTGGGATTGAATTATCCCAACCTGTCTGATCGTCGCAAGAGTGACTTTGAACGATTGGGTGGAGATATCTTTATTCATGGGGCTTGTGTTACCAATGGCTGTCTACCCATGACAGATGACAAAATCAAAGAAATCTACCTGTATGCCATCCATGCACGGAACAATGGACAAGAAAAGATTCCTGTGTATGTTTTTCCTTTCGAAATGACAGATGAAAACATTCGGTCATACACTGAAGAATATGCGGAAAATCAGAAATTGCTCGATTTTTGGTCCAACCTGAAGCCCGGATACGATCGATTTCATCAGCATAAGAAGGAAGTCAGCTTCACTGTTGCTAAGAACGGTGATTATGAGTTCTAGTAGAATGGCTAAAGAAACGAAATCCCTCTCGAATTGCGTACTGGATGCCAACAGGCATTTGATATAAGCCATCTAAATCGGTTGAGATAGTTACAAAACAGTAATTATCGGTTCCAGCGACCCTTTTTAATTCAAGTCGAAGACAAAGGTGAAAGAAATATTGGTTTTTTCACAACCTTACATTTTGTTTGTAGTATAAAGACAAAGGTGAAACTAATAAAATGAAAGGCACATATCTTGGCGAGTTTGAGGAACTGGTCTTATTGACGGTAGGTATTCTATTCGATGATGCCCATGGGATTTCTGTTCAACAGGAGCTGGAAAATCAAAGTGGTCGGAAACCGATGATCAGTGCAGTACATAAAGTGTTGGTGAGGTTGGAAGACAAAGGGTTCTTAACCTCAAAAATGGGTGGAGCGACCACAGAAAGGGGAGGTAGAAGAAAAAGACTTTATGAAATGACACCAGCAGGGAAGCGTGCATTGGCTGGATCGCGGACTTTACGCAACAAGATGTGGGATGCTATTCCGAAAGTAGTTTGGGAAGGAGGTCAACTATGAACCATCAGGAGCCACCCAGGTGGATGTTGCAATTTTTTCAATGGTTTTGCCGTGAAGACCTTTTTGAAGCCATTAGTGGTGATCTGCTTGTGCAGTATTATGAACGTGCGAGTCGGATGTCACGGGCTCGAAATAATGGATTGTTCATTGGACAAGTCCTCACTTTTTTTCAACCCTTCGCCTGGCGGAGGCCACATACCCTATCTAACCATTCCATCATGTTTACCAACCACCTCAAAGTAGGTTTTCGTCTGATCAGAAGAAACCCTGTGTATTCCAGCATCAATATTCTGGGCTTTGCCATAGGCTTATCAGCAGTCATGTTGATTGCCTTGTTCATTCAGCAGGAATTGTCTTTCGACAAGTTCCATTCACGGGGTGATGATATCGTCCGATTTACGTATCGTCTTGAGACCCCAAATGCTACCCGCGAAGGTGCTAAACTCCCCTTTCCTATGAAATCCGTGCTGGAAGCCGATTACCCGGAAGTGCGTAATGTTGCCCGGTTTTATTTCTGGGGGGGTGATGCTCCTTTATTGTCTTATGGAAATCAAAAGCACACGGAAGAAAAACTCTACTTCTCGGAAAATGAAGTCTTTCAGGTCTTTGATTTTGAGTTCCTGGCAGGTAATCCGTCTACGGCTTTGACAGAAGTTAAAAGTATCATTTTGACGGAGAGCCTGGCACGTAAATATTTTGGTACGGATGATCCGATGGGTAAGATCATGACCTATAAGAATGAAGATGACCTCTTGGTGACCGGAGTGATCAAAGATATTCCTTCGAATTCCCATATATCATTTGATGCTTTACTACCGATAGAACTCCAACGGCAGCGCTGGATGGGATGGGGACAGTATACGTACGATCTGGAGAAAGATTGGAATTGGGCTGGGGCCTGGGTTTATGGTCTTCTGAATCCAAAAACGGACAATCTTGCCTTCGAACAAAAACTGCAGTCCATTGCTGAGGAGCATCTCAACACGGATGATCAGAAAGGATTTACGATAGAAATCCAATCGCTGCTTGATATACACTTGAGATCTGATAAAAGTGCAGAACCCGGGCCAAATGGTAATTTGACCTTAGTATATGCTTTTGCGGTGGTTGCATGTCTGATTTTATTGATCGCCTGTATCAATTTTATCAACCTAACGACTGCACAGGCAAATAAACGGTTGAAGGAGATCAATATCAGGCAAGTGATGGGAGCAGGACGAACCAATTTAGTCGGACAGTTTCTAACAGAATCCATGATTCTGGTGAGTTTTTCATGCATAGCCGCGTGGTTGTTTGCTTTTCTTTTCATGCCATTTTTCAATGATTTTATGGGGAGTTCGCTAAGTCTTGGAACCCAGCAGGTTTGGTTAATATTGGCGGTATGTATAGTGGCATTCTTCCTGGCGGCTTTTTCAGGAGTGAGGCCCAGCGTCGCGATAGCACGTCTCAGGGCTTTCCAGCAGATGCAACCTGTTCGATCCAGTGGATTGTTCAATAAAATACTGATTGTGGGGCAGTTTGCCATTTGTAATGTGCTGATTATCGGGATTTTTGTCATTGAAGGACAGCTGGATTTATTGCGACATAAGGACCTTGGTTTTGATAAGGAACAAATGTTGGTGCTTAGACATGGAAGAAACCTATCGGCAGATCAATTTGAGGTTTTTCAAAATGAGATCAATGCACTTCCTCAAGTGGAAAATTTGCACCGTGGTTATGTTGCGGGAACGGCTGCATACACCAATACTTTTCAACGAGTAGGAGCAGGATCACAAGATGCCTATTCTTTGGGGATCAAGTGGGTCGGAGAGGGTTTTACGGACATGTTTGAAATAGATCTGGTTGAAGGGCGTTCGATCAATCCGGAAAGCATTGCTGATATCAGAGAAAGCATCTTGATCAACGAATCCGCTGCAAAGGCATTAGGATGGAGCAATTCGGAAAGCATAGGGAAACAATTAAGCTTTCTGCCCGGTGGAGCATCTGAACCCGAGGAAATCCGCATTGTGGGAGTAATGGCCGATGCCAATTTTGAAAGCTTGTATGATCCAGTGTTGCCTAGTGTATTCAGAATGCCACAATCGGCGTTGGGGAGTGAAGTCAGCCTTAAATTAAGTCCAAAGGGAGATTTGATGCGTACCATTACGCAGATTGAAGCCGCATGGGATTTAGCAATACCTGAATGGCCCTTTGAGTTCAACTTTCTTGATCAAAGTATTCAAGAGCAATATGTGAGAGAAGAGAACCTGGCAGCGGCAATTCGATATTTTGCTATTCTAGCTATACTCATTGCATGTTCCGGATTGTTCGGATTGTCCATGTTTACCATACAACAAAAGAGGAAGGAAATTGGCGTTCGGAAGGTGTTGGGAGCCACGGTGAGTTCCATATTTGTTTTATTGAGCAGCCGATTCATGCGATTAATTGTCTTCTCCTTTCTTTTTGCGATCCCTACAGGACTATATCTGTCTTCCAACTGGCTGGAAAGTTTCGCTTTTCGAATAAGTCTGGATCCTATGATATTCGTCTGGTCTGGCTTAATATCCTCGATGATGGTATTAATGGCAATTGGCCTACAATCGTTAAAAGCAGCCATTTCCGATCCGGTTGATTCCTTGCGGTATGAATGATATGTGTGCCAGAGAAAACGCTTTCCTTGCCAGGGCTTTTCAATGGTAAATTAAAACCCTAGCTTCGCGGCTGCTTTTTTTACAGGTTATCACATGCAGTCGTATTTCCAATTATTCGATCTTCAACAAAAGGTCAACTACAAGAATGAAATCCTTTCAGGGCTTACCGTCGCTTTGGCCCTGATCCCTGAGGCCATCGCTTTTGCTTTGATCGCAGGGTTATCGCCTCTCACAGGTTTATATGCGGCGTTTATGATGGGATTGGTGACATCCATTTTAGGTGGACGGCCGGGCATGATCTCCGGTGCGACAGGTGCCGTAGCTGTGGTGATTGTGAGTTTGGCTATTTCTCATGGTGTGGAGTACGTTTTTGCCGCAGTTGTCCTGGCGGGTGTGATCCAGATTGTAACCGGATTGTTACGTTTAGGTAAGTTTATCCGTTTGGTGCCTCAACCGGTGATGTTTGGCTTTGTCAATGGCCTGGCAATTGTGATTTTCCTGGCACAGCTCAATCAATTCAAAGTAGAAAATATAGCTTCAGGCCAATTGGAATGGATGACAGGAACACCCTTACTCATGATGCTCGGTTTGGTGTTGTTAACCATATTGATCATATGGCTATTGCCAAAGCTGACCAAGCTGATCCCTTCGTCTTTGGCGGCTATTCTGATCATTTCTGCCATTGTCATTGGCTTTGATCTGGATACCAAAACAGTAGGTGATATCGCTTCTATTTCCGGAGGATTTCCTCCGTTTCATATTCCTTCGATTCCTTTTACCTGGGAAACACTCACTGTTATTTTTCCTTATGCATTGATCATAGCTGGGGTGGGATTGATTGAAAGTCTATTGACCTTGAACTTGATCGACGAGATTACGCAGACACGAGGTAGGGGCAACAAAGAAAGTGTGGCTCAAGGTACGGCTAACATCCTTTCCGGGCTATTTTCTGGCATGGGAGGGTGTGCGATGATCGGTCAGAGCCTGATCAATATTTCTTCGGGTGCCAGGGCTCGGTTGTCCGGTATTGTGGCTGCAGTCATGTTGCTGGTCTTCATCATGTTTGGTGCCGATTTGATTGAGCAGCTTCCCATGGCGGCACTCACAGGCTTGATGATCATGGTGTCTATTGGGACATTCGAATGGGCCAGTTTAAAGACCATTGGTAAGATGCCCACGCATGATGTCATTGTGATTGTTTTGGTTGCGCTGATCACGGTACTGCTGCACAACCTGGCATTAGCGGTACTGATCGGTGTGGTTATTTCTGCGTTGGTCTTCGCCTGGGAGAATGCCAGGCGCATTCGTGCACGCAAATACCGGGACGACCAAGGAGTAAAGCACTATGAAATTCACGGACCGCTTTTTTTCGGCTCTGTGACTGCATTCAATGAGAAATTTGACGTCAAAAATGACCCTGAAGAAGTGATCATTGACTTTCAGGAAAGCCGCGTTGCAGACATGTCTGGGATAGAGGCTTTGAACAAAATCACCGAACGATATGCAGGTGCAGGTAAAAAAATCCACCTCAAACACCTGAGTCCCGACTGTCGCCGATTGCTTAAGAATGCCGAACAGATCATTGATGTCAATATTCTGGAAGATCCGACTTACAATGTGGTCGCGGATCAGTTGAGTTAATGTATGCTGTCTTATTAGTTAATTTTTATTCGGCAGAATGAGTCGTTTTCCTGATCCATCGGCATCGATAGACATCAGCTGCCAAACTTTACCTATTTTGGATGAATAAACCAGGCTTTTGCCGTCTGGGGACCAGTTTGGATTCTGATTGTCAAATTCGTCTTGTGTGAGGTTTCTTTGTTGTTTGCCTTCGGAATCCATCAGCCAAATATCAAAACCATCCTGATCCGGCATTCGGGATTGGTAGGCGATTAATGATCCGTCCGGGGACCAAACAGGTACACGATCTTCCTGTGGTGAAGAAGTGACTTTCCTGAGATTCGAACCATCTCGGTTCATCAAAAAAATGTCCCAGTCTCCTGATTCATTGTTGCGGAAAGCAATAGTCCGATCATCAGGCGACCATTCCGGATACCAGTCGGCCGAGTCCGAAGATGTCATTTTTTGATAGCTTCCATCACCAATACTGATGCGAAAGATATTGAGATTGCCATCTTCAACATGTTGCGCCAAAACCTCTTTGCCATCATGTGAAACAGATGGGTCAAACGCCCGAAAGTCCAGGGAATGAAGCCGACGTTTTTCAGTCCCATTGGGGTTCATCCAATAGATGCCTGCTAAATTGAAATCACCATTATGCACCGAGGTAAGCACTAGTTTTTCATTGTCGTAGGTCCATGAAGCACCTCCATCATGAAGTTCATTGTCGGTGATTTTTTGGAGATTGGTGCCATCTGAATTGATTCGGAAGACCTCCAGATCACCATCATTACCATTAAAAGTTATTTGTTGACCGTCGCGCGAGAACTGATAACAACAAAGGTACCCATTGGTCTCGTAGAGCATTTCTTCAACGAGATCATCCAGGGAGATTTTCATGAGGCGTGTTACTGTATCTTCCTTGGACTTGTATAAGAGAGACTTACCGTCAGGTGAGTAGTGTGGACCTTGCAGATTGTATTCTGTGCTAGTTGCCATAATCTCTTGATCGGTCATTGCAGTGCGCTGGGGTTTTTCACAGGCTTGGATGAAAAAGCAAGTACTTAGAAGTGATACGATCCTCGAAAAATGATATGACATAATCTTTAAAAATAGAGCATTCTAATTATTCCCGATCGTTTTTAAATCATCGGGAATTTCACGGCCAAATCAGAGAATTTGATAATTCAATTTTTTATAAATAAAAAATAACTATAACCATTTTATACAAGTTATTTATGGAAATAACCCAAGGTCTGAAGCACGAACAATCAGACCGTTAATCAAAATAATTTTATGAATAATACAATTTTCAAGTCACTATTTGCGTTTTTGTTACTTGTAATTTGTTTGTCGGGATGTATTCAGGAAGAGCCTGAATTATTGAATGATGAAGGAAGGCAATCAATTCTTGATCAATCAAATCCTAATGGCAGAGGTGGATTGATGTTAGATCATGATCATTATGCCTACAATACGAAGGTGGATCTGAGCTTGCTGGGAGACAGTATCGTAAAAGTATATCCGAAATTTGCAGATGAGATTCCAAGTCTTTCCGAATCTGTAAGATGGATTGAATCAGTTGATAATGCCATTAGGGATTGGAATGATGCGGGTAGTTGCTTGCAGTTCAGACGAGTAGGACACAATGAAAATCCTCATATCACCATCATTGACTTCAATGATCCGGATAGTGTGCTAGTGATCGATACAGCTAACAATCCTGAAAGTGTTTTCGGCTGGGCCGGAGAGCCGATCAACGGGTTGCCGTTTCGATTTATCTGGATCAATCAGACCTATAAAAATGGTAACACCACACCGGACGAGCAAAGAAATATCATTGGTCACGAGCTGGGACACTGTATCGGATTTACCCATACAGATAGAGGTCAGGGCGTAAATGAGATTTATTCACCGGCTCCTGACAATTCGATCATGCATTCTGGAATTGTAAGTCGTACCATAACCGATCTTGTAGGGAGTGATGAAATTGCCGTACGTGAGTTTTATGGAGATTGTCGTTCGGTAACGCCTTCGCGAAGTTCACTGACGGGTCCTGAAGTGCTATGTATCGGGCAATCAGGGACAATTACGGTGCAAGGTACTGGAATTGTAGATACCTGGATTTACTCTAACAATGTAACGGGATCAAATGAAACTCCAATCAGTACAACGGTTACGATCAATTCAGGAGGTACTGCCACGGTTACGGCGAATTTCACCGATGGGGGAACAGCATCCTGGACCATTAACACCGGCGGACCAGTACCACCTAATGTGTCACTGGCCGTGATTAATGGATTGGACTCACTACAGAGCTATCAAACGGAACTATACACCGTAAATGGTAATGCTTTTGACAGTTATAGCAGCGTCCAGTGGGTGGTTTATAGTTTTGTTTTTCCGAACGCGGCTCAGCATTTCAATGTGACCTCACCGGTTGGAAATAATCCATTGAATGCGACTGTGGAGGTACTTTCAACTGCGCCAACGGGAACATATTATGTACAGTGCAGGGTCAGCAATGCGTGTGGAATGTACGTAATTGACAAACAGATCCACGTACAGGAAGGTCTACCGCAGATCTTTCCAAGTTTCTGATTGATGAAATAAAAAGGGAGTCTCTTTAACGGAGACTCCCGATTTTTTTAAATATCGTCAATGATCCTATTCCTGTCTTATCGATTCAACCGGATTGGATTTGATCACACGGATGGAGCGATAACTCACCGTCAATAATGCTACGGTGAAGGCCATGATCCCTGCTAGTAAGAAGGTACCCACTCCTAAAGAGACATGGTACTCAAATGCGTCCAGCCAATTGTTCATCATGTAGAATGCCAACGGACTTGCAATGAGGAAAGCAATGCCTACTTGCTTGGCAAATGTGGATGAAAGTAACAGAAAAAGACCTGCGTGATCCGCGCCCAGAATTTTCCGGATGCCCATTTCTTTCTTGCGTTTTGATGCGGTGAAAGAGGCCAGGGCAAATAACCCGAGACAAGCGACGAAAATGGAAAGTCCTGCACCCATCTGGAAGATCATGCCTGCCTTCTTTTCCTCCTCGTAGAATATCTCCAGTTGGTCGGTTAGCACATGGTACTCCATAGGAGAACGGTCGTCAAATTTTTTGTGTACCACATCTGCCGCAGCAATTACTTCGGACATGTCTCCGGCCACTTTCAAGGTGAAATAATCAATGACCCGAATTGGATTGTTCCAGGCTCCGATCACCAGTGGTGCTACTTTTTCATGCAAGGATTGAAAATGAAAATCTTTCAGCACACCAACGACACGCGTTCGAACTTTTCCTTGTCCTGTACTGGCAATGATCGATGATCCAACCGGGTTTTCCAGTCCCAGTGCCTTAGCCGCTGTTTCATTCAATAGGATTCCCGTAGAGTCGACCACTTGATTGTTTCCGAAGTAGTCACCAGCCACTAATTCAAACTTGAAGGTCTTAAGCATGTCTTCATCGAACCCCATGAAGTACGAACGTAAGGAGTCATTAGGGTCACTGTTAACATCTCTGAAATAGGCGGTGGTAATGTTCTTCCATTCACCGGGTACCCTAGAGGAAACACCAACACTTTCCACTCCAGATATCTGCTCAAACTCATTTTTCATGGTCTGGAATTGTGCTCGAACATTGCCACTATTGATGTCAATGACCAGTAAGCGCTCTTTGTCAAAACCCATGTCCAATTCACGAACAAAATTCAATTGATTTTGAACCACCAGGGTCGAAACAATCATAACGATGGTCAATACAAATTGAAAGATCACCAGGCCTTTCCTCAAGAATGCTGAACCTCCTGATGTTTGATTGCGCAATGCCTGAATAGGGCGGAAACTGGATAAATAAAATGCAGGATAGCTTCCTGCTAACAAACCAATCAATAGTGACAATCCTGCGATCATGGGGACGTATTCCAGCAAAGTGCCGAAAGTAATGTCGAATTGAGTGCCTGTAATGCCATTGAAAAAGGGGAATGTCAGGTCCATGATGCCTATGGCAAATAACATGGCCAACAAGGTGATCATGAAGGATTCCGTGAGGAATTGTCCCCGTAATTGTTTTTTGTATGCACCGATGGCTTTTCGAATGCCAATTTCACGTACTCGGAATACGGCTGTTGCTGTGGCAAGGTTCAAGTAGTTGATGCAGGCGATTAGCAGCATGAAGAGTCCCATCGAAGTGAAAATGTAGATGTAGTCCATTTTTCCCTGGCTTTCCTCTACTCCGAATTCAATATTTGCAGACTTCATATAGATGTCCTCAATTCCTTGAAAATCGATGGAAAAGACGGCAGCAAATGGGCCAAATCTGAGCTTTTCAAACTCATCTTTTTTCGTTCGTAATTGATCAATAGACGTACCTTCCTTTAGCAGGACATAAGTAGACGCTCCGAAGGTTTGCCAGTTGGACAGATAGCGTTGCCAACCTTCATCGGAGTTGACATTGGAGACGAGGATCGCAAATTGCAAGTGCGAGTTGGCAGGCAAATCCCGAATGACCGCAGTGATTTTTCCGTTATTTTGTCCGCGTTCCAGCTCTCTGCCAACCACATCTGGTGTTCCAAAATATTTGATGGCCGCTGATTCCGTAATTACGGCAGTATTGGGCTCGGTAAGTGCGGTAGAAAGGTCTCCATCGATTACTTCAAAGTCCATCATTTCAAAGAGCGATTGATCAACAATGAACCAGTCACGCTCTTGAAAATTGCGGTTGTCTACCGAAAAAACTACTTGCCCGGAAGGTCGGAATAAACGAGCCGCATTTTCAATTTCTGGCATATCCTCTGTCAGGGCGGGCCCTATTGGAGGAGGCGTAGATCCGAAAGTTCTGGGTTGATCAGGATTGCGTTCGTCCAGCAGTAAGACGCGATAGAGACGATCCGACTTTTCATGGTATTGATCGTAAGTGAGTTCCTGACTCACATACAAGTACAGCATGCAGCTGAAGGCAATGCCTATGGCAAGCCCCAGCACATTAATGGAGGCGTGAACCTTGTTCCTCTTCAGGGAACGATAGGCGACTTTGATGTTACTTTTCAACATGATATTTGAGATTTGACTTTTGGGTAGTGGCCGCCAGGCATAAGGCTGACAACAACGGATGACATTCCACCAGTAAAAGAGTTTGCCTTTGAACAAGCCTTTGAGTTCCACTCTTTCGTAATAGAACTCTTCCAGATCGCCGTGCATTTCCTCGTACAAGTACGGGGCGCAATACAGCCGGAACAGCCAGTGAGCTAACTTCGGTACAGGCGGTTTTTGATTCATGAACCGATCGTTTTGAGTTTGAAGGCTACTTCAGGAATTTGCTGTCTCAAGCGAGTACGCAAGTCCATGGACTCATCCAGTGCTTTTTTTCCTAACGCCGTGATGGAGAAGATGCGCTTTCTTTTTCCACCGCGTTTGCTTTCAGGTGCACCGAGAGTAGATTCAAGCATGCCTTTCTTTTCCAGGCGATACAAGGACTTGTGAACAGAACTGACGTTGACCGGTCGTCCGGACTGTTCTTGTATTTCCTTGGTGATCGCCACCGCATAAGCGTCCTGAAAAAGCACACCTACAATCAATAAAACGAGTTCTTCGAACTCTCCGAGATAGGTTCGGGACATAAGCAATTAATTAATCTATTTGCTCCCGTCATCGCGAATTTGACTTCCTGAAGGGTAAGTCATTGAAGCGATCTTTTTTGAAGGGAGTTCCACCCTCTTTTAGGAAGATTACTTCACTTCGTTGGTAATGACGTATAGCCAATATGAATGTTTAATTTGACTTTTGTCTGTAAAATAACGACAAAAGAATTTATTAAGTTGACTTTTGTCTGTAAAATATTTTCAGAGACATTTATTTCACCATTGTAAATCAAATCTGATTTAATTTCGTATCCTTACATATATTTCACTATTGTAAATCAAATGAAGCGGATACAAATAGGTGAATTTGAGGAGTTGGTACTGCTCATCACAGCCATCCTGCATGGCCAGGCTTACGGAGTGAGTGTCATGGACACCATTGCCGAACAAACGGGTCGTAAAATCAACATCAGTGCAGTGCATACAGCATTGGACCGATTGGAGAAGAAAGGCTTTTTGAAGTCCAATGTAGGAGGTGCTACCGGGGAACGAGGTGGTCGTAGAAAGCGGTATTTTGAAGTCACGGACCTAGGTGTTCAAGCCATTCAAATGACACGTAAGATGCGTAACGATCTGTATGATCAAATTCCTAAAGTCGTCCTATCCGAGATCAATGGCTGAACACACTCCTCAACCACCTGGCTGGCTGCTGAATTTTTTTCGAAGGCTTTGCAAACCCAGTTATGTAGAGTACATCGAAGGTGATTTACTGGAAATACATGAACGCCAGAGTCGCGATCATGAGCAAAAGGCAAACTGGTCATTTGCCTGGAATATCATTCGTTTTCTTCGTCCCCGATATTTGAAGGGGCCTGAAGATGTCTATCCAAAAAGTACTTATCCCATGTTTAAAAACCACGTCAAAATCTCATTTCGCAACATGCGAAGACAGGCTGCTTATTCTCTGATCAATATCCTAGGTCTTACCGTAGGCATAGCCAGCTGTTTATTGATCGCCATCCATATCAATATGGAACTGAGCTACGATGATTTCTATTCAGATAGCGATCGAACTTTTTATGTGACCAATGGAGGTAAAGGTAGGTACACACCTGCGCGAATGGTTGCCACATTAATTCAGGATTACCCAGAAGTCGAATCAGGCACAAGACTTTGGAAGGTAAATGATTATGTGGTGAAGATTGATGGTCAGACGACCAAAATAACCAATGGTCTAGTGGCCGATTCTACATTTTTTGACGTATTCCCTCAGGAATTTCTACAAGGGGAACCCAAAACATCCCTGATTGCTCCCAATTCTATGGTGATTACCCAAACATTCGCCGAACGACACTACAAAGGACAGAACCCTATCGGCAAGGTGATCGAGGTTGAAGGGGATAATTATACCATTACGGCATTGGTGAGTGATCCTCCCAGGCTCACCTCCATTCCTTTTGAATTCATTGTCTCTTTTCCAAGAGAGTGGTACGTTACCACCGGTTATTGGACAGGGAATAATTATTTCAGTTTCGTTAAACTGACAAGGTCGGAACAGGAACCCATCATGGAGGCCAAATTTGTTGATTTCGTTCGGCACAACTATGCCAAAGAAGTCGCAGAGGATGGGGAAAATATTGAAGATTATATTTTGGAAAGGCTGGAAGGTGGAAATCCTTTCTTCACACTGGAGTCCCTAAAGGACCTTCACTTGCATCATCCGCATTTATCACTGGGCAAAGGAGGGAAGTTCAGTGATGTTTTGATCCTGGGTTTTATCGGGGTGCTCATCTTGTTGATCGCAACCATCAATTTCATTAACATGACCACCGCAAGGGCAGGGTTACGCCACAAAGAAGTGGGGGTTAGAAAGGTACTTGGGACTACCCGTCAGGACATCATGAAGCAATTTTTGACCGAGTCTTTGATGGTGGTGCTGACCGCTACGATTCTTGGTTTTGCGCTGGCGGCATTGTCGTTGCCCTTCTTCAATTCCTTGACCGAAAGAAGCATGATGTTTTCCGATATTGCTTCACAGACTGGTTTCACTTTGGTTGCGATTCTTGTAGTTATTACCACGCTACTATCGGGTGGCTATCCGGCATTTTACATTTCTTCCATTGGACCAGTCCAGGCGCTCAAGGGAGAGGGTCCAAAAGGAAGTGGGGCAGGAGTACGCAAGTTTTTGGTCATCTTCCAATTTGTGGTGTCTATTTTTCTGATTGCCACCACCATCATTGTGGACCGACAAGTCAAATTAATGCAGAACACAGACCTTGGGTTAGAAACTGAGGAGGTATTGGCCATCAGTAACATGACTGCTATTGCAGAAAAGTTTGATTATTTCAAGAGTCAGGTCGCTCAAAATGCTTCGGTACAAAGCGTTACTCTCACGAACCAACGTCCAGGTGGAGGAATCTCGAATTGGGGGTATGAGATCATATCCGATAACCCCTCGAAGCATGGTCCGGATCACATTTTTGCAGATGAACATTACATGGATGTCCTGGATCTCCAAATGGTGGACGGTCGTTTCTTTCAGCCAGGCCGATTAGCAGATAGCATGACCGTGATCGTCAATCAACATTTCGCAAAGATCATTGGGGAGAATGCAGTTGGAACTACCCTTTCACGAGGACGAGATAGAAATTTCACGGTCATAGGAGTAGTAGAAGATTTTTATGCCACCACGGTGAAGCGGAGAAGTCGTCCGCTGGTGATTCGGTATGAAGATGATGTCAATGGGTTCGTTTCCGTCAGTAGTTATGCATTAGTTCGTATCAAGGGTGATTTTCTTTCGACAGTAAAAGCCATCGAAGCGCAGTGGCAGGAAGTGGCCGGAGATTATCCATTCGAAGCAGTGTTCCTGAATGATGCTTTTAATCGCTTATACGAAAATGAAGAACGATTTGGCAGCATGTTTAAGCTGTTTTCGATCCTTGCCATTTTCATTGCGTCTTTGGGGCTGCTCTCATTGGCTGCTTATGTGCTGGAACGCCGCTACAAAGAAATAGCCATTCGAAAAGTTCTCGGTGCTTCTTCTGAACGCATTACCTCTTTGATTTTGAGAGACTTTGCCGTGATGGTCATTATTGCTGCGGTTATTGCATCACCTATTGCCTACTTCTACGGTAATGACTGGCTTCAGGAATTTGCGAAGCGTATCGAGATTGACTGGATGCTGCTCGTGATCCCGGTGGTGACGGTATTACTTTTCACGTTACTACTGGTGGTGGTCCAATCTTACCGTGCCGCAAGTGCGAATCCGGTGCATGCGCTGAAGCAGGAGTAGGTCAATATTTAGAACCGTCAATCCGGTTTGTAGAGTGAAGTAGAGTAATACCGGGATCTTAAGTTATAAGAAGAAGGGCTTGGGTAGTCAAGTAAAGCGTGTAATGGAAGAAACTTACGGATGATAAGCTGGCTTTGAGCAAAGCGGTCAAAGCAATCAAAAACGGTAAGAAAATCGTCGGAGAGATCATGACCTGGTACAATAAAATGGTCCAACGTGGTGCTTTTCCTTCGCTGGAGGAGTTGTTGTGAAATCCCCCGGTCTTCGACCACCCCCTTTGTAAAGGGGGATTATCTAATTCTCCATCGTAAACACGAACGAAATAATATTTGCGCCCATTCTTAAGGCTTGCTGGCGCTTGGCCTCGGGATCGTTATAGATGACCTGATCTTCCCAGCCGTTGCCAAGGTCAGACTCGTAGGAGTAGTAACAAACCAATCGTCCATCGACAAGAATACCTAATCCTTGTGGGGGCTTGCCGTCGTGCTCGTGGATCTTGGGAAGACCTTTTGCAAAATCATACTTCTGATGATAGATCGGATGGTCAAATGGAAGCTCCACAAATTCTGCGTTTGGGAATACTTTTTTCATTTCCAATCGGACAAATGGATCCATTCCGTAATTGTCATCAATGTGCAGAAAACCCCCTGAGGTCAGATATCTTCTAAGGTTAAGTGCATCTTCATCGCTGAAGGTCACATTACCATGACCTGTCATGTATACATAAGGGTAGAGGAACAGGTCCGGACTTCCTACTTCTACAATATCCTCTTCTTTGAACAAGTCAGTACGTAGGTTCCGATTACAATAATTGATCAGGTTGGGTAGTGCCGTTTTGTTAGCATACCAGTCGCCACCACCACTGTATTTCAGTTTTGCGATCTTCAGTTGCTGAGCACTTGCACCAAAAGCCACAATCATCATTAGTGCCAGCATTAATAGTTTTAATTTCATCATCATTCTTATGTACTGAAAAGTTCGTGGATTTGTTCCAAACCGAGTTGAGTAAAATCATCGATGATCAGGTCAGCGTCTAATTCTGAGCGTTTGTGTGAAGTAGCCAGTGCGATGACTTTGCTGCCCGCCGCCTTTCCAGCTTCGATCCCGGAGAGAGCATCTTCGAAAACCACGCATTGCTGGTTCGGTAGACCAATAGAAGCTGCACATTTCTGATAGATTTCAGGATTGGGCTTTCCTTTGGTAACCGCTCGTTCGTCTAACACTCCTTGAAAGATCGAACGAATGCCAAGGCCATCAAGCGTAAAATCAACGTTTCGGGTTGGGGCAGAGGTGCCAACAACCATCGGGATACTCGCTGCTGAGCAAGCTGCTAAAAATGTCAATAAACCATCGGTAGGTGCCAGGTGTTTGCGGTAGAGATCGCGATAGATTGCCTCCTTTTCTTCTCCAATTTCACGTACCCTTTCCATGGACATTTCCGTTTCGAAAATGAACTGTACCACCTCATTGAGGGTACGGCCATTCATGTTTTGCATGTATGAATCCTGCGACAATGGCTTGCCGTATTTTTCACACATGAGTTGCCAGCTTTGGTAGTGATATTCGTGATTGTTCACAATCACACCATCCATGTCGAATAATAATCCGATGTTCATGGCAGCAAATAGAATCTTATCGCCTCGACATTCCAAGAAAGAATGTTGTTTCTTGGAAAATCGAATGCAATAACGGAAGGAAAAACTTCCTTCAGATCGTCACATGTTTCTGTCAGGTTATGCGGTTGAAGATTTGGACCTTATTGTTTGGGAGCACTTCTTCACTCAAGAATTGACCTTTAGGTCTATCCTCATTTCAAAGGTATCATACCTATCCGGGCAAGCGAAACAATCAATCGCTCGATGAATTAATGACGTATTAGTAAGGATAAATGGTAACTATTCTAGGACGAAGTGTACCTGGCTAAGCGATCTTCTCAATTTCCCGGATCAATTCGTCTTTTCGATTCCTGGAAACGTCTAATTCCATCCCGTTATCAAGAACAACCTGCGCTTCTTTGCCTTTCTTGAACTTCAGCAGTCGTCGGAGGTTGATAATGAATGACCGATGGATACGAAAGAATCCATGATCGCGCAGCAGTTTTTCATAGTCACCCAGGGGTTTGGAGGAGATGATGTCCTCATCGGGTAGGTGAACCGTGGTGTAATTCTTATCAGCTGAGAGGTACAGGATCTCTTTGGTATTGATGATTCGGATACCATCAACTGCTGGAACCGCGAATCTCGTGAGGGTTTTTTCTTGTAAAATTTGCGCCAGGAGGTGATAATCACTGGACCATTTCTTCTTCATGAAGCGCTGAACGGCATTTTTCAGATCTTCTGAACTGATCGGCTTCAGGATATAATCCAGGGCTGAAAGACGTAGTGCGTGAATGGCATGTTCCTGATGTGCCGTAGTAAAAATGACCTCCAAATCCACGTCCTGAAAGCGTTCGAGCAATTGAAGCCCGGATCCATTGGGCATATTAATGTCAAGAAAAATGAGTTTAGGACGTGTTTCAAGGATCAGGCTGTAGGCGTCGGTGATGTTGTTGCACTCACCGACAACAGATATTTCGGGGCAGTGCTTATCCAGGAGTAACCTCAACGTCTTTATAGCCAAAGGCTCATCATCTACCAATACTGCTGAGATCATTCAATCAATAATTATTTCAATCCACCTGTTTAACAAATAGCTAAACTCTTGCTGCATTTAACGAATGGGTCCAGTCATCCTTAATATAAAGCAACAATAATTCAACCTGACCTAACAAATATAAGCTAGTCGAAACCAGCCTTAAGGCTTTCCGGGACTTTTTCACCCAGATCGGTCAAAATCGGGACTAAAACGGGAAGGAAAACTAACTGCCTGTACACGTCTTGAGGTAATTATTTTGCCTATTTCGATGCCTAAGTGGTATGTCCCTCCAATCAATTTAATTCGCCAGCTACCCAAATGGAAACAGTGGTACCTTGATTAACGGCCGTTTGAACAGAGAATGTCGATTTGATTCCTTCCATTTGATTGAGCAGTGCCAATCGGTCTTTCACCAATCCGGAACCTTTTGATGAGCTTTTAGTCGTGTCAGGATCAAACCCTCTACCATTATCTGATACTTCTATCAGCAGGGTTGCTTCATCTTCTCTTTTTACGTGTAAGTGGATCAGGCCATTTTCTCGATTGTGCACACCATGCCAAATGGCATTTTCGATTACGGGCTGCAGGATCATGGATGGAATTTTTTGTTCTTCGTAGACATCCGGATCGATGGTGGTTCTAAACTCAAACCCATTGCTTGACCGGTATTTTTCCAAATCTACATAGAGTTGAATGGTCTTTAGCTCTTCATGTATGTGGTTGGTCAACAGGCTTGATTGGTCCAGTATCCTTCGCATGAGCTTGCTGTACTTGACGAGATATTCTTCTGCGAGTTCATTTTCATTACTCAATAGGAATGATTGAATGGAATTGAGCGCATTGAATAAAAAGTGCGGATTAATCTGTGCTTTCAATGCTTTGATTTCGGCAGCGATCCGGTCATTTTCCAGTTTTCGTTTGAGCCGAATGTTTCTAGTAAACGAATTGTAAATTAAGCCCGCAATCATCAATATGATCCCTAAGATCAATGCCTTGAACCAGAGGGTTTGCCAGTAAGCAGGAACAATGGTGAATGGTAGGGTTGTGGCAGGTGACCACTCACTATTTTTTGTTCGGGCGCTCACTTCGAAAGTATAACTCCCGGGATTTAGTTTGGAGTAATTAACGGTGTTGATGTTAGAGTTCGACCAAGGTGGCGTATCAGTTTCATGTTGTTTCAGGCGATATCGATAGGTGAGGTTTGGTTGATTACGAAAGATCAAGGCCTTGAATATCATTTTCAACGTGCCCACTGAATAGGGGATATCAAATGGCTTACCTTTATAATTGTATCCGTCTGATCCTTCCAGTCGGTCAATGATGATTGAAAACTCACTGGTTTCTTCAAAACTTGCGGCCAGGTCAATTACTTTGATCCCATCATCCTGAGCGACAAGTACATTGCCATTGAAGGCTACGATATCCCGGTTTTTTATGCTCTTAAGACCATCAGATTTATCGATGATCTCGAAACTGTTTTGTTTCAGGTCGATCTTGAAAAGTTCTTTATTGGAAGAGAACCATAGGGTACTCCCGGTTAATATCGCATGTTCAGCAATGGTTTGATTAATACCAAGCTCTTGCGAGTAATTGACCACTTGTCCGTCCTTAAAATTGAGCAGGCCTCTACCTGTGGTTGGAAGCCAAAGTTGATCCTCATCTACTAAAATTTGTGCGACTCTAACATCATTAATGGGCGCCTTCTTGATGTTAAATTGCTTATCCAGAATAAAAAAACCCCGGTCTGTGGCCATCATGATTGAATCCTTTCTGACCAACAAATCATTGATCCGGCCATTGGTCCAAATGAAGGATTGTTCTTCTCCTGAGTTTAAATCTAATTCCGTAACCCTGGACCTGCTAGAGGCAATATATATAAGGGAGTCCTTGATATAAACAGCACGTACGTTCATCTCAGACTTTCTGATCGGTTCACCATTCCGACTGTCCAATAACGAAAAACTTGCATTGGAGCCCAATGCAACTACATGCTCATAGGCATTGAGGTATTTATAGCCAGCACGTTCATTCAATATGAATTCTTTTTCTTTTTCAAAGTCTGAATTCATGAATATGAGCCGGTTTTTTTGTCCTACCAGGATCAATTGGTCAGCATTTACAGTCATTTGATCAATTTCCGGTAGCGGTAATGATGCCTGTTTAACTTTATTCACTGGCTTGAACATTACTCCGTTTTTCAGAGACGTAAGCCAGATGTTTCCTTCGTGATCTACATAGCTGGAGGTATTGCCTTCCTGTTCATGTTTAAGAGTGAATTGGTCTGCCTTAGGATCGTATTCGTATACACCTATCGAAGTATGGACCAAAACTTTACCTGCCAGCGTTCGGACACTCAAAACCCTGATACCCGATTCTTGAATGGTGCTGGAGAGGTATGAGGTGAGGTTGCGGGTGTCAAGAATTTTAAGTCCATTTGCCTCTACCTGGTTGGAATGTGTGATCAACAAATCATCAATACAAATGAAATAACCAAGACCACTTCTCAGAAAGACCTGATTGTTAAGTGTTAATTCTTCGTAGAAGTCGGCTATATTAGGAGTGGGGTTGGGGTTGAATTTAACCATGGTCAAACCCGTTGCCACGTCTTCTTTTCTCATAGCGGGTTTTCGGTTACTTCTGGAGATAACCCCTAGCAGTGATTCCTGGCATTTACAGATGTAGGTGCCCAATAGATCATCAATTGGAGGTTCAATCAGCGTTTGATTAACTGGGTCGAAGATCTTAATCGGACCATGATAGGCGGAGATGAAAATTTTACTTTCGAATTCAAGTATCTGGGTGATCCGGGAATTGTAGTCTAATGCTGACGGAAGTTGGTTGTTGGCAGTGGAGAAGATAGAGTCCTCTTTGACGTAACCCATGTTGCCATTAAATGAATACATCCATATTCTTCCTGAAGAGTCCTTGAAGAATTTAAGGATATCCATATCTGGCAAACCATCACTTAATTCATAATTCTTGAATTCATAGCCATCAAATCTGCTCAGGCCTGCATCCGTACCAAACCACATGTATCCCCTGTCGTCTTGTATCAAATCGTATACCGTATTTGATGGGAGTCCATCATCAATGGTATAGATGATTTCTATTGAAGACTGAGCAGAGGCTGTCCCCGTTGCAACAAACAACAGTAATGCAAAAAAATGATGATACCATGCTTGCTTAGGCATGGAGCAAATTTAACGCTTGTTCGGTCAGTTATAGTATCGATGGATCATTTCAGCCACTAAACCAGTCCAGCCTGTTTGGTGGGCTGCTCCCAGGCCTTCACCGGAATCCGCATGGAAATATTCGTAAAAGAGTATGTAATCTTTGAAATGTGGATCTTCCTGAAATTTCTTTTGATCCGCATAGAGCGGCCGGTTCCCTTCCTTGTTGGGCAAAAATATCTCAAACATTCGCCAACAAACTTGATGCGCAATTTCCTGAAGTGTTTTCTTTTCTCCCGATCCGGTCGGGTATTCAATGGTGAATCCTTCTCCATAAAACTGATCGAATCTTGACATGGATTCCAGCAACAGGTAATTCACAGGGAACCATACCGGTCCTCGCCAGTTGGAGTTTCCGCCAAAGAATGAGCTGTCGGATTCACCGGGCAAATAAGCTACACGTAATACCTCGTCTTTCAAAGGGAATTCATACGGGTGCTTTTCATGGTATTTAGATAGCGCACGAATGCCATAAGGCGATAGGAACTCTTCAGTATCCAGCATGCGTTCCAGGATTCGTTTCATGCGATGGATCCGAACGATACTTAATAGGCGGTTGTGGTTTTTTCCCTCTTCGCCCCAGCGTGACACCAATTTCGACAAGTGTTGTCGTTCTTTGAGTAGTAAGTCAAGCTTCTTTCTGAACTCCGGTAGCCTGGCATAAGCTTCGCCATCGAGGATTTCTACCGCGTACAAAGGGATCAGACCTACCATTGATCTCACCTTCATTTGCTGGTCTTGAGCATCCGGTCTGCGTATGATGTCGTAGTAGAACTCGTCCTCATCATCCCACAGATCAATGTGATTTTGTCCTACATCGTTCATCGCTGCCGAGATGTAGAGGAAGTGCTCAAAAAACTTGATCGACATGTCCTGATACACCGGGTATTCCATGGCCAGGTCCAGGGAGATCTTCAGCATATTCAAGGCGAACATGGCCATCCAACTCGTACTGTCTGCCTGCTCCAGCCGGGAGTTTTCGAAGATCTGGTGATTGCGATCAAAGACCCCAATATTATCCAGTCCAAGAAATCCACCTTCGAAGAGGTTGTTACCGTCTTCATCTTTGCGATTCACCCACCAGGTGAAGTTGATGATCAGTTTGTGAAAGCACTTCTGTAGAAAGTCCAGGTCTGCTTTGCCGGACATTTCCTTATCGATCTGATAGACGCGTAATACGGCCCATGCATGTACCGGAGGGTTTACATCGCTAAAGTTCCATTCATAAGCCGGGATCTGTCCATTTGGATGCTGGTAACGTTCATTGAGCAGTAAAAGCAGTTGATTTTTGGCAAATTCCGGATCGATCCTGGCAATGGGCAAACAATGAAAAGCCAGGTCCCACGCAGCATACCAGGGGTATTCCCATTTATCTGGCATGGAGATGATGTGGTAGTTGAACAGATGTTCCCAATCCTTGTTACGACCATGCTTGCGATTGGCCGGAGGATCATGTCTTCCGGGATCACCATGCAACCAGTTTTGCATGTTGTAATAATAGAACTGTTTGCTCCACATCATGCCAGCGAAAGCTTGACGTTGGATGTTGCAAAGCTCTTTGTGAGTTACTTTCTGTTGAATCTGTCCATAAAATTCATCGGCTTCATCCAGACGACTCTGAAAGATTTGATCAAAATCACCAAATGGGTCTACGAGAGGTTGATTGCTGAGTCGGACCTTGACTTCCGTTGGTGCATTAGGCTTTACCTTGAGTCGGTAGATCCCTGCCGATTTGGTACCAAATTGCTTGTCATTGATCACCTTTTCCTCATTGATCAGGTATTCATGGAAAGCATCTTTGAAATAAGTAGCTGTGTTTTTGATGCCGTAAAGCCGCTCTCGATTGGTCTCATTGTCAGTGAATACCACTTCCTCGACTTCTTCACTTAAGTACATGTAATATGTCCCCAATAAATGATGATCCACCTGAATGGTTTGTGAGTCTTTTAGAAATAGGCGTGGCCGGACCGGATCCCGGCGAGATGACCAGGTATTTCGAAACCACACGGTTGGTAAGATAAAAAGATCTGCCGTTTCGTTATATCGATTGTGTGCTGTTGCACGAAAAAGGCAATCGGTAGGGGTATTTTTGGCGTATTCCAGAAAGATATCGAAGTACTTGTCGTCATCGAAAATCCCCGTGTCGATCAATTCATATTCCCTGTCTTTATGCGAGCGTTTGGTGTTCTCATCCACCAGTTGCGCATAGGGATATTCCATCATAGGATACTTGTAAAGCATCTTCATGTAAGAATGCGTAGGTGTACTGTCGAGATAATAGTACAGCTCCTTTACATCCTCGCCATGATTGCCCTCCGAACCTGTCAGTCCGAACAAGCGCTCTTTCAGAATGGGATCTTTGCCATTCCAGAAAGCCCACGAAAAACAGATGCGCTGATCCGTGTTGCTGAATCCACCAATACCGTCTTCACCCCATCGGTAAGCCTTACTGCGGGCATGGTCATGGATCACTCCTTCCCAGGCATTGCCATGTTCCGTATAGTCTTCTCGAACGGTGGCCCACTGCCTTTCTGAAAGATAAGGCCCCCAAATCTTCCAAGGGGTATCCTCACATTCTTCTGCTAATCTTTCTTTCTCTTTGGACATCTTACAACTTGCGAAATTGACGGTGAAACAGGTTTTGAAACCTTTTGAAATCGCATATGGTTTTGACTTTTCTAAACTTCCGATTTTATGCGTTCGGAAGACTGGTAACATATCAGGACTCTGCCTAATTTTGCGGCCATGTTAGAAAAAGTTCTGATCCTGGATTTCGGCTCGCAATATACGCAGCTTATTGCCAGAAGAGTACGCGAACTCAATGTTTATTGCGAGATACATCCATTCAGTAATTTTCCAGACCCTGACGATTCCGTCAAAGGTGTAATACTGAGCGGAAGTCCTTGTTCTGTATTGGAGGATCAGGCACCAGATATCGATAGGCAACGCCTTGGAAGCCTTCCGGTACTGGGTGTTTGTTACGGAGCACAATTATTGGCTCATAAGGCCGGAGGTAGGGTGGCCCGGTCGGCACATCGCGAGTATGGTCGATCATCCATTGAAGTAAATGGATCTAACGAATTGTTTGAGGGAATTGATAACGACAGTCAGGTTTGGATGTCGCACGGTGATACCATCACCAATCTGCCTTCAAATTTCACTACCATTGCCCATACCAAAGATATTCCTGTGGCGGCCTATCACATTGAAGGGGAGCCTACCTACGGTATTCAATTCCACCCTGAGGTAACGCACAGTGTGCAGGGAAAACAACTGCTACACAACTTTGTAGTAGGGATCTGTGGTGCTAATCAGACCTGGACGCCTGCACAGTTTGTAGAAAGTACCGTTCAGGAATTGAAGGAACAATTAGGAGAGGATAAGGTGGTCATGGGACTCTCCGGAGGCGTGGATTCCTCTGTTGCTGCAGAATTGATCCACAAGGCCATCGGGGCTAACTTGTTTTGCATTTTTGTTGATAATGGCTTGCTTCGTAAAAATGAATTTGAAGATGTGCTGGAGAGCTACCAGCAGATGGGACTGAATGTAAAAGGTGTAGATGCTAAAGATCGGTTCTACAGTGCCTTAGCTGGTTTGACCGATCCCGAAGACAAGCGGAAAGCTATTGGGCGCACGTTTATCGAAGTATTTGACGAAGAAGCTCATCGCATTCAGGAGGTGAAATGGCTAGGACAGGGAACCATTTACCCTGACATCATTGAGTCTGTTTCCGTGGGCGGCCCCTCCGTCACCATCAAATCACATCACAATGTGGGTGGTTTGCCGGAGCGCATGAAATTGAAGGTGGTGGAGCCTTTGAAGACATTGTTCAAGGATGGCGTTCGACGCGTAGGACGCTCTCTGGAAATCCCGGACAACATCCTGGGGCGACACCCATTCCCAGGTCCTGGCCTTGGCATTCGAATTCTCGGGGATATCACGGCGGATAAAGTACAGATACTGCAAGAAGTGGATCATATATTCATCAATGGATTGAAAGAGGAAGGTCTGTACGATGATGTATGGCAAGCCGGAGCGATGTTATTGCCTGTGCAGTCTGTCGGAGTGATGGGGGATGAGCGCACTTACGAGCGAGTAGTAGCATTGCGTGCAGTAAGCAGCCTGGATGGTATGACAGCAGATTGGTGCCATTTGCCGTATGATTTTCTGGGAAGAGTTTCCAATAAGATCATCAATCAGGTAAAAGGGATCAACCGCGTGGTTTATGATATCAGTTCTAAGCCACCGGCAACCATCGAATGGGAATGATTAGTTAAATTCACCATGCGTTTAATCCGGCCTATTTTGAAAAGAATCTTCCTTCCATTGTTTTTCCTGATGTCTGGCATAATTTCTATTGCTCAGGTGTCACAATCTGAATTTTTAGAAGCTAAGCGGCTCTTTAGGGAGGAACAATATGCTTCTGCCAGAAGTGCTTTTGCGGCTTTATCAGATGATCCTGCTTTTGGTTCCTACGCTACTTTTTATACCGGCCTGGCGGCTTATCGACAAAATGAAAAGGCAGCGGCTATTTCTGTTTGGAAACTTATTATTTCGAACAATCCCACCTGGGATCAATTGCCAGATGTTTATTTCTGGCTGACAAAGACCCATTTTGAACGCGAGGAATATACAGACGGGTTGAGATACACCCAGGAGTATAGGGACCGATTCTCGAATAATCTGGATGAATTGCGTCAAAGATATATTCCACGGGCATCGTTGGAACAGCTAAAAGTATTGAAGGAGGAATTCCCAGAAGACCGGCTGGTTGTAACAGAATTAGCTAAAAAGCTGGATCGATCTTCACAGGAGGATTTTGCATTGTTGAAAGAGTTGATCCAGCGTTATGAATTGGATGTTGAAGATTACTCCGAAGTAAGTAATGCGGAAGTGCGAAGGCCTTCGTATTCCATTGCTGTGATGCTACCGTTCATGTTTGATAGCCTTGAAGCTCCCGGGCCAATACTATCAAATAAGATCATTGTGGATTTCTATCAGGGAATGCTGCTGGCACAGCAGGAATTGGATTCCTTAGGCCTTGTTATCGATCTTTATCCTTATGATACCAAGCGTAGTGCACAAGAGACTCAGAAGTTGTTGCTCAATCCTTCATTGAAAGAGAGCGATTTGATCATTGGACCACTACTACCGGGTCCTCTTGAAGTTGTTAAAGCATACTCCGCAGCGCATCAAATCAATATGGTCAATCCGGTTTCTTCCAATCAAACCGTGGTAGACGGAAATGATTTTGGGTATTTGCTTAAAGCGGGATACCCTACGATTGGCGTGAAACTAGCTGAACGAGCCCAGGTTCGGTTCCCGGAAAATAACCGGGCACTGGTTTATTTCTCTAGCAATGATCGTGATTCCATCGTTGCATTGAATTATAAAAACGTCATCGAAGAAGCAGGCTTTGAAGTGCTGGATTATCGATCCATCGATAATGAGACCAGTCGCCCCATTCTGGATTCTCTCATTGAGCAGCATGAAGAATACATCGCGACCATGGAAGAAGTGGATTCTTTGATGGAGATACCAGGTCGATTCATTAAGAACCGAAAGATAGATCCGGAATCAGAGATAGAGATGGAATACCTCATCATTAGTGAAGAAGAAGAAACAGAAGGTGATTCCCTGGTTTATTACGAGATGAAGTTCAATGTAATCGAAGACAGCATTGGTCATATCATGGTTTCTTCCAGAGACAATGGCATTGTGAACAATTTTATAAGTGCCATCGAAAGCCGACCAGACTCCATTGGCCTACTGGGCTATGGGAACTGGATTGACTTCAAGGTCATTGACTATGAACAATTCGAACGATTAGATGTAGAGTTGGCTTACCCTGAATTTATCAATAAACGAAGTGAAGCCTATAAGGCCTTATATCAGCGGGCCATCAATACCTACGCAAGCATTCCTTCAGATTTCGTCTTCTTCGGATATGAATCTCTGAAATATCTTGGAATGATGCTGCATAAACATGGCAAGTATTTCCAGAATGGCTTTCTGAGGGAAGGATTTTATTCGGGAACCACCATGAGTGGTTATGAGTTTGGTATTAATAACGACAATCAGATCGTCCCTATCATTAGCTTCAAAAACAGCCGGTTAAGTCCGGTCACAAATTCAGATGGATCATTCGAAGAGTAAAGCGCTTTTTGACAAGGCGCAGTTGGTGATACCCGGTGGGGTCAATTCGCCAGTACGCGCATTTAACGCCGTAGGCGGTAATCCGCTATTCATCAAATCGGCCAAAGGTGCCTATCTCTATGATGAAGATGGTCATGCATATATTGATATGATCAATTCCTGGGGGCCGATGATCCTGGGACATGCACATGAAGCAGTTGAAAAAGCGGTATTTGATGCCGTAAAAGACAGCCCATCCTTCGGGGCGCCTGGTAGGAGAGAAGTGGAGATTGCTGAACTGATTGTGGACATGGTCCCTTCAGTTGAAAAGGTAAGAATGGTCAACTCTGGTACAGAGGCCACTATGTCAGCAGTTCGTGTGGCAAGAGGATTTACCGGAAGAGATAAATTCATCAAATTCGAAGGCTGCTATCATGGTCATGGTGATTCGTTTTTGATTGCTGCAGGAAGCGGGGCGATTACCATGGGAACGCCTGATAGCCCTGGAGTTACTTCAGGAACAGCGAAGGATACCTTGTTGGCCCCTTTCAATGATTTAGAAGCCGTAAAAGCGCTTGTGGCTAATAACAAAGATGAAGTGGCCGCAATCATCGTGGAGCCGGTAGGAGGTAACATGGGATGCGTATTGCCAGAACCCGGATTTTTGGAAGGTTTGCGTGAGCTATGTACGAAGGAAGGGATCGTGCTCATTTTTGATGAAGTCATGACTGGATTTCGTTTGTCAAAAGGCGGCGCTCAGGAAAGACTAGGAGTGATTCCCGACATGACAACTCTGGGAAAGATCATCGGCGGAGGCTTGCCTGTAGGAGCTTACGGAGGCAAGAAGGAGATCATGGATTACGTTTCACCAGCAGGTCCGGTTTATCAGGCAGGAACACTTTCTGGAAATCCAGTAGCCATGGCCGCCGGTTTGGCCATCTTGTCTACACTCAATGAGGACACCTCCATTTACACCCAATTAGATGAGATTACAGGCAAAATTGTTTCGGGAATCGAAGCTATTTTGAAGCAATACAGTTTGCCTTATACGACCAATCACATCGGTAGTATGTATACCCTGTTCTTTACCGATCAGAAAGTGATTGATTTTGAATCAGCGAAAAGCACAGATACTGAGCGGTTTGGAAAGTACTTCCGGTCCATGTTGGAGCAAGGAGTGTATTTGGCCCCCTCTCAATACGAAGCGTTGTTCATTTCTACGGCCATTGGCGAGGAAGAAATGAAGAAGATCATTAGTGCTACGGAAGTAGCATTGAAAGGCTAAGTAAATACAACTGTCAACTAGCGACTTCCCCTAAGGAAGAAAGCCTGTAGAAATATGCCAAAGTGCGACGGATTCAATGAACCTGATCGGATCATAAAGTTTGTATGGTCCATTTTCATAATCGTAGGTACCATTCGTCTTTTAAAAGAATACTTCTATCCTTGAAAAAGTAACGATCGTTCATTGTGGGCATGTTACTTTTCGAGATGAAACTTTTATTATACATTTGTTTTAAGAGAGTTCAAATGAACATTTAAACAACGACAGTTCATTTGAATGTCTCTTAGAATAGCTAAGCAAAACCAGGCAATTAAATAAACACTCCATTTCATCCAATAGCCTATCATTTTAGGTGATGTAACGGAACATGCTTGTATTGGAACCTCGAATGATTTGTATGATTTCGTATTCGTAGAAATCTGGATATGGTGAAGATTTCGATAGTTACAAGCTGAATTGGACAATGACTAAGGAATAAATGAAAACAATATGAGAACTAAAGTAATTTTCTTGACCATGACCATGGGGCTGCTGGTCTTTTCAGGTTTCAGTCAAATAAATGTCGATACCAGCGGGAATAAAATGGATCTGCTCGTCAATCCGGACTTAGGGAGTTCTCCCATCTTATCACTTAGGAATCCAGGTGCAGATTTAGGAAATAATTGGGGGCCAGGTATCGAGTTTTCTACGTCGATTGGATTGGCTAAAATCATGGGTTATGACCAGCGTGGTAGTAGCAATAGTACATACAGAGGTGGTTTGATTTTCAAGACACGTGTTCACACCCTCGGTAGTGACGCAGGTTTCTATGAGCGCATGAGAATTACTGCTGATGGAAATATTGGGATTGGTACCAGTCAGCCTTTATCGCTTTTGGAATTAAGGAAACCTGAAGACCTGGGCACAGCTCCGATGTTGATTTTGCGCAACGAAGGATCGGAATTCAAAGGAACCACCGGTCCTGCCATTGAGTTTGCTTCTACTATCGGATTGGCAAAGATTATTGGTGTAGACGAACGTGGAGGTGCTAACAGTACCTGGCGTGGCGGGTTGTCGTTTAAGACTAGATTACACACTTCTGGGAGTGATGCCGGATTTGAAGAACGCATTCGAATAACCGGGGCCGGTGATGTGGGTATTGGCACCGCACAACCTACCACCAAGCTTCATGTCATTGGAGATGTAAGAGCCGGAAATCTAATTTCTGAAGCATCCACAGCAAGTGAAGGCGGCGAAATTTATCTGGAAGGACCATCTGGTTACAATGATTGGCACGTCGACAACTATCAAGGCAGTTACAGACTTCATCATTCAGGAGCAGAATATTTCCGGGTTTCAACCGATGGGAAAGTTGGTATCGGAACGTCATCACCTTCAGAGAAACTATCAGTAGATGGTAAGATCAATGCGGAAGAGATCATTCTGGAAGATATTGATATCAACGGTGTTCCAGATTTTGTCTTTGAAGAAGACTATGACCTGCGTTCGTTAGCAGAAACAGAACAATTTATCAAAGCCAACAAACACCTTCCTGAGGTTCCGTCCGCAGTAGAAATGGCTGAAGAAGGATTAGCATTGAAAGAGATGAATTTTCTGCTGCTACAGAAGGTGGAAGAATTGACGTTGCATTTGATCGAAAAAGATAAGGAAGTACAAGATCTTCAATCACAAATGATTAAAGTCATGGAGCAATTGGAGAAATTGACGAAGGAGTGACAGCATATCTAGTTTATTAGCCTAATGAACGAAAATAAATAGTCTAATGCACTTGAACCTGTAAAAACAATTAAACGACCCTGAACGGAAGCGATAAACCAAAAAAACATGAAAACATCTTTAATATTTATAATAACACTTTGCCTTAGTTTCAGCGTTGTTGCTCGGCAATGGGTAAATCAAAGTGGAGACGCGATATTGAGTACGGGTAATGTAGGAATAGGCACAAATAGTCCACTGAGTAAACTGCATCTAAATGGTAATTTCCGAATAACAGATCCGAATACATCAAATACGGTCTTTATTCTTCAGAACAATCTGGGAATAGGAGAGATGTTGGTTCGTAACCAAACTTCTCCACAAATTAAACTTTCTGCGGCAAGTGATAGCTATTTTCTTGGAGGTCTGGGAATAGGAAATGCCTCTCCGAATGCTAAACTCCATGTTTTCGGTACGTTTAAGGTAGCAGACCCTAATACTGGGAATGATATGTTGAACATGACTTTCCCGAACGGTTCAGGGGAGTTGTATTTGCGAAATGGAAGCGCCGCAAGAGTAAAACTGGCTGCCACAGGTGACAGTTACTTTCTTGGAGGTGGTTTAGGAATAGGAAATGTCTCTCCGAATGCTAAACTCCATGTTTTCGGCACATTTAAGGTTGCAGATCCTAATACTGGGAATGATATGTTGAACATGACTTTCCCGAACGGTTCAGGGGAGTTGTTGTTGCGAAATGGAAGCGCCGCAAGAGTAAAATTGGCTGCCACAGGTGATAGCTACTTTCTTGGAGGTGGTTTAGGAATAGGTAATGCCTCTCCAAATGCTAAGCTCCATGTTTTTGGAACCTTTAAGGTAGCGGACCCTAATACTGGGAATGATGTATTGAACATGACTTTTCCTAATGGTTCAGGAGAGCTGTTTTTACGTGATGGAAGCAGTGCGAAAATAAAATTTGCAGCTACTGGTGATAGTTATTTGCTTGGAAACTTGGGTATCGGTACCTCTTCTCCAGATCATGAGCTTTCGGTCAAAGGCACAATCAATGCCGAAGAACTCATTCTTGAAGACGTGGATGGAGCAGACTTTGTATTTGAAGAAGACTATGATCTCCGTTCATTAGAAGAAACAGAACAATTCATCAAAGCCAACAAACACCTTCCAGAGGTTCCGTCTGCGGCAGAAATGGCAGAAGAAGGATTAGCATTGAAAGAGATGAATATTCTGCTGCTGCAGAAAGTAGAAGAATTGACCTTGCATTTGATTAGGCAAGAGAAAGCGATGGCTGCACAGGCTAACAAAATAACTGCTCAGGCTGAAAAAATGGAAAAAATGGAACAAGAGCTTACTGCTTTGAAGGTAACTCAAACTAAAAATTAAATACAAGACTAATCTAAACCTCAACCATTTGACATATGTGTGTAATTAACCTTTTTACTTCGAATGAATTCAAAGCCCGTGTAAAAAAAATTGAGCCGAGAATTCTATTGATGCTGTCAATTGTTATGCTGAATACCTTCTTCTCACAGGCGCAACAATGGCAGACGAGTAGTGGCAACCTACACTTCTCTACAGGAAGTGTTGGAATTGGAACCACGACTCCAAATTCTCCTTTAGAAGTCAAGAGTGAAAACTCTAATAATGACTTAATTCTGGCAAGATTTATTCATCGAGCAAATACTGCTGAGGCTGGCGCAGGTATTCAACTAGGAGGTAAGAACGATGATAGTGGATTTGGTGCTAAAATATTAGGTTACTCAAATCCTAATTTGACCCATAATAGTAGAATGTCGATTTTTACTTCTTCTGGGTTAAATACCTGGAATCTAGGGTTGACTCAGGATAAGGATGGCAATATTGGAATTGGAACCACAACTCCCAAATCTCCATTAGAAGCCACAAGTGAGAATTCTGATAGTGACGTCATCCTGGCAAGATTTATTCATCGAGCAAATACAACTGAGGCTGGCGCAGGTATTCAATTAGGAGGCAAGAATGATGATAGGGGATTTGGTGCTAAAATATTAGGTTACTCAAATCCTAATTTGAATCATAATAGTAGAATGTCGATTTTTACTTCTTCTGGGTTAAATACCTGGAATTTAGGATTGACTCAAGATAAAGACGGTAATATTGGAATTGGCACTACAACTCCAAAATCTCGATTAGAAGCGACAAGTGAGAATTCTGATAGTGACGTAATCCTGGCAAGGTTTATTCATCGGGCAAATACTACTGAGGCTGGTGCAGGTATTCAATTAGGAGGTAAGAATGATGATAAGGGATTTGGTGCTAAAATATTAGGTTACTCAAATCCTAATTTGAATCATAATAGTAGAATGTCGATTTTTACTTCTTCTGGTTTAAATACCTGGAATTTAGGTTTGACTCAAGATAAGGATGGCAATGTGGGAATTGGTACCATTTCACCAAGCCAAAAACTATCCGTCGATGGCACGATCAATGCCGAAGAGATTCTTCTTGAAGATGTAGCCGGTGCCGATTTTGTTTTCGAAGAAGATTACGATCTCCGTTCATTAGAAGAAACAGAACAATTCATCAAAGCGAATAAACACCTTCCGGAGGTTCCATCTGCAGCAGAAATGGCTGAAGAAGGATTAGCATTGAAAGAGATGAATATTCTACTGCTACAAAAAGTGGAGGAATTGACTTTGCATTTGATTAGGATGGAGAAAGAAGCCAAAACGAACGCTGCTGACTTTGAAGCAAAATTATTAGAACAAGAAAAACAAATTGAGGCTTTGAAAGCGAAACAAAACAAATAGTCATTAGGATTAAGATTTATTCTATGCAAAACATTAAAAACACTAAAACTTCAACGTGAAATGAGAACAATTAAACTGGTCCCTTTACTAATCTTTTTAACGTGGACGCCTTTCTTGAAGCTAAAGGCACAGAGCGATGCATATTTCCCTGATGGGGTAGCTTCTTCTCCGACTGCAGCTGGTATCATATCAGCACTGGAATTTCCTACAGACTTATCCTCTGGAAAACCATCCATCAGTATTCCATTATATACAATTGAACGCGATGGAGTAACCGTTCCCATATCCTTGTCATATAATGCCCAGGGAATTAAAGTAAATCAGGTTGCGGGTTATGCCGGACTGAATTGGAACTTAAATGCAGGGGGATCAGTGACCCGATTGGTCAATGGTCTGCATGATGAATTCTCCTTTGGATATATGTCTGGTAAGCATGACATCAGCGGTATCATGGATACATGTTCATCTGCCTCTCCAAATAAGGATGCAGCTTATTGCGACTATCGCATGTTACAAGCAGATTATGGAGAAATTGATTTGAAACCAGATGAGTTTTTCTTTCAGTTCGGAGCGTATTCTGGTAAATTTTTCTATAACCAGGAGCAAGAAAAGTTTGTTTTTCAGTCTAAAGAGGACTTAGCCGTTGAATACTACCGTGCAGGGGGTAATACGTATGGGAAGATCGTAGGCTTTCGGTTCACAACTCCCTATGGAGTGAAGTACTATTTCGGAGTGGAGAGTGAAAATGATAATTCTCCGATTTTAGAAAAGAAGAGCACCTCAGGAATATTACATTCATTTAATTCCAGTAATATTGATCTTTCTCAGAACCCGTACCATAGTCTATGGCCCTTAAGGCGGATCGTTACAACAAATGGTCAGGAGATTAATTTTTATTACAGAACATCTATTCAAGAATACAATACAAAAGGTGGAGAGTGGATCAGTGAGTATGAGAATGATAATTACACCAATAATGTCCGTGTCGAACGTCATTTGATTGAACAACCTGAACTGGAGGAGATCGATTTCGGCCTTGGCTCGGTGTTTTTTTCTTCATGGGGTGGTTCAAGACTTGATTACAGGCAGGGTACCGCACTGGGAAGTGTATCCGTTCTCGATCAAAACAATAATCAAATCAAGAAATTCAATTTCAACTATGATCACTACACGACAAGTGAAAGTTTACCTCCATTTGTGCTATCCACTTATCAAGAAGGTGTAAAGAATAGATTACGTCTCATTAGTATTCAAGAGGAAGGAGATGATGGTTCATTGATTCCTCCGTATGTGTTTGGTTATAATGGTAATTTTTTACCCAGCCTCTATAATTCTGGTCAGGACTATTGGGGTTATTACAATGGTGAAGACAATGGTCACTATGTGAAACAAAACATTGGTACCCAAGAATCTCGAAAAAAGAGGCAAGTCAATCCACAAACTAGCTCAGTAGGTATCCTTAATAAGATCACTTATCCCACAGGAGGATATACTCTGTTTTCTTTTGAGTCAAATAAAGGAGGATCAACGAATATAATCCCTGGACCAGACTATTTCGGTACTGAGCTCCATTCTGAGTTCATTGAAAAATTGGATGGCCGGAGTAATTCGGAAAATGAATTTTGGGATGAGGGCCTCAACAGATATGTCCTGGATTTTGAAGTTGAAATTACGGCGGTTCAAGGCGAAGCGAAATTATATATGGACTTGCCTGGACCATGTCCAATGACTGGTCAAGAATCTACAAGCTGCCCTTATTTAGTGCGGCTGGATGGTAATGTTTATCCAAATGCAAATATTAGTAACATTAGTGATCTAAGTGCCGGTATGCACAGACTAGAGATTATTCCTCAGAATAATGCAACTATTGACCCAAACGATTACTTTTTTGAGGTCTTAATAGAATATTATGCTCCGGATAGGTCAGCTGGCGGGAAATTAGTAAGTGGGGAAATATTTATGGGGGGGTTGCGTGTGAAAAGTACTTCCTCTTATTCCTCGGATAATGAACTGCTTTTCAAAAAGGACTACTATTATCGAAATGGTATTGCCGTCTCCTTGCCCAGTTTTATTGAAAGCATCTACGTGGCAGGATTGCAAATGCCATGCACGAGTGCTAGTCAATTTGGCAACCATGAATTAGTAGGTTCAGGTTATGAATACCCTCATTATGTGGAAGTTTATGAGGATATGTTTAGAACACAAGCTAACGAACTACCTGATGGCTCTACGGTCCCTCCCTATAGTAAGATAGTGAGTTATTTTGATGAGCACGACGTGGAACCCTTAAATAACTTTACCTCACATCCCTACCCATCTCCGGATGATCTTCAATTCCAAATGAATAAACTAACCTCTAAAGAATACTATGATGAGGACGGAAAGGTGAAGACTGAAACTTATGGTTATTTAGATAATGTAAATGAATATCATCAACAGGATCATATCTTGGGTATTGCCGGGTTCAGAAATGCAGCTTGCAGATCATTGGGATATAACCCAAGTCTAAACACGCTAGACCCAGCAACCTATAAACTCTACACAGGATTAGACCGGGTTCGGTCTGTGAAGGAAGTTACCTATTATGATAAGTCGTCATCTTCCACCACGCTCACAAAAAGTTATTTCGATTCAAATGAACATAGTCAATTAACAAGTACGACTGTTTCCATAGGTACGGATACGTCAAGTGAATCGGACCTGGTAATTTCAGAATATTTATATGCGGATGACTTGATCAATGGTACAGAGGATTATCTTATCGCGTATGGCAAGCTTACGCAACTTGGTAAGGCAGGTAATTTATATCGTCCGGCTATTCCATTGATCACTAAAAGTTATCGATCTCGTGACGCAGGATTGAATAAAAAGCTCATTTCAAACAGTCAACTGGTACTTGATGATTTTAATCAAAATGTTGCCGTCTCGGAGCAATGGTCAGCGGTTGGCGACGCGGATTTAGAGAAGAACTTCACTATCCTCAAACGCAACGACCAGGGCAAGCCGACAGAGGTTGTAGGCCGAAATGGAGTGACTAGCTGCTTTATCTGGGGTTATGGTGGAGAGTTGCTAATTGGAAAAGTAATTGGCACTGACTATAACTCTATTAAGCTAGATGTTGAGGGGCTTGTGTCATTATCAAATCTTGACATTGATCAGACCTCAGAAGACAATCTGAGAAATGGGATCCTCACATTTATACAAACACATCCCAACTCACAAGGGTCATTTGTAACATTCGACCCATTGTTAGGAGTAACGAGCACAATAGACCGGTCTGGTTTAATTTCCTACTATGAATACGATGAATTTGGAAGACTAAAAAAGGTCATTGATCATGACGCGAATGTCCTGCAACATTACGAATACAATTACAAAAACTAATAAAGGCAAGATGATGAAGCAACTCAAATTTATCCTTACCCTACTTTTTGGCCTTTCTGTTTTGTTGGCTAAATCTCAGGAGAATGAGAATTATGTAAAGACCTATACAGCACGGGAGTCAGGATTAACGGATCTGATATCAGAAGATGACGAAATTAAAGTAAACCGGATCTCCCAGTACTTTGATGATTTAGGTCGTCCGATACAAACGGTGATCAGAAAAGGCTCTCGTTTGGGCAGAGATGTTATCACGGCAACAGCATATGATGACTATGGTAGGGCATATCGACAGTATCTACCTTACACGATCAGTCGTTCAGCAAGTGAAGATGGGAATTACGATGCCGCTTATGAAGCCAACGCGTTAAGTTTTTATACTGACCCTTATCATTTTACGGCATCTGAATATGAACTTTCTGCATTGGGCAGGGTAGAAAGGGTGTTTGGTCCAGGTAGCGCATGGCGTTACGAAGAGGGAGGAAACACCGTGGACAGACCAGTTTCTTATACCTACGAGACAAATACATCCGCGGATGTTATACCTTATTTTGATGTTAGTAACGATCAAGTCATTACCTTCAATGGAAATTATGAGACGGGGACGCTATGGATCACTGGAGCGAAAGACGAAGATGGTCATGAGACACTTGAATTTACAGACAAGTTTGGTAGGATAATCGCCAAACGGGTAGACCCATCCGGGATTGATGCGCGTACCTATTATGTTTATGACGATTATGGAAACTTAACATTGGTCATTCCTCCTGAAGCAGTGAGTAACGCCAGTAACAACTGGGAATCGAATCTCAATAATGCGACTTTTAGGAAAAACTGGCTATTCCGGTATCGCTATGATCAACGCAGTAGAATGGTCGAGAAGCAAGTGCCAGGAGCTTCTCCAGTTTATTTGGTGTATGATGAGCGGGACAGATTAGTCATGACTCAAGATGGAAACCTGAGGCAGAGAGGAACGGAGTATGTGGCCAGTGGTACGATCAAAGTGGTAAATAGCTACGAAGGAAAGAGCTACATTCGGGAGCCCGGAGCACAGATCTTGCTGACAAAACCCAACTTTCAAGCATCCAGGTACGATGGATTTTTTGTGCAAAAAGCCACTTCACAAACCGGGCAATCTGAACAGTGGCTGTATACGAAATATGATCAATTGAACAGGCCGGTTATGACAGGCATTGTGACCATCAATAATAGAACCCATGCACAGCTTCAGGATCAGGTTCAGGCTAGTCAGTTCACACTTAATTACGATCCTACGATAGCAGGAAATGCCTACGGATATAATGCCAATGACGTGATACCAGGTATGGTTTTCAACAAAGTTTTGACGATTACATTTTATGATGATTATGACTTCAAAAGCCATCTTGGGTGGGGGAGTACTTATAATACGGGAGCGGGTATTACACCTGGAGAAGATGTAAATGGAATGGTAACAGGTAGTCTCACAAGAATATTGGGTGAAAATACTTTTTTGAAAAATATTGTCTATTACGACGCCCGTTACCGGCCTTTGGTTAGCATTAGTGAAAATCACCTCGATGGCGTAGATCGGGTACAAACAGATTATTTCGATCTTGTTTCTCCTAATGTGAGCCAGATCACAAGGAATCATAGTACCTCCACAGGTAGTACGGATATCATCGAGACATTTTCTTACGATCATATGGATCGTCTGTTAAACCACGTTACGACGATCGATGGCAATCATACCAGTACCATTACTCTGGGCTATAATGAACTTGGTGAACTGGATGAGAAAAACATGAACGGTGTACAATCCGTAGACTATGCCTATAACATTCGAGGTTGGCTCACAACCATCAATGGAGGGTCTGATACTTTCGATGACGGTACGGATCAATTTGGGATGGAGTTGAAATACGATGATGCTCCAAATCCTCAGTACAATGGAAATATTGCACAGTGGTTCTGGAAAACAAATGGCGGAGGCCAAAATGAAAACGAGCAATTGTATCAATATTCCTATGATGCCTTGAATAGAATTACTAATGCCGGCTATGGAAGTACAGATAAAAATGGGTATTTTGCTGTAGGAGGTATCTCCTATGATTTGAATGGCAACTTATTGAGCCTGACGAGAAGAAGCGACTTCATTAAAATTGATGAGTTGGACTATTATTATGAAGGAAATCAATTGATTCAGGTAGAAGATAGTCGAAGTGCGACCAAAGGCTTTAAGGATCTGGACTCTCCAGTAGGAACCATAGAGTATACCTATGATGACAATGGCAATATGATCAGTGATGCAAATAAGGATATTACCAACATTCAATATAATCACTTGAACTTACCTGAGCTGGTCACTTTCGCAAATGGCAATTATGTCAATTACACCTATGACGCCACTGGAAGTAAGCTGGCGAAGATTACGAATATCGGCGCAGACCTTGATTACATTGGCGGGATACATTACCGAAATGGAGTATTGGAATTTGTTCAGCATACAGAGGGTCGTTTTACTTATGATAATAATAACTATGAATACAACCTTACTGATCATTTAGGCAACGTGAGGGTTACTGTTGATGAATCAGGGGATGTGGTGCAAAGAGATGGGTATTATCCTTTCGGGGGGACGTTCAATAGTTCAGCCACCAGCCCCGAAAACCTTTATAAGTATCAGGGATATGAGCAACAAAAAGAGACTGATACTTACTTGACAGAGTTTAGGATTTACGATGCTTGGCTAGGAAGATGGGCACAAGTGGACCCAAAGGCTAATGAGTTCCATAGCCCTTACACGGGAATGGGAAATAATCCTTTACTTTTCATTGATCCTAGAGGAGATACAATCTTTGTTAATAGCACTGGATATATCACCAGAAATGATGAGACTGATAATCTGGTCTATACGACAAATGAAGACGGAGAATTAGTAGCGCTTGGTGAAGTTGGTGGTGAGATTAATGTAGATGACATTTATGCAAATCTACTTGAGCAAAATACTGAGGAAGCCGCAGGAATGTTGAATCCCTTCTCTTTCAGGAACAAAGTGAAAAATAAAGGAGAGTGGGATTTGAAGAATAATAAGAATACAATTTTTGGTCTTGCTAACCATACAAAAGGAGAGAAAACCACCTTTACTTTTCAGGGGGAATCAATGGAGGCTCAAGATATAGGAAACCATCATTTCGGAGCAGTTGGAGAAGCTATCGGGATTTTTCCTCAGGAATTTATGCTTAAACAAGCTGGAGAAGCTCAAATGGCTGCTGGCACATCAAGACCAGAATGGCAGGTCTACAAAGAAGAAACAAGGACCACAGTTAATATGGGTGGAGTTACGACTTATAAAAGTAAAGTACTGCAACCACCTTACGGGGATGATCCTAGAGATCAAAAGTGGATAAAAGCCGGATTCCAGTACTACAATAAAATAAGGAAATGAAAAAGCTCTTATTAGCTGTTGTGTTGATCATTATCTCTGGTCTTGCCTTCTTTTTATATCAGTGGTCAACTTTTGAAATGTTTCCTGTCGAGAGCAACTTAATCCACGAACAAAAAGAGGGCAACAATACTTACCGGATTTATTATCTAGCTGGAAATGCTACGACGGAAGAAGTGATACAATTAAAAGTAGAGAGACAAGGATACGAGTATCTGATAGAGGCTTTTGAAGGTTATAATTCGCTTAATGACTTCAAAATAGTGAATGATTCAACGGTTCAATTGACTTTGCTTGACAATAGTTACAAGAATAATAAGCCTGATACTTTAGAAATCAGAATAGACTAGTAATTAGAGCCCCGCAGTGCCGGGGCTTTTTCTTTACTGCTTCAATCTTGCCTGAATCTCCCTAAGGCATAACCAATGATGGCACCAACAAGTGTTCCAATAGTTACTCCATCTAGAATTTTAGAATAACCAAGAAATACAACCGCCCCTAGAAGGAGAAGCACAAGGCCAATATCGAACAAATAGGTAAATAAAAAGGTCTGACGGCTACTAGCAAGGTTTTTCATGATATTAGCAACAGTGACTTTATAGTTCTCACCATTTACAAACTTCCAAAATTGAACATTGGCTAGCTGCTGGCTGAAAGCCTGAACTTGTCTCTCAAACTCTTGCTTTTGCTTTTCTTCAGGCGTTTTTTTACCATCTTCAGAATTGTTTTCCTGCTGGCTCATGAGTATGCTTGTTTGGTCTTAAAATCTCTTACAAGGGCATCAATGACGGAGAAGATTTTATCTTTCTCTGAATCTGGCAGACGTTGAATGTCCTTGATCCTTTTAACTGTGTCATTGTCCAATACTTCTTCCTGATCTTCTTCACTGACTAGATAATCAAGCGAAACACCTAGCGCGTCAGCTATCCGTTTAGCATATTCAACAGACGGCATTACATCCCCTCTTTCATATTTACTAATGGCATCCCTCGAAATGCCAGTTGCTTCGGCTAAATCTACCTGAGACAGGCTTTTGAGCTTTTTAAGCTTGGTAATCTTCTCACTCAGCTTCATAGAAAATCAGCAATTACTACTAAAAACGTAAGATCGTCTACAAAACTAGTCATTTATGGTAATGAAAAAATAATATAATACTTGATTGAGTGTATAAGATCATCTAATATTGCTGAACATCCTACTTGTATAATAAATTATTACGCAATTGCTGAAAAAATGGAAAGACTTAACTCTTCCAACCCTGAACACATCATCTATCAACACGAACCGCTAGACATTGCCGTACTTGGTGGCGTCCGTTTAGAAGGCTTGGACCGGATGCGAGTAACACTGAAGGTAAAAGTTGAACACCTGAGCTTACGGCATAACCTGGACTTGTACAATGACAACCAGACGGAGAAGCTTGTTAGGAAGATCGCCGAGCGGCTGGACATTGGTACGAGTGTAGCAACTGCGGCCTTGACTGATTTAACCGACTGTTTGGAGCAATACAGACTAGAGGAGATCGAACGACAACAACAGGCACATAACAAAAGGAAAATGCTAACTCCTGAAGAGATCAAAGCCGCCCAAGACTATCTGAAAGCTCCCAATCTAATGACTAGAACCATGCAGGACATAGGCAGGGCCGGTGTGATTGGTGAAATGATCAACCGCCTGCTCATGTACCTGATCTTTACCAGCAGGAAACGGGACAGCCCTTTGCACATCATCAGCTTGGGAAGTTCAGGAATCGGCAAAACACACCTACAAGAAAAGGTTAGCGCACTGATCCCGGATGAAGACAAGTTAGAAATCACCACTTTGAGCGGCAACGCCTTCTACTACTTCGGCCAACAAGAACTGAGAAATAAACTGATACTGATTGAAGACTTAGACGGAGCCGAAGAAGTGCTTTATCCCTTGCGAGAAATCAAGAGCAAGAAGCAGGTAACTAAAACGGTGGTGATCAAAAACACAAAGGGCGAGACCAGAACCGTAACGCTGAAGGTTGAAGGCCCGGTCTGCGTGTCTGGATGTACAACCAAGGAGAGTTTATATGAAGACAATGCGAACCGAAGCTTTTTGATCTACATCGATGAAAGCCCGGAGCAGGACGAACAGATTATGAGCTATCAACGCCAACTGAGTGCGGGCAAAATCAATCTGTCAGAGCAGTGGGAAGTCATTGAGCAGTTCCAGAACATGCAAAGAGTGTTGCAATCTGTGAGTATTAGAAATCCTTACGCTGAATCCCTGCGGATCCCGCAAGAAGTGTTTAAGCCCAGAAGGACCAACGCCCACTATCTGGCCTTTATCGAAGCAGTGACTTTTTATCACCAATACCAGCGAGAGAAACAACACGACAAGGAAACCGGAGAAGAGTATATCGAGACGACACTGGAAGACATAGAAGAAGCTAACAAGCTGATGCGTGAAATATTGCTGCGCAAATCTGATGACCTGAACGGGGCAACTAGGAATTACTTTGAGCGATTGAAAGTGTGGATGAAGCAGGAAGACAAGAACACCTTTAGCAATGTGTCAGCCAGACAGGCCTTGAAAGTGAACGCCAGCAATCAAAAGCGATACATGATCGCATTACAAGAATGGGGCTTGGTGAGAAAGGCAAAGGGCGACAAAAAGAACGGCTACGCCTACGAAGTGGCCACCTTCGATGATCAGCAACAGCGTAATGAAAAGATCGGGCAAGTGCTGGACAATACTTTGTCTGAGTTGAAGAAGTTCAAGAAGACCAAAAGAAGTTCATAGCCAAAAATGAACCACATAACAGCCCATACAGCCAGCAAACCTACAGAATCGAAGTAGTTCACTTTAAATCGGAAACATCAACCGAGTGAAAAATTTAGTCCTATCGAATCCCTCCTTTAGATACCTTGAAAAGAGCTTCACCGAATGGCTAAACGTCCAAGGCTACGCAGAAAGTACGGTTTATAGACTGCCGCCACATGTTCGCGAATTGCTTCACTATCTGGAGCAAGAAGGCATACAGAGCATTAAAGAACTAACGATCCATCACATCGAGACACACTATCAAAACCTGAAGGAAAGAAGAAATCAACGAAGGGGCGGAAGCCTGAGCAATGCACATCTAAATAAGCACATCCAAGCACTACGGAAGTTCACTGAGTACTTACGAAAAGTAGGCCGTCTGGAAATCGCCGAGCCACAAATATCTAATGAAGAGTCGGAGAACCGGATTATCTACCTAACCCCCGAAGAGATCACCTTACTGTTCAAAGTAACCTATCAATCGCCTGAGAAGTTGCCCAATGTAACCCCGGAAGTATTGGAAGCAATACAAGCCAGAGACAGAGCCATGTTAGCGGTGTTTTATGGTTGCGGGTTGAGAAGAAATGAAGGGGTTAATCTGAACGTTGGAGACATCAACTTTGATAGGTCATTGCTTCACGTGAGAAAGGGCAAGAACAATAAAGAAAGGTTTGTACCCATTAGCAAAACCAACCGAAAGTATTTAACTCAATACACCTACGACCACAGATCAACGCTAGTAAAAGCCAGCAAAAGTGAAGCGGTTTTTATCAGTTATCAGAGCCACCAAAGGTTACAAGGCCAAAGCCTGTTCAACCGGCTGAAGTATCTTCAACTGCAGACAGGCGATCTTGATCTATTGGAGAAAGAAATAGGTCTGCACACGCTCCGGCACAGTATCGCCACCCACTTTATGCAAGCCGGGATGAAGCTAGACAGTATCGCTCGATTCCTTGGACACGATAGCCTAGACAGCACACAGATATACACGCACTTAGCAGGTGTGAAACCACAATCGAAACAACCCTTTGCTAACCTCAGAGCCTATGAACCAGGAAGATTATCAGAAGACGAAAGATAGCTTTAGTGAATACCTGAAATCAAAGGAGTTCACTAACAAAAGCATCCAAACCCGGATGACTGTATTTAACCAATACTTACTGTGGGCAGATCAGGAGAACCTAGAGCCAGAACAAATTACTTACAATGATTTACTGCTTTACCTGAAGTACTGCCAAGGCCAAGGACTCCAACAAAGAACAATCAAAAGTCATATTGCGCTCATCAAGCACTATTATAATTACCTGATCCGAGAGCGTATAATCACCCTAAATCCGACAACAGACATCAACGTAAAAGGTGCGCGGCGCAAAGTGCTTTATCACATCATGGAGCCTCATGAGCTACACCAACTCTACCACGAGTTCCCCTGCAACAGCTTAGCAGAAAAGCGCAATCGGATCATGTTAGGGCTGTTTGTTTATCAGGGCTTGCGGACTGAAGAAGTAGGCAGACTGGAAGTGCAACACATTAAGCTGAGAGAAGGCAAAATCGATGTATTAGGCGGACGAAACAGCAATGAAAGGCTAATACAGCTTGAAAGCTATCAGGTAATGGATATGCACGATTACATCCTACAAGTACGACCGGAACTTATGAAGATGGAGCCTAAACGAAGGAACCAGCAGAAGCAAGAAACAGACCTGCTTTTCATTGGTCAGGGTGGGCAACGATACAGCATTAACAACTTCATTACTCAAACTATGATCAGTGCGCGATCAATCAACCCTGACCTATTAAATGCAAAGCACATCCGGGCCAGTGTGATTACAAAATGGCTGAAGTTGTACAACCTTCGAGAAGTTCAATACTTGGCCGGGCATAGATATATCAGCAGCACAGAAAGCTATTTGCAGAACGATCTGGAAGAGCTCAAAGAAGAAGTGCAACAATACCATCCATTAGGTTAATCCATGAATCATGAAGACTAGAGGACCATAGCCAATAACGAATTAGATAATTTTACTCCGAATCACAAGTGATCTAAATAAGATCATCAAGACTTACCCCTGTATGGTTTACAGCCAGGAAACGACTGTGTTGCTTACTTGTGAGCAAGGAGAACCTAAGCAGGGGTTCTTTTTAACTCCTAAATACAAGTAAAATGAAAGTAAAACCGAAAGAGTTAGCCCCGCTGGCTGACTTTATCAATGACTCCTATGTGGGTGATCTAGCCACGGCCAGCAATGACCTCAGAAAGGCAGTTTACATGCTCCATTACATCGAGCCGGGTTCGGTAACAGAATCAGAAATCAAGGACGTATGTTTTGCACTCCATCACATGAGCCAAAGACTATTTACGGCCTATAAGGATCGAATCAACATCAAACTAAACAAGTAACTACAGGCTCCGAAAGGAGCCTTTTTTAATCCCCTGAATCAGAAGAAACCATTTTAGAAAAAGCGGACAAAATACTTTAACCCCTCTACGAGCTACACACAATTAGCTACGCTACCTCGGCATTCCGCCTGCCCCGTCTACAGTTCCCCAGACAGCCCCGCAGTACTCACCGCACTCGCCGATGTGATCGGCCTCTAATCCAATGGATGCATCCCTCTTGTGCCGGTATGGCCCAGTGCACCGCTAGTCCAGCAAATCTTTTTGAAGTGATGTTTTGAAAGGGTTTAGAAGTCAGTGGGTCGCTTGCAGTTTTGGGTGGGTGAAGTTGAAAGGTCAGTTTACCCGTGATAGGTCAGTGGTAATCTGTTTTTACCCAGGCATCGAGCCAGGGCAAAAAACACTTAGGAAAAGCGGCGTGCCTGTGGTTCGTCTGTCAGGCTGCCCGTCGGAAATAGAAAAGGTCGTTCCAGTTTTTTCTTTGGTGTTCATTTTTTTAGGCAAGAAAAAAACGGGGCTCCACCTTGTCTATTCCTTTGGTTGCTGCCAGTACGGTCCTCGTCACAGGTGTTCTCTCTGTCTTTTTTGAATTATTGAACGCCTGCGGCAGCTAGGCAAAAAAGCCAGCTACTCACCTCTAGTTTATGCGGGCCTGCGACTCACGCCAGTTCCCTGCGCTTCACTCCTGAACGAGTCAGGTGCTTGCTCCGGCACTTCCGGCCACTCCTTACAGTCGCTTTACCCGGCAGGCTGGCGAGAGTACCCGCAGACGGCCCGCCAAGGTTATCAAGATAGCTAAGCTCATCAGGCTTTTAACTCAGGTGGTGGAAACCTGCCGCACTCTGTTAATGATCTGCCCCGATCCGGTGCAGTGCTTCCCTTGGCACATCCTCCCGGTAACCAAGTCGGCGACCTGGTACGTGCTTTAGTTGATGATCGAGTACGCCGACTTGTTCACCGGAACGATGGACGATCCGAGACAGGCCAACAAATAGCAATAAATGCCCGTTAATATGGTTTTATCAACAATAACTAAATGTACAAAACATGGCAACAGAGAATCTTGTATCCATCACAATTAGCCCGGAAGACCTGGGCAAAATCAATGCAGCAGTTACAGAACTCAACACAACGCTAAAGCCGCTATTAATCTCTTTATCAGCTGACCAGCGACGAGAGATACCCAAGATGGGAGACGGCACAGAGCCTTTTGTTAGTAAGGTCATGGACTATGCGAAAAGCAATCCGGAGTTTGCACCACCTTACATGAATGTAGAAGAGCTGGAGATTGATTTTAACGCAGTGAAAGACCTCAATGCGGTGTATCGTCCCTTGTTGCAACTCTTACAGCAGTTAAATGATAGTATCATGCTCTCAGGCAGTGAAGCTTACGTAGCGTCACTGGCTTACTACAACTCTGTTAAGATCGCATCGAGAATGAACATTGCAGGAGCTAAAGCCATATATGATGACTTGAAGCAACGTTTTTCCAAAGTGACCACCACAAATGGTCAAAGCCTGAGCACTGATACTTAAAGTTGAAGCTCAGAGCCGCAAGGGGGTACCTCGGAAGTACCCCTTTGATGCTTTTTGCTCCCTGTTTTGAGCAAATTACTCGCCCTTCGAAGCAAATAGCCGCAAACAGCTAGTTCAGCGCTTCAAGCACCCACCTCAGAGGTACCCCCGACCAGTAAAAAACTAGCTCTTTGAAGCTCCGAAGTACCCCCCGCTAGTTATGAACCTTTTATCTTTACCTAAATGGCTTGCCCAAAACTGCTATATGATCACGATCAGGAGTCTTTACCGTTTTTAGAGGTATGGAAGAAGGAGCGCTTAGAAAATACCGACGCTCTTTTTTTAGGTACCCCAGGCGAAAAAAGTCGCGCTGAAAATTTTTGTGATAGTTACTTGCCCTTTGGGATGGCGTTTAATAGTTGGACCAGTGGCACAGAGAACTTGTATAAGTTCACAGGGTATGAAGAACAAAAGGAAACTGCACTCATTGATTTTGGCTGGCGAAATTATGATCCGGCTTTAGGAAGGTTTAATTCAATTGATTTGTTCTCTGATAAATATTATGATTTAAACCCCTATCAATATGCGGCTAATAATCCTCTGAAGTATGTAGATATTAAGGGTGATAGTTTGATGCTATTTAAAAACGGCGTTTATGTAACTACTGTTGATAATGGTAAAGAAGAAATAACTGGTTTTAACCAAGAGTCAACGATTGATGAAGATGGTAAGGAGATGTTCACAGGTGGGCAGAGTTTTTCTTTTAATGACATTGATTTAGATAAAGAAGGAGCTAAAACAACTAGGCTTAATTTTATTTCTAATGAAGATGTTTCCAATATAATATCCGAGAGTGGTGTTAAAGACCAGAATGTTTTATCTAGATGGCTTTATGCGGCAAATGAAAGTACTGCGACAGATGCTAAGCCGAATGCAAAAATGGATTTTCAAGGAGACGAGCGTATAAAATATCATGGAGTTAATATCATAAATGGAGTGGCCTACAATCATAAAGATGCTGGTAATTACTTCTGGGGCTATGCAATGGGAGCGATGGGCTTTACAAGCCTAACTGCAAGGTCAGCAGCACACTACTTTGCTTGGGGTTGGGGTAAATTAACTAACCCTGGAATGGCAAGTACAAATTCAAACCCTATTATGAGATGGTTTGAAAACAGGTCTTGGGGTGGTGATTCTGCGGCGGACCAACGAGCTATACAAAATGGCTTAAACGATTCGGGAAGCTATTGGGAAAATAAAAAGAAAAGTTTCAAGAAATGGCCATGATAATGTTGAGATATAGAATAATTATCCAGTTAATTCTTCTTCTCTCATTGATCAATTGTTCACAAGAACGAATGACTGGAGATTCTTTATGTCAGGAATTTTACCTCCTTAATAAAGATAAGAACTTTAGTAATTTATTAGATGTAGCAATTGGTGGACGAAGAGGTAAGAGTGAGTATGATAAAGATTTAAATAAGTATGAATATAATTTTTATCAAATTGACCTTTATGATAAGGGCTTACAACAGTTTGTTGTGATCCCGGTGTATAAGAAAGGTGCTACTTTCTCAGAAAAGAGATCCTTTTTCTCACAATTATCAAATGAAGGTCATAATGTTCTTTCTAAAAAGATGACGACTGATTTAGATAGTGTCTCTTTTGACGCTTATGTAGCTAATGTCGATCAGATATATGAGGATTACTATAATATTAGAACCCCTGTTAATTATAATTTTAAGAATGTGATAGTGGAAGGAAATCCATCGTCAGGTTCTTTTATTACATTTATTCTCCGAGATACTTGTAAAGTTTACTATGTTCTAGATAGGAATGATCTAGATGAACGCTGGAAGAGACGGTTTTTGAAAATGGAAAAGCTTGGTAGCAACTGGTATTATGAAATCACCAAAACTTAGTAGACTTTCACTGGTCCTCTTTTAAGCGATATCGGGTACGAATAGATGAAAAACATTTAGAATGCGGAATAAGCCTCTGAATCACCCACATCTAGGCATAGTTTGTAAAAAAATAGAATCCCATCTAGGTATAGTTTGTTAAAAAATAGAATCTGAGCGTAGGATGTTCCTACGCTCTAATTTACCCTGCTATCCGAGCGGAAAAAGCGGTAGCTTTTAAAACCAATTCAACAATCAACATTATGTCAGACAGCTATCAAATCAAAGATCAATCAGCCATCTATTTTCTTACCTTTCAAGTTGTCGCATGGGTGGATATATTTAGTCGGAAGGTATACAGAGATATCATCATAGAAAGCCTGAAATTCTGTAGGGCCCATAAAGGATTGATCCTATATGGCTATGTGATTATGACAAATCATGTTCATATTATCGTCAGAAGCGAAACGGGAGTACTTTCAGATACTATGAGGGATTTTAAGCGATTTACATCTCGAAAAATCATGCAATTAATTGACGAGAATAGTCATGAAAGTAGGAAGAAGTGGATGCAAATTGTCTTTTCATATCATGCCAAATACAATAAAAGATCAGGTAACAAACAATTCTGGACACATGAAAATCACGCGTGCAATTGGACACCAATGAAATGATTGACAGCAAATTGAATTACATTCACGAAAACCCGGTTCGGGCCGGTTGGGTAGAAGAAGCAGAACACTATTTGTACAGTAGCGCACGAAACTATGCGGGTATGATTAATCTATTGGAAATAGAAATGATATAAAAGCGTAGATACAATCTACGCTTAGAGGGGGTTATTGGGAAGTTTTCACTCCTTGCAATGAAAAAGCGGTAATAGAAAAAGAGAATTTATCAAAGGAACTTAGTGAACAAGAAGCTTCTGATTGGTTGAACAACCTTGAACAAAGTATTGAAGGAAAATAGCCCTTCTCCTGCTATTCGCGATGTTCCATTCGGTCATCGGGAACAAAAGAGGAAAGCGGGTCTTGGACCCGTCGTAGAGATAACGCCTCGCAGAGATGTGAGGCTTTTATAAGTATGAGGATTCTGCGATTTTAAGGCGAAATTTCTCAACCCTTCCTCTGCATCTTAAACACCTCTGTTTTTACTTCCTCTCCATAGCGCATCTTTAGTCGGATTTCCATTGCTGTGTCTGACTTACGTTCGAAGACAAGTCCTTTGAGTTCGATTTTATCAGTCGTATAGTCGATCATTTCGAAATGGACGAAATCCTCCTTGGTTTCCCAGCTAACCATTTCAGGAGTAAAGTGTTTGAGGCGAAGCCCCGTCTTGTCCAGCACCATGAATTCATAGAAGTTCAAGGTGCCGTCGCCTTTGTGATGGCGGTAGACACCCATCATAGTGCCATCAGCCGAAGGCTTGGACCATATTTCTTCAGAGGTGCCTCCAAAGCCATCACCGACCCAGGTGCCGGCCAGCCACTGGTAATCATTGATGTCAAAAGGTTTCTTTGGTTCAGGTTCTGCAATCCCCAGAAATGGGATCAGTAAGATGAACGAGAGTAGTTGGATATGCTTTTTCATGTTGATAGAGATGTGATAATAATTTTGATAAGTTAATTTTTTTGTTGGAATTATCTCACCATATAGGCTTTTACTTCCACCGTTCCTCCATATTTCACATGTGGGTTTTCCTGAGCAACTGCAAGGGCTTCTTCCAGTGAATTAGCCTCAAGAATGAAGTAGCCGGTGGTGCGAGTTTCAGCGTCTTCACCTTGGGCCTCATTTGGTTTTCCTTTTCGTATCAGCACCGCTTCGTTGACCAATTCATGGCCCGTGATCTTCACGCCTCTGACAAAGGTATTTTGCATCCATGCTGCGTACTCCTCAAACATTTCTATGGGATCTCCGGGAGTAAATTGTTCATCCTCATGAAGAAGTAGCATGTATCCCATTTCTGGTGTGATTGAAATCTGATTTGAAGTAGTTTTCCCGTACCACGTTCCTCCAAGAAACAGGAGAATACTGGCTGCAATTCCGATAATGATCCTTCCGATATTCATTTTATTTTCTTTAACAATATGACCTTCGAATTTCAATTGATTGACGAGTTGCTCTTCGATGTGTGTTGGTGGCATTAACTCTTTTTCCAGCTGGTTAATAAGCCGTTGATCGTTTTCGTTAAGATGTTCCTCTCTCATTTCCTTGCTGCGTTTGAATCTTCACTTAAATATTCTCTGAGTGCCTTTCTGGCATGAAAGAGCTGACTTTTACTGGTGCCTTCGCTAATGTCCAGTAGCTCCGCGATTTCTTTGTGTTTGTACCCTTCGATATCGTGTAAAACAATGATTTGCCGATAACCAGGTGGAAGTTTAGCGATGCCATTTTCCAGATCGATGCTGGTGGTGGACCACCCAGGATCAACGATGGGCTCAGCCTGCGATAAGGCCGCATCATCCAAGGCCTCCAGACTTTCAGTTTCCTTCCTTTTCTTGCGAGACAAGTTGATGAGAATGCCGACTAACCACGTCTTCAATTCAGACCTCCATTCGAACTCAGCGAATTTTCGGATCGCCACCATCCAGGTTTCCTGGATCAATTCCTCAGACAAAGAATCATTTTGCGTGAGCCTGAGGGCCATCCGGTAGAGGTGTGGCGTTTTTGCCCTGTACAAGGTTCGAAACGCTTTTTCACTCTTCGAATGCAGGAAGTCGTTTACCAATTTCCGATCATCCATTCCATTTGCATTTCCTATAAGTTAGGTAAGTAGGGCAAAAGGTTGGTTTGGGGAAAAAAGTTTTTTAATAGATGATCAAACTGATGATTGCTTCAATCACAATAGAAGATGTAAGTAGAAAGAAATAAACCGTGCCCATTGCAAACAGCTTGACAAAGGACATCAGGTACGATTGCCTACAAACCCGAACCAATGAAAAATAGATGTAGATACTCAAGCCAAGAAAGACAACAAATAATACATTCTCTTCTGTGAGAGAAAATGCCAGAATGAACAACCAGCCAATGGTGAGCGCGAAAAAAGCAAAAGAATGAATGTGGAAGGAGTGGATCAAGTGCTGTATATACAGACCCTTCTTCCGATAAAAGAGTTTGAGGAGAAGTGCGTATAATGGTAAAATGACGAACATCATGACTGGTATATTTCCAATGATCGCATTATTGATTTGCTCCTGTGTGGTATTGGACAACCTTACAATGCGCCGGATCGCCATTCGATCCCAAAAGCTCCGACCTTCTATGTGAAGTGAGTCTAATATCTGTTTGGAAGTGTGATTTTCACTATACATTTTTTTGATCAGCGCGAATTCACGATCTGACAACATGAAGTCTTCTTCCGGGTCGTATTGAATGGAATCAGGGTGCATAGCCAACAGACTATCTGCATGGACCTCATCCATCATTTCAATGAATGTTTGGCTGCCACTTTCTTCGTTTTCCTGGGTTTGAATAAATGAGAACACGGTAAAGTGGATCAGGCTGATGACTAAGTATAGTCTTACCGGATGGGCAAATCGAACCCTTTTTCCCTCATTGAAGGCATTAGTAAGGGTGCCAGGACTAATTAAAAAAGGTTTGATGGACCTGCCGAAACGTGAATCCAGTGAGAAATAATTGGAGAAGAATTCACGGAAAAGCAATCCAAACGAAATGTTGTTGTCGTTATTTTCCTGGCCGCATTTGGGACAGAAATTATACACTTCGCTGATGTGTGCACCGCAATTGAGGCACTTGTTGGCTTTCCTGCGGATCCTCATGTTTTCTTTTTGAATAGATATTGCAAGCCATGCGTGGCTCCCCAAACCAATAGGGCTGCGGTACCGTACTCAAGGGCGTGCGCTTCGTCACGCAGTGATAACCAGAACAAAACAAAAACGGTCCCGATCATCACCCAGATGATTACTTTTTGGATTTGATTCACGGCTGAAAGATACGTAATGCCCGGTCAATATCTGCAGGGACATCAATGCCGGTGCTATCGATCGTTGTTTCCTGTACCTGAATGGAATACCCATGAGCCAACCATCGGAGTTGTTCTAAGGATTCAGCTACTTCCAACCCTGCTTGTGGCAGTTTCACTACAGCCTCCAATGTCGCTTTTTGAAACCCATAGAGTCCTACATGCTTGTAATAAGTTTGCTCCACTGGCCATTGTTCCTTGGATCGCGTTTTGCAATAGGGGATAGGGCTTCTGCTGAAATAAAGGGCTTTTCCGTTGTGATCGGTTACAACTTTGACCAGGTTTGGATCCTGGATGTCTTGCCAATCCTCAATTTTGATTTTGAGGCTAGCAATTTTTGCCCCGGCTAATAAAGATTCACAAACCAATTTAATTTGTAGAGGGTCGATAAATGGCTCATCTCCCTGGATATTCAGGAAATAATCCCCTGTAGTGTTTGCTGCCACCTCTGCACATCGTTCCGTTCCATTCTTATGCTCGGTAGAAGTCATCACGACATTTTCAGTAAACTGAAGAGCAGCTTCCTGAATGGCTTCATGATCCGTAGCTATGATCACTTGATCCAATAGATCACATTGTATTGCCTTTTCATAGACGCGCTGGATCATGGACTTGCCAGCGATATCCGCCAGAGGCTTGCCCGGAAATCTTGTCGAAGCATACCGGGCTGGGATGATGCCTATGATCATCCTTCCAGTTTTTTCACTTTGAGTGAGGTCCCTTCATCCGAGATTACTTTTACTGGCTCACCTTGTGCGATGTATTCACCTCTTGTCGTAGCGTCATACACAGTATCTTCAATCATGATCTTACCACTGGGCCTTAAGATGGTGTGAGCGACACCTTCTTTACCTTTCATGGTTTCTTCGATGAACCGAGAAGTGAAACCCTGACTTGTGTCCTGAGTATCAGTCAAAGCAATTTTTCTAAAGAGTGGACTGTTGGCGAGCCTCACACCCCCGACGAACAATAGCATGATCGAGAGCATGAATCCGACCATCGTGGTTGCGGCTGCAATGAAAATATCGCCACTGCCTACCAGGGTAAAGTCCAGGAGGTCGTTATCCAGCATGACCAGGGTCAATGAACCAAGTGTAAGGATCAATCCAGAGACACCTGCGACACCAAATCCGGGCAGGACAAATATTTCTACGGCAATGAGTACCACTCCCAGGAAGAATATAGCTATCTCCCAGTTTTCCGCCAGTCCGTTCAGGTAGTATGGCGTGAAGTAAAGCACGGCTGCCACAGCGGAAGCGAGAATAGGGAAACCAACACCGGGTGTTTGCAACTCGAAATAGATGCCGCCGATGATGATCAAAATGAGAATACCACTGACGAATGGGTTGAGGAAAAGGGCAATTACTTTTTCAGAAGAACCTAAACTGTAGGTCTCCACACGATAATCTTCTATCCCTACGCGTTCGATGACTTCTTCGAGACTATTGAGTTCTGCTTCGCAGAAATCGTATTTAATTGCTTCAGACACAGCTAAGGTCAGCACTTTGCCTTCAGTGGCGATACTATCCAGATCTATGTCTTCGTCTACCATGGCTTCAGCCAGGGCGGGATTTCGTCCGGTGGCTTCGGCTGTAGACCGCATGATGGATCGCATGTAGGATTGATATTTGTCCGGAGCTGCTGCGCCATCACCACCTACCACGGTGGCCGCTCCGATACTCGAACCAGCTGCCATATAAATACTGTCGCAAGCGATTGAGATCAAAGCTCCGGCGGAGGCAGCATCTCGATTGATCCATGCATAGATGGGCTTTTCAAAATCCAAAATACGGGTACGGATCTCATCGGCATCATTCAGTGCGCCGCCATAAGTGTCCAATTCAATGATCACAATGTCAGCACCGGCATCTATGGCCGCTTCCAAACCCAGCTCAGTGTATCGATTGGTTCTGGGGTCTATGTCATCCAGTACCTGTAAATGATAGACCAGTTTTTGTTCATTATCTTGAGCTAAGACTGAAATCCCTAAAAAACAGCTCAGAAGTATCGTCAATATATTTTTCATCTCTAATGCAGTTAACCCAATGTAGTTTTAGTTCTGTTCTGTGAGGTATCTTGCAAATTAATGCAATTAGTCAATTCCCCCCATACTTCTTTAGTTTCCTGTTTGGGTGATTTTATTACAAAAAATTATCAAAAATCATGTGAATTAAACTGTAGAACTCGTTTGTTCTCGTCCTTAAACCCTCACGCGTCGTGACACTGGTTTTTAAAGAAAAATTTGAAGGATTAGTATGGAAGATCCTGGAAGGAAATGAATTGGCAGCATTAGGGATAGAACTTCGGTCCGAAGAAGACCTGCAGGTGCAGTATCGTGTTTTAGAACTGAATTCCTTTGATCAGGTGATTTATGAAAATGAAGCCCTGGATTGGTGGACTGGACTTCAGGGGGTAGATCAGGGAAAGCTTTGGGTCAAGAAGTTTGAAGATGAAAGTGATCCTTCACAGCACGTTTGGTGGTCTGTAGATCGATTGAGTGGCGAACTGTTTGAAGAACCGATGCCCGAAAAACTGATGCAGGCACCCTCTGAGAGTATATTTCCGGTAGTCTTCCATCATGGGACTGAAGCCTTTGAACAGGTGCAGCGCTTCATGAACAGGAGAGGAATAGAAATTGCAGAATCGGTGGAGTATTTAGAGCAGGAAGGGTATATTTTCGTAACGTACTATTTAAAGAAAAATAAGCAGCTAAGTCGCTTCGTTTACGTAATGGATAAAGGGGGGCAGGTATTGATGGATCATCAACTAGATGAAAATATGGAGGGTGTGGTTTTTCAGAGCTTCTTTACTTATCAAAACCTGCTCATATTTGTTGAAAACAGGAATGAATTACATGTCTATCAGCTATAGATACATGATCACGGCGTTGTGTTGTTGCTGGCTCTTAGGTGCCCGTGGCAATTGGATAGCTACAGACTCACTTCGATTGGAAGAACGAGATGGAAGATATTTTGTGATCCATGAAGTAGAGGCGAAAGAGACGCTTTATTCCCTTTCCAGGCGATATGCTACAGAAATTGATAGCATCAAAGCCAATAATGAACTCAGGAATGGTGGAATTGACCTTGGACAAGTGCTTAAAATCCCTGTTGCAAAACCTGCTGGTGAAGCGACGCAATTTATTGTGAATGAAGTAGAAGAACCACTTGATGCACGACGTAAGTTTCATACGGTCATGTCAGGAGAAACCGTTTATTCTTTGTCAAGAAGATATGAAATTGAGGCATCGGATTTGAGAAGTTGGAATGGTCTCAGTGATAACAATTTAAGTATCGGCGATACGCTTTACGTAAGTCCTCCTTCTGTAGCAGATAAGCCCGAAGCAAAGGAAGAGGCAAATGATCCAATGGATGATGAAGCGAAGGTGGTAGATGTCATTACAGAATTGCCGACGAAGAAGGATACCACGGAGACCCTCCCAGAAGATGTCGTCGAAGCACTTCCGTCTGCAGAAGTAATAGATAAAGATTCAATTGATTATTATACGCATTATGTCCAGTCTGGCGAAACCTTGTCGCAATTGGCCAGAAGGTTTGAGACGATTCCAGACAGCCTAATTTCCTGGAATGGATTAGAGACAAGTACACTAAGAATAGGTGATAAGTTATTGGTCAAAAAGGTGATTGAACATGATAGCCTGAATCATTCCAGGCCAAGAACTCGATTTACTTCCTATGGTTCACGGTTTTGGATAGAAACAACGGATCAGGATACCCTTGTTCATGAAGAGGGGATTGCCGGGACCATAGAGAACATCATTGAGACCCGTAAGTTCCTGGCGCTGCATCGAACGCTTCCCGTAGGTGCTGTGATGAAAGTCGTCAACTTGATGAATCATGAATCACTGGAAGTTCGAGTCGTGGGTAAATTGCCAAATACGGGGCTAAATCGAAACATGATGATTCGATTTACAGATGCGACATTCAAGCAACTCGGAATAATCGATAAAAAATCACGTGTGGAGATCATTTACTCCGAAATCAAAGGATGAAAAGAACTGAACTGAAGGCCTTTCTCGACGAGAAAGCAGACACTTACAATGTTCCAGGTTTCATCGCTAATGACCCGATCTCCATTCCCCATCGATTTTCGAGAAAGCAGGACATAGAGATCTCAGGCTTATTTGCGGCTGTCCTGGCCTGGGGCCAGCGGATCACGATAATCAATAAATGTAAGGAACTACTGTCCTGGATGGATGATGCGCCTTACGAGTTCATGCTACATGCGAAAGATGATGACCTGAAGCCATTTGTGGACTTCAAACATCGTACCTTCAACGGGACGGATTGCCTGTATTTCATTCACTTCCTACGTGATTTCTATAGCAAACATGAGAGCCTGGAAGAAGCGTTCGTTCAGGGCCAATATAGTCTGACAGATACTGAAAATGCCCTGACAAATTTCTACGAGCGATTCTTTTCATTGCCAGATTATCCGCCACGGACACGTAAGCACATACAAAATCCTGCAAAAAAATCAGCCTGCAAGAGAATGAACATGTTTCTACGTTGGATGGTACGTCACGATGACCGGGGAGTGGATTTCGGTATCTGGAAGCGACTTACTCCAGCGCAATTGGTTTGTCCTTGTGACTTACATGTCGATCGCGTGGCCCGGAAACTAGGACTAATCAAAAGAAAACAGACCGATTGGCAAACAGCTCTGGAATTGACTGAAGGCCTTAGGAAATTCGATCCCGAAGATCCTGTACGTTATGATTTCGCTTTATTCGGTTTAGGGATAGAGGAGAAGTTTTAGGAGTTGGTACCTACAAGGTCTCCGATAAATCTATTATTAGACCTTATAGGTTTGATGATTACTTCCCCCAACTCCCCGGATCTTCCCTCCACGCATTCAATGTTTCCACCAACTCAGGTTTCAATAGACCATTTTCGGCAGCATATTCGATGAGCGTAGGATAGTCACTTAGATAGGACAAGTTGACGTTATTAGATTCCATGGCCTCCCGTGCGATGTTAAAATCATAAGTGAAGATTGATACCATTCCTTCAATCTCAGCTCCGCTGGCTCTTAGGGCTTCTACGGCTTTCAAAGAACTACCACCCGTTGAAACCAGGTCCTCTACCACAATGACTTTCTGTCCGGGATTGAGTTTTCCTTCAATTTGATTTTCCAGGCCATGACCTTTGGATTTGGACCGTACATAGATCATGGGCAGACCGAGTGCTTCTGCAACCAATGCACCTTGCGGAATACCTGCAGTGGCCACTCCAGCGATTACTTCGGTGTTCGGGAAACGCTCACGGATCATGTCAGCCAGACTTTCTTTGATCTTGGTTCGAAGTGCGGGGAATGATAGGCTCAAACGGTTATCACAATAAATGGGTGATTGCCAGCCGGATGCCCAGGTGAACGGATCTTCGGGTTGCAATTTGATAGCACCTATGCTCAATAGTTCCTTTGCAATTTCTTTTGCGAGGTTTTTGTCAAAGCAGTTGACTGACATGGAATTCTACTTCTAATTATTTTTCAAAATATTTTGCAATATTGGTCACAGTCGGTGATAATTACATGAGAAAATCACCAAACCTTTTCACGTGCAGTGAAAATATTCATTAATGACACCCCTGTCAATCTGACAAGCTCGAAATCGATTACCAGTCATGGCGACTTTAATGTCACCCTGGATGGTAAATCAGTTAAGATTTCTCATAAGATGCTGGTCGATGACGTCCTTATCATGAATGCTTCTCCCAAAAAGGTAGAAGAGCTACTTCAGGTCATGACGGACAAAAAATTGAAGAATCTGAGTTCGGTCACCTTTGCCAGTGACCACAAGAAGGAACTGGTGGCTTACATCAAAGACAAGTTTAAGATCGTGGAAGCCGGAGGCGGAGTTGTGCAGAAAGGAGATCGTCTATTACTGATTCACCGCCTGGGGAAATGGGATTTGCCAAAAGGCAAGCTTGACAAAGGAGAGAAGATCAGTGAATGTGCCTTGCGAGAAGTGGAAGAGGAAACATTGGTGAAATGTCTGCTCGGACCGAAAATTTGTCATACCTGGCATACCTATACCCGAAACAAGAAATACGTCCTTAAGAAGACTTCCTGGTATGCCATGGAATGCTTGGACGATTCAAAAATGGCTCCACAGACAGAAGAAGACATTGAAGAAGTAAGGTGGATGGATCTGAGGGAAATGCGTGAGGCACTGTACAATTCTTATCGAACCATTCGATTCGTGATCAGTGAGTATCACAAACAGCTAAGAGAAGATCAAGGAGTGGCTTGAAACTACTCCTTTAGCTTATAAGGCAAAAATGGCGAAACATCCCCTCCGTACTTATGAACTTCACGAATGATGCTGCTACTGATCGGAGCAAGTTCCGGTGAAGTGATCAGGAAGATGGTTTCCAAATTTAGATTGAGGTACTTGTTGATCTGAGCAATGCTGTTTTCGTACTCAAAATCAGTCGTATTACGCAATCCACGCACCAGACACTGCGCATTATAGCGCTCGGCAATCCTGGCAGTCAATTCATCGTAAACGATGACTTCTACGGGTTCATTGGCAAACGCCCCTTCGATATAAGCCACCATTTCGTCGACATCAAAGTATCGATTGTGCTTTTTGGAATTGAAACCTATCGCGACAATCACTTTGTCAAAGAGCTTAAGTGTTCTTCGGACGATATCTTCATGGCCTTTGGTGAAAGGATCGAAGGAGCCGGGGAAAATGGCAACTTTACTCATCAATCGCAGAGATAAGCCCCGTAGGTATCGAAGTAATGATATTCGGGAATTTCATCGAAAGCGTGGCTGAAGACCAAATGCCTGGCCTTTCCGGCATATTCAATGTCCTTAAAGTATTTCTTCAGGAGATCAACGTGTTTCGACTGGGCTTTCAATGTGCCCCACATAAGAATGCCATTCTTTTTGGGGCTGAGTCCTACTTCTTTGAAGACCGTCATCACATACTTGAGATAATCTTCACTTTGTCGAGCAGCAAACTGATTATAATAAAGCAGGTTTTTTCCTTCCATCACGATAATATGGAGGATGCCACGATCTACGTTGCAGTACATTTTCTTACTGCCGTCTGAAGCTATGTTTTTTTGGAGGCCTTCAATCAATGCACTTCCCTGGTGCACAATGCTGACGGCTATGGCAGGGTAGATGGATTTTATCCATCCAAGTAATTTTTTATCTACCGCAAACACATTGACGAGGCCCGATGTACCATGTTCATAATGAATGACCTCTTCAATATTCGGTTTTACTTCACTATTGATCACCAGGTAATCGCTTGAAGACGAACTGACAAAGTGATCTTTAGGTACTAGTGAGAATTTGTGACTTTTGATGGATACTTTGACGCTTTTCCAAAAGCCTGCCGTAAGAAAATGATGACTGTCAAATACGCCATGTAGCACTTTTAGGCGGGTATTGACCGTCTTGATGTTCTCTAGTTTGAAATCTTCAAAATACAGGACACCATTGCTCCTGCCGTCTATCACACAGAGCTGAAAGTCGTTAATGCCGATTTGCAGAACCAGTGAGTAGTGATGGAGATTGTCAATCTCAAACTTCGGGTCTTTTACCCGTTTGATCAGGCGATAATCCGGTTGCTTGGCGGTCGTCAAAATATTTGGTTACTCCCAGTTACCTGCTGTGGTTACACTTGTACGCGAACCAAATCTTAGAGGCTTACGGGTATTGTATTCACTTTCTTCGTCTCTGGCAGGATTAACAGGCTGTGGATTAAACACTTCAAGTACATCTACAAGAACACCAGCTTTTGTGATTTTGTCGGCCCATGCAACAAACTTAACTGGAGGATCAATACCAGGAACATATGGAAGAGCTGCCAAATTGAAATTAGGATATAAGTCACTATTGAACAAAGAGTCCAAAACAAGTTTGGTACCGAGTGTGTCAATTTCTACCCAGGAACTATCCGCACCGTATTCCAGGGTGATTACTCTTTCTGTTCTTTCTACGATGTAGAAGTTCCCTGAATCAACAAAAGCAATTAGTGAATCCCAGTTGCTGGTATACTTTCCATTGACAGACTTATAAGCGATTTCAGCTTCCCTAATCATTTTGAGCTTGTCGATGATTGCGGCTTCCATTCGCTCTATTCGGTCAGCTTCGTCGATACTAGTCGTTATCCTGTCGTACAGGTACCAGGCCAGTCCTACGGAAATAAGACCAAAAACTACGGTTAGGATTCTAGAAGTGCTCATTTGTTAGGATTTTTTGCAATAATAATGATTTTACAAAATAATTAAATGCGTAGTTCAGGATTCACGACGATGAAATTTAAAAAAGCCACGTAACTCCTTTAATAAAGTCAACGAACGAGTTTCCCTGAATAGATTATGCAAGTTATCCTGATCTTCGTTAGCAAGCTCGAAATCATTGAAATATTTAATGTCCGCAAGAATTTGCTGATCAGCGGCTAATTCTGGATCTGTTCCCAATTTAAGCTGTCCATCAACGGCCTGTACTTCAAAGAAAAGCTCAATGGCATGGTATTTTTCATCGATGTATTCATTGGTAAACAGAAAATTTCCTACTTCAATAATCAATCCGGTTTCTTCCAGAAATTCCTGGCGCAAGACATCTGTTGCCTGATGACCAAATGCTACTCCGCCTCCAGGAGGGGCCCATATGTGTCCCTTTGGTCCAAGATGCAGGTGTTTCAAGAGCAAGATACCTTTGTTATTAATTAGTAATCCGCAAACTCGCACACGTACCTTTCCTCGATAGATATCTTCCATTGATGGATAATTTGCATTTGTGGGAGCTAAATTGAGCAACAATACGTTACTTTGATAATTAATATTGACATAAGGACATTTAGCAGATGAAAAAGATATTTGGTGTGGTGATTTTGTTGGCTGCTTTTGTATGCAGCTATGCTCAAGAGGTTGAATCAGGTCCGATGATTGTATTTGTCGAGGATGCCTGGGAATTTGGAGACATTCATCAAGGGGATAAAGTGGAGCATACTTTTGAATTTGAAAATGCGGGAACTGAGCCATTGATTTTAAGTAATGTCCTTACGACCTGTGGATGCACCGCTTCCGACTGGCCCAGAGAGCCGATCGCTCCAGGTGAATTGGCTTCATTGAAAGTGACCTTCAATAGCGCGGGAAAAATCGGCATGCAGAACAAAATCATTACGATCGTATCCAATGCCACTAACTCACGGGAACGCATCAAGATAACCACTAACGTACTGCCTAAAACAGATCAGGAAGGCTAGGCTTCGAGATCCTCAGCCTGCCTGGTAACAAACTCATTCTGCCTCGCACAGACTTTTCCTCGTTTATCGGATAACGAGGACCCTTAGATTGTCACTTTTCCAAACGTGGTGAAGCTGTCATCAATTGTCTTACTGTTTCGCTTTAATGGCGGCGTATATCCATGCAGCAATAAAGAATAATCCCCCGATAGGAGTAATGGGTCCAAACCAGGTCCATTTTAAAATGGTCAAACCATACAGAGACCCGCTAAAACAGATGATGCCGACCAGAGCCAGTGTGCTAATGCTGGAAATCACTTTTTGGCTGTGAAAAGGGCTAAAACTTATGACCAGAATAAACAAACTATGGAGGAAATGGTAGAGTACAGCGGTCTTGTAGGTATCGAGTGATCCTGAGGCCTCTAACGAAGCTTTCAATGCGTGTGCACCAAAAGCACCTAAAACTACGGCGAGTGCACCGGATATGGCTGCTATTTTAAACCACTTTGTTTGCATAGTCGCGTGCTCCAAAAATGTCCGTACCTATTCGGATCATGGTTGATCCTGCTTCCACCGCCAGTTTAAAATCGCCACTCATGCCCATGGAGAGGTCTCGAAGATCCAGCCCATGTGCTGCATTGAGCTCATCGAATAAACTTTTCAATCCCTCAAATTCTGCTTTGACCACTGACTCGTCCTGGGTATTGGTAGCCATACCCATTAGTCCCTGGATTTTGATATGTGACATTTCACTAAGTTTTCCTGAAGCAATCAAATCCAACAGATCCTGACGATCAAATCCAAACTTTGCTTCTTCCCGTGCGATGTGTACTTGTAATAGCACTGAAATCACCCGGTTTGCTTTTGCGCCTTCTTTTTCGATGGTCTCCAGTAATCTTACGCTATCCACACTGTGAATGAGGTGCACAAATGGTGCGATGAACTTGACCTTGTTTCGTTGCAAATGGCCAACCATGTGCCAACGGATGTCTTTGGGAAGTTCTTCATATTTCCTCGCCAGTTCCTGTACCTTATTTTCTCCAAAATCACGCTGGTCCGCGTCATAGGCATCCTGCAGTAGGGTGTTTGGCTTGGTTTTAGAAATAGCGATCAGGTTACAAGACGTTCCAGTCAGTATTTCTCGATATTTATTGATGTTCTCAGCGATTTTTGTCATGTTCCTGGGGCAACAAAATCTAAGCAGCAAAGGTTGTTCAAAAATCACAAAGATTTGTTTTTTAACGGACAGGAATTGCCACTTGAAATTTAATGAAATGACTAACTTCGATCCGTCAATCGGTTGATAAAAACAGAGACTCATAGATGGCTATCCTTGGAACTTTGCTAAAGAGGGGAATTAACCTGCGAGAAAGCATTGAACAGCAATATACCTCACCCATCGACTTGCAAAAACAGGAGCTACGAAAGCTGCTCATTCATACGGAGAATACTCAAATTGGTAAAACTTATCGCTTTCGTGACATACTGCAAGCGTTCAAGAATAAAGACCATCAGGCTTTTTATCAGGCTTTTAAAACCAATATTCCAGTTCATGATTACAACAAAATGTACAATGACTGGTGGCACATGGCCAAAGAGGGAAAGTCTAATGTTTGCTGGCCTGGTAGTGTTAAATACTTTGCATTGAGTTCAGGTACTTCCGGAGCACCTACCAAGCACATACCGATCACCAAGGACATGTTGAAGTCCATTCGCAAGACTTCTGTCCGACAGTTATTAGCTCTGTCCAAATATGACCTACCGACCAATTTTTTCACCAAAGGCATCTTGATGCTCGGCGGTAGTACCAATTTACGTCGGAGTGGAACATATTTTGAAGGAGACCTGAGCGGGATCACGACTTCCCAGATTCCCTTCTGGTTTCAGCATTTTTATAAACCTGGGAAAAAGATCGCCATGACCAACTGGGATGAGAAGTTGGATGAGATCACGAAGAATGCGAAAAACTGGGACATGGGGATCATTGTTGGCGTACCCGCCTGGTTGCAGATCCTGATGGAGAAGATCATCGATTATTATCAGGTTGATACTATTCACGATATCTGGCCCAATCTATCCATTTTTGTTCATGGCGGCGTATCCTTTGAGCCTTACAAGAAAGGTTTTGAAAAGCTGTTGGCCAGGCCCTTGATCTATATGGAAACTTATCTGGCTTCAGAGGGCTTTCTGGCGTTTCAGGCCAACCCCAATCTAAAGTCCATGCGATTGGTATTGAACAATGGGATTTTCTATGAATTCATTCCCTTCAATCATCACAACTTCACGGAAGAGGGGGAGATGAGGCCCAATCCTACCACACTTAAGATCGATGAGATTGAGCAGGGGAAAGAATATGCGGTGCTCATTACCACAAATGCTGGTACCTGGAGATATTTAATCGGAGATGTGATACGATTTGTGTCTGTGGAAGATAGTGAGATCGTGATCACTGGCAGGACCAAACACTTTCTGAGTTTGTGTGGGGAACACATGTCACTTGACAACATGAACAAAGCCATCGAACTCACCAGTAAGGATCTCAATATCGATATTCGTGAATTCACGGTTTTGGGGGAACATAAAGACACCCTATTCGCGCATCACTGGTATGTTGGAACTGATGATGACGTAGACGAAGCTTTAGTGACTGATACCATTGATAATCACCTAAAGGTGCTGAATGACGACTATAAAGTAGAACGAACGGCGGCATTAAAAGAGGTTCGGGTGAAGGTCATGAGTACTTCGGTATTCCTCAAATGGATGGAAATGCAGGGCAAAGTAGGAGGGAGCAATAAATTTCCGAGGGTACTGAAAAAAGAAAAGGCAAAACAATGGAAGGACTATCTCAGGGAACACAATTATCTTCGCCCCTAGATAAATGCATCCATTCTTTCACGGGCTCATATTCGGCCTGGTCTTTGTCTTCTTCATCGGCCCGGCATTCTTCGCTTTGATTCAAACGAGCGTTCAATCTGGCTTAAGGGCTGCGATATTCCTGGCATTAGGAATATCCTTCAGCGATATCATCTATGTCGTACTCACGATTCTGGGAATTTCATCATTTTTGGATAATCCGGAATTCAAATTCTGGATCAGCGTGGGGGGGTCTGCGATTCTGATCGGTTATGGTGTCTATACCTGGCGGAAAAAGCCACCGGAGTATGAAGAAGTGACCATAGAAGATCGCACCTTGTTGATCAAATATTGGGTAAAAGGATTTTTACTCAATGGCCTCAATCCGTTCATTATCTTGTTTTGGGTGAGCTGGGTATCGTTTGTGTCTGTAAACTACGACTACAGTTCTTTTGATCAGCGTTTTTTCTTCGGCGGGGTTCTGGTTACAATCCTTTCTTCGGACATCACCAAAGCCATCATCGCCAATAAAAAGAAACACCTTATCAATCCCCAATGGTTTCAGCGATTAAATAAGGTGGTTTCTCTAATTTTAATCCTATTTGGTCTCAGGATCATTTACTTTCTCCTGGCGACCTACGTTGGATTCTAATACTAAGCCGTTTTTCGCATTCCAATTCTGTGACAATAAATAACATTGAGCAAATCAGAAATTTGATTTTCACGTTGAATGTTACCTTTTGACACCTTTCTTAGGTTTTCAAGGATGTTTAGTCCGACTTCAGTGTAAAGGGAGTTTTCCTCCCGCGACAAACATTCAATTTCTTGAATGTAGTCATCCAGATAATTGGTTTCCATAGGCTCTTGGTTTCTTATATCAAATTAACCAACAAAGCCCTAAAATGGATTACGTTATTACTATATTTTTTATGGAAAATAACTTTTGCATATATGAAATCGTTTGTATGTGCTTTGAAATGCAATATTTTCTTAAAGTGATATATGTGAACTGCCGTATCAATGCAATTTTTATTTGCCAACAAAGCAGAAGGATATTCTTTCTTTATGGAAAGATCTTCTTTTTTTGATTTCTCGTGTGGCAACGGGCAGCAATCTGATTACTTCTAGTAATCGGGTTGCTTAGCCTATGCCTTAGCTCGATTACGCTACTTCAAATCCCGCTTCACCAAAATTCTACTGGTAACACTCACATAGAAGACAAGCCAACCTGTAACGATGGCAAGTTCCTTGATGCCGATATAGTCTTTGATTTCCCAGAAGAAGTACCTGGCGAATGGGACATCAATCAGATTGAAAAGAGACATGGCAGGCAGGAAGTCGACGATCCAGGCTGTCGAATCTTTGATTTGCGGGACATTGCCCAGGATACCTGCCAATATCGGTTCGAACATCAAGGTGTATAGGAACAAGGCAACGATGACGAATCCAGATTTTTTGATGATCAGAGAGAGCAAAAACGCAAGCATACAGTAGGTCACGACCTGATAAAAGAACGCAAACAAAAACTCCATGTCTTGGAACATGGCACCAATGGCATGTGTATGCGAATAGATGGAGCCTGTGATCATACCCATAGCAAAGAGTACGATGGCACCACTCAGCGCAAGGAATAATACCAGAGCGAATTTGGATAACAAATATTCTTTTTTGCTGATGCCGTCAATGACATTTTGCCGCAGGGTATTGTAAGTCACGTCATTGTTGACTGAAATGATCACGATAAAGGCCGGGAAGATCTTAAGGAAAGCTGCCAGCCAGGCGATGTTCTGCCAGATGTCCGGAAAATCATAAATCGGAAGAATGGTAGGGTCGATTCCATTGAAGTCTGCACCTTTGGATTTCAACCATTCCAGGAAAAACGCGCCGAACGAAGAAATGACGATCAGTGCAGTTAAATACATGCCGTAAAGCACCCAGAAGATTCGGTAGTGCTTCATTTTCAGCCATTCTAATTGGAAAGAGCGTAAGATGTTCATTTTGCTTCGTTTTCGGATTCTTCAAGAATTTTAAGGAACTCCTGTTCCAGGGAGTTTTTCAGCGGATTGACTTTAGTCAGGACATGCTGCTGTTCGAAGCAGTATTGATTAAGGTCCGCTGACTTGAAGTCCGGATGCAAAGTCACCTTAAGCTCCGAACCATTAATGGTTTCAATTGAATGTACGCCTTTATATGTTTCTACCAAAGTAGTGAGTGCATCCGGGTCTGCCGAAGCGATTTCTACCTGATTGGTTTCCCCAAGGATATCCTGTACAGGTCCTTCGTGCAGTTTTACACCTTTTTTCAATACACAAAAGTCTGTGCAGACTTTCTGTACTTCGTCCAGTAAGTGACTGGCCATGATGATGGTTTTCCCCTGCGCAGCTACATCGCCAATCAGTTCCCGGATCTCAGCAATACCCTGCGGATCCAGCCCGTTGGTGGGCTCATCAAAAATCAAGACCGGAGGGTCGGATAAAAGGGCCGCAGCAATGGAAAGCCGTTGCTTCATTCCCAGGCTGTAGCTTTTGAACTTGTCATTTTTGCGATCAAGTAGATTGACTTGTTCCAGCACTGTTTCAATTCGATCATATCCGCAACCCTTGATGTTTGCTACAATCCTTAGGTTCTGGACAGGTGTCAAATAAGGATAGAAACAAGGAGTTTCTAAAATGGAACCGATGAGCTTTCTGCTTGCTTCGGGTGATTTACCTTCGAACCATGAGAAGGATCCGGAAGAAGGTGCCACCACGTCGAGGATCATACCCAGCGTCGTGGTTTTTCCACTTCCATTGGGGCCAAGGATACCGTAAACCTGACCTTTCCTAACATTCAGCTCCAGCGAATTAACGGCTTGTATGCGCCCAAAATTCTTACTGAGTTGATTAATTTGGAGGATGCTCGGAGCGAGCTGTGTTGTGCTACTAGTCATCGAATACAGGTTGATTAAAGTCCAGGAAATTGAGCATCTCGTTGCCTTGCATTTGTCGCATCATCGAAGGAATGTTTTCCCAGGCGATATTGCCGGTCATATAGAATACGAGCAACATACCGTCGGCACCGGCAACGCCAACATACTGTTCTTTGGTGAACCCTTCTTTTCCTAGTAATAAGAATCGATTTCCCGCGCCCTCCATTCGTGCGTATTCTTCAAAATCGCTCTCTCGGTACTCCTTAAGCATTTGTCGGTAACTGTCGATGTTGTCGGAAGTTTGCGGAATCCGGTAAATCAATAGTTTATGAATGCCACTCACCAACTCGTCAAAATGCGGATCATTCGACAGGTTGATCATTCGTAAGGTACTGGGATAGAAACAGAATTTGCGGCTGCTGATGTCCTCAGCATACGCTTTGATTGGGGCCTCCTGCGCTGATAATGCAGAGACCCACAACATCGCCAAAGCGATGAGTAGGTTGTGTTTTTTCATGTTGAGTTTTTTTGGACCAATCATGAGCGCTTCGATTCGTATCTGACCAAGATAAGCACACATGACAAAAAAGAAACTACTGGAGAAGATACCTCTCCAGCAGTTCCTACCTCTAAAAATTGAACGTCGGTAGCTACCCGACGCTACTACTATTGCTTTTAGTTACCCTTATCCAGGTTTTTCAAGCCTTTCAAGCTGTCCACATTCATAGATGTGGCAAGCTTGGAAACTGTCTTTAAGTCGATCTCGCCATAAAGACTCAGGAATACAAAGTTTTTATTACCACCGACGACCATGATCAGTTCTTCGATGATGCCTTTCTTTTCTTTGATGCTGAATTTGATGTCTTCTTCCGCATCCTTTACAGTCATCAATTCTTCATATCCCGCCTTGTCTACGTCTGCTGTAGTTTTATCGTAGATCGCTCTGCTTCCATTAGGAAGGCTGTCGCTGGCAAGGATTTTCAAACCTTTCAACTTTGCTACAGCTTCCAGAAATTCTTTTTCTTCTTCGCTGTTTCCTTCCAGTTCGGTGAACAGTGAAAACATTCTGCTATTGATCGATACTTTCACGTAATTCTCATCTGCGGCGTAATCATCCAGGTATTGATTGATCAATTCACCTTGTGCAGATGCAGCGAAGAATCCAACGACCATCATGATCATCAGGGTAGCTCTTACTATGGTATTTTGCTTATTCATTTTCTTAATCTTAAAAGTTCCTTTTTTGAGTGTGAATGTCAAAGTCACTTTAAGCAATAGGATTATTTCAATTTTTCACTGTCACGCTGAGGCTCTCAAATAGTACGTTGAGGTTCATACCAGCCTGCCGGCTAGGCAGGAAACGAACTCATTAGCTATCCTTATCTTTCTTTCCCCTTTTGGGCTTGTTTATTTTCTTTAATTCTTCGGAATACTGTTTTCCTTCATTAAGGCCACCAGAAATCATCATTAGTGCATTGCGGGTGATCTCAAGCGCCTCTTGCGGGTCGTCGATTTCCACCACATACTGCGTTTTCTTAGGATTATTCTCGATGGTCAAAAAGGCAACGAGCAATCCAATGATAATCGTGGCAGCTGCCGAAAAGCGGGTGAAGTTGCTCTTCTTCTTCCAGGAAATGCCTTCAGCCTTCACTTGTTGCTGTTGGTGGATGCTTTTAAAGTATTGTGCAGTAGGAGAAAGGTCCTTGGCTTTGGCAAAGTGTGCCTTGACCAGACGTTCTTCTTCCACCGTGGTTTCCCCCTTCCAATATTTATCCAGCAATTGATCCATTTCAGGTTCCATAAGCTTCCACTTTTTCTAATGTTGATCTGACTCTGGTTCGGGCGCGATGCAGCGAGACTTTCACCTCACTCATGTTCAACCCTAGTACATCGGCAATTTCCTGGTAGCTCATCTCCTCCACCTCTCTAAGGTGGAAAATCTCCCGCTGCTTTACGGGCAACATTTCGACAGTTTCCTGAAACCACCGTTGCTGATCCTGATAAAGCAGGTCAAAGTCGGGTGTATCACCCCCGGCAATGGACGGGCTGTCAGCTATATCAATCAGAGGCCGATGGCTCCGAATGATGTCCAGGCAGTGATTGCGCACAATTTTCATCGCCCAGGCGCGAGGATTGTCCAGCGACTCGAGGGACTGTCTTTTATCCCAGATTTTAGCCAGGCATTCCTGCACCGCATCTTTTGCCGTTTCCGAATCTTTCAGGATCGAAAGCGCAAATCGATAAAAGTTATCGGTGAAATTGAGGATCACGCTATTGAATAATTTGACTGACATTCGGAAGGATGACGCTACTACTTACCGGAAGTTACAAAAAGGTTGAAAAAAATATTCACGTTCTAGGAAGAATGAGTGAAAATGCTGTTGAAGCATGCAAGAAGTCACTTTCTGACTAAGAAAGATTAAAGGTCTCTTTCGAGAATGAATGGTCGTAGGGTTTTATTTTCTGAAATGGTAGATAATTCCGAAGGATGATGCTCTAGAAAGAAGGAAATGTGGAAAGTCCGGATGTTTACAGGTGAAATTTTAATTAAAAAAATGATAAAATTTGAAAGTACTCGATTTATTCTTTTATCGAATTGATAAATAGGAAAATGAAATTTTGAATAATTAGAATATTATTTGATTTGTCGTCAACAAAATGGCATTTCGCTTGAAATATTGATATTAGAATTTAAATTTGCATAGAAGAGATACTACAGAAGAGAATAATGCTACTTATGAAAAAGGTCTTTGTGTTTTTGTTGATTGCTGCTCCCATGCTCAGTGTGATGGGACAAGACTTTACGTTTGACTACATGGAGGATAAGCTAGATGCCAGCGAGGTTTTCCAAGGTGATCTAAGAAATCATCCATTTGGTACGGCGTTTTCAGAGAAGATCCTGTTGTTTTCACAAGCTTATACTTATCAGGATGAGCCTACCCCATTGAACCCGGCTCCGGCATTGAACATCGAAAAACTGGCGATCTACTCGACGGTAAAAAAGATGAATGCCTATTACAAGAAAAGCGCCAAGAAAGGCAAAATGGGAGAAGGAGAAGCAAAAGAAAAATTGAAAAAAGTGCTTGATATTGCTTTGTGCGTTCGCTATCAGGATACCATCGCTTTTGAAGAGGCGTTGAACAATGCCAAAGGGCTTGATGCCATTGCTGCGATCTACGAAAGCACTGAATTGGAAGGCTACGCGGAATTTGCTTCTTCCAATTGAGAAATTCTAATCAAGGAAAACTTTTAGAAAGGCTGCCAGAGATGGTGGCCTTTTTTTGTGGATCAAAACTTCTTACACCAGAACAGTGGTTCAGAGCATTTTTATCACCATTGATTTTTTTACTGGAATTGTAACCTTTTCGAAATTCTTCTAATCCTATTGGGCAACTAGTTCAAATAATAGAGAAGAAATGAAAAAAATAGTTACGCTCTTCAGTCAGATATTAGTTTTATTCTTGGTCGCTTTGACTGAGCAGGTTTGCGCTCAAATATCTCATGATTCAGACCTTTACAAAACACTCAAGGCCCAAGATAGCTTACTCTTTGAAATAGGGTTCAACCAATGTGACCTTCAGGTTATTGATCGATTATTACCTGATCGATTTGAATTCTTCCACGACAAAGATGGGTACATCACGTCTAAACAAACATTCGTCAACACGCTTAGAGAGAACCTTTGCAGCAACGGACAAAATATGACAGAAAGGGTCCTAGTCGAAGGTAGTTTGGAGGTTTTCCCACTGTATGAGGAAGGTCAATTATATGGAGCGATACAAAGAGGAATTCATCAATTCGGTACTACTACTGCGAGGTTCACTCATTTATGGCTTAAGGAACAAGATAGGTGGGTCCCTTCAAAAATGCTGAGTTTTGATCACATAACTCAGATTGCTCCCTCAATAGCTGATGTTTCTTTTATTGAATTATCACAAACTGAACTGAAAAGATATCTGGGTGCGTACCAGTTTTCCGCTGAATTTGTTCTGTCCATTATCTATGAAAATGGAAGACTATACGGAGACGCTCAAGGACAGAAAGTTGAGATCAAACCCTATGAAAGCCACAAGTTTTTGGATGAAAGTCTAACGATGGATCTCAACTTCCTGATAGACAATATGGGAAAAGTAACAGGATTGGAAATGGATGGGCCTGAAGGCAAGATGCATGCTAAGAAATTGAACTAATCAATTGTTTTTCGCAGGTATCAAACACAAAATCCAATCATCATGCTAGAACTCATTGTTTTCTGTATCATTTCAGTTTCAATTATTGCGGCGTTCTTTTTGGCCTGGCTCTTTTATCAAAAGGCCCGAGACAAGGAGCGAATGTATTTGTTGAAGAAAGGTGAAAAGTTGGAAGATATCTTTCAAATTCAACGTCGAAATCAATTTAGGTTTTCTTTTCCCTGGCTTCGCCTGGGTATAATTACCACAGGGCTGAGTTTCGCATTTCTATTGATCGCATTTCTGATCTTGCATTTAGAACGTGATCAGGAACTTTTTAAAGGATTCCTCATCACCTTCATCCTTGGACTCTGTATAGGTATATCTCTGATTGTCAATCATTTCATAGGGGACCGTCGACGAGATAAGAATGGACGATGAATACATCGATCAGGTATTGTCCGGTGATACACATGCATTTAGGTATTTCCTTCAAACCTATAAAGACATGGCTTTCAATTTAGCCGTATCGATTGTTAAGGATGATCATCATGCAGAGGAAGTAGTTCAGGATGCATTTATGAAGGCATTCAATGGTCTACGGTCTTTCAATCGAAAAGCTCAATTTAAATCTTGGTTTTACAGAATCGTTGTAAATGAGTCGTTTCAATTTTTAAAGAAATTGAAGAGAAATGTAATCACCACGGATGTCGAGAATGTAGATCCTTCTTTGTACGAGCCTGGCGAACCAGAATTACCGGCGATAATGGATAAGGTAAGGCAAGCAATGATGCTGTTGCCGCCTAAAGAGAGCATGATATTAAACCTTTATTATCTGGAAGAACATAGTATGAAAGAAATTAGGTTTGTCACGGGCTGGTCCACGACAAATGCTAAAGTGATACTACATCGTGCCAGGAAACATTTACGGGCTTTATTAAACTTGGATCAAAACATATGAATAAGAATTTTAAGCGTGTTCAGGAAGATGATGAAATAAGGAATTTGATCAAAGGAGCAGCCAGAGATTTAACAGATCACAGTTTTGATGATCGGGTGATGATGAAAATTCAGGAGGAATTAGATTACAAGGAACAAGTGAATCAACAGCTTAGGACTTCATTTCAATATTTCCTCGGCGCAACACTAACAAGTATAGTGCTATCTACGGTATTTGCGCTCGGCTTCTACTCCGAGAGTGTTAAAGTGACGATCATTGGAACGATGGTGTTGTTCTTTTTTATATCAATCTTGATCATCAACGTCGGTAACTACCAGAGATTGATTCAAAAGTATGGTTCAAAGTCATAACTCATCTGATCGTAGATACAAGAAGTGTCAATGATCACCCCTCAACCTTTTCACAAAAGCGATCAACTCCTTTTTCATCTCTTGATTTTCAAGTAGCATCTCTGAAATTTCAAGGGTGAGTTCATGTGTCAGGCGCTTACGGACCACTGGGTCATCTTCTTGCGTCAGTTCCTGAAGCTTTCGCATGATGGCTGCTCTTTGTTTGATTTTTTCAGGAGAGGGTTGCTCATTAGAGGGAAAGTTATCGCTATGTCCATCAGTCATTTGTCTATGAAATTGTAATGCAATTTAAATTAGCGCATTGAATAATTAAAATGCATTACAGTAGGAGCAACCTTCTTTCGAATCAACAATTGATTTGGGGTCACGTAGTGTACCCGGTTAGAAATCATCATTTTCGAGATATTTGCCAGCCATGAATACCTACTGGAAAGATCGATTATTCTTCTCGGCACAATTCATCCTGATGGTCGCCTACATCATTCCTGTGAGTTGGGGGTCTTTCGCCACTTTTCAAATGGTAGGTTTGGCCTTCGTATTTACAGGTATTTTGACCAGTGCGGCGGCTGTTTGGCAATTGCGGCATTCCATTTCTCCTTTTCCTTCACCCAGAGCCACCGCAAGATTGATTGATGGCGGCGTGTTCAAATGGATACGTCATCCGATCTACACAGGGATCTTATTGGCAGCTTTGGGTTACTCACTTTATTCGGGATCGGTCTGGAAAGGATTACTTACCGTAGCCTTGTGGATACTCTTCCAGTTCAAGGCCAGGTATGAAGAGCACTTATTGCTGAACAGGTTTGATCAGTACTCAGCGTACATGGACCGAACGGGTCGGTTCTTGCCCAAAGTGGGTAGATAAACAAGTGTTGGATTGTTGCATTTTCCTTAAATTGGGAGGATGCAAATCAAGAAAAACCCAAAAGAATATGATGTTGTCATTGTAGGCTCAGGAGCAGGCGGAGGCATGGCTACCAATGTCCTGGCCAACGCTGGCCTGAAAGTCGCTGTGGTAGAAGCCGGACCATACTTTGATCCTGCCGATGCCGAACAACGGACCCAACTTCGGTGGCCCTGGGAATCGCCCCGAAGAGGCGCGGGCTCCGTTCGTCCTTTTGGAGATTTTGATAGTGCGTATGGTGGCTGGGAAATTGATGGTGAACCCTACACCAAAAAGCCGGGGACGGAATTTGACTGGTTTCGATCAAGAATGCTTGGCGGACGTACCAATCATTGGGGTAGGATCTCCCTCAGGTTTGGCCCATTAGACTTCAAAAGGAAAAATGTCGACGGGCTCGGTGATAACTGGCCCATCAGCTACGAAGACGTCAAACCCTACTACGATAAGGTGGATAAACTCATTGGTGTTTTTGGGTCCAAAGAGAATATTCCCAACGAACCGGACGGTTTCTTTCTTCCGCCTCCTAAGCCACGTTTGCATGAGTTGTTCTACATCAATGCCACGAAGAAAGTAAACATCCCTACCATTCCCTCGCGGCTGTCTATCCTGACCCAACGCATCAATGATCAACGTGGTAGCTGTTTCTATTGTGGCCAGTGCAATCGAGGTTGTGCCGTCTATGCCGATTTTTCTTCGGGATCATGTCTGATCTTCCCGGCCCAAAAAGCAGGAGGCCAAGTAGATCTGTATGTCAATGCAATGGTTCGGGAAGTGCTTACTGATGACGCTGGGAAAGCGACAGGCGTTTCTTATATCAATAAGGATGATCGTCAGGAATATCAGATCAATGGGCGAGTGGTAGTACTGGCAGCGTCAGCCTGTAGTTCGGCCCGCATCTTATTAAACTCGAAGAGCAAAATCCATGAGAACGGCCTGGGCAATAGCAGCAATGCAGTGGGTAAGTATTTGCATGATTCCACGGGTGCCAGTCGGGCGGCATTTGTGCCGGAATTGATGAATCGCAAGGTCTACGATGAAGATGGTGTAGGGGGCATGCATGTGTACACGCCCTGGTGGCTCAATGATGCCAAATTGGATTTCCCTCGCGGCTATCACATCGAAGTTTGGGGCGGCATGGGTATGCCTTCTTATGGGTTTGGTTTCAATCCTAATTCCCTTGCCAAACATGTAGGAGAGGAAGTCGGTGGCTATGGGGATCAACTTCGTGATGATGTCAAGCGTTTCTACGGTTCGGTGATGGGTGTTTCCGGACGGGGCGAGTGCATTGCCCGTGAGGACAACTATTGTGAAATCGATCTAGATCAGGTAGATGAGTGGGGAATCCCCGTGTTACGATTCAACTATACCTGGTCCGATCATGAACGAAATCAGGCCAAACATATGCATGATACGTTTGAAGAGGTATTTGATTCGATGGGAGCAACCTTATTGGGTGAAAAACCGGGGAAGGAGCAGGATTACGGATTGCTGAATCCAGGAAGGATCATTCATGAAGTAGGTACGACCCGAATGGGCAGTGATCCCAAAAGTTCTGTCACTAATTCCTTCAATCAATTGCATGATTGCAAAAACGTATTTGTTGTGGATGGTGGACCTTTCGTGTCGCAAGCGGATAAAAACCCTACCTGGACGATCATGGCCCTGGCCTGGAGAGCGTCTGATTATATCATCGATGAAATGAAAAAACAAAACCTGTAAGCCATGGACAGAAGAGAAAGTTTGAAATCAATGTTTGTCGGTACCCTGGCCGGAGGTTTGGTGGTACAGGGATGTTCTCCCGAGGACGAAGAAGTTGCCTCACCGGCGAAAGCAGATCAGAATGGTTATGGCAGAACCAAGGAAGAAATGGCCCGTGATGAGAAACTCATGTCGGAGGTCTTTTTACAACCACACGAGTTGGAAACGTTGGCCATACTTTGTGATATCATTTTGCCGTCCAATGCGCAATTTCCTTCGGCTACTGCAGTAGGAGTTCCCGATTTCATGGAATTCATAGTGAAAGACCTGCCTTATCATCAACTGCCCATTCGCGGCGGATTGATGTGGCTGGACAATCGAAGTAATAAGCAGTTCCAAAAAGTATTCAAAGCCTGTACTATCGAACAGCAAAAGTCGCTTTGTGATGAAATTGCCTATCCCGAACGGAAGGACCCTGCGTTACAGGCAGGAATTAAATTCTTCTCTTTGGTTCGCAACCTGACCCTGACCGGATATTATACGACGAAAGAAGGAATTGAAGACCTTGGGTACAAGGGGAATACTACCGCTATTTGGGATGGTGTACCTCAAGATGTGCTGGATGATCTTGGCATGTCCTACGACGAAGCCTGGTTGGACAAGTGCGTTGATCAGTCGAAAAGGAATGAGATCGCAAAATGGGATGATGAGGGTAATCTTTTGAGTTGATATGAAACTAGGATTTGTAACAGCCATTGTTCCTGAACTGAACCTCGAAGAAACCATGCAATTGGCAGCAGCCATTGGATATGATTGTATAGAAGTCATGTGTTGGCCTCCGGGAAAAGCAGAGCGTCGATATGCAGGGGTGACCCATTTGGATGTGACTGAGTTTGGGGCAAAAGAAGCGGAAAAGGTGCAATCCCTGATCAAGCAATATGGGGTCAGCATCAGTTCATTGGGGTTTTATCCCAATGCTTTGAGTCCGGTAGAGGAGGAAGCCGAGGTAGCGAATACTCACATTAGGAAATTGATGGATGCCAGTGTATTGTTGGGAATCAATCAAATCACTACATTCATCGGAAGAGATTGGACCAAATCAGTCAAAGACAACTGGCCAAAATTTCTGGAAGTATGGAAGCCCTTGATTGCGTTGGCAGAAGAAAAAGAAGTTTTCGTAGGCATCGAAAATTGCCCGATGTGGTTCACAAATGATGAATATCCGGGAGGCAAAAACCTGAAAACAACACCCGCCATTTTTAGGAAGATGTACGAGGACATTCCTAGTCCATACTTTGGATTGAATTTTGACCCTTCACATTTCATTTGGCAACAGATGGATTACCTGAATGCCATCAAAGAATTTGCGCCAAAGTTCTCGCATGTACACGCAAAGGATGTGCGCATGGACTGGGAGCAATTAGATCAGGTTGGGATCATGGCGAATCCATCTGAATACCATACCCCCAAACTTCCTGGAATGGGTGATGTCAACTGGAGTAAGTTCTTTTCTTACCTCACCGACGCAGGGTACGACGGAGCGGTTTGTGTGGAGGTAGAGGATCGTTCCTTTGAAGGTTCATTGGAGATGCGGAAACGATCTCTGGTACAGAGCCATGATTATTTGAGACAGTTTGTGCCAAGAGAAGTACTCGATTAAATAGACGAGATAATGCCAGCTTTTCCTGAAAAATCAGGTGTCGCCCTGTTAGGATTTATTTTTATTTTCAGCTTCAAAGCAATTGCGCAAGACTTTTCAGGGAATGATGTGTTGAAGAGCTATGAGCAAATTGGTGAATTTGTCATTGATAAGAACATAAACGGCGAGGATTCAATCACTTTCTTGAATGAGGTGATCCTGGAATATGTCGGGATTGATCCTTCGCTTACCTTTTATAGTTCTGTCTTTCAACGCTACGTTTCTATTGATGATGTGAATTTTAAGGGCCCCGGAAATTTTTTATTCGCTGTTTTCCTCTCCGAATTCAATGCAGGGAGGTTGAATTTTGAGCAAGAAGCTTATTTCGAAGAATCTAGGTTTGAGGGGGATTTTTTCCTTAGTGGCCATTTCAAAGGGAATGCCCGTTTTGCCTCCGCTGAATTTCATTCTGACGCTATGTTTTCGGGTGAGACGCAATTTTATCAGCTAGCTGATTTTCAGGGAGCCAGGTTCTTATATGACGCAGATTTCTCTTTGTCAGTATTTAAAGCAGATGTTCAATTTAACTACACCAGGTTTGGTGAGGTTGCCTACTTTGATGATGCTCGATTCGAAAGAGAAGCGAGTTTCTTGAAAATCCAATTGCCAGATACCTTAAGCTTCCGGAATATCCGTACTAACTCCATTATTGATTTAACATCCGTTGAACTTGATTCAGCGCAACTCGCTACTCATCGGAAATGCTACCTGGACTTGCGGGATGCGCCTATCGATAAATTCAAACTTCGCTATGATCAATTCCAGGTTTTTTGGCCTGAAAAAATAGGAGCCAGTGATTACGAATCCCTTACTAATGTTTACGAGGGACTCCTCAAGAATTTTAAGGACCGGGTTTATCTCACCAGTTATGAGACCCTGGACAAGGAATATCAGGCATTTAAAGACTTGCAAAATCCAAATGCTTCACCTATAAAAAAGATGATGAATCGGGTGAATTTCTATTGGAATAACTACGGCTACAATAAAGAACGTATATGGCTTTGGACGTTGATTTTTTTACTGATCTCTACATTAGTGAATTGGCTTGCTTTTCCATATTTATCGAAAGTAGTGTATCCCATAGAGATCATTGACACTGCATTGTACGAAGGAAAACCATGGAGGCGAAAGCAGTTTAAGACTACTGGATTGTTATGGAATAAAGTTCATGGAAATGTCAAGTATTTCTCTCTTGCATTTTTCTACACCTCGCTAATCTTTTTTGGTTTGAAAATATCTACAGATCGTATGAATTACAGAAAGCCGGTGGGCATCATACTGATATACACCGAGTATTTATTAGGACTTATTTGTCTGGGTTATTTGGCCAACTTTATTATTTCCTCTGGATTGATCGGACAATAGAATTTAGATCATACTGATAAACTTAATTATGGCCATCGCAGGAGTTATCCCCTGCGAGTTTTGCCAGAGTTTGCGTCATCACAAACTTGCCAATAATCCAATTAATCTCATGAGTTTAGAACCATTCTAAACTAACTTTTCTTTGAACTTCATTTAAATGATCATACTTATCTATGTACATACATAAAAACAGATAAACATGGCAGAGCCAACCATAGCTGCAAAGCAACCTATCCCCGTAGAATTAGAAGCTGGAAAACCATACTTCTGGTGTACCTGCGGAGAGTCCAAGAATCAACCATTTTGTGATGGCGCTCATAAAGGTGGTGAGTTTACCCCACAAAAAATCACAGTAGAAGAAAGCAAAACTTACTATATGTGCCAGTGCAAACACACCGCAAATCCTGGCTTCTGCGACGGTAAGCATAAGAATCTTTGACTAGGGATTCTAAAAAAAAGAGCCATTATTCTAGCGCTCCGGTCATCAGTCGGCAATCATCAGTTTTTTTAGGAGGTCTATTTTTGTACCGCCAGGCGGCCCTGCGGAATCTCAAAGAAAGAAACTCCTAACTATCAAATTTTGAGATTCCGGCAGATCAATGAGTGAAATATGATCATTTATCGTGATAGGAATACTCTACGGAATGATGTTGAAGAGCCCACTTGTCCTCGTTTCTACGAAACGAGGACGCATAAATCAAGCGTTACAAAAGCTACTTAGGTATAGATAGCAATTACTTCTTCCTGGAAAGCAGTCCAACCAACTTCACACCTTTTTCGCCAAGGTTTTTCCGCATTACCTCACGGTAATCCTCACTGTTGACATAACCCTCGTTGGCATTGAAGAACTCAGTGATGATAGGAGCCCAGTCACTTCCTTTGGGCATGATAAAACCGAAGGATTCTCCTTTACGGTCGCCCACGGAATGTCGTTTGATGGTGATGCGTGAAGAAAACAAGTGCAAATAATTAGGGAAGTCCAGGTATGACCAGTACCCGGGAGAGTCAAGCACTTTATCGATTTTACCCATTGAACTTTCTGCGTATACGATCTCGAAATTGCCGTATTTTTTCTGCATGTCTTTCAAGGTCTCGTCATGGGTAGTACCTCTTTCTGATACAGCCTTCATGCCTTTGAAAGTAGTCGCGATATCTGAAAGCGATCCCAATTCAGGGACACTTCGATCAGTAACCAGGATAGCCACGTTTTCAAAATAAGGAGGAGCAAACTCGAAGATGCTTTTCCGTTCGTTGGTGATGGTGATATCGCCCAAACCAAATACACCACCATTGCCATATTGTACTGCGTCTAAAAAGGCCTGGAAATTCCTGGTGTCTTCCACGGGTTGGTAATCAAAACTGATGCTCACACCATAGTTTGACTGAACATAGGTAGCAAAGTCATCCATGATATCAAAGCAAATACCTGAACCTTGCCCATTCACAGTTTCTGAGAAATTGACCAGATAAACATTGGTAAGTACCAATCGGGCACGTTTGGTTTTTCGAGCAGTTGCCCAGGTATCCCCATTTAGCCGCTGCGCTTTGATATCAAAAAAAGCGAATAAGATCAACAGGAAAGAAATAATAAGTTTGAAATGGCGGTGTGAATTCATGGCGGTTATTTTTACATAGGATAGCTATTCCTTTCTGGAGAGTAGGCTGATCAATTTGACTACTTTTGGCCCGAGGTTCTTATTCAATACCGCACGATAGTCCTCACTATTAACATAGCCTCCGTTGGCATTGAAGAATTCTGTGATGATAGGAGCCCAGTCACTTCCTTTTGGCATGATGAAACCAAAAGACTCTCCTTTACGGTCTCCCACAGAATGTCGTTTGATGGCAATGCGATCTGAAAATAGTTTGAGGTAACTCGGAAAATCTATGTACGACCAGTATTCAGGAGAAGAAAGGACTTTGTCTGTTTTACCTACGGATGTTTCGGCGTAAACGATCTCAAAATTGCCATACCTGCGTTGCATCTCTTTGAGGATTTTATCGTGTGTAGTGCCTCGTTGAGAGACAGCTTTCATGCCTTTGAAGGTAGTTGCGATATCTGAGAGCGATCCCAATTCAGGGACACTTCGATCCGTAACCAGGATCGCCACATTTTCGAAATAAGGAGGAGCAAAATCAAAAGTATTCTTACGTGCAGTGGTAATAGTGATGTCTCCTAATCCAAAAACGCCGCCTTTACTGGCCTTTACGACATTCAGAAATGACTGGAAATTGGCGGTATTTGCCACAGGCTGGTAGTCATAAGTGATTGCGACGCCATATTTTGCCTGAACATACGTTGCAAAGTCATTCATGATATCAAAGCAGATCCCCGATCCATTCCCATCGACCGTCTCTGAAAATTTAGCTAGATCCGCATTGGTCAGTACGACCCTGGCACTTTTGTTTTTGAGGGCAGTGGCCCACGTGTCGCCGTTGAAACCTTGCGCGTAGGCCCCTGTAAGGCTACTGATCATCACGAAAACAGTACAAAAACGGTGCAATTTTAGAAGCTTAATCATTATTGGTGGTCTTGTCAGTATTTTCTTGCTTGTTCAACGTGAACCGTTCCAAATTTACTTTTAGCGTATCTGAAACCTCGTTAAGGTCTCTTGATTTTTTAATGTAGTTATTCATGCCTGCCTCCATTTGATTAGCAGAAGCAGCTACTTCTTCGGTGCCGGCAGCCGTTTCTTCCGCAATCACAACAACGGATTCCGTATTAGTGACGACCTTTTTGATGAGTGTTGATTGGTCTTTGCTGGACTTGAGAATGCGTTCGGAGAAGCCTAGCGTTGAGGTGGAAGAATCTGCAATGTCTTTGAATACGTCGGAAGCTTCATTGGCTGCTTCTACGCTTTTTTCAATTTCGGTCGTCATGACATTCATCAGGTCCACCGTTTGCGAGGTGTCCTGACTTACATTGCTGATCAGTTTTTGGATCTCTTTGGCGGAATTCCTGGAATCTTCTGCCAGCTTTCTGATCTCCTCTGCTACTACGGCAAACCCCCGGCCCGCATCTCCTGCTTGGGCCGCCTCAATCGCAGCATTCAAAGCGAGTAGGTTTGTTTGTGAAGCGATTTCTGTGATAACCCCCAGCACTCGTTCTATTTCTTTGGAGTTGGTTGCCAGCGTTTTCATTGCGGTATTGGTTTCATTGGAAGCATTCCTGATTTCCGAAATACTTCCTGCCACATTACCGATCATTTCAGCACCTCGTTCACTGTCCGTGACCCCTTTGCGTGCAGCTTTATAGATCAATTCTGAGTCAGAGATCATTTCATCTGTACTAGAAAGGATGTTTTCTACCAATTGCGAAGATTCATCCACTTTGTTCACCTGGCTTTGAGCACCCGTACTCATTTCTCCGATTGCAGTGGAGATCTCCACGACATTCGTGATCATCTCTTCACCGGATGAAAGCATTTCTTGTGATGTAAGGTCGATGATGTCTGCCGTATTACCAATGTCCGTCAAAAGTTCCTTAAGGCTACGCAACGCAAAATTCAGGCTGTTTGTCAGCTTTTCTACTTCACCACGGGCTTCATTTTGATATTGATCCGTCAAATCGCCATTGGCCATGGCAGTCAGGATTTTGCCAACCTCCTGAAAGGGTACAGTGATGGACTCGAACAACTCGTTGATGGAATTGCTGAGATCAAGCCACGCGCCTTGTTTTCCTTCCAGATCAAGGCGACTATAAAATTCTCCGTCAATGGCCACCTTGGATACCACTTGATTGGTTTCCGAGATCACTGCCGAAAGGTTTTGTTTCATATTGAGCAGTGCCTGTCCAAGCACATCTTCCTTGCTCAATAATTCATGATCCGCTTCGAGATTGCCTTTTCCTATTTCCTGTGCAAAAGTGGCCGTGCTGATCAGGCTTTTCCGAAGTTTTTTAACGGACTCAACGATTTGACCGATCTCATCTTTCGAAGCTTTCAATTCAAAGAGCGGTATTGATCCGCGACTCAACTGCTGGATGGTATCATTCAGATGGTGGATTGGTTTAACAATAGACCGGGTAGCAAAGATTGTGGTAGTCACGCCAATAATGATGGCCAATAAAGTCATGACAATAATGATAATCTCCAGCCGATCAAATGAGGAATATTTTGTAGCGATCAGTTGAGATGAGGTGTCTTCGAGGTTGCTGATCGAAAGGTCTAGTTGAGTGACCAGAGTCTCTAATGGCGCTGTTATTTCATCGTCTAACAATGCCACAAGTTCAAATAACAAAAAGTCATCAGCATAGGATTCTCTGCTGTTCAGTTTATCCATCAATTCCTGAATGCTCGGCGTTACCTTTATAAAAGCCGCTAATCTTTCCCCAACAAGTTCACCTGTTGAATCTGGCCAGTTGGAGATTAACCCATTGATGTCTGTTTCAAAAACTGGATAAGTATTCTCAAGCGCGTTTCTCAATGAGGCTTTATCTTCATCATTGGGGGAATACATCCATTTCGAAGAAAGTTCATTGGTGTTTTGAACGAAAACACGAAAGGCTTTCAGTTTTGAAATGAGGGGATAATATTGATTCGTGATCTGCTCATCGATGTTTCTACTGGACTGAAATGTGGCCAGACTGAAAACACCGCTTACGGTAGTCAAAATAATGACGAGGGTACTTGAAATGGCAATTTTTCGTGCTACGCTTAGGCCGCCAATAAAAGCTTGTATCCGTCTCTTCATCCGTTATTAGAAAGGGGTGAAAAAATTAAGTAAGTCATTGGAAATTAAGCGTAAAGACATCCTAGTGTAGGTTGATGTTTGTAAGGTATCATTTTCGATTTTCCTCACTAATCAAAGCTAATATATTGAAATATTTAATTTGAAATCAAACATTGTTTTTGACCAAGGAAGGTTTGAATGTCGTCGGGGATAGAAGCGGATGAGAGAGAATTTTCGCACCGTTAGAAGCGGATAATTTGATGGAGATTGTGTCACAAAGCGTCGGTCGTATTGAGCTTGTCGAAAGGTATATCACCAGTCCTCGTTTGCCTACCGAGGACCTTAGACTGACGCGTTTTCAGAGGCGATGCTGCTTTCTTTCTGCCGGTGTTGGTGTCCTCACCGACACCATTATCCAGTTGTTTCACTAGTCCTTGTTTTCCTAACGAGGACTCTAATTTATAAATCCCGGTCCGCCTTCAGAAATGAAACCGGATGTTCCGTTTTACCGGCAACTGCCAAATCCCGAAGTACTTCTCCCATTACTGGGACAAACTTGAACCCATGTCCGCTAAATCCGGCCGCGGCCACCACTCTTTGATCAGTATCCGGAATAAAGTCAATGACGAAGTGATCGTCTGGGGAGTAGGTGTACAAGCAACTAGACACGTCCAGAAACCCATCGAATACTTCAGGCATGTATTCCTGCATCATGGCCTCAATTTTTTGCTTTTCGATTACGAGTGCCTCATCCGTCAGCTCATCGATGACCTCACCGGGATAGTGGTGAGCAACCTTCAATCCTGCATGTCCGCCATATGAGGCTGGCAGCATGGGAAAGCCATAAAAGATGCCCTTTTCATCATCTCGGGCCAATACCCAACACGGGAGTTTTCCCAAGGTCAGATTTGCGATGTTTTTAGGCTTTACCCATGTGATCAATTGACGCGTTACCTTTAGCGGAGGCATGCCTTTTGGTAGCAATTGTGCCATCCCAGACCCGCTTGTCAGGATCAGCTTGTCGCATGTGTAGGCAGTCTTTGAAGTGCTTACAATTACCTGGTTTTTCTTCATTTCCCAGCTTTGGACGCTTTCATGCTCCTTGAGAGTTACTCCGTGATTTCGTGCCAGATCGCAGTAAGCTGCTATGACCTGATCGGTACAGACCAAACCTGCTTCCGGTTCCATGATTGATTCGTATTGTGGTGGAATCGCAAAATCAGGTAAAAGTGCCCTGACATTCTTTTGATTCAGTTGCTTAAGCGAGAGATCATATTGCGCGGACGAAGCTTTGACTGACTGCAGCAGCGGGTGATCTTTTTTGCCGAGATAGGCCAGACCCACTGGATGATAAAACTGCTTTCCGGTTTCCTGCTCCAGTGCATCCCACCCATGGTAGGCGGATTTTAATAGTGGGACATAATCCGGGTGTTCGAAGTAAGCTTTTCTTAGAATACGGGTCTGTCCGCTATGAGAAGCATCATCATTGATGATCGTTCGAGATTCCAGGCCCAATACAGACAACCCTGATTTAGCCAGTTCATAGCAGGAAGAAGCACCCATACTTCCCACACCTGCCACAATTACATCAAAGTGATCAGTCATGTCTATTATTTAGCATCAAACCAAAAGGGAACATTCGCTACTTCTATCCATTTGCTAGTCTTCACCGAATCTTTCTCGGAGATCAGCTGCGTTTCCAATTTGAGCATGTTTTTACCATGAAGAAAGGTGGAGGTTTCCAGCATGGCCAGAATACCTTTTTGATCTTTTTGAGGGTGGTAGTGGAAAAATGCATCCAATTCATGGTAGACAGAATCATTTATAGAGACACGATAATACGCAAGCATACAATCCAACATTTGACGTTCCACAGCTCCATCTGATACTTCGCTGTTCAGGTTGACTGATCCATCATCCATCGCGATATTCAGGGTAGAGTTCCATCCATCATTTCTAGGAGATTCGAATTCCGGACAAACCGCCTGTATTTCGCTGTTTTCCTGTGGATTTGATCGAATCCATACGGGCATGAAACTCCCCGCAATGGTCCTGGATTCAATACTAAGTACGCCAACGTAACTATCCTCATCACGTCTGTCGTCGTAGTAGTTGTTGGATAAGAAGGTCTTGTCATCTTCGTTGCTGAAGTATTGAAACTGATCAAATTCCAACGTGATGCTAAAGATCCATAATGACATAGCGATGAGGTATGCTAATCGGATCCGATTTTTCGAAAACTTGGTGATCAGGTAATAATAGATAGATCGGCTAATCCCCGAAAAGGTGATGAACCCATAAAACCGGTAAATGGGGTAGTAGACCTTCGAAAACCATTTGATCTTTTTAATGAAACCTAGCGTGAAGTAATCGATCAAATAGATCAAACCCGTCAGGAGAATGGTCGGTATTAAAGAAAACCCGAGAACAGTGCTCAGAGTTTCCAGTTCGAAAGTACCCAGCCAATTCAGGAAGAAAGCTACGATGCCAAGAAAAAGCAGGTACATCCCAAAAGCGATCAACATGGAGATGACCAGAAACGAAAACGCGAATATCACACTACACAGCTGGTCCAGCATCATCACCAGATCATCCAGACTTCTTACTTTTTGTTTGAGTTTTTCGGTGAAGTATTCGCTGTAGTTCAGTGAGGCAAAGTCTATACTCGGCTGGACGGACCGTAAGCCTATGGCACCAATCCAGAAACCTCTTAGCATCAGGTGAAGCACCAGAAAAAGCGTTAGCGCCTTGATCGATACGCCCACAAGACCCAGAAACATGTAGGTAAAGGCGTTGATATCACCATTGACATTGTAGTAGTACACAAGGCCGTCGAAAAACTCCTTGTAGGCGATATTGGCTTGTATCAGCAAGAAAATGGTGAACGCAGATACGAGCAGCTCCAGCTGCCAGCTTTCACGCTCCAGTTTTTTCAGCCACTGAGCTACCTGATTTTCTTTCCCAGTTTCATTGTCCGACAGTCCGATCATAGGCGAGGCAAGACGAGTTTGGTTTACCTAAGATATGTCGAACGGTGATTTTTAGCAACCAGCGATCAATTGTTGTAGTTTTGAAATACCTGATCCACGATGCGTACCAGGGTCTGATGGTCTTCGTCGGTCAGTTCATTCCATCCTTGTTCTCGCAGTTCATCTACCAGCGGTTGCATTTGCGTCACCAGTTGGTGACCTTTTTCCGTAAGGGTGATTTTTCGGGCCCTTTTATCGCCTTTCACTTCCTCCCGGATGGTATACCCTTTGGTACCCAGCAAGTCCAGGATCCGCGAGATCGTGGGAGCATCCTTAAAACTATATTCGGCCAGGTCATTTTGTGATTGTCCGTTGTTCAAATAGAGACTTTCCAGAATCACCCATTGTTCGGGGGTTATATCAAAACCTGCCGATTTGAATGATTGCGAGTAGCTCAGCTTAATGATCCGAGTGGTTCGTTCCAGCAAATAACCAATACGCTTCGGGTCGTGATTTTCCATAACCGTAAACATACATCCAAATCGGTAGATAGCGCATCTTTTGGCGCCTCACTTCCTGCCCAATGTGTCCCGCTTACTACCCTCCTCGCGGGTAGCCAGGCTTCAGGCCCCGCCATCTTACGCTTCGTGCATGCCTTATCCTGGCTTTACCCTCAGGCATTCGGTGCCTTCACTTATCTTTCCATGTGCAATATTTCCAACAAGAAGCAACTGGCGAGTTGGCCAACTGGGTCAAGTGGTTTTGGATGGTAGAGAGTGACTCCACCGAATTCATGGAGCAGAAGATCATCCCGGATGGTTACCCGGAAGTCATTTTTCACTATGGCGATCCGTACGAGATCAACATATCCGGACAATGGGTACGACAGGCGCTTGATTTACTGGCAGGACAAGCTACCCGGTTTTTTCACTTAAAGAATACCGGCCCAGTTCGCATGTTTGCGATCAAATTACAACCCTGGACTTTGCACGTGATATTTGGATTACATGCTGTCGATATACAAGATCAGGTGGTACCGCTGCCATTCGACGATTTTTGGTCATCATTGAAACTGATGGCTAGATCGGACCATACCTTTGAGCAGAAGTGCGGAGATAGCAGTACGTTGATCCTGCAACAAAGCTGGGACCATGTGCCAGTCGTTCAACAAGCAATAGAGCGAATATTCGTAGCGAAAGGGATGCTTAATGTTCAGGAACTCACTGAAGCATTGGATATTTCAGAACGGACCCTGGAGCGTCACTTCAAACTACATGTCGGTCTTTCACCCAAGAAATACAGTCGCATCATTCGGCATGCCTATATCTTTCAGGTCGTGAATGAGAAACCGGACAACTGGGCGCAAGTTGCCTACCAGGCAGGGTATTATGATCAAACCCACTTCATCAAAAACTTCCAGGAATTCACCGGAGAAGACCCCTCCAAATACGGTTTTGATGATCCCACTTTTGCCAATTTCTTTCTGAAATGAGGTGGCGACTTACCCGACCTTTAAGGAGGTCATCGAAAGAGACCCAGCTAGCGTAGCCTTATTAAATAGTTGCACGTCTTCATTTTTACTTTGTAAGCCCATGACGTAGAGCAAGGGCAGAAAGTGCTCAGGGGTGGGTACGGCCAGATCCAGGGAACGACCTTGTGCAGCGTAATTCCACAATTTGCTGTGATCCCCATGCATGACACTTTTTTCAATGAGGTCATTGGACTCTTCAGCCCAATCGTATGAAAACTCTTCATCCAGCCGGTCCCATGCAGCCATCCTTAGGTTGTGGACCACATTTCCACTTCCGATGATCAGTACTCCCTTCTTTCTCAGAAAGGATAGCTCTCTGGCCAATTCGTAATGATATTTTGGCGGTTTGGTGTAATCCAAACTCATTTCCACAATGGGAATATTAGCCTTGTGATACATATGCTTAATCACCGACCATGCACCATGGTCAAGTCCCCAATCATGATCGAGTTCAATGAGTGTAGATTGGATTTGTTGTTGCGTATACTTTGCTAACTCGGGACTGCCGGGAGCAGGATACTGTACCTCAAATAGTGCTTTCGGAAATCCACCGAAATCATGAATGGTTTTCGGTTGTTCCATTGTGGTTAGTTTGGTCCCTCTGGTTTCCCAATGGGCGGAAATGCACAGAATGGCTGAAGGTTCATGTATTTCACCGGCCACTTGCCGCCAACCCTGCACAAACTTATTCTCCATGATGGCATTCATGGGATTGCCATGCCCCAGGAACAGAACTGGCATTTTTTTCTGTTCCCCAGAAGGATTGAGATTAGCTAATGCTTTCGAGTTCATCACAGTAGGAATTACATTTATTTTGGAGAAAAGATTCCAGAAAGAAGTCCAATCTAAGAAAGTGCATCTTAATCCCCATTCGCCAATAGGTGTCGGTTTTTTACAATACACCTTCAAAGGCCCATGGTAGGTTCGCTTCCAAAAAAAGACAATCATGAATCTTAAGCAATCACTTTTTTTCATCCTGCTGTCCATTCCTTTTCTTACGGTAGCACAAGTCAACATTGACGTACTCGAAGGTACCTGGCAGGTAGAAGGACGAGCCTCTTATGAAGTGTGGGAAAAGGAGGGAAGCGGCTTAAAAGGCTACGCCTACAAAATGAAGGATGGGCAACAGGTGATTAAAGAAACCCTCAAGATTGTATGGGAGGAAGATGTTGCAGTGTATTATGCCACGGTACCTAATCAGAACCAAGGAGCGGCCACACCGTTTATGCTGAATTCAGCAGAGAAATCAATGCTTTCCTTTGAAAACCCTGCGCACGACTTTCCGGTGAAGATCCGCTATAAGCCTGGATCAGAGACTCGGCTTTTTGTGGAAGTACTGGGAGCTGATGGGAAAGGATTTAGCTATTACATGGACAAAGTTGAGTAGGCGCCTCACAGCAGCCTCTTCATAATAGCCTCTTCAGGAAACTGGAGGGGCTTTTTTGCTTGAATGATTAGAAGTGGGTGAAAAGATTGCTACGTCGTTGTATTTGAAGTAACTTCAATGTTCTTAACAAATGCCACATGCGACTTAAGCGCTTTTTCCTTATTACATGCCTCCTTCCTATCGGACTCATGGGACAAAACAGCCAAAGGATCGATCAGCTGGAAACCACGGAATTAGTCCTGTCTATGTCCCAACGTTCTTTAGTAATGCCGGCCTACCTCACGGAGTTGAAGTCCCTGATCGCGAAACAGGCCTACGAGTATTGGACCAGTCGGGAAGTCGAGCCGTATGTATCGCATTTGAATGTATATGCGGCGCTATATGAAGCCAATATGTACATCGATGTTGGCTTACAATCAGCAACTGGGTCATGACCGCACAGTTACCTCTTTGAAAATGGGTATTGATAAACAATCCTATTACTCCGCCTCATCGGATGGATCGGTATTAAAATGGAACCTCAAAAATCCCAGGGCCCTTCCAGAAGTAGTTTTTGATTCTGATGAGATTGTTCGATCCATTGATATTTCGCCAGATGGCAAATGGATGATGCTTGTTTTTTATCAGACAGGCCTCCAATTGATTTCCCTGGATCCCAATACAGTGGAAGATGTAGTTGCTGTGAGAGATCCAGAGCCCGTGCAAATGGCAGTATTCATGCCCGAAGAGCAGCAATACCTTTCTGTCACAAAAAATCAGCAATTGATCATCAAAGGTTTCAAAGAAGAACCTCGTGAAATCGGACAGACCAGGTCGCAGGTCTTTGCATTGGAGGTTGCTACCAAAGACGGAACCATTTATGCCGGTACCCTGGATGGCGTAATCGAAAGTTGGGAGAATCAGGAATACTTTGGATATGACCTGGGCAGACCAGCCATCACTTGCATGGACATCAGCCCTGATGGTCAATTATTGGCCATCGGCAGGGACAAAGGAGATGTGGTACTGTGGAATATTCTGGAAAGAGAATTGGAACGAATGATCCTAGGGCACTCCAGTACCGTGACAGATATTCAATTCAGCCCGGACGGTAACTTATAATTGACAACCAGTAGGGATAAAACGGCACGCATCTGGGACCTCAATGATTTTCGGAAGTTGCCCATTTTATTGGATGATCACGAGGACTGGGTAATGACCGGTTGTTTTGATCCTACGAGTAGTTTGGTGCTGACCGGAAGCAGAGATAAGTACATACGTACCTGGACCGTTGATCCAAAAGGGATGGCTGAACGATTGTGCGAGCACCTCTCCGGAAACATGACGGCAGCCGAGTGGAAAGAGTTTGTTGGTGAAGAATTGCCTTACGAAGCTTCATGTCCGAACGTTGGCCAATGAAGAGTCCCAGGGGTTTAAGGAAGTTATTTTCCTTTTGCCCTTTCCGGTGTTATCACCAGAAAGCTTCATACTCTATTCATGATTTATCTGTTGGAATTACCTCGGTAATGGTACCCCGAATTTAATGGTAGTAGAGGCCTAAATATTACACCTGACTTACATTGTGACCACTCAAGGAAGTTATTTTCCTTTCTACACTTGGGCCCAGTATCTTGTGATCGAATTGTTGAAGTAGCTGTTTATCGCTCACATCAAAGAAGTCCTTGATATAATATTATACTATGAAGCGTGTCTTGTTTGTATTGCTTAGCCTGTGCTGGTTAAGTCCGGTATTTGCCCAAATTCCTAGTCCTGCGAGTCATTTGGGGTATGAACTTGGAGAAAAGTTCAGTCGTCATCATCAGGTGGTGAGTTACTATCAGAAGCTTGCTGAGATTTCAGAAAATGTGCAATTGATCGAGTATGGACGAACTTACGAAGACCGACCATTGTTACTGGCATTTGTGTCCAGCAAGAAGAATCTCGAAAATCTGGATGCCATTCGAACGGACAACTTGCGAAGGGCAAAATTGGAAGATGGCACCCCTTCCACTACTAAAGGTATCGTTTGGTTGAGCTATAATGTGCATGGTAACGAGTCGGTTTCAACCGAAGCATCCATGCGCACCATTTATGAATTATTGACAAATCGGAAGGAATGGTTGGACGACATGGTTGTGATTATTGATCCCTGTGTCAATCCGGATGGTCGCGATCGCTATGTCAATTTCTACTGGCAATACGGAAATCAGCCGTTCAATCCGGATCCCAATTCCATTGAGCACCAGGAGCCATGGCCAAGAGGACGTGCCAACCACTATCTGTATGACCTCAACCGGGACTGGGCATGGCAGACGCAAATCGAATCGAAACAGCGTATGGTAGTTTACAATCAATGGCTACCGCATGTACACGTGGATTTTCACGAACAAGGAGTAAATAGTCCTTACTATTTCGCGCCAGCTGCGGAACCTTACCACGAACTTATCACCAAGTGGCAACGTGATTTTCAAACGGAGATAGGCTTGAATCATGCGAAGTATTTCGATGAAAATGATTGGTTTTATTTCACGAAACAATATTTCGATCTATTGTATCCAAGCTATGGAGATACCTATCCGACTTATAATGGTTCCATCGGTATGACTTACGAGCAAGGGGGTTCAGGTAGAGCTGGATTAGGCGTGATCAAGCAGGAAGGGGATACGTTGACCTTATTGGATCGAATCGATCGACATCATACGACAGGTATTTCTACGGTTGAAGTGGCATTTAACCAGCGAGAAAAGATGCTTTCTGAATTTGAAGCGTTTTTTGAGACTGGCGTAAGTAGCCCTCCGGGTAAATACAAAACATTCGTACTGAAAACAAACGATGAGGAGAAAAGAGAAGGTATCAAGACCTGGTTAGATAAGCAGGGGATCTCTTACGGTTCTGCTTCTGGTAGAGGCTTGAAAGGATACAACTACCAAACAGGTAAGGACGCTACTTTTTCTATCGGATCCAATGACCTGGTCATCAGTGCCTACCAGCCCAAAAGTGTACTAGCACAAATCTTACTGGAACCACAAACGGCCCTTTCCGATTCATTGACTTATGATATTACCACCTGGAGTTTACCTTATGCCTACGGTGTGGATGGCTATGCCACTACCAGCAAAGTTGATGTAGAGGAACCAAATGCAGTCGAAGCATTCGTAGATAATAAACCGGCTAACAAGGCTTACGCTTACCTGGCCCGTTGGACTCACTTGAATGACGCCAAATTTTTAGGATCGCTGATCCAGCAAAAAGTGAAAGTCAGATTTTCTGCGGAGCCAATTACTTATGAAGGACAGACTTTTGATCGAGGCACACTCATCATCGCCAAAAGAGACAATGGCCAACTCAGGAATTTCGAAAAACTGATCGCAGACATTGCGAATGAACATGCACAGGAATTGTTTCCGATCTCCTCTGGTTTCGCTCAAAAAGGTCCGGATATTGGTTCTAGCGACATACGCTACCTCAAGGCACCTAAAGTGGCCATGGTCGCTGGTGAAGGTACCAGTTCACTTTCTTACGGAGCTACGTGGTATTTCTTCGAACAAGAGTTAGGGTATCCGGTCACCAATCTGCGTTCCGATATCGTGGGCAGAGCTGATCTTTCTGACTATCAGGTACTGGTCATGTCGGACGGTTGGTACAGCAATTTGGAAGGTTCTGACCTGGAGTCGATTAGTAGCTGGGTGCGAGAAGGAGGAAAACTGATCCTCATTCAGGGGGCTTTGGGTAAATTCCGAGATTCAGAATATGCGTCTTTGTCCAGATACACAGATGAGGAGGAGAAAAGTGCATTCAAGAAAATACAGGATAAAATATCTGAAGATAGAAGGCTGCTAAATTATGCCGATCAGGAACGTGATTATATGCAGCAAGCAGTACCTGGAGCAGTGTTCAAAGTGAAAATGGACAATACGCACCCGCTGGCATATGGGTATGGGAAAGAATACTTCTCCCTCAAAACTTCCAGTTCAAGATATGGATTGCTAAGTACAGGTAACGTAGGTTACATCCAGTCTCCGGATGATCATATGAGCGGATTTGCGGGATATTATGTCAAGAAATACGCTGAGAAATCTCTGGTATTGGGAGTTGAAAACAAGGGACGTGGACAGATCGTTTACTTTGTTGATAATCCGTTGTTTAGATCTTTTTGGCACAACGGGAAATTACTGGTGGCCAATGCGATCTTCTTTGTAGGACAATAGCCATCAAGCGATTTTCATTAAATTTAGATTCAGATCAACCGGAGACATTCATTTTGTTAGTATCTGGAAATTGTAAAATTCAACAGCAGAGAATCGAATGAAGGTTTTTCCATAATGACTTAACCATGAATAAATACTTAGTTTCAGCGCTTCTTGTGACACTATTGTGTGTCACGACCTATGGCCAGAAGAAAGGAAAAATTTCGAAGAACAAGCAAGCGGTCATCACCGCGGTTGAAAGCCATTCCAGTGAATTCATTGAGATGAGCGATAAGATATGGAGTTTCGAAGAAGTGGCTTTTGAAGAAGCCAGGTCTTCTGAAGTGCTGATCAATTATGCAGAGTCACAGGGGTTCACCGTAGAAAAAGGTGTCGCGGAACTACCAACAGCATTTGTGGCTACTTATGGTTCCGGGGAACCAGTAATTGGAATATTGGGAGAGTTTGATGCGCTACCAGGATTATCTCAAAAGACCGTTCCTACGAAGGATCCGGTTAATGTTGGTGGTGCCGGGCACGGATGTGGTCACAACTTGTTTGGTGTGGCGAGTCTTGGAGCTGCGGTTACCATCAAAGAGTTGATCGAGCAAGGTAAACTCAAGGGTACGGTCAAGTTTTTTGGGACACCAGCCGAGGAGAAGTTCTTTGGAAAATTGTGGATGGCTCGTGCCGGACTCTTTGATGACCTGGATGTTTGCCTCGATTGGCACCCTTCCGCGTCAACCAAATCAGCGGTTCAGAGCTCCTTGGCGCTGGTTGACTTTGTGGTTGAATTCACTGGTCAGGCTGCTCATGCTTCTTCAGATCCCTGGAATGGAAGGGATGCAAGCGATGCCCTGGAATTGTATACGACTGGCATCAACTATTATCGAGAACACATCAAACCTACAGTTCGCATTCATTACGACATTCAGGACGCGGGTAAGGTGGTTAATGTAGTGCCGGATTATGCTAAGATATGGACCCGGGTACGTGACACCAGACGAGAAGGAATGGAAGTGGTTTGGAAGCAGGTAGAGCGGATTGCCGAAGGTGCGGCGATCATGGCCAATGTCGACTACAAAATATCGTTGGTTTCCGGGGTACATGAGATCCTGGTAAATCGAACCGGGGGCGAAAAGATGCAAAAGAACCTGGAATACCTCGGAGAGATCACTTACACCGACGAAGAAAAGGAATTTGCGTACGGTATTCAAAGAGCAACCGGAAAGCCCGAAGTAGGCATGGATACGGAGATCAGGCCACTGGAAGAAACGCTGGAACACCCTGGAGGAGGCTCCACTGATGTAGGGGATGTGAGTTGGTTAGTACCCGTTATTCGCATGAATGCGACCACTGCCCCGAAAGATACCCCATGGCATTCCTGGGCGGTGGTAGCTTGTGGAGGAATGAGTATCGGCCACAAAGGCATGATCCAGGCTTCCAAAGCGCTGGCCATGACGATGGTAGATGTCTTTGAAAGTGCCGATCTGCGCGAGAAGATCAGAGCGGAATTCCTAAGAAGAAAAGGAGATTATGTCTATAAGCCCATCTTACCTCCCGGACCACCACCAATCCCAAGCTTCATGATGGGTAGTAATTGATTTCAAAGTCTTGTAGGTGATAACACCTGTTGCGTGTTTAAAATCCCCATTTGCAAAGGGGGTGCCTGAAAGGCCGGGGATTATAGCCAAAGTGTGCGTTCCCACACAAGTCCATTTTAACCTCACGGCCGCGTCTCAAACGGAACCCGGATCACCAAATTGACCCAATTGTCAATACTAACAGCCATCATCGTGAAGAAGTATTGCTCATTTTCCATTAACACAGGAGCCGGTGTTACATCATTGATGTTGAGTGCAACATTGGACAGGTCATAGAATTGGAAGTTAGGCTCGAGGGTGTAGGTGCCTGAGATTAGGTTGTCCTGTGCATCACTTACCACCTGAAAGTAAATCACATTTTCGTCGATAGAGCCGTCTTGCCAATTGAATATTGGGCTCAAAAGCTCTGACTGATCAACACGCAATAGGCTTGGGTTAATTTCCGTATTGAGATCCGGTGACTTCAATAAAATAGGATTGGAGTAGTATAAGGTGTCTTGGCTTTCGAAGGTCACGATGCACCAGTGATTTGTAGTGGTGGCATCCCTCGTGAATTTCCTTAAGTGGCCACCGAAAACCGGTGAATCAGACAGCTCTTTCTCCTGGTACAAATTGTGATCATGTGGATCCAGTTCGGCATGTTCAGTTTCGAAGTATCGAAATTGAGCAACTCCTTCCCAGGGAAGAAAAAAGATGGCGACCGAGTCTTCGATTCCAGTAGAAATGGTGTTCAGGTTATTGGCAGCACAAGCAATCAAGTCATTATCAATAGCAAGATTCGTTTGTTGAAAGTAACTGGCCAGTGATCCGGTAGGAGCCGTTTCAATATCCTCCTTACACCCTATAAGGAGAACCGCTATCGTTAAGAAAGATGCAGCCTTGAGAAACACTACTCGAATGGAAGGACGGCACGAGTTCGATCCCACTCAAATACAATCCCTTCAATTCGATCAACATAGATGCTGAATTGCTCTTTCACACCATTAGACATAAATACGGGTGCTTTTACCCGAAGGACATCTGCTTCTGGTTTGTGCGGAGAGGTGCCATCATAATTGATGCCCCAGTCGTAGGTAGCACTGTTGAAGATGATTTCCCACGAATCTGACTCTGGAATAGAGAAGATTGTGTAGTCGCCTTTTGGTAAAGTTTTGCCACCAACTTTGATGTCCTGAGAAGTAGAAAAGACTGTGGCTTCATTGGCACCTGTACGCCATATTTTTCCGAAAGGAACGAGGCTTCCGAAAATCTCGCGATTCTTTTTGCTGGGACTGCTATAAGTAACCTCTATTTTCAAATCGCCCTCTTCAAAAAAGGCTGTCTCTTCAGGGCTAAAAGATTTGGTGTAGGCGATCAATCCCTGATAGGCAATAAGAAGAAGGATAGCCAGCGAAATCAGAAAGGTGATTGTCCGTTTTAAGAATTTATTCATCAGCGCTTCATTAATGACCTTCAGCCGCTTTTTCACCTTCCACCAATATGTCCAGTTCGTGGATCATGGCCTCCAATTTTTCGATCATCTCTGCTTCCGAAAGTGAATTGTTTTCCAGGAGCTCATCAATTTCTTCGTAGATATGGATCTCATACTCCTTTTTCTCACCTTGCGAATACTTTAGGGCATGTTTCACATGATACATCCCATACTTTAAAGCCACGAGCGCGTCTTTGGGGTGATTCTGCTGTAGGAGGATTTCAGAAATTTTCAATTCAGCGATAGTCAGCGCATTTAATGCGTCGGAGAAAGCTTCGTTCAAGTCTTCAGTGACTAAGGAGTCCATTTCCATTTCCGTCCGAACCAATTCCAGTTCCGAGATGGAAAATTCCAGTATCCGTTTACTTTCCTCGTCCAGATCCAGTTCGATCTCTCGAATGGCCTTAATGGCCTGATCTAATTGATCCAGTGATCGCTCATAGGCATGTTCTTTCAGATAGAACTTGCTGTTGTCCAATAATAGGTCCGGTTCAACAGCCTGTTCGGTAAGAAGCGCAGGTTTTGAATCGTCAAGTATTTTGGTGTAAAGAGCAAATCCACCAAAGACCACAATCATGATGATGAAGTATAAAACGCCTTTGTTCATAGAAATAAGCCGGTGTTTTTAAGAAACTCAGAGATTCGAAGATAAAAAAATCTTAGGGAAGAAAGATAAGTTCAGGCTCTTAAAAACAAAAGCGAGGGATATCCTCGCTTAATTGTTGTCTATGATAACCTTCACTGGGTTAAAATTTAGGCCAGTAAGTGACTAATAATTTATCTCCCTAAGATCCATTTTAAGGTTTGCGAAGACGCCTCAATGTTCAAAACACTCACATAAATACCAGGCTCCATACCGGAAGTAAGGAACTCGTACTGATGTTCTCCGCTATTTTGGAATCCCAGGTCCATGTGTTTGATTCGCTTACCATCCAGGTCGTAAATGTCCAGGATTACATTGCTTGCTTTATCAAGCTGGTAAGTAAATGATGCTAATTCCTGAACAGGATTAGGATAAACACTAAAGTTTTGATCCCCTAATTCAAGAGAAGTGGATAGAACGATCTGAGGCTCCGTATTGAAACTGATATTATCTACAACCCATCCGTATCCTTCTACAAATGGATCTGATTGCAGAAGAAAACGGACCAGGACCTGATCGCCTTGCTGGAAATCACCACTCTCATAAAGGTCTATCGCCTGTTCCTTGAAAAGATCTGCAGATGGAGCGGCGTTAGCGTCGGCATTGTAGGCCGCTAACCAATCGGCATGTTGCCGCGAATCATATCGAATCAACTCAATCCATTCTGGTTCCGCTGTTTCTAAGGGTAATTTCACTGCCTCGATAGCGACATAATCGTAGAATTGCTCACCGAAATCGTCTCCTGGCTCCACAATCGCAATGTCATTGTACCGAAGCACGGCCGTGTCAGCACTTAATTGAAAAGGTGTCCTTACCGTGAAAGCATAAGACTCACCTCCACCTCGATAAGGGTGTGGGGAGTGAAAGGCATTTCCCTCAATGGAAAGTGATCTGGACACAGCAAATCCGTCTATGATGAAATTCCCAACAATGTCGCCATCGATCGGATTGAAAAATGAAGTAGCAGGTTCATTCAGCAATACGACCCGTGAGGTCCCGTCTGTGGTCTTTTCAATGCCATTACTCCATGAGCGGTGGATGATGTCAATGGCTTGATCCCCTGAAGCATTGGCTAAAGCAGTGGTCAAGTCTATCGACCATTCCACGACATCCCCTGCTTCATTGCCCATTTGCTCGTGGATGACAATATCGTCAAATACATTTCTACTGCTTGTGGCGATGATCCTTGTAGAGTCATAGGCAGATTTTAGTACGGATGTACCCGATACGGTGGACCCAAACACCAAGTCATCCACCGTCAATAAGGGCGAAAGGAAAGCTGCAGGTGGCTCATAGCCTTCAAGCTCTGGTAAAGTCGCAGACCAGATACCACGGCCATAAGTAGCGATCACCACTTCATCGTTGACAATGCGCATGTCCCAGACTGATACAGCGGGTAAATTATGATCTGTTTTCAAGGCCCAGGTTTCGCCTCCGTCGAGGCTTTCTACAATTCCGATTGCGGTCCCGACCCAGATGATGTCATGATCAAACGGCATAACCAGTAGGGTAAACGTGGGCACATCAGGGAAGCCGTTAGTACTCTCTTGAATATTTCCATTAAATCCCGAAATGTCTGTCCAGGAGTCTCCACCATCTGTAGTTCTCAATATTTTCGGGCCATTGGCCTGAGAGAACAAGGCATAAGCGGTGTTTTCATCTGCCGGATGCGTATTGATATTCGTTACTGGTCCACGATTGGCCTCTGTGTATCCTTCCGTAGCGGCCCAATTGTCTCCACCATTGGTTGATCTTGCTATTCGGGCTCCATTACCGATGGAGGCACCGGACCAAACAACATCAGGATTGACAAGAGAGATGGCAACTCTTGTAATAGAAGGGTTGTATTGCCAGGTGCCCGGCATGGGCAAAATCTCCCAGTTATCGCCGAAATCCTGGGACCTGACTAATCCTTGAGGTGAGGCCATGAACACCAGATCCGGATCTTGTTTTGAATTTTCTACTTCTGTAGCAAAAGGACCACCCTCAGAAGGTAGATTGATGAAGTCCCAGGATTGGCCTTCGTCGGTGCTTTTCCAGATAGCATTGTTCTGAGCAGACTCGATGATAAGATTAGGATTTGTATAGTGCCAGGCCGCGAAGAAACCATCGCCACTAGGAGCAAGTCTCCAGTTACTATTAATGCCAGGGTCCACACCGGAGACCCAGGACCCATTATCTTGCGATCCTGCTACATATCGGTCTTCACCATTCTTTTTGTCTACCCCATAAAACTCCACAGAATTATAACCGCTGAATGTTCCGAAATTCCCACCTGTTCTGAAGTTTACCCATGCACCTGTCTGAGTGAATGTCTCTCCTTGATCTTTAGATAAGGCCATTCCTCCATCATTACCATTGAATATATAGTATTCTTGAGTCGCCTCGTTGATCGGAAGAAGGGTCAGATGATGGTGATCCACATGAACACCTTTTGACCCTACTTGGCGAACACCTTCAATATTGTATTGTCCATTGGCATCTATGAGCACGTCCAATGTGCCACTGCGTAATGAGTCGTTGAGTGCATCGGCTAATGTGATTTCAAGAATACCGCTTACGCCAGCAACAAATACACATGTATCTATATATGGGTGGACAGCAATAGTATTGTCGTACCAACCTTGCCTGTCCAGCCAGTTACCAAAATTATTCGCCGTGCCTTGTCCGATCACCCGAGACCAGCTAGCTCCCTGATCACCGGTCATGTATAATTCTGACTCAGGATTGTCATTCTCATCGATTTCCATCGCCAAGTAGAGCCGGTTGTTGTTGGTGGGAGCCATGGCCATTTCCACTCTTAAAAAGTCCTGATCCTCGTTGTGAATACTGTCCTGTCTAAATACTGTATCCCAGTTTTCACCTGCATCTATACTCTTTATAATTTGTACACTGTTGATACTAGCAAATTGAATATTGAAATTGTCAGGTGCAGCAATGATTTGTTGGATACGACTACCCGAAAGAAAGACTTGATCCCAGGAAGCTCCGCCATCCACACTTTTAAGTATGAATGAACCAAAACCGCCAGAATTGGTATCTGTGGTAGTCGAAGCTACTAATTCATTCTCATTGGTCTGATTGACGGCAATGCCTGTAATATTGGCAAATTTTGAATCGTTCAACGTGCTTTCAAGTACAGACCAGGTTTGTCCACCGTCAGTACTCTTCAAAATGCCATTACCCGTCGAAGGATTAAAAGCATTGAATCTTCTACCAGTGCCGGCATAAATAACATCGTTATTTGCGGATGAACCTGCAAGCAGAGAGATCCTTAAGTTTGGTAGGTTGTTGGTGCGATTAGACCAGGTTGCTCCACCATCGGTGGTTCTCCAAATGCCACCACCTGCAGAGCCCAATACCCAGGTATTTATTGAGGCATCTGAAGGATCGATCCAAATGCCAGGGGTACGGCCACTTACGTTTCCAGGTCCTTTTTCGTCCCAGGTCACCGCTTCAGTTCTGCTGGCTATAAGCTTCTTCGAGGCGGCAATTTTAGCAGCTGCAAATTCTTTCAGTTGATAACCAAATTCATACGCAGGCTTATCAGCGCCTGCTTCCGTTTGTAAATATTCATGCAATTGGATATACAGATCCGGACGATCCGTTCTCGGAAGCTTTGTATGTTCATTTGGTTGAGATTCCACTTGGGCAATGGAGCCGTTGCTGTTCTGGTAGTTAAGATAGATTGATCCCGCAACCACAGTTGTGATGACCAACGCGACGAACGCTTTTCTCATTCGAATTAGTTTTTAATGGGAGTTTTTACCCCTGTTTCTACATTGAATATATAGCCGAGTGAAGTGCCTGCCTGGTATGCGCCAGCAACGATAGATGCGCGTATCTGTTCATTGTCGATCCAGTCAACTTTACCTTGAGTAATGAAATCTTCAAGGATAATTTCCCCGTTACTCACATCGAAGACAAAAAAGCGAACTGAAGCAAATGCAGCATTTTTATCCTGTCGGACCTTGCTCACCAGGGCATGAGACTTCTTTTTATTAAAGGCTGTAACAGCTGAAGTGCCGAATTTTTCTTGAGTGATCTCTGTGAGCTCAATTGGGTCGGAGGCTTTGTCCTGACCTGTTTTAGCAGACTTGCATCCGCCAAAGCTGATAAAAACAGCCATACAAACTACCGTAGAAAGCTTTGATAAAGAAGCTATAGACATCATGAATAGTATTACAATCAGCCTGTAAAATAACCTCACTTTTTATCGACGAACTAATAATCGTGAGTATGCGCTACGACATCCGGGAGAGAATCTGGATGGACGAACAGTGAAGGTCCAAGAAAAATAAAAGTATGAAGGAAAAATTGGTAAGCTACTGTTTGATTATCCGAAAATCATGTACATTTGCGTCCGCTTTCAGGGAATGGAACGACATTTTTTGAAGCAAGCAAAAAGAATTAAGCCTAATTGAGGTTTAATCGCGGGGTGTAGCACAGTCCGGTTAGTGTACCTGCTTTGGGAGCAGGGGGCCGCAGGTTCGAATCCTGCCACCCCGACTATTGCGAAAGCAATACAATCAAAACCCTCCATACTTCACGTATGGAGGGTTTTTTATTTTATTTGGGTGTAAATGATCCATATATTTACACCTCTCTGGTGAACAATCCGGTGAACAAAACAAATTGAAATAAATACACTAACTTGTTGTCTATCAGTGAGTTAAATTGTATATTTAAGTGTAAACAAAATGGCAACTGGTGAACAGATTTTGTGTTCACTGCAATTTTCTAGACATTATGACTATCCATCACACCTTTTCAACGCTCTCTATTGTAAGAGCTAGCCGCTCAAAAAATGATAAACTCCCTGTCTATCTACGAATTACAGTAGATGGTAAACGTGCGGAGATCTCAACTAAAGAGTATGTGGATGGTGAGAAGTGGGACAAGGTACGAGGCAGGTTGAAAGGTAACTCTCAGGAGGCCAGGGAAGTCAATGGTAGGTTAAATACCTGGGAAACGAAAGTCAAAGAGCACTACAATCAATTCCTTAGAGATGACAAGCGAGTGAATGCCCAGGTCTTAAAGAATTCCGTGCTGGGGATTGCGGAGCGGGACAATGACTTTCTGTCTTACTTCGAAGCTCATGAGCAAGAAGTGAAGTCCAAGATCGGTATTGACTATTCCTCAGGTACCCACAAAAACTACATCGCCACACTGAAGCACTTAAGGACATACATAGCTCGAAACTACAAAGGTCAGGTTGTGACCCTCAAGGACCTGGATTATGATTTCCTTTCCGGTTTCGAATCCTTTCTGAAGCTGGCGGTTGGCAACTCGAATAATGGCTCTATCAAACACATACAGCGAGTGAAGCGGGTGATTAACCTTGCGATCAAAAGAGGCAAGCTTACAACTAATCCTTTTGCGACTTTCTCTGTCAAGAAAGAAAAGACGAATAGAGATTTCCTTTCGGCAGATGAATTGAGAGCTATTGAAATGGTTGAGTTAAAAAAACTGGTGCTGATCAAGGTAAGGGACATATTCGTATTCATCTGTTACACTGGCCTTTCATACTCTGACCTTGCAGAGCTTTCCGAAAATGAATTGATGAAAGGCATTGATGGCGATACCTGGATATCCATAGATAGAAACAAAACTGGAGTCGCTACCAGAATCCCGGTTTTACCTCCTGCGTTGGTCGTACTAAACAAATACCAGGATCATCCTCAGGCGTTATCAAAAGGTACCCTGCTTCCGGTCATGTCCAATCAGAAGATGAATAAGTACTTGAAAGAATTGGCTGAAAAGTGTGGAATTCATAAGCCTGTTACTTGTCACATCGGAAGGCACACATTCGCTACAACTGTAACACTGAGTAATGACATTCCTATTGAGACGGTGAGCCAAATGCTAGGCCACACCAACTTGAAGACTACTCAGATTTATGCGAAGGTGATCGAGAAGAAAATCAGTCAAGACATGAACAAGTTGAAAGGCTTGTATTCAGTCAGTGATTCTGATTCTGCAGTCAATCAATAAAATCTCTTACCTCCTCCATATCAATCCCGGTAAATTCAGAGAACTCACGAAGGGTCACCAGCTGGTGATCCTCTTTTTTTAGTTGCTTTCTGATTCTTTGAAGCATAAGCCTCCCGTAACGCTCACTTTTGCCAGTAATGCGCTGGATGTCCTTGGGATAGATTATGATTCGTTTTAACCTCATTTCTTAGTTGTCATGCTTTATCCATACTCTTTCCAGGAGGCATGTTCGGCAATAAGTACCAATAGCTATCAAAGCCGGAAACTCGCTGTATCTGCTATAGGTTAAATATGCGTTTTTTCAGCCGTAAACCAAATTTTTTAAGTTTTATGGCACGACAAAAAGGAATCATTAAACTAGAGGGAACCATCGGGGATGTGTCCTTCTACAAAAGCAAAGACGGCTATCTGGCCAGGGAGAAAGGCGGGGTTGATGCAGATCGTATCAAGAACGATCCAGCCTTTCAGCGGACCCGTGAAAACGGCTCTGAGTTTGGCCGGGCAGGTAAAGCAGGTCGGATCATTCGAAATGCCTTCAGGTTATTGATCCAAAACGCATCTGACTCCAAGGTGACGAGTAGGTTGACCAGGGAGATTCTTCGGGTGATTAAGACTGATGTCACCAATGCTCGAGGTGAGCGTCAAGTGACTGCAGGTGATCTCAATATTCTGAATGGCTTTGATTTCAACATCGAGGGCAAGTTGAGCTCTACTTTGTATGCGCAGTATGATCCGGTTGTAGATCGGGCAGCTGGCAGCATGGGCGTTCAGATTCCGGAGTTCATTCCAGGTAATACCGTGGCGTTTCCCTCCGGGGCAACTCACTTCAAGTTCCTGGTCGCAGCTGCAGAGATTGATTTCGAAAATGAAAGCTTCTTGTTCAATCAGGTCGCAAGCCCTGAGATTGAGCTTGGTCCTCAGACTGAAGCGGCCGCTGATTTCAATGTTCCGACTACTGCCAATAGCGAGTTGGACATGTTCCTGGTCTTAGGCCTGGACTTTCTCCAGGAAGTCAATGGAATCATGTATCCGTTGAAGAGTGGGTCTTACAATCCTTTGACCATCATAGCGATTGATGAAGCGCCAGAAGTGGCGGATCCGGCACCTGATGCATAATGATGTTCAGTCAGTATCGATCAAAGGCGGGGATATTCGGAGGGACAGTCCTTTCGATTATCCCTTCGCTTCATCTTCATGATGTTGGTAGAACAATCGTCCTGGCCATGATTGGCGCAACAGTCAGTTTTTTCGTTTCGATGTTTTTGAAGTGGATTGTAGCCCTGGCCAGGTCAAGACTTAAGTGATTGACTCCAAAAGAAAAGGCTACGCGCCCCGAAAGAAAAAACGAAAGCCTATTTATTTCAAAAAGAAAAAGGGAAAAAAGAAAATCGATCAAAAAGGGGGTGGAGGAAAAAAGCAAGGCAAAGCGCGCCAAAAAGGAAATAGAAAACCTGCGCTTTCGCCTTGCTTTTTTAATTGCGGGAGAGCCAAGCGGGAGCCCCCTTAACTTTGATGGATTTTTTTACTTGGAGAGAATTCCTATCCTAATGAGAAAACAACTTCCAATCTGTCGATCTAAGCTTTAATAAGTCTCAACTATTCTTAGGAAATAAACTCTGAGGATGAACCTAACCAAAGGGTGGGTTGGGTGGGTGCCTTAATCATCATCTTTAGTGCAGGTAAAAGAGCCTTCAGCCTTCCTAACGGCAGGTAAAAGTGCGGACGGAAAGCGGCTGCAATGAACGGAATGCAATGGAGTGGGTTGCGGTCCGACTGTGCGGCGAGCCGTAAGCGAGTATGAGGGCAGCCTACCAGAAGGAGGCTGAAAGCCGCCTGGGAGTGCGTGGCAGCTTTGGTCAAGCGTTGGCCAAGTGGGGCTGATACGGTACTGCCCGAGTCCGCAGGCTCGCATTAACTAGAGCAGTGGCTGGACACTAGCGCCTGGGTAATGGATTTGCGCGTTAGCGGGAAAGGGGCTAAAGTGGCCAGGGTAACTGCTGTGGCGCATAGGACAGCCCAAAGCAGGTTGTATGACAGACACGAAGACCTGAAAGGGAGCCAGTGTGTATGGAATGCCTTTGAAATAGAACCTTAATGGAATAGGCTCTGGCTAGTCTGGCGTGAAACCTGCAGGGCAACCGGTGCGCCACGCCGCTTTACCTGCGAAACCCGCCTTTTGTAGCTCCTCCATTGGTGTGCAGGAATAGGCAAGTGTTGCGGAGTGGCCCAATAGGGTTGACCCGATTTATCGGGAGGGTTAGCGGCCACTGCGGATCTCTTGCCGGACCCTATGAAATGGAGGAATAAAGAAAGGAAGACGAACAAGCACGCATTCGTTGTGCGCTGGCCGGTGAGGAGCTACAGTACCGCAGACTGGGGCTGGTATTGGAAGCACAGGGAATGGGTGCGGGCCTTGAAGCAGGTCACCAGGGGAATAAGCTTAAAGGCCAAAAAGCAAGTGTTCTGGAGAGGATTGTTAGGAGCAGTTGCTAAGTCTTTGCAGTTATCAAACAAATGAGTGCCTTCCATTGAATTTCTGGAGGCTTCCAGCTACAGATCTCTTGCTTGGCCTTAGGTGCATTGCATAATCAAAGGAGCAGGTACAGAGCACGCTTTTGCTGTGCGTGAGCCGCCGAGGAGCCACAGTACCGCAGGCCGAGGTTTGCCTGAGCGTAGGAGCGCAGCAAAAGGGTGCGGTTCCCCCGTAGAAATCGTCGCGTCAGGGATAGGAACAAAGTGCCGTGCACTGTGGATAGCCCGGCCTGAAAGGAGACGCCCAAAAAAGAAAAAATTGGAAAGAAATATTCACCTATTTAACATACCTCTTAGAGCCTATTTAATAAACACCGGTTGCAGGCCTGCTCTCTTCGCCTAGTTGCGTTAAGTGCCTTGAAGTCAAATTTTTTTCATAAAACTTTTTTTGTTTAAGATGTTTGTAATGTTTATACTGTTTATAGAAGGTCGCAGTACTCTTTCACCACTTGTATCAGTAGTTGTATCACTACTATTATCAGTACTCTTATCAAAAGTGCACAAGTAAATACTTATCGTTTTAAGGCTTCTTTTTAAGAAGAAAACTCTCAATTTAGTGGCCTCTAAACAAGGGAATTTTTAACGAAAGAAGAGTAGTTAATATCCAGTTTTTGAGTCAAAATAAGTTTGACGAAAGAAATGAATATTTCGAAGAATTCTGTGTTGTTGGAGTTATTGATAATAAAAGATTTCATGAATGAAGGATTATAACATAGAAAACTCTATCAACCTATTCCATTCCGATAAGACTAAAGAATATTTTCGAGAGGTAAGTAGTTCATATTATAATGGCAACAACAGAGCAGCTGTGGTTACATTGTATTCAGTTGTAATATCCGATCTATTATTTAAGCTGGAATTTTTAGTAGACATATATAATGATCAGGTTGCAAAAGAAATTCTATCGAAAATTAAAGAGACCCAAGATTCTAACCCAACTAACCCTGATTGGGAAAAAGACCTTGTTGAAGAGATTCTGAACAGAACCAATCTATTAGACAATGTTGATAAAGCTCATATTCAAGCCTTAAGAAACGATAGACATCTATGTGCCCACCCAGTCCTTAACAAGGAAGATAAGCTGTACACTCCAAACCCGGAGACGGTGGCCTCACATATAAGGAACATGATTGAGTCAATTTTCTCAAAGCCACCTTTACTGTCCAAGAAGATTTTACCAGCAGTATTAAGTGATATTTCTGATAAAGCTCAGGTCTTATTCGATGATGAAAGCATGAAAAAATATCTAGTTTCAAAGTATTTAGAAAAACTTACAGATACTGCGGAAGTACAGATATTTAGAGATTTATGGAAATTTGTTTTCCGGCTTGATGACGAAGAATGCATCAAGAATAGATTTATCAATTTCAGATTCTTATATATCCTTTACAATAGGAATCCCAAGCTTTGTATTTCAAAAATCGATCAAGAACCTGATCATTTCTACCATATATTGGACTCTCCGGATACTATAAATCTCTTAATAAGGTTTACAGCTGAAAATGAATTTCTTTACGATAACTATCGTGATGATGTTAAGCAGTACATAATTAACCGGAGTAAAAACGCACCCGATGAATATGCGTATGCATGGTTTTTGTCGGCATCATACAAAGACCATCTTGATAAGATTAAGTCAATAAATACACTGAATTTTCCAGATATTTTCACCAACGACCCAAGAGGGCAAGTCTATTTCAAGGTCCTGACAATTGGACTTTCCAAGGGATATCATGAGGAAGTAAGCGAATTTATTGTTTGGAGATATTCATTTGTAAAGCACTATAATGATGGAGACAAAGTTTTTTCATCAATTGTTTCGCCTTTCCTAAAACAACTTACAGATAAACAATTGATTGAGCTTTGTGAAGGAGCGAATAATAACAATCAGGTATATGATAGGAAAAAGGCAAAAGAAGATCATAAGTTATTGAAGCAGCATATCGAAAATCGAATGCCTGATTTTGAATTCGAGAAATTCAAAAATGTGTTTAATTGATAAGCTTAATTAGATTCAGAAATCATCAATACCTTTAAATAGTATTCGAAGCTTTTGAATAAAGCATCACTATCGTATTCTTCGCAATGATCATTAATTAATTTGATCGAATGTCCCACATAGTGATACAGATCGTAAAATGCGTTTATACTTCTAATTTTACCAGTCATTGCCTCGTATAAGATTACTTGAATTTTTTCACTTATTTGCTCGGACTTAAATGACTGGAACAAGCTCAGTTCTCCTAAAGCAGAATGGTATCCGTCTGAATATGATGCTACTTCTTCAGGTGCCAAGTTGTTTTTCTGGATGTAGTTAGAGTTTCTTTTGTTTAATATGCCGTTGTTGAAATTTTCCAATTCACTTGTTTTGTATGACTTATCTTCTTTGTTGACTTCATAAGGCACACCCAAGGTCTTCAATAATTCAATATTGGCTATATCAGAGTCAGCTACACGCACTGAAAAATTTCTCATGACTAAAACTCTCACGATTGTTTCAGACCAGGAAGAATTTAGAACATTGATTATTTCTTCAATCCTGATGCTGTTATGACTGCTATATGGTCTCAAAGAATATTCCGTTCCGGCAAAAAAGATGTCTTTAGAAAATTCGTTTATGTATATAGGTGATAACAAAAACCAATTCACATGTAATTGATGAATGTCAAAATTTTCTTCAAGGAAAGGGATGATTTTCTTAGGAGCATATTGTTCAATAAAATCTAAAAGCAATCCTTTATATCCCTTTTCCGATCTCTCTTGGATTCTTGTGATGAGTTTGACAGAATGCACCATTTCAAAAAGTCCCAGAGACTCAAAAACATTTAATGCTGCATAGATACTTATGAGGCAATAGTCTTTTCGGCTGTAGTATTTATTTAGAAATAACACTATCCTCTGAATTTCGATTTTTCTTTTGTCGTAAACAGATAATCGAATAAAAGCCAAAATCTCACGCCACGAATCAAAAGAATCTAGTTCTCGAGCACTTAATATCAGCTCGGGAAATGATAAGCTCAGGAAGATATTGTCTTCTTTGCGCTTACCTTTTGCAAGAATATTTCGTTGCGCTGACATCAAATAGTGATGAGCAGACCAGTGTGAAAACCCATAGCTTTTTAATAAACTCTCAAAGGTTTCCACTGCCTCGGAAGTCTCCCCATCCATAAATTTTGAAATGCTTCTGTAAAGTGAAGAAAACTGTCTCCCCAAAACTTTATGGGAATAGACGTTTTCAAGTAAGTAGACAATATTATCCGGATGAAAATTTAACTTGTCATTAAGAATTTTGTCAACCTGTTCTTTAGTTAGTGCTTCCCTGTGATTTTCAAAGAAAAATTCTTCTTCATCTATGCTGTCGAAAAACCTATCTTCAAAAGATTCTAAATCTCTCATATCCTCAGAAGAAACTCTTTTCAGCAAACTCAAGTCTCTAGTTTTAACGAAATAAACCATACCAAATAGATATCCCGAACTCGTTATCTGCTCTTCTGAATACCCATTGAACAAGACGGCTTTGGTGTATGTATAAAGGAACTCATCAATATCGAAGACCCAAGTATATCTACTAACAAGGTTTAATATGATACTTAGATCAAAGTAGTTGTTTGGCTCTAGATCGTAGGGGCTAATTTCAATTAACAACTCCCTCAATGATTCATAAAAGTCAGGTATCACCTCAAAATCAACTACCTCTTGAATCAACTTATTAAATATGTCAACTCTTGAATAAAGCGTAACGACTTCCTTAATCGACGTTTTATCTATTTTGAATGAATCAAACCGAGAAAGAAATTTCTTTTCGAGACGTAGCACTGATGCTACAACTAGATCTTTTACTTGATTCTCTAACTGTGAGATGTCAATTCCTTCAGATAGAAGAAACGTATTGAAACTATCATGAAATAGTGAAATTCGATTGAGTTTTATTTCGAAGAGATATGGATGTTCCTCGATAAACTCATTCACATAACTTGAAGCCTCCTTTTCTAAGAATAGCGCTATCTCACTTTTCATGTAGAATGAACTAGAACAAAGAAAAAGACCCAGAGACCTTTTGCTCTTTTGATTATTTACTAATTCGGAGTAGTAATCATTTACACTGGCAAGTTTGGAAAGCTTAGGTACGGCACCATTTAATTTATAACTCTCAGCTACATACCTTACTAGTATTGGGTAACCATCGGTAATCTTATAAATGTCTGAAGTAACACGATAGCTTTCTATATGGTAAAGCTTTTCAAGCACTTTATTAGTTTGGGTTTTATTCCAATTTTTCAAAAGTTGCTTTTTCCAAGGGAGCTTCTTTGCTAGGGGACGAGACAAGACAATTACCCTACATTGGACCTTGGCTTTTGAGATGAATTTTATGAACAGTTCTAAATCTTGAGGATTGTAATTTTCCACATGATCAAGTCCATCGATAAGGAGCAAGTATTGTTTTGATTCAATTTCGTCAATTATCTTTTTTTCGTCTCTTACTACTAAATCACCAAATAGTTTTTTTGATAAGTCAAAAAGAAAGTTGGCAAATAGAAGTCTATCGCGATAATATTTATCCTGATTTGAGACCCAGAATCTGTAAAGAACATTCTTGGAGAATCGTTCTTTTATTTCATTAACTAAATGACTCTTGCCTACTCCTGGTTTTCCTTCAATCAATAGAATTCGGTCGAATTCCAATATTTGTAAACCCGTCGCAATAGATTCTTCTACAAGTTCAGTCAAAAAGACATTGATAGTGGGTAATTCCTCTTTATTGATTTTCAACCGGCGGAGATCAAGCTTTTCATGAAAGAATGAACGTATGTCAAAGAATCTAGAATAATTATTTGGGTAGAGAGTCTTAATCCTTTCTTCGATGGATTGTCTGTTGATAGAAACGAAATGAAGGTTTCCCTTAGAATATGAAGGAATGCCAAGTACAGAATTGTTCGGGGCTATTTCAATATTCTTAAAGAATAAAATATTTGTTCCTTCAGATAATTTATGCTTTGTTTTTTTAATGATAATCTCATTGTCTTGGATTATCACATCCTTAAACGAAATAGGATCTATATCCTTAATTTGGCAGTTGAGTTTTTCCTCTCCAGAGATTATGGTTATGTCATCAAAATTGTGATCAACATCCGATTCTATTTCAATAGTGTCTAGAATCCTTTCTACATCCATTATGGCTAGTATGAGTTGAGCGACTAGGTGCTGATATGTATATCCGATATACGCATTCTTCATTTCAATTACCCTCAATATTCAAATGGATGATAGAACCGAGCCCCTACAGGAGGATGAAAAGCCTGAACGTTAATCTTGCCGAAACCTGCCTAAAGGCGTAACCAATTATGGCTCCAACCAATGTACCAACCGTTACACTGTCTAAAATTTTAGAATAGCCCATTAGAACGACAGAACCGAGCAAAACAAATACTAAGACTATATCAAATAAGTAAGTGTATAGTATTGTTTTTCTTACTCCAGAAAGGTTTTGCATAATCTTGTCAACAGCTACTTTGAAATTTTCACTGTTCATAAACTTCCAGAGTTGAACACTAGTCATTTGCTGGCTCCACATTTGAATTTTTTTTTGAAGTTCCTCTTCTTCCAACTCTTTCCTTGACTTTTTAGACTCTTGACCACTGTCCATATTGACTTCCTGATTACTCATTTCTTTTCCTATAAATTATTGACAAAAGGGATGGCAAAAAGATAAATTACATCTTATATGCAAGATAAGGGTTTTATTTATGAGAAAGATAGGTCGAAATGATCCTTGTCCTTGTGGGAGTGGCAAGAAATTCAAGCACTGTTGTAATAAATCGTTCAGCAAAAGATTAAAGTCAACCTTTTCTAAGTTTAGTTTCAAACGATACTTTAAAAAGTTCAACAGTTATGATTTGGCAATTCTCTTTGCTGCTCTATCAATTGATCCAAGAAATCATGGAAAAAACTTACGGCTTGATTATTTGACTCTATTAGCATTATCGTGTCAGAACAAGACTGATTTGACCGTAAACCCAATAGAACTTAAGAGGGTACTTGATCAACACTTGCCACATTTTGTCATGGAGGATCCTCCAGTAAACATGTTCACGGAGAATGTGATGACAACTGTAGGCAACAATGTATTGTTTGGAGGAAACTTTGAACAAGGAGCCTTTACCCTAAATCTTTTTATAAAGACTCTCAACTATGATAAAGAGCTTTTCAAGAAAGAAGTTTATGTAAAACTGAAATCGGCTCTCACCTTGTTGCCATGGATTTCTAATTCAATCGCGTCAAAGTTAGGTTTTGGTAGAAACTTGAGTGGTGAAGCGAATGGTTCAGAGATCGACTTTCAAACGGACCTTGAAAAGGCAAAGTATTCCCTATGGATTGATAAGGAAAGTGTCCGTTCATTTTGTAGGAGCCATAAGTTGGAAGAAGAGGTTATTAAGGATTTCTTACTGACATCTGAAGATGTAAAAAGTTCTAAACCATCACTTGAACATTATGAAAATAGCCCTCTTTGGTCTAAACCAATAATCGAAACTAATCGTGGTTATTTTGTAATATCACCAACAACCATTTTATCCGCACTAATCCACTACACATTAGTTCTCGTCTCGAGATCAGGAATAATATCGGGGTTTACTACAAGATACCATCAATTGGCTAGGAGTGACCTGCACTTTCAGTTGGGGAGAATCGGATTCGAAAAAATTAAAATAGAGAAGAATAAGAGATGGAAAGATGAGTTTGATTTTGAGTTATATGAATTTGATTCAGACAAAATTGCTCTTATAACTTTTACAGAGGATAAAGGAATTAACTATAATCTCCGTACACCATGTCATCCAGACCCTAATTCCTCTAGCCCTAAAGTCTTGTCAATAAGAAGTGAAATAAAAGAATCTGTCAGTAAGAGCTATTCAGATAAACAGATACTGCAAATCGACCTATATAGCTCAATAGGAAGGGAATATCTGTTATATGGTGGATTTGAAGACGAGGAATACGGGGTTATTTCTACACTCTACCAGCTTCTTTGTATTATCAAAAACGAGGACTTAGATGAAATGTCTTTGTGGTATTTTGTTCGAGCTAAAAAGAAATTTCAATTATCTGTTGAACTACCCCCGTTTACATCATTTATAGATTTGTTTGCATTCTACAAAGTGCATAATTCATTTTATCTAGGAGATGATGAAAAGCCGAATGGAATAATGATTCCTCCAGGTTTTGGAATTGATATCATAAAGAAATCTGTAGAGTTTGAAGACCCTTTGATTGTACATCATAAAGGTTATTCTGCTAATAAGGTTTACATGCTTCCTGTAATTAGGGAGGTGAGCTATATTGATAAGTATGCAAATCGTGAAAATATCCCATTATTCTTTGATTTCTATTTAAAGGATTTTCCTGTTGACGTATGGATTCGGGCTAATAGAAAGATTAATTCGATTCCTAGAGATGAGAGATATTTTTACTACGAATTCGGCGAAATGCTGTGTTTTTGGATGAATGAGATTCGATCTGAAGTTTCACAGTTCATAAATAAACTTCCTTTACAAGTTCTTTTCCTCTCATTCGACTTTGAAAATCCAACGCATTTCTTAGACCCAACAACAAGGGATGAGGAAAGTCCTGAAATTCATGAACTTTTCAAATTAGAATTAGCAAGGGACCAGATTCATATTGTAATTCCAAATGCCCTAAAATATTATTTAAGATTAGCTAACAATGAGGGTGAAAGGATTCTTCTTATGGTCATTCTCGGTGCTTTGATCCCCTTAATAGAATTACACAGAAACGAAACAAACCTTTCTCCAAATGTCATATCGCAGATCATTAACAAAGTAGCTCCTATTGGTCTAAAAAAGATGTTTCTGTACCCAAAACATACTAGTGATATAGCATATAGTCCAGTTAATCTGGTAAATCCACGATATCTGCAAAAAGAGAATAAGCAACTAATACTTGACGATATTATTCCAGAGCTTGGAGAGTTATGCCCACCAATTGGAGATATTGACAACAATACTAATCAGTTAGACTTAGTGAAGAATATACTTCAAAAGGTGCTTCTCCCCAAGTTAAGGTCATATCTAGAAGGTTATGATCCATATAAACAAATCAAAGATTTGATGGCTTTAAATGAAAGTTTATTGCATCAGCAAGCATTGAAAAGAATTCAATCACCAACTAGAGCTCACTGTTTTGTAAAAAATGAAGACATAATAGAAAAATTATCAAGCGAACAAAAACGACTTGATGAAACCAATATCGCCGTAAGATGCTTAATTGAGCACATTGTTGCTGAACCGGGAACTGGAACAAGACAGCCAAACCAACAAGCTATTGACGATTTAATTGCTATCATGTCCTTAATAGTTTATTGGGGGGGTGTTCAAGACGAAATTCGATATCGACTATTTAATAGGCGACTTATGGTTTTACCTTCTGGGAGGATTGGAGTCAACGCCAGAGAGACTTCAGAAAAATACTTGAATGCTTTTTTAGAAGCTAGAAGTAAGGAATTCCTTTATGACTCTACCGATAAATTTCATTTAGAGTTTAGTCCTGACGACTTATCAAGATCCAAGTTGCCCGAGAATTTGAATACGTCATTTAATGAAGTCTTTGGAATATCGATTTTTCAACTTGGAGGGATTATGGAATGTTTGAGTATGATCGGTTTTGAGCAAAACTCTCCCGTATACATCATTAAAATTGATGAACTCATATCCAGAATTCAATTAGAGTTTGAAGGAAAAATTTCTAAAGAGCAAACGCTAGCAGCTCTATCTTTTCTTAGTCTATCAGATCGCGGCAGTATTCTTGATTTACCAGAAGGAGATTTTCAAATAAATGATGTGCTTCCATGGAAATTTACCAGAAGACTCTCATATCTTTCGAGACCACTAATTCAATTTCATGAAGCGGATAATGAAACATCTATTTTGTGGACTCCCCGGCATGTAGACAGATCATGGCGTTATCTTATTAATCTGCTTATCGCAGGACGATTTAAAGCACCCGCTGGCTCGGCATTAAACCGAAGTATTTCCAAAATCTCTCAGAAACGGGGTAAGAAACTGCAAAAAGAAGCATTTAATATCCTCAAAGAATTCAATTTCAGTGTTTTAGAGGAAGAGGTTGAGATTAATCAGAAGAGCAGATTGAAGAGTAAGATAAACTTAGGAGATATAGATATCCTCCTTATCGATAAAAACTCCAAGTCTCTATTTTCAATAGAATGTAAAAAGACAGAACCGGCTAGAAATCCGAGAGAAATGATCGGAGAAGTTGATAAATACTTCGATGAATACTTCCCCAAACACCAAAAGAGACATGACTGGTTAGTGATAAATAAGAAAGAGGTATTCAATGCATATGGAATTGACTTCAAGGAGTACAGTATTTATTCACTTTTTCTAACGAATGAAGCACTTTCCCTACAGTTCATACGTGAACTCCCGATGCCTATGATTTCTTTATATGATCTTAAAACAAAAGGTTGGGATAACATAATGAGAGAAATTGCCAGTTAATGAAGCATTCGACATTTTTGCATTTAGTTGTGAATTGTCATTTCCTCTTATCCCTCCCATTCTCGAAACTGATCAAATTGACCATTTCACGCATCCTACTTCTTACCCTATTGCCATAGAGTTCGTCCATTTCTGAGCTGTTGAGGTTGGTGGTTAAGTGCGTGAGCATGCCTTGCGAAATGAATAGGTCATATCTGGAGAGGAGGATTTCTGCCATCACATTGCACTCATTACCAAAGTATTTTAGGGTGTCTTCGGATCCCAGGTCATCAAAACAATAAGTCTTGGGTTGCCACTCCATGTTGTTGTGTCTAAAGGAGTGGTCGCTGTAACGCTGGATTACTTTGTAGCCTTCCTGGATGAATTCAAATGAAACCTTTCTGCAAGACACCATGGTGTGATGGTTGTGAGCTGCTGTGATGAACCGGAAGAGGTTCATGAGTGAGGTCTTACCGCAACCCACTGGCCCGGTCAATAGTATGCCCTTCCTGAAGCTGATGCCCAATTTTTTGGCGTTTGCCTCATCTCTCATGAAATAGACCAGGAGTTTGAAGATTACTTCATGATCCTCGTCCACTATGCGAAAGTGATCACCGTAGAATCGCTTTCCGGAATGCTCGAGAACAGAAAGGCATTCGGAGAATGGAAATATGTCAGAGTGGTTCGCTGTAGTCTTTGTCTTCATTGACGCCTTTGTTGATTGGTTTCTTTACTGTGTTGTAACTGTCACTCTGGGTGGACTTGGGTTTGCTGTAACCGAAGTAGAACATGTTGACCGTACTGCCCTTCAAGGGATTGTGTGACGGATGATAATCGATGTAATCCCATTCATGAAGCTCCCGCATGCACCTGGTGTAAGTATTGGTGGAACCGATCTTTGAAAGATGCATCAGTTCTTGTCGCGCTACTGATATTGGATTTCTGAATCGATTCATGTTCCACAGCTGAAATAGTGCCATGTAGAGGCCTAAGTGACTCGAGTTGAGCCTAGCATCAGCCTCTACCCTGGCAAAATAGCCGTTGAGATGTGCGATGTAATTGACATTACTCATGTTAACATCCCCCTGCACCCCCTTCCGTACGACGGACCGAAAAGGGGGATTCAGGAGTGCTTAAGTATCAGACATCTACTGTAAAGCGTTGTTGTACTTGTTGTTATCGATCATGTCGATGATGTCCTGGTATTCGTAGAAGATAATTCCCTGTACTTTGGTGTAGGGCAGATGTCCATTTACTCGTAGGTTCTGCAGCGATCCTGCTGAGATCTTCAACATCCTTCTTACTTCTGAAGACTTTAGCCATTGCCGTTTTGGACCTTCATCAGAGTTCTGAATCAATGAATGTAATTCTCCTAATAGTTCTGTTTTGAATTCACGGAGATCTTCTTTAGTGATGATTTCTGTAGCCATAAGAAACGTTTATTTGTTTTTGTTTTCAATGGCTCAAATATGAAAGGTGGCAATAACTTTTATTCCCAAGTTGGTACCAACTTGGTATTGCTTTTTAACGGATTTTAACAAAAACTCATCGTTTTAGGCACTTTTTGATACTGGCAAAAGCAGAATGGAGCTGTTTCCATCTGATTTTCTGCAGAAAATGTGAGTTGAGCGCATGAAGAAGCTTGAAATTTTGAATGCATTCCTGAAATCAGCGCCTGATGACAGGAGAATTGGCACTTTTTAAGCCCATTTAGCCTCGATTCAATAAATGCCAACTTGGTACCAACTTGGTATTTATTCGTCATCGTTATCATCATTCATTCGTCTGAAAACGGCTTTTTTGAGTTTGTCGAAGAATGCTGTTGGATTCTTCTTTTTCTTAATGTCATGGAAACCTCGATAGACATCCCCTAAATCTTCGTCATACATCAAACTCAACCATTCGGCGTGTCTTTTGACGTCTCCTTCTGCATCTGACAATTCTGATAGTGCATAGGAGGTCAAGATCAAATCAACTTTAGATCCTTTGAATTTCAGGGGTTTAGGTAGCTGTTCTGCTGGTTGTGATTTAGTAGTTTTCAACGCTGCTAGCTGTTGCTTGAGGAATTCTTGATGCCTTTTTGTGGCTATCAATATGGAGAGAGTCGTATCTGCAGGAGAACTAAAATCTGTTTCAGTAGAAACTTCCAAATGATCGTGTATTTCTGGATCGTAGGGGATAGGTGTAAAGTACGTTTCATCCATCTGAGTAGAATTCATTCTCATGTAGTTGTGAAACACTGAAAATTCATAGAATGGTGCGTTACTTCGTTCCAGGTTCTTATGGATATGTGCTTTGAATACTTTTGTCGTTCCTTCTGGTTGGGACTTGTAAAATTTCAGAATACACCTTTGATAAAACAGCTCGGAGTAGAATAAGGGTTTAATGGTCTTGAAGAACTGGATATGCTCCTCCTTGTTATGGTTTGCTTGGATGTACCTCTTTTTTAGGTCTTTATTGAGTTTCAGGCAAATCTTGATGTTTTTAGGAATGATTTGGATAGGGTCTTGATCCGTGATGTGGAGCGGATGTAATTCGTTTGATAGTCGATCCAAAAGATCACTGTAAAGTTGTTGCATGTTCTCACTTCATATAAGTTGTTAAGTTGCCATGTCCTAATAAGGGCATGATTCCATACTAGTAATGGCTTACTAGCATGTTAAAATAGTAAGTGAGCTGTGTTCTTGATCTGGCCTTAAAAACGACCATAATCAAATAAATGTTATGCAAATTTCATGCTGAATTTGCAAAAGAATGTGAGGTTTTAGAGGTATTTGTTTTCGTAGGCAACTCAAAGTAGGTGAGGGGGAATTTCAGGGTTTGATAATTCTTGCAAAATCCGCTTCTACTATGCGAGATCCGTGAATTTTCAATTGATTTAACTCTACAAATTAGCCAGTGCTTAATCGCCTGTTTCCGTCATTTTACTGACCATTCTCGGCTCTTTATCGAAGTTATTGCTTGGTCCCTCGTCCAGGAATTAATTTCACCATCATAAAATAGTGAGTATCTATTTTCCATAGCTGGTTCTTAATGAGAAGCGATGCGTCTTTGATGTGTCGCTTTTTTCTTCAAGATTTTCGTTCCTTCAAATGCACAATGGATTTTTGAATGGCCAGGTTGTTTGGATAATAGATCTCTTGGCCGTCTTCTCTTCTAAGTTGGATAGAAAACAGTGAAAGGCCAATCACTTCTCCCTCAGCAGAGTTGTCACCGTCCACAATCCTCACTTTTGAACCAATTCGAAATGGAAAGAAGAAAAACAGAATCACGGACGCAGTGATGTTACTAACAATAGACCAGGTTGCGAATAACCCTACGCCGACGACTGTCAAAACTGAGGCCACATAGACGGACAGTCCTTTAAGTGAGACTTCCCAAATGATTCCTAATATGATGATGAACAGAACAACAAGGCCAGCACTGATTGCTTTCTTGATGTATGTGGCACGGGCATCCTCGAAATTGAACCGGTCTGCTCTTCGAATCACTTTTCTTGAGAAAAGGCGTCTGGTCAGTAAGTAGAACAAAATCGTCAGGAAGGTAAGACCAACCTGAAATAAGGGATAATTGGCCTGGAGTTGCTCAATCATGTTAATTGGATTTGAAAAAGATAAAGTAGATCATACTATTTGATGGAGTCGCTAAGTGTACCGCTCATTGCTGCAGGGAATGCCACTATAATGATTCTTTTCATGGCCAATACATTGTCCACTCCCCAGGGACACTTGTCTATCAACGTTAGAATAATTGCAACAATGGCCATGGAAATCAGGTAGGTACCCAATACACGTTTAACAAACTCAAATTGATGCCCTTTGAAGGCAATCCGATAAAAGTTGAAGTAGATAAAGATGGACGTGAGAATCAATGAAAAAAGGGTGATACCTATGATGTTAGCATTCGGCAATTGCTCCGCCAATTGCCAGGCTTCTTCTGTGAAAGAAACAGGAATAGCTAACAATGCAGACCCTACGGAAACCTGGAAGATATCGCGTAGTTTGAACTCTACCATCAGAGGCCTGAGAACGTAGTTCAGTATTTCACCGGACTTATTGGCGACGGGAGTAACGCGGTGTAGATAGCCACCAATTCTCTTGTCGGTAGAAGGTTTGATCTCAATCTTCTCTTCCATCTCTTAAAATATTTTTCCTGTAAGATGTGACTAAAATTCAATTCTTCAGTCTCAAGTGGGTAATGAAAAAGTTTATACACTTTGCCTGGTTCGCCCTTTTATTAGTAGGGTGTACCAATGATCCTCCCAGGTTTATTGAGGATGCTGATTCTTTGGCTGGTTCTGAGATTACTCAGCCTGATGGTTATTTCGGACAATCGCTGCAGCATTTCAGAAACGGAGATATGGCTTCAACATTCGAAAGCCTCGAGGATGCCATCTTTTTCCTAGCCACTGAAGCAGACAGTGAGGATACGGTTCATAAAGAGACTATGGACTTTGCTATAGGTGAATTGGAGTCTTTGAAAGCCAGTATTGAAGAAGGGAGTATCATCCGGGATAAAGAATTGCTCGCTACTTTCTCCAGTGTGGATCGAACGATAGCCAGTTATCATCTCGGGTTTGTAGAAACCTATTACTGGAACGGGGGTGAAAACAAGGAAGGTTTGAATAAACTCCTGGCAGCAGTAGTGAGGATTACTTATGCCGCGCAATATCAAAATTATCCGCTTACCGAGGAGGAACAAGCCATTATTGCAAGTATTACTTCCTTGCTTGAAGAGGCAGAACGTTCGTCTCCTGAAATTTGGGAAGAAACCAATGGGGTAGTTAAGCAATTCAAGAAGGCGCTTAAAAAGCAACGTCAGGGTGTGACGATAAAGCAACCTTCTTAATCAAAAATGAAAAATTCACGCATTAGTAAATAAGGTCAATTGCCTGTAGCTTTATTGAGACGGGCAATTGCTAATGGAGCAGACATTGGACAGAAAAGAACTTAGGAAGTGCTCAGACGAGGAGCTCATAAGCCTGATTGTAGACCACAGTCGGGCTGATTTGTTTGAACTGATCTATGATCGGTATGCACGTAAGATCTATCAGAAGTGCCTGAGCTTTACGAAGGATGATTCAGAGGCGATGGATGTGGCTCATGATATTATCGTGAAACTTTTTACGCAATTGACGAAATTCAGTGGCAAATCCAAGTTCTCCACCTGGGTGTATAAGGTTACTTACAATTGCTGTGTAGACTACCAGGCACAGAAGAAAAAAAAGTTATCAATATCGGAGGAGTTGGCGCTCGAAGCTGGAAAATCGGAGCCTTCTGATGTTCCGGATGATAGTGAATTGATGGAGTTGAGTATCGATACACTCGAGGAGTTGATGGAGCTTTTGACTCCAGCAGAAAAGTCAATCATTCTGATGAAATACCAAGATGGCATGTCCATCAAGGAGATTGCTGTGCTCACTCAGGCTGGTGAGAGCTCCGTGAAAATGAAATTGAAAAGAACAAAAGCAAAGTTGATTGCACTTTATGAAAAACGATGATGAAGAAAATCCTTTTGAAAACCTGAACCAGGTTGAAAAGGTACCCACTGATCTTAAGGAGGAAGTGATGAATACCATTGAAAATGACCTGACCGATGATGAGGGTAACATAATGGAAGATGTATCTGAAGAGGAGGTGTTCAAAGTGGTTCCGCCAGCTGATGAGAAACCTAAGGATTAGTTGCATCCCAGGGTATCAAAATAATAGTTCGGTTGTTCGTGTGACTTTTCAGGGATTTGCCGTCTAATATTCATCAAGTAAATAAAGATGAAATCGCTTATACAACTTACAGCACTTTCGTTGCTGATTGTGGCCTCTTCCTTGATGTGGACGAACGCCGCAGCACTGTCTAGCATAGCTGACGACAAGGTGAAAAGCACCTTCAATCGGATGTTTCCAAAAGCAAAGAATGTAGCCTGGGAATCCAATGACGAGGGGAACCTGGTAGCGTATTTTGTGACCCGTGATGGTGACAAAGAAGTTCACTTTCAACCCGGAGGTCAGTGGTTACACACTTTCACAAACGTTGAAGGAAGAGATCTTCCGGTAGATATCATCAATTACCTGGATGATCAATACAATGGAGCTACCATTTATGAATCCAAGACTTATGAGGATCCTGAAACGCCCTTAGCATACAAGATCGTCATTGCCTTAGAAGAAGATCAGAAGGAGGAACTGACCTGGGAAGAAGATGAGCTAGTCGTTGTAACTGAAAGTGAAGTATCGGACTGGCTGATTTACCTTGAGTTGACCTTCAACGGTGAATCGGAGATGATCTCTGTGAAAAGGATAGAAGACTAATTGTAGTTGTTTTTGAGTTTGACCCTGTAATGCCTCGCGACACCCAACCCGAGGCCATTACACCTTTAGTTGTTTGGCCCTGATTATGGTACTACCTGATCAGGGTTTTCTATTTCTATCGGAAATTTTTTCCAATTCGACCTGTGACTTTCTGTGTAATTCTCAGTCTAATGATCACTAAATCGATGAAGAAGTGTTTTTCTAAAGGGTTAGCAATGGGTTGGTGAAGCGATAAGATACTAGCCCGTGTACCCTGAGGAGACATGGTCGCCTCGTGCGACCTGTCTTTCATCCATACGAGTTGGACGCCTCTTGGCTTTGAAGATTGAGATTTGGTTTTAAAATACTCTTGACCTAAGAGAGTCTACTCGACAGCTGTTTTTCAGTTGTGCGGCCCTGATCCTGGTTGATCAGGGTTTTTTATGTAATCTCGACTAACTTTTGAGTGTCTTAATCCTGAACGCAATGATCATTGAAAAGCCCTGGGAAATCATCAAAGAACAACTTGTATCTCCTGATCCTGAAGTCATCAAGGAATTCCTGGAGGAAATGAGGTCAGAGGATGTAGCAGGAATAATAAGTCACCTGGAAAAAGAGGAGCGGGTCCAACTCCTACATGTATTGAAACCGGAAGAAGCCGCGGAATTGATCGATGAGATCCCCTGGCAGCAAGCGGTTAAAATCCTGGAAGATATGGATGCTCAGGAAACTGCTGCGATCCTGCAGGAAATGCCCAGTGATGATCAGGCAGACTTTCTTGCGGAGTTTGAGACTGCCAACCAAAATGCAGTCCTGGATGAGTGGCAACCAGATGCGGTGGAGGAAGTCAAAAAACTCATTCAGTATGACGATCACTCTGCGGGTGGATTAATGATCACGGAATTCCTGGCTTTTGATGAATCTCTGACTGTAGGCGAAGTGGTCAAAAACCTGAGTGACCATGCTGAGAAGTATGAACGCTACAACCTGCAATACATTTATGTGACTTCTCACGATAAGTTCGAGGGGGTTTTGCAGATGCGAGATCTCCTGCTTAGAAAACGGAATACTCCTCTTTCTGATATTGTGTTGCGGGATGCGATCACTGTGAATGATGACGATCACCTGGATGAATTGATTAGTTTTTTTGATACCCACGATTTCTATGGGGTGCCTGTTGTCAACCAAAAAAGAGACTTGCTAGGAGTGGTGTTACGGAAAGACCTACGTGAGGCAGAAACCGAACAAATCAACTACGAACATTTGGAAACACAAGGTATTGTCGGTGGGGAAGAGCTCAGGACGTTGCCGATACTTACAAGAGCCAAACGACGCTTGTCCTGGCTGAGTGTAAATATTTTACTAAACATTGCCGCAGCCAGTGTCATTGCTGTTTATCAGGATACGCTTTCAGCGGTTATTGCTCTGGCGGTGTTTCTACCCATCATTTCTGATATGAGTGGCTGTTCGGGAAATCAAGCCGTGGCGGTTAGTTTGCGTGAATTGTCCCTGGGGGTGATCAAGCCTTTTGAATTGGTAAGGGTATTGTGGCAAGAAGCTACTGTTGGTCTGATCAATGGTCTGGTACTCGGTACATTGATTGGATTGGCGGCCTGGATATGGAAGGGAAACATCTATCTTGGATTGGTTGTAGGTGGGGCGTTAGGAATCAATACGCTCATTGCTGTATCTCTGGGAGGAGCTATACCTTTGATCTTGAAGCGATTTAACGTGGATCCTGCATTGGCATCGGGCCCATTGCTGACGACTATCACAGACATGTTGGGTTTTTTCCTTGCATTGACATTTGCCAGTACACTCATGCCCTATCTGTAATTTCTTCATTTAACGGGACATCATTCATGTGACTTTTAAGACAAAGTCCGGTCTAATAAGCGAAATGAGCATAAGCGTAGACATACAAAGTAAAGGATGGATACTGTTATGCGAATTCCATCAGGGCCGCCTGGCGGTGGCAAATGAAAGCAGACCATACACATGACATGAAAAAGCTAATTCAATCAAGTAGCAGTTCGCTTATCGAAAAGCTTACGGTAGAGATGAATGCCTTGATATCTGTTTTAAAGAACCCGACACTTCGGGTAAGCGATGGGCTAAAACGCAGATATTTTAATCGGCTTGACGCAATCATGGAGGAGATCAAAAACCTCAAGGTCGTGCGTGCTTTTGAAGATCGAAATAGTGCCTAATAAATTCATCAAAAAAAGTTCTCTTACAGATGTGACTTTTCATGAAATCTCAAGTCTAAAAATCACCTAAATCTGAAATGCGAATACCAATGAAGCATTCGTACCTGGAATATTCGAAGCTGATCTTGTCCAAGGTGGCATTTGATCCAAACTTGTTTTTGAAGGAGTACCAAAAATCATTGAAGTATTTGAACGATACTGAGCAATTGCAGCTCAATACATGGGTCATCAGTATGGGAGTTCGGTTTGACAGCAGTGTGAGATTTCCATCGATTGATCCAGGATTAGAAGAGGTCGCCCAGGTGCGACCTTCTAACCTAAACTGAGAAGACATGATCGAACCTGAGAGAAGGCAGTTTTTTAAAAGATATAATTCAGCGGTCACCTATGTGAAGATGACCAGCAATTTGTTTTCTATTGAAGAACAAAGCTTTAGGGCATTGTCCATATCTAAAATGATGCCTTCCACCCACTCAGGAAGAGAACATTCCCTGGTTATTTATTTGAATTGAGATGATCACCCTATTTGTCAATCTGCTGCTGCTAAATCCTTTTGTAACTACGCCAGAAGCAACCACACTGACCATTCGTTTTGAGAACATTCGCTTCCATGAGGGGCATATCCTTGTTGGCGTGTATAAAGATGAAGACAGCTGGTCGCGACGTACTCCTGAAAGAGAATTCATTATTTCAAAGCAGGATATCAAAGACGGATCTCTCACGGTAACACTCAACGATTTTGAGCCGGGATTTTATGGCCTGGCCTTTCTTGACGATGAAAATGGTAATGAGATCGTAGACATGGGCATGATTTTCCCCAAGGAAGGTTTTGGCTTTTCGAATTATTATCACTGCTCTATCTCTTTCCCAAAGTTCAAAGACTTCATTTTTAATTTCCCTGAAAAAAGGGACATCAACGTCAAATTTCGATACTTAAAATTCTAATCATAATTAAACTGTAATTCACACTGCAATGAACAAATTGTACAGGGGTTTCAGACTCCCCAGTGCAGCCTATACAGTGCCTAGAAAAGCACTAAAGGGCTACATTGAAATTGATCGAGCACCTCAAATCGGAGACCTGGTTTACGGCCAGGTAGATACGATTGGCCAGCACAACTCGCTTGAGAATAGTCAGGGGCGTATCCACACGATACATCCCGGCACGAAAGCGGTTTTCATATTTGGCAATCGCTATGCGCCTGACTATTATGAAGGATTGATCCCTGGAGATTCAAATTTCGAATCGCTTGATTTGCTGGCTCGGTCTGGTGTAGTTGGCACAGTGGTTTCTAAAAGTGGTAAGGTCATTTCTCCTACGGTGATCAAACCCCTGGGATATGTCTGTGATGCGAATGGTGAAGTGGTGAACACGCGTCAATTCAACTTGATCAAGCCGAAGAATGAAACGAAAAAGACACCCAGAGCAAAACTGATTTTGGCAGTCGGTACGGCGATGAACTCTGGTAAAAGTGCGGCCGCAACTGCTTGCGTGTTTGCCTTGAGTGTGCATGATAAAGAGGTTCGTGCTTCTAAGGTGACGGGTACGGCAAGCTTGAAGGACATTTTGAGCATGAATGATGCCGGTGCTACCCATTTCTCTGATTTCTCCTACATGGGTTATCCGAGTACTTACATGCTTAAGGAAGAGGAAGTAGTGGATGTATTCAATAAGTTGGATCTGAAATACGCGAACAACAAGGATAACTATTGGATAGTAGAATTTGCGGACGGGATCAATCAAAGAGAGACGGCCATGTTACTCCAACATCCAGACATCAGGGATCGGATTCATAAGCTCATTTTCTGTGCGGCCGATTCTTTCGGAGCGATTGGTGGACTGGAAGTATTGAAAAATAAATTTAACCTTGTGCCTGATGCAATCTCTGGTGTTTGTTCTAGCTCTCCACTGCACATTAAGGAGTTGAGTGAATACACGGACATCCCCGTTTTCAATAGCTTGAACATCAAATCAGAAGAATTGTATAAGATCCTAAGTACGCCAAGAAAACGAAAGCCTAAGTGAAACCATTTGCCATTGCGATTCATGGAGGAGCCGGAACGGTCTCCAAGACCAAAATGACCAAATGGAAGATTGAAGCGTACCAACAGATACTTTCGCGAGCTTACACGGTAGGATATAAGACACTCGAAAAAGGCGGTTCTTCCCTGGAAGCGGTTGCCGAGGCTGTATTGATCATGGAAGACTCTTCTTTGTTCAATGCGGGGAAAGGATCTGTTTTTACCAACCAGGGAGAATTTGAAATGGATGCGGCCATCATGGATGGTCGCAAACTTCAGGCGGGTGCCGTGGCTGGTGTTTCGCAAGTCAAGAATCCAATTTTGTTGGCGGATTGTGTGATGAAGAAGTCCAAGCACGTCCTGATCAGTGGTGAACAAGCTCTGGAGTATGCCAAAGAACAGGGCCTTATCATTGAATCAAAAGACTACTTCTACGATGAGTTCCGATACAAACAATGGCAACGTGCCTTACAAAAGGACAAAGTAGAACTGGATCACGATGAGGAGAAGTTTGGAACGGTTGGAGCCGTGGCCCTGGACAAAAAAGGGAACCTGGCCGCTGCTACTTCAACCGGAGGGATGGTAAATAAGAAATATGGCAGGATCGGCGATAGTCCATTGATCGGCGTGGGCACTTATGCCAATAATGAAAGTTGTGCCATTTCCTGCACCGGTCACGGAGAGTATTTCATGCGTTCGGTAGTTGCTCATGACATATCTGCCCGGATGCTATATCAGGGTCAAACCTTGCAGCAAGCTACTCATGAGGTGATCATGGAGCGAATGCCTGCGATGGGCGGACGAGGTGGTTTGATTGGAGTAGACAAGCAAGGAAATGTAGTCTTACCATTCAACACCAAAGGGATGTATCGTGGCTTCAAGAGCTATATCGGAGAGGAGTTCGTAGGGATATTTGAGTGATTGCAAGAGATTGATTTTCGTAAGTATTGGTTTGAATTTCATTTATTTCTCTAAGCATTAATGGAAAAGTATACAGGCGTTATTGCTTTAATTTTTCGGCCACTTCATCATAGTATTCCTGAGTTAATACCTCCGTCCATTCGGTAGGTTTTCCCCCTCCATATATAGCCAAATAGGTAACATCGCTAAACTTGGTCGAAGAATGCCAGTGTTCCGTGTCTTTCTCACATTTGATGATATCTCCTTCTTTAAGGATTACAGGCTCATTTCCTCTCTCCTGATAATAAGCTTCTCCCCCCACAATGATCAGGACCTGCGCAGAACTATGTTTATGCCAGTCTAATGTAGAGTTCGCCTTAAAAGTTGCTTTTGTAATGTTGTAGTCCAACCCCTCTTCATCGTGCAGAATTGCATTTAACCAGGCTTCTCCCAGGTAGTGTGTATTTGGCGCTTTGGTGCCCTCTGTTAAGTAAGAAGAGACGCGATATTCAGAGTTTTGAGCAACTACTGCTAGAGAGTTCAAAAGCAGAAAGAAGAGTGTGGAATTTTTCATTTTATTTTTTTGGGTCTTTTTTATTTTCTGGGTTTCCTCTTTTCGTTAAAAACGAGCTTGTTGTGAAAAGGGTCGGTTACTTCCATGCAGAGATTTTTCCATGGAGCTTTATCGAGGCCAGGGTTGTTGTATTTGTATTGCTTCTTTTTGAGGCCTTTATGATATTCCTTCAGGCCAGTGCAGTTTATGAAAATCTTGGCTCCAGGTGAAGCGTCTCCGTGATGTTCCGAAAGATGGAGTACAATTCCTCCTCTGGATATCTGGATGTACAGTGGTGCATCATCATGGAACTTGTGTTCCCAATCAATTTCAAATCCCAACCATTCCACATAGAATTCAATGGCCTTTTTGTAATCAAAGACCCTCAGAATTGGAATGATCTCTTGTGCTTCCATTTGAGGAAGTTAGTGAAGATTTCTCTCACACCAATCGATGGGTGAGAATAGAAGGCAGGCAAGATGCGTGTGCTTTCCTGTAAAGACTCCCGGTATGGACATTACTTCGCACCCTGGATCGGCGCGAACTGCTGCCAGAATTAGAGATATAGAAAGAAAGGTTAGTGCACCAGTTGCCGCCGGTCCTCCATAGCCCAGAAAGAAAACACTGAGAAAAGGGCCGAAAGCCAGTAGAGCTCCGGTTACCCTGCCTATTGCAGGTTTATACTTGAGGATCAATAGGTGTAATAAAGAATAGAATGCGGCTAGGCCTAAAGTCCATAAAAGTCTGGTTCCCACTCCGGACCATGGAACGTCTCCGTAAACCGGCCAAACTTCTGTGACAAAGAAAATTCCGAGACCTAATCTGAAGATACGGCCTAAGGGAAGTGCTCTATGTGTCTTCGTGGGACTCATGTGCTACAACACCCCGAACCTTCTTGTATGGGAGGGCATTTTTCAGTTCCGTAAGAGCAGTAAACACAACAATCTCCTGCTTTAGGTTTCAAGACTTCATGGCAGTTTTCGCATTCATAAAAGAATTGACAAGCATCGGTAGGCATGGTGTCTTCTTTTTGGTGTCCGCATTTTGGACAGGTAATCGTAGATTCCAGAATGATTTCAGCAGGCATGGTTATGACTTCTTTAGGAGTTTGCAAGTAGAGCTGCAATCCGAATGGCTGCAGTTTTTAGACGCAGAGGAGCAAGCCGTCCAAAGTTCATTCAGCGATGGCATATTGCCTTCTCCGAGTAAGTTCTCCCCATAAGCGATGATTTCAGTTAACCTGCCTTTATAGGCTGAGGCATCACCAAGCTCTTCAGTGGACTCGTAGCTGAGAAAGAATTTATAAAACGTATCAGTCGCTTTATTCCTGAGCTTACTTTCGTTTGTTGCTGAAAGTGTGGTTTTCTTCTTGATAGGTTGAAGGATTTGCTCTGCGATAATTCCAGCTTCCTCTTTACTCAATTGGTCCACATCGGAATGTCTTAGCCACCCTTCTTTTTGATTAAAGGAGTCATAGTTGGTAGCATAGTCGGTCATCAACAGTTCACTGGCATTTATCTGGTGTTTGGTGAAAACCGAATTGACTACTTGTCTTCTTGCTTTGAATTCAGCGTTTTCAAGCCAGACTACAGCGATCACGGTTCCAGTTCTGTTTAACCAAGCTTCCTGCACGTTCGCATCATTGTCGAAATCCTGCAGAATGGGCTTAGCCTTGCTGCCACATCCAATAGTTGGTGCTGCATTGCAGATCAGAGGAACTTTGTAAAATGATAGGTGGTCAGGGGTGTTTACAGCCGCCAGATTGTTTTGTCCTTCCACTACGGTATATCCGGTTTTATTGATTGCTGCAACAATCTCTGCTCGCTCAACTTTCGACGATAAAAATTCAATAGAAGCATTGCCCTCAGCATAAGAGGCATCTACTGATTGTATACCTGCTAGTTTACCAACTTCATATTTAATGTGGCTCTCACAGCCAGCGCAGGTCATGCCTTTGACGTCCAATACAATCTTGTGGACCTTGGACGTATCCTGTGCTAACAAATAGGTAGGTAATGAACTTTGATTGGGGCTGTCAGGATAAAAGACATGTGCGTAACTGGGAAAGGCAAGCATCAGCATGGCGAAAGCAGTGACGAAACTCAGGAATTTCTTGGACTGCCAAAAGCTTGGTTTCTGATCTTCCTCACAGTCGCATTGGATTTCTTCTGCGGTCCTGGGCTTTAATTGCTGATACCAGGCAAATCCCAATACTCCTACGGTTAACATGATGAGAAAAGGACGGAAAGGCTCCATCCAAGAAAATGTGGCTGCAATACTGCCAACTCCAGCCAGCAAAGAAAACACTGGGGTGATACAACAGAGAGAGGCTACCAAAGCGGCCAACAGACTAGCTCCTGCACTCTTTGAGGATGTGTTTGAAGTACTCATAAAACTGTCTCTTTTTCTTTAGATAAGCTCTCAAGCACGGGTTTAATGATCTGTGCATTTTCTACAATAGAATAAAATACAGTTTGACCCACTTTCTTATCTTTAACAATGCCTCCGTCTTTGAGTTTTCGGAGGTGCTGTGAAATTCCACCCACGGAGATTTCCAGGATGTCGCTCAGGTCACATGGGCACATTTCACCTTCCTTGAAAAGGAGATAGAGAATCTTGAATCTGGCTGCATTGCCGGCCAGATTGAAAATCTTAGTTAGGGTGTTGAGTGGGGTTTCGAGCTCTTGAAGCTCATCTTTACATTGTTTGATCTGTACGGGATCAGCCAGAACTCTAATGCAGGTGCTCATGCTTTAATATTTTAGCAATTACTAAAACACTAAGATATGAAAAAGGTTTCAGTATTTTAGTAAAGACTTAAATAATGAATCATTGTAAGTTTGATCACCTCGATTACACTGGAGATTATTCTACTAAAATATTAGGAACAGTTCAATTGGATGTTTGCTCTGAAAACTGCGTTTGGAATGTCTTTCATTTCCATAGTGGCCATGGAGCTGGCCATGACCGGAACGGATTTCATGATCATCGGAGGTAAGACAGCCTTTGATGACATTTGGTATTGGTTAGCGTTGGTTCCTGCTTTGGTAGTGGGTTTCATCACTCCTTTGCCTTACAATTATTACAAGTTGAAAAAGTACAATAAGGCTTGTCATTGAGTGACATGAAAAACCACAAGATTCAAATTCCGTATCTTTACAGCTGAATGCACCTATTCAAGAACATAGTGACCGTATTAATGGCAGCACTGCTACTGACTACCTCGGTAGGGGTAACGCTGCATAGGCACTATTGCATGGGTAGATTAATGGATACCTCTATCAATCATCCTGCAGCTTCTTGTATGTCCATGATGGATATGGGAGATTCGTCAGATGCGATGGGCTGTTGTAAGGATACGGTTGAAGAATTCAAGGTGGACGACCTGCAAAAAGCAAACTTTGATTTCAACGCTACTCCTGATTTGAATCTGCTGGCGGTTGTTACTTACGTGCTTGTTAATTTCAAGCTATTCTCAACGGTCACCGCACAAAAACAATTTCTCAACTACAAGCCTCCTTTGATTGCTCAGGACGTCCCTGTTCTCGTGCAGTCCTTCCTTCTATAAGTTTTAGCATGTACCTGTCACACAGGTATAGGCATCCCTTGATGCCTCAATGATTCTATTGTTCAATTCATAAACATTGAATGATGCTATGCTTAATCATATCATTAAATTTTTCTTAGAGAAGAAGCTGGTCACGTTGTTAGTGGCTGTTTCTCTCATCACATGGGGCATTGCCACGGCACCGTTTAATTGGGAATCAGATACGATCCCAAGAGATCCGGTACCCGTAGATGCGATCCCCGATATTGGTGAAAACCAACAAATTGTATACACGGAGTGGATGGGCCGCTCACCGCAGGATATGGAGGATCAGGTTTCGTATCCGCTAACCACTGCGCTACTAGGCATTCCTGGCGTGAAGACCATCCGAAGTAACTCCATTTTCGGGCTATCTAGTATCTACCTCATTTTCGAAGAAGGGGTCGAGTTCTATTGGAGCCGATCAAGAATACTAGAAAAGCTAAACTCACTTCCCTCCGGAACATTACCAGAGGGCGTTCAACCTGCGCTAGGCCCTGATGCTACGGCGTTGGGGCAAATTTTCTGGTACACGCTGGAAGGTCGTGATGAAGCAGGACGTCCAGCTGGTGGTTGGGATCCACAGGAATTGCGTTCCATCCAGGACTTTTATATCAAATATGGACTCTCTTCTGCAGCAGGTGTTTCGGAGGTAGCCTCTATCGGAGGGTATGTAAAAGAGTACCAGGTAGAGATAGATCCCACGGCCATGAAAAGCTATGATGTGGATGTGGCCGATATCATGAATGCTGTGAAGAAAAGCAACATGGATGTGGGTGCCAGGACGCTGGAGTTCAATAAGGCCGAATATCTAGTCAGAGGCCTGGGGTACATCAAGAATATCTCCGATCTGGAAGAAGCGGTGGTTCTGGCCAGGAACAATATACCCATACGCATCAAGGATGTGGCCAGGGTTCAACTGGGGCCAGCCACGCGTCGTGGGGGTCTGGATAAAGCCGGTGCGGAAGCAGTAGGTGCAGTAGTTGTTGCCCGGTATGGTTCCAATCCTCTGGAGGTAATCAATAGTGTGAAGGCCAAGATAGAGGAGCTTGCTCCCGGCTTACCTTCCAAAACACTGGCTGATGGTACGGTTTCCAAAGTCACGATCGTTCCTTTTTACGATCGCACTGGATTGATCAAGGAAACTCTCGGGACGCTAGAAGAAGCCTTGTCTCTGGAAGTGTTGATCAGTGTGATCGTGGTGATCATTCTGGTCATTAACCTGAGGGCGTCTATTCTGATCTCCAGTCTTCTACCTATTGGGGTATTGATGACTTTCATTGCCATGCGCTATTTTGGCGTGTCGGCCAATATCGTAGCACTATCGGGTATTGCGATTGCCATTGGTGTGATGGTGGATGTGGGTGTTGTGTTCACTGAGAACATCATTAGGCACCTTCAAATGCCCGAGAACAAAGACCTGGATTCACCGGGTCGACTTCAGGTCATTTATACGGCCACAACTGAAGTAGCTTCGGCTGTAATCACAGCGTTGGCAACTACGGTGATCAGTTTCATTCCTGTATTTGCCTTGCAGGCCCAAGAGGGGAAACTGTTTCAACCTTTAGCATTTACCAAGACGTTTGCGTTACTCGCTGCCCTGTTCATTGGGTTGGTGATCATTCCGGCTTTTGCACATTGGATCTTCTCTTTGAATTTCGGAAAAGACAAGGCTCGAAAGTTCTGGAACTTAGGACTGATCCTATTGGGCATTGTCATCTACTTCTTCATTCCCTGGGCTGGAATTGTATTAGCCATCATGGGTGTTAATAATTTCTTTGAAGACCGATGGAAAGGTAAATGGACGTGGGTTCCGGCTTATCTCAATATTGCGGTAGTCCTGCTCACGGTGCTGTACTTTCTCACCAAAGAGTGGTTGCCACTTGGAGCGGGTTACAGCTGGTTCCTGAACTTCCTGTTTGTAGGTTTGATCATTGTAATGGTGCTAGGGATTCTTCTCACAGTGGTCCGATACTACACCAGGATATTGAGCTGGTGCCTGGAACATAAATGGCAATTTCTTACGCTGCCTTTAGTGATCCTGGTCTTTGGTCTCCTTTCCTGGCAGGGGTTTGATCGGGCTTTCGGCTTTGTAGCCAGGGGAGCCCATTCGGTCAATTGGGATGTTCGGGAGTCTGGTTTCTGGGCTTCTATGAGCACGACCTTTCCGGGTGTGGGTAAAGAGTTTATGCCACCTCTGGACGAAGGTTCGTATTTGCTTATGCCGACCACCATGCCGCACTCTGGCGTTCAGGAAAACATCGAAACCATCCAGTTGCTGGATCAATTGGTGACATCTATTCCTGAGGTTGAAATGACCGTTGGGAAATGGGGACGCGTTGCTTCTGCGCTCGATCCTGCACCTATTTCCATGTTTGAAAATGTGATCAACTACAATCCGGAATATGTCCTGGATGAAGATGGCCACCGCATGCGATTCAGAGTTAATGACGAAGGGCATTTTGAATTGTCGAATGGTGAGACTTTCGAATGGCAAAGTGAAGCGTTAGCAGGTTTTAACTCGGACTTATTGATCCCGGCATCCAGTGGGCAATACTTTCGTCAATGGCGTGAGCACATTCAATCTCCCGATGACATTTGGGACGAGATTGTGAACATGGCCAACATCCCTGGCATGACCTCAGCGCCGAAGCTGCAGCCTATTGCCACACGGTTGGTGATGCTTTCAACGGGTATGAGAGCACCGATGGGAATGAAAATCTATGGTCCTGATCTGGAATCGATAGAAGCAGTCGGGTTTGACATGGAAACATTCTTAAAACAAATACCTGGTGTTAAACCAAGTTCGGTTTTTGCGGATCGCGTGGTTGGCAAGCCTTATCTGGAGATCAAAATCAATCGGCCAGCCATTGCTCGATACGGGTTGAGTGTTGCAGACATGCAGATGTATATCGGCGTAGCGGTCGGTGGTAATGCTCAGACCACTACCGTAGAAGGACGTGAGCGCTATCAGGTGAGGGTAAGATATGCCCGAGAACTTCGTGACAATCCTGATGACCTGATTAATATTCTAATTCCTACTCCCACGGGCGTGCAAGTGCCTTTGAAGGAACTGGCAGAATTGCAATATGTCCGTGGACCACAGAACATCAAGAGTGAAGATACCTTCCTGGTGGGCTATGTGATCTTCGATAAGGAAGATGGATATGCGGAGGTGGATGTAGTAGAAAATGCGCAAGCCTACCTCAATGAACAGATCGCCAATGGTGCATTGCAGATTCCAATGGGTGTAAGCTACAAGTTTGCTGGTAACTATGAAAACCAGATCCGAGCCACCAAAAGGTTGTCTATTGTGATCCCTATCAGCTTAATGGCCATTCTGCTCATTCTGTATTTTCAGTTTGGCAAGCTTCAACCCACATTGATGGTCTTTTCAGGGGTCTTTGTGGCCTTTGCCGGAGGGTTCATTTTCATCTGGCTATATGGTCAGGATTGGTTCCTGAATTTTTCACTCTTTGGTGCAGACATGCGTGACCTCTTCCAGGTACAGACCATTAATCTAAGTGTGGCTGTTTGGGTGGGATTCATAGCCTTGTTTGGTGTGGCTACTGACGATGGCGTGATCATGGGTACATATCTGAAGCAACACCTGGAGCGTGAAAAACCTAACTCCGTTGAGGGTGTGAGAGCTGCCGTATTGCATGCCGGTCAACAACGGGTAAGGCCTGCTATGATGACTGCAGCTACTACCGTAATTGCCTTGCTTCCCGTTCTGACTTCTACAGGTAAGGGATCGGATATCATGGTGCCCATGGCCATCCCTACGTTCGGGGGCATGATCATCCAGGTGATCACCATGTTCGTGGTGCCGGTCTTGTACTGCATGTGGCAGGAACGTCAACTAAAATCAAATCCAGAGTCATGAGAAAAGTAGTCATAGTATTCATCATCATGATGCCTTTTTTGGCTGTCAGCCAGGTGGAGCCTTATCTAACCCTTGCGGCTGAGCACAATCCCGGATTGAAAGCAAAATTCAATGATTACCTGGCTGCCATGGAACGGATCCCGCAGGCACAGACCTTGCCAGATCCGCAGGTTACTTTCGGTTTATTCGTGCAGCCGGTGGAGACTAGGGTTGGTCCTCAACGGGCTAGTCTAGCGGTCAGTCAATCGTTCCCCTGGTTCGGGACTTTGAAAGCGCAGGGCGCTGTGGCTACAGAGATGGCCGATGCCAAGCTTAAGCTATTTGAGGATGCGAAACTTCAACTATTCAGTGAAGTTCGGATGGCCTACGATCAACTTTTTTTAATGGATAGATCGATAGCGCTTACGAAAGAGAACCTGGATATACTAAGTTCTTTTAAGGAACTAGCCAGGGTGAATTTTGAGAGTGGAAAAACCGGATTTGTCAATGTACTTCGGGTAGAGATGGAGGAAAAAGAACTCCAGACCAAGCTTGCCTATTGGGTGGACAGTAGGGCTGCTGCTATGATCGCTTTTGAGAAGTTGTTGAATGCGTCTGTGGAGGCTATCCAATTTGGCGATTCCCTTCAGGTCATTGAGTTGACCTTAGACAAGCAAGTGCTTTACGATAGCATCATCATTGGAAATTCTAAACTTCAGAGTATCCGATCCATGGTCCGGTCGAAAGAAGAACTCTTGAAAGTGACGGAGCTGAATGGTAAGCCCTCCTTTACTCTGGGAGCGAGCTATGTCAATATCAGTGAACGTTCAGGTGTGGAACTTCCCGACAATGGTCAGGATGCGTTTGTGTTTCCTCAGGTGGGTTTGAAAATTCCCATCTATCGAAAGAAATACAAAGCACAGGAAACTCAGGTCACTCTTGAAAAGGAGGGGCTTGAATACCAAATCGAGGAGCAGAATAATCGGTTAGTAACTGCCCTGGAAGTGTTCATCCGGGATCACCTGGATGCGAAGCGCAGGGTGGTGCTTTATCAGAACCTGCACGACCTGGCTGGTCGTTCATTGTCGTTGTTACAAACAGAGTTTACGACGGGAACGGCAGACTTTGAGGAGGTCTTGCGAATGGAGCGAAAGCTCCTGACATATCAATTGGAAATTGAGAAAGCACGAGTTGAAACCAATCGTGCGATTTATCAAATCAATTACATCATCGGAAAATGAAAAAGATCAATATAAAACAAGTACTTATCGGGATCGCCCTTCTAGTTATTGGCGTGTTCCTCGGTAGCGTATTCTTCGGTGGACCTGGTAATTCGATGGCTCATGAAGGGCATGAGTATGAAACCGTGGCTGAAGTATGGACTTGCAGTATGCACCCACAGGTGCGTGAAGATGGTCCTGGAAGTTGTCCATTCTGTGGAATGGACCTGATACCGCTCTCATCTAATGAACAAGAAGCGGTGAATATGGACGAGATTCAAATGACAGAAGCGGCCATGATGATGGCTTCCATCCAAACCGTAAGTGTGACAAAATCCGAGCCTACAAAGCAGGTTTATCTTCCTGGGAAGATTGAGGCGGATGAAAGGAGTATTGCCAAAGTCACGGCACACTTTGATGGACGTGTAGAACGACTGTATGCGGACTTTACAGGGCAGTACATCCGTCAGGGTCAACGTCTTGCTACTATGTACTCACCCGACCTGGTAACGGCGCAAAAGGAGCTTTTTGAAGCGTTGAAGTTCAAGGATTCAAATCCCTCGTTTTATGAGGCGGCCATCCAGAAACTGAAACTTTGGGAGCTTACAGAGTCGCAGATTGAGGCTATAGTAGAGAAAGGGGAACCCCAGTTTTACTTTGATGTGCACGCTCCTCGTTCGGGTACTATCATGACCCGAAATGTGAGTAAGGGCGAACATGTGATGGATGGAAGTGTCCTCTTTGAGATCGCCAACCTGAACAGGTTATGGGTGCTATTTGACGCCTACGAAAGTGATTTACCCTGGATTCGTACTGGAGACTCCATATCTTTTAAAGTACAGTCCATTCCGGGACAAACCTTTGAAAGTGTGGTGACCTTCATTGATCCGGTAGTCAATAAGCAAACCCGTACTGCTGCAGTACGCACAGAGATCAGGAACATTGACAATTTGTTGAAACCTGAGATGTTTGTGGAAGGAACAGTGGAGGCAGGCCTGACCATGGGAGAGGGGGCTGTTCTGGTGCCAAAATCTGCCATTCTCTGGACTGGAAAAAGGGCAGTCGCGTATGTGAAGCGTCCGAACTACAGTCAGCCTACCTTTCAATTCAGAGAGGTGGAACTAGGTCCTGATGCCGGAGACTACTATGTAGTGAATGCCGGACTGGAGGAAGATGAAGAAGTGGCTGCCAATGGTGTTTTCAAGATTGATGCAGCGGCTCAACTTCAAGGAAAGACCTCCATGATGAATCGCCAGACGGCCAGTCCCATGGGTGGCAAGTCATCAACTGGTCATGATCATGGAGGAATGGAAGATCACTCTGGTCATGATATGAGTCATCCTGAAGTGAATATTTCCGGAGACCTATATGAAGTGAGTGCGGCATTTCGTGATCAGTTGAAGACTGTTTTCGAGACCTATCTACCTCTGAAAGATGCGCTGGTTGAAACAGATGCCTCCACGGCCAAAGAAAAGGCTGAGCCACTTCTAGCCTCTATCAATGCAGTAGACATGTCCCTGGTGAAAGGTGATGCACATGTCGAGTGGATGAAAGACTTGAATGTCCTGAAAACTACGGCAGAAATGATTGTTTCCGAATCGGATGTTGAAAAAATCCGAACTACACTTTCGCCGCTAAGCGACCAGCTGTACGAAACCCTGGTCAAGTTTCAGGTAGAAACCGGAGGATTTCGCCAGTACTGCCCCATGGCCTTTGATTTCAAAGGTGCTTTCTGGCTTAGTAATTCGGACAGTGTACTCAACCCATATTTCGGAGATGAAATGCTCACCTGTGGCAACGTCGAAGAAGAATTAAAATGACCCTCAACCCTAAGAAATTATAAACATGAAAAATCCAACATTCCTTTTAATACTGTTGATCCTGGGAGCTTGCTCAGCTCCTGAGAATAAGTCTGAAGATCATAGTGGTCATGAAAGTCATGCTGCCGCAAGTTCAGAAAAACCCAAGTCTAAGAGTCCGGCTAAAATGGCCATGACCAATGTGGGTAAAAACCACGTGCATATCGAATATCACTCACCAAGCAAGCGCGGGCGTCAAATCTTCGGTGGCTTAGTCGCCTATGATGAAGTTTGGGTGACAGGTGCACACAATGCCACGTCTATTCGTTTCTCTAAGGATGTCGAAATTGGAGGCGCACAAATACCGATAGGAAAGTATGCGCTCTTTACCATTCCTGGTGAAGAAGAGTGGACTGTGATCATCAATAAAAACTGGGAGCAGCATTTAGCCGATGATTATGATCAGGCTGAAGACGTGGTGCGGTTTCAGGTCACTCCTAAGAAGCTGGATCAGCCAATGGAGTCATTGACCTATTTGGTAGAGCCCGTGGATGAAGCGACCGGGACCATTACCATTTCCTGGGATGATGTGGCCATCAGTTTTGAAGTAAAGAATAGCTGATGAAAGGGGCCTATATCTTTTTATTCCTTTTGGTCCTCGGGTGTACCCAGGGACCGAAGGAGCAGAACCCTGAGGTAAAGCAAGAATTAGCAGCCATGATTTCACCGGCTGTAGGTAATAGCTCATTGCCTTATTTGATCTCCGGTGATGATGGTGAGTTGTATTTATCCTGGGTAGAGCAATTGGGAGATACCGCACTTTTGAAATACGCGAAATGGGAAGGAAATAACTGGTCTTCTACCGAGGACATTGCTTCCGGTACGGATTGGTTTGTCAATTGGGCTGATTACCCAATGTTGGCGGCTAGTAAGGATGGAGAAATGGTCGCGCATTATCTGGCCAAGAGTTCTGCAGGTACCTATTCCTACGATGTGAACATTACTCGGAAAGTGGAAAATTCCTGGACCGCATCTATGGTCCCGCACAAGGATGGTACTCCTACCGAGCATGGATTTGCTACCATGATCCCCGCGAAAAGCAATGGATTTCAGCTGGCCTGGCTGGATGGTAGAAACACCTCCGGAGGTCACGGGGAGCACCAGGGAGCTATGTCGATAAGAGCAGCCATGATGGATGATCAAGGAGCACTTTCTAACGAAGTGGAATTGGACAATCGGGTTTGTGATTGCTGTCAAACCGGTGGAGCCATGACAACAAATGGGCCAGTTGTGATTTATCGTGATCGCTCTGAAATGGAAGTTCGTGACATGTCTATTGTTAGACTGGTAGACGGGGAATGGACCGCACCGCAAACCATCTATGCCGACAATTGGAAAATTGAAGGCTGTCCGGTCAATGGACCCAGAGCGGATGCGGTAGGCAACACCTTGGCGGTAGCATGGTTTGCGGCTCCAAATAAGCAACCACAAGTAAAATTGATCTTCTCGGAGGATGGAGGCGCAAGCTTTGGTAATCCGGTGACCATTGATAACCAAATGCCTCTGGGCCGTGTAGATGTGGTGATGATCGATGAAGAGAAAGCCATGGTCAGCTGGTTAGGTCGTGAAGGTGAAAACAGTGTCATCAAAGCCAGGATCGTGAGTAAGACTGGACGTGCAGAGCCGGCCATGACCATTGCTAAAAGCAGTGAGTCTCGAGGTAGTGGTTTTCCACAGATGGCTTACCATGACGGTGAAATGTGGTTTGCCTGGACTGACATGTCAGAAGAAGGTAACTCGGTGAAGGTGGCGAAGATGGGGATATGAATTTTTCTGAATTAAGAAACCTACACGCTGTGTAGTGTCTATGTTGGTTGTATAGTGAGTGGGCCTCCGCCCACTCCTTCTTTTTTCTGAGCTTCCCAAGAGCACTTATTTAGATCTTGTATTTCAAACCTATTCTTAACACTTGAGTCTCGTAGAAATTTTGGTAATTAGCTCTAAATCCTGTGCCTGTCAATTGCTGGTTGATTCCAAATCGATTGAAGATGTCGGTGAACGAAGCTGTCAATTCGCCTTTACCTTTCCAGATCCGCTTGCTGGCACCAATATCTATGGAGGATCTTTCCAGTTGCCTACCCTGAGGCACATTTCTGGGAGCATAGTAAACACCCGTTAGCTGAAGCTTGAAACCGTTTTGAAATTCCCATTGATTGTTAAGTTTCAAATCCCACGTGTCATCTTCCGATGCCTCGAGTGTATAGTTTCGTTCAAACGGGAATCGTAAGAAGCCTTGATGGTCTTCAATGGTATTGATGTACCAGTTGACACTCGCTGAGAGTTTCCAAAAAGAGGTGATGTTCTGATCTAAAATGACCTCCAATCCTGTGTTAGTGGCTGGCCCCGTATTTTGATAGATCTTGTTAATGACATTGCCTCCACTAGAGGTGTCTTCATTATAGATCCTCAGAAACTGGTTGTCAATCCATCTTTGGAACCCTGCCAGGAATAGGGTGCCACTTTCCCAATCTATGCCGTAAGCGATTTCCAGTGCCTGGGTAAACTGTGGTCGTAAATAAGGGTCACCCACTTTTGACAACTCAGGGTCATCAAACTTGGGAAAGATCCTGAGCTCTGGTTCTCCAGGACGATCTATGCGTCGATTGTAAAATGCAGAGAAGCGATTGTTTTGATTGATGTTGTAGGTGAAGCGGATATTTGGAAAAACCTCGAAGTAGTCGTAAGCGTCATTTTCGTCATAGTAGATATTGGCCTCATCGATGGTGTAAAACACATCTGTAAATTCAGCTCGCAGACCTCCTTCAATGTTGTACTTTGGTCGTTCGAAAATGTAGTTTACATAACCCGCATAGATATTCTCCCCCCAATTAGAGTTGTCTCCCAGACCTGGATAGATAATAGAATTCACTCCTCTGCCTACGGTATAGTCAACTGGGATTCGTCTCCACTGCAACCTTGAGCCGAGTTCGACTCTGCCACTCCCCAGAGGTTTTACATAATCTATGGCCCAACTGGTCGTGAATTCTTCAGCCAGAAGCATGGTAGTATCCCCTGATTGTCGAACAGCTGAACTGTCCTGTAAGAAATAACTTTCGTCTTCCCAGCCTTTAGTGAATTGAAAGGTGGAGGATAGGGTATGCCCAGGCTGTGGAAATTGGTGCTTAAAATTCAGAGTTCCATTCGCCAGTCCCGTTATCTCCTCTTCGTTCCAGGCATAGTATCGATTTCGGCCACCGTCCAGGTGCCGGTTGATGAAAGGAACTTGGGAGGAATCCACGTGACTCTCATAATCAAAGATTCCGGAAAGTGTCAGGATATCGTCCTCTGAAATCTTCCAGTCAACGCCTCCCGTGACAATGTAATGGACTTGTTTACGATTCTCAGGCACTTGCGAGGCAATGATTCGACCATCATCATAGAATCGAGTTGTGAATTCATTGTTGGGTAACTTCTCCTGCAGCAACACAGAGGACTGCAAAAAGTAATTTACTTTGCTCCCCTGGTAGTTCAGGTTGAGATTTGGTATCAATTTCGGGTTTGCTGAGAAGCTTCCCAGGTCCGTAGGTAGATCGTCCTGGCGTGTGCCAATGGCCCCGAGTCCCAGGTTCAATCCAACTTCACCGGTAAGGCCCTTGCTCTGGTCTTTTTTATAGATGATATTGACAATGCCTGCCATTCCTGCGGCATTGTATTTGGCTGATGGATTATTGATAACTTCAATGCGTTCGATGTTGGCGGCTGGTATATTGTCCAGACTCTTCTGATTGCCAAAACCAGTCAATGCACTTTGCTGGCCATCGATCAAGACAGTTACTCTGTCACTTCCTCTGAGAATAATTTTACCTTCCTGGTCTACAGTCACACCTGGTAATGTTCGCATGGCGTCCATCACTGAGCCACCGGATTGGGCCAAATTACTTTCTACTCCGTAGCTCTTTTTGTCCAGCTGGGAGGAAACAGTTGTTCGTTCCCCTTCGACCACTAATTCGTCCAGGACTTGCTGATCTGGAGTAATGGCGATGGTCCCCAAGTCTAGGTAGTTGCTTAGCTTTCCTACAAAGAGGTCCTGAGTTTTTACTTGATATCCAGCAAAGGATACTTCCAGTAAATATGTTCCAGGAGCGATGCCAGAGATTTGAAAGTAACCTTCCAGATCCGCGACGCTTCCTTTTATTAACGAACTATCAATTTTGTTTTTGATAACAGCTGTGGCAAAGGGTAGTGGTTCATTATTGACCTGATCGATTATTTTGCCAGAAAGGGTGATCGATCCAGATTGGGCAAATCCTGAGGCTATGCATGTTAAGATTACCAGAAGTGTGAGTACGGTTCTTGGTGTCATGAAATCAAATTCCACTCAAAGGTGCATTTCCTGACCTCCAAGTCAAAGTTTAGCTTGCGGTGTTTTAAGAGCAGTCGAAAGTGAAAACGAATAATGAGGGACAAAGTTGACCATTCAATACAGACCTCTATAAAGGAAGAATGAGCAGCCAATCAGGTTGACTACTCCTTCAATTTTAAATTAACCTTATCTATATCTGGTACTACAAGTTAGTAAAGGCTATTTACAATATTCAGATTTAGAAAATTTCTATGAATCGTTTGCTTTAATTCGGTTATTGGCTTTTTAATAATGGACATCAATTGAAATTAATTCATGTCAAATTCACGGTGAACAGTCCGGTGAACAGGATTTTGAGATAGATTGTAAGTAGTTGATTATTAGTTGCTTGAGGGTTAGGGTTCTCGGACTGCCACCCCGACAAGAAAGGAAGCTCTGACGTAAGTCAGGGCTTTTTTCATTTTAGGAACGAACGGAACTTGGATAGGAGTAAGCTACTGCGACGGCTGCCCGGCGTGCAGCTCGGATAGTCTAGCCGTCCGCACCCGACCCGTAGGGAGACGCCCAAAAAGATACCCCCCTTCATTGGTAAAGTTAGATTGTCAGGTTCCAGCCAATAAAGAAGGGCAATTGATAAGTAACCCACCGAGCTGAAGTTATAGAATCCGTGAATTGGTTAAGGTTTCACTTAAGAGATTTGAATTGGATCCCCAAACCAGAATAAACAGACATTCGGAAACACCCAACTTCATTTCGAAGCAGGGTGTTCCAAATTATGCTATTGACTAATCTTTATTAGTAACTGCCATACTTCAGTTGATCCATTGGTATACGTAATTAGCCACTTCTTCCCAGCCAGTTTCTCCAGCGATAAAATGATCACGGCCCTCAAAGATCTTGTGTTCTCTAACACTGTTTTCGTCCTTGTATCGCTTGAAGTTTTTCTTATTCAATGACGCTGGTATGATGTGATCCTCTTTCCCGGAGATGAACAGCATGGGCACATGAGGTTTTTTGAAGTTAATCTTTCCTGTTTTTTTCAATGTCTCACGTGGGATGTTCCTGCTTTCAGGTACCACGTAGCTGTCAAAGATACCGTCTGATTCTTCTCTGGACAGGGTGTTGGTGAAGGCATAATGGAACCATTTTTTGGTCGGATAGTGCACTGAGTTGCCTTTGAAGGGATTTAGTAATCCGAGATTAGATTTGGCAAAGCTGAATTTGGTAGTAATTACTCCTTTTGGAGGTGCGCTGCTCATGATGATGGCTGCTTCAGCCAAATCCTTTTCGACTAACTTCTGAGCGACTAATGCACCCATGGAATGTCCTACGATAATGGGTTTTTCAGGCAATGTTCGGATGAATTGTTCCATGTGCATAACCACATCCGTAAAAGTTACATTACCCAAATGATTAGGCGCATTTTCTCGTAATTCTGAAGGATCTCCTTCATGTCCGGGATATACGAGTACATGCGTTGTGTATCCTTTTTCCTTAAAGTAGTTTTCCCATTCTTGCCAACTTCGGTTATTTAAGAATAGTCCGTGTACAAATACGATGGTCTTTGATTCAATGATTTTTTCCATGTCATTCTTATCTTTCGCGTTAGAAAATGTTTGGGTTCCGATCAAGAGCCCCATGAGCAAAAAGAGACGTATAGTTTTCATTTCGTTTGCTTATATGATTACAAGGCAAAGCTGAAAAACGAAGAGACTGATTTCTTTAACCCAGGTTAAAATCGATTATTTGCCCGCAATTCTTTTTCTGATTCGGCTAAGGGAAGGCCCCTGGATGCCCAGGTAAGAGGAGATATGGTAGAGGGGGACTTTTTCGTATAGGTCAGGATGTGATGCGATTAATTCCAGGTAGCGTTCTTCAGGAGATTTCAATAAGAAGCTTTCCATTCGTTCAATCACAATGTTGGCTGCCATTTCAGCGATTAGGCGTCCAAAGCATTCCCACTCATGGGATTGTTTATATAGTTTTTGCAGATCAAAAATATTGATGCAAATGATACTGGAATCCGTCAGCGCTTCGGTATAGTATTCACATGGATTTGCTTGACGAAGCTCTTGTAAGCAGTTACAAATCCATTTTGAGAATAGAAGAAAAGGTTTTTGTCTTCACCGGATTTATAGTCAATGATGTACGAGCGAAAGGTGCCCGCTAGAATGAAACCCAACTCTTTGCAGACATTTTTATAGTCATTAAAGCGTTCTCCTTTTTTAAAGGACTTTTCATGCCAGTAGTTTGAAGATAAATGGAATGCGTCTTCAGACATGCCGGCAAATTCTTTGAAAGCTACCTGGAGAATTTTTAGGTTGGACATGGCACAGAGATAAACAACATTGTAATATGGTGAATTATTGTCTGAGCAGAATCTCTAAGGCCACAAAAGACAGATCAGAAGCGGTGATTAACAACATAATCGATGAAGGGAAAAAGGAAAATAGGGTTATAGAGATCCAGGTACCTAGCACCATTGCTTTATAAACGCGACCAATATAATCATGAGCTTTGTCTGTGTTCTCAAAAACAAGCGGATTTACCCCAGTCTGTTTCCAAAGGATGAAAGACCTGAGGATGAACACCAGCAACAAATAGAGTAAGGAAGCTATAGGAAGAAGTATTTGATAGAAGTTCATGATGTCATAGTTCTAAGATGAAACCTGCATTGATGATTCTACCATCCGTAGGAGCCCATATCTCTGGGAAATCGGGTTTGATATGAGAATCAACCTGGAAGCTCTCCATGCGGTGCTGCCGTGTATCAGTGAAGTTTTCAAAGTTGATGTAAATACTCAGGTTGTTGATCTTTCGCATGACCATGAATCCCATCATCCAAAAGTCATCCGTCTGAGAGCGGTCATTTCTAAACTGCCTGCCTGTGTAGTAGGCTTCATAGCCTATGCGCCACTTGTCTTCTACTTCATACATGAAAACCGAACCTATATTGTGTTTGGGTGTGAGTGGTTTTTGATTGTTCAGGTTATCATATTTCAAACGGGTGTCGATCAAGGCGTAGTTGGCAAATAGCTTAAAGTCCTGGAAACCTAATTTGATGTTGGTTTCTATTCCCTGGCTGGTCACTGGTCCATTCGCATTTTCATAGAAGAACTGACCTAAATTGTTCGTTCGGAATACCAGGGCATCAATTAACTGAGTGTAAAAGAAAAGCTGATTGAAAGAGAATGTCCATTCCTCACCAATAAAGGTCTGATAGTTGAAATCTAGATTGCCTCCTATCGATCTTTCTGCTTCTACGGCACTATTGATAGGCAAGATTCCTTGATACGTGAGGTTTTCGGCCTCTTCGGTGAAGATGGTCGGTAGTTTGTATCCTAAACCACCACCGATTCTTGCAGACCAGCGATCATTGAATTGTGCGAGAAGTGAAAGCCTGGGTAAAGCAAAGAATCCATACTCCAGGTCGTAATCGAAGCGCAAACCACTTTCTAATGCCAGCTGATCAGAGAGATCAATTGTATTTTGTGTGAATGCTCCAAACGTGGTATAATCATAGTCTCGGTCCAAAGAATCGGAAGGAGTCTCTTCGAATCGATCTGTGTAGAGGTTCAGGCCTGAAATCCAACTCGATTTATCAGTACCGAAATTGTATGAAACTTCACTAAAAGAGGACCATTGCTTTCCCATGAATTGAAATTCCGGTTCGATGATTTCTCTTTCGAAAAAGGTAAGACTATTCTTAATCGTGAGGGATCTGTTATCATCGAATTGATTCAGATAGGTCAGCTGATAGGATAAGCGATCTGACAGGTTTTCTTCCGTGAATTGATGGATTCCATTGGGATTGTCATTGATCACTTCCATATCCCCTCCGAGCCGATTTTCAAGGGTTGCGTTTAACGTGAGTCGTAGACTTGAGTGGTCAGAGGGATAATAGAATAGCGAAGGGTTGAGGGTCAAACTTCTGATTTGCGGTACGTCGCTAAAGTCATCCCCATTTGGATCATAGGCTTCCTGTCTGTTACCGGAAGCGTAGAAGGTCATTCCGAATTTATTGAAACGTTGAGCATAGAAACCATTGAGGGTAGTGCCTCGCGCTTGTGTTTGGTCTACCATGAGCTTAGCAATTCTTTCTTTCTCTGGAGTATAAGTAACCAGATTGATCAATCCTGCAATAGCTCCTCCTCCAAACAGTGTGGAGTTACTGCCTTTGATGACTTCCACTTGTTTTAAATCCAGGGGAGGAATCTGCATAATGCTAAGGCCACTGGAGAACCCTCCAAATAGCGGAAACCCATCTTTCAAAATCTGTGTGTATCGGCCATCCAAACCCTGGATTCGAATACTTTGATTCGCAGAACTCGCGGAAGTCTGTTGCATTTGAATCCCGGTGCTTTCCCTGAGGACCATAGCAATATTCGAGGACTTCATGATGGCCTTCTCTTCCAATTCTTCAGAACTGATGGCCTCAATCCTGGTAGGAATGTCGTCAATGGTTCTGCTGCTACGTGTGGAGGTAACAATGATCTCTTCTAACTCTTCACCTTCTTTCAATGCGATGGTCTGTATCTCTGGTAATGGGAGTACATAACTTGATTTAAAGGGCTTGAAGCCAACGAATGAAACAGAAACGGTGATTGTGTCGTCGATGATGTTATTGATCTCAACGTAGCCATTGATGTCCGTGACAGCTCCTTTGTTCGGGCCTATTTTTACCGTGGCTCCAAAAAGAGGTTCGTTTTCTTCCGCGTCAATGACTCGGGCTTTAAAGGTGTTTTGGGCCTGCACCAATGTCCCAACAAGGAAGGCAAGCCATAGCAATATGATTTTCACAATACAAGGATAGGAACCAGGGCGTGCAACCTGGTTGCAAACTTTCCCTGGTCAGCTGCAATTGGCGCAGGTACCTTTATAGACCATACTGGCACTCGCTGCTTTGAAGCCTGAAGGGATTTGTGTTTGAGGTATCTTGGACTGAATGAGGCAATAGGTCTCTCCGCATTTTAAACAGTGGAAATGGATGTGCTGATCCTGTGGCTCACACTCACAGCCTTCCTCACAGAGTGAATATTTGGCAACGCCAGTACCATCATCGATACTGTGAATGAGTTTCTTTTCTTCGAAAGTCTTAAGAGTTCTGTAAAGGGTTGCTTTGTCGGCTCGCTCAAACTTAGCTTCCAGGTCCTTCAAACTTAATGCAGCACCAGACTCCACCAATTGGCGTAGTACCAACAGGCGCATGCTAGTGGGTTTGATGTTCCGGTGTTCTAGTTTCTCTTCGAGCACAAAGCAAAGTTACCAAAAAGAATACCCTCTAATTTGAGAGGCATATAGCTAATTTTGACTTGTGCGAAATAATGAGGAATACAAAAAGGTTTTACATTCTCACGGGCTGAAAGTCACTGATTGTAGATTGGATGTATTTGATTTCCTTTTGAAGGAAAACAGAACTTTGTTTCGAAGTGATCTTGAGAGGCAATTTCCTCATCATGAGGGGCTACTATCTATCGAACACTTTTCAGCTTCCTGGAATCGGGGATAGTTCATAAAGTACCTTCTGAGTCAGGTATAGCCAGCTATGGACTTTGTCATGACACCTGTTCTCCAGATCATCATGATCACAATCATGTTCATTTCAAGTGAAACAATTGTGGTAAGACGGAATGCCTGGATGAAATGGCCATACCTTCTATCTCTTTACCGGAGGGCTATCAGGTCAAGAATACCAATATGATCTTGGAGGGGTTTGTGAGAATTGTTCTTGAGCTCTAGGCCTAATAGAGTGTTGTTCTGAAAAAGAATAAGAAGCCAATAGGGTTTGACTTCTCATTACTCAAATTCACCTAGTTTATATCTTAACTAAAAGTAATCAAGACACTTGAAATATCATGGTTCAAAAAAAGAATGAGCAGCCAATCGGGTTGACTCCTCATTCAATTTCAAATTCACCTAGTTTAAATAAACTAGATAACTAAGATAGTAAGCCTCTATGTACCTTTCTAAGGATTTATGCAACTAACACGGTTGGAAGAAACTCAGGTTAACATATTCACTTTCCTTCGAAATGATTTATATGTTTTCCTCTTCTGGCCTTAGTGGGATGTTTCTGAGGCGATTTCCTGTGAGATCAAAGATCGCATTGGCGAGCGCTGGAGCAATAGGAGATATGGGCGGTTCGCCAAGACCGGAAGGGGGGTAATTGCTATCCAATAAAATTATATCCATTTCGGGAGTATCCTTCAAAGTGGCGAGACCGTATTCATGATAATTACTCGCCACAAATTGACTGTCTTTAACGATCATTTCTTCATACAGGGCGGCACTTATTCCCATCATGATACAACCTTCAACCTGGGTTCTAGCTCCCTCGGGATTTACAATGATTCCTGCGTCCACCACGCTGGTTACACGTAAAACCTTGACTTGTCCTTCTACTAACTCAATCTCAAGCGCAGTAGCTACATACGTCTTTCTATCCTTGATACAGGCAAATCCCTTACCAATACCAGCGCGTTCCTTTTGATCCCATTTTGATCGTTCCCGGAGTGTCTGGATCACTTTTCTCATTCGACCAACATTTTCGTTATCTCCCTGTAAGTGATCCAGCCTGAACGCCATGGGGTCTTTTTGGGAACTATGGGCTAGTTCATCCATGAAGGATTCAATAGGAAAACAGTTGAGCCATGCTCCAATGGCTCTCCATGGTCCTGTGTGAAAAGGAAGTTGAATGTCGTAAATATTTGTAGATCGGTGATTAATCGGATAGAAGACCGTGGCACAGTGATTCGCTGATGGTAAATCGCCACCCAGAAATGATCGCATGGCTGGTGCCGCATTATTGACATACATAGCATCTGAGGCCTGGTGATGTTCAATCGCCTGGATACTGCCATTTATAACAACAGCTTTCATCACATGATGATTATTCGGCCTGTAGTAACCGGCCTGGAATTCCTCTTCTCTTGTAGTGAAGACTTGTACGGGTTTACCGACTATTTTGGAAATTTTCACCGCGTCGGCGACTTTAGGCCGGTAGATCCTTCGACCAAATCCACCACCCATGTAGGTGTTAGTGACTTCAATATTTTCCGCCTCTAAATCGAGCTCCTCTTGAATATAATTAACGACTTGATGGATAGACTGGGTGCCTGTGATGATCGTTGCCTTATCTCCTTGTACGTGAGCGATGCCACCATTCGGTTCCATTTGGGCATGTATACCAATGGGGCTTCTGTATTCGGCTGTAATAACTTCGTCGGCATTTTGTTTGAAGACCTTTTTTACACTGCCTTCCTTCTGAATATTTACAGCTTTACCATTGCCCACGGTCATATGTTCCTCAATCTCTTTTTGCTGCCAAAGCCTGGGGACATCCCATTCAGCTTTAATTCTCCGTATGCCCATTTCGGCAGTAAATCGATTTTTAGCTACAACGGCGACTAACCCATCTTGATTGATGACCTGGGTTACACCTGGGTAGTTTTCTGCTTCAGAGACATCAACGGATTTCAAGGTCCCGTTGAAGTAAGGTGAAGAAAGAGTTACGGCGTAAAGCATGCCGTCCATCTCAGCATCAAGAGAGTAAATACCTTCACCCATTACTTTGGGTTTGAGGTCTACACGTTTCACATCGGTGCCAATCAGTTTGAAGCTCGAAGCAGGCTTTAATTCAGGGGATTTTTTCGGAACTTTCCAATCAGATGTTTGCCTTGCTATTTCAGCATAGGTAATACTTTTTCCCTTCCCAATAACCAAACCTTCTTCTACCATTAATTGACTTTTCTCAACACCTAAAATCGGTTCTGCCGCGGAAAGAAGCATTTCACGCATGGTGGCTGCTACTTCTCTGATGGGTTCAAATAATGTAGATGTAGAAAAACTACCGCCCGTACTTGCTCCATCCTCGGCTCCTTTATGACTGGAGGCTGGTACGGCAATGATTTGATCCAAACGGAGGTCTAATTCCTCAGCTACTAACAAGGAGAAACCCGTATAAACACCTTGCCCCATTTCGACTTTAGGACAATAGAATATAATGTTGTTGTCCTCAGAAATTTCAAACCACACGAGCGGGTCGAAATCTTTGATTTTGAGTAGTTCCGTTTCAGAAATCACTTTGGCTGCAGACCTTCTGAGGGGAGCGCAGGCATATACACCAATGACTGTGGTACCAACGCCAAAACCACCAAGTATAAGAAACTTCCTCCTTGACAATCCTTTATTCGATCCTTCTTTTTTCATGTTTATGGTGTTTGTACTCCTTGTTTGATTGAAGCTGCTCGTTTGATGGCCTTGATTATTCTCGGATGTGTACCACACCTACAGATATTGCTAATATTTCCTTTGATGTCATCAGTGGAGGGTTTGGTGATTTCTTCAATCAATTTGGCCCCAGCCATCATAAAACCAGTCTGACAATATCCGCACTGAGGGACATTTTCATCCATCCAGGCTTGGTGAATAGGATGAAGCTGATTTTCGTCTGAGGATAACCCTTCTATGGTGGTAACTTCTTTGCCTTCTGCATATTTGACAGGATAGGAGCATGAGCGCACAAGATTATTATCTACATGAAGAGAGCATGCACCGCAGGCGGCCTTTCCACATCCATATTTCGTTCCTTTTAGCTTCAACTCGTCTCTTACCACCCATAGCAGGGGCATCATTGGGTCAACATCTACCGACGTGGATTGTCCGTTTATTTTAAAGGCTATTGTCATTCAAATAGATTTATTTATTCAGGAACATATGCACCATTGTCCAGCCACGTATTCAGTGCAGTTTTAAATTCTTCAAAAGGAATCTGAACAGGCTCCCTTCCTTCCCCTGGATCCCATCCCCAGAGAACCAGTTGATCTTCAGTCATATGCTTAACCAGTTCTTCGGGTGTCCGTCCGCCGTTTTGTTGGGGATCAATCAACTTACGACCAATTTCGATATCGGAAAGTCCAAGCCAACCCATTGATCTTGGAGCTAAGGCCCAATGAGGTGCTCCTGGAACATTACTATATGGGTTGTTCTCAGACTTGTGACATGATTGACATTGCTGAATCTTTCCTCCCAGGTTTTCAACCCCTCTGATGACATTGAAATGATGTAAATGCTGGTCATCTCCCTGCCTGGGCCGATCTCCTGATGGATGACAATTCATGCACCGTGGATCTTTGATGACCTCCAATACGGTCTGAAAAGCAAGTAACGATTGCACGCTATCTGTTTCGTTTACTTCATCTGCGCCCTGTGTCGTATTTCCGTTTTTGTCCGGTTTTATCGTATTGGAAGCAAGGATAAAGACAATAATAAAAGTTGGAATGGTGATTTTTAACAACACACCAATCCATGGTCTTAGGTTAATGTTCATGCTCAAGGAAGCGAGTAAAAACAGTAAAGCTAAGGTCACGTTGAATCCTTTACTTCTCCATATCGAAGAAAGAATAATTCGTTTCGCTGAATCTTCTTTTGCCGGTATTCAATTGATGAAACATCGAGTAAGGTTTACTTCATGTTGTCTGGCTTGGCAATTCTTAAGCCTTCATGAACTTCATCACATCAGAATACCATTTACTTCGGTTATTGGAGAAGGAATCTCATTATCTTCTAAGGCTTGTAGCAGGTCTATTTCAATGGTGCGGCAAAGTGAAAGCATAGGTATATCGTTACCTAACCCCTGGAATGGGTTCTCTGTAGTATCCCCAACCAATTCCATCACTACAAATACCCAGCAAACCAGTATAGTGAATGGAACAGATAATATCATCGACAGGTCTCCTAATTTGATGAATTCAGAGGCCATTCCAAAGGGAAGTAGTATGATGAAGATGAAAGTTAATAATAGGCTGGTGCTTGAGTACTGTCTTGGTAATGGGAATTTTTTGATCCGTTCTGCTTTGCCCTGACAATTCAGCAATTCCTGAAGTAGTTCCTGCAACTGCATATGACGGAAATCATCGATGAGGTCTTCTTTCCTGAGCTGTGATAGCGCGATAGATTGGAGATTAATTAACTGTGTTGCTCCGTTAGCAGAATGATCGATCTTTTTTAGATCTTCTTTCGATAGGTACCTGGACATTTCGGTATTGCTTATCTGTGTTTCAAACAGACCAGTACCAAAAGATTTCTTACGAGCATCAGCAATCCTTCGTGCCCTCCCAGATTGTCCTAATCCTTCCCAGGTTGTTGGAATTAATAGCTGTTTCCTCAAAACGTAAAGCCATCCGATGTGCCGATAAATAAGTCGTTTATGGTACTCGTTTAATTCGCTTGACTCGAAATGGTTTTCTCGAAATTGATTGCCCACAAATCCAATAATAGAAACTCCCCAGGTGCGACTTGCATTGACAATGGCTCCCCAAATTTTACGAGCTTCCCATGTTCTGTCGTATGCGCTGTTGTTCTTAAAACCAATATAGAAGGCTACTGCAGTGCCTAAAATTGACATAGGCAGCCATGGGATGATTAACCATGAGATGATCTTAAAGTAATAAAGGGCGGTAACCAGGGTCACCCAAAGGATAATGGCTGATAACTTCACTCCCGTGACCTTTAGAAGCCCAAGGACTGTGAATCTTTTGTAAACGAACATTTCTTAAAATCAATGATTGAGGACTAAAACCTGATGGTTAGTGACCTTTCCAAAAGGATTAGCAGAGCTATGATTGGAAACTACTGGTCACAGTATCGCAGTAATCGAACAGTTTTTTCGCATCATCCATGTTTTTGGCACTTTCAGCCTCTTCGGAGACCTGACAATCAGCGTAATAAGCTCCTTTTACCAATTCCTTTTCGGGCATGGTGGCAACCATTACCTGTGTTGATGCACCTTGTTCCGCATTTTGCATGCTCATCATCATCAGAGGATTGGTGATCATGAAGCGTAGTTTTTGACTGAGCTTCATGGATCGGCCGAGGTTTGTTTGTACCAATCCCGGATGAACTGATGCAGATACCAGGTTAGGAAACTCCAAATTGAACTGTTTTGCTAGCAGAATATTTCCCAGTTTGGCTTGCTGATAGCGCCAGGTTGTATCATAATTGGAATCGTCTACTTCTTTAACTTGATCAAGATCGATTCGAGGAGCACCCAACCTCGTATGTCCCTTTGAGGATAGCCAAACCTGGCGGTTGGTGATATCGGCCAATAGTTTAGCAAGGAGAAAATGGCCGATCACATTGGTTCCAAATTGTGTTTCGAATCCATCTTTTGTTTTACCTGGAGGCGTAAACATGACGCCAGCATTATTGATAAGGCAATCGATTTGTTTGTATTTGCCTTTGACATACTGGGTAAAATTCCTGACAGAAGACAGGTCTCTTAAGTCCATTGTTTGGGACATGTCGAGCTGTCCTTCTTCAAAAGGAATCGAGGCGTCTTCCTTTAGTTCTTTTGTGAATTCGGCCTGTGATTTGGCATTTCGTCCAGTCCCGATTACATTGGCCCTGGCTTTGAGTAGTGCCTTCGTTGTGGCTGCGCCAAGTCCAGAATAGGCTCCGGTGATAAGAAATACTTTTCCCTTTAAGTCTTTGTTCTCGGTGATATCGAAGGCCGTTTTTTTCATAGGATCATTTATTCATTGGTTTTTCTGTATTCATTTGGACTTAGTCCGGTTTTCGCTTTGAAGAGTTTAGTGAAGTTTTGAGGATACTTGAATCCAAAGCCAAGCGCTATATGCGTGACTGGAGTCCTTGAGTTAAGCAATTTGTTTTTCGCCTGTTCAATCAAATATCCATGGATGTGATCCTTAGCACTTTTACCTGTTTGTATCCTCAATAGATCACTTAGATAGGCACCGGACATGTTGAGCTCTTTACCACATGTATCTATCGATGGGAGCCCAGCTTCACTCAATTCCGATGAGTTGAAATACACTTCAAGGAAATCCTGAAATTTCGTGACTACATCTTCATTGGTCTGACTTCTTCTATGAAATTGACTGCCATAATAGCGATCACAGTACATCAAAATCGTAGAAAGATTTTGCACGATGAGCTCTTCTGCGTGCTGATCTTTATTGTCAATGATTTCTCTTTCGATAGAATCGACGAGTGCACTTAAGAATTGACGTTCTTCTAGCGGAAGGTGTAGCGCCTCACTGATTTCGTAACGAAAGAAAGAGTAATTTTTGATTTTCTTCCCTAGCTCATACTTTCTGATCAGGTCAGGATGGAACATGATCGTCCAACCCTCCATCTGTGCATCTGGCTTCTGATTTGACAGGGAGTATACTTGCCCAGCTCCAATGAATACAAGCGTCCCCTCTTCGTAATCATACACGCCTCGTCCGTATTTGAATCCTCCAGTCACGTGAGTTTTCATACCCATGTAATAGAGATCACTTACCATTTTCAGATTACTTGAATCAAAGTCCATTTTAGGCCACTTTCTGATGACTGAAATCAAAGGGTGGGGCGGTTTGGGAGCCTTCATTCCGGCATAGAACTGATCAAGGCTTTTGATGTGAATGATCTCACTCATATTGATTGGGGAAAATTAGAAATTGGTTGCAACTGGTACTTATCCATATCAAAGAAGTAACTATCCATTTCGCAGAAATTAGCAAAATCGAGGATGGAATTGGACTAGATATGTGTACAATGACTTAAACTAATTTTGATACCTAGCCCAAGGGGGTCGATTTACACGTTTGACCTTTGGAACCTCCCAGACGATTCTGATTGCATTCATGCTGATCCATACCTCACGCAGAAATTACAAGTCAGGGTGATCGAAGTTTCCTCATGCCTACTCTTGTTAACTAAGCATAAAAGTCCCTGTTAAAGTACTATACGCTTGATCGTTGATTAACCTGTCGAGACAATTCAAAGTGTTGATCAAATTTGAAAAGTCAAAGATGCTGAACAAACTCCCAACTTGAACGCTTTACCTGATGCTTATTCAGATTTGGGAACAAAATGATAGATTTTACATATGAATGATGCGGTTTGGAAAATAAAATTTTATGGTGTGCGTGGTTCTATTCCCATATGCGAACCTGCAATGAGTGAATTTGGAGGTAATACCACTTGCTTTTATTTGGAATTGCTGGCAGGAGACAAGCACCACGGAACCTCAATCATTTTTGATGCTGGAACTGGAATTCGACAATTGGGAAAAGACATGATGAGTGGCAATATACCGCGGAAGGAGAATATACTGATCCACTTTAGCCATTTCCATTGGGACCATATCCAGGGTTTACCCTTTTTCATACCTGCATACCTGCCAGATCAGAAAATTGCGATCTTCTCGCCTCATTATTTGGCCGATGAAACCAAAAAGTTGGAGAATGTTTTTGAAAAGCAAATGCATAGTGAGTTCTTTCCAGTTCAGTTGGAAAACATGGGTTCCAACATGTGTTTTTTTACAAATGAGGACTTTCAGAAATTGTTGTCATTAGATAACAAGGTGACGTTTACCTATTACAAAAACAACCATCCGGGAGATGCTTATAGTTTTAAGTTATCCGGTTACGGCAAGACCGTCGTAATCAGTACGGATTTTGAGCATGGAGAAACCTTAGATGAGGATTTTGTGACTTTTTGTGAAGGTGCGGACCTACTGATCCATGAAGCCCAATATACAGACAAGGAGCTGCAGGAACACAGAGGATGGGGCCACAGCAGTTTCAGCCAGGCCATGGAAGTAGCTGAAAAGTCAGGTGCCAAAAATCTGTATATCACTCATCATGATCCGGACCATGATGACGTTTTCCTCAGAGAAATTGAAAGAGATTGCCAACAGAGATTCAAGAATTGTTTCTTGGCTAGAGAAGGTGAGGAAGTTGTGGTTTAAGTTATCAGTATTCTTCTTGCCAAGTGCATCTCAATCATCGATTGCACTTTAGAAAGCTAGTTTTAAAATGGCTTGTTCCCAGTTGGAGGGACATTTTAGGTTCATAATCCATTACCCCGTCTCAAAATAAAGGTGCGTTATTCGGTGCTAGCCCGGATTTGTGTGTTCCCGAGAGCTTGATCCATTTATAAAAAGTGCTGGAGACCATGAGAAAAGGAGGGTAAGGTGTGCTGAGGGGTCTAATTTTTGCATGAAATGGGTTGGTGATTGAAGGGGTAGGGGTTATATTGTAGATAAAATGAGGGTGAACTTATTATCGACAACAAATGCTTAAGAACGCATTTGTTGCTGGAAATTAGAAAACTTGGCATCTGAATGTATAAGGTGGATAAATGCACCGAGGTGTTCTTATTATTGATGTTAAAGGCATAGAAAAAGCCTATGACAAACACCAGAAACAAATTGAAAGGTTTGAAATGAACCCGCACAAATTTGTTAAACAAAGATTATGTGAAAATGGCGAATTACATCTGACCAATGTAGAACATATTAAAAACAGATGAATATGTATGAACAAGTAGAAAAGCCGAAAGAGAATAAAAATAGAGCGATTGCTAAATCTGTTGGTCAGAAGAAAAGTATTGGAAAACCAGGTATTGGATTTGTTGATAATCGGCCAGACGCTGTTGCTCAAAGAAAGCTGCAAGATATGGTTATCAGTTCCTCTCAAGTGAAACAAGCTGCTCAGCTTCATGCAAAGGTTGACAATAATTCAACTCAACAGATGCAACCTTTTCAACTGGCTGGAATAGAAAAGGGTAAATGGGTCTCAGATGGAGAAATCCACCATAAAAAACTTTCTGATGAGTTTTATCCAACTTATGGATTCGTTACCCATGTTGAGGACAATGGATATATTGAACCTGCTAATGGACGCAGGAAAATTATTGCACCTGCCTGGTTAACGCTATGGAATGAATACGATCAATTGTGGAGTGCTGCAAGCCAAACTCACAATTATGCGAATGCAAACAGAACTATGTATAGCGCTGACCATGAGTGGGAGTCGTTTGCGGTTGATACGCCACTCCATAATAAACGACTGGAGATAATAGCAGCCGGTGGTTTTCTGACCACAGGACAGCAACGACCTGGTCCCATTCCAATCGTTGATCATCCTGAAGAAGTCCTCGTCGACAATTTCGTTGCCAGAGCATTAGCTGCATACGCTGCTTGGATGGCAGGTGTTAAAACAAAGCAAAATCGAGGACCAAAAGACCCTCAAGGACTAACTAACTTAGGTTCAAACATACTTAAGGGTCGTGCTTTGCCCCAACACTGGACTTTTCACCCTAGTAACAGTGGAACATGGGCAATGCATCGCAGTGGGAATGCAAATACACCGGAAGATCCAGATTCACCAAATGGAAGAATGACATTTATATATCATGTTTAATTCTTGAGTAAAAAGCCCCTTACAAACCTGAAAATCATTAAAACGCTTTTTAGCTCAATAGTTGAATAGCAGAACGCATGGCATACGAATATGATGTATTTGCAAGCTACCTGAGGAAAACGCCCCAAAAAGATGGATGGAAGAGCTATTTCTGCCATTGTTTCAAGATTAGTTATAAGAGGCTCTGGGAGGAAGGAAGTAAAGGTTTTTAGGGATAAAGAAGGAATTGAAAGTGGAGACAACTGGAGGCTTAAGATCAAAAGAGCACTGGCAACATCAAAGTATTTAGTTCCAATTTTATTGCCGTCGTACTTTCATTCTGAGTGGTATACAAAGGAAATTGCCGCTATTTACCATAGGAAATAGAAACTAAGCTTTAACTCTATTAAAAATCCAAATTGGTTAAGTTTCAGTAATCAACAATAAAACAATAGTCTCAACTCAATGAAATACGCCTCAGAGAGATGATGGGTTCACAGGTTCGTAAATGGATTCTTGTAGTAAATCCTAAAAAGAGCTTTCGTCTGCCTTATGGGTAAAAGATACTTATTGCATAATTTGTGTTAAAAAAAGACAGGTGGCATAGCCACCTGTCAGCATCATTAAATCTTGGTCTCGTCGTTCATTTCTCTACGCCAGGTCTGGTGATGACTGGCATCATCATGCCCCGGTCTTCATGGCGAAGGATGTGACAGTGGTAGACCCATATACCTGTACGATTCACATCGTCTGTCACCGTGATCCTATTGATATCTTCATTATTGGACTGCTCAGGCACGTTCATCCAGTATCGGACTTTTACATAGCCATGGGCCGGGACCACTATGGTATCCCACCAGTTGCCGACGATGCCATCCACATCAATTTCACCTTTGTAGATGGTACCTGGAATGGCACTTTCTTTAGCACCCAATGCAGGTTTTTTATCCCTTTGTGGCCAGTCGCCACCTTCGGCCGTTTTCGCTCTCATGAACCAATCGGCTATAGTGTCCCCCTTACTTTCAATCTTATAGTTTTCATATCCTAACTGGCCCACTTCTACAATGAAGAAAGGATTGATGTGGATGTGAAATGGGTGACCTACATCAGAGTTATTGATCAGTATCCACTCTTCCGCAGTAGTCGCAATTGGCAGACCGGGAATGTTGCCTTTATTGACTTCAGCTTTTCTGTTTTTTGGGTTCACGACGGCCATTTGAGGCTTATCGTCCTTATTCGGAATGCCAGATACGGCATACCAACTAGGTTTTCCTTTGCCATCAAACTCGTAAGTTTTTTTATCCTCCTCCAGCATGATGTCTTGATAATAGCCCGGATTGACGTAATACCAATGGTCATCTACTCTGTTCGTGTTCCACTGAATAGGTACGGCATTTACATATTCCAACTTCTGAGTGATGTTACGTCTGTCTTTAGCGTATTCATCATCAACAGGGCTTTTATATCCTTTCTGGATATGATCTTCGTTGGCGTGGGTATTTCCGATGGGATCGTTCAAAAAGAATTCTCTTCCATTGAGTGTGAATTGATTCACCGTAATGGCATTCTCCGGATTATTATTGTTAATCACCTTCACGGCAGTACCTGAAATATCAAAGATGACCGGCCTGGATTGCAGGATATCGTTATTATTGATCGGGGCGACATAGGCAGGGGGCTTCAACCCCTGGTCAGGAGCCGCAGGTGAGATCCTGCTCAGATAATCATTATTGGGCATGTACGGTGATTCATTTCCACTGACAGGCGTCCCTTTCACGTTGATCCACATTAATTCACCATCTGAAATGACGCCATCATTGTTGTTCACCGGTGTGAATCCTGTACCACTACCAAATTCGGCCGATACTTTAAAATCCATTTCCAAAAAGTCGCCATCAGTAGTTGCTGTTGGCTTCACTTTCAGGATAGGAACCACAGATTTCTTTGTTGGCACTTCTGATTCGTTCCAAAGGTGCTGGAATCCCATATAATTATCAGGTGTTGTTCCAGTTGGTTTGAACAAATAGGCATCGTCATAGCCCAATAGCGCCAGACGCGCCGGATTAAAGCGGGTTGTCTCATCATTCGACTTGTAGATGGTATTGCCGAGACTATCCAACAAAACCAAACCATAAGGTGGGGCATAATTTTTGAATAAGATGTAGTCGCCCTGTTCCAGGGAAACCAAAAAGTCGGTCCGATTACCGGGAGCCAGTAGCGCGGGTTTGCTTGCTGTTACTTTGGTCTTTTTCGCGTGAGAAATGCCGTCAGTAGCCACCATGTACATATCTGCGGATTGTACTTTTGGTGCATAAATGGGCTTGCCGTTTTTGTTTTTGCCGACCTGATAGGAAGAATCCGCTCCAACTATTTTTCCTAGCCAGACATGACTGAACGCCCGGTGGTTGGTCCCGGCATTCACCAGTCGCCAGCGCTCCAGCTGCCCTGGCCGCATACTGATGACCAAACTATCCTCACCATTGACCGTGAGGTCTATTTGCTTACCATTTTTAGGGTCAGCTACTTTACCTTGTGCGTTTCCCTTACCAAATTGCAGCCCATAATTGGTGATCTCCTGAATGGTCAGTACCCGGTCATGTTTTCCTCTCCAGTGATCCAATTTATAATCGTTTTGAGTCTTTTTGCCATTATCCACACTGTTCGCTTCTCCGGGATAAGGAACGATGGCGTTGGTTTTATTTTCCATGATCACCATGGTTCCTGCCAGCCCATTTTCTACCTGAGCTGAGGTAGAACCGTGTTTGTGTGGGTGAAACCAGTGGGTACCTGGGAGGTGAAATTCGGGGATGCGGTATTGGTACAGCCAGTCTCCCTTTTTTACGCTTTGATCGGCTACAGAATACTGATTCAGGTCTTTGATCTTACGAACAGGGTGATTGGAGTGGGGAGCGTCATATCCTTTGTTGCTTTCACCTTCCGGTACGATGACAATGGTTACATCGTCTTTAGAGGGATCTACATGCAGTCCATGGACGTGCAGGTTGGTATTGTTCAGATTGTGCGGGATATTGATCTCACCTCGGACGGCATCACCTGCCAGCACTTCGTCCGGATTTAGCGTATCCTCCATGATCTTCTGATAATCCTGAAGCGCCTGACTTGTAGCGGGGTTCAATTGATTCTTGATGTTAACTTCCAGCAGGTCTCCCGGATTGTAGTAAAGTGTAGGCCCGGGGATCATTTCCATGGTTTCACTCAGGCCATAAGCCCGTGTCCAAATGGCCCCCGCGACGGTACCTTTGACCAGATCGGTTTCTCCAAACTGGGTATAAAGCGTGGTAGTCAATACCCCGTCAGAGCTGGTGATCTTTTGCGGTAAGAACAGGACTTTCCTGATATGTACGGCACTTTGCTGATCGTAAACCTCATAAATCTTGATGATGTTGTCTTCTGATTGGGTGTAGCTTTCCGGAATCTGAAGCGCCATGAGGTTGGTTTCGTAATCGTAGCTTTCAAAGGTGGAGAACTGAAGTCTCTCGCGACCATTTACTTCGGCGTAAAAGCCATTCGAGCTTACCTGAACAGGATCTTCAAAATTAGCCTGAATGGCAATCTGCAGATTAGTAGGCTGATTCAGGTTCACCTGAAAAACCACTTTGTTTTTCCCTGTGTTTTTTAGATCCCAACCCTTTTTTGTCTGATCGTAGGTCATGCCTCCAACGGAAGTCAATTGAAGGTTTTGGATGGACGAAGATCCGGTGGGCAAAACGGCTTTTGGTTCCGAGGTGGACAGGTCTTCGTAGGCGTAAGAAACCTTTGCAGGTTTTTTGTCAGGTTCAGGGCATCCTTGCAAGGCAAGTATGCCCAACCCAATGAGCACATGGGAGATGAATAAGTTGATTTTCATGAGTCTAGGTGGTTTAGGTAATTCATGTAAGATATCATATCTCAATTAATTTATCAATTACCGGCGCAAGGTAAAAATGACGTATTATGACGAATCTTAACTTAATGGCATTGACCCGCTCTGGACCACCCCTGGCTCCAAATTCGGATAGCGCTATAATGAAAAACACAATAGGTAGTAGAACAAAATAAGGCTTAAGTTACTTGCAGTTTATATTCACCAAGGAATCGAAAGGAGATGATGGAATATCAATTGATCAACAATGAAGCACGAAAGCAGTATGAGGTGCATACGGATGAAGCGGTGCTGAGAATTGAATACATCCTGGCTCAGGATAGGATTTTTTTGACACATACGGAGGTTCCTAAATCGATGGAAGGGAAAGGTTTGGGGTCTGCCATTGTAAGATTAGCGTTGGAAGATATTGAGCAAAAAGGCCTTACATTGGTCCCGCTTTGCCCTTTTGTAGCGCTTTACCTCAAACGCCATCCGGAGTGGAAGAGATTAGTTATGAAAGGAATTAATATTGAATAATGTTATGGATAAAGAAATCGTAAAAGAATATTCTAACGGAGAACTGACGGTGGTATGGAAACCGAAGTTGTGTATCCATGCTGAGGAATGCGTAAAAACCCTACCGAAGGTTTATAACCCGAAAGAGAAGCCCTGGATCAAGGTAGAAAATGCTACCACGGATGAGATCAAAGCTCAGATTGCCAAATGTCCCTCCGGGGCGTTATCTTATTTCATGAATGGAGAAGATACAATGGAGGTCGAATCGCTGGAGACCAAGGTAGAGGTGATGGAAAATGGTCCTTTGCTGGTGTATGGTACCTTAAAAGTGACCCATAAGGATGGAAGGGTGGAGAAGAAAAACAAAACCACTGCTTTCTGCAGGTGCGGACAATCTGCGAACAAACCGTATTGTGACGGTGCGCATGTCAAAGTCGGGTTCAAGGCTTGACCCGATAATCCCTGGTTGATTGGTCGAGTTATTGTGAAAACCTATTGAGCTTTGCTCATCCGAAAGGTGGACATTTTGTCTTCTGCCTACAACACGAAGGGCTTACTATGTCCTTTGGTTTTGCGTGATACTCATGTGACTTGGACAGTCGTAGGGAACGTAGATTGAGCTATGCAGACGCGGCTCTCGACTTCACTGACTCTTAACTATTTTGGAGCTTTTTGCATTAATTGGAAAACATTACCTTCCGGGTCTTCCCCGTCGCAATAGAAGTATTTAGGGGTGCCGGAAGCGAAGATCTCCCTCATTTCGACATGACTGTCCATCAGTTTTTGTCGGAACTGTACCATATCCTCATCGATCATAAACACCATTTTCGTATTGCTGCTGGCGTTGAAAGGTTCCTCCGGATCGAAATAAGCCTCACCGATTTTGTGCAAGGCGATTTCGGCCCCGGAACTACGTAGAACGACCCATTCACCAGGAATCTCTTCGGTTACCTCCATACCAAAATGACGTGTATAAAAGTCTTTTAACGTATGAAGGTTCAGAGCAAACAAAATAAGGCGGTGAAAGGTAACCATAGGAGGGTGGGGCTTTGAGTTTCACCAAAGGTAGTGACCTCTGGGGTAACGACCAGTCAGTCAAATTTTTGCTTTTTTTACAGAAAATGGATTATTAGCTGATTGCTCACCATAGAAATACGGGTAAACCACGCGAAATTCAACTACCACCACCCCAACGACAATGCGCTTAAGTCAAGGTTGAAATTTTAATTTACAGAAGTCATTCCAGGAATGGAATCTTTGAAAATCGGTAATCAACATAACAGTTTTAGCTAAGACTCCCCTGGCCGTACGTGGAAGCGGAGTGACCTTAACTTAAGAGCATTGCCCCCAACTAATCATAGTAAATAACAATCAGCGAGAGGGCATTCAATCTTCCAGGGCATCTATTGCTCCGCCGGTTAGATGACGCACATTGCGAGTGATCCTTTCAATGGGCCAGTCCCACCAACAGATTTCTTGTAAACGTTTAATTGTTGCATCAGGGAATCGCTTCCGAATGGTTTGTGCTGGATTTCCACCGACAATGGTATATGGAGGTACGTCTTTTGTTACCGTAGCATTACTGGCGATGATGGCTCCATTTCCAATACTCACTCCGGGCATGATCGTGGCATTATAACCGATCCAAACGTCATTTCCCACCACGGTATTCCCCTTATTGGGATAAGTTTTGCCTTCCATGGCGTTATCCCAACCTTGACCGAAAACAGCAAATGGATAAGAAGATATTGAATCAGAAAGGTGATTAGCTCCATTCATGATGAAGGTAACATCGGATGCAATCATGCAGAACTTTCCTATGATGAGTTGATCACCTACAAAATCGAAAAGATATTTAACGTTTTTCTCGAAGTTGCTAACGTCCTCAAAATCATCATAATACGTGTAATCGCCAACAATGATCTGTGGATTCTTGATGATGTTCTTAAGAAAACATAGTCGATTGTATCCCTCGAGCGGAAATTGGGTGTTTTTATCTGGACCGTTCATTTAGATGAATTTGAAAGTTGACAGTTGAAGAAATGAGAGGGGCTAATATAAGTAAGGGTTTGTTTTGGGAATTGTAATTGAGCTTTTGTGATTCAAAAAAAAGGCAAACCTATGTCTGCCTTTTTAGCGTTCACATTAATCGCGCCCTGATTTTATTCAAAACTAGTTGAAACACAGCTTTTTCGCAGTTCGATCCAATAGAACGCTGTATTATTCGATGATTAGAGAAAAGCTATTCTCTTAACCCGATTAAAACTACTGGAGCTCCCCCGGAGGATATCTTCCTATCATCCAGGAGAACACCACTTGCTCCAGTAATTCATATATGCTATTTTATCTCATTTACCTTTTTCATGCGAACACACGATGCAACTATCGTTCAACTTCGGCCTTTAATTCGTTATTAAATGTGTTGAAGTGAAAGATTCCATTTAAAGCCAGTGTCTCCGTCGTGAAAAAGCCGTTGGCATCTACTCCCATGTACTCATCGGTTTGAATGAATCTCGTTTGAGTAGCTGAAATTTCTTCCACTCGATAAATATGATTATCGGTAATTTGATCTGAGCCAGCAACTGGGTCAGACCAACCGAATTCAATTCCGTCACGATAAATTAAGGTGTGTCTATAAGGACCATTTCCAAAGCCTTCAAAGAAGAGATAAGCGTCGACAATTGCTCCATCCTCAATCGCATTACCCTCTATAAGTTCAAGTCCTAGAAATGTAGTACTCCATCCCTCACCATCACCCAGCGTGTAATTATCCCAGTCCGTAAGTACACTCCAGACTTCAGAAGCAGATGCTTCAATCACAATCTCTGTATAAATACTATGGTGGTTCTCTCCAAGTTCACTTATTCGGTAGGAACTCTCGCCGATTTGTCCGGAATCTATGATATTAGGAGTAACCGAATCGTCTTCGGAACATGAAATAAGTCCGATTGAAATGATCGCCAGTAGAAGTGAGTAATTAAATTTTTTCATCATCATTTTTTTAATCCAATTCAGCAAAATTCGAATAGGGTCAGAGGTTTGATGAACACAGAAACAGGAAGGTAGAACACAAGTCATGGAAGATCGAAATCATTTAAATCCCTGGATGAGTTTACAGCCTCATGTTGTGCCTGTATCTTGTTTCCTCCAGTTCTTTTTTTAATTGAAGGAATGGATGGAGTTAAAATGTTTTTCAGGTTTTTGCACCATTGAATTTTCTTAGTAATCCTCTAAAGAGGTGGATTGGTTGATCTTTCGAGTGACTTTATCCAAATCTTCAACCTGTTTTCGAAGTAACCCTATCAGTTGCCATACTTCTTCCTTGTGGTTAAGTGTTTCAAGGAGGTATAGTAAGCCTTGTATAGAAGTCACAGGGGTTCTTAGTACGTGATTGTTGATGAAGCTGATCTTATCTATTGTCCGTGTCTTTCTTATTAAATCCCTTTTCAACTTAAATATGCAATTCGAAAGATCCGATAAACTATTATCAAATTGACTCATGGTTATAGCATTTTATTAGTATTCGTCCCTGCACATGCCCGGGACCTCTTATCATTTCATCGTTATTCTGGTATTCCAGTACAGAAAATGACGACTTGAACGAATACTCCACTTTCGTAAAGTGTCTGCAAAACAGCGATAATGACTGTGATTGCAAAATGGCAAGCTATGCGGGTTGTATATGGCTATTCATCACGTCCGATCAAGACGATCGGAGCTCCCCCGGAGGATATTCTCAAGGCATCTTTTCCTGCTACTTCCATTTCTTTTGAATTGATGGTAGCCTCAAGTTCCTCCCGCGTTTCAAAAGCCATGGTGAACATCTGGTAGTATGGCGCAAGGTTGCCAAATACTTCTTGATTCATTTTGGTGATGTAATAGGGTTTTCCCTGTTGGGAATAACCCATTAACGAATCCAACAGGACAAGGTGCCTTGCATAATCCCGGTTGAATTGAGTGGCATCGGTCGGCTGTGGGTACAGTACCTGGAACTTATATTGTTTTTCTGGAGCAGTTTCCGCTACATTATTTTGCTTTTGTAAAGTAGGTCCACAGGAGCATACCATCAACGTGATTGCGAGGGATAATATATTCAATCGTTTCATAGCGCTTAGATTAATTGATTATTTCTAATTTGTTTTTAACATATTCGGACAGATTACCACGCTGACAAGGATTTACAATCCCAATTGACCTTTCATCATGGAAATGAACTCACCATCGGCCATTTTCTTTCTAGTGTCAAGTAAGAAATGGGCATCATCTCCAGCCCTGTACCTAAGTTGATCAGTTCCATCGGTCACAGCATTATAAATAACATGGGCCACCAGACTTGATGGAGAAACCGTATTGTCCGGGTTTTGCCATTGTTTCATTATTGCGTTGATGATAGGCTGATAATCACTAACCTCACCTGCCTGAAAGTCAAAGGAACGACTGCCGAAATCAGTGGCAATGAACCCTGGCTCCACAATTTTGACCTTGACACCAATTTGTTCCATTTCATAATGGAGCGATTCTGAAATACCCTCAACTGCAAATTTGGTTCCGTGATAGAGTGAACCCAATGCGAATGTCATTTGTCCTCCGATGGATGAAATATTGACGATGACCCCTGTTTTGTTTGCTCTAAAGTGGGGGATAACTGACCGAGTCACATCTATCAAGCCAATGACGTTGGTATTGAACTGTCTGATGATATTTTCCCGTGGAAAAGATTCCAACGGTCCATAAGCACCATACCCCGCATTATTTACCAGGGCATCAATCTTTCCGAATTTCTCGATACCACTTTGGATTGCCAGGTGAATAGATTCCAAATCGAGAACATCCAATTTTTCTACCATTACATGCGCTAATTGATTTAGCTCCGTTTCTTTTTCAGGATTCCGCATGGTGGCAATGACGTTCCAACCGCTGTTTTGAAAGTGAATGGCTGTGGCTTTTCCGATTCCACTGCTCGCCCCGGTAATTAAGATGGTCTTTTTCATGTCTGTGATTTTGTTGCTATTTAGTGATACACAAATGTCCTGTAGCTTTTTTAGCTAAATCAACACGGAAAAAGGAAGCTTAAACACAAATCGCAGAAAGAAAAAGGGGGGCTTTAGCATCCTCTTGATCTAATTCAACTGTCTGTATTCCTGTGGGCTCTTACCTGTTTTTTGTTTGAACAGCCGGGCAAAATAATGGGGATAATTAAATCCCAATCTATACGCAATGCTGCTTACTGAATCGCTTCTGCTCAATAGCAATTGTTTGGCTTTATCTACCAGAAAATCATTGATGTGGTCCTTGGCGGAACGACCAGTCTCCTTGGCAAGCAGGTCACTCAGATAACTCGGTGAGAGGTGGCAATTTTCTGCCAGGTATTGAATGGTAGGTTGCCCCCTCTCGATAAGTACATTTTCCACATAATACTTTTTTAGTAGCGACTCTACCTTAGAAACAACATCAAGGTTGCTGGCAGAACGCGTGTTGAATTGTCTCTCATAGAATCGAACACTGTGATTCAGCATCAATTCAATATTTGAGACCAACACCTGTTGACTATGATTATCTATTCGTTCCTTGATTTCATGCTGGATCAGTCCAATAATTTGATTAAGGATGTTTTGCTCCAGTTCAGAAAGGTGCAGGGCTTCGTGAACTTCATAATTGAAAAAACTGTAAGCATCTATTTTCTCGCCAAGCGAAGTGTTTCTGATCAGATCTCGATGGAAATAAAGCATCCAACCCTCTACCTCATTGAGTTGTTGAGGTTTGGTAACGGTGATTACCTGGTCAGGAGCGGTAAAGATCAATACCCCATCATCAAAGTCGTATGAATTTCGTCCGTAATCAATGCCACAGCGCGAATCTTTCAGAGCGACACAGTATAAATCTGATGAGAAACGTTTTCCCACGGTTTCCTCTCCATAGGCCAGCTTCCTGGTATCGAGAATAGTAATCAGCGGGTGTGTAGGTTTCCCAAGGCCAAAAACTGTCCTAATTTCGGCTATCGTTTTAGAATGAATTATAGGATCACTCATCTTTTTTTTCAAAATTATTTCTAGTGAATCGAGTGCGTAAACACGAACCCCTGATTGTCTAACACATATTCAGCTTTGCCTGCTGCTTTTGAGTTTATTCAAGCTTGTAGATCCTTATTTCATCCCCAATTCCTTTTAAGGAAGTCAGTCCCAAATCGTGAGCTTCAGGTTTAGCATCTAATGCTTCATATGTAGCTGACGAAATCAGGAGTTGACTTTGATGGACTTTATTGAGTTGCTCAATTCGGGCGGCGATGATCACATTTTTACCTGTCAGTGAGTAAAAGTTGCGTGAGGCATTGCCCACATTACCAGCAATGACCTGACCCGAATGAATACCTATACCCACCCTGATTTTGGGGATCTTTCCACTCCTTCCCAATTCCGACGTTCTTTGCACAATTTGCAGCCCGGAATTTACCGCCTTACTGGCGTGATCGCGATAAACATTGGGTGCACCAAAGACAGCCATGATCCCATCTCCCAAAATCTGAAGCACGACTCCTTCGTTTTCCCTGACAATATCTATGATCTCACTGAATACCGTATTTTGAAATGAGGCTACCTGGGATGGATCATTGGAATCGGCAAACACGGTAAAGTCTCGAATATCCATGAATAAAATACTCACTTCATAGTGTTTACTGCCAAAATCTACCGCTCCGGAGATCAGTTCCCGGGCAATTTCAGAAGAGACCTGCTGTCCAAACAAAGATTCCACTCGGTCCAACATTTGAGTGGTCTTATCTTTTTCTTTCGTGAGTAACAACTCAGCTTTGTTGGCCGCACGTGAATAGTAATTGATCAACAGGGATATAATTATCATGCAGATCAATGCGCTACTCAAGGAGTTGCTTTCAAGCAAATTGGCCTCAAGATTATAAATTCCATTTTTGAACCAGTAGAACATTAAAACGTAACTGGCAAGGACAAAAAGCATCAGGGTTATTTGAACATGGTTTTTCCAGGCCGGATTAAAAAAAACCAAACCGCACAGATAGATGAGCCAAAAATGGGCTCCAATGTCCCATCCTCCATAATAGGTACTAAGAATTTGGTGTAACCAAAGTTCCATAAAAGCAAGAGCAAAAGCCGTGTTGTGATGCCCTTTTCTGTTCAATAGAAAGGCAATCAAAAAGGTAGGAATACTGAAAAACATGTTAACCCTGACCATTTCAATGATACCCATTTGCTCAAACATGAAATAGGCCATGATATGACCACAAAACCCAATGAGATAAGCCCATTGGGTGATTATGTAGAACCGATGGTTAGATGGCCGAACATGTGGGGATTGGAATAGCCTCATAGGTTAATTTAGCTATAGCGCCGCAATTCTGCCAATGCATGAGCCATTAGTCTGGTAAGCGGTTTATCTCAACGATGCGATGTGTGTTACTGGTGTCCGAGAATGAGCTTCCATTTGTGGCAATAAATAAGCGTCCATCTGGTGCCATGACAATATCACGTATCCGACCAAATTCCCTTTCGAAGTAGCGCTGTTCTTCGACAACCTGTCGACCATCATCACTCAGTGTTAGGGCAAAAAGCGTTTGTTCCCTGAGGCTGGCCAATAGCAATCGGTTGTTCCATGCAGGTATTCTTTCGCTGGAATACCAAAGGATATCTGATGGTGCAATGTTTGGTGTCCAGTTGGCTATCGACTCCATAACGGGAGTGTTTAGAGCAAACGCCTGTTCGTCCGGATTATCAATCGTGCCAAGTACATCAGGCCAACCGTAATTGCTACCTGCCTCAATGATGTTGATCTCATCATCGGTAGTAGGACCGTGCTCGGAGCTATAGATCATGCCATTGGGATGAACCATAAGTCCCTGTGCATTGCGATGACCTATGGAATAAATATGGCTGTTTGGATATGGATTGTCCGTAGGAATGCTGCCATCGAGGTTTAAGCGTAGCAGCTTACCAGCTAAGGAGTTTATGTTTTGAGAAAGGCTTGGGTTTCCAGTATCTCCGGTGGTCATCAGGATATGGTTGTCTGGTGTGATCACGATCCGTGCGCCATTGTGTCGACTACTTGCAGGGATATTGTTCAAAAGGATGGTTTCGTTTTCCATGCCCCCGTCAGCATAGGTATACCTTACCAGGCGGGCGTTGAAATTGCCAGCGTCCCTATAAGTGTAAACCACGTATACAAAGGGATTATTGGGAAAATCGGGATTAAGTGCCATCCCTAACAGTCCACTGTCACCGCTTTGTTCCACTATACTTGTCAGGTTGGCGATCACCGATCGATCACCTGTCTCAGGATTAATCCGGTTGACACGCCCACTGCGCTCAGTGACCCATAGAAAGTCATCAGAACCCCAAAGCATTTCCCATGGAACACTTAGATCTGAGACCACTGTTCTGAAAGCAGGTAATGAGTCAGGGGAATCAATTGGGTTGATCGTATCGGATCCGTCATCACTTGAGCATCCCATAAACAGCCAAACTGACAAGAACCGAAAACCATTTCTTATCAAGTACTTTTTCATAGTGATGATCATTTTTATCATTTCTTCAGTCTTGAATTGGATTTGTCACCTGTTAGGTAAGAATTGGTAACCCATCATCGGAACAGTATCCGATGATGGGCTTGACTTAAACCATAGCTTTAAAAACATTACTGCTGGCCTGAAAACATTTTGTAAAATTCCTCTTCAGACATCACCTTCCTTAACCTAACTATTTCATCTGCCTTTGCCGTGATGTATGTAATTTTTGGATTCACCAGTTCAGTGGCATTAACAATGGTTTCTGCTGTATCTTCAGCTCCAGGAGCGTCAGCAAAATTTTTCTCTAAAGACTTTGCACTGGCGTCGATCATCGCCCGATAATCATCCGGCACATTGGATTGTTCAAGTCGAGCAAAGGCTGTCGCTCCGAAACCTGTTTGAGCAGCTCCAGGTTGTATTTTTACCACATCAATGTTGAATTGTGCGACTTCTAATCGCAGGGCATCTGCCATACCTTCCAGGGCGTGTTTAGTAGACGCGTACCAGCCAAGCATGGGTAAAGAGAATTTACTTATTGCTGATGACACGATGATTACCCGGCCAGAACGCTGCTTGCGCATATGAGGTAGGACAGCCTGCTGTAGGCGAGCGTAACCGAATACATTGACATCAAACTGATGTTTGAGATCATCGATATTGATATTTTCGATGGTCGCAAATTCGCCGTAGCCAGCATTATTGATCAGTACATCGATACGTCCTTGTTCGGAAATGACACGTTCGATTCCTGCACGGACCTGCGCATCATTGGTCACATCCATTTCAAGTGCATGTCCACCAATTTTGTTCAAATACTTGTTCCCCTTTACATTGATATCACCTCCGTAAACAATGTGACCTTTGGCCACTAGTTTCTCCGCGGTGGCTTTCCCAAAGCCTGAGGCAGAGCCAGTAATGACAATTACTTGAGACCCTTCTTTACGTTCTGTTGTTTCTGTCTGCGCTTGAGCAATCTGATTTAAGCCCACGAAGTATATGAGGCTTACCATGAATACATAATACTTTAGACTTTTCATGACGTTAATATTTTCTATGAGGTAATTGAATTATTTGTTGAGGGTGAGTAGATTGTCCACGCCATTTGCTGCGTAGATTGCTTTTGTGGTTCCATCCAATACCTTATTGTATTGTTCAACCGGTTCTTTCAGACCTGAAAAATCAACCACTGTTCTGAATGGCTTTTCCCCAAAAGGTGTATTGACCAAAGCAACCACAGCATTTGCTACCTTTTCTGGTTTTTGCTCGGGAATGGTTTCAATGTATTGGACATAGTTATTTAATGCCACATCTGGAACTTGAGCCATGTCTCCGTATGCTTGCGTTCTATCACTATCGCTTGGCTTAAGCATGGCTCCCATGAATGCTGTGGGCATTCCTCCAGGCTCTACGATACAGGATTCAATTCCAAATCCCGATAGTTCAGCCCGATATCCTTCCGCCAGAGATTCTAAGGCATATTTCGAGGAGGAATAGGCGGCAAGAAAAGGTGTCGTTATTCTCCCGATACAGCTTGAGGTGTGGATAATAGTACCAACGCCTTGTTGTCTGAAATAAGGTAGAACGGCTCGCATAAGACGTTGAACGCCAAACACATTCACTTCAAACATTTTTTGAAGATCCGCTGTTGTGAAGGTCTCCAGGATACCATTGGCCCCTACGCCGGCGTTATTGAATACCGTATCCAAACCACCCATCTTATCTATGGCAGATTGCACACCTGTATTTACACTAGCTTCATCGGTGACATCCATCTCAATCAGGTGGACACCTGAAGATTTTAATTCTTCTGCCAATGCCGCGTTTTTACCGGAAGTTGAGCGAAAGGTTCCTGCCACCTCATGACCATCTTTTGCCAATTGCAAGCAGGTCAATCGTCCAAAAGCACCACTTGCTCCAGTAACCAGAATTTTATGTTTCATCACTTTGAATTTTTGTTCTATTGGATTTTACAAATGTCTAAAGGCTGCTTTGACTGGAGTAACACAGAAACTGGAAGGTTAAACACAAATCCCAGAATTGCGAAAAACCTGGAATTATGCTTTAATGCAGCTCAATGGATAGGGTAAATGAAATTTTGTGACGCTTTCGGATTTCCGCTGTTTTGGCGATTATAGGATCATATTGATACTTTTACCCAATGACAGCAAGTCAGGTATTTTTGGTAGTGGTAAGTGGTCTTGGCGTACTGCATGGTATGTTCCTTGCCTTGTTCCTTTGGACAAATAAGTTTGGCAATTTTCTGGCTAATCGGTTGTTGGGTGTACTGTTGATCGTGCTTTCATTCCGAGTGGGTAAATCTGTTTTTCTGGAATTCCTGGAAAATCTGGATGCCCAATTCATTTTTATCGGGCTAGGTACCATGATGATCATTGGACCCATCTTCTATTTTTTTGCGCAGGCCATTGCAGACAAAGATTTTCAATGGACCAATCGTCGATTGATCCATTTTGTACCTGCACTATTAGCGATCCTTTTCGGGTGCTGGATTAAGAACGATTATCTGGAAACGCTACCCATATTCCTGTTTGCGTTCCTTTTTCTCAGTTACTACAGCCACTATCTGATCTATTTGATCATGGCCCGGATCTATATCGTCAAACGGCGAAAGGAGGGTTTGAACGATTCGGGGTATCAATTGGTCAATCTCATATTTTATGGCTTACTGGTTATTTGGATCGCATACTTTCTTAATCTTATTGAAGATATTGTTCCCTACATTATCGGTCCCATACTTTATTCGCTGGTGGCATACAGCATCAGCTACGTGATCATATCCAAAGGATATCTCAAAAATCTGGGTCAGGAGAAATACAAGACAACACGGATATCGACAGAGCAAGCAGAACATGTATTTGCCGGGGCCATTGATCTGGTCGGTATGCAGGAACAATATAGAAATCCTGATATTACTTTAAAATCCTTGAGCGCATCGCTAAATGTCAGCACACAGGTGCTCTCTATGGTCATTAATCAAAAGAGTGATAAGAACTTCAATGCCTTTGTGAATAAATATCGTATTGAGGCGGCTAAGGAATTACTGGTCGACCCGGATCATCAGAATTACACCATATCTGCGATAGCTTTCAAGGTAGGTTTCAATAGCTTGTCCAGCTTCAATAGTGCGTTTAAGAAACAAACGAATCAAACACCTCATGCCTATCGACAGGCATTGACAAAATGATCTTTTACGCTGACGAAATGATCATTTAGAGAGTTTTCTTGTCCTGTGACCCATTGGTTTGCATCAAAAAACAAACAATGTCACGATTTAAGAAAATTCTAAAATGGTCTTTGGTTTCACTGCTTGGATTATTCATCACAGTCTTTGCCTTTGGCTACTGGTTCATAAGCTTAATCCCCAAGGCAGAAACAAATGCTGGTCTTAGTGAAACGGTGGCGGCCTCTTTACCATACTTAAGTGAAGACATCATTCCAAATCGAGGAAAGGTATTAGCTGTAGTTACAAGCACTGATCAAATGGGGTCCAGTGGAAAGAAAACGGGATACGAGCTGACCGAACTTTCGAGAGCCTATTATGTCTTTCAGGCCAATGGATTCGAAGTAGATATCGCCAGTCCGCAAGGGGGACAGCCTCCGGTAATCATTGATGACGAAGACATGGGCTCCTATGATTTCGCTTTCTTGAATGATTCATTCGCTCAAGCGAAAACGAAAAACACACTTTCCCTATCGGAGGTGGACCCTACTGCTTATGAGGCCATTTATTTTGTCGGGGGAAAAGGTGCCATGTATGACTTTCCGGATAATCCTGAAATTCAATCTATCGTGAGAGATTACTATGAATCAGGAAAAGTAGTCGGTGCGGTTTGCCACGGGCCTGCTGCATTGGTAAATGTTACCCTGTCAAATGGCGACTACTTGATCAAAGGCAAATCAGTAAGCAGCTTTACAAATAAGGAGGAGCTATTCCTGATACCCGATGCAAAAACAATTTTCCCTTTTCTGCTGGAAGATCGGTTGGTTGAAAATGGAGCGGAATTCAAGGAAGGTAGCATGTATCTGGAAAATGTAGTAATTGAACAAAATATTGTAACAGGGCAAAACCCCTGGTCTACCTGGAAGCTTGCCGAGACGATGATCAGTCAAATGGGTTATGAACCAAAAAAGCGAAAGATCTCAGGAGAAGAAAATGCCATTAAAGTACTTGGAAGTTATCAGAAACAGGGATTCGCTAGTGCGAAATTGTTGATTTCTGAAATGGCCGAAGATACACAGGAGCTGAATCGGACCTTAATTGCCATGCACGGCATCGTTTCGGGAATGCAATGGGAAATTGGGAAAGCCATTGAGCTGATTCGGTTGCTCAAGTACGCGAAGGACGTGGCGGAGGCTTAGTTCGGTTTGAAGTACCTACTTCTAATTTTTTTAGTCGAAGTTATATGGAATCAGGATCGCTTTGTTGGTGCGATCCTGAAAAGGCTGCTTTAACCGGGTGATTCAACTTTTACCAATTACTTGCTTCAACGAAAAGACATGCAGGAACAAGGCCACGGGTAACAGCACCGATGCAAGCAACAAGTAGGGGAACTCAACGAACTGATATCTTCCTCCAATGCTTAGAAAATCGGTGAAGTAATAGGTGGAGATAAATGAATAAACGGTAACCGACAAGATGGTTAACGAAGCGATATTCCAAATCAGAATGCCACGTGCTTCTACGAGTCTTTTGTGTATGGCAATACCCATGAAAAGTGCGGATATTCCCACCAGAATATCAAAATTCAATCCCTCGAAGGTTGCCCGTTGAGGGAAAATGCCTTTTTGATAGGTCGCATAAATCAGTAATTCGACTAATATTCTGAATGATTGAAGCAGGATCGGAATGTACAAAGGACTTCTTTTGAGTGCCTCTTGTAGTACGTTTCTATTGACCAAAATGACCATCGCGATCAGGGCGGGAAAAACAACCAGTACGGGAATCCTAGGTGGCATGTCAAAATTCTTGAGTACGTCGGATCTGTCCAAAAGAACCAGGTAGGCAATCCATCCGATCATGACCAGTAGGATAGTAAGTTTTTTGGAGGAGGGATAACTTCTAAAAAGGACAAAAAGCATTGCCAGAGCAGTAACCGACAGGAGGTAAAAACTAACTTCAACCATAGTATTTGATATTTTGCATGTCGCAAAGATTGTTGTCAGTTACCTAATACCACTTGACCGAAATTGCTAATTTCTGTGCCGAAGTGAAGATGGAGTCATTCCCGTTTGCCTCTTGAAAAAACGTGTAAATGCCGACAATTCGGAAAAACCTAATTCTGTCGCGATGGTGTTCAGGTCTTTATGGGAATTAGCCAAGAGATTTTGGGCTTTGTTGATTTTGAGTGCGGCGATGTAATTAGCAGGAGTTTGATGGTGGAATTCGCTAAATACTCGAATGAAATGAAACTTCGATAAACCACTGTTTCTCGATATACTCTCAAGGTCCAACTGATACAAGTTGTGGCTGTGAATATATTCCAGGCCTTTATTCACCCGTTTAAATAGCTCCATTTTCGTTGACCGTTTCATTGCGCTGGAATCCTCGAATTTCTTGAATCTGGAATCTCCATGAATGAGCAACCATTGCAGAATTGATCCCGTCATTTCATATTCCTGATCCGCCGAAAGGAGGCCGTGCTTTAGGTGATGGTGTAAGGTCAGGAGCTGATCTTTGAATTCCCTTTCCATGAAATGCGTCGCCGGAAGCATTGCATAAGCCGTCTCACCATAGTGTCGATAGTTATCTAATGACCATTCCTCGGTTTCTGAGAGCTGTTGAAGTACTTCACAATATAGTTGTTTCCCGAAGTGGATATTAAAGGTGGTTGCTTTATGGGCTTCAGGGACATGCAAGTCGAATGACTCACCATCATTAGAAATGCAATAAAAGAATTCGTTTACCTGGTGCCAATCGTTATCAAGTTTGACCAAGGAAGTGCCACTTAAATTATAAAACATACTGAAGGGGCCCTTGATATTGTCGCGTTCAGTAGCGTGGGTTGCGACATTGATGACAGCAGTAGGCCAGCCAGCGGAGGTTAATTTATTACCCTGGTAGTCTTTACCTGCTTGAAAACCCGAATGAGAATTTTCCCTTATCCAGTCAATATCAGGGAATTGGTTGAGATACATGAAATGCGAAACAGTAAGTGCTTGTACGAGATTGATCCTTTTTCTTATTTACGCATTATAAGGTATTTTGATGCGTCTATCCTAATGCCAGGTATACCCCGGACTGTTTCGATAAGGGACTCCAATCCAATATAATTTATGCCTCCACTCGGAGAGCGATTTATTGAGCAAATAGAATTTTGGGTATATCATGGTGGCCACTCATGTTAGAGGGTCTTTATTACCATACATCAATTTTTCTGAAGAACTGCCAGGATAGGTTTGCTGCAGAATTAAATACATCCCAATGAAAAAGTTATATATAGTACTCTCAAACCTCGTTCTGATGTTCGCTTTAAGTTTTCATGCCAATGGCAGCATCGAACTGAATGCGGAAGACCAACGACCCACCAAAGTATTACTTGTCTTGACCAGTCATGGTGAACTAGGGCGTACCGGTTTACAAACAGGATTTTGGTTGGAGGAATTTGCGGCTCCCTATTATTCATTGATAGATGCCGGTGTAGAAGTCATTCTGGCATCTCCGAAGGGAGGTCAACCTCCATTGGACCCCAAAAGTGAACAGGAAATGTTCCAAACGGATTTTACCAGAAGGTTTATGAAAGACCAAGAAGCGCAAGCCAGATTAGCAGAAACATTGAAATTATCGACAGTCAATCAAAAGGATTTCGATGCTGTTTTTTATAGCGGAGGTTATGGACCCATTTGGGATTTGGCTGAAGACCAATACTCCATCGCGTTGATAGAGGACTTCTATCAAAATGATAAACCAATTGCTTCTGTATGCCACGCACCTGCTATTTTCAAAAACACCAGGGACTCTAACGGTGATCCATTAGTCAAAGGGAAAATGATGACTGCCTATTCTAATTCGGAGGAAGAGGCGGTGCAGTTCACCAGCTTAGTTCCTTTTTCCGTTCAGGAGATGTTGATTGAGAATGGTGCTTTCTATTCCAAGGGACCCAATTGGTATCCTTATATTCAGGAGGATGGATTGTTGATCTCCGGACAAAATCCCGCCTCAGCTGAGTTAGTCGCAGGAGCATTGTTGAAGCGACTGGGAACCAAGGTTGATCTCGATAAATAGCCTTGAGAACTTTTTATACGATGATGAGGGTCTCCTTTGCAAGAGGCCTTCTTTTTTATTCCTGAGTTCAGCCGGCTACATTTACATTAGACAATTCATGTGATAGCATAAATCCTTACACTATGAAAGCAGGCGGAAAAACGGTCATGGAAATTCTTACCAACTTACCCGAGGACCGAGTAGAGCCCTTTAATAAACTTCATGACGTTATTGTGAATAACCTCCCCGAAGGGTTTGAACCGGCGATCAGCTATGGTGGATTAGGTTACGTGGTTCCTCATAGCTTGTATCCGGGAGGTTACCATTGTAAACCCAGTGAACCACTGCCTTTTGCAGGGATTGCGTCACAAAAAAACTCCATTAATTTCTATCACATGGGAATTTATGCCGACGCCAAACTCCTCGATTGGTTCGTATCTGAATATCCGAAATATAGCAAGCGAAAGTTAGACATGGGGAAAAGTTGTATTCGCTTCAAAAAACCAGATGACATACCCTACGATCTTATTGGCGAATTAATGAGTAAAGTGAGTGTTGCTGAATGGGTCGAAACGTATGAAACGGAAATAAAAAAATAGCCCATCCTATAGAATGGAACAATTGTTAGCTGACTGGTAGGTAGTTTTTGTACTTAACTCGATGTAGGAGGGGGGATTTCATCATTTTTCGAACAGAAGTAAATTGAGGGGTTCACCATCTACATACATTACCGTATCCCTTTCCTGCTTATGCACTTTCAAAAATCAAAGGTTTATTAAACGTAATGTGAAAGGTTGTGCCTTTGCCCAATTCTGATTGGACTGCTATGGTTCCGTCATGTTCTTCAATGGCCTTATAGGTTATTGACAATCCCAATCCTGTTCCTTCACCGGTATCCTTTGTGGTATAAAATAGATCGCTGATTTTTTTGATGTGCCTGGGATCTATGCCCCGTCCAGTATCGGAAATAGTGACTTTCAGTGCCTCACCCTCTGTGTAAGTGCGAATAGTGATGGTTCCATTTTCATCAATCGATTCTTCTGCATTTGTGAGGATGTTGAGGAATGCCTGGTGCAATTGCCCCTCGTTTCCAATGATCTTCAATGAACCCAAGTCCTCATATGCTTTGACAACCTCAATCTTATATTTTAATCGATGATTGAGCATCACCAGGCAATTGTCAATGACTTTCTGAATGTCACAAACTTCATTCATGTCCGGAGAATCTCTGCTAAAGTGGGCCAGGCTATCAATGATGGACGCTACTCTTTTTATTCCGTCCTCTATGGCATGAACGTGAGGTTGTGCATCCTTTGATCCTTTCAATTGCATGGTCAACATTTCGGCTCCTCCTTTGATGAAATTGAGGGGATTGTTGATTTCATGAGCGACACCTGCAGATAATAGACCTAGCGAGGCCATCTTTTCAGACTCGACCAATTTTTGATAGGACTTTTTCAATTCTAAGTTCTTCTCATTTAGCGTTTTACGATAAATATAGATGTAAGCACCTACTATGCCGAATATGAAAAATGCTGAAATAATATGCATTTCCATGATACAATCAGCCGGGAATCGATCTTCTGTGTAGCACAACGACGATAGTAACCAAATACTTAACGCACATAAAACGGCCATGATCATGAAGAAATAACGATCTCTTACCGGTTTGTAGAAAAAGGCGATGATGGGAGGAATGACGAACTCAGGCAATGCGGGTGAGAGAACTCCACCGGTGAAGAAAACCTCGAAATAGAAGGCATGGAATGCGGTAAGCACAGAAAGCCTAAAGAGCCATAGCAGGTGCTTTGTGAAGTAACTAGCGATGCCAAAAATGAAAAAGAGAGAAAGACAAAAAAAGCCATTGTACGCCAGTATGTAAACTTCACGAACGTAGAAATAGACACTAAAGCTCAGGGTTGAGCAATAAGCGAAAATCATCAGAAGTCTAAACCAACTCCTTTCCTTTTTAGATGTCACTAGGTTAGTCACTAAATGGCGGCCAGGTACTGAAAGATAGTAAAACTTCTAATGCGAGAAGTAAAAGAATTGATGAGTTGGGGGATTTTATCTCCGGTTATTGATTTAGGCTCTTTGGAATTTACAATTAATTGAGTGTTTACATAATAGACCGACGTGGTTTTTCTTAGCCGGAGCTAAAATGGATCACATAAATGCTGATTTTTCTGGGTGAATCACCTGGAGGGAAGTCAAGGCAAAAACCGATTTAGGAATGCACGCCATTGGGCTATAGCAGTTTGGAAACTCCAGATGATATTTATTCCTGTTAATATAATGGGCCATGAGGATAATCCTCCATTTTCTTGAAGCCGCATTCAAGCAGGCAGTATTTATTACCACTTACAATATGATGTCAATTCATCTAGACAATGGCATGTATGTCAAAGTTCTTAAAGGGTCAGATCACCTTCGCCAGTCCTATCAGGTTTGAACTGACTTTTAAATTTCTGGATTCAACGGCAGATTTATTGATAATGAATTTTAGTTTTCCTCCTTCGACGTAGAAACTAATTCCAGCCCCCTGAAAGGCAAGACTTTCTTCCTCGGTAACGATCAATACAGGCTTATTGTCTGAAGCCTGGTTCAAAGTAGTAAACAGTTTACTTTGGCTCGCAGGAATGAATAGGAGGTCACAATCGGAGATGTCTGCCACCCCGGCTATCTTCTTCACACGTGCCTTACCTCGTTTTTCAATGGTGCTTTGAAGTTCGATCATGACCCGGGAGTTTCCGACCACCCCAATGGTTAATTGGCCTGGGTCCGGCCAATCGATGTAGTCTATGAACTTACCGATGAATAGCGCATGATATTTACTCAGGTCCTGACTGAGTTTATCTTTACTCTCTCCTGGAGCAAGAGCCAATGAGAACACAAGCCATAATAGCAGTTTGTAACTTTTCATGATGCTGCAGCGCTTAAAATCCAATTGAAAACTGGAGGCCAAATAGATTATCATCAGCATCGGCACCATCGTCACTTCGCAGTTCATAGTTGACCTTTACCACCGCATTTTTAGCAACATGATAATTTGCCCCGAACGTAATTCTATTTCTGTCACCCTCAGGTGCTCCATCCAATTCGATGGCATCGTAACGTAGTATTGCTTCCAGCTTTTTGGTCAGGAAATACCCACCTTGAATGTAAAAACCCTGCTTGTTCAAGGTATTAATTCCTAATGCGACGTTTGACGGATCATTGTAGGCTTCCTGATTGGCAAAGTGGTACTCACTCCAGATGCTGTATTTCTCCTTGTCCAGGTAAAACGATGCGCCGAAAATAGAAAGATTCAATTCACCATCTCCGGTGTATTTTCCAGAGTAGTAATTGGAAGAAATCGTGATGTCATCGCCAATGTCAATGCCAAACGATGCACCCACTGCCTTGTTGTTATTGCTCCCACCATCCGTATCTCTGGAATTGCCTCGTAAGCTGCGAATACCTGCACCAGAATCTCCATTCAGGCCATTGACGACATAGACGGTGTAAAAGGGGGTAACGTTAGCTTCATCATTGATCCGGCCTCTCACCTGGACACCCACTTCGCCCCATGCCGATGGAGAAATCTCACGGTTGACATATGCCCGGCTTACCGTCTTATTCAGGTATTCGGGATACAGATATTCGTTAAATTCTCCTGCAGGTACTAGAAACTTACCAGAACGAATCACAAAAGCTTCAGATACTTTATAATCTACATATCCGTAACGCAGGTCGATATCGTCACCACCATGCTCATATTCTAGCTGACCTTCTACGAATATCTTATCGGTCAATTGTGATGAGATGAATACGTTGAAATAGTGGTTATCGAATGTGCTGTTTCGGTTTTGTTGAGCAAAAAATTCATTGGTGACATAACCATTGAAGTTTACGAAACTGGCATTTTTGGATAGGTCGGCTCCGAATCCTCCTATGGAAGATTTTCGCTTGTCCTCTTCGATGGTGACATCAAATTCATTCTTGTCTTGACCTGATACTTGCAGGGATAACACAACTAAAATGATAGTCGCAAATTTTAAGAAATGTCTCATGGTATATTTATTCTATTGGGTCGATTGATGATCGAGTTTAAATTGATCCAGATCCTGTTTTAACTGTCTGGAGATTTCGTTTAAGAATTGAGATTTATCGATGTAATTATTCATTCCAGTAGAAAGCTCGTTGGCTGAGGCGGCCACCTCTTCGGTACTGGCGGAAGTTTGTTCTGAGATAACTGCAATAGATTCGGTGATACTGACAAACTCATTTAAGCGCTCTACTTGCTGGTTGCTTGCCACTAAAATTTCTTCAGCGTATTGTAGGGTCACGGTAGAAGATTCAGCAATGTCCTTAAAAGCCAGGGAGGCTTCCTTAGACGCTTCAACTCCTCTTGACACGCTATCGCCCATTTTTCTTATGGTGGTAGCTGCCTGACTAGTATCCTCTGTAACAACAGCAATGAGTTGTTCAATGGACTTGGCAGATTTTCTGGAATCTTCCGCTAGTTTTCTGATTTCATCCGCCACAACTGCGAAACCACGACCGGCATCACCTGCCTGAGCTGCTTCTATGGCGGCATTTAGCGCCAATAGATTGGTTTGGGCAGCAATTTCGGTAATGACGCTTAGTATCCTGCTGATATCTTCTGAGCGTTGCAATAGCACTTTCATAGAATCGTCCGTGGATCGGGAATAGTTGTCCATTTCCGCAATGCTCAATTCTACATTCTCAATCATCTTTTGGCCACGCTGGCTGTTCGTCATTCCTTTTTCCGCCGCTTCATTGATGGATTGTGATTTGGAGGACATGTTTTTAGAATCGTCCAGGATGCTCTCAACAAGATGAGCTGACTCATCCACGCGGTTAACTTGATTTTGAGCGCCTGTAGTGATCTGGGCGATAGCTCCTGCTATTTCGTGAGTACTTGTACTCATTTCATGGCCTGAGGCGGTCATTTCTGAGGTCGAACTATTCACTGTATCTGCTGTACTTGAAATTTGTGAAAGAAGGGACTGAAGGTTGCTCAATGCTTGATTTAAGCTGTCGGTTAACCTTTTTATATCTCCCTTTTCTTCATCATGGTATCGGAGTGTCAGGTCCCCTTTCGAAACTTCAACTAAAATATCCATAACGGACTGTAAAGGCCGCGAAATGGAAAAGAGCAGTTCATTAATAGATAGCACGAGTTGTGACCATGCACCTTCTTTATTAGTGCCATACAATCGGTGTGACAGGTCTCCCTCTTCCGAAACGGATAGAATCACGGAGTTAGTGGCGGTGATCACTTCCTTGAGGTTATTGCGCATGCCAACCAAAGCGGAGCCTAATGCATCTTCCTTACTGAGCATCTGATAGTCGCTATCAAGGTCTCCTTGTCTGATCCGATCGGCAAATTCGGCAGTTTGTCTAAAGCTGGTGATCAGCTTATTCAATCCCAATGTAATTCTTCCTGTTTCATCATCAGAATGAACTTTCAATTCGTTCGGGATAGTACCTTTTGCCAGTTTGGATATGTTTTGCAGCACAAGATGAAGCGGGCGGGTGATGAGGAATGAGAGCCGGATCGATATGAGAATTGCAAAAAGAATCCCAAGAATACTTGCAATCCATACCGTAATCTGAAGGGTCGAAAAAGTGCCTTGCATATTGTTCCTAAGGCTTTCCGATTTGTTTCGAAGTGTTTCAATGATCAGTTCCAGTTTGGTGTCCAGGTTATCACTCACTGGAATTATCTCGTTTTCTATTTGATCTTCTGCCATGAACTTCACAAATGCGTCTTCGTAGTTTTCGAAACTTTGGAGGCTTTGCATCAAGTCTGCCTGGATGACCATTAAATGTGCTGATTGGTCCTGGATTTCCTGAATTATTGCTTTTAGAGAATCGTTTTCCAGGTATTGATCCACACTTTCGATTTTGATTTTTAATTCAGGATAACGCTGTTCATGGATAAGTTTCAAAGCGTCCTTGTCGGCGGTGTAATTCGGTACATAGACCCAATTTGTCGTAAATGTTCGCGCATCTCTGATCATGTTTCGATAGACTGAGAGGTCATCGATCACAGGATTTAATTCATTGTCAATTTCTTGTAGCGAACTGAGGGCATTTTGTAAGGTAATGATGCTAAAAACGCCTGTAGTAAAAGTGATAAGAATCAAGATCAGGAATGCTCCCTTTATTTTATGGCCAATACGCCAGTTCTTGATATTCCAAGCGTTAATGTTGGATTTGCTCATCTAGGTTGTTGGTCAATTTATACCTAATAATTTAGGCGATTTTCATGAGTTTTTAGTAGATAGTTCGTATATAAATACATGACAGAAAGTGGCGTTATACAGAAATTCATCTACGTTAATTGAGCTTTGTTTAATATCATTTATAAGCTTTTCTTGTGCTGAATTAACGATGCTCAAAGTACGCATGAATTAGATCAAATCTTTGTTTTCAGTATTTTTTTGATCATTTTCATATCCTTAATCCGACGATCAGTAAGTCATCTACCGGCTCATTAGCTCCACACCAGGAGGCGATGCTACTGGTGATCTTTTCTTTTTGAATATTGATTGGATGGTGAGCTACCTTTTTTAATAAGTGTTTTACTTGTTTACTCCCAAATCGCTTGGTGTCTTGCCCTCCAATCATGTCTGTAAATCCATCACTGGCCAGGTAAAAATTTGCTCCTTGAGGTTCATTAAGATGCATAACGTGGTTGGTATACGCCCTGGGATACTCGAACAGTTCTCCTAACTGTAACCGATCCGCTTTGAGAATCTCACATTGATCGACTGACACGCGAATCAGGTTGGTTTTTGCTCCTGCAAAAATCAACTCTCTACTGGTCTTGCTGATTCGAAGTACACCCATATCTGCACCCGAACCAATGTGCTTCTTTGGTTTACCAAAGAAAAGTGATTTCACGTGCTCATGAACTGCAGTCAAAATTTGATTAGGGTCAGTCAATTCACCCACAATTTGTTCCAGCGCTCTGGTATAAATCCGTGTCATCATACTGGCGCCGTAACCATGCCCCATACAATCAAATACTACCACAAACAGGTATTCTTGTGTCTGGTGTACCCAGAATCCATCACCACCAACTTCTCCGATCATCGGTTGATTGATGACAAAAGCATCCAATACACTGGCAAGTAATTCTTCGGGAAATAACTGAAAATAGTTCTCTTTGGCGGCGTTGGTAATCATTATATTAGAATGGAGTCATCATCAATCAGGGCTGTCTTCATAGAAGACAATAGGAGTAGGAGTTGAAATAAACTACTTGCTGGCCTTAGAGAGTGGTACTTTCCTTAATTGTAAGAAAGTAATACAGTATGATTATGTCCTTAAAATGAAGCTATTTAGATCATATGTGGGCTAGTTCTTCGATGAACAGTTCAATTTATCCGTTGAACCAGAATGTAGCCGGGTTAAGCATTTACATGCATTGATAATCAGTGACTTAGAACTGTCTAAGCTTTATTCCTGGTAAAATTCAATCAGTCAGTTCTTAAGGTTCTTAAACACGTTACTCACGAAATCTAGATTTTGTGTTTTCCATAGAAAATGGATTATGGGATTATTGCCTATAATGGCAGAAAGCAAGACACCAGTAGACATGATTTAGGACTTGGACTAAAAGCAAAATAGTCCATGCTCATTTAGAACAACATTTCTTTGACCTGGGAGATAAGCAATGATCAGCCTGAAAAGGTTACAGCATCTTAAGTGGTTTCATGGACATAAGTTTTTAAAAAGGCGTTCGATTACATGACCTTCCAATGCGTTTTCTAGTTTTTTTATTGTAACTATTTCCCGTAAGGACAATGTATCGAATGCCTGTGAAGCGTTTCCAGGCTGTCTTGATGAAGTCAAGTCTGGTCATTGTACGCATACGCATGTCACTGATCACAACCTATAATTCACTAAGGATGGGTGAGTCTCCTTTCCCACCAGGCTTCGCAGCCTTGACCAATCCGATCTACGGAGCTCCAACAAACGTTTTTATCAGCAGCCGTTTTCAAGCGTAAAGGTGAAATTGGGAAAATTTGATTTTGAGCATTAAGTTTTTTATTCACAGGTTATTTGAATGGTGAAGTACTTGTACCTCAAGTCTGTTGTGATTGAAATTCAAAAATGATCGTATTTTTAGTCACTCGATTCACATTTACAAATGCCCGTTGTTCTTGTAGACATCAGTATACTACTCAATATCCTTGGTTTTGGACAGGCGCTATTTTTGTGTTTCTCGCTATTGAAAAGCAGGAAAGTCAAGCCGGAGAACCAATATTTGATCGTTCTGCTTTCTGCCTTTTCTTTCATCATCCTTAATTCGATCTTCCGGTTGAGTTACTATCAGGAAGCCCTGGCGTTTTACCAGGATTTTTCTAATGCTTTACTGCTGCTGGTGCCTCCGTCGATTTATTTGTTTGTCGCGACAAAATTGAAAACAAAAGCATTGCGGCAACCTTGGTTTCATTACGCTCCATTTCCGGCTTATTTCGGTTTTCTAATTATCAATCTATTTGCATGGGGAGCGTACAGTGAAGTAAAGAACATCGTCAGTACAGCATGCTACCTTTTGTTTAATGTACAGTTCGTTATATACATTGGTTTGTCCATCAAGAAGCTATGGGGCAATGACCATTCCACGGGACCTCTAAAATGGATCAAAGTGGCCGTGTGGCTCATTGTGACCCCCTGGTTGATGCAACTGATTATTTTGATCATCGAACAAGTTTACAACACGCCTGTTTCGGATTTAATTTCACTGAATCTTGCCCTGTTTTTTGGTGCCTGCGCGATCTTTCTGAGTTACATGAGTCAAACCGTGAATAGTGGGTTTGTGCAAAAAGAGAAATACGAAACTTCTCAATTAGGAGAATCTGAACTACACAGCAACATCGAAAAAATACGTCAGGTCATTTCAGATCAAATGCTGTATAAGGATCCCAATTTCTCACAACAAATGCTCGCGAGCGAAACTCAGCTTACTCCCCGGATCATTTCGTTGACCATTAATCAGCATACAGGTCAAAACTTTGTTGATTTTATCAATGAATATCGGGTAGCTGCATTTAAGAAAACCATCAAAGAAGACTCGTCAAAGAACTATACGCTAGTGGCCATCGCTGAAAAGTGTGGTTTCAAGTCAAGTTCTGCTTTTTACGCCGCCTTTAAAAAACATGCGGGGATGACCCCCAGGCAGTACAAATCAACGCTTGAGTAGCGCCCAATTTCTCCGAAAACTTGTTTCAGGACAAAAAGAAGCCACCTTTTGATCGATCGAGGTAGTCACTCCTGATAGGTTTGCCGTATGGTATTCCTCAAAAAATCATTGCAATCCGTATGAAGAAAATATTGATGCTGATATTCATTATTTGTATCCATTCCGGAGTAGCACAACATCGTGTAGAACGACCGCTACAACTTCAGGTAAACCTTTCAGGACTGTTTGTGGACCTTGCGGCAAACTCACTGGCTGATAATACGGTGGACGATCTGAATGTCAATTCCTGGTATCCGGGCCTTTCATTAGGGTATCATTTCAATCGCTATCTGTTTGTAGGGTATTCCTTCTACGCGCCACTGGATCTTACCTTGAAAGAATCCTGGGGGTTGACCTTAAGGGCGCTGGATGCTGATATCGTGCTCGAACATCAAACGGGTCCGATCCATCAGATAGAAACCCGGTTCAGTCCTTTCAAAGTTGGCTTGTACGCTTCGCTAGCCTATGCGAACGTCGGTAAGGTGGACTACCAGATGGATCTGGATCGAAAAGGAGATGAGCTTCTCATTGGCAACAATGCCTATTCTACGGACCTGAATATTTCGTGGAATTCCAAAAACGTCCATGCCATGATGTTGGGGTTAGGCTATTCGCTTGTATTGGAAAAAGGACTTTCTTTCAACCTCGGATTAAGCATTCCGTTGAGCTTCCCGGATGATGAAAACATTCAGTTGGTAGGTACCGAAGATATCCTGCTGTCCGATATTGTTTTAGCTCAACGGCAAATCCGGGAAGAAACATTCTATGGTCCGGTCGTGCTTCAATTGAATATTGGATACAATTTCACTCGGATTTGGGAATGAGCCGATTTGAACAGATCACTGTGAAATCGAGATAATGGGGTAGGAGTCATTTGTGATAGATAGAGGAAAACTGATCAAGAGATGAACTTAATCTAAAGTTATTTGTTACTATTGTACATACAATAGTTGTAATGATGTCAAATTATTATAATGCAATACATCAGATCATCAGGACCGGACACTGGATCACGGATCAGGTTTCGCAAGAGCTAAAAGAGCATGACGTTACTGAGCCTCAATTCAATGTTTTGAGGATCCTGAAGGGGCGGAAAGGAGACCCTGTTACTGTGGTAGAAATTCAGGAACAGATGGTGCAGCGGACCAGTAATGTCACACGGATCATTGACAAGCTCCTGGTTAAGGGTTTGGTAGATCGCCAGGAGTGTCATTCCAATCGGAGAAAAATGGATATAACCATTACTGAAGAAGGCAGGGCATTTCTAGCAGTGCTTGATGAAAAAGTACAGACCTTTCATGAGCCAATGAAGGATAACCTTACTGAAAAAGAACTTGAACAATTAGATCATTTAATTCAAAAACTGAAAGGAAATACACCATGAAAAAGATCCTCGCCATTGGCGCGAGCAACAGTCGTCAGTCCATTAATGGCCGGTTCGCCCGATGGGCCGCGCAGCGGATTGAAAACACGGCGGTAGAGTTACTCGACCTCAATGATTTCGAAATGCCGATTTACAGCATTGATCGAGAAAATGAAACGGGCATTCCCCAGCTGGCACATGATTTTAAAACCAAAATCAAAACGGCTGATGGCATCGTCATCTCGTTAGCAGAACACAATGGAAGTTACTCCGCCGGTTTTAAGAACATTACCGATTGGGTATCAAGAATAGAAAAAGGAACGTGGGCTGATAAGCCAGTATTATTGTTAGCGACTTCTCCCGGTCAAAGAGGAGGTGCAGGTGTTTTGGCTTCAGCAAACTTGACCTTTCCGTATCAGGGCGCTCATGTTGTAGGAACCTTTTCATTACCCTCTTTTCATCAAAATTTTGAAGAAATACATGGTATTAAAGCTTCAGCCCTGGCTGAAGCTTTCTACGAGCAATTGAATCATTTTGTGACAGCTATTTAATCGTAAGCAGGCCAGTCATTTGAGAAACAGATACTAAGTTGACTTGGCTCAAAGTCATTATCCGAAAATTATAGCAGTTCACTGCCTTATTCATGCATTTCGTCGAAGTAGTATGGCTCTACTTCAAATCTGCATATAAATTGAGCGTCGTAAAAATAGTGAGTATCTATTTTCCATAGCTGGTTCTTAATGAGAAGCGACACGTTTTAGGGGTGTCGCTTTTTTATTTACTCATTGTAGATAATTCTGTTTTGTCTTCATTTCAAATAGCAAAGCCGGCGATCCAACATATTTCAATCTCCTCGATTGAGATAAAATGAAAAAAAGTTTATGGTAGTTGTCCAATAGGCGAAGCGTCAATCATTTAAGAGTTATGACTAACCATAAATACTACACGATGAAACTCCATTTAATTACTGCTCTGGGTGTGCTGTTTGCCTTTTTGATCATTTCCGGAAAACCCAAATCAACGGAAAACATGGACTACAAGACGTATTTCGAAGCGTTTTTTGGATACTTCAACGCCCATGATTGGGAAGCGATGGCGAACATGTATGCAGACACGGTTTCAGTTCAGGATCCTGCATTGGGGTTTGGGTCGTTTGAGCAATCCAGGGCTGATATCATCGCTCATTACACAGCTCTCAACGAAATGATTCCGGATGTAAAAGATTCTGTAATAAGCATTCATCCCTCCGGGAACACCGTGATTGTAGAATTCATCTCAATGGGAACAGCTCCCGATGGGACCAGGTTCTCGCTGCCAATTTGTGCAATCATGACTTTTGAAAATGGTCTGATCGTGAAGGATCATGTTTATTACGATAATTTCTGAGGTGGAAAAGCCTGTCACTTTGAGCTTGTCTATCTTTCGACAGGCTCAAGATGACAAGCAAGTAGACTCAAGCTGACTGGTTGTAGCAACCTAAAATGCCTCCAGAATCGAAACGTAAAATGCAGACTGGTTCCTTCGGGCCAGGCCATAGTCGAATCGAATATTAAGACGCTCATCTCTGACCACCTGGAACCTGAGGCCCACACCTCCGGCATATTTGAATTCACCGAGTCGAAAATCCTCCAGATTTTCAGCCACATCACCAGCCCCCAGGTAGGCTACAGCACCAACAATCCAAAATAAATATCTCCTGTACTCTACCTGACTGTACATCATTTGATTGTCCCTGTAGACACTTGCATTGCTGATGCCTCTAAGTGCGGCATCCCCACCTAGCTGTGGTAATTTGTAAAAGGGGATTCTACCTGCGTTAAAAGATCCAAAAGCTTGTATCGCCAATACGTCCTTACCTTCATTCCATCCAATATATCTCCTGGCATCGATGGTTAGGTTGCTGTAAGAAAAGTCCCCGACGTAATTAAATAGCGTTCTAAGATTGATGAAATAACCCTGTGTTGGATATATGGTATTGTCACGACTATCCAATCTGACTGCAGGCCCAATACCTGCTTGAAATCCGCCATTTGAACCTTCTAATACATTGGTTTCCAGAATGCCTCCGGCCTCTAACTCTCGTAAGTTGCTTTGCTGAATATCAAAGTAAGCTCCGTAGAACAGTTTGTCATTTAGGGGAAAGGAATACTGACCTTCCAGCTGGAAAAAAAGGTGCGTGTAGCCTTCTGAAATGTCAGGATCCGTGTCATTACCGATGCCAAAAAATTTATCAGGAAAAAGACGGAAACGAGGACTTAAACCGAGGTTTTTACCATCTAAAAAGAAGTAATCCAGGGTCAGTCCCGAGATGATTTGATTACGTACCGTATAAAGAAAAAAAGGAGTCAACGAAGAAGGCCTGCTAAATGTCTTTGTGGTATCGGGATCAGACCAGGTAAACCCTCCGCTCGCTCCAAACTGAAATCCGGTCTCTGGCTGTGAGGCAAGTGCCGGGAATGCGGACCATGACATTTTTCGTTTCGGTTTATCAGTGTTTTCTTGCGCGAACACTTGGTTTACCGTAATCAACACCAAAAAGGCGAGGAGCCAACTAAAGGTGATGTTTTCAAATAGACGCCTTTTTCTCATGACATATAGTTGCCTTTCAGTTACGGACACAATGTTAATGTCTGTTTCCTTTCCAGGTGCCTCCGAAACGGTAATAATCTCCTTATTGGAATGTAGGTAGGCAAACAGGATAGACAAAATCTACACTTACCCTGCTGTTGCTGGATCCGGGAGATCACTTCATTTGACTTTGACGATTTAGGCAAGTGTTGACTTTCAACAATAAAAAAGTAATTCTATCTACAATTTAAATGATTGGTAGTGATCAATACCTCGCTAGTTATAGAACCTGCTTCAAATCCAGACTGATTTTAAAGATTTGGTCTTTTTAGTGATTGTTCCAACATAGGAACCAGTTTGCAAAGCGAACCCTGAACATGTACTTTTAAACAATACAGGGTTACTTTAATTTTTCTCAATTTACTTTTTGGTTGCTGTGTGATATGTTTTGATCTATTTTAGACTTTGTTACCCGGTAATTTTTAATTCAAATAACCCGAATATTTATGCCTAGTTCTTCAACGAAGACGAATCCCATTGTTGTCAATAAACCTTATATGGAATTTAACCCGCCAATGAAGCCATTTTCGACTGATTATGGAGATTTTCAATTAGTCACGGGTATTCGATATGGGGGAAGATCACTTGTGTTTTTTGTGCAGAATACGAACAGCATCTTTCCGGCAAAGTATCAAGTTCACGAAGTGAAGTTATCCTTAACAGAGAATGAAGGTGTCACCGATTATGATTTTGTAACAGCCCCATATCCAAAAACCTATTCAGGTGAACTTGGTGGAATTCCTTGTGGTGACAGTGGGATTGAACTTCAGCGGATATCAGCCACTGTGTTTCAGGAAACGTTCTATTTGTTTTTGTTGGGCCCAGACTGGAAGACTATTTACCTGGTGACAATGAATCTGGATTTTGGCGTGGAGGGTTACTATACCCTTGAATTACCCCATGCTATTTACGACATGAATGCAGTGGTTTCTTCAGGGAATGTACAATTATTTTATCTCAATGAGGACAATACAAAAGTGGGGTATAGCATTTTTGATAAGGTAATCGCGGGATCAAATCAGATCACAATTAGTGAAAGTGAGACGATTGATGTTGATTTTTCTCAGTTGCCTTCGAATATGCCTCAACCTCAGACGCCATTTAATCGATTGACAGCATCAACCATTAATCAGGAAGGGCACATTATCTGTTTGACAGATCACGTCGGAAATGTATATTCCGCCCATATCATTGAAAACATTTGGTATCCTAATCAAGTGGCACATGTGGCAAGTCCAACACAGGGTCAAGCCAATACCATCATGTATGCTGGGGATGGACCTCTCTTAAAACAATCCGGCGGAGACATGAAAGATAATCAGTCTGTCGTTTTCCTGGAAGCGGTAAGAGGATTGAAGAATCCGGTAAACTGCATACAAGCGTCCTCAGATTATGATGAGGATGCTTTTTCTCTGGTACTGGGGGATACAACAACAGATGATCTTTATGACATGTTTGTGTTTGAACACTTACATGATATTGGAAATCAATCCTATTTTCGATGCCTGATCGTCGGACAGTATTCCTCTATTGGAAACAACAATTTGTCCCTCCAGTTATTCGCGGTGCCAACCGGAACACTGGTGTTTGAAGATGAGACCACAACGGATACCTCCCAAATAGACGATATGGGACTTACGCCAGAACAGAAAAAAGCGTACTACCAGAGTTGGACGCTCCTGGGCATTATTGAAGGGCTCCCACCTTTTCCCTATAATGGAAAAGAGATATCCATAGGTGCGCCCTCCGTAAGCTTTGATTATACGACAGATTCCGGATCTGAGCTTAAGCAAACTTCGACAACTAGCTACTCTGCAGGAGCTTCTGGTAAAGGAGATATGTTTAGTTTGGGTGGAAATATTTCAGAAGATCTCAAATCCTCTGCTGGAACATCGTTTTCGTACGAAGTGTCGAATACGGTTACATTAGGGCCCTTTAGTTCGCCACCTGAGGAGCGCAAAGACGGAATTATATTCCCTGGTCTGTTATTGTTCAATCAGCCTACTATTCAAAACAGGAAGTATCATCTTTATGCTCCTGATGGAAGTGATACCACACTTCATATTTACATCACTTCTTACATCAATATGCGCACGTATTTTCAAAGTTATGATACCCTCCACCCAGGTGGGCATGAGGTGAGTGCTGGCCTGAATGCTTTACCGCGAGGAGATGATTTTGAAGCATGGAGAGTTGAAAATTTCCCTTTACCTAATTTGCCGGTTTTCGGGGAAGGTAGCAATGATAGCGTTGCCATTACGACGCTGGAAGCCAATCAATCAGCACACGGCTCTTGCACTATTTCTGCCAATCAATCGGCTAAAGAAGGAAATGCAACTACTACTTCAGTCAAATTTGATGGTGGTTTGAATATCGGTGTATTTGGCTTCAGTGTTTCGGGCGGTGGAAGTTGGGATAATTCTTCGGACGTTTACAATTCCTTTAAGAATGGGTTTACAGCGAGTATGCCCAGGATTCAGGTAAATACTCCTATGAAATCAACCGATTATACCAGCATCACCGTACAACCTTACATTTATCAGGCGACAGCTCACGATACATTGGTAAAGCAAGGGGTGGTGCCCGATTGTTTCAAGGGTTCTGCACCTTGGATACTTACCTGGCGAGTAGTTAACTATATGCAGGGGGAAGAATAAGGAGACAGATGTTTGTCAAATAGTAGGGGTTCGCTTTTAGAAAAGAGAGTGAGCTCCTTTATTAGTTCGATGGACGTTTATGTTTGGTTTGCATCGTCAATGAGTAGTTCATGATAAGGATTGGGTACGAGAAAAAGCCAAACAAAAATGAACATCCCGGGAGGACGTTGGAGCAACACCCTGATTTGGTATACCAAAATCAATAGATTGAGATAATGATTGTGGAATCTCTGGAAGAGAGTCAGTCACTTGGTATGTAAAGGCAGGTACTGGATCGATTAAAACTCGACCAGTAAAGGAATATTCTTGACTATAGCGATGGATATGAATAGCTTACAGCATGAATGCCCAACGAGCGATAGCAAGATTTGATCAACTGGCTGATGAATGGTTGGTGGATTTGAAAATGTGGGATGCTGAAATCATCCAAATCAATCCTGACCCTAAAACATGGTCCCTTGCGGAAGTATATGATCATGTCATGAAAGTGGCGCGTACTTACCAAATACCTTGTCTCAAACAAAGCCTTACCGATGGAGCTATTAGAAAACGTTCCAAAAACCTGACGGGGATAGCCATTTTTGATCTCGTTTACAGAAAACAAGTCCATATGCGGATGGAGGAGTTCCCAACCAAATTCATCGATCTCTTTTCTCCAATTAAGCGAACGAAAGAAGACCTTGTTGAAGATTTTAGCTCGTTTATTCAGGAAGTGAAAGACTTACAACAGCCTGTTTTAGAAAGTTCCTCGGCTAACAAGCATTTTCATCCAATGTTCGGTGACATCAGTACCAAAGAGTGGTATTACTTAATTGAATTCCACATCTGGCAGCACAACAAACAGAAAGAGAAGATCATCAATTACCTCCGGCATGGTGAATTATGTGTTGCCTGTTAATCAGGAACAATTATTGACTGCTCTCAGAAATGCCCCCGTTGGATTTATCTCCAACAGGAATTCAAGGGCACAGCGTTTTTTTTGCCGGTGATAACACCTGCAAAGGCACCTACGAATCTTCGATATTTTTAATCAAGAATTAATCCTTAGATCCATGAAATCAACCACTTTTTTAACGTTTGTAGGAGACCAATGCGGAAAAGCAGAAGAGGCCATGCAATTTTATACTTCCGTCTTTCCTAATTCGGAAATCAATAGCATCACAAAGTATAAGCATGGTGAACCAGCCGGTACACCTGAATTAGTAAAACATGGGGTATTCACGTTGAATGGGACTACCTACATGATTTCAGAGAATAATTACAATCATGCCTGGTCCATGTCGCCTGGGGTGTCATTATTTGTTGAATCCGGCGATGAAAGTGAAATTGATGCTTTGTTCGAAAAACTTTCGGATGGTGGTATGGTGATGGTTCCGCTGGATCACTATCCGTCAGATAATTACGGTTTCGGAAAGAAGTTTGGATGGTGTGCTGACAAATATGGCGTGAACTGGCAATTCAACCTCTCAGATTAAGTTGTTTCTGAGGGTTGCTCCTTGTTGGAGTTATCTCAGACGAGAGTAATGCCGTTCCTCAGGTGAATACCCTGTAAAGGCTAGATCGGATTTTTACTATAGGACGATTTAAGATTAAGGGCATTATTTTTTCAAATCGTTTCTAAGGTTCAATTTCTTGTACTTAATGGAATTGAATTATATTTATTCTCATAAAGTCAAAGAGAAATAAAATAATTTTTTCATTATGGCAAAAGAACAAAGACCAAGTCCTACTCCTGCACCCCCTAATCCGAAACCGGAACGTATAAATGAAGGAGCTCCAAGAACACCTAAACCAAGAAAATAAGTATATATGGCTAAGCAACAACCCCCTAAACCACCGGTTAACCCTGATTATATTCCATTAGGAGCTCCAAGAACACCTTCACCCCCGAGCCCGCCACCGAAAAAATGAATAGGAAATAAATCATTAGTGTGATAAGGCCAGCAAACATGAATCCCATACTTGCATAATTCAAGATATAAGTTGCTTTTGAGAATTTCTCTGATTTTTTGTCACAGCGATCCCGTTCTACTTTTTGGTCGTTGCTCAATTCTTCCTCACTTTCAGACTCTACTAAATACATAAGGTAGTCGAACTTATTAGTCTCATAACCAGTCAGCTGAGAAATGAAATTAATAATGATACCAATTAAGAAGAGCCCTCCTGCAACCTTTACAGAGATTTCTGGAGGAAGGTTCTTTGAGATCAGAAACTTAATAGTTTCAAAGCATACATAAATACCCGCCCCACTAATAGAAATAATCAGCAAGTCAATTCTCTGGATGCTATATATCATATTTTGGTGCGCCAATTTTTCTCGCTCAAGGGGGTCCTTCATTTTCAATAGATATTTATAACTAAATATACACCCATTTAAATAAAAGGGGTATGTAAAATAAATTTTTGCTAGATCTATAGAATCTACTTCACGAAGGCTAAATACCCCTGTTGGAGTTATCTCCGATACACATTTAGAAGTTACAGCCTATGATTCGCAGGAGTTTTCATCTGCGTAGCTAGCAATTACTTACCCATTATTTTTTTCCGATGTTTCATGCCCCATGCAGTCAACGCCTGAAACACAGGATCCAACGAACGACCATATTCAGTAAGTTGGTATTCTACCGTAATGGGTGCCGTGTCTTTTATGGCTCTGGAAATAATGTCATGTTCTTCCAGAAACTTTAAGTCCATAGACAAGGCACGACCGGTTATTCTGGGAATATTTCTCTTGATTTCATTGAATCGCATGGTTCCTCCTACGTAGAGAGCAGTCATGATGATGATCTTCCATCTGCCACTTAGCAATTCCATCGTGTCCATGACCGGTAGTAATTTTTGTGTGATCTCCGACTGATAATTCACTTGTTCTGATTGTGGTTCGTCTCTCATAAGTATACTATTTGATACTAGTATACAATTGTATACTGATATACTATATATACTTAAATCTAAATAGTATTGTACAACGAAAAAAATATATCCAATGAGTACGATACTGGTTTTTAATGCCACTGGGATGCAGGGGCTGACCATCGCCAACCGACTAAAAGCTGGGGGACATCATATTGTTACTCCAGTACGAACGGAAGAAAAAGCGATCTCCATGGAGGAACATGGGTTTGAAGCGTTCGTTTCAGATTTCAAAAGGGGAACTTTGGTTACGAGAATCAGCCAGGTAGATCAGGTAGTGCTTCAGATTCCTGCGCAAATTGCACCTTTTGAGATGGTGGAAATTGCTAATCAGGCACTTTCGGCAATTAAGGAGGCAGGCTCACCAAAAACAGTTTTTGTGATCAGTAGCACGTTTCCTGATCATAAAGTTGGAAAAGCAAGTGTGGATGCGCGTGTAAAAATGAAAGAACTCTCTCTGGAACTGTTACCAGAGGCTCCGATTCTAAGTGGAACCGAATACCTGGAGAATTTTTCAACGGCATACCGAGGAGCCATAGAAGGGACAGGAACGATTCCTCAAACCATCCCTCCGGAATATCCGGTGAATTATCTTTCCTGGAGTGATCTTGCGATTTATGTGGAAGCAGCGCTAAAGTCAACAAGGTTAGAAGGTAAGCTTTATCGGATTGGCGGAAAGGAAGGGATCAATGGAAATGAACTAGCGAGAAGACTTGGTCTCATTTTAGGAAAAGAACTCAAATACATTGCGATCACCCACGAGCAATTACATGGGTTTCTAACGCCGATTTTAGGTGAAAGTGTAGCACATGATTATGCTGAATTTTATGAATATCAGGACACGGTAGGGCAGGACCTCTTAAATCCGGATACGGAGGAAATCAGATCACTGCTTGATATCCAGTTACCTGATTTTGAGGAATGGGCAAAAGAAGCGTTTAAAGATCGTTTGTGAAAATAAGGGGCAGGTGCTGCCCCATTCCAGGTTTCCTTGCACAGGAATTTAGGAGATAAAAGCTTACACAGGCTAGATCAATCACCTTTAACCCAATTCTCCAATCATTGCCCTCAGATTTATTTCTTCTTCCAATCCCATCTTTTGTTTCAATCTTGTCAGTGCCGTGCGGGTACTGGATGGCGTAATGTTCAATAACTGGGCGATTTGTTTGTTGTCCAAACCCATCTTGAGATAGGCCGACAATTTGAGGTCTTTGTGAGACAGGTTCTGAAATTGAGAGGTCAGGGCATTGAAAAAGTCAGGATGTACCTCATCGAAATGAAGTCTAAACGTTTCCCAGCTATTGTCAATATCGAGGTGATTGTTGACCCGTTTACGAAGGTTTTTCAACTGTGTGGAGAGGTCCTGACTGCCTTTATTGACCTCTGTTTCAATTTTTTGAAGCTCTGTTGAGAAATCCTGCAAGAGCCCATTCTTTTCCACGATCAGCATAGAAGCGGTACTTAACTTGCGATTTTTCAATTCTATGTCTTGTTGTAGCAGGGTTTTGATGGCCTCGTTCTGTTCCTTGATGCGAATCGCAGTATTGACCCTGGCGTCCAATTCTACAAAGTCGATCGGTTTGCGGATATAATCCACGGCTCCGGCCTCCAGGGCTACCTTCAGGTCATCAGAAGAGGTCATTCGACCTGTGGAAATGATCACTGGGATGTCAAAAGTTTCTTCCGTGTTTTTAAGTCGGCGCGTGGCTTCCACGCCGCTCATGACCGGCATGTCCCAGTCCATCAGGATCAGATCTGGTTGCCTTTCAATGGCAATTTGACACGCCATTTCTCCATTATTCGCATTGAGAACAAGGTATTTGTCCTGTGCTGAAAGGTGATTGATCACCATGCGAGTGATGTCGATGTGGTCATCTACAACGAGGATGGTCTTTTTCATGGCTTACTCATTTCCTTTTGACTCAACAATTTTTCGAATCCGTCCTCATCCCAGTTAAGAGCGGCGTGCCTCAGGGCTTCCTTCCATTCCTCAATGGACTCACTTTGTAAGGTGATTTTTGTCAAAGCCGTTTCAATATCTGCGAACTGATACAACGGAATTTTTCTAATTTCCGTAATCACTTCTTGAATAGCATCCACTTCTGATTTGGAAAGCTCAGATGTTTTTTCCCTGGTTCCCACAGCAGCATTTCCGACGGCCAAATCAAAATAAAATGTGCTGCCATTTCCTGGGCTCGAATTTACCTGGATGTTTCCGTCGTGGGCCTCAACCGCTATTTTGCAGAAAGTTAATCCTAGTCCCGTTGACTGGATCTGACCAGATTTTTTCGCTTCACTTTGCCAGAATTTGTCAAATACAAATGGCAGGTCTTCTTCGTGAATGCCTTTTCCCTGGTCCGCGACTTCTATCTGGATCCGATCATTTATTGAGGTAGCTTTCACCGTAATGTTACTTCCGGGATCAGAATATTTGATGCCGTTGGTGAAGAGATTGACCAGCACTCGCATGATGATCTCCCGGTCACAATGCAAATGGATGTCCTTGCCTACTTGCTGAAAGTCCAGTTGTATGCTTCTTGCAATGGACAACAACTCCACCTGGAATTTTGCCTGTACCAGTATGTCTAACAACGTGTGAGGAGCAAGGTTGAGCTTCATCTCGGTCTCATCGAACTTCTGGACGTCCAGCATATTGGTTACCATTTGCAGCATTAATTTGCCGGATTGATTTACCTGCTTCATCTTGTTGGCATCCGGCGCACCTTCTGAGAGTCCAATCACGACGTTCAACGGGTTTTTCATATCGTGGGCGATCATGTCCGTCAGGCCTTGTTTAAAGTAAGAAAGCTCCTGTAAGTCGTCGTTCTTATGTTCCAGCTCAACTGCTTGTTTGATGATCTCGGCATTTTTTACTTCCAGTAGTTGATTGGCTTTTTGCTTTTGTTGGAAGTTGCGATAGAGGATAAATGCGATCACGATGATCAGGAAGAGTCCACCAGTCGAAGCAAACGTGTAATACTGCTGTAGCTTCAGTTTTTCCTCTTGTGTACGGATGTTTTGTTGGTTAGCGGCTTCAATCTGATCTTTCTCTTTCTCGAATGAATACTCAGATTCTATCAATGCAATTTTTCTGGTGTTGTCTTCATTTCGAATCGTGTCATCCATGGCTTTAAAACGAACATGTGCTTCATAAGCCTTCTGAAATTCACCAAGTTCAGCATACAACTCAGCCTGATTGCTGGAAATGTTACGAACAAGTTCAGGTACCTCAAGCTCCAGACCAATGGCCAGTCCCTCATCAAAGTAATTAAGGGCTTTCTGATATTCTTTTTGTTGACTAGCCAACATACCCAGCAAATTGAGTGTCTGGGAGCGTTCGTTAGGCAGGTCTAATTTTTCCCTTATGGAGAGTGCACTGTCCAGATGAGATTTGGTCAACTCATACTGACCCAGTTCCAAATAGATTTCACCCAGACCAGAGTGTGAATATGCGATCATTTCAGAAATGTTGCTGGCCTTGCTGGTCTCCAGTGCCTGTTTCATGTAGGTTTCAGCTTCCTTGAAGGATTTCTTGGTTATCAACACCCAACCAAGGTTATAATAGGTATTCGCCAAACTTCTTCTCATTCCCAGTTGCTCTTTCGCCTTCTTTTCTCTGAAAAAGTATTCGAGTGCAAGGTCTGTTTGATCTTGATAGTTGTAGACCCCACCTATATTGCCCAGCAAGATGGCAACACCAACACTATCTCCGATAGATTCGCTGGTTTGCAATGACTGAAAATAGTAATCTAATGCCCTCGCAAAGTCATTCTTAGATTTATAGGCATTCCCCAGGCTTTGTAAAGAAATTGCAAAGTTCAATCGGTCAGACTCGCCTAATGAGTCCAATATGGGTGAAGCTTTTTTATAATAATAGATAGCGGAATCATACTCTCCTTGAGAATAATAGATATTTCCGATGTTTGAAGTATTTGTGGCAAAAACATTGGGAGCATTTCTCTCTTTCGCTGCGTCATTAGAAGCATTGTAATAATTGATTGCTTCCTGATACTTACTTTCATAATAATAAGTCGATCCAATCTGAGATAATGCCCGAGCGATGAAACTTATATCATTCGTGGGTAATGAGAATTCGTGACTCTTTTCAAAGTGCCATCTTGCTGAGTCCATCTGGCCCAATTGCATTTTCATGAAGCCGTAATAAAAGTATGCGTCAGAGAGGCCGATGTAGTAATCAATGACTTCAGACTCATCAATGGCCAAATCCCGCAAGCGTGTAGTTTCCAACGTATCGCTTGCCATGATTTCCGACATTAGAAACGTAAAAGCGTCAATGCGAACGGTATCTACGGAAGTCTCTTCTGCCAACATCTTTAATGAGTCGATCTTCTGCTGATTTTGGCTCCATGCCCATTGGTAAGCCAACAGCATGACAGCAAGCAGTTGATATCTGAATTTCATAGCACTTAGGTTAAGGTGAAAGTAATCAAAAAGGGCGGAGTTTTTCATTCGAACAAGGCACAGACCAGACGAAAACTTGGGTCATTCGGTTGCTTCATGTCAACAAAACGTAGACAGTAGCGCTTTGTCTACACTTAGTGACAAATCCGTAGCGCTTTGTCGACCCACATAATTTAATGGCCTTAAATCGTCCTTCTAGCTTTGTATTCCATTAATAAGTACAATTATTCATTTGAAAAATTTAATTCGAATTGTGATCAGAAATGCTGCAATTGATGATGAGTCAATAAATCGTCAACATGTGAAGCAACCATCGAAAAGACACAACCGTCTTGGGGCCGATTTGAATCTGAATAAGTGTTAACGAAATTTTTTTAAACCACCGGAAAGAGACCAACGATATGAAAAAGCCAACTGATATGAGTTTAAAGACTGCCCAAAAAGTCTTTTTTCAATTATTATTTCTTTTTACCGCCATGTTTGTGTCCTTTACGGTCTCTGGGCAGGCAGAAACTGAGCCCAATGATGCGATAGGTGCATCCGGTGTGCTACGGATCTACCAGGATGGTACGATCATAGGGGGAGTAAACGGCTCTTCTGATGTGGTGGACTATTGGGAAATATCCAGACCCAGCAATGCCAGCGGAATGATCAGTATGACCATTGAAAACACGAGGATCAGTGGAACTCTTGAAGTTGCAGCCACACTAGAGCAAAGAGATGCAAGCTATAGTGGTGCCATTCTTTCTTCCACTGTGATCCATGATGGGGTTGCCACTCCCGGTACAGTGCTTAACTTTTCACTGGATTACACAAGTGATGTGTATTACACTTTAAAACTTGCATACGCCAATCCGATTTTTACCGGAGACTATAGCTACCGCATTCTGGGTTTTTCTCCAGGCTTCTGTTCAGGCACAATCCTTAATTCAGCGACGTTCTCGGCTACCGATAACACCATTACGCTAGAGACCGCAAATGCCACTGGCTTGACGGGAAATTACTTTGTCTCAGCCAATACAAGCAACTCATTCACCACTTATACCGATGATTTTGGAACAGCACCTACTGCCAGTACGACCTACGGTGGAGGTGAGCAGATATTCTACGTAGGTCAATCCGGAGCACCTGGAGTCGCTTTGACGAGCCTTACCCCCAATACACTATACCATTTTCAGGTTGATGCCTACAATGAATGCACGGGTTTTCTGAATTATACTACTCCGCTTAGTTATACCTATACGACTTGCGGAGCAGCTCCAAGTGCGATCACAGCAGTGGATGTAAGCGCCGTGTCAACCACAGAACTCAAGATCAATTCTTTCACTGGAGGAGCTGCCAATCACCCTGATGCAACATTAGGATACGTGGTAAAGATCAATACCGCTAATTCATTTACCGCACCTACGAATGGTAGTTTACCAACTGCAAACACCGTTTATGCAGGAGGAGAACAAGTCGTATATGCAGGGACAGCAGCTTCCCCCAATGTGACGATTACAGGTCTTACGGCAACTACTCAGTATTATTTTCAGGTCTATACCTACAGCCTTTGTAGCACTGTTCCGTACTTTGAAACAACAGGTTTTAGTACTGACCTCTACACGTGTGGACCCCCACCCAATGGTTACAATTCTGGAATTGGTACAACCGGTGGAAGTGTTGGTGTAAATAATTTGGCTCCGGTAGTTTTCAGGAGCAACACCCTGACTCCCTCAGGATTTCTCGTATATGTCAATGATGTGAACAGTTTTACAGATCCCGACGCTACTTATATGACTTTACCGACTCAAAACACTGTATATGAGAATGCTGGTCAGCAACTGATTTTTGTCGGAGGTGCATCAAGTGCCCTTGCTTCAATATCCAATTTGGACCCCAATACCCCTTACTATTTCAGGTCCTATGTGTATTACACCTGCAATGGCACCAGTTATGTTAACGTGGCGGACTATAAGGAGATCACACTTACCACATGTAATTTTTCTGACAATACAGCTACGAATCCGGTGTTTGGGACGGTCACTGGCAGTAGCATGGAACTAAATTCATTTACTCCGCTTTCCCCAGATGAGCCTGCAACTGCACCTGATGGCTATGTGATCAGAATGAACACGACCAATAGTTTCACTTCTTTTGCCAATGGTACAGCCGTACCAACCGGTGATCCAGCGTATGCCGGTAGCGGTGAGCAAGTGATCTATGCGGGCAATTCAGCTACACCCAACATCACGGTCACGGGGTTAAGCACTAATACTACATACTACTTCAACATTGTCGCACATTATCCTAGTTGTCATTTGAATGGAGTTTTATGGCAACAGCAAGGTTATTCCTTCTCAAAATCCAATGACGTAAGTCTTGTCGATCCGACAATCACTTTTAATGATATTTCCAAAGGATTATCCGATCCTGATTTTACTTTGGCTGCTTCTTCTAATTCTACAGGAGCGATCAATTACCAGATCATTGACCAAACCGGAATTAATACCTCGCTAAGTGGAGCTAATAACGCAACAGTGACTTTGGGCTCTGCAGGGACTGTTACGATTGAAGCGACCCAGGAACCTTCTGGTGGATTTGCAGGAGGTACTGCAACAGCGACACTTACCATTACTGCTCCCGATGCCATGATAAGTGGAGACCCATTTCTCCTCATCAATTCCTCATTGGATTTGAATACCCAGATCACGAGTAACTCTCCTGGGGCCTTTACCTACAGCATCTTAGGTCCGGATCTAGGAGCGAGTATTTCCGGGAGCACAATAAATTCAGCAGGTTCCACAGGAAACATAGTCATTAAAGCCACTCAGGCAGCCACTTCTCAATACGCAGAGACCGATTATTTTGTCCTGGCTTTAATTTGGGACGGGGTGGTTTTTAAGCTTGACAGGGCGTTCAATATATTTGATGCAACCGTTCAGGCGGGAGAGTCACTTGCTATCATTCAGGCTAATGACTTTGACAATACTGATGTCACTTATACGATCATCGCCCCTGACGCTACCGGTTCAACATTTAACAACATTACAGATGTATTTTCAGCGGGCTCTCCAGGTTCTGTGACACTAAGAGCATCTTCACCCGATAATTCATTTTACAATGCTTCTACCAAAGATGTCACCATTACCATTGAAGGTCAACCTCAGAGCATAACCTTTAATCCATTGGCTAATGTCACATTAGGTGACCCGACATTCAATCTAACAGCGACAGCCAGCTCTGGCTTAGGGGTGACTTTTACAAGCGCTAATACATCAGTGGCCACTGTTTCGGGAAATACAGTCACGATCGTGGGTGAGGGAACTACCAACATTACTGCAAGTCAAGCAGGAGGAGGGGTTTATGATCCAGCATCGGATGTGATACAAAGCCTTACAGTAGATCCAATTGGCTTAATTGATCAAACTGTAAGTGCATCTGAAACATCAGCAATTTGTGAAGTGACTACCACTGTTTCTGTAGGAAGTACACAGCAAAATGTTAATTACTATCTAAGGGATAATTCGGATAATTCTGTAATTCAAGGTCCTGTGGTAGGTACGGGCGCTGGTATCTCATTTACTGCGGAAACTCTGACAGCCAGCAAGACTTATGAAGTATATGCCGAGTTGGGATCAAGCTCATTAGTCATGACTGACAAGCCTGTTGTGACAATTACTCCCATCCAGGAGCAAACAGTTGTATTAACGCAATCGAATGCCACATCAGCAGATGTTTCTTTGAGTAGTTCGCAACTAGGCGTTGATTATTACTTGAGAAATAACTCTGATAATACGGTTCTTCAGGGTCCTTTGGCAGGAAATGGCTCGGTGCTGGCGTTTACTACAGAAACGATTTCCGCTCCTACTACCTACAATGTGCTTGCTGCTGCCAGCGTGCCAGGAGATGGTGTCAGAAATTCCTTAAGTTTTGATGGTGCGGATGATTATGCAACAATACCTGTTTTATCGGGAGGGACTATTTTTCAATCAACAGTTGAGACATGGGTATATATCCCATCATCTGATGATACAGATGTGAATGCATCCATTATAACCCATGAACAATTTGATAGTGGTTTTGGAGTAGGAATTCCATTATACATTAACATATCAGGAGGGCTGATATTTGCAGGTAATTCTGATCCTGAGGAAGGGGTAACAAATACTACTGGAGTTGCTTATCCAAAAGATGAATGGTTCCATGTCGCTGCAAGTTTCGATGGTAATTCATTATTATTTTATCTAAACGGAATTCAGGTTGGAAGTGGTTTTTCATTCGGCTTTGGGACTTCTTTCGGCGGTAACTGGAGATTAGGAAGAAATCATGAAGCCACCAGTGATGCAACAAAGTTGATCGGTGGTGCTGTAGCCAATACCCGTATTTGGAGTGTGATCAGGTCCGCTTCGGATATCGCTAACAACATGAACACCACTTTCACTACCCCGCAAACCAATCTGGTATTGAATTATACCTACAGTGAAACATCCGGCAACAGTATAGCTGATTTGTCCGGTGGCAACCATACCGGAACATTGGTAAATGCCCTTGGTAATAACACCAACTGGATCGAAGAGTTGATCTTGAATGGGCCTTGTTCGTTGCAAATGACAGATACGCCAACCGCATTTGATAAACCCCAAATTACTGCTTCTGATGTGACATTCAATGCGCCAGCAAGCCTGATCTTCGATGGGACTGAAAAAGCTTATACCGTAAGTGTGGCTACCTTGACACCTCCTATTCCTGTTGGGGATCTTGAACTGACCTATGAGGGAAGAAATGGAACTACCTATGCTAGCAGTGCAACAGCACCAACTAATGCTGGTGACTATACGGTAACTGCTTTCGTGAAAGCTTCCAATACTGATTACGCGGGCAGTGTCAGTGAAGACTTTTCAATTACAGCTTTTGCGACGACTATAAGTCTGAACTTGCCAGGTACCAATCCGGAATACTCAGGGAGTCCACAGGGAATTAGCCCAACTGCCAATGATATTAGTAGCAATCCTACACTAGCTATTCTGACGGAATACAAAATTCAGGGGTCCGCCGATCCATTCAGCAATACGGCACCAACCAATGCAGGGATTTATGATGTTCGAGCAAACCTTGCTTCAAGTGAGATCAATTATTCCGCTGCTGAAGTAACAGGCACCTATACGATCGATCAGGGCTCACAAACGATCACTTTCAATGCCATTCCTGAAGTGGCATGTGGGCAAACAACGATTGATTTATCGCTTTATGCTACCTCAAGCACAGGTGCTACTTTGACTTTTGTTAGTGATGATTTAGGTGTGGCGACCATCTCTGGTAACATTGCAACCATAGTCGGTGCCGGTTTTGCTACTATTACCGCTTCTCAGGCGGGTGATGTGAACAACGCTCCGGCAATTGATCAGCAGCAAATACTGACGATCGCCGCTACACAAGAGAATTTTTCTGTTGATAATCCGGCAGACGTTTTGGTCTGTGATGGTAGTCCATATGTGCTACCAGCCTTGACTTCAGGAAATTATTTTTCAGCACTTGGTGGTATGGGTACAGCATACAGTGCCGGAGATCCAATTACCAGTACGGCTACGCTGTACGTTTACGGAACGGGTGTAAATCCATCCTGTATCGATGAGAATAGTTTTACCATCACAATCGAGAACTTGCCCGTTGATCAATTGGCAGATGTTACCACCATTGGTACATATACGTTACCAGGTCTTACTAATGGGAACTATTTCACTGCAACAGGAGGAACAGGTACACCCTTGAGTGCGGGAGACCCGATAAGCAGTACACAAACAATCTACATCTTCAATGAAGATGCGGGTACTGGATGTACAAGAGAATCCAGTTTTGTTGTTACCATCAACCCAGCACCAGCCCTGCATTTTGATCAGGCAGGTAGTCTGTCAAATTATGATTACCTCTCGGTTCCAGATGCTAATTCATTGGATGTTAATGAATTTACTTTCGAGGCATGGCTGAATTTTGATCAATTGAACACTGTGGCTGCTGGTCTTGATTGGAGAGCTATATTTAGTAAATCGAGATACAGCGATAGTTATGGTTTGATGGTCTATGCCCCATCTAAATTGATGCGCTTTTATCATGCTGGTGTTGGTGCAGGATTTACAGATTATACTTGGTCTGGACTAACTGCTGAAACATGGCATCATTTGGCTGTGAAATGGGATGGTACAGCTCAAAAAACGTCTATTTTGATAGATGGAACTGAGGTTTCATCAAATACATCTGTGACTGGTACTATGGCTACAAATACTGAGCCTTTGTTAATCGGAGCAAGTAGGGATGTTGCCGGTGATCCATATCCGTTTGATGGAGCTATGGATGAGATCAGATTGTGGAATGTGGCCCGTACTGATGCTGAAATTCTTGCAAACAAAGACATTGAACTTCAAGGTACTGAATCAGGACTTGTGCTGTACTACAACTTCAGCGAAGGAACCATCAATGGAGATAATACTGGGTTGACTCAGGTACCTGATCGAAGCACCTCTGGAAATAACGCGACATTTAACTCCTTTGCTTTGACTGGTTCTGTCAGTAACTATGTGGATGGCTCCGGAAACGGCGTAGTGGAGGGATTGCCACAGTCCATCACTTTCAATGCGCTTTCGAATGTAACTTTTGGCGATGCAGATTTCAATTTAGGGGCTACCGCCTCTTCAGGTCTTGGGGTAACATATGCAAGCTCTGATCCTGCTGTAGCCACCATCTCCGGAAACACTGTTACAGTAGTAGGAATAGGAACTACGACGATTACAGCCTCGCAAGCCGGCGATGGTACCTATTTGCCGGCAACAAATGTGACACAAAATCTAACGGTCGATCCTTTTGCCTCTACTATCAATTTGAATCTGCCGGTTACCAACCCTACTTATTCAGGTATTGGTCAAGGCATTAGCCCTACGGCCAATGATGCTGGAGGAAGTCCGACTTTGAGCCTGATGATCGAATATAGCCCTGAGGGAACTGGAACCTTCAGTACGACCTTACCAGTAGACGCAGGAGCTTATGATGTGCGGGTAAATCTCGCGGCGAGTGAAACAAATTTCACTGCAACACAAGCAACCGGTACGTTTACTATTGATAAGGCGCCGTTGACCGCTCGTTTGGATGATGCAAGCATTGTCTATGGTGAAATCGGCGCCAATAATCATCCGGCTACTTATACCGGGTTTGTAAATGGTGAAACCGAGTCTGTTCTCAATGTAACTTTAGGCTCACCAACTGCCATCTTTCTGAATTTGGGAACAGGTGGTAATTACAACGTTGGTGGGCCTTATGTCGGTGCCATTACCTGGGAAAGCAATCCGGAACTGCGCATAACCTCGAATAATTATGCCATCACTTTTGAGTCAGGTGATATTACTTCCGTAACTGCGCGTCCCGTGAATGTCACAGCCAATCCGAAATCGATCACCTATGGTGAGGATGCGAATACGGGACATTCGGTGATTTTCGAACCCTATGATGAACCAGGTAAGCGTGGCCTGGCCAATGGAGAAACGGCGGCGGATTTTGCCGGTACGGTCTTGTTCGACATCATCACAGAGGTCAACGTGGGAGTGTATGCAAGTACCATCATCCCAAATGGAGGATTGACCAACGCAAACTATGCCATCAACTTTGAGGCAGGTGAATTGACCATTACGGAGAAGAATCTCACGATTACAGCGGATAACCGCAGCATTACTTACGGCGACGATGCCGATGCAGGAAATACGGTTACTTATTCAGGGTTCATTACCGGCGAAGATGAAAGTGTGCTAGGTGGAGACTTATCATTCACGAACATCACAGATGTAAATATCGGAACCTACTCGGGAGTGATCATTCCTGAAGGTTTGACCTCTTCGAATTACAATATCTCGTTTGTCGAAGGGGATTTAACCATAGGGACAAGGTCAATCTTTGTCCGAGCACAGTCAGAGGTCAAAATTTATGGTGATGTCGATCCGTCTATTACTCCAATTATTGCATCGGGAAGTTTGGTAGGAAGTGATGCATTTACTGGTGCTATGACCCGAGATGTTGGTGAAGATGTGGGTGCCTATACCATCCAGCAGGGAACGTTAACCTTAGGCGCGAATTACCATATCACTTTTTTGACTACTGGTTCATTGTCCATTACCAGAAGAGATATTACGGTAACGGTTGATGCGAAAAGCAAGACTTATGGTGACGCTGATCCAGCTTTTACCTACCGAGTGACTGCCGGAGACTTGCAGGGAAGCGATGTGCTTATCGGCAGTCTGACTCGTGTCGCTGGTGAAAATGTGGGTACGTATACCATCGAACAGGGCACGATTGATAACAGCAACTATGCCATCACTTTTGATTCCAATGATCTGAGCATTAATGCCCGACCGATCAACGTAACTGCTGATGCGCAAAGCAAGGTATATGGTAATGCAGATCCCACATTGACCTATCAGGTTACTACTGGAGCATTGCAGGGAAGCGATGTGCTGACAGGAGATATGTCACGTGCTGTAGGTGAAAACGTCGGTAATTATGCCATTGAACAAGGGACATTAGATAACAGTAACTATGCAATCACCTTCGTTTCCGATGACCTTACGATTAACCCATTAGGCATATCGGTGACCTCAGAAATCAAATCCAAATTGTATGGGGATCCCGATCCTGAATTGACCTTTGGTATATTTAGTGGTACGTTGATCAATGGCGATGTGCTTTCTGGTTCTTTGGAAAGAGTAGCAGGTGAGGACGTGGGCACCTATTCCATCAACCAGGGAACGCTTGGAAATCCCAATTATACCATTTCGTTTCTCTCCGAAAACCTGACCGTTACAGCCCGCCCAATCACGGTGACCGCAGATCCATCTACAAAAGTGTATGGTGATGCTGATCCATCGCTTACTTATCAGGTGACAAATGGCAGTCTGGCAGTAGGTGATACCTTTACCGGAAGTCTAACTCGCGAGTCTGGCGAAACGATTGATGAGACCCGGTCTGGACTTCCTGGTGGTTTGCCCTTAAATATCAATCAGGGTGATTTGTCTGTTACCAATGCTGGAAATTATGATTTAACTTTTGAATCAGGTACTTTTTCCATCACCCGACGCCCGATCACCTATTCCATAGAGGACGCAACAGTCGTTTACGGTGAAAGCTTCCCCGGGGCAGTATTTAACATCTCTGCAGGTTCTGTAGCACCAGGAGAAACACTAACCTTAACGGAATCATCAGTTTTTGTTCCCATTGTTCAATTACGCGGCGTAGGAACTCATGTATTCACCGAAAACAATGTGAATGATGCTACTGGTGTTGAAATTTTAGATGGTAGTGGTGTAGACCGTATATTCAATTACGATGTGACCACCTCCAATAACTTCAACCTCTCCGTGACTGCAAGACCCATAACCGTCACCGCGGATCCAAAAAGTAAAACCTATGGTGATGCTGATCCGGTACTGACGCATCAAATAACTAATGGATCTTTGCTAAGTACCACAGCAAGCACGGATGTTATCTCAGGTAGCTTGTCGCGTGTAGTTGGTGAAAACACTGGAGCTTATACCATTGAGCAAGGTACGTTGGATAATGCCAATTACCATATCAGTTATGTTTCAGATGATTTGACTATTGGCGCAAGGGCAATAACGGTAACGGCGGATGCGACAAGCAAGACCTATGGTGACCCTGATCCTTCGCTCACCTATCAAGTTACCTCAGGTGCACTACAAGGAAGTGATGTTCTTTCCGGGGCACTGACCAGAGATGCGGGAGAAGGGGTAGGAGCATATTCTATCAACCAGGGGTCCCTGGATGCGGGCAGTAACTATACGATTACCTACCAATCAGAGGACTTGACCATTAATGCTCGACCCCTCTTTGTGAGGGCGCAATCAGAGGTTAAAACTTATGGGGATATTGATCCTGCATTTACACCGATTATCGCTTCTGGTACTTTGGTGGGTAGCGATATGTTCACAGGTGATTTAACCCGAGACCTGGGTGAAAATGCAGGTACTTATACGATCAGGCAAGGTACCTTAACGGCCGGATCAAATTATGACATTACGTTCATCAGTAATGGTTCTTTGTCTATTACTGAGAGAATCCTTACGATAACGGCGGATCCTCAGAGTAAAACTTATGGTGAACTGGATCCTACGTTTACATATCAGATCGCAAGCGGCGCTCTGCAAGGAAGCGATGTGTTGAGTGGGGCGCTAGGTAGAGCCAATGGCGAGGATGTTGGAAATTATGCCATCAATCTGGGTACACTCGATGGAGGGATCAATTACTTTTTGAATTTTGTGAGTAATGACCTGACCATTGGTACCCGTGCAATTACCGTAACTGCTGATGCACAAACTAAAACCTATGGTAATTCCGATCCTCTGCTGAGTTATCAGCTTAGTGATGGAGCTTTGCAGTTCAGTGATGCTTTTACCGGGGTGTTGACTCGGGATGCCGGTGAGGACATAGGTACTTATGCCATCAACCAGGGTACATTAGATGCAGGGTCTAACTACGATTTGACCTATGTTCCTGATGATTTAACCATTAGCCAAAGACCCATTGGGCTTCTTGTTTCCAGTCCTGATAAAATATATGGTAATAGTGATCCAGAACTGACTTACAGTTTATTTCCAGGCTCCATTCTGGTAGCTGGGGATGAATTTACCGGGACATTGGCACGTAATCCGGGCGAAGATGCGGGAAGCTATGCTATTGGTTTGGGAACACTGTCGGCAGGACCTAATTACACGCTTTCCATCGTATTGCCCGCTACATTGACTATCGATCCAATTGCCTTATCAATTACAGCGGACAACAAAACGAAAGTACAAGGTACGGCAGATCCTGCGCTCACATACACGCTCACTTCAGTGGCTCTGATCAATGGAGACCAACTGACTGGTAATCTTCAAAGGGTAGTTGGAGAGACGTTGGGTGATTATGCAATTCAGCAAGGAACGTTGACAGCAGGCGGAAATTACAACATCAACTTCACGGATGGCACGTTGACCATCACCGATAGATTGCTGCAGATGATCACCTTCAATGCGTTGACTGATGTGACTTATGGAGATGCGATGTTCACTTTGGGTGCAACCGGCGGAGCCTCTGGAAATGCGGTAACCTATATAGGGGATAATCCTGCCGTTGCCACGGTAACAAGTACGGGCGAGGTAACGATCGTAGGAGTGGGTATGGTGAACATTACTGCCAATCAAGCTGGGAGTGCGACGTTTGCAGCAGCCGATCCGGTAATTCAGACTTTGACGGTGAATAAGAAAGACCTGGTGGTGACGGCTGATGACCAGAGCAAAACTTATGGTGCTGCAAATCCGGCTTTGACGGTGAGTTACTCAGGTTTTGTGAATGCAGATGATGCCGGTTTTTTGAATACAGTTCCGGTTGCCAGTACCACCGCTACTGCTGCAAGTGTGGTAGGTGACTATGCGATTACTGCTGCTGGTGGAGTGGATGATAACTATTCCTTCACTTATTCAGACGGCACTTTAACCGTGAATAAAGCCACATTGACTGCTCGATTGGATGATGCCAGCTTTGTCTATGGAACTACTACGGTCCAAAACCATCCGGTGACCTACTCTGGCTTTGTAAATGGTGATGATGCGAGTGTATTGTCGATCAGTCCTGATGGGATCATCGCGGATGTGAATGAAGGCGGAACACTTTATATCAATGGCCACTATCTGGTGGATGCGGTGCCTTATGTAGGTGCGATCAAGTGGTTCGACACGAACAATACGATCACTGCAGCCAATTATGAGATCAACTACACCAATGGAGATTTGACGGTTACCCAAGCTTCCTTGACCATCACTGGGGATAACAGAACGGTCACTTATGGGGAAGATGCCAACACTGGTAACACTGTTAACTTCGGCACTTTTGTATCGGGAGAAGATGAGACGTTCCTGACTGGAACCCTGGCCTTCAACAACATCTCCGATGTGAATGTAGGCACTTACAGTGGCGTCATTGTTCCAACAGGCTTGACCAGTGATAATTATGTTATTACCTATATAGCTGGCGACCTGACGATCAATCAGGCGACTCTTACCGTAATAGCTGACGATCAGAGCAAGATCTACGGTGCATCTAACCCAAGCTTGACTGTGAGTTACTCAGGTTTCCAGAATGGCGATGATGAATCGACATTGACGACAGTACCAACAGCAAGCACAACCGCTGATGAAACAATTCCTACGGGATCTTATGCGATCACATCAAGTGGTGGCCTAGCGGATAACTATTCGTTCACTTACACCGATGGAACCTTGACGGTCAATCAGGCTACACTTAGTGTAACTGCAGATGACCAGAGCAAAACGTATGGTGCAGCTAATCCTGCTTTGACCGTGAGTTATTCAGGCTTCCAGAATGGAGATGATGCCACGTCATTGACGACTGAACCTACTGCAGCAACTACTGCTGATGAAACAAGTTCTACGGGAAATTATGCAATCACAGCTTCAGGAGGGGTAGCGGATAACTATACGTTCACTTACACCGATGGCTCATTGACTATAAACCAGGCTACACTAAATGTAACTGCTGATGATCAGAGCAAGACATATGGTGCAGCCAATCCTGCTTTGACCGTGAGCTATTCAGGCTTCCAGAATGGGGACGATGAAACAAGTTTGAGTACAGCACCAACCGCAGCAACTACTGCTGATGCAACAAGCGCAGTAGGTACCTACGCAATTACGGCTTCAGGTGGCGTAGCGGATAACTACACGTTCACTTATACTGATGGTACCCTGACGGTAAATCAAGCTACACTAAGTGTAACGGCTGATGACCAAGGCAAAACGTATGGTGCGGCTAATCCTGCTTTGACAGTCACTTACTCAGGCTTCCAGAATGGAGATGATGAGACGTCATTGACCACCGAACCCACAGCCAGTACCACGGCTGATGAGACAAGTCCTACGGGAACTTATGCGATCACAGCTTCGGGTGGCTTAGCGGATAACTATACGTTCAACTATACCGATGGAACATTGACGGTAAATCAGGCTACACTAAGTGTAACGGCAGAGGATCAAAGCAAAACGTATGGTGCAGCTAATCCTGCTTTGACCGTGAGTTATTCAGGCTTCCAGAATGGAGATGATGAAACGTCATTGACCACTGAACCTACTGCAGCAACTACTGCTGATGAAACAAGTTCTACGGGAAATTATGCAATCACAGCTTTAGGAGGGGTAGCGGATAACTATACGTTCACTTACACCGATGGCTCATTGACTATAAACCAGGCTACACTAAATGTAACTGCTGATGATCAAAGCAAGACATATGGTGCAGGTAATCCAGCATTGACAGTCACCTATTCAGGCTTCCAGAATGGGGACGATGAAACAAGTTTGAGTACAGCACCAACCGCAGCAACTACTGCTGATGCAACAAGCGCAGTAGGTACCTACGCAATTACGGCTTCAGGTGGCGTAGCGGATAACTACACGTTCACTTATACTGATGGTACCCTGACGGTAAATCAAGCTACACTAAGTGTAACGGCTGATGACCAAGGCAAAACGTATGGTGCGGCTAATCCTGCTTTGACAGTCACTTACTCAGGCTTCCAGAATGGAGATGATGAGACGTCATTGACCACTGAACCCACAGCCAGTACTACGGCTGATGAGACAAGCCCTATAGGAACTTATGCGATCACAGCTTCGGGTGGCTTAGCGGATAACTATACGTTCAACTATACCGATGGAACCTTGACGGTCAATCAGGCTACCCTAAGTGTAACGGCAGAGGATCAAAGCAAAACGTATGGTGCAGCTAATCCAGCATTGACAGTCACCTATTCAGGCTTCCTGAATGGGGACGATGAAACAAGTTTGAGTACAGCACCAACCGCAGCAACTACTGCTGATGCAACAAGCGCAGTAGGTACCTACGCAATTACGGCTTCAGGTGGCGTAGCGGATAACTATGCATTCAGTTATACCGACGGGACGTTGACGATAAACCAGGCTACCCTAAGTGTAACGGCTGATGACCAAGGCAAAACGTATGGTGCAGCTAATCCAGCATTGACAGTCACCTATTCAGGCTTCCGGAATGGGGACGATGAAACAAGTTTGAGTACAGCACCAACCGCAGCAACTACTGCTGATGCAACAAGCGCAGTAGGTACCTACGCAATTACGGCTTCAGGTGGCGTAGCGGATAACTACACGTTCACTTATACTGATGGTACCCTGACGGTAAATCAAGCTACACTAAGTGTAACGGCTGATGACCAAGGCAAAACGTATGGTGCGGCTAATCCTGCTTTGACAGTCACTTACTCAGGCTTCCAGAATGGAGATGATGAGACGTCATTGACCACCGAACCCACAGCCAGTACCACGGCTGATGAGACAAGCCCTACGGGAACTTATGCGATCACAGCTTCGGGTGGCTTAGCGGATAACTATACGTTCAACTATACCGATGGAACATTGACGGTAAATCAGGCTACACTAAGTGTAACGGCAGAGGATCAAAGCAAAACGTATGGTGCAGCTAATCCAGCATTGACAGTCACCTACTCAGGCTTCCAGAATGGAGATGATGAGACGTCATTGACCACTGAACCCACAGCCAGTACCACGGCTGATGAGACAAGCCCTATAGGAACTTATGTGATCACAGCTTCGGGTGGCTCAGCGGATAACTATACGTTCAACTATACCGATGGAACATTGATGGTAGATCAGGCTACCCTAAGTGTAACGGCTGATGACCAAGGCAAAACGTATGGTGCGGCTAATCCTGCTTTGACAGTCACTTACTCAGGCTTCCAGAATGGAGATGATGAGACGTCATTGACCACTGAACCCACAGCCAGTACCACGGCTGATGAGACAAGCCCTACGGGAACTTATGCGATCACAGCTTCGGGTGGCTTAGCGGATAACTATACGTTCAACTATACCGATGGAACATTGACGGTAAATCAGGCTACACTAAGTGTAACGGCAGAGGATCAAAGCAAAACGTATGGTGCAGCTAATCCAGCATTGACAGTCACCTATTCAGGCTTCCAGAATGGGGACGATGAAACAAGTTTGAGTACAGCACCAACCGCAGCAACTACTGCTGAAGCAACAAGCGCAGTAGGTACCTACGCCATTACGGCTTCAGGTGGCGTAGCGGATAACTATGCATTCAGTTATACCGACGGGACGTTGACGATAAACCAGGCTACCCTAAGTGTGACTGCTGATGATCAAAGCAAAACTTACGGTGCCACTAATCCAAGCTTGACAGTGAACTATTCTGGCTTCCAGAATGGAGATGACGCCACGAACTTAACGGCTGAACCTACGGCAAGCACGACCGCTGATGAGACAAGCCCTACGGGAACTTATGCGATTACCGCATCAGGCGGCGCAGCGGATAACTACACATTCACTTATGTGGATGGTATGCTGACGGTGGATCAGGCAGCTTTGAGTATCCAGCCGATCGATCAAACCATTTCTTATGGCGATGCGATCCCAAGCTTTACAGTGAAGTACGCTGGTTTTGTGAACAATGAAGATGCGAAGATTCTGACTACCTCACCGACGATTAGTACCACGGCCACCAGTACGAGTGGAGTAGGTACCTATCCGATCACTGTATCAGGAGCCACTGCGACCAACTATGTGATTAGCTATACAGATGGTACCCTGACAATTGATCAGGCGACCCTGACGGTGACGGCAGATGATCAAAGCAGAATGTATGGTGCGGTTAATCCAACCTTGACGTTTACCTATTCAGGATTCCTGAATGGAGATGATGCAACGGTCATCACTACCGTACCTACGGCTACTACCACTGCTGATACGACCAGTCCAGTAGATACTTATGCGATCACAACTTCAGGTGGAGCATCTGATAACTATTTGTTTAGTTATGTAAATGGTACCTTAACCATCAATAAGGCGACATTAACGGTAACAGCAGAAGATAAAAGCAAGACTTACGGTGCTGAGAATCCAACGTTGACGATTGCTTATGATGGCTTCGTGAATGATGAGGATGCCAGTGCCCTGGATGTATTGCCTACGGCCAGTACGCTGGTGAAGGTGACCAGTGAGGTAGGTACTTATGCCATCAATTTGAGTGGACGGGCAGATGATAATTATGAGCTCAACTATGTCAGCGGCACTTTGACGGTCAACCCTGCGGAGTTAGTCATTTCAGCTGATGATCAAAGCCGAGCATTTGGTGAAGCGAATCCAACCTTGACAGTTACCTATACAGGGTTCGTCAATGATGAAAACCAACTGGTGCTTTCCACAATTCCTGTTATCAATACAACTGCTGATGAATCCAGTACTCCTGGAGACTATGCGATTGACGTATCAGGAGCAGAGGCAACGAACTATAGTATTACGCATGTGGCAGGCACCTTGACGGTGATGAAAGCAGACCAACAAATCGCGTTTGACTTCCTACCGGTGAAGACCACTACGGATGAGGCGTTTGATCTGACAGCAACAGCCAGTTCAGGACTCAATATCAGCTACACCAGTACAGATGAAACTGTGGCTACGGTCAATGGAGCTACGGTAACCATCATCGGAGCAGGTACCACGCTGATCACTGCAAGCCAGACGGGGGATGACAATTACAATGCGGCAACGGATGTAACCCAGCAACTGGTGGTGACCCAGGCGAATGACACGCGGATCACTTCCAGTATTGAGATTGACCCGATTGCTGATCAGACGGTGGGCAATGCTCCAATCACATTAACGGCAATTACCCGCCCGGTAGATGCTCCAATCACCTGGGAGATCATATCTGGTCCGGCTACCATCACCGAGAGTGTGCTGACTTTAGGAGATCAAGCAGGGTTGGTACAGGTGAAAGGATCAATCAAGGAAACTGACGAATATAAAGGTTCGGAAGATGTGGTTGAATTTGCTTTACTGGATGCGAGCCTGGTTACTCCGATCATTGATTTCATCTTGCCAACCGAAGTACTAAACACAGCAACCATCACCTTAACATCCACAGTAGATGTGCAAGGAGCGACGACTGTAAGTGAAGCGGATGTGATCTACACGGTCGTGTCTGGACCTGGTACGATCACCAATACCAATGAGCTGTCGTTCACGGATATAGGAAGGGTGATTGTAAGTGCGAGTTTAGCGGCTACGGCAGAGACAAATGCGATCTCGGCTCAGTCAAGCGTGGAAGTGATTGCTTTATACAGCATCACAGGAACGATCAGAGATGAGAATGGGGACCCGTTCACAGACGGCATTATCATTGTGGGTGACTTGAATGACTTGACGAATAGTCAGACAACCGCGATCAGTGCAGACGGCACCTACACTTTCTCGCAACTACGATCAGGCGATTATGAATTGTTTGTGACTCCCTTCAGCATTGACTATGTGATGACGTTCTATGGCGATATATCTCCGGTGATCGATGAGGATGCCATTCCTTTAGGACTAAACATCACCACAGATCTGACGAATGTGGATGTGACGATGCAATTGGCCCCACAATCGAACATCGATTTCCTGCCAGCGGAAGAAGGCGGTATGATCAGCTTCTTTGCACAGAACAATCAGGGCAATGGGAACCGATTCGTGCAGGGCAGGGTAGAGAACGGCGATCCACTACCCAACACGCTGGTGATCTTGAAAACAGCAGCGGATGAATACGTAGCAGCGGATGTGACGAATGACCTGGGCTTGATCGAGTTTACGGGCTTACCGACAGGGGACTACAAACTACTGGTAGACATCCCTGGAGTGGGTACGATGAGTGCATCCGTAGGGGTGATAGAAGGTCAACAAGTGGATGTCACGGCCTTGATCGATGAGTCGGGTGCGGCCTTCAATGTGGATGAAGTGCTGAGCACCATTCCAGCGGAGATGAAGCAGATCCGGGTTTACCCGAATCCGGTACAGGACTACTTCGAGATCAGGAGTCTGAAGCGAGTGGAGCAGGTACAGGTCTATGACCTGAACGGGCGATCAGTCCAACAATTTGGACAAAGAGATCAGTACGACATCCGGGAATTACCTGAGGGACTGTACATGGTCAGGATTATCACCAGCGAGGGTGCGACCATCCAGCGATTGATGAAACAGTAACACCAGTGATCATTTCACTTGATATGAAGTGATCACTAACTCTCCCAACAACAGGAAAGAAGCTGTCTCGATAGGGCCAGCTTCTTTTTGTTTTGGTCAAGGCTAATTTCTTTTAGAGATAAACCTTTAAACAGACTCTTCCTCAAAACCTGATTGGATAAAAGTCAATGCTTCTTCCAGGCTACCTACTTCATAGTTATTGATGCCGCCTAATGCTCCTTGCCATCTTTTGTTCGCATTATTCGACAGAAAACTTGTGCTATTCACCGTGATAATATCCCGGACTCCCAGTGCAAATAGCTTTGGTACATTTACTTCCCCCCACCATGCAATGGTGTCAGGTAAGAAAACACTTTTCGTGTTGTGCATATCAGCGATAATCGTAGTGACTTGATGTTTTTCTACATGAATGTTGATGAGTTCTTCCCAGGTTTTTGAGACGATGGTCACTGGAGCGGCATTATGATGCCATTCAAGACGAACCACATTCAGGTCGGAATGATACCAGATCGTGGCATACTTATCCATTTTTCCGATTTCGGTTGGCATGTATTTTAAATCTATTGGTTTAAGTAAATAACCTAAACAAACCTCAATAGTTTTCATATCTAACCGTACAGGCGCTGAGCTGGATTTAAAGAGGCTGAACCTGTTGATATCTGGTCTGAATTACATACTTCACAAATGTTCCGGTCTCTTTTGCTTAATTGGATTATAATCAACCCTAAAACCTGATAAAAATATTGGCTTATTACGTCCCACAAAACGTCTGATAACTCGCATCGAAGTTGGCGGGGACCATCTGAAGGATGGAGGAGTCATCATAAGGAGAAGCCAGTTCATTGAGCAGCAGGTGGAATGGTTGCATTTCTCCCGAAACCGCGGCATTTAGTACATCTTCTACCATGTGATTTCGTGGGATAACGACCGGATTGGTTTGTACCATCAGTGCCTCACTTTCAGCAATTGTAGCATTCCTTGATCTTGCAATTTCCCATTTTGAATGCCAGGAATTGAAAGATTCATCTTGACTCAGACGGTCAATCAATTCACCACCACGCCTCAGCTCGGTAAAGAAGTTGGTATAATCGACGCGATGATTTACTAATTGATGCAGACATCCTTGCATCAACGCACCATCTTCTTGAATAGGATGTACAATGCCCAGTTTTTGGGCCATCATGTCGAAATTTGCACTGGAGAAATCTTCAGGAAAGCGATCCAACGCTGCTTCTGCTTTTTCTTTAGCAATTGCTTCGTCCTTATCAATCAAGGGAAGGAGTGCATTGGCAAAAACACTCAGATTCCAGTAAGCCATGTTAGGTTGGTTTCCGAAAGCATACCGCCCTTGTGTATCGATGGAACTAAATACCGTTTTAGGGTGATAGGCATTCATAAAGGCACATGGACCATAATCAATGGTTTCACCAGACAAGGCCATGTTGTCCGTGTTCATCACACCATGGATAAATCCCACCCGCATCCAGTCGATGATCAGGTCTTTCTGCTTTTTCATAACCGTCTCCAGTAATGCCAACGCATGATTTTGATGATCCAGTAGTGCCGGATAATGCCTTTGTATGGTGTATTGCAGCAGCGCTTCCAGGTCGCCGGGTGCACCAAAAAAGCGTGCATACTCGAACGTGCCTACACGGATATGGCTAGCAGCTACACGGGAAAGGACCGCACCCTCACTTACTTGCTCCCGGTACACCGGATCGGTGGTTTTTACAACCGCCAGGCTCCGCGTGGTTGGGATACGTAATGCATGCATGGCTTCACTGATCAGGTATTCCCGCAACATGGAATAGAATGTCGCGCGACCATCTCCTCTTCTTGAATAAGGCGTTTGTCCCGACCCTTTGAGCTGCAGATCGTATGTCCCTAGTTCAGTTTCAATTTCGCCCAATAGTACGGCACGACCATCACCCAATTTGGTGAAATGACCGAACTGATGTCCGGCATAAGCTTGAGAAATCGCTTTGCTACCCGGTACCAATTTATTGCCGGAGAGATAGGCAAGGGCTTTTTCCTCTTCCTGTAGATCTCCTCCGATTCCCAGGGAATTGGCCAGTGATGCATTGTACAAAACCAGGTCTGGATTTCCTATGGGTGCTGGTTTTTGCGCCGAGTAGAAAGTACCGGGAAGTTGTGTCGCGTATGTGTGTTTTAGCCAGGACATGAAGATGCGTTTGTTGTCTAACCAATAGCGAAAATAATTGGTTCTGGCGAGGTGTTAATCGATGCAAGTCTTTACCCCGATAAAAACAGGCCACAATCCCATAATCGAATTTCCCTCCTAAGGACAGAGGGAAATATGTCCGACAAATGCTTACATAAAGGCAATGATCATTGCGGCAATCACAAGACTAAGAAAGTGGTAGCCTGTATTGATGAAAAATAACGTCCATGATTTTCGTTCCCAGGTGACAACACCAATATCCACAGGTAAATAAAAGCCCATCCAGGTGAAAAAAGCGGCCATCATTGCCACACCATAAGCTGGATAGGGAGAAGGATCAAAACCCCAGGTGAGTGGATTATAAGCTGCCATGTTGTTGGCAAGTACCCAGGCAAAAAGAAAGTTTCCGATCACCATAGCAATCATTCCGCCAATCATCAGATTTTTAGGGGGTTTCTCATCCGGGTCAAACCCCATTTCTCGAGACCAGACTTTTCCGAAAAGTGGTGTATACCAGGCGAATCCAAAGAAAAAATTAGCGACAACTGCAATGAGTACAGCAGTCATATTTACACTTATTTCAGGCATATTTTAAGAAGGTTTAAGTTTTTCGTTAACAAAGCTATTGGGGGTGAAACTGCCATGAGATGGTCATTAGAGACATACTGTGGGGTTGATAGTGACCAAACCACGTGGTACTTTTGATCAGGACTTAAAAGCTCAAAAATGAAACATGTATCGGTACTCGTACCAGAAGGACCGGCAGTGCTCAGCAGCATCGTTGGCCCTTTCAAGCTCTTTGGTCAGGTGAATAATTTCCTGGCACAACAAGGGTATCCGCCTTATTATGATATTCAGTTAGTCGGTCTCAATAAAACCACCACTTTATACGATGGCATCTTTACCATCCAGCCCCACGTCACCATCGATCAAGTTGATAAAACAGACCTCATAGTAGTCACAACGATCATGGGAGATATGGAGGATTCCTTATCCAAAAACAATGCTTTCCTGCCGTGGATCAATGCCAGGTTTAGGGAAGGAGCGGAAGTAGCCAGTCTTTGTATGGGGGCATTTTTGTTGGCAGCCACAGGTATTTTGGATGGCAGACGAGCCACCACTCATTGGGTCGGAATTGATCAATTCAGTGAGATGTTTCCGGAGGTATTGCTGCAACAGGATAAGATCATTACAGATGAAGATCGGACCTATACCAGTGGTGGTGCCTATTCGTTTTTGAACCTGTTGATCTATCTGATCGAAAAGTACAATGGCCGGGACATGGCCATCATGAACGCAAAACTTTTTGAGATAGATATTGACCGCTACAGCCAATCGGAGTTTGTCATATTCGAATCCCAAAAGACCCACAGTGATACTTCTATTCAAAGTGTTCAGTCGTTCATTGAAAGCCATTTTGGAGAAAATATCACTTTGGAGGCGCTCTCGGAACAGGCGGCGCTCAGCAGAAGGAACCTGATCCGGCGGTTTAAGAAAGCAACACAGAATACGCCTTTTCAATATTTACAAAGAGTGAGAGTAGAAGCTGCTAAAAAATTGCTTGAACGGACAGATAAAAACATCACGGAAGCAATGGTGGAAGTGGGCTATTCTGATAATAAGGCTTTCAGGTCTGTTTTTAAAAAATATACCGGCATATCACCTGTTGACTATCGCAATAAGTACAACAGTCATTTTTCCAGGCAATCGTAATTTCAATCTCTATAACCTGGGATTTTTCCTGAGAAATAGTGCCGGATCGATTGTCGCTATTTTATTGAAAGATTACCGGTATTAAGGTATTTGAAGGAAGAACACAAGGTTGCGACAAGGGACCAATCATGTATGGTAGGCCGGTCCAAGGCATTCGCTGCAAATGCACTTTTGACCATCTTTTAAGAACAGATTCCCCAAAGATATTTTTCAAGACTCCACAGGTTATTATTTTTGTTGGAAGTCAACCAGATTCTCCCTATTTCTATTTATTGCGATTCCTGAATACTAAATTGTGTCAGGATCTTGGAATAGAACCGTTTGTGGCATGATGGCATGTAGGGTAAGTGAGCCCTGGCCTGGGTGCTTCTTTTGATGATAAAATGATCAACCAACCTATACCAAAGGCATTTTTTGCCGCTTTAGCTGTTTGCCTGAATGTTTCAGTTCTGGCCCAGGATACCCTGAACGTTGTTCAAACTCATGATTACATAGAGGCTGGGAGTAAAGTTGAAATGACCCTCGAAAAATTCGGGAAAGCCATTTACCGATTGGACAGCCAACAAATTGCTTCCAACAAAGGGAAAGACATTTCCGATCTACTCAATGAAATTCCGGGTATCCATGTAGATGGAAACTTCGCCGCCCCGGGAACGAGCCTTAATCTGTGGATCAGAGGAGCCCAAAGTGATCAGACTTTGGTTTTGATTGACGGAATACCCTTTAATGATCCCTCGGGTACTGCCCAGGAGTTTGATCTAAGGTTACTAGATCTCCTTCAAATTGAGTCCATAGAAGTGATCAAGGGGGGGATGGGGTCCCTCTACGGAACGGGGGCATCCGTAGGCGTGATCAGTATCGTTACAAATCAACCAGCGAATGAAAAGTTCGTTGGAAACCTCAATTTCGATTTGGGTAGTTTCAACACGTCTGCTACTCATATCGATTTGTCGGGTACCTCCGGGGGCTTCAACTACCTGGTCAGCAGTACAACCCGTGGTTCCGGTGGTTTTTCTGAAGCAAGAGATACTTCCGGAAAACAAAATTATGATGATGATGGGGCCAATTCAGTCAACTTCCTTGGGAAGGTTGGCTATCAATTCTCAGATCAATTTTCAATAGGCTTTACTTCTGCCTATCATCAAGTTTTGAGTGATATTGATGGCACGATGTTTTTGGATAATGTTTCATTTGCGGATTTGAGCTTGCTTCGAGTGGCATTTAATGCTAACTACAATTGGTCTAAAGGAAGTATACGTGGCAATTTTTCTTATCATAGAAACAAACGAACCAATGATCTTCAGGGTATTGGTGGTCCCGCGGATCGTAAGATCTTCAACTTCAGTGGTAATTTTTTACAGGCCGATGTGATGGTCAATCAGAAGCTTTCGAATGAATTAGAAATGATCGGAGGTATCAATCTTCAGCAACCCACCTGGGAACCGGAAGAAGAAATGGCAGATACAGTAAGCTTTACAATGTTAGATCCTTACATGTCGTTCATCTATAATAAGGAAAACCTCAATGTCCAACTCGGTGGCCGATTGAGTTTTCATAGTATTTCCGGTACCAATTTTGTGTGGGATATTAACCCGAGTTATTTATTCGATTTGGGGTCAGGTAAACTCAAAGTATTTGGAGCTTATGCTACCACTTTTCTTACACCGACTTTGAGGCAGTTCTACGGAGGGGATTTAAATCGGCTGGTAAACGATGCAGGAAACCTGGACCTTGACGCGGAACAATCTGAAACCATAGAAGGAGGAGCTAACTGGATTGCGATAGGCAAATTGAGTGGCGGAGTAGCTTATTTCTTTCGGAAAGACAAAAACTTCGTCGAGTTGGAACTCAATGAGGATAGGACAATAGGCAGGTATGTCAATCTCACAGCCGAAAGGGAAGTGAATGGGCTGGAATTGAATGCCCGGTATGCGTTTTCGCCACAACTTAGCTTGTCGGGCTATTATACCTACACGAATGCACTGACGAGATTTACTGTCTTAAGAAGAATACCTAAAAATAAATTCCTCTTCACCCTTTCTGCTTTACCTGTGGAAAAACTGCTGGTAAAATTGACATACTTAGCTGTTGGTGAAACGCGTGAAAACAATGACATCTCACTTGATACCTACGACGTTTTCGATTTGGATGTCTCTTATGATTTGAGTGAATCCATTTTTATAGCCGGGAGTATCAACAATGTGTTTGACGAGGGTTTTGTGTCCAGGAATGGATTGAATTCCACTAAAAGAAATTTCAATATCGGGTTGAGATATCGCTTCTAGTCCTTCAACTCATCCGTGAGCTCATCCATCACGCTATTGATTTTCTGTTTGAGGCCACTTAAGTCTACATCAACGTCCTTCAACAGATCATCCGTTTGTTTTTTAATGTTTTCCCAATTCTCATCGGATGCCTCAGCTACCTCCTTCATGGATGCGTTGATGTCCTTTTTCGTTTTTAATAATTCCTTTTTGGCTTTTTCCAGGCGTCGTTTCGTTCGCCCTTTCTCACTGGCAATTTTAGTATCCAGTTCTTCAATGGCCTGATCAAGGTCCGCGCCAATGGATTCAAATTTGCCGGTCAGCTCTTCCTTTTCTTTATTGAGTTGGTCTAATCTCCGATCCTCTTTCGTCCCGCTGCAGGAGGTAATGAGTAAGGCAAAGGCGAGAAAACACGTGATGATTACTGGCGATGTGATTTTTTTCATGTCGGTCAAACTTATGATCAATAATTCGAATTTTCCAGATTTTAGTTCCTTTTCGTAAATGCTTTTTGAATAGGCGAGTAGGTCGTATTCCATTATGAAATCAACTAATAATCACTGCGATTCTGATTTTAATAATTGTATGCGTTATGCTCTAAATACGTCAAAGTTGGATTTTTGATTTGGAAATTGATTTACATAATTTCGTGCCGTTACTGGTTTCATGGATGCGAAATTGTAGCCATGAATGAAAAGGGAATCTTGTTAAAATCAAGAGCTGTCCCCGCAACTGTAAGTCCATAATTGTTGAAGTCATATCTAATCCACTGTTGAGATCTTGAAGGTTTTGATGGGAAGGAAGCTAAAACAGGACAAGCCAGGAGACCTGCCAATAACATGTTAAGCGGATGCTTTCGGTGGAAGAGCTGAAGATGACGATCGTATGAATTCCAAAGACCATTTCGGCTAATTTGTCTGTAAGTATAGTCCACGAAAGTTCCGCATTAATTAGAAAACACGTTAATCATAACTGACCTTGATTTATTACATCAGTGGAGGCGAGCGATCAGGTAAAAGTCGCTATGCGATGGACCTGGCAAAGGGATTGAGCGATATGCCAGTCTATTTGGCGACTGCCAGACGGTGGGATGAGGATTTTGAAGAAAGGGTGGCTCGCCATCAGGGTGACCGGGATGATCGTTGGGAGACATGGGAAGAAGAGAAGGCGATCAGCCAGTTGGATCTGGAAGGTCGTGTGATTGTCATAGATTGTGTGACGCTCTGGTTGACTAACTGGTTTGTAGACCTGAAACAGGACATAGATGCTTGTTTGCAATCCTGTAAACAAGAGCTTGAACTAATGTTCGAGCAGGAAGCCACTTTGATTTTTATTTCCAATGAGATAGGCATGGGCGTTCATGCCGAAACACATGTCGGACGTAAGTTCGTCGAACTGCAAGGATGGATCAACCAATTCATTGCGCAACGAGCGGACAAGGCATTTTTTATGGTATCAGGTTTACCCTTACAATTGAAATAACTACTAGCAAAACATGAAGAACAATGACTCAGAATGGTCAATCGCATCCGTAGACACTACCCTTGATCAGGAGATTTGGAATAAACTGAACTTGAAAACCAAGCCACCCGGTTCTTTGGGAAAATTGGAGCAGTTGGCGTTTCAGGTGGCACGAATTCAAGGCAGTCTCAACCCATCATTAAATAAGCCCGTGGTACTCGTCTTTGCTGGCGATCATGGCATAGCCAGCTCGGGTCTGGTGAATCCCTACCCACAAGAGGTCACGCATCAGATGGTTATGAATTTTCTTCAAGAAGGGGCAGCGATCAATGTCTTCGCCAAGGTGGCGAATATGCAGGTAATGGTCGTCGATTCGGGCGTCAATCATGCGTTCGGCGAAACGCCCAATCTGGTCAACGCTAAAATGGGTATGGGTACTACAGATTATCGCCAAGGACTGGCCATGTCCCCCGAAACCTGTCGCCAGGCACTTGGAAAAGGAGCGGAGATCGTGAAGCAATTGGTCCGAAAGGGAACCAACGTGATTGGATTCGGAGAAATGGGAATCGGCAATACTTCGGCCGCTTCATTGATCATGAGTACGGTCTGTGACCTGCCTTTATCATCCTGTGTAGGCAAAGGAACCGGAGCCGAGGATGATTTCCTAAAGCAGAAATTACAAACATTGGAAGAGGTCAGTACCTTTCATGGGCTGGATGCCACGACAAAACCTGAAGAGATCCTTGCGACTTTCGGCGGCTTTGAAATGGTCCAGATGGTAGGAGGGATGTTGGCTGGTGCTAGCAGTAAGTGCCTGCTTCTGATAGATGGCTTTATCTCTACCGCGGCCTTTCTGATTGCTCAACAGATCCGACCTGAGGTCAGGGATTATGCCGTGTTTACCCATCGTTCAGAGGAGCAAGGCCATATCGGTATGCTGGCTCACCTGAAGGCCGACCCTTTATTGGAACTAAACATGCGATTAGGAGAAGGGACTGGTTGTGCGACCAGCTATCCGTTACTGCAAATGGCAGTAAATATGTTAAACGATATGGCCAGCTTTGATACAGCTGGTGTAAGTACTTCTACCACATGAGAGAGGAGATCAAAATATTTTTCACTGCGCTAATGTTTTACACCCGAATCCCATCCCCGTCCTGGGTGGATCACAGTCCGGAGTACATCAACAAATCGGTACGGTATTTTCCAATGATTGGCTGGATCATCGGTGCACTCTCGGGAATAGGCTTGTTGGCTGGAAATTGGATGGTGAGCCCCTTGTTTGCCAGCATGATATTTATTGCCATCTCTGTGTGGTTTACGGGCGCTTTTCATGAGGATGGGTTTGCGGATGTTTGTGATGGTTTTGGCGGCGGCTGGACCAAAGAACAGATCCTGACCATTATGAAAGACAGCCGGGTGGGGACTTATGCCGTAGTAGGGCTTTTGATCCTATTAGGGTTGAAAGTATCCCTTTTGATACAGATCATCCCAAAATATGACCCATTGCTGTTGTTACTCATCGTCATCAATGGACATACTCTCAGTCGAATGATCGCCGGTACCGTGATATTTACCCATGAGTATGTAAGGGAAGACGAGCAAAGCAAAGCAAAACCCGTAGCCAAGTCCTTTTCGATCACTAATGTTATCGTATCGCTTCTGGTGGGCCTGATCCCCACCGCGGTGATTGCCTTCATGACCAATGATTGGTGGTGGTGCCTGGTGCCATTGCCTTTGTATTTGTTCAAGATGTATTTGAGTCGCTTCTTTCAGAAGCGGATCGGTGGATATACCGGAGACTGCCTGGGAGCTACCCAGCAGATGGTAGAAGTAGTGTATTATGCCGTCGTAGTGATCTTATGGAAATATATTTAGTTCGTCACACCACCCCCGACATTGCTAAAGAGATCTGTTATGGGCAGTCCGATGTGCTTCTGTCCGGCAACTTTCCAGAAGAAGCGAAAGCGGTCTTGCAACAACTTCCCGACAAGATTGATGCAGTGTACACCAGTCCTCTAGATCGATGTAAGGCATTGGCAAAAATGATTCCCAGTCCAAAATTGACGGAAGCAGCTGAGATGATGGAAATGAACTTTGGAGATTGGGAACTCCGGCCCTGGTCAGCTATTGACCAAGAAGAACTTGACCCATGGATGGCGGACTTTGTGCACCATCAGGTACCCAACGGAGAATCCATGCAACTCCTGGTCAATCGCGTCAATACCTGGTACCAAAACCTGTTGCAAAGCACCGACACACGGGTAGTAGTGGTATGCCACGCTGGCCCCATCCGCGTTTTGCTTTCCCTCATCAACCATACACGGCTGGAAGAAGCTTTTCAGCGCTACAGCGTGGCTTATGGAGAGGTGAAGCGTGTGGAAGTTCCCGGTTCTTAGATGATCGTTTTGGATTTTCTGCTAAGAGTGGTTGGGTTATAATGTAACGCGATCTGTTTCGATGCAATTGCTAATGAATTAAGCGCCGAGTCAATCCCAGGATTCGTAATGATAAGGTATTTAGTTGATAACGTTTCAAGATACGTCTAAAACTCATTAGCTTAGTTACTATATTAGAAATAGAAGGAATAAAGAACATTCTATTTTGATGTTGTCAACAACAATCACCACTCGATCATTTTGCGAATATGAACCGAATCGACTTTCCCACCTTTAGTTACCTCATCATTTCAATTATGGGCGGTCTCCTAATGTGGGTTGGAGCCTTGACAAAGGAGTTGATTTACGCTTCAATTGGAGGGGCGCTAATAGGTACTGGAATTAGCGGTTTGATTGAAATTTTCAAAAAGAAGAGTCAGTATGATGATTTCAATAACATATTGAAGAACTCGCTTAATCCAGAAGGCTTCAAATCTCGAGAAGAGGATATAAAAGCGTTTAGAAGAAAATGGCATTTATACTGGTCAACTGTCAACAATAGTGGCTTGGAATTTTGGAACTATACTGTTCTTGATTTTTCGAAAAAACCAAGTGTTGGCAACTTAACGGCTGAACTTAAACTTCTTAATTATGAGAAGAAAGAATTCAATTACAATCTTGAGGCTTTTAAGAAAGATAATTTGAGTCCGTTCACTATGATTCATCAATCTTTGAGTCACAACGAAGCGAGAGCGATCTATATTTTTCAGGATTTGAACTTGGAAGCTCTTTATGGCTTTCAATATCATATGGACTGGCAAAAAGAGAGAAGGATTTCTTGCACAATTATGAGTCCTGACCCATTCTTTAAAAACCAAAAAACTGGACCTCTTGACAATTCTCAAGGAGACGAACTCCAGTCCAAATGGGATCAGAACTTTAAGAGAAAGACTAGAATTTTCACTAACAAAAGCTGATAACAGTTGCTGAAGTTGCATATGCTGACGTGCTTCTACTACTTCTGTGTAATCCCGCTCGGTAGCTTTTGCAATGCTGTCGGATGTTTTTGGTTTATAATATCACAGAGGTAGAACGAAGCAGGTTCGCAGGAGTGGGGGAATGGGGTAGCTCTCTATAAGCGCTTAGTTGTTGGTTTTAGGTTTTTCGCAGTAAATGGCTTGGTGATGGGAGGGGTATGTTTTATTTTCACTGTTTCAGTACAGTTGTACTTAATTCCAGCAACAAGCGCTTGGGATTGATCTCCAAGGTTTAACGCTTAAGCATAATACGCATTTGTACTTGTTCTATGGATATTTTAGTCATCACTCGAAAGTTATGAGAGAAAAGATATGGGGTAACTTTATTCGAACTAAATATCAGGCTCTTTATTTGAGTCATTTCAATTCGTACATCCGAACCTTTGATAGGATAGCCAATGTAACAGTTGCAATTGCATCATCTGGAACAATAGGCGCCTGGCTTATTTGGAAGGAATACCCTATTGTTTGGGCATCAATTCTTGGTGCCTCACAATTAACTAATATCATCAAGCCATTTTTGCCTTATTTGAAAGACAAACAGACACTTGCAGAGTCATACATATTTTATGAAACTCTTCATCTCGATTACGAGAAACTTTGGAGTGAATTTGAAACGAACGAGGATGAAAAAATGGCAACCGAGAAATACTTTCAACTTAGAGACAAAGAACTCCAAATTCTTGACAAACTAAAAAGTATTAAGGTGAACAATAATAAAAAAGTTGAACGATTAGCACGCAATGAGTGGGCTAACTTTCTAAGTTCAAATTATAATGTAACTGTTGAAGACTAATGGCAAATGAGAGATCAAATCCAACACCAAGGCCAACTCCACCGACAAGGCCCACTCCGCCACCTCCAAGTACCCCTAAGAGGACAAATATTCCAACACCAAGAAATCCACCACCACCGCCACCTAGAAGGTAAGAATTAATATGTATTAGTCATGTGCCGCCAGCTTTTATAAAGTGTCTATCCATCAGCATTCTCATTACTGGTGGAATGTTTAGGTATCTCATACGCCTTCAAAGGAATTTACTTTATCAAAAGAATTGAATTTATGCAGGTGTAGAGAAATAGTATTAACCCCTTTGGAGAAGTTCAGCTTGCAAATGCTAGTTTCATTGCCCACATTAATTATTTACCATCCATCATGGAGCTAGATTATTGCTATCGGTGTGGACAGCCAGCAAACTCGAGAGAACATGTTCCTCCGTTATGCCTTTTTCCCGAATTTAAGGACGTTAAACTTAACCTTAGAGAAAATTTGATAACGGTTCCATCATGCGATCTGCATAACTCAAGAAAGTCCAAGGATGATGAGTTTTTAATGTTATCAATTACGAGTCTATTCCAAAATAACCTTATTGGATTTCTACAAACACGTACTAAGATTAACAGAGCATTTCGGAGAAAAAGCAAAGATTTTTTGAATAAAGAGATCGTCAGAAATGCAAAGTCAGGTGTCGTACGGACTAAGTCAGGAATCGAATTTCCAGTTTTACAGGGGAATATGAATACTGATCGCTTAATAGATTGTTTTGAGAATATTTCCTACGGGCTTTATCGGCATGAGTACAAGAAAAACTTTAATGGAAAGATTACAATACTGCTTGGGTTTGCCACATTTCAAGAAAAGAACGATGAAACAATGAAAAATTTCATTGCTAGAAGATTTGAATTAGAAGAAAGAGCTTTAGCTATACGTGGGGCTAACCCACATGTATTCACATACCAATTCTGCTCACCCGATGAATTTGGAATAATTGGAATGAAAATGACTTTTTATGAAGGAACAGCGGTTTATGTTGCGTATTTACCATCGGGCACAGAGAAACCGTACAACCTGGGGTTTGATTTGATAAAGCAAGGGTTTCGAACAACAGTGTCCCTAGGTGATGAAGAATTTACGTTCAATGAAAACGACTAGACTAATTGCTTTTGGGAATAAACCAATTGTCTGAAACACTAATGTAAAACAACCCCCCACTCGCCACAACTTGCTTTTTGTCCATTCAAATGCCTCTAAAGCACATGCGCAATCCAATTACGATCTAAAGAAATCATTCTTCTTTTTTTCATATTAACTTGATAAGAAGAAATCACACCAGGACATCATGAATAGCAGCAATTCCGAAATACAGAATAAGGTACAGGATAGAACAACAAAAGCCTGGCGGAAGCTTTGTGAATACATAGAAGAACTTGCTGAAAATGGGGAAGATGAGTTTGTGCCGAGGGAGTTTTTGGGAGATGAATTATTTGCACAGATTCATACCTTGCCAGAGACCATTTCCAAACTCAAGAAGGTCAGAAAAGTTGGGCTGTACGGAAGTGCTCTGAAGAGAATTCCGCCCGAAATTGGGGAAATGGAATCCCTCGAATATTTTGATCCTTATACCTCCTATGATTTACACTGGTTGCCATATGAGCTAACCAAATGCAAGCAATTAAAGGACAGTCGAATCAGTACGAGGGCGCTGTATGGTAACTACAAAAATCGAATGACTTTCCCATCGCTGGATCATAATCCTGTCAGGTATGATGGGGCTGTTTTGAGATGTAGTGTGTGTGAAAAAGAACTAACCTACGAAACGACCAACCAAATGTGGATCAGCGCCTATGTTGGGACCGACACAATACCTATGCTTGCGAATCTCTGTTCAAAAAGGTGCGAACAGGATTTACTGACTCCCCCTAAAGATTATGTTCAGGTTCCTCATAAAGGTGGGGTTGATTTGATCCAACCCCCTGATGAAGATGAATTATGGAAACTTGAAATAAAAGCACTAGAAAAAGCTGAGAAGGAAAATCACCACAAGGAAGAACTTGTCAATCGATCAAATAAGGATCCTGAAAAAGTTAAATTGAATATGTCGAAACTTCCGATGTTAAAACTTGTTCGCAAAATTTGGGAGAAGTAAAAATGATAGTCCATTCTCCAGGAAAGACCAATAATGATGAGGTGAAGGAAACAACCTCATTCGTATAACTTTCTATGCCGAAGATCACCATTAATCATCCGAATTGTCTTCGAGGAAATTGGCTATCTTTCTCAGGAATTATCTAATGCATCTGCTCATTTTGAATGCAAGTGACTCGTGAACTAAAACATATTCTACTTTACGGTCTCATTTTAGCCGCGCTTATATTCGGATTGAAGTGGCTGCAATGGAATTTTTTGATACTGGATAATGCCATAGATATTTACATCGGTTTGATAGCAGTAGTTTTTACCGTGTTAGGAGTGTGGATCGCTTCGCAAAGTATCAAGCCAAAAACCGAAACTGTCATCGTAGAGAAAAAAGTAATCGTACCGCAATCCAAAACATTCATTTTAAATGAAGCGGCTTTGAGGGAGCTTGCTCTTACCAATAGAGAATTTGAAATTTTACAATTGATCGCGAAAGGGCATAGCAATTCTAAAATAGCTGACCACTTGTTCTTGTCCTTAAGTACCATAAAAACGCATGTTTCCAACCTTTTTACCAAGATGAACGTCAATAGCCGGTTCCAGGCCATCACCAGGGCCAAAGAATTGGAACTTGTGGAATAATACTTTGGTATGACATTTATGATTTAGGCACAATCGGTACCAAAGTATGAAGTGCTTTATCCGCTAACATTCTAGTTTCACTGGAAATTTAAATCGAATACCTATGAAGAAGGTCATCTTAATTTTTGGCAGTGTGATCGGGTTAGTATTAGCGACGAATTCCATATTCCACATGGACATGATGTATTCCAATCCCGACTATGTAGGGAACGATGTAATTGGATATGCGACCATGGTCATTGTGTTTTCAGTGATTTATTTTGGCGTAAGGAATTACAGAAACAAGTTGCTGGATGGCCAAATTAGTTTTCTGAAAGCCTTGAAAACAGGTGCCTTAATTTGTTTCGTAGCTTCTACCTATTACGTGGTTTTGGGTCTGCTGTATTATCATTTTGTAGTGCCGGATTTCATGGACGTCTATGCGGATTATATGATTAAAAATGCGCCGGCCAGTGAGGTAGAGGCCACAACAGCTCAGATGGCAAGTTTTAAGGAAATGACAAAGAACCCGTTCTTCCTTGTTTTATTTTCTTATTTCGAAGTGTTGCCCATCGGTATGATTGTCGCGCTTATCTCCGCATTGATTGTAAAGAAAAAGTAAGTGCTACCAGCGTAAGCTGGATGGTCACGTGTATGATCAGGGATTGACTCTCCTCACGACTACAGCATTTGGAGTGATCAAGCCTCCTTTGCCCGGCGTGATACGGTTACTTACAAAGGAGCCATTGCTGGTATACATGGGAACGGAGGAACTGCCACTGGCTCCCAGCAGGAGATTTCCATTCAATGTGGCCACGCCTTCTGGTTGCGCAACCCCGGAGATAAAGGTTTCCAGAAAAACGCCTTCCGAATCAAATCTTTTCACACTATTAGCCGACCAATCATTGACGAGCATATCCGATCCATCAAACCAAATGTCCGTGGGCCCCACCAGATTGGTATTGATGAATGTGCCGATCTGGTTGCCCTCCGGATCGAATTGTAATACGAATCCACTTCCGCCATCATTGAATGAAGCGACATAGAGGTTGCGTTGATTATCCCACGCCATACCGATGGCTTCATCGATCGAGGTATCGGTAAAGTCATCGACAAAGGTCCCATCTTGCTCGTATCTGCGAACTGGTCCGCCATTCCACTGAATGGCATAGATGAGCCGGTCAGGCCCAATATCAATCCGTGTGGGTCCGTTAAGGTTGGCGGCAAAGGTGCCTTTGAACTCACCTGTTTCAATATCGTATTGATTGATGTTGTTACCGCCGAGATTTGAGACCAGCACGATCTGCTGATCTTCCAGAAAGATGATGTCCTGAGGTCTGGATAAGGCGGTAGAGATGAATGCTTCGGGATGTTCTCCGTTCTCGTCATATCTCCAGATACGATGCGGCCCGTTTCTGTCATTGCCCACGTCACTGACGTATATTTCGGTTCGTGGAGCTGAACTGTCCCAGATCGAGAGGCTGGCTTCGGCCCGGAGGTCGGAAACCTGCGCTACGACAATCGCTGTACCTACCGATTGGGCCGTAAGTACGCCATTTTGAGTGATGGTGGCGTGATCATTTTCAACAGACCAGAGGATTTCATCATTGATCTCAAAAGGTTGATTGTTCTGGTCAAATCCGTCTAACTGCAAGGTGGTTTGTTCGGAGGAAACGACATCTAGCCTGATCCCCTGGTCCGTTACAATTCGTATTGTGGTAAGCACCAGAGGTGGTTCCTCATTAGAGCTACAAGAAGTGACAAAAAACAGGAAGATGAAAAAATAGGTAAGGTGTCGCATGAGGTGGGCTTTTGGGATTAACAACCCGAATGGCCAAAAACCTCATATGGAGGGGCCTCGTAAAAATATGAGAATACGCCTGCCTTATAGGTCACAAATAATGGAAAAATGGAGTTATTGCACGTGAGCTAAGGTTCCTTCACTTCGACCGTCAATACTTAGATCAACAAGGGACCGTTTTCGATCGGGAATCCTTCTACGGGATTACCGGATAGTTTGACATCCTTGTATTCAAAGTGGGCCAGGGCTACAATTGAAGACTGTAAGGCAGTTGTCATTTATTGTTAATTCAAAAAGGGATGTGCTCCATAGTTTTTATTCCTTCTCAAATGTCCTTGTCTTTGATGTATGAAGAACCACCTTACTATTTTCTTGACCCTGATGATCTGCTATTGTAGCAAGCACACAGTAGCACAAGATCTGACAAATAAATCCCCTGTCTATAAACATAACATGGCGGAAGACTATGAAGTCAGCTTTCCTGAGGATGGAGGACAGGCTACGCTTGTTTTGTTTGGTGGATTTCCTCAACGGGCGACTGACATCAAGGAGGAATTTGATTTTTTGGAACTTGCTAAAATGCATCAACTGTCCGTAGTGTACATGAACTACAATCGAAAATTGTGGCTCACGGATGCGGAGAAACAATCATTGAGTGAAAGGTTGGTTGCTATTTTTAATACCCTCAATCTATCTACAGATAAGGTACATATTGGAGGCTTTTCCAGTGGAGGAAACATTGCCTTACTGCTTTCTAATTATCTGGTAGCAAACGAGCTATCCGTGCAACCCCAAGGTGTATTTGTGGTGGATTCACCGGTTGACTTGCTGGAACTCTATCGGTTATGTGAGCGGAATATTACCCGACAGTTTTCTCAAGCCTCCATGCAGGAAGCTGCCTTTTTGGTGCGGTTCTTTGATCACTTTTTTGGTCCTCCTGAAAAGGATAAGGAACCTTACGAAGAACATTCTCCATACACTTCGGAAACGAAAAACATCGAGAACCTTTCAAGTTTAGATGGTGTGAAAATCCGGTTTTATTCCGAACCCGATGCACAGTGGTGGAAGGACAATAGACAAAACGAACCAACAGATATGAATGCCCATTGGATTGAGAAGCTATCGACGCAGTTAGCTGAGGAACTACCGAATACCAGGGTAGAATACATTACTACTGAGGACAAAGGCTACCGTGCCAATGGCGACCGGCACCCCCATAGTTGGTCCATTGTAGATCAGGAAGAATTGGTTCGCTGGATGCTTGGCAATTGATTGAAGTTATGCTTTTACCGCAGCCAAATTCCCTTCGATTGCCTTCTCCAACACCGAATATTCACTACCAGGCCCTACCGTTAGCAGTTTGGGTCCGGTAGTTGGTTCGCCGTAAAAGGGGCGAATGTTGATGGTTCCGTCCGGGGTGCGCTCAAAGAATGTGTAGTTTTCCTCTGTACCTATTTTGGTACAGCCTTTTACGCGGAGCATGCTTTTGGGTAATTCTTTGCAGATGTGTTGAATACAACTCATGTCTGGCAAAACAGGGAGGTCGATGGAGCATGAAGACCAGTGGGCTTTCAGGTGATCCAACTTTGCGGCTTTATTGGTAGAAGGCACAAGTTTAGGAAGGAGCGATACATCGATTTCGTCTGAGGTGATGATCTCCGCGGTAGGATTCAGTTCGGCGATGCCTTCTCTGACTTCCACTTGTCTCTCAGGTCGGGTATTTTCCAGATGGGTGAGCACAATCAGGGAAGAGACCTGGATTTGATTCCTTTCTAATTCATTGTGTTCGGCTCGTCGTTGCCAGTTTTTGACATCCACCACAGAAACCTGTACCGGAGGTAAAAACCGATCTTCCAATCCAACTCCTAGAAAACCCATCAATGAACATGCATCGGAGGTGCCATTCGCTTCAATCAGGGTAATGCCATTTTCTCTTTCCGGGATGCTGTTGACGTAATATCGAAGTTCACCGATACCACTGCAGCATATGCAACTGCCATTGAGTGGCATGATCTCTTTCGGACCCAGCTTTTCCAGGAACTGCTGCATGTCAAGGGAAGCATTTTCATAGTCATTGAGGATGATATATGGACTCCAACCTGTCTGCAAAAAACGATTGGTCAATTGCTTGAGCAAGGTGGTTTTACCTGCTCCTAAAAACCCTACTATGGTGATGATTGCTTCCATAATTACTTGTTTATCTCGTCATTGCGAGACTTCCGAGATGGCTATTCGGGAGTTGCGGCAATCTTTTGACGAGAATAGGCATAGCCCCGCGAGATTAACTCTATTTGGAGGTCGCTTAGTTCCTGCGAAAGTAGGCATATCTCCACTTCTTACTTGTTTGCGACCAATGGAAAAGTTTAAGCTTCAGCATCCACTTCAGCCTCATTTATTTCTCTCAGTAAGCCCGATAAAGACTTGATCCTTCGGATGTAAAAAAACCAGGCATATCCGAAAAGTGTCAGATTGATGATGATCAGTAAAAAGATGAGTAGCACACCGCTGGATGCAGACAACCATTCACCCCAAGGAAGGCTTGGAGCAATTCGTGATTTTGCGGACACCACCACAATGCAGGCGAAAATTTCTACGGTAAGCATAAAGGTGATGACAAAGGACTTCAAGATGCGGATACAATTCGTGAGGAATTCCCGTAGTTCATCCAATAATTCTAGCCTTTTCAAGCGCCAGAGGGTACTCAGGTTTAGGATTCCACCGACAATGGAAACGAGGCAGACCAATACAAATAACTCAACACCCATCAGGTCTACTGCGAACCAAAAAGGGATCAAGAGACCAAAAGAAGCCAACATTTCAACCTTCAATACTTTTTTGAATCGGTCGATTTCTGATACTGACTTTCCACTTATAATGTTTTCCACGACTTTCTCATCCGAAGGACTTTCGGGAATGTCATTCCATATCTCTTGCAAATCGTTCATCAACAATTTCTTTTAATTTTTTCTTAATTCGATTGACTTTTACTCCGACGTTTGTAGCGCTTAACCCAACGACATCCGCAATTTCCCGGAGATCTTTTTTCTCCAGATAGAGCATGATAATGGTCCGGTCTATGGGACGCAACAAGGCAATGGATTCGTACAATATTTTTACGGGACTATCAGGCTTAAAAAATTCATGATTTTGTTCCTGCAAATCCCGAATGACTTGTGCTTCTGTTGGATGATCCACCCTTTTTTTCCTCTTACTCAGGTTATAAAGACAAACATTCAGGGTCAGTCGATAGACCCAGGTGCCTGACTTTGATTTGCCCTCGAATCGATCGATGGATTTCCAAAGTTGATAGTACACCTCCTGTACATTGTCTTCAAAGTCCTGCACGGAATTGGCATATCCACGGCACAACTTATGGATGATACCCCGGTGCTCTTTCAAAAAGAGATTGAATCGCGCTTGTTTTTCCTTTTGGTTCATGCTCCCTATTAGGCTCCGTGGGGATTAGTGCAGCTCTTCCTCGATTTTTTACACTGATGAAAAAATATTTTTTGAAATGTAAAAAACAGCTCGATCTCATTACTGATGTCTCCAAACAATCCTTAAAATGAAAGTCATAAAAATCATCATCGTGGGAATCATAGTAGCTATTATTTCCATGCGTCATGTCGTCGGACAAGACCTGTTGATCTACAACGTACATGTCATCGATGTAGAAAAAGGCATACTTAGTGAAAATCAGGATATTCTCATTGAAAATGGTATGATTGTCCGGATGGCCAAAACTAAGAAGCGCCGAAAATTGAAGTATGCAGGTAAGGTAATTGACGGCACGGGCAAATATTTGTCTCCCGGTTTCATAGAGACCCATGTTCACCAAACCATGGGACCGGCGGATTTGTCTTTTGTCAACAGGAAACCGACGCTTCGTTTAAATCCATCAGATAGTCTGCCTGAGATTAGCGCTAAACTATTGTTAGAACATGGGATCACTACTGCCAGAGACCCGGGAGGAAAAACGGAATTAACGGTCAGGGCAAAATCGGATATCGAGTCAGGAAAGCTCTTAGGGCCTGAATTCTTTGTAGCAGGCGATATTTTGGATACCCTGGAATTCATTAATCTGACGGTAAAAGTGACCAACGAAGATGAAGTAAGGAATGAAATACTTCTGCAAAAGGAATCTGGTGTGGACTTTATTAAGCTATATACTTCACTGACTCCAGATTTACTTGGGTTTGCTATTAATGAATCTCAAAACTTAGGACTCAAGACTATTGCGCATTTACATACTACGTCATGGACAGAAGCGTCCGAACTGGGAGTGGATAACATCGTCCATATTGTGCCGGCGCATGAGCGATATCTACCAGAAATGCATAGAGATGATTATCGAAGGGCGGCCATGATGGGGGCCATTGGATTCTACAAATGGTTTGAGTATGTGGATTTAGGTAGTCAAGAAATATCTGAATTGATTCAGACCTTGAAAACAAACCATACTTCGATTGATCCTACCCTGGTGGTTTTTCATGCCACGTTCTTTGGAAATACGCCGAAGTATACTTCCAATGCGATGTTGGATAAGCTTCCGAAAGAGTTGGTAGAGAACTGGAAGACCACTTTTAATTTTAATATCGGTTGGTCGGAGCAGCATTTCACTGAAGCCCAGCGCGCATGGCCAAAGGTGCAGCAGTTCGTGAAAAAACTCCATGATGGGGGCGTTTTACTCACTGCTGGAACAGATAGCAATAATCCGTGGATTGTTCCCGGAGATAGTTTTCATGATGAATTAGCGTTACTAAAAGATTGTGAGCTGACCCACGCGGAAGTGCTCAGAATAGCTACGTTAAACGGTGCTGAAATGCTGGGTATTGATCATCGAACCGGAACCATTGAAATCGGTAAGGAAGCAGACCTGGTGCTCTTAAATGCCAATCCATTAGAAGACATACGACATAGCCGGGATATTCATATTGTATTGTCGAATGGTATGGTTATAGAATAAGTGATTAGCAGGCACGTTGTTGATTCTTAGCTGTCGCGCGATTAAAATAAATCGCGTGACTTTAAATATTCGCGTTGAAAACGCGTACAAGCTTTAGGCAACTATCAGGATCCGCTGATGATTTAAATTCATGCGACTATGGTTGATTTATGTTAAATTCATCTTGATGCAAACCGATATCATAAGACTTTTTGCGACAGTTGTCCTGTTGATCTGTTTTCGACCAACTATACAGGCGAAGGATTCCATCAACTATCGGCTTTACAACCATGTGGTTGACATTCCGGATAAATACGAAAGGAGTAAAAAACGATTCATCAAATACCTTCAACTTGAGGCGAGCAACGATGCCGAAATGGTAGAAAGTATCTATTACTGGATGACTTTCAATATTGCATACGATCAAGCTATTTATGATAAGACACAAAATCTTTACCTTTTTACAGACTCCTTTTTTTCCAGAAAAGGAATTTGCTCGGAGTATTCCCGGCTATTTGTGGAATTGTGCGATTTGGCTGGTTTAGAAGTAGAGTTTTTGGCTGGTTATGCCAGGACAAATACGTTTACAGGTGCGTTGGATTCCAATGCCCGCCATTCCTGGAATAGGGTAAAACTCAATGACGAATGGAATTTGATAGATACGACCTGGGGAAGCAGATCAAAGCTTAAAGGAGAACAAGTGATCAAAAGAAAACCAAATCTCTATTACCTGTTTATCAGTCCTGAAGACCTGATCAAAACACACTTTCCTGCAAAGACTGAATGGCAAATGCTGGATAAACCATTGACGGAGCAGGAGTTTTTGAGTCAGTGAAAATTGCAAATTGTATTTTTCCTATTTTATCGAAAACAAGTTTTGGAGAGTAGCGTAAAAGCGAAAGGTCAAAAGCCAACTATTTCATGATAATTATACGATTTGCGAGGATTTTGCTTGTGATGATTCTCCTGATTGCTCTTGCTGGAGGTTGTAAGCCTTATGAGCGATTACCCATACCTCCTTACGATTTAAAGGAGCCTGCGATTGATAGTCCCTATTTTGAGGAATGGTTGTCTTCCGGATGGAAGTTGGAAGGTTCAAAAGCTGATGAATTAGTAAACGAACCTAATGATGTAATTTCTCTGGCACAACATCGGCCAGAGGCATCCATGTCTCACCTGGATAGTGCGACGCAACTTGTCGTTTCACATCGACAGATCAAATTTGAAAAAGTGCTAAACTTTCGAGATCTCGGAGGGATCAGGACGGTAGACGGTCGGCAGGTGCGATGGGGAAAGATCTATCGATCGGGTAAGCTGGAAAAGCTTCAATACGATGAGTTTGAAGCCATGAAAACGCTCAATATCAAAACGGTCGTGGACTTGAGAACGGTAGGAGAGGTAGACCATGCGCCTGATAAAATTCCACCAAATCAAGGAGTAGATTGGATACACATTCCTATTTCCGGGATTACCGATGAAGAGTTAGAGAGAACCAATAAAGAGATCAGAAAGCAGACTGCAGAAGAATTTAACGGAGCAGGTAAAATGGAAACGGTGATGGAGCGCTTCGCCGATCAGGGTGCTAAGGATTTCGCCAAAGTATTCAATTTATTGCTAGATGAGGATAACAATAGTTTGGTCTATCACTGTACCGCTGGCAAAGACCGAACGGGGTTGCTTACTGCGCTAATACTGTCCGCACTTGGGGTGTCAGAAGAAGTGATCATGCAGGAGTATTTACTCTCCAATTATTATCGGCATGAGAAGATGGAGCGGAATGCCCGACTGGGTGCACATATTTTGGGTATTGAAACAGCGGCTTCACGAGCGATCATGGATGTACGACCCAATTACCTGAATTCCTCTTACAAACTGATGAAATCAAAATACGGTTCGATTCAGAACTACCTTCGAGACGGACTTGGACTGAGTACTCAGGACCTGGATCGGATGAAGGCACTGTACTTGTATTGATTCCTTTTCATCTAGCCTTTATTGCCCTCGTTCGTGTCTCCACGAACGAGTTTTCGGTTGTAGCTACTTTCATTTCACGTTTGTGAGGACACAACGTCGGCGTAAGATTCCTTTCCATCTAGCCTTTATTACCCTCGTTCGAGTCTTCACGAACGAGTGTTGGATTGCGATTATTTCACGTTTGTGAGGACACAAACGTAGGCCGCAAGAAGCATTAGCAAGCATTCAAAAACACGGATAATCCCACTTAAACAGGGGGCAAGGGGGATTTTTTAAAAATCGTTTTTGAATATAGAGTTAGTAGAGACTCAAATTTAACTCCCATTCCTCACCGGATATCCCATTTGCGCCCAAACCAGGATACCTTCATCGATGATTACCGCATTTTCAAAGCCATTACGTTTCAGGGTATTCCTCACACGATTGGAAGCTGCATGGGGACATGCGCAGTAAATCACGATTTGGGTGCCATCATTGGGAATGTCATCGATGAAGTTTTCAGGGTCTTCATAGTACGGGACAGGTATTGCACCCGGAATGTGCGTCTGACGCCAGGCCACTTCTGATCGCGCATCCAAAATGATCATGCGCAAGCTGTCCTGATACGCTCGGTTCACTTGTTCCGCAGCTACATATTTACCGTCTTTTAATTCGAAAACCGGATCTTCTGCATCGGGATTGAGCACATATTCCTCGGGTGAGGGGACGGAAACGGTATCGGACTCGGGAATGTCCCATCCGGACGCTCGACTTCTCAAAAATGCGGTTAATCCATCAATCTCCTTGGCATTTAAGCTGTCCTTGAATCCGATCATGGGTGTGCCATCACGCCCTTGGGCAATAGCATATCGAAGGAAATGGTCAGTGGCTGTAGCCAACAGCATCGGATTGCCTAATGCCGGGGCTGAAATGCCTTCTCCGTTTGCTCCATGACAAACCGAACAATTTTTGGAATACAGTTCAGCACCCAATGCTACATCGCCAAGTACCGGATCTCTGGGAATTTCTACGGATTCATCCACTTCGCTTACCTGATAAAGCCATTCCAGGAGTAGCTCAATTTCAATGTATTCCATCGGTCCACCTTGCGTGTTAAGATAGCCCGCCATGGCCGTATTGGCACGACCGTACTGCATGGTATATCGCATGAAATTCGTTTCCTTACTCGATGCAAGCAACGATTTTGAACGAAGCGAAGGCGCATGGTCAGCGGCGTATCCTTCTCGGTCTGACCCATGACACAAGGAGCAGTACTTGTCGTAAAGTCCTGAAGCATGCTGTAGGGCCAGACTGTCCAGTTCATCTTCTGGTGTCAACCTTTTTGCCAATTGACTTTGAGAATCAGGCTCTTGCACAAATTCCAATTGAACCCCGAACGCATGTTCTGGTTGAATAATCACATGTTCTGCAGTTCTGGAAATCGCCTCTGAAGGTAGTTCTTTTTCCAGGTACTGGTAAGTAGAATCCAGATTAGTAACGTCAAATCTTACGGCGAATACACCTTCTCCTCGCGATGTGACAAATGCTGTGAGTTGCGGGTTGTTTTTCGCTGAGACCAAATGCAATTCCTGATGCCTGAACACCTGAAACCGGATGATCGAATCACTTTTTTCGATTAGCTCAAGTCCCATTTCCTGATAAGTCTTATGCGCTTTGATAAGGTCTGCTACTGCTATCCGAATTGCGGATGTGCCTACCACTCCATTCGGATGGTCATTGAACCACCGACGATAGATGTAATATGTCCTCCAGTCCTTTTGAACATCAGCATATCCATAATCGATCTTTTCGATGAACCTGGGAAGGAATGCAGGCGGATCTGTTGCATTGAAATCTAAACTTCTTCGTTTTGGAGATCCATCATCCCAGGACCAGCCTTCTGGAGTTTCTGAAGAAGTGCGGTAAGATTGGATGGAGTCCAGTTGATGACCAATCGAAGTGAGGCCCAACAAGGTGGAATCGGTGGAAGAAGTGGATAAGGAGTATAAACGAACGCCTTCGTTGGAATCAAGGAATGACTGCATGAATTCCGATTTTTTATTCTCTTCCAGCGAGTCAGCCATTGACATCAGTTCGAAGGTAGTCATGTCTCCCAGGTTGATGGAAGCCGTGATGGACCCAGCAAATGGACCTTCGTCTCCACTTCCTCTGATGTTGAAACCAAGGGTATCTTCAAAATAGGTGATTGCCGCTTCCAGGTCATTGACCATTAAAGTGGCACCATCGATCCCAGTACCCCGGCCCGTGAGGAAAGGGGATTTTACTTGTTTAGGTTGGCAATTGATGAAAATCAATCCCGAAAGCCACAAGATTAGCATTGATCGAACCATTGGAATAATTTTCATCTCTATTCGAATTTTTGGCCTTACGGCTTTATACGTCAGTAAATATGATGAAACCCGGATCACTGTTGATGCATGATCCGGGCTTTAACTTTTCGTTTATTGGATTACTCATCCTTTTTTAGGCCTGAAAACTTTCATGTGTGTTTCATCAGTTTCCAGATAAGGGCCTTCTATCAGATCAATGCAATAGCAGGAAACACTGCTTCCAGGCACTCACTAATCGATTTGGGTTTTCCTGGAAGGTTGACAATCAGGGATTTACCACGGATACCAGCCGTCTGTCGGGAGAGGATCGCGGTAGGTACATATTGAAGGCTGACTTGTCGCATCAGCTCTCCAAATCCGGGAAGCAGTTTTTCACTAACAGCCATGGTGGCTTCAGGAGTCACATCTCTTATGGCCGGTCCCGTGCCTCCTGTTGTGACGATGAGACAACAACCTTCCTGATCTACCATCCGGATCATCTCCGTTTCTAATTGATCTTGTTCGTCAGGGACTACCGCGTAAACTGCCTCCCATTCTGACACCAGCCACAGATCTAGAAGGCGTTTTACCTCTTTTCCCGGGAGGTCTTCATACTCACCCCGAATGGCGCGATCGGAAACATTAATGATGCCTATTCTTGCTTGCTCCACGTCATTTTGGGTCTTGAAAATGCAACATGGTTGCAATTGTAAGCATCAAAAACTAATTTTCTCCCAAATCGAGATGAATAGGCAAAATATTTTGAGGAAAGTATCTTTCGTAGTATCCATTGCTGCGATGGTGTACTTTTTCGTTTTAGAGAAAGATAGCCCTAGTTGGCATGCCCCATCTGACGATGCTTCCTTCAGTCATTGGAAGATGTTTGCTGAAATCACTTCGGAAAGGAAGTATGTTGAATCAGCCAGCAGTCATTATCGTTTACCCGTTTTCACACCGGATATCCTGGAGATGGAAGGTAGTGATATCAAATTGTCTGGTTACTTTTTGCCTTATTCGAAATGGGATTCGGTCATCATCATTTCGCGATTTCCCAATTCCAGTTGTTTCTATTGTGGACACGCAGGAGTTGAATCCGTTGCGATGGTAACGTTGGAAACTGAAGCTCCTTCGTTTCGAACTGATCAGCGTCTGGCGGTGACGGGAAAACTCGAGTTAAACAACAGCGATGTTAATAAATTAGCGTTTATCATAACTGGTGCCAAGGTGACAAAAGAAGCCTTTTAACCAATTTGCTGAAGATAAAAAGTTATTTAGTATATGGTTCAGCATCTGTGAGAATGAAATTGCATTGATCAAAGTCATCCTGATTTAATTTTAATTTTCCCCTGATGGCCACTCGCTGATCTATTGTGAATTTAGGATGCCCCGGTTTTAATTCTAATTGTACAATAGAGTCAGGTCCGGCAGCTCCGCAGAAAAAACAAGACGCTAATGGATATCGGGAAAGAATATGGAATGTTGCTTCAGATTCCATGATCAGCATGAAGCCCTTGATAATGATTTCCTGACCTTCCAGTTCCTTCACCGACTCACCGAAATTTGGATAGTGAAAATTAGCATCATATTCCTCATTATACTTTTCGGACCAGTCTACGTCCTGCAATGTTTTCCAGTTGATTTTGGTTTGTGCGAGCATCGGAAAAGCCATTGAGAAAGAGAAAAAGAAAATGAAAACCAGTCTAACCATGATGTTTGATACAGTCAATTGAGAACAAAACTAAGTAACTATCATTCTTAAACGCAACTTTGTTGCATCTATGATTGTTATGGTTCTATATTTGCCGCCTTTTAATATGAATTAACGCTCGGATTACCCGGCGGCTTCGGAGTTTAAACACAGATATGAAAAATAGATTCGTAGGACTGCACATAGATTTTATTGGTTTCAGTGCGTCTATGACCTGTGCCTTGCATCGCATTACCTTTTTTACTCACATTCGCACCATTAGCTGGTCTTGAAGTGCTGGAGAATCCATGGATTGAATTTTCTTTCATTGCCGCAAGTTTTGCAATTGCTATTTCATCTTTATCGCATGGCTACAAGAAACATCACCATAAGCCCCTGTCATTGATCGTTGCTGGATTAGGATTTCTAATGATCAGTGCTGGTCAGCTGATCCATTCGGAAGCTTTGGAAGTTCCATTGATGGCTGCTGGGGGATCATTGGTTGCGATTGCACACCTGATCAATTGGAAACATATTCAACAATCGGAGGTGGAGTATCCGGATTGTTGTGAGGAGTAATATTTTTTTGTAGATGCATCGGTAATGAGTGCACCTTACCAACACTTAGCATCCTAACTTTGGAGCAGCTAGTGTAATCATTATGATCAAAAAAATAACCTTCACTTTCCTCTTTGGTTTATTCGTTCTCGCCAAGGTTGAGGCACAGGATATCAACACCCTCAAACAAGCTATCAATGAGGTAATTGACGGGAAATCAGCAACGGTTGGTGTCGCTATCTGGGGGAATAAACCGGAAGATAAGATCAGTGTCAATGGCAGTAAGCACCTGCCGATGCAGAGTGTTTATAAATTTCATCTGGCACTCGCGGTATTGCATCAGGTAGATCAGGGAAAGCTTAGCCTCGATCAAGAAATATCAATTGATAAGTCCTTCATGGAAACTTATCAGCACTTATGGAGTCCACTTCGTAAAAAGTTTCCTGATGGTGTTGAAATCAGTTTAGCGGAGGTTGTTCGGTATACCGTGGCCTGGAGTGACAATGTAGGCTGTGATGTGCTTTTTGAGTTGGTAGGAGGCACTGAAGTGGTTCATGACTATATCCATAGCCTGGGAGTTAAGGATATTGCGATCAAGTACCCGGAAATTGTCATGCAAGACAAATGGCATATTCAATATGAGAACTGGACAACTGTTGATGCGGCAAACCAGTTACTCCAAATTTTCCATGAAAACAAAGGAAATACCTGGAGCGACGAAAGCCATCAATTTTTGCTGCAGATTTTAAAAGATACTCAGACTGGCAAGAAAAGAATTCGGGGGTTCCTTCCAGCGTCTACGGTCGTTGCACATAAAACCGGATACTCAGGAAAGAATGAGGAAGGGCTCTCTGGAGCCGTGAATAACATCGGGATCGTCTTTTTGCCAGACGGAACCTATTTCTATATCAGCGTATTTGTGAGCGATTCTATGGAAACCGATGACACCAATCAGGAAATCATCGCGAGGATTGCAAAGTTGGCCTGGGATTATTTTAATGATTGAACCCATATCAACCTCAATCCAGTTATTCGTCTTTAAATTGAAAAATATCAAGTGAGCAATACAACAGAAAATAATGCTTCAAACCGAATCCCAGCAGTTGTCCTGAATGGATTCCTGGGATCGGGGAAAACAACGCTTTTCCGAAAATTACTGGCCCAATCCAAGAAGAATAACATTCCCGTTTGTGCCATTGTCAATGACATGAGCGAATTGGATGTAGATGGCGAATTGATTGCGGGTACGGATGCTGTGGAGGACAACAATCAGATCATGGAGTCCATTCATGGTTATGTTTTAAGCAGTAAGAAGGGATTGGAATTACTTGATCAGGCGCTTGAAAAGTTGTTATCTACTCAAAGCCCTAATCTCATCATTATAGAGACATCCGGGAGTTGCCATCCACTTCCATTGACCGAATACTTTAATGGCCATGAGCAAGTTCAGCTTGTAGGTATGTTTGCTCTGGTAGATAGTTTGATGCTGGCGCATGATTATAACTACGGTGAGAGTCTTATTCCCCGCTTACAACGAAACCTGACACAAGGCAAGCGTGACACGACCAACCTGTTAGTGGAGCAAATCATGTTTTGCAGTCATTTGATCCTCACAAAAGGAGACCGGATCGAGGAAGGTCGGCTGACAGAAATTGCCTCCTACATTCGACAGATCAACCCCTATGCTTCAACGCATTCTGTTTTCTTTGGCAAGCTCGCAATCGATTCTTTGTTTGAGTTGGAGGAATACAACTACTTCAAGATTGGCAAACTGGTCAAAGAATTGAAGCCCGTATTGGAGGAAGAGGAGGAAAAAGCGGACCGACCTTACGATCTGGCTACACGGGTCATCAAAGATGACCGGCCCTTCCATCCGCAACGCCTCTGGGACGTTTGCCATCAGCACCTTGATCAGCGCATTTATCGCAGTAAAGGATTCTTCTGGCTGGCCAGTCGTGATAAACTATCTCTGCTATGGAATCAGGCCGCAGGTAGCATCAGCCTGGAATTGATCGGCTACTGGCGTGCAGGAGTTGTTGAAGAGGATAATCCCAACATCTCTGATTTCGAGATCCAGGAATTGAAGAAGATGTTGGAGAAAGAGCCTGGTCGCTTCGGGGATCGATGCTGTGACCTGACAGTAATTGGAGATGAGGGACAAGTAGACCGCTTTACTGATGCCTTAAAGGCTTGCTTCCTTACTGACGAAGAAATAGACCTGATGCACTCCGGACACCAGTTTCCCGATCCATGGCCGAAGAACATCGTGCGTGTGGGGGATTGAGATATCTGTCAAATAGATATACCCAAAACTCGAATGAACTTTTTGAAGGATAAAATCGAAATTACGCTATCATGAAACATTTCATTTTAGTTGCTGTGATTTTAGTCTATGGCTGCGGCAACACTAATCAAACTGATCATCGTTGGATCAGGGCATATTCGGACAAGACTATCGAATCGGCAACAATACTCGTAGAGGAGAAGGGTCAAATGAGTGAGGATATGCGGGTGCTAGCTAAAATGAAGGACCTGAATTTACAGATGTCTAATTTATTTGATTCTATTCACGTTCTTCCTAAAGAAGAAATACTGAAACGAACTTCAGTATTCATCGAGGAAATGGAAGTGCAATCAAGTCTCCTGAACAAGTTTTTTAACCTGACTGCAACTTCATCAGATGAGGATTTTCAACTTCAATTATCCTTATTAGAAATTGAACTGCTGAATTATTATCAATCCAGAATTGAAATAATGGAAGTAGCCTTTGATCGATTGGAGCTAATTTTCATCCCAACAGAGTTTAGTTCCAAAAGAATCAAGGGTGAAGTAGTTTTTGTTGCTATCAGTGATAATGTCGAGAAGTTTTCAAAAATTTACATTAACGGTAAGGAGATAAAAGTAAAGAAAGGACGTGGACTCGTGGACATGCCTGTTTCTGAATTAAAGGATGGTAATGTGAATGCGAAAATCGTCATGGAAAATTCACAATATCAGGTAGAACAGGAGCTTAAGTTACTTCGTGAATTCTGATAGCTTTTTTGAAAGATGAAACTATGAAAGTGAATCCTTCCCACCCAAAACCTATCGGGGAAACGACAATTAAAATATCTATTCGGGCAATTGTATAGTTAATTGAAGAGATTAGTAAACAAATGGTTTAACCTTCCGTTATCGCAAGAAAATTAGAATACTATGAGATTATCGATTGCCTTTACGCTAGTCCTTGCATTCCTTACCGGGGCTTGCCAGACAAAATCCGGTTCAACAGAGGAATTAAACTCATACCCCATCCAAAAAACTGACACGGAATGGAAATCACAATTGTCGGATTTTCAATTTTACGTACTGCGTGAGCAGGGAACAGAACGGGCTTTTTCGGGAGAATACTGGAACAACAAGAAAAAAGGGATCTATTATTCTGCGGCTACCGGCCAGCCTTTGTTCAGTTCGGAGCATAAGTACAGATCAGGGACAGGATGGCCAAGCTTTTACAAGCCCATCGAAGACAATGCTGTTGCAGAGATCGTTGACAGAAGTCATGGCATGGTCCGTACAGAGGTCGTAGATACCGGAAGTGGCTCTCACCTGGGACATGTGTTCAATGATGGTCCGGCACCTACTGGGCTGCGTTATTGTATGAATTCTGCTTCTCTGCTCTTTGTAGCAGAAGGAGATGAATTGCCGGCCATCGTCAAAGAATGGCAAGCAAAGCAGGGTGAGTGATTGTCCGTATTCCTGATTTATGCAGAAGATTTCTCAAAATGAGACTTATTGGTCAGATTGATTAGGTGTGGCCAGTCTGGTGTTTGTTAATAGGAAGAATCTCCTTGCTTGCAATCAGCTGCAGAATCCGATATTTTAGACGTATAAATTTCCGTCAAATCTCTCTCTTTCATGGATGATTTGACGCCAAATTCGTGGAGATGAGGAATCTGGTCTTATTCGCTTGGTTATTTGGTTTCACTCAGGTTTTAGCCCAAAACCTTGAACCATCTCAGGTAAATGACGACTTGACTTATCTAGCGGATAACATTAAGACATATAATCCTGCGCTTTCATATTATCACCCGGAATTTGATCATCGATCCAATCAACTCATCAGTCAATCCGCGGGCGAAGAACGATCTACCTTACATTTTTTCTCTCTGGTAAGTCAACTGTGCGCCATGGCCAATGAAGGCCATTTTGTGGTGCATGATTGGGAAGATGAGCTTCATCAAGGGTTTGGAAACAATACTTATGCCTATCTGCCCATTCAAGTAAAGATCAGAGCACAAAGGCTCTATGTCTACGGAGATTTTACGGATGAACAGCCATTTGAGAGAGGAGATGAAATCATAGCTATCAATGGTGTCAAAACCGAACAGATCTTACGTGAATTAGTCAAGCATGTTCCTTCGGATGGAGACATCCTGACGTACGCCCATCGGAAAATAGAAGATCGATTTTCCACATTGTATTATTTATACCTCGAACAGCCCCAGACCTTTGAGATCACCTTTTACGATAAAAAAGGAGTGGAGCAAATCGTGTCATGTGCTGCGCTGGTACGGGAGGCTTTAGTGACTAACTTAAGAAAATACTACCCATCTGAGCCAGGTAATACCGCGACAAATGAACAAGGGTTTTATGATTTGGATTATCATGCGCAATACGCCTATTTGAAGTTGCCTTCATTTGACTTTAGAAGAGTCAACAAGTACCGTGTTAAATCCAAAAAGATGTATAAAACCATCTTTGAAGAGTTGCAAAACAAGGAGATCAAACACCTGGTCATTGATCTCAGGAATAATACAGGTGGCAGGAACGAGTTCGCAGATGATATGATTCCTTTCATCTCAAAGTCATCAATCAATGATCCCTTTGTAAAAAAAACGATCTCATGGGATCAGCAAGAGAAAACTTACAAAAAGCCGAATCCCTCAAAACTGGCTTTCAAGGGTGAGATATATGTTCTGATAAATGGGAAGACTTATTCTGCTGGAAATACCTTGGCCAGGTACCTGAAAGAATACGGTAATGCGAACATGATTGGTGAAGAAACAGGAACACGATACGAAGGCTTTGCGGCGGGATCGACACAGGAAATCATTTTACCTCATTCAAATCTAAAAATTGGAATACCCAGATATCTCATCAGTTTTCCGGCCTCAGCTAAACAAAAGACTTCAAATAGGGGGCTTTTGCCTGATCATGAAATTGAAAATGCACTTGAAGTTCCCGTTGCTGGACCTGACGCCTATCTGAGAAAGGCCATTGAGTTAATCACCGAATCTGATTTTAATTAATCCCCTGGAAGAAATCAATTTTTGCAATGCATCACTTCAACTATAAAAACAGATCCCTAACTTCCGGTCCCCATCTGATCGGTGCACTGTTCATTCTTGCCGGCTTGTTTGCGCTAGCGAGTCCATATATTTTCAATATGGTGGTTTCTACAGAACGTGTAATGGCTGTAGGGATCGGTGCCACACTCTTTGGCCTCTTGATCGTTACTTCATACAGCGGGGTATTGATTGACTATAGTCAGAAAAGGTATAAAGAATATACCTCCGTTGCTGGTTATAAGTTTGGCGAATGGGAGGTGCTTCCGACGGTATCAGAAGTTCAGGTCTTGTCTATTAGTTACATTCATACAAACTCGCCGAATGGTGTAAGCCCCACGCTTTCAGGTAGAGTGACCGACTACAAAACATTGCTTTATGCGGATGATGGGCAGCCCTTGCTTTCATTGGACTACACGAATAAGAATCAAGCCGTAAAACAAGCTGAGGACCTGGCGTCCAGTTTGAATGCTGAACTGGTGTTCAAGCTTTCCTAATTAAAGGGGAGATCAGTCTTTTCGGGTATTTTGTTGTCAATTAAAATCACCCCGGAGTTGTGTTTCGTGGTGATTTTACAATTTTTTCTGTTCGACTGTAATATTTCATTGACTTGAGCGACTAATGCCTCAGAATCGAATGAATGGCCCAGGTATTACTGTGAAAAAGTAATGATCAGGTACAACATTTTTAAATCTCAAAAGTCAAAAATCAAACTATCTCAACAATGAAAAAATCACTTTTCTTTCTATCATTAATCCTCCTGGTCGGTGCATTGAAAGCACAGACCGTAGAAGGTGATTGGAGTGGGAAATTGAATGCCGGAGGGCAGGAAATTCCCCTGGTGTTTCATTTCTCAGGAACCGATGATGCCCTCACCGCTACCATGGACAGCCCTTCACAAGGTGCGAATGGTATTCCTGTTGAAAAGGTCAGTTTTACCGATGGTGAGCTAAACCTTTCACTAATGGGAGGGGCAATTGCTTATGTTGCTCAGATCAGCGGAGACAAAATGGAAGGTACTTTCAAACAAGGAGGTGCTGAACTGCCACTGAATATGTCCAAAGGGGAATTGGAAAAGCCAGGGAATACCACATTGCCAAGCACAGAAGATCAACTGGCGGCCCTATCCGCCAAAGAAAGAGGCAATTACAAATACTCGGTTGCAGATTACTTCGCCAAACCTGCTTCTTCCTCGTTCCAATTGTCTCCGAACGGAACTTACATGAGTTATCGTGAAAAAGATGAAAAACTGAAAAATCATGTTTATGTCAAAAACGTTCAGACCGATGAGGTCAAGCGCGTGACCACGGAGGGTGAAGAATTGGTGCGCGGTTACGGTTGGGCCAATGAAGACCGCTTGATTTACGTAATGGACAAGGGGGGCAATGAAGATTATCACTTGTTTGCCGTGGATGTGGATGGAGCCAATGAAAAGGAACTGACGCCTTACGAAGGGGTTAAAGTGAACATTCTGGCCTTGATCAAAGAGGACAAAGATCATATGATCATTTCCATGAACAAGAATAATCCTCAGGTGTTCGACCCGTATAAAATCAATATCAACTCAGGGGAATTAGTGCAGTTGTACGAGAATACAGATCTAGCCAATCCGATCATGGGCTATGAATTTGATAAAGATGGCAACCTTCGTGGCTTTGCCAGGCTGAAAGGTGGCATCAATACCGAAATGTATTATGCAGTAGAAGAAGGAGATTATCAACTGAAGAAAACGGCCAAATGGGACGATACTTTTAGTATCCTTAGCTTCAACTACGCAACCGAGAATCCACATGATGCCTATGTGCTTTCCAATCTGGAGTCGGACAAGACCAGGATCTACCTCTACGATTTAGAGAAAGACGAAATGATTGAAGAGCTATTCGCCAATGAAAACTATGATGTTTCGGGAATGGACATTTCTCGCAACCGAAACTGGGAGCTGGATTATTTCAGCTATGAAGGTGAGAAATACAAAATCGTTCCGGTAAGCAAATACTACAAGAAGCTGCATAAGAGACTAGAGAAGGAATTTCCTGATTACGCTTTTTACCTGACAGATCAGACAGATGATGAAGGTCAATATTTGATCTATGTAACAAGTGATAAATTATATGGTAAATATTATTCCTATGATGTTGCCAAGAATGAGATCAAATTGTTGTTTGACCTCATGCCGCAGTTGAAAGAAGAAGACATGGCTGAAATGCTTCCTATCTCTTTCACCAGCCGTGATGGAATGTTGATCCATGGATACATCACGTTACCAAAGCAAGCACTACAGGGAAAGAAAGTCCCTGTCATTGTGAATCCACATGGAGGACCACAAGGCATCCGCGATTCCTGGGGCTTTAATCCAGAGTCGCAATTATTTGCCAGCCGGGGATATGCGACCCTGCAAGTGAATTTCAGAATCAGCGGGGGATATGGCAAGGAATTCCTCCGAAGTGGATTCAAGCAGATTGGACGTAAAGCCATGGATGACGTAGAAGATGGCTTGCAATATGTGATTGATCAGGGCTGGGTAGACAAGGATAAAGCGGCCATTTATGGTGGTAGCCACGGTGGATATGCGGTTTTGCGTGGAATGACCAAGACTCCTGACCTTTATGCATGTGGTGTGGATTATGTTGGCGTATCCAATCTCTTTACTTTCATGGAAACGATTCCTGCATATTGGGCACCTTATCTTCCCATCCTGAAGGCGGTATGGTATGATCCAGAAATTCCGGAAGAAAAAGCGATCATGGAGGAGGTATCTCCGGTATATCATATTGATAAGATCAAAAAGCCACTATTGGTGGTGCAAGGAGCCAATGATCCAAGAGTGAATATTGACGAGAGCGATCAAATTGTAGAAGCACTTCGTAGCAAAGGAATGGATGTTCCTTATCTGGTGAAGTACGATGAGGGTCACGGATTTGGCAAAGAAGAAAACCGAATGGATTTGTACGAAGCGATGATGGGCTTCCTGGCGGTTCATTTGAAAGAAACCATCGAGATAGGTACAGACTAAGATTGAATTAATAGAAATATTGAGCACTACTAGCGAAATGAGAGGTTCATTTGCGCTGGTGGTGCTTTTCTTTTTTTAATCGATTTGTTGGCGTTAATTACCAGCAGCACCAATGAGTAAGTGCTGGTCAGTAACTGGATATTTTTCAAAGGTTGAAATGAAATAAGTCGATTAAAGATAAGTGATATATTTCTGTATTTGCAACATAGTTGCATTTTAATATTTGCAGGTATATCTTCGTTTCTAATTATGTAGAATTAACCATTCGACATTAGTTGTAAAGTGTTTCCTGATGACTATTTCAATTGGAACTGCGGAGAGGCAAGGAAACAAAATCAATAAAATCAACATGCAATTAATTGATTCAAATCAAAATAGGTTTATCAGAAACCGCTCAGAGACAATGCCACTCAAGAGTTTAACTATGATGTTGCTCATCGTCACAATTTTAGGCGTTAGTTGTAGAAAGGCATCAACAGATAGCGCAACCGAAGAGACATCTGTTACATTTTATGAAGAGCTCGCGATTCCTGATTTCACAATTGCAACTATTCAAGACAGTACCGGTTTCAGTTTTTCCAGTGTAGCTCAAAATGAATTGGTACTCATTAAGTATTTCAGCCCGGATTGTGACCATTGTCAGCAAGAAGCGCAAGCCATTGTATCAAAGAAAGATAGCTTGCGAAATATCAAGATGATCTGGGTGGCTGGCGAGTGGGCGAGTTTGACTGCTGTAGAGGAATTCGCTGAAACTTATCAATTAGAACAGCTCAACCCTCTTGTCATTGGTAAAGATGCATTCCATGATCTCGGACCATTTTACGAGATAACTGGTGTCCCTTTTACTGCGGTTTATAGAGACAATCAATTGATCAAAGAATACCGTGGATCAATCGATTTTGATGAATTGATTGGTATCAATGATGGTACATACACGCCTGAACCTATGGTGCCTGAATTATAAAAGGAAGAAAAACCTGAGGATGAAGAGAAGTAAATGCCAGAAGACGACCTTATGCTGACAGAAGAACGACAATATCCCAATGCCATCTGTGGAACACAAACTGAGCTTTTGGAAGAAATTCATCAAAAGGAAAATAGCATTGCTATCTACCAGCGCGACATCCAGGCACTTGACTATGAGTTGTCAAGAATCATCCATAAGGATATTACCCATAAAGGGAGTGGAACATTGGAAGAAATTGCTTCTGGCCTGGCCTCATTTTTCGGTCAGGAACTACCTCAATGTGAAAGATTGCCTTTAGATATTTTGAATCTTGTTAGGCTCTTCGATGACGTGGTGAAAGGTGAATCTTATCGTCTGCTATTTTCGACAGTGAGCGGTAACATGTGTCGAAAATTCCATACAGACATCAATGATTTGAGGCTGATCTGTACCTATTTCGGAGAAGGAACGCTATGGGTTGCTGAAGATGAATCTTCGAAAGTGAAAGAAGACGATTCAATCAATGATGAATACATTCATCAGGCGAATGCAGGTGATGTCCTCATATTGAAAGGGGCACTTCATCCGGAAGGAAATCCTGTCTTACATCGGAGCCCAGCTATCGAAGAAAATGGTAGTAGACGTCTTCTACTTAGACTCGATACCAATAACCTGCTTGAGTTTTAATCTCTTTCTGGAATTATTGCAGCACTTTGTAGCTGGTTAAATCTATCCTGGTTTTTGATGGTGCATCTATCATTTGGTACAGTGGTGTTTATACCGCGTATACAAAGTGTTGCATTATGAAGTTCAGGCAACTCTTTTGAAACTTGCCACGTCTAGTCAGCGTCAATCCAAAACATAGCTGGATTGGTAATCATAGTGGTTGATTTTCGGGATGAGTCGGTTAGTAAATTTTCCCGGAAATCGCATTAGCGGATTGCGTCAAACCTTTCCGCAAGTGGTGATCAATTTTGGCGGATTAGATCATCACGCAGGTGAGCAACCTCCATGTAATTGGAGGTTGCTTTTTTTGTTTTAATTCAAATAGCTTTTTGTGAGTTAAAGCGAAAACGGAATAAGCGGAATTTCTGCGCATCCAACTCTAAAAGTGGAAAGTTTGATTTACAGTATCCTGCCACTGTTGTATTAAGAACCGCCGCGATCCTTTGTAAGAAATAAGAAATCGCCATTGCAGCATTCAGAAAACCAAGTGTCTTATTAACCCAATCGTTTTGATCAGTTGAAGAATAGGAATACTCTCATGGAATTCGGATTGATCGGGAGTTTGTTGTTCAATGCTTTAATTGTCAAAGGAATTAAGGCATTTAAAAGAACATCTGCTATATTTAACTGAACACCGATTTTTCGGTAGTTCGATACACCTGCATGAGCTTAAAATACCTGACCGATTCCTGCCATAAGGTCGCATTCCATAAGATGGGATGGATATTCCTGCTATGCCTCTTAACTCTTGTGCCGAGACCCACTTACGGTCAGGAACTTGGACTACCTCCCTATCAATATTATAGTCCTCAGGATTATCAAGCTGCAAGTCGTAATTGGTCCATTGTGACGGATTCCACAGGAGTGGTTTATGCAGCCAATGAAGATGGCGTTTTACGTTATGATGGTATCAGATGGGAATTGATTGAGCTTCCTTTTCAACAAAAGGCCTACTGGGTTGAAATTGACGAAGAAGACATTATTTATGTCGGTGCCAATGGAGATTTTGGCATGCTGGTCTCTGATTCAGTAGGTAAGATTGTCTACCAATCTCTAGCCAAAGATTTGCCTGAAGCATTCATGGATTTTAATGTTGTTTGGGAGGTGGTTTCTACCCGGTACGGTGTGGTATTTCGTTCGAGGAATTACTTGTTTCGATACTTTGGAGGGGAATTGGAAGTGTTTTCAGTACCTGAAAAGGGGAGAATTTTCGATGCAGCATACACAGACCGTGGTATGGCTTATTTTCGAATATATGATCTGGGGCTTGGGTATTTGGATGAGGAAGGTATTAAGGTCTTGCCAAACTCTTCTTTTTTCGCTGAAAGAAAAGTAAACGGTATCTATGGTTATGGGAAGGATAAGTTGCTTATTGCTACAAGATTTGAAGGCTTATTTCTGTACGATGAAAGAGAAATCGTACCCTTTAGGTCCGAAGTTGACGAATATTTAATCGAGAATAAGATTTACGATGGCCATCATCTGGCGGATGGTAATTATGCATTGGCAACGATGGCTAGTGGACTGGTGATCATTACACCGGAAGGAAAAGAAGTAATGAGGTTCGATTCGTCCAATGGATTGGGCAATAACGCCACGCTTTTTGTGACTGAAAGTAATGGTCATTTGTGGCTGGCTACTAAAAATGGCATCATCAAGATGGCGCATGAAGCACCCTATCGATTGGTAGGTAAGGAGTTCGGGTTGAGGGGACAAGTCAGCGATATCTTTGAATGGTCCGGTGAGCAATATGTGGCTTGCAACGATGGATTTTATCGTTTAGACAAAGATTCACGAACTCCTATTTTTCAGTCGGTTAATGAAAATACGATCATTGATTGTGTCAATCTGTTTGATCATGATAATACACTGCATGTCACCAGTCTGGAAGGTGTATATCAATATAGTAAAGCGGAACTAACAAGACTGTCCCGGTTTTCAGGAAGAGAAGTCATTCCAACCAATATCAAAAATACTTATCTGGCATCCGAATTTTACTTCGGGTTGTACTTAGTCACCATAGAAGACGAAACATTAAGTGAGACCAGGGTAGAAGGTATCAATCGAATGATTACGCAAATTGTTCGAATGGAAAATGACCGTTTTTGGATTCGTTCCATTGATGATGTACTGTACCAAATTGTGGTTTCGGAAGCGACTGACGGCAATGCCGTCGCTCGAATAGAGCAGGAATTACCATTATCTCCCGATACGTATATTTTGAAAAAAGGAGCGGAGATTTTGTTATTGTCTGGAGATCAATTGTTTCAGATAGTAGACGGTAAACTGACAAACACCAATCACCAGATGTCATTTCAATATCAACCTCAAAAAATTGTCTTCGCGGCTTCTTTAATAACAGATACCTGTTTAATTTGTTATGAGGATGCTCAAAGCAGCACATTTTGTGAAAAGTTTAATTTTGATCAAAGTGGAAACCTCGAAACTGCAGGAACCTACATGTACGTAGGATTTCGCCCAAATACTTTGTTTTATGATGTTGCTCGTAATGAAATCTGGTTAGGCGGCGCAGACGGTATCAGCATATTTTTTGATCAGGAACCTGCAAGCGAACAAGAGTCTGCTATTTTGATCAGACAGATGATGGTGAACGATTCAGCAATTAGTTTAAAGCCTGGTGTTCTTCATGAATTATCACATCAGGAAAATAATATAGAGATTTCATTTACCTCTAACTCTGGATTAAGTGAGGGTAAGTCGCTTTTTCAGTATCGTCTGTTGGGTGGAAACGAAGATTGGTCAAATTGGTCAGATGAACTGAAAGTGATTTACACAGATTTGAGCCCCAGTAATTATGAGTTTCAGGTCCGAACAAAATCTCCATACTCAGGCCTATCTGATATCAGTATCCTGGTTTTCAAGATTTTGGACCCCTGGTATAAAAACACCTTCGCTTATCTGTTTTACTTTTTCATGACCATCATCATGGTGTATGTTGCTTATAGGATAAGGGTAGCAGCATTAGTAAACAATCAAAGACTTTTGTCCAAGTCTGTGGAAGAAAAGACAGGTGAATTGGCCAGGGCAAATAGTGATTTGAAGGATAAAGCAGAGAAACTAGAACGACTCAGTGAATTCAAGTCCCGTTTTTTGTCCAATGTATCCCATGATCTTCGAACGCCCATTGCGTTGCTCTCGGGTAGAATACAATTACTTTCCGAAGACGGTGGAAGTCAGCTATCGGATCAAGCCAGTCTATACCTGCAACGAATAGAAACTGACACCTCCAAAATTCTGGGTCTGGTCAATGATATTCAGGAATTGGTACAGATGGAGGAAGGTCAGCTCTCAATGAATTTTCAAACGCTTGAAGTTGACCCTTATTTCAAGAGTATTTCAAGTTTGTTTGAATCCTCCTGCCACGAAAAGGGGATTGAGTTGAGGCTCAATTCGAGTATTGAGGCTGGTGTGGAAGTTGAGTTGGATCCTCATTATTTTGAGCGAGTCGTTTTTAACCTGATTTCCAATGCTCAGAAATTTACCAGGAGTGGAGGACTGATAGAAGTGATCCTCAAAGAAACTGTTCAATACTTAATCATTGAAATCAATGACACAGGTGTAGGCATTCCTTCATCGGAGATTGACGAAATTTTTAATCGTAGTTTTCAAGCAAACAATCAGCTTAAACACGACCAAGGCCTGGGAATCGGTCTAAATGTGGTACGGGAGCTGGTTCATATGCATCGCGGTAAAATTCAAGTACAAAGTGAAGAAGGTGTAGGGTCTAGCTTTTCAGTTTCTATTCCTTGGAACCAGGAAGCTGAGGATCAATAGTCAGGGGATTATAAGGGATTACTTGTCTAGCCTTAGACAAGCCCGTCTGTCGGAAAGGGCAGGCTCAGGCTGACAAATAAAGAAATACCATCCCATTGACAGGCACTCGATTCTTAAAGCGCGTAATATTTCTCGGTGTTACCGAGTCATAAGTATTACAATCCAGCGACCACCTGGCCATTCTCTACCAGAATATCGTAATAGTATCCGGAACCAAAGTCTTTCTTTACAGCTACTGTACCGGTTAAGGTGATCTGGTGACCCACAGGCACATTGGTTGCGCTGGTCACGACCAGATCAAAGTCATCTTTGCTGCCGTCTTTGAGGTGCAACCAGTTTCGGCCCATGATACGTGCATTTACCTTGGTGCATTCAGCCGTCAGTTGGATGGTCTTTCCCGCATATTTTTCAGGATTACTGATTAATTCTGCGATTTTGATCGAGCCGGGAGCTGCTTCGATAGGGCCTGTTTTTCTAGTGTTTTCACTACTTGCATCGGGGGTTTCATTGCCCGTCTTACGGCCATGATTCACGGGCACCAATGAAGAAACCAAATACAATTTATCAAACGTGCGATTGTGTTCCTTGCTGCGAAAATTTCGCTTCAGTAGACCGGCACGATAAAAGTAGGTGTCACCGATCGCCACTTCCATTTTATTGGTCGCTACCCAGTATTCCTCTCCCTTCTCATCCACTTTCAGGTAGATGTATTTCGAAGTGGGCAAGGTTTCCTTCACAACGATGGTGTGCAATTCAGAGGTGCCTGCCGTTGGTTTGCTCCCTGTAGTATTGAGGTCAATCAGAGGTTGCTTTCCTTCATAGAAAATACCTAATTGATATTGTTCCTTCTCCGCACTAGTCGCTTCGATGACCTTGGGTTGGTCCGAGCAGCTGAGGAAGAAAGTGGCGAGAGCAAGTAAGCTTAAGAATTGTGGTTTTTTCATGATTAATATGCTTAAATCCCCCTTTGTAAAGGGGTGACTAAAAGGCGGGGACTTTAAAATCTTTTGGTCAATTGAATATTGAATCGGTTTTTATACTCTGATTGTCTTAGGGAGAATTCTATTAATCCCCCTAGTGAGAATTTGTCGCCGAAGAAGTAATTGAACTGCGTCCCAGCAAATTGTTGCAAGATGGTCACGTCTCTTTCCGGATTGTGTGAGTAGGCCACGCTTCTCAAGTAAGTAGATGCACTTACTTTAGTTCTAAAGTAATAGCGACTGTGCCTCAATGTCGTGGAAACCGAATTCAGATAGTTCGATTGATTGACATTCAGGTTGGCGCTGATCACACCACCAATGACTGGCATGTTTCTGATAGAACCAAATAGGTTGTAATTATCAGAAGCATTGGCCATGTTATTTTGATAACGTTTGCCATAAGCTGCGCCTAAGGTTACGCGCTTGAATGGTCTGATTGTTACCCTGGCTCTTATTCCTTGCCTGGCTTCATCATCTGCAATCAATCGTTCAAGATTTGTCTGGAAGGTTTCGTAAAAGATAATTTGTTTTCTGGTGTCATAGTTGGCCGAAAATCGAACCATTTTATTGAGTCGATAATTCGCAGAAATATGAAAGTTGGTCAACCGATTACCGCCCTGAGTCAGGTCTGAATTGAGGGTGTACAAATCCATTTCGGCTGAAGAGAACAGGCTGAATCCATATCCCAGACTGGCAGTGCCCTGGACATAGACATACCTGCGATCAATGGCATTTCCATTCTTTTGTTCCAATAAGCCAACGGTGAAGTCAAATGAGTTTTCTTTTCCTTGATGAGAAACACCCAGGTATCCACCCATTTGGGGCATGTTGGTGTTGAATCCATTGTTCTGGAAATTGGACCGAAAACCGGCGATACCGCCTACATGAAAACTGCCTAATTGCTTCTCAAGGTGCACTCCATCGATCATGCCCAGGGAAGCAACCCTTCGGTTGATCTTACGCCCAACTCCAATAGAATAATCGTCCTCTTTTTCGTATTTCAAGAACAGGTTATAGACATTGAATAACCCCGGACTTTGATAGATCGTGTCTTCAGAAGCTTCCAGGTTTTGTCGGTATATTAAGTGCGTTGACAATGAGAACCGGGAATCATTGATCTCATTCATGCGTAATCTAACTCTGGCCAGGTTCCTGGCATCGAAATCGGTGGCCGAGGAGGCCTGTACATTGGAACCTGCGGATATAGAACCCCTGATCGGATCTTTTTTCCTGACCAGTATTTTCTTTTCAGGAACATTGGTATCCTTAGTTTTCAAGTTTTTTCCATTGAACTGCAATAGATCTCCTTTGCTCAGCTTTTGCTCAGCTATTGATGTAGCCACAATAGAAAGCGAGGACTTTTGTCCCACCACAGCAGCAGGAACCAGCTTGTTGTCCTGGAAGCTGTAAAGCGTATCGCCCTTCTGTATGGTCTGTGTGTTATCAAACTTGACGTACACCCTTGTTGAGGTAACATATGAAACCATACCTGTTTGTGTTTTGCCTGATTGAGAGAACGAAAGAGTAGGCAACAGGATGGCTAGTAAAACTAATAGGTAGCCACACACTCGTCCTTGTTTAAAACTGGGCCGCGTAGGTGCAGGATGACTAATGATCTGCGTTTCAAACGCGGACCAGTTCTTGGTCATTACTTTTAAAAAATTCATCTTAATCCTCCTCTCCGTTAGGGTGGCACCTTAAACATTCGGAACTGACGTAGCTGTATCCGGAAACGTCATCATGCTCATCGTCCATGTCATTACGGTTGTGTTCATGACATTCCAGACAGCTGAATATGGAGTAGTCATTCGGGTTGATATGACACACCGTACATTCGTTCCATACACCCCGCGCGTGATTGCCCCTTGTAATCGGGAAGTACATGTTGTCGTGATCAAAATTGGCATCTTCCCAATCATTGATGTTATGACAGTCGATACAATCTGTCGAAAATCCAACTTGTAAATGATTAGGATCAGTAGTCGCATTGTAATCATCCAGATGACAACTCACACAATCCGGATCAGCGTCACTGAAGTTATCAGTCACATGACAGGCAGCACAATCATTAATGTCATGTCCTCCTGTGAGGGGGAAGAAGTCGTGATTTCCTGCATTGAGTGTATTCCAGGAAAATATGTCGTGACAGTCGTCACATGCCTGACCATAGCCCACTTGTTGATGGTTAGGCATGGTAGTAGCGAAGTAGTCATCTGAATGGCATCCGAAACAATCATTCGGTATGTTGTCATCATCATAACCGCCATCTACATGACAATCGGTACATGCAGTACGGTGACCACCTAATAAGGGGAAGAAATCGTGATCGAGCGTTTGACCTTCCCAGCCAAAAGCAATGGCATCGTGGCATTCCAGGCATTCCAGCGAATAACCTTTTTCAATATGATTCGGATCTTCTGCTTCATTGAAATCATCAAGGTGGCAATTCACACATTCATTGCCCAGCCGATCAAACCTCAGATTGATCTCACTCGCATGACAATCCACACAATTCAATGTCGAGTGGGATCCGGTGAGTGGGAATCCATTTTGTTCATGGATCTGTGGAATGTCGTTGACCAGCCAGCTGTCCTCATCATGGCAACGGGCGCAATCTCTTCCAACCGAACCACTGTGTACATCTTCATGACACCCTGCACAATCCAGTGAAGCTTCACTGAAGACAAGTGTTTGGTGACACTCGACACAACTAATGTCTTCATGAGCGCCCACCAGCTCAAATTGAGTGGTGTCATGGTCAAAAGGCAAAGGGTCGACCAGGGTCCACCAATCTCCAGCCACATGACAGGTTTTACAGTCTGCCGGGCCATCATCTCCATGAGGAGAATTCTCCTGAGCAGCTAGCCAAAAGCTACTCAACAGGCCGATTATAAGGAATGACAGTCTACACATTCAAATTTTGGGATCTGATATTCAACAAAAGTTTCACCATCAATTAGGGTAGGCTTGTGGCAGGCGGTGCATTCTACTTCGGCATGTCGGCCTTCCAAAGCAAATGCGGTATTATCGTGATCGAACAGACGTGGGAACCAGTCTTCAGAATCATGGCAGATTGTGCAGTCGGTGGTGCTTGCTCCGCCACCAGGCGAGACTGACTCAGCAAACTGACCTTTATGGATGTCGTCGTGACAATCAATGCAATCAGCTCCCAGGTTGCGGAATGTCCAGTGAGCGGGTTCTTCATCTGGTAAATGGCAAGCGGAACAAGGTGTTGCCAGGTGTGCACCTTCCAGCGGAAAATTAGTATCTTGATGTTGCTCAATCGTATAAATTGTTTCTTCGAATCCAACCTCAAGGGAATGGCATTCCACGCAATTGGTTTGCACATTATCGACCAGGAATTCTCCTTCATGATAGTCATCATGGCAATCGAAGCAATTGTCGAAGGCCAAAGCGTCGGTATATTTCTCAGTGGTGTGACACTCTTTACAATCAACCTCTCTGTGCATGCCTAAGAGTGGGTAGTTGGTCATGTCATGATTGAAGTCATCCAGTACACCAGCCATTAGCCAGTTTTCTTCATTGTGACATTCGGCACAGTTTTCCCCAAAACGACCTTCATGAATGTCCTCGTGGCAAGCAATGCATTCGCTTTGCCCAACATTCAAGTGATCCTGGAAGACAGCAAGTGGTTCTGAGGTATCCCGATGACATTCGAAGCAGCTGACGTCCTGATGTTTTCCTCGAAGCTCGAAATTGGTGGTATTGTGATCGAATCCAGTGTCGCCAATGAAAGTGGTAAAGGCTTCTACATTGTGACATTGGGTACAAGTTCCTGCCAACTGACTTTCATGTGGGTCTTCATGACAGGATACACAGTCGCTAAACTCCAGACCGGTAAATTCCTGAAATTCTTTTCCATTTCTGGTAGTCATCGCGTGACATTCGATGCAATCCACTTCTATATGTGCGCCAACCAATGGAAACGCTGAGTCATCATGATCAAATCCAGGAGCAGGTCGAAAATCCTCAAAACCATGACAAGAAGCACAATCGTCTACCAGTGTGTTTTGGTGATAATCTTCGTGGCACGTTTTACAGTCTTCTTCCAGGCCTAAAAAGGTATTTTCCCTGGCGGCAATCTCAGGGGCCATAATGTAGTCTGGATTGTGGCATTCTCGACAATCAATGTCAAGATGACCACCTTCCAACACGTAGCCTGTAAGGTCATGATCGAAGTTGTCTTGGTCAAAGCGCATCATGTCAAAATCACGTCCATGATGCTCGCTATGACATTCCACACATTCCTTATCCACGACCTCTTTGCTAGCATGATATCCCCGGTTCATATCGATTAGGGACTGGATGTCTTCGTGACAGGCCAAACACTTGGCGGTCGAGGGAAGTCTTTCGCCCAATACATGGCATTCGGTACAGTTACCCATACCTTCTAGCTCTTTATGTGCATCGGTGAGGTCCCCAGGAGAGATTTGGGCGAAGGTGGTGAATGTGAAAGATAAACACAGAACCGTCATTGCGAGCTTGCGAAGCAATCTTAGACTAAGAGGATAAAATCCCCCGCCTTGCAGGCACCCCTGCTTCCGCGTACGGCTCAGAATGGGGATTAATTTCCAACTCGACTGTCCCGCCTCTTTTACAGGCGGGATTGAGCCGATTTCCCGTTTCGGCGTACCGATCGTTCCGGCGAACCGGGGTTGAACGTCTAAGCGGTTATCTTTATCTCTTGACAGAATCCTACGCATGCTGTTTGAGGATATAATTGAAGCGCTTGGTGATTTCCACGCCAGCATTCTGTAAAAAATTGCTCGGCAACTCACCTCCAGCAAAAATGTATACCAGGTCGTTCGGCACTTCGGTAGTACAGCCTTCCTGCTCAATGAGCACCCGGTCTTCCAGAATGGAAACAACATTGGAGTTGTACCACATATCAATTTCCTGACCATCGATGCATTCCATGATGCGTTCCCGGTTTTTGGGTTTGATCCGGGCAAACTTGTCTTTTCGGTAGGAGAGGATCACCTCATTTTGATCTTTAAGCAGCATCGCAGATTCCACGGCCGAATCACCGCCACCGACCACCACGATCTTCTTGCCGGAGATCTGCTCAGGGTCAAGTAATCGATAAGCGACCTTTTGAGATTCTTCACCAGGACAACCTAGCTTTCTTGGACTACCTCTTCGACCGATGGCCATCAACACATGATTGGCCATGTAAGTCTCTTCAGCATTGGTTTTCACCTTGAACGTGTCATCCTTCATGGGAATTATGCTCTCTACTTTGACACGTTCATGGATTTTTAGATCATTTTCCGTGATCACTTTCTCCCAAAGCGTGATCAATTCGTCTTTGTTGGTCACCTTCATCTTGACCTTACCATGGAGCGGTAATTCCATCGGAGAAGTCAAAACGATCTTGTTTCTAGGATAGGTCGCCACCGTACCTCCAAGTGATTCTTGTTCCAGTGTAATGGCATTAATTCCTTGCTTTTTAGCTTCCAAAGTCGCGGCGATACCTGCCGGGCCAGCGCCTATGATCACCACATCATAAACCCCTTCTTTTTTTGGCTTGTTGTTTTTGACCATGTTTTGTACGGCCTGACTTCCTTGTTCAATGGAGTTTTTAATAAGTCCCATACCACCCAATTCGCCGGCAATGTAGATGCCATGCATGTTGGATTCGAAATTTTGATTCACATGAGGGAGGTCTACACCACGCTTATCGGTACCTATCCTGAGTGAAATGGCTTCTACAGGACAGGCATGGAAACAGGCTCCGTGTCCTACGCAGTTGGAAGTATTGACCACAGTCACTTTACCATCGACCATTCCCAGGATGTCTTTTTCCGGGCAATCCACAATACAGGCAGCACTGCCAATACATGTATTTAGGTCTATGTGCGGGTACAGCGATACGGGTTCATGAAGGCCTTCTTCTTTAGCGATGGCAACCTTCTTTAGGGTCTCTTTCGTTTCTTTGCGGTGACGGTACAAGTAGATGCCCACGATGATCGCGCACATCAAAAAGACGATCCCATACACCAATATTTGTTCTCCTAACAATCCCATTCTAAAAAATCCAGGTGTATCCAAAAGCAATAGCCACGCCCACGTGAAGCACCACAATGATCAACATGATCAGTGCGAAAGGTAAGTGAGCCACATGCCAGTATTTAAATAATTTTTGCATTGTTTGTAGCCGTTCGATCCGACCTGCCAGGGTGATTTCCTCATTCACCATTTTTAGGATGTTCCTGCGTTCACGTGCACGGATATCTTTTTCCGTTAAGGCCTTCTTGATGGTAGAAATGGCATTTCTTCGATTGAAATATCGTTGAACGTATGAGGCATTGGCTGTCGTGCCATCCGTGAAACTGGTGATCAACTGACTCATGTCCTGATCCAGGCCGAAACTCACACGCAGGGTTTCGGATAGGACCGACTTCATGTGCTTGACCTGTCCCAGTGTCATTTCCCGGCCTTCAATGGTTCTTGGGATCTGTATGTAGATAAAACGTCCGATGACCCCACTTGCCACGATGGCGACCATGCTCCAAAAAGCAATCGATACAATGCCTCCGAATTTGAAAGCAGTATGGAAAAGGACCATGATCGGCCCGATGGTGCAGAGGAAAATATGAAACTCCAGTAGGTACTTCAAGCGAAGGAACTTACTCAGGAAGTTGTATCGCTTTCTCAAGATATAGATGACTACACCAATGACCATCAAAAGGGTCCCAATAACCCCCAGACCCTGTCCAAAGATCCCGCTGGGTTTGAACCAGTCATGTGAATCGAGGTAGAAACGGTCCGTTTCCGGAGTAGCATAATATTCGAATCCAGCAACTGCCAGGTAGATCGTCAATGCTACTGTAATCAGTGACATGCTCCATATGTAGATCTTATGTCCTAGTTTGCTCACTGCTGATTCAATTGAGGTTTAAGATCCATTTTTGGTTTAATGACCATCTTTTTATCAGATGGTTTAGTCGAGGATAGGTTCACTCTTCGATGCTGGATATATGCAATTATCGTAATGGACAGGATAGCTGTTACGACGATGTAAACCCAGTCAGGAATCGGAACCGGATCACCCGCGGCATAAGAGTGTAATCCCGATAAGTAGTAATTCACTCCGTAATAAGTCATGATCACCGAAGCCAACCCGAAAATGGTTGCGAAGTTGTAAGCGAACAGCCCAAATAACTTAGGAATGATGCGCATGTGCAGGATGAATACATAGACCAAGATGGTGACTAGAGCCCAGGTTTCTTTAGCATCCCATCCCCAATAGCGACCCCAGCTTTCATTGGCCCAGATACCTCCAAGATAAGTTCCTGTAGAGATCATGATCAATCCACCGATGAGCGTTAATTCACTTAGGTAAGACATTTCCTTAACTTTCCGATTGACCCGGTCCTTGTTGCTGGGGGTAAGGAACATGAAAAGGATCAGGTTAATGATTCCGATCACGGCACCCAACATCAGAAATCCATAAGAACCGGCTTCCAGTGAAACGTGAATGGTAAGCCAATAAGATTTTAATACGGGAACCAAAGGAGTGATCTCCGGATCCATATGACTCAACAAGGCCACTAGTAGAACCGTGGCTGCCAGAACAGAGGTTGCTGCAAGTCCACCCCAGGATTTTCTAGTGAACAGAATACCGGCGAGCATGGTGGTCCATGCGATGTAAATCATGGATTCATAACCATTGCTCCATGGTGCTCGACCGGATACATACCACCGCAATCCTAAGCCGGCCGTATGATAGACAAAACTTAAAAGCAATGCACCGAAGACAATTCGATAGGCCCACTTCAGGTTAACCTGAGGTTTGAATACGGTAAAAAACAGAAAGAACAGAAAGACCACACCAAGCAGGGCATAGATTCCTGCCAATCGGTTGAAGACGTTCATTTGATTCAGCATGATCTCCAGGTTGATCGTGGCGGCTGAGGGTCGTACCTGGCTTCCCACTTCCTCTTGATAGGCATTTAGTTCTCTTAGGATCTGGTCAGGTTTGGCATAATTGCCTGATTTTAGCGATTTGACCAGTTCGCTGCGATAAGTATCAAAAAATCGTTTGGCTACCGTGAGGTCAGCATCGCTGCTGTGGTTATGGCCCTGATGTGAACTCATCGATGAAGTCCATTCGTTGTTTTCATCTCCGGCTAGCGGCACTAGTCGGAACATACGTCCGGAAAACACCATGTTCAGGATATTGACGCGTTCGTCGATTTTGAGAAGTTCTTTTTCATAAATTCCACGATCGATGGGTTCGAGGCTGTATACCTCTCTTACCTCGTCTCGGAATTTGTATGCGCCTTCTTTTGTGAAAAAGTCACTGTATCTCGCTCTGGGACCTGCAACACCCAATTGCTCATGGATCTTAGGGTGTTTGCCTAATTTGATCAACGGAACATGCAGCCAGTCTCTTCGATTGGCGAACATGCCTAAGATGACCTGATCAGCACTCAACCCCAGTACACTTTCTTTACGCACCACCTTTCGCATGATCTCTCGCGAAAGGGTATGCATGGGCTTCATTCTGCCTCGGTGATCCTGTACCACAATCTTGCTGAATTTTTCAGCGTGCTCGGCACTGATAAATATTTGATTAGCTGCCTGATCGATGACTTTTTGCGCATTTCCAAGGTTTGGCAATAGCACAAACAGAATAACTACAACTCCAGCCGTTCTCATTTTCTTCAGGCTTTGTTGCACCTGATAAAAGCGACTTTTCTCGCTAAAGAGTGCCAGTACCATGCCCAACGTCAGCATGAAATATCCGACATACGAGATCCATGTGCCCCACCAGTCATGATTGACACTCAGATAGGTCCCTAACTCATCCCGATCAAAAGAACTCTGGAAAAAGCGATATCCTCCATAATCTAAAATGTGATTCATGTAAATGCGATAGTCGTATTCAGTGCCTTGGTTTTTGTCAATAAGACGGACTTCACTTGCGTAAGAGGCCGCATTGTCCGTACCTGGGTAACGTTCCATTTGGAAGTCATGCAATTGGATAGCGAAGGGCAGTTCCACTGGTTTTGATCCATATGAAACGCCAATGGCCAGATTGGACAACTGTGCCTGTACAACTCTGCCTGGCATGCCTTTCTGACCATAGACATACAATTCTTCTTGGTCACCATTCACAGTGACATCAAGTTTCAGTGCGGTATGGCTTTCTCTTTTGACCTTTTGATCAGTTGAGACGATAGATACTTTGCTTTGAGGGTGGTAATCCCCAAAGACAAACCGGCCTGAATTAGCAGTATACAGTGATCTCAGCATGAGTGGTTTCCAGGTGCCATCGGCCAGTAATGTATCTCTCTGTTGAGTAGCCATCACCATCTGTGTAAGCCCTTCATCTGACTGAATCTGAAGCCGATCTCCGGCTTTTCTGATGTTAATTGCACCTGGTCTGAAGTCACCCCGGAAGTTGAAAATCAGGTTTTTGATCCGTTTTGCTTCTCCTTGTGAGATGAAGTATTCTTCACGTCCGTTGCCACCTCCGAATACTACTTTTAAGGTTGGTTTTCCTTCTGGATCGGCATTGAGCGTTTGTTGTGGATTGGGAATGAATTCCGTGACTTTTACCTCAATCAGATCGGTCCCCAATAAATATTGTTCTTCAAAGTCATTGTTGCCCAGGGAGGCAAACGATACTTGTTCATCAAATTTGAAGAGTTGATCCCCTTTTTGAACTTTGAATTGGAGGTAAGTTTCTGAGGATAGAAACGAATTGGAGGATTCATTTTCACGAATGTGCATGATGCCTTCAAAACCAAAATATCTCGTTACTCCTGCACCGATCAGAATGACGATCATGGCCAGGTGAAACATCAATAAGGCCCATTTTTTCTGCTGGATCATTCGGAATTTCCAGATGTTGACCAGAATACTTAGTCCAAACAATAGCAGGAGTAGCGTAAACCACCACGACTGATAGACCACTTTTTGTGCGGCACTTGTCCCAAAATCATTTTCAATAAAAGTCGCTACGCCAATGCTGATAGCAAAAAGCAGGATGTATGCTCCTGCTGCACGTGTATCAACCAGGCGGAGGCCAATAGCTAGTAGTTTTTTCAAAATTTTGTTCATATCACCTACGTCGGATCAAAAGATGATTCGCTGCCCGGACGTTCGTTGAGTACAAACGGTTGCCTGAGGTGATAAATTATTGATTAAGATGGATTATTGGGAAGATGTAACACTTTGTCTATGGAAGCAACCATTCTCAATACTTCTTCGTCCCGTCAACAACATCACCAAACTAAAATTTAAAATGAGCCAGAAATTGGACCTGAAGATCGTTGGGAGCGGACTCGGAAGAACAGGAACGCTATCACTAAAACATGCACTTGAGACCATTACCGGAGAACCATGCTTCCATATGACGGAGCTTTTGAAGGATACGGGAGACCTCAAATTCATTAAGAAGAAAGATTGGATTGCCTTTAGTAAAGGCTATGGTTCCGCCGTGGACTATCCGATTTGTCTATTCATTGAAGACTTATTGCAACTCAATCCCGAGCTAAAAGTAATCCACACAAAACGTGACCCTCTAGCCTGGTATGAGAGTGTCGAAGAAACCATTTATCGTCCCTCTCCAAAAAGCAGTAAAGATGTATTGAAGATCATTTGGAGTGCCATTCGTTTTCCGGAGTTCCGAAGAGTAGCGCCTGTGTTTCGATACAATGAGCAGCAAATATGGAAAGGTCAGTTTGAAGGTAGGTTTCAGGATAAGGCATTTGCTATTGATGTTTTTCAACGCCATGAAGCTTACATCCAAAAGGTTGTTCCGAAGAGGAATTTGTTGATGTATGAAGTACGGCAAGGTTGGAAGCCATTGTGTGATTTTTTGCAGCGGCCTATCCCTCACGCTGAATTCCCCAGGACGAATGCGAAACAAGAAATCAATCAGAAGATTGATCGGTTGTTCGAAAAAGGGGAGTTGGTATTTTGACCATTAATAACTGTCTACAAATCATCGACAAATTGTTACGAAAAGAGTCATTTTAACTGATCCCTATATGAAATAAAAAATATTCACCTCAGGCAACCACCGATCAAGCTCCAACGTCTAGGCGACGTTCAAAGGAACAAACAGACTAGCACTATGAATATTTTAAACCAACGAATTGAACGTTTCAGGGGTTTAAAGACGGTTTTTCGTCTCAAAAGCTCCATGAAGAAAAATATATTACCAAACGGGAAGAGATTTCCGAAAAGTCCTCTTTTGTGCTAGTCAGGATTTTTCAGAAGATGGGGGTGGCGATTATGCCCCCCTTATGTCCTTCCCATCGAATGAACAGGGAAGAGATATCTTTGCTCAATAATGGTTGTGGATTCATGTTTATATGAAACAGGCGACCCTCATAAAAGAAGACTCTTCCCGGTTAATGATATTGCGGAAATCCTCGGAACTCAAAAAGTTGCTGAAAAAAGCTCAGAAAGGTGATCAAAGAAGCCAGTTTGAGTTATATGAGCAATTTTATGGGTATGCGATGAGTGTCGCTTTAAGATTTTGCGATTCTCGCGAAGTAGCGAAGGAAGTAGTGCATGATGGCTTTATTAAGGCTTTTGCGAAACTGGCTTCTGTTACGGGCGAGGATTCCTTTAAACCTTGGCTAAGAAGAATAATTGTGAATACAGCCATCGACTATCACCGGAAGGAGATGAGCAGAGGAGTTCATATGGATATCGTGGAGCATGATGTCGTTGACGTGTCAGAAGACTCTTTGTCCAAACTATCTGCAGAAGACATTTTCGAAGCAATCAAACTGCTTCCTCCTGCCTATCGCATGGTTTTTACATTGTATGCGGTTGAGGGCTTTAAGCATGAAGAGATTGCTCAAAAGCTTAATATTAGTGTTGGAACTTCTAAATCAAACCTATCTAAGGCCAGAGTGAAGCTTCAGGGTATATTGTCACAAATGGAAACGCCAAAGTTGATGAGCAATGGATAGTTCACGATTTGACAATATCATCAAAAATAAGCTGGAGGATCATGTAGACCCTTCAGGACCGAGTGCGGCTGAAATGAGCCGTATGCTGGATAGCATGCCCCAAACACCAGGGGGATTGAGTGGTATTTCTACAGCCACCAAGATCTCAACCGCTGCGAGTGTGATTTTCATGATAACGACGATCTTTTTGATCTATCGAACTTACTTGCTGAACGACACGCTTACTTCGGTGCAGCACGAGCTCATCAATTTGGGTAAGCAAAATCAAGAAATACTTTACAAATACGACACCTTGTATTGGAACAGCCTGCAGCATTATACACGTCAGGCCATTCGAGAACAATACACACAGCAACCAGTTCCTGTTACGAGTCAGCAGCAGGCAGGTTTCCAGTTCAATGCCGCGGATTCCGAAAGACTGGTCGGGCAATTATTGAAAGATCTGCAAAAGGCCATTGAAGAAGACCCTGAGTTTCGAGCTACTATTTTGCAACAGTTGGACCTGCCGGAACAAGAATTGCCTGCATTTGAGCCATTCGTGACAAATGCTGAAGAAGATGAAAATCCCATAAAAGAGGAAGAGGGATTGATTAAGGCAGCAGTGACCCAACCGACCAAGACAGACCTGACAGCTGTTTTATTGGACCTTGCCTCGAATGAAGAGCATGCGAAAAAACTGACCAATATTTTAATGGGCATGGATCCGGATACCCCGGAAGAAGACCAATTGACCATGCCGGCTTCCGATGTATTGAAGGCTGAGTTGATGGCCATGTCAGAGGAAGAACAAGCTGATATGATCACGGACTTTTCCAGAAGTGAACCGCAAGTGACCAATGCATCTATCAGAAGTCTTGGTTTAGATAGTGTCTTTGAAAAAACGCTGGATAGGAACGAGTTTTTGCTAAGTACCCTTACCGTAGAAGAAGACTCACTTCAGCTTTCAAATACTACAGAAGATGAAATGCCCCCTGTAATTCGAAAGGAGAAGAGGCCGGTTGCCTGGTGGCTCAATGTAGGTGGAGGAGCTGGACTTGTAAGTATTAATTCTGCAGGAAATCCTTCTACTACCATTTTTCACGCAGGTGTGGAAAGAAGAATAGGGGATCGCATAGGAATTTTGGCTGGTGCAGAGTTTCAATCGACAGAAGGTGAATCATATGATGTAGAGAATTTTGATTTCTCTGTTTTTGATGCCTTCGAATCGGAAGACATCAAAGAGATTAAGACCTATTTGACCTGGATGGATATTCCAATAGAGGCGCGCTTCTATGTGCTACCTGGGCGAAAGGTCAATCCGTTTTTAGGTGTTTCTCTAAAGGTGAGGTCCTTGCTTCGAGAAAGGTACGTAGTGGAGACCAATTCCGGAGGAGAGCTGACTCCAGCCTTTACAAACAATAACAGTGCGATTTCATTTCCGGCCTTCGGAGCAGGTGCAGGTGCCCAATTCTATCTCAATCCACGACTATTCGGAGAGGTAAAAGTTAGTCAGTCCTTCGGTGGTAGTGAACTGGACCTTTTAGGTGATCGATTGAATAGTTTGCAAGCGCAGGGAAGCCTGTTTATACGCTTGTCTAAGTAGCACAGTTTAATTTCAGTCGTCAGTGCTTTGCCTTCGGAAAAACAGGAGGTATTCTTGCGTTTCTAGCAATATTCAACCTGTATAGAGATTCATGTATCGCTCCTTCCTTAAACTGGACTTTAATAAGAGAATTATAATATTTCTTTTAGTGGCCACCACGTTCGCCTTTCTTGTGCTTCGGGCAGCGATCTTTATTGGGTATCCCAATGGCTCAACTCCCAAGTTGCAGGGATATTGTTGTGCATATTGCGAACATAAAGAAGCCTGTGTGAAAGCGGCTGTCAATAGCACCCCTGGAGCAGTATTGCCGGATTCAGTTTGCAATATCTGTGGAGACCAAAGAAGAAAATATGAAAATTATCGTGGCCATTCGGTCAGTGTCCCTATTGCGCCGTTTGATACCTGGACCAATGTCGCTTACATTGTCATTGGCCTGCTTCCTTTTGCACAGCGTATTCGGACCAGTACGTTTAGCACACTCTTTAGCGTCTTTACGATTGCTTTAGGGTTTGGTAGCGGACTTTTCCATGCGGGTGGTTCTGTTACCGGACAATTGGCGGATATGGTTGGCATCTTTTTGGTTTTTGGCCTGATTGGAGCACATGCGATTCAGATTCTTTTAAGACAGAAGAACGACCTGTTGTTGATTGTACTGTTGGTCGTTCTTGTGATCATTCAGTTCTACTTAAGACATTTCAGCGGAAACGTTACCGCACTGCTTACCATTGGTTTAATCATTGTGGTCCCGCTCTTGATTCGAACTGATGATAAATCCCTGAGGCTTAAAATATTGTTCAGTGCGATCATTTTCGCCATTGCAGAGACCTTCAGACAGCTAGACCCATATCTATGCAATAAAGTAGCCGAAAATGCCCTATTCTTTGGCGAACAATCAAAAATCCAGGCCCACGGACTTTGGCATGTTGTATCCGCCATTGGTATTGGGTATGTATTTTGGATGGCGCAGGAGATCATGGCGGCAAAACAGCAATCAGGAGAGATACAGGAGTTCATAATGGACTGAAAAAGATGTTACCAAGTCAGTCCGAAAATCAAAAATGGTAAAAAAGCCCAGGTTTTTTTATTCCGTCGATTCATAAATGGACTGGAATTTGCTGTCACCGGGACATTTCCTTCAAACCCTCGAAACCATGAGATTAGCCTTTAGCCTGTTGACTTTGATATTTTTATTTGCACTGATTAGTTGTAGTGATGACGATCCAACTTTTTCTTGTGATGATCAGGCAGTCATCAGTGATAGCGAACTAGATACAGCACCACGAGATGCGGTTACTATCCAAAGTCTTGAGATCGATGGGAATTGTCTGAAGATCCGTTTTAGTGCAAGTGGATGCGATGGCGATTCGTGGCAAGTGCGATTATTGGGATCTGAATTGGTCATGGAGTCTTTTCCGCCACAACGCGGAATGCTTTTATCCCTGGATAACGATGAATTATGTGAGGCAGTCATCACCCGGGAAATGACTTTCGATATCACCTCAACAGAAGTAGATGGACCATCCATCTGGCTAAACTTCATTGACACAGATCAAAGGATTCTCTATGAGTATGAGTGATTCTTGATAAGTGATGAGAATCACTTCAATCAATAGATTATTATCCCAAGTTTATTATAGCGTTTTATTTCATATTCTATTTATGTAGATTAGTGTATGTCGTAAGCACTTTGAAATAAATACGAATGAGTTTTTTATATCGATTCCTGAAAAGGCTGCTTTCAATTTTTTCTGAAAACGAGTTTCAGACCACCCAAAAGCTTAATCCAAATGATCATGCGCCGCAGTTTCCCAGTTTACTTCAGGGTTTCAACAGGCGTTGGTATGCCAACAATTGTTTAGCTGTTTATTTGTGCTATTCGGCAGATGGTGTTCAAAATGCACTGGAAGAGGCCATAGGACTTTATGGAGGTGCGGTGAAGGTTAAGAGCGGCGGGCACTGCTACGAAAATTTTGTATTCAGTGAAGAAACCAGAGCCATCATTGACGTGACAGGTTTAGATAAGGTCGGATATGATGATGCCAGAGGATTTTACCTGGGAAGCGGAGGCACCAATTGGGGGGCTTTCAAAGCACTGTTCCGTGACTATGGAAAAGTATTGCCTGCGGGTTCCTGTTACTCAGTGGGGCTTGGAGGGCACATCTGCGGAGGAGGCTACGGCCTGCTTTCCCGGCTCAATGGCCTTACTATTGATTGGCTCACGGGAGTGGAGTTGGTCGTTAAAGATAATAAAGATCAACCTGCCAAAGTCATCTATGTCTCCAAAGAAGACACGGGTGATGAAGCGGACTTGTTTTGGGCACAGACAGGTGGCGGAGGGGGTAACTTTGGTATCATTACACGCTACTATTTTAAAACGTTGCCCGACGCACCCAATAGCGCTTACATCACTACTTTTGCATTCGAATGGGATCAATTGACCCCTGCAATTCTTTACGACTTGCTGGAGTGGTATCGCCTCTTTTCAGCAGATAAAAACAACTGGAACCAATTCGGTTTATTCAAGCTCAATCATGAAGCAAACGGAGAGATCCATTTGATCATTCAGACGTCTGTTCATCAGGGCATGGCCTCCGCACATGAGTGTGAATCATTGATGAAAATGCAATCGGATGAATTAAATGCCATATGCCCGCACCGAGCGCCGCAATCACCTATTGTAGGGCATAGTAGCCATTACAATCCATTGATGTCTGTTGATAACGTCAACTATACCATCTATGAAGCCACGCAAACCCTCAATGGCTCCGGGCCTAATCAACGAGGAAAGTACAAGTCGGCCTATATGCGTAAAGGTTTTACCATGGAGGATGTGCAAGCCATTTACAAAGCGCTGAAAACAGTTCCTGCGGGCGTTAGCGCCACGGATATGAAGCAGAGCTTGTTACAAGTAGATTCTTATGGAGGGAAGATCAATACGGTACCTTCTGATGCCACTGCGATACCCCAACGTGACTCGATCTTTAAGCTTCAATACCAGACGTATTGGTCCTATGAAAAAAATGATGCCGCCTTTTTGGGCTGGATTCGCGATTTCTATGGTGCAGTATACAAGAATACCGGAGGGACTCCTAATCCGGCTTTGGATCCGACTAATAATGTCGATGGATGTTACTACAACTATCCGGATGTAGACCTCAACGATCTGGTGGGTGCAGAGGGAGCATTACAATTGTATTTTCTCGAGAATCTGGATCGTTTAAAGCGAGTAAAGAGAAGATGGGACCCCAACAATTATTTCAATCACGCACAATCAATTCCTGTAGTATAGCTGAATCTTAGGGTTTCTTTGTAGCTAACTTCTCAAGACCGGAAATCAGCCTGAGTTATGAGGGTGATCTGGGATAGCTAAATATCAGGAAAATTCTAAATCATAAATTTCGTAAATGATAATCATAAAAAAATTAAAAATGATTTATGATTATTTTACCACATCTTTACAAAAAGTAAACCCTAAGTATCCTGACATTCAAAAGGTTAAGAGGCTTGCTTTCATTGATTCAAAAAAAAATTATACGATGAAGAATACTATTTCCCTAATAGGACGGAGCCTTATCCTGGGCGGTGGATTTGGTGCTACGATTGGACAATTCCTTGGACAATACGCAGCAAACCAATGGGAGTTGATCGGCTTATCGACAATTATCGGTATTGTGATCAGCCTGGTATGCGTAATAGGAATTTATTCTGTTCGCCCCTTGTCTCAGCAGCAATTTACCATGGATAGCTCATCGTATGGACTTTCCGGGAGTGGGTCGCTACAAGAAAAGAGAGCAGCCTAACGGCCGTATTCCTATATATATAAGACATTCTTCAAAAGCTGATCTTCACGGTCAGCTTTTTTTTGGCCTTTGCGTTGTTGAATACAGGTTTCATTCAAGGTAAGTTGTGTTTCAATACTTGCTAGCCGCAACAAGAAACGTTATTTTTAGAGGGTATTAATACTGCTTATCCCACCTATGAAACGTTACCTGATCCTGATCCTTGTCGCCTCGAGCGCCTGGCCTGGACAATGCCAGAAGCAAGAAATAGCTAAAACATTACCCGCAGATGTTATTGAAGCCATTGAAAAACGCATTACCGCGGACTATTCGCCCAGTATGGCCATAGCATTGATAGATTCGTCAGGTACTTACTATTTTAACTTTGGAAAAGCCACCAAGGATGGAAAGCTGGTAGATGAAAACACGATCTATGAAATTGGTTCGATCTCCAAGGTATTTACCGGGATTCTTTTGGCGCAGCAGGTATTAGATGGTGATTTGGACATTGATACGAAAGTCAATGAACTATTGCCCAGAAGTGTGCAAGTCCCGGTAAAGGGAGAACAGGAGATTACTCTGGGCCACCTCACCGATCATACGTCTGGCCTTCCCAGAATGCCAAATAATTTCACCCCGACTAATCCAGCAAACCCATATGCAGATTACTCGGTTGAACAGATGTACGCTTTTATCAGTAGTTATACGCCTACAAGAGCAGTGGGAGAATCTTATGAATATTCGAATTTAGGACAGGGACTATTAGGATATGTACTGTCAGTTAATAAGAAACAATCCTTTGAGCAGTTAATGGTCCAGACCATTGCCGATCCCCTGTCAATGCCGAATACGCGGATTGCCTTTACCGAAGAAATGAAAGCTAATTTGGCACTAGGACATAGTGGAGGCGAGATTGTAGAGAATTGGGATATTCCCACCCTGGCAGGTGCAGGTGCCATCAGGAGCTCTACGAAAGACATGATCAGGTTCATCGCAGCGAATTTGGGCTACATCAAAACACCTTTGAGGGCGGCCATGGATTTATCACATCAGCGGAGGCATGATAAAGCAGGCGAAATGTCTGTGGGCATGGCCTGGCACATCAAAAAAGGTGCTGATGGAGATGTCATCTGGCACAATGGAGGAACCGGAGGCTATCGGACATTCGCAGGTTTTGTGAAAGAAACAGGAAAGGGAGTAGTCGTGCTTACTAACTCCTCTCAAGGTTCTGATGATATTGGATTCAATTTACTGGATTCAAATTCTAAGCTGGCCAACCCAAAATTAAAATCTGATGCGGTCAAATTATCTGAAGCGACACTTTCCAGGTATGAAGGCGTTTATGCATTGAGTCCACTGTTTATGATCACGGTGACGAGAGAAGGAGATCAGCTATTTGGTCAGGCAACTGGACAAAACAAGTTTCGGATGTATCCTGAAAGTGATACCCTGTTTTATTTGAGGGTGGTAGAAGCCGAAATTTCCTTTCAACTCGAAGAGGATCAAGTCAAAAGTTTGACGCTCTTCCAGGCTGGACGTGCCATGCCTGGAAGGAAGGTCGAATAAGAATGAGCGCTTATGTTAACGAAAGCGAAAACAATCACTTTATTTGTCCTTGTAATGCTGTTGATCAGCAGTCAAAGCAACGGTCAAAACCCTTATGTGTACGAAAGAGGGACCTGTTGGCTGACGGATGCTTATGACCTCATCACGTCCGATGATCCCTCTACATTTGAAAATCTGGCTTATGTCAACGAAGCAAATGCACAAATGTGGGATCGGGAAGCCAACAACGATCAGGGAGCATGGGTTACACCCCTTTCATGGATCTATCAGTTGACATATGAGGATGGCATCACTTCCAAAATCAGGGTCCGACAATTAGGTTTTACGAAAACGGAGGCAGATTCTCTGGCAGCACGATATGGTTATCAAATGGGGCAATTGCCAGCTTGCTTGCGGCGAGGAACGGAACTAATCAACATCATGCGGGGGGATGCGCTTTATGGAGGCAACATCTGGAATCATTCCATCGATATTACTATCGGAAAAACGTCAGAGCTTTATCATAGAACAGGCAACATGGAAGAAATCCTGTTCCATGAAGCGACACACGCCTCTTTGGATTATTTGTACAGGGAGAATTGGAACGATTACAGTAATGAAGATCCCAGATACATTTCGAAATATGCTTCGGATAATCCTGATCGAGAAGATATTTCGGAGAGCTTTTTATTGACAGCCGGCCTTACCTTCAGGGCGGAAAGAATTCCATCTTTGGCCGATCGGATCCTTAGTAATCTGGCGAATCGAATGAAATACCTGGAAATCCTTTCGCTGGACATGTATCCGTTTACTGATAACATGGAAGAAGAAGATTCTGAAAAGGTTTCAGCACCTGTTGAAGCACTTGATTACTATCGATTGACTTGCTCGTGGCTTGGGGCTGAAAAATCACTAACAGTGATCAATAATCAAGTACAGATGACCACTTCCAGTAATTCCGCTTCGCAGCAATGGAAACTTGAACCTTTAAGTGAGGGCTATTATCGATTGACCAATAAGTTGAAGGGTGTGGGTTACTCCTTAGATGTCATTAACGATCACATGGCAAATAAGCTTCAGCTTGCATCTTCTGGAGATTATACCGGACAATTCTGGAAGTTGGAAGCATTGGAGGATGGTTACTATCGTTTGACCACCATGTTTCAGGGCGAAGGAAAGTCCCTGGATGTGATCAATGATGGCCAGAACGATAAGTTACATCTGGCGCCATCAGGCAATTATTCCGGCCAGCTATGGAAGCTGATAAGGATCAAATAAGCCTGAAAACTTCCTGATCTTTTTTGGATTATTATAGAATAGTGCCATCGAAAAATTGCGATTGATCCCCTCTTGGGAGGGGCGTAGGGTGGGTTATACCTCCCTATTTTCCTATTATGAATTTAATTTATTATGCTTTTTTCAGGTTATTCACTTTACGTTAATAACAAAATCATAACCCCCGACATTCCTAACATTCAGAGATTTTGATTAGATCGCATATGGATTTAATCACTGACTCATGCGAATCTTCCTCTACGCGATCATCATAATAAGTTTCCTTTCGGGTTATAGCCAGTCTGATCTTCCTCACCGTATCAAAGCCGGAAAAGGAGAAAAACAGGCCAAAGGTTTTGTGTATCACGATACCAATAGCAACCGCACAATGGACGATGGAGAAAAAGGGATTGCAGGCGTACTGGTCTCTAATGGAATGGCGATTGTGCAGACGAATGCCGAAGGAGCTTATGAGTTACCGGTTGCTGATGATGCTGTCCTTTTCGTGATCAAACCGAAAGACTGGATGACACCCGTCAATGAACACAATTTGCCTCAGTTTTATTACCTGCACGATCCGCAAGGATATCCTGATAACTTCACCTACAAAGGGACTGATCCTACTGGAAAACTCCCTAAGACAATCAATTTTCCACTTTATCCCGAAAGTGATGCCGATGAGTTCAAAATGGTTGTTTTTGGTGACCCACAGCCTTATAACACTGATGAAGTAGACTTTTTCGCAGAGGATGTGGTGACAGAGCTCATTGACCGGACGGATCTTGAATTTGGAGTGACGATGGGGGATATTGTTGGGAATGACCTTGAATTGTTTTCTCCGATCAACGAGGCGGTGGCTAAGGTAGGAATTCCCTGGCACAATGTGTTGGGTAATCATGACATCAATTTTCAGGCGCCCAATGATCGTTTGTCGGATGAAACGTATGAACGTGTTTATGGCCCGGCCACCTATGCGTTTGTGTATGGCGATGTGCATTTTCTGGTGGTGGATAATGTGATCAAGGAAGAATCCATCGGTTCAGGGAATTATATAGGAGGCCTAAGGCCCGATCAATTCGAATTTGTCACGAATTACCTGGCCATCCTTCCCAAGGAAAATCTAGTGGTGCTCATGATGCACATTCCTTTGGCACAACATGATGAAACCTTTCGCAAAAGCGATCAGAAAAAGCTATTTGATCTCTTGAAGGCATTTCCAAACACCTTATCCATTTCTGCCCATACCCATAAGCACGACAATCGCTTTTATCATGCTGGTTCTTCCGATTGGCAGCGCGAAGAACCTCATCATCACTTCAATGTGGGAACGACTTCCGGCAGCTGGTGGAATGGCATGCGCAACGAAAAAGATGTACCCCATACGATGATGCGAGATGGGACGCCCAATGGCTACTCTTTCATCACTTTCAAAGGCAAGGAATACGTCATTGACTGGAAGGTTGCAGGTAGTCCGGAAGATCATCGCATGAACATTCATGTGCCCAGAGGGATCGTCGCAAATTCTACTGAACTGACCAACCTGACAGTGAACTTTTTCAATGGGAGTGAACAGTCCAAATTGTTTTATCGGGTGAAAGGCCTGACCGATTGGCAACCCATGAAAAAAGTGGAGAAAGACGATCCTTATTTCGCATTGTTGGGAAAACGATGGCAGAAGTTCGACAAGATCAATTTCAAAGCCCAGTGGAATGCAGATAACACTGTAGACCTGCCCAAATTAGGGGTATGGGATCTGCCAGAACCAGAACCAAGCACCCACCTCTGGGAAGCTAATATCGGTACCAACTGGCCCGCCGGCAGGCACGTCATCGAAGTAAAAGCCGAAGATCGCTATGGCCGAACGTTCACGGCCTATCACATGATGCGGGTAGTGGAGTAAGAATACTTTTTTTCCGTCATTCGGGTTTTTGAAGTGAAACGGAGAAATACCGCCAGGCGGCCCTGAGGAATCTCAAGAATACAAGTACTAAATAATTTTGAGATCCCCGCATACGCGAGGATGACGTAATAACATTTTTGGGAAAGTTGAAAGCTTCCCCCGTCCACATTTAAGTCCTCTCAAACGATCAATAATAGGGTCCACAGTCTCAAGCCTACCAATAACATTCCCACAAAATGATTTGATCATTATTGCGGCATGTGTTATATTGATGGTGCAACGAAACACCAATGCAATGAGCAAGAAGCCAGTAGTGATGATCAGCAGTACGGCCAGGGACCTAACTGAATACCGATCCATGGTCATGGATGCCTGTCTACGTGTGGATACTACACCGAAGATGATGGAGCATCTACCTCCATCAGACGCTGATGCGATTGAGGCTTCTCTGGAGATGGTGGATGAATCAGATATCTATATTGGAATATTTGCACATCGATACGGTTATATACCTAAGGGCCATGACATCTCCATTACTGAAATGGAATACAATCAGGCGGTAGATAGTGGGATTCCTATTTTGATCTTTATCATTGATGATGACGTGCCGGTAAGGCCCAAGGACTTTGAAAGAGGAGAGGCTGCCGAAAAGCTCGATACGCTCAAAGGCCTGCTCAAGCAAGAGAGAGTCGTGGCTAAGTTTAAAAGTCCGGAGGATCTGAGAGGATTGGTGATACATGGTTTAAGTAAAGCCAAAAAGCAGCTACAGGAGAAGGAAGAGGAGCCAGAAGATAGAGGTAAAGTATTAGCAAAAAGCCTGCACCACACTTCGGCAATTCCTGAAAAACCACAGCCATTTATAGCTCATCCGTATACGCTTCTTCAAGTAAAGGGACTCATAGGTAGGCAAAAGGAATTGGGATTACTCACCGATTGGATTACCCAGCCAAATTATGAAGAGATCTCAATTTACAATGTGGTAGCGATTGGAGGTATGGGTAAATCAGCCCTCACCTGGCATTGGTTCAATGAAGTGGCACCACAAGAAAAAACATGGGAAGGGAGAATCTGGTGGAGTTTCTATGAAACCGATGCCACGTTTGATCATTTCATTACCAAGACCTTGGCTTACGTTTCTGGTAAATCTTTAGAAGAGATCAAAAAACTATCCCCATCAGAACAACAAGATACCTTGTTTCAAATTCTAAATAATCATCCTTATTTGATTGTGTTAGATGGACTGGAAAGGATTTTGGTGGCTTATGCAAGTCAAAATGCCGCATTTATAAATGATGATAATGACTTAGATGAAGAAACAGCGAATAGAGTTGCAGGTGCCATTGGTTTGCCAGAAAGCGGTGCAAAATCATTTGTGGGCAAACATCGCCTAAGAAAAACGACAGATACCCGAATCGGTCATTTTCTTAGAAAATTGAGCCAGGTTCAAAAAAGTAAATTTTTAGTCAGTACCCGACTTTATCCGGCCGATTTACAGGCTGTAGACGGTAATCCTATTTCAAGGTGTTTTGCCCTTTTTCTACCTGGACTTAGTGATCAGGATGCGTTAGACCTATGGCGGGCTTATAGAGCAAAAGGATCCAGGGAAGCAATGTTACCTGTATTCCAAAGTTTTGACAAACACCCGCTGTTGTTGAAGCTGTTGGCTTCTGAAATCGCGGAATTCAGAGATGCTCCGGGTGATTTTGATGCCTGGCGAAAGGCCAATCCTGATTTTAATGTATTTGGTTTACCACTTGTACAAGTACAGTCTCATGTGTTGACCTATGCTTTGAAAGGACTTTCTGAAGCCGAGTTGCGTACCCTTCAGGTAATTGCTGGCTTCAGAATGCCAGCTAGTATGATGACTTTGAAAGCACTTCTATTCGAAAGCGGGGATAATGAGAGCGGACGGAACCCTGTTTTTACTTCAGAAACTGCCTTAGATCGGGCTCTTACCATTCTTGAAGATAAGGGGTTGCTGGGCTGGGATCGTCATTCTAATCGCTATGATTTACATCCCATTGTTCGAGGTGTAGTCTGGAATAATTTAGATTCCGATAAACGACTTGAGATTCATGGTTCCTTTAAGAGTCATTTTGAGGCAATGCCTGTCATCGAAGATTATGCTCAGGTTGATAGTATTGAAGATTTGAGGCCTGCCATTGAATTGTATAATTCCTTGATTGAAATGCAGTTGTATGATGAGGCATGTGATGTTTTTAGAAGTAGTTTATATAATGTGTTTTTTCGCAGATTTAGTGCGAATCATTTAATTGTAGAATTTTTGGAGAGATTATTTGCGAGAGAAAATGATCAATTTCCAGCTCTAGGTTCGAAAGAAGAGCAATCATGGGTTGTTTATTCCTTAGCAATGGCGTATAACCTTAGTGGTTTTCCTGAAAAAGCAATTTCACTTTTTGAACGTGTCCAAGAATTTCTTTCAAGTTTTAATAACCACAGGGATCTAGGAATATCATTAGCTATGTTTTCGAAATCATTAAGGTTCTCAGGTCAAATATTTAGAGCAGAATATACGGCGAAGAAAGGCTTAATTCTAGCCAGGGAGCTTAATGAATATTTTCCTGTATTAACAAATTTAGGTTACCTGGGACAGGTAATAGCATTTAGAGGTAGGCACGATGATGCTAAAAAAATATTGGATTTGAGGTTGAATCTTGCTGTTAAAAGAAAGTCGAAACAAAACGAATGTGTAAGTAAAGCACATCTCTCTCTAATTTCAATATTAGATGGTGACAGTCGTTTTGCTCAAGAAAAGGCTGATGAGGCGTGGGAAATAGCGTCAGTAAGAAAGAATGAGCGCGACATAGTTAGCACTGCTTATTACCAAGGCTTGGCTTCCTTAAGAAATAATGATTTTGATACAGCCAATAAACGTCTGCTCTTTGCCTTGAAACGAGTTCGAGCTATTCAATTAGTAGATTTAGAGCTCCAAATTCTGATCGCTTTGGCTGAGTTTGATCTAATCCAAAATGATCGAGAAAAAGCCAGAGATCACTTAGATGAAGTTTGGGATTATGCTGAACAAGGTCCTTTTCCACTTTTATACGCGGATGCCCTCAATGTGTTGGCGCAAATTGAAATAGCCGAAGGTAATCAAGAAAAAGCTATAGATGCTGCGACGCTAGCCTATCAAAAAGCCTGGTGTGATGGGCCGCCCTATACTTATCACTATGGGTTAGAAAATGCGAAAAAACTGTTGAAACAGTTGGGTGCTCCTGAACCTGACATGCCACCTTTCGATCCTTCCAAATTTGAACCCATGCCGGAGGTAGAGATAGATCCCGAGGGGTTGTTGGATTAGTAGCAGAAATTATGCGGCAGTCTGTCCCGGCATCAATTTCAAATTCCTGAATTGCTTGACCATCACATCAATGCTGATGTCCAGGGCAAAATCAACAAGACTGTAAAAAAGTCCGCTGGATTGAATGAATCCCAGGTCTTTGAGGACGGCCATGAACAGGTTTTTGGCATAACTCTTTTTCTCAGGTCCTGAAGCGTTTTTTAATCCTTCTGCGAGATTGATGATGTCAGTGAGGATGTTCAGAAAGGCCTTCAGTTCTTCCTGATGGTGTCCGATCCAGATCAGGGCATCTACGCCTGTTTTTACATGATTTTTCTTTTCACCCTGGTTCCAGACTGCTACCAGACGATCTACTTTTTCCGTGAGCGCCGGTGATAGTTTCGGAGTTCGTGTTGGGTTGAGTTTTGCGATCAGGAATAAAAGAGGAGTAAAAAGTTTTGCGATAAAGCCCGCCACCTTGAACCACCATATTTCTGGATAGACCCATCGGCTTTTAGGAGCCTGGCCAACGCCATCCCAGGCTCCACTGTTTTTATTGTACAGCTGAACCACTATGGAGATCATCCAGTCAACCGCTTTATTGATGATGAAAGGCTCCAAATAATCAGGAACATTGGGCAGGTCAATGTCTTTCTTTTCGAAGAGGTATTTCACCGTGGCTTTCACTCTTCGTGCTTTCAGTTTTCCGAGGTTGCGCTGTTTTCCGAAAGTCTTTTCGTTTTCTTGTACCAATTCTCCAACCAACTCAATGAAAGCCGTTAGAAAATCAATGATCTGTTGTCTGTTATCACCTGTTCTGGATAATAGGAATTTGATGTCCGCCTCTATTTCGGGCGTAAGCAGCCGGTTGAGATTGGCACGAAAAGTCAGGATGGTAGCGGCAAAGGCTTCTTGCTGTTTTTTGTCCTGGGACCTGGATGTTGAACCCCTGAACAATAAGCAATTGTCGATCAATTGTTGGGTAATAGGGGTCATTTTAATTTAAAAATTTGAATGAAAAGCCAAACCCATAAGAGTCCCAGGGTTGCCCCAAGCCCAATGGTCGATCCGGCTCCAAATAAGTTTTGGATGGTTGATGAGCCCAACAGAATGGCTACGCCTACAGAAACCAATCCAACGGTGATCATTTTTACCCGCTTATTGCTGGCCTGTCGGTCTTTATTTGATTCGATCGTATTGACTGTGATGGCGAATTTGTTCTCCGCCAATTCGGTAAGGATGCCCAGTAACATCCCTGGGGTCTCTTTGAAAAGGTTAAAGACGTTCAATAAGACCGGTTGTATGCTTTCCGGCCGAAGGGAGCGCATGATTTCATCAATCTGAAAGCCTTTGAAAAACTCACGACCTACATCACCGAGATTTACTTCAGGGTCCAACTGATGAGCTACGGATTCGGCGGTCAGCAATGCCCGGTACATAGACAATACCCTTGCTGGAACAGAAAACTTGTGCGTTCGAGCAGATCGCATTACATCGATCATCCAGGTGGCATAAATGGATTTTGTCTGTTCACCCGCCTGACTTTCACGCATGAACCGATCGGTATGCTGATAAAATGCTTCTTTGAAGCCGTCTTCATCGGATTCCGGGGTTCGGTTAAGGACTTCCATGATCCCATAATAGATGTCCCTGGATTTGCCTTCATATAAGGCCTGCAGGTATTTAAGTTGCTTGCTTTTCACGTTTTCATCTATTTGGTCACACAAACCAAAATCAACGTAGCCTATGGCATTGCCAGACATGGCAAATAAGTTCCCAGGGTGAAGGTCGGCATGAAAATACTGGTACCTGAATATTTGATTCAGGTTTGTTTGGATCAGGTTAGCCGCGAGCTGCCTCAAATCGTAACCATGCTTGTGCAAGTGTTTCACGCCTTCAGGTCCGGATTGTCGGAATTGTAGAATATCACTGAAGGAAAGCCCCTGGATGTAAGAGATGGTTAAGATCCTTTCTGTCGAAAATTGTGGGTAGGCATTGGGAATGACCTCAGCCTTGGGTTGATTGGCCAGACGCTTAAGTCGCTGTACATTCCGTAGTTCCTGCTTGAAATCAATCTCGCTTTGAAGCCATCGAATGATCTCTTCAGCTACTTCTTTAGGTGAGGTGATGAACTCCGCACCAAAAGTCTCCAACAAACGGGCTACTTTACGGAGCCTTGCAAAGTCATTGCGAAGCTGCTTCTGAATACCAGGGCGAAGTACTTTGATCGCTACTTCCTGTCCATCGTGAAGACGGGCGAAATGCGTTTGGGCAATCGAACCAGATCCAATGGGCTTATGTCGAAAATAGCCGAATATTTCCTCGATGGAACCACAAAGGTCTTCTTCTACGATCTGGCGTGAGATTGCAGGGCTGAATTCAGGCACCTGATCCAATAGCTGCATCAATTCGTCCCGATAAGGTTTCTCGACCAGATCGGGTTGTAAGGCCAGGTACTGGCCCACTTTGATGAATACCGGGCCCATTTTGGTTAGTTGCTTTCTGAGCGCCACCGGATTGCTGATCACGCGCGATATCAAAGGGATCCAGGTCATGAAGTTGATTGATTGATGCGGAGGAGGGCTACCACCTGCCAAAGTGATAAAGTTGCCGGTACAAATAGTAGAAGTTGTATGACAGATGAAGACAGTCCCATGGTTCTTCCGAAGAAGACCAGAAGGATAGCATTCATAAGGAAGAACGCAATTTTATAATACCTGGCATCCACAGAAGGACCATGATGCCTCACCCTCGCTATGGTTTGGGTGGGAGGATTATTTCGCAATGCCAACAGCTGAGGATGTATTTCGGCCCATTGCTGCTGTAAGTACCTGCCTTCCTCGCTGTAAAAAGAGTCAGCGACTTCTTTGACAAACAAGCTATTTTTCTCTTCGTAGAATTTTTGAAGGACATCCAGCAACTTGAACGAAGGGTCTAGTAAGGAAGGGATGGATTCTAAGAAGATCAAGGCCCTCCAGTACAGCAGGAAGTCCATTTTCATTCTAAGATTATCACGTCGCATTTGTGCGGTGGCACTGAAATAGAATGATCCGGGTGAATGTGATTCCGTGTCGAATTGTATGGATTGGGTCCATTTGGCCAGATTACTTTGCACCATTTTTTTGTAGGAATCGTAATCTGAATCTTCAGTAACGATACATAGCTTGGTTAGGTACAGGGCTGAAATTGCTGTATTACCCAAAGCAAGGTTTCGAATGTAATTGTTGGTGATGATCAGGTCTTCTTTCGACAGATTTCCGAAAATGCCGAAATCGACGAAACCTACTGAGTTGTTTTCCATGACCAGAATATTGCCAGGATGTGGGTCTCCATGGAAAAAGCCATTGTTAAATAGTTGGTTCAATACGGCATTGCAGAGATTGTTGAGAAGCGTGGTAAGGTCCAGGCTGGGGATCAGCCCTTTGGCTGCTGACAGGCCATGCTCTTTGATGATCTGGCTGACTTTTGCGAAGCTGTTCCCCTTCAGGAAAGTCATGGTCAATATCCGACTAGTAGTAAGCTCCCAGTGAATCTTAGGAACCACTTCAAAGGAAAGGGCATTACGTCGCAATCGATCTGCAGTTTGTCCTTCGGAAATGAAATTAAGCTCGCGGCTGGTATAATCCCCAAACTCTTTCACAAAGTCCTGCATGGAAATGGATTTGAGCAATTTAAAGGCATCTACCACACGGGCGATCCGGGTGAGGTTGCGAATGTCCGATGCGAAATCCCGGTTGACCCCACTACGCTGAACTTTCACGGCCACTAATTCACCTCCTTTGGTTGTGGCCTTGTGTACCTGTGCTACAGATGCTGCGGCGATAGGTACTGGATCAAACCACTGGAATAATTCTTCGATTGATTGTCCTAATTCCTGCTTTACACGACGGCTAATGGAGTCATAGCTTTCAGCAGGAACGGACTCATAAAGTTTGTTGAGCTGGGTGATGTAATTAGCGGGCACCATGTCATGACGCATCGCAATGAACTGGCCAAGTTTCAAGTACGTCATTCCCAGGCTTTCGAGCGTGCGACGTACGGAGAACGCCATGCTAGCCTTCGTGCTACTGCGATTAAATGCCGAGTGTGCTAGAAATACAATAAGTTGCCTCACGACGACATAAAGAACGAATCCTGTTCTTTTGAGGTCGGTGAGGAGGTTGGAAATATGCTGCGAGGTAATTACTTGGAAGTTACGTCCTCTTTGATCCGCCCATTGAACTTATCCATGGTCTTCTTTGGGATGTCGAAGATCTGATCTACTACATCGTTAACCGCAGAATCGGTTTTGGTAATGGCATTCAGATAATCAGCCATGGCATTGGTGGTCAACCTAAAGCCTTCAACGCCGGCTTCAACGGAACCACGGAGCAGCCGAGAAGACTCATCGATCATGGTATTTGCACTGTCAGTGAAGGCATCTGCACCTGTACGATCCTTTGATCCTTCACCAGCATTTCCTTTGGACAATTGAGCCTCGAGTTCACGGACTCTTTTCTTAAGTGCAGCGATTTCTTTATTCTGATCTTCGGCCATGGTCTTAGAATTTTTACTAAAGTTACGTGTTTCGGCTGAGAAACCGAACTACTGTAATGTAAATTAATGGCCAATAGAATATTTTTTGCTAAACAACGTAAGATAGTTATTTGAAATAAATAGGTGATCAGCCATAAATTGAAGTAAGTCTATGAAGTTAACCCACACAAATTACAGCTTCATTTCTCATAGTCGAAATCGTTGACTTGCCTGTGTCAGCCTCTAAATGCATGGTGATTAGCAGTTCATCCTTATATTGCTAGATAATCTAAATGCAAATGGAAGAGAATAACGTCAATAAAGGGTTTATCATTTTGATCACGATTGTAGCCGCGCTAGGAGGTTTCTTGTTCGGATTCGATAGTGGTGTGATCAATGGAACAGTCAAAGGATTGGAGACCGCTTTCGACTCACAGGATGTGGGTAGTGGATTCAATGTTGCCTCCATGTTGCTTGGCTGCGCCGTGGGAGCCTTTTTTGCCGGAAGCCTGGCCGATCGCTTTGGGCGAAGAGCCATGTTACGCTTAGCTGCGTTATTTTTTCTGGTTTCTGCATTTGGATCGGGGATCGCGACATCTTCATTCGAATTCATCATTTATCGAATCCTCGGTGGTCTTGCAGTTGGGGCAGCTTCAGTAATGGCTCCTGCCTATATCAGTGAGATTTCGCCGGCGAAGTATAGAGGCGCATTAGCAACTACCCAGCAAATTGCCATCATATTAGGGTTGTTCACTTCGTTTATCAGTAACTATTTTCTGGCAAAGTATTCAGGGTCTGCAGAAAACATCCTGTGGCTCGATTTTGAAACCTGGAGATGGATGTTCTGGATGGAAATGCTCCCTGCGTTGATCTTTCTGGTTGCCTTATTTTTCATACCGGAAACACCTCGTTATTTAACTGCAAAAAACAAAGAGGAGGAAGCGACTACCGTTTTAGAGAAGCTGTACGGAAAGATCGCAGCCTCTCAATTGCTCAAAGATATTCGGGTGTCCTTGTCCAATGATCATTCCCCATCATTCAAAGACCTCATTGATCCCTTAAGTAAAAAAGTGAAGATCATTGTTTGGGTAGGAATTGGATTGGCCACTTTCCAGCAATTAGTAGGAATCAACGTCGTGTTCTACTACGGGGCCGTACTCTGGCAGGCAGTAGGGTTTGAGGAAAGTGATTCCTTATTGATCAATGTAGTTTCAGGAGCCCTCAGTATTGTTGCTGTGATCCTTTCATTGCTTTTGGTAGACCGTATCGGGCGAAAGCCGATATTGCTAATAGGATCCATTGGTATGACGGTTACATTGGCAGCAGTAGCGTGGGCGTTTGCCAGTGGAGTCATCAACTCCGAAGATGTATTGGAACTACCCGGAAATCTAGGGATAGTAGCGCTGGTCTCAGCCAATCTTTATGTAGTCTTTTTCAATTTTTCCTGGGGTCCGGTCATGTGGGTAGTGCTTGGTGAAATGTTCCCCAATCAAATGCGTGGATCCGGCCTTGCTGTCGCAGGCTTAGCACAATGGATTTCTAATTTTGCCATTACATTGACTTTCCCGATCCTGCTGTCATCTTTAGGACTATCCTTTGCTTATTCGATCTATACCTTCTTTGCATTGGTCTCTATTTTCTTCGTCATTCGTTATGTTCAGGAAACCAAAGGCAAGTCTTTGGAAGAAATGGATGCAGTTTATGAAGATTAGTGATCTGATCAATAAATCATTTTAACGCTCAATTCGCTATAGCGAAATCGTCAATCATAAAGCCTGCAATCTTGAAAGATTGTGGGCTTTTTTTTGCTCCATTTTATAAAGGCTTCAGGGGAAAAAGGACTATCCTTTATCGCAATCCGATATCCCCTGAGTTTTTTAATGCAAATACTGCCTACGTTGTGGCTTCTTCCAAATATGGATCGATTTCTTCAACGATCCATTTTCGCGCAACCCATTCCCAGTCAGAGGTCTTAGAGGCGTCCACAAACCTTTTAGAATCGATCACATGCGATGCTTTCGATAATCTTCGGAATTGCATAAACAAGATTGTACTGTTCACCACAGTTGCGGATCGGGTGAGACGCTCTGCCACAAGCCCCTGTGAAGAAGTGATGATGGCTTGACTTTCCGGGCCGAGTGGTTTTAACTCCCGCATATCCACGAGGATCCCGAATTTTTCTGGCAAGGAAGGCAGTATTCGGGCCAGTTCGTCTTTATATCCTTGCGCCTGTTCCGGCGCCAGATGGCCGGAAAATATGACCTTAAAGCCAAAGTCAGTTAATTCAATTTCGTACATAATAATAATCAGTCAACATGGTTTGAATCAAGGTAGAAGGATTCAGTAGACTTCCCTTTTTTGTTCCTCCAAGCCGAGTATATGGCCGTTGAATTGGTTTTTTTCCATTTGAAAGATTGATGTAGGGAGTATACAGCACCGTTAGTTATTCTCCGAACTAGGTAGAATTTGATCTGGACATTTATCTGGTAGTCAAATAAAAACAAACAATCATGTCCCTGGTATCTCAAACACACTACCGCCAAACCCTATAGGTGAACTTCATCTTGGCTTTGCATCACTGAAGATCTATTTCAAAAGCAAAACTCTGATGGAAATAGCTCTTTGATGTATACATATTCCAGATAAAGAGATAATTATTGCTGATGTTAAGTTTGAATTGTTGGAGTTAAAGGCTTTTGAATGCTACGATCACTATAAACTTCTGGTCATCTATCTTTATCCCATGATCAGAACCCTTTTATTACTATTTGCCTGCGCTATACTGATTTCTTGTGGTTCATCAAGTGAACGAAATACTGAAGAGGTAACAGCACACGAGACGACCCGAATTCAGCAACATACATTTGGTAAGATGCCAGATGGAGAGGAAGTACATGAATATACCATAAGCAATTCTAACGGGATGCAGGTATCCATAATCACCTATGGTGGCATCATCCGTACACTATTGGTGCCTGATAAAAATGGGGAGTTGGCAGATGTGGTGTTGGGGTACGATAGCCTTCAGGGCTACCTTGATAGCAATCCATACTTTGGTGCCATAGTTGGCCGATATGGCAACAGGATAGCAAAAGGGCAGTTCTCACTTGACGGAGCTGATTATCAACTGGCTACCAACAATCTCGGTAACCACCTACATGGGGGTGTTATCGGTTTTGACAAAGTACTGTGGGAAGCAACTGTTATGCAGGAAGGAGCAGGTCCAGTGTTAAGGATGACCTATCTCAGCAAAGACATGGAAGAAGGCTATCCGGGTAACCTGGAAGTGACTGTCGATTATCGACTAACGGAAGAGAATGAATTGTCTATCGAATATCAGGCAACAACTGATAAGAAGACCATTGTCAATCTTACCAGTCATAGTTATTTCAATTTGTCAAGTGCGGCTGATATCCTTTCACATCAATTGCAGATCAATGCGGCGAATTACCTGCCTATAGATGAGACCCTGATCCCTTTAGATATTACTCCTGTGGCGGATACTCCCTTTGACTTTAAGATATTGAAGGCCATTGGAACGGACATCAACCAGCAAGATGAGCAATTGACAAACGGAGCCGGATATGATCACTGTTGGGTTTTGGATGCATCGGATGAGCACATGAATCTGGCGGCCAGATTGTACGATGCCCAATCTGGAAGGAAAATGGAGATGTACACGACCGAACCCGGACTGCAATTCTATTCAGGCAACTTTCTGGATGGAACCATTACTGGCAAAGGGAGTAAGGTTTATCATAGACGATCGGGCCTGTGCCTGGAAACACAACACTTTCCTGATTCCCCCAACCGACCTGATTTCCCTTCAACAATATTAAGCCCGGGAGAAGTGTACCGTACGAAAACGGTTCATAAGTTTTCGGTAGAGTAAGTGTGTAAAGATTGACCTTATCCAAAAATGGACCGGGTCAATAGGGTAGAGGCAGCAGTTTTATTGCGCTGCAATTCGAATATGCTATGAGAATTGGCCGGGCCAAATAACAATCCTAAACCCAAAAAAATGGCCAATTCAACATAGCAAGGAGTTTCGTCAACTATGGGTTTTAGTGACTTCATTTTTGGTTGAAGGTTCAATCTGATCCCATATTTCTTTCGTAGCGAAGAAGGGCAGGTCTGGAAACAGGTGATGCGACAAATGATAATTCTGACCTAACATGACCCAAAACAAGAGCGTATCGACTCGGCTTTGCATGATCCGGGTGGCTCCAAAGGGTTTTCTCCGTTGGGTATGCCGGTACGGCACATGTGGTAGATAATCCAAAAACAAGGTCAAAAAAAACAGGGCAATCCGGAATGGAATGATCCAAAAAACCAAAAATGATCCAAGTAAAGGTCCCTGGATGATCCATAGAACAATAATGACAAATAATCCTAGCTGCAGGATTTGATGGACTTTAGCTGATCGGCTTAGCTTGTACCAGTACTTTAAGGTATATAGCATATATCCCAGATCTGTGGTCATCCATTTGATAGGTAGCAATAATTTGAAGCGGGAATTGGCCCAAACATCAGGATCCCTATCTAATTCGTTGGTAAAATAGTGATGTCTCAAGTGGATCATTTTGAATGTTTCAAAGGCAAAGCCGGGGTGAAAAAGGAATACTGTCAAGTGACCTAGCAAGGTATTAGCACGCTTACTTTTGAAAATGGCATCGTGTGTTGCATCGTGCATGACAATATATAGCAGGTAAAAGGCCAGACTATTCAACAGTACGATCGCCCAGGGAAGTGAGCCAATAATCAGCATTAACATGGAAATGCTTAAAAGACTAATGGCTGCAACGAATACTCCTATCGTCTTCCACTGGACTGCTTTAGCCAGATAGTGAACTGCCAAACCACGCACAACTGGACTAAAGACTTTTGAAGATTCACTCATGAACGTTGTTTTTTTTCATGGTCATGAACAAGTTGATTCCTGTGTCATCAGCAAAGACCTCTGTATGCTCATAAGGAGAAAGCTGTTCGAAGCATAGGAAGTCTCTGTATATCAAGGGCCAGTCAAAGATGACATTCATCCATGCTTTCTCAGGATTGGAAGGGTGCATGTTTGTCGTGAAGAACATCCCATCTTTTCGAAGGAATTGCCACAAATACTGAATGAGTTCCTTGCAGATATTATCTTTTAGGTAGTCCATGATACCCGCACTGTAAACCAGGTCAAAGTAATCCTTTTTAAAAAAGGCATTGCCTGATCGATTGTAGCGTAGCAAACTTAATAGGGACGCTTCGGCCGTTTCAACATGCACATCCAATTGATGTTGGTCAGCTACCTGATTCAATTGCCTGGAGGCAAATTCCAGCGCTTCAGGATCATGATCAATCAATAGAATTTCAATAGGGCCTTCTGGTTGAGTAGTTAAGAAACGTTCCAATTCCCAGGCAGGCCCACAAGCAAGTGATAAGATTCGAGTGGTCTGCGATGATTTTTGATGGGATTCCTGAATATAGGACAGCATCCTGTCACTGCGATTTCGAACTGATTGAGGTATTCCGGGAAGCACATTCAGTAAATGCACCACTTTTTCGAAAGGTGAATTTCCTAGCGGAGCAGGCTTCAGGATCATGTTCATCATCTCATAATCACCCGCGTACCCTCGGGGCTTTTTGAACGCGCGTGCTACAAATGGAGCATTGAGCAACAGGGGATGCAACACCGTTCTTACTTGATTGATCTCTTCTTGGTTGAGGGGTTTTTCACTGGCTATCTTCTCGAACTGACGATAGGTTGGCATCCAGATTGGGATCAGTGCCTTAGCAAAAGCAATGTAATCCTTATCAGTACTGAGGCCGGCAGGGTTGCTTAGTTTTTCCTGAAGGAGTTTAAGATAGTCTTCAATTTCCTGAACAGAATCTTGCAGAGACATGGTTGGATGATTCATAGCTTATGTATTAGATCGTCTTTGATTGGATTTGTGTAGCGCTAGGTGATTTCAGGTCCCAGACCCAGCCTAAGGCGGCGAAAAACTCCAGTAACCACCTGCCTGGGTCCAAATGATGTTTTTTCATTTGCAGGTGGTAGGAATAAGGAAATGCATGGTGATTGTTGTGCCATCCCGCTCCCCACATCAAAAGGGAGATCAGACCGATATTCGTACTATTATCCCTGGTGAGAAATGACTTTTTTCCGAAACGGTGGCAAAGAGAATTGATGGCCCAAACGGTGTGTTGAGCAAAGGCAACCTTAACAAAGCCTGCCCATAGAATAAGGTCGACGAATGCTGCAGTGGTTCCGTCGGTGAATGGAAACATAATTATTGCCGGTGCAATGAGTGTCAGGACGAAAATTAGGAGATAATTCCTGTTGATACTTCTGATGTGTTTTTCTTTTTGAAGGTCACGAATAGGAGAGGTGCCTTCATTGATTGAGACCGACAGCAGCCATCCAAAGTGTGCATGAAGGAGTCCCTGTTTTCCCTGTGCTTTGAACGGTGCATGCGGTGAGTGTGGGTCACCATGCTCGTCGGTGTGTCGGTGATGTGTCCGATGATAGGAGACCCAATAAAAGACGGGCCCTTGTCCTCCTGCTGTTCCCAGAATGAGCAAAATGGATTCCAACCACTTTTTTGCTTTAAATGATTTATGAGAGAAAAGTCGATGATAACCGATTTCAAGCCCTGCGGCGGTGAGCGTATAAGCTACTAACGCCGCACCTATTGTGACCAGTGAAACTCCTTGTGTAAAGGCCCTGAAAATCGCGATGATCGTAAAGAAAAGAGGAACAGTGATGGTGAGAAGAGCCATGACCTTCTTCCGTTGTTCCACGTGAAGATTGATTTTCATTTATTGTCTTTCTAGCATCTACGTAAGTCACTTTTCTAATGGATTATGTGTGGATAGATAAATTGAAAATCAGCGTGGGAAAACGCTTATGTTGTTGATGCCTGGGTTCTTTATTCGAATAGGGATTGAAGCTGCGCCTATCCTAATAATTTTCAGAAGGCATGCTCTGTAGCTATTGCATTGCCTGCCCCGGCTCAGGCACAATTGTATTGCCTGCCTCGGCAAGGCGGGTGGCTGCTTCTTATGCCGCATTTGCAATGCCTCCTCCCTCACTGGTCTTAGCGTCTCGCTGAGACACTTAAATAGCCCACTCCCTCATCCTCTCAATCACTTCCTGAAAAGCAAGACTCGTCTCGTGCGTGACGACTTCTGATTCGGTTTTACCGGCAAGCAGATCATTGTTGACTGCTTCGATCTGGTATTCAAATCCATTGCCTTTTCGCTGATCGTCAAAAGTGTCGATCACTCGCTCCCCTTCGTAAAGCACGCAGCCACGGGCACGCCAGATGTCGTGGATGTCGATGTAGCCCTTTTCTCCGATGATATACAGATGATTGTGCAGCTTGCAACGAAATGACGAATGTAGGATAGCGGACACCTCTCCATAGTTGATCTGCGAGAGAACGTCATTATCTACTCCAGTGGGCGCATGATGCATCTGGGTATGAATGGTTTGTATGTCCTTTCCGATGAAAAGATGTGCCATGGCCACGTTGTAGATGCCCATGTCCAACAAGCAGCCACCTGCCAGGTCCGGGCTATAATATCGGCTATTTTCAGCATAGGGCACCGGATAACCAAAGCTGGAACGATCATGAAGCACGGCACCAATTCGTCCTTCTTCTACCCAGGATTTTGCTGTTCGGATCGCAGGCAGGAAATACGTCCACATACCTTCCATGAGGTACAAGCCTTGGGATTGGGCCAAATGGATCAGCTTTTTGGAGGAATCAGGTTCTTCTGTCAAGGGCTTTTCACAAAGGACAGCTTTGCCTGCTTCCATGGCGCTTTTGCTCTGCTCAAAATGAAAGGTATGCGGCGTGGCGATGTAGATCGCATCGATATCCTGGTCCTGATAAAGCTGTTCGTAGTTGTCATAAGCATGAGGAATGCCATATGTACTAGCAAATGTTGAAGCACGTTCAGCAGAACGAGATGCCACTGAATGAACGATGCCATTGGTCACGTGTGCGAAATCCTGCACAAATTCGTGTGTGATGATGCCCGGACCGAGTATGCCTCATTTGATCTTTTCCATAGGATCAAAACTCATTCATATTTCATCAAGAATAGGTATCCAAATGGCCTTGACGTAGTGATGAAAGCCAGTTGAAGTAAACATGTCGTAGGTGATTGAGGTGTATTTGGAAAAAAGCGAGACACATTTGTGAACAAACTATTGAACGCATGGATTACGCTTTGTTGGCAAAGGACTTTAAAGAGCAAGGTTACTTGCATATCCCCGCTTTTTTTGATGACGAATTGATGACCCGCATCAATCGCACCTGTCTGGCGCATTTTGGAATGAACCCGGATTGAGAACATACCGACGAGTTCATCAAAGCATCCAATTGTGAGATTGTGCCCTGGTTTCCCTTGCGGGAAGGAGTGGAGGAGTTCCGAGCAATAGAAGAACATTCGGGACTCAATCAATTGACCCAAGCCATTCTTGGCAATGGCTGGAATAGCCTCTATTGTATGTCCATGTTTTCCAAGCAAGGCACCGCAGGTCAGGTGTGGCATCATGACTCACCACCCGATGATTCCAGCCAGTTCAATCTGAATCGTTTGGTCTACACGCATGAAATCTCCGAAGCAATTTGTGGCCAGGTGGTAGTCGTGCCGGGCTCTCATAAACGAGGGATCATTACGGTGGGTGACCCCAATGAAGTGTTTTGTGACCAGACTGTACTACTGCCGAAAAAAGGTGATTTGGAGCTGTTACATGGACATTATTGGCACAGTGTGTTACCCGTGACAGGCGCTTATCGTTTGTCAACCAATTTTCGCGCCATGCCGAACGGAACACCAGCGGAGATCACTGATACAGCCATCTACCGAAACATGAAATACTACTTTCCGACCAATGAAGTGGTAGAGGAGCGTGTTTAGATCTTTGGCGTCATTCCGGCCATCGCTATGGTATTTAGATTTCTTTACATTCCAAGATCGATGTGCCGGAATCTCAAGATTTATTAGCAGGTATTCCTTTTGTTTGAGATTCCCGCCCGCCTGCCGGTCGAGGCACGGTACGATCAACTGAAAATTGTGGTAGTGTTCTTGATCCCGTTGTGATCCCGGGAATGACGGATAAAGTGATGTTTGCTGGAACCCATTGAGATCAATAAATGTCACAATCATCTAATATTGGCCGGGATTTTCAATATACTGACGTATCATTGACGTAATTTTAAAAAGCAATTGCGTCGTGTTGTTGATAGGGTATGACATAGGGAGTTCTTCAATAAAGGCAGCCATTTTTGATGCGGCTAAAAATCAGACCATCGGAGTGACGAGCTATCCGGAATCGGAAATGGACATGATCTCCCGTCAGAGCGGCTGGGCGGAACAACAACCCGAAATCTGGTGGCAGGACCTAATCTATGCTACTCGAAAGCTGTTGACTGATACCGGCGTAAACGGCAAAGAGATCCGTGGCATTGGACTTTCCTATCAGATGCATGGACTTGTACTTGTAGATAAAGACAAACACGTATTGCGCCCTTCGATCATCTGGTGTGATAGCCGTGGGGTAGAGATCGGGAAAAAAGCCCTGGATGAGATGGGAGCGGACTATTGTTTTGAAAACCTCCTGAATGCACCAGGGAATTTTACAGCCTCCAAGCTGAAATGGGTCAAGGACAATGAGCCAGATATCTATCAGAAGACAGACAAATTCATGCTTCCCGGGGATTACATCGCCATGAAACTGACGGAAGAATGCCGAACTACTTCTGCCGGCCTATCCGAAGGGATCTTTTGGGATTTTCAACAAACTGGCGTATCAAATGAGGTGCTGGATTATTACGATTTTGATCGTGATCTGATTCCTGAGCAGGTGCCAATCCTCGGTGAACAGGGGATGCTCAGCCAGATGGCAGCTGATATGTTGGGACTAAAAGCAGGGACGCTTGTAACCTTCCGGGCAGGAGACCAACCCTGTAATGCCCTTGCTTTGAATGTCCTGAAACCAAATGAAATCGCAGCCACTAGTGGTACCTCAGGGGTGGTATATGGCGTGGTGGATCGACCCATTTACGACAAGAAATCACGTGTCAATTCCTTTGCTCACGTCAACTATGAGACCAATCATGATCGTATTGGTGTGCTGTTGTGTCTCAATGGGGCGGGTATTCAATACAGTTGGATGAAACATCAGGTAGCACGTGGAGACCGGAATTATACAGACATGGAGCGCATGGTATCTACTGTGCCGATTGGGAGTGATGGCCTGTGTATCCTGCCATTTGGCAATGGTGCCGAAAGGATGTTTGAGAACAGAAATGTTAATTCCCACATTTTCAACATTGAGTTTACTCGGCATAACCGTGCGCATTTATATCGTGCGGCGCTGGAAGGGGTTGCCTTTTCCTTTGTTCGGGGCATCAACGTTCTGAAAGAGCTAGGTCTCAACGTAGATGTACTTCGGGTTGGGAATGATAACATGTTCCAATCAGAAGTTTTTGCTTCAACCATTGCCACCATGCTGGATTGTCATATCGAAATGGTGGACAGTACCGGGGCCATTGGTGCCGCCCGAGCGGCGGGTGTCGGTATCGGGGCGTTTAGCAGTCTGGAAGAAGCCATGATGGGGGTCACGACCGAAAAGATCTACGAACCAAGGCTTAACAAAGCGCTGGTGAGTCAGGCTTACAATTTTTGGGAGTCTTGTTTGGGAAATGTATTGAGTCCTTCTCAAAGTGGTCCAAAAGCGTCTACGGATTCTTTGAAAAATCAGATCCTGACCCAGGAGAAATTGATTTCAGATCGGGAAAAGCAATTGGCCACCACCAATTTGAAATTACAATCCAAGGATGATTTTTTAGGAGAGATCCGTAAAGAATTGAAAGACCTTTCGAAGCAGCTGGACGACAAGACCCGTACCCGTCTGGAAAGACTGTCCCGTAAGATCGAATCCAATCTGAATACAGATTCCTGGAAATCATTCGAAGAACATTTCGAAATGATCCATACCGATTTTTTCAAGAACCTGAAAGGTAATTATCCCGAATTGTCAACCGAAGAGATCAAGCTGTTGGCTTATCTCAAGATGCAGGTGACGACAAAAGACATTGCCCAAAAACTGAACCTTTCGGTCCGTGGCGTTGAGACACGACGTTATCGTATCCGTAAAAAGCTCAATCTGGCTAAAAATCAGGGGTTAGATCAGTTTTTGGCGGGAGTGTAGCCCGTACTTAGGTACACCGGTAATGTCGCCTAATATTCATGAAGTGCTGATTTATCAAAAATTATGCGGGTGTTCATCAGTGCTTTTAATAGACTAGTTGTTAGTTTGTAGTTGTCAAAGACCAAAAGTACTACCACCATCCTATGCTAAAAGGATTGTCCATCCGTCTGAAAATGTTGGTCCCGATTCTGGGAGTAGCATTGATCACCTATACAGCTTCAGTCATATATGTTGGCCGCGTGATGAGCCAAAACTCAGTTGAGAATGCACAAAAGCTCACAGACCTGGGATCAAGAGAAAAAGCACGCTTGATCCAGGCAGATTTTGAAGGGTACCTCTCTTTGTCAGGAGCCATGTCTAAGCTCATTGAAGATTATGTAGAATTATCAGGTGTCGAGCGCCTTGCTAACGAACGACAATTGCTACAAAAAGTCCAGGAGAGTGATCCTGAGTTGAGGTTGGTGTGGATCAGTTGGGAGATGAGTGTACTGGACCCAAATTGGCAGAATGATTTTGGCCGCGAAAGGCACGCCTATGTGATGGATGCAACCGGAGCGATAGCAGAATTTCAGGATACTACGGATGTTGAAAGTTTTGATCCTGAGAACTTCTATTATGTCATTCGCGAAAGCAGAACAGAAGGGGCCGCGGAACCTTATTTGTACAATCCGGTCGCTTTTCCCGACGATCTGGGAACGAGCATTGTGAGTCCTATCCAAAAGGGAGACCAGTATTTAGGCCAGGTTGGCTTTGACTTTTCCATTGATCGCTATCAGAGCACCACTTCATTCGAAACTTTCGAAAGAGGCTATGCGATTGTCATTTCTGACCTTGGAAGGATAGTCGCACACCCAGATGAGTCATACATCAACAAATATGTGGATCAATTGAGCTTATTTGAAGACGAAGATATTCTTCAGGTAAGGTCAAGCTTATCTAAAGGTGAGGCCGTTCCTTTGGAGAAATTTGATGCCCATCTAGGGGCAGAAGCTTACGCCAATTTTGTGAACGTGCCTATCGGAAATTCCAATTCTTTCTGGACCGTAGGAACCGTAGTTCCGGCGGCAGAAATCAAAAAAGACGCCCGGGTGATCATTCGAAATGCTTCCATATTAGGTGTGGTAGGATTGCTCGCATTAACCCTGGTGATCGGACTCATCACTCGACACATTGTAAACTCCCTGCGTAGATCTGAATCACTACTCAATGACCTGGCAAAGGGCAATATTGACAATAGCAGCCGGTTGGTCATCGCCGGGAATGATGAATTGGGAAGGACTTCCAGGTCAGTAAATGCGTTACAGGAAGCGCTGAGCCGCAAAGCGGCATTTGCGGAAGAGATAGGCAATGGTAACATGGAGAGTGCTTTTGAGATTTCGGGAAAGAATGATCAACTGGGCCGGTCGTTGGTTCAGATGCGCGACAACCTGCTCGATGTGCTGAATGAATTGAAGACGGTCGTGTCCGCTGCTGCGGAAGAGGGTGACCTGAATTTACGGATTGAGGCAACTAACAAACTGGGTGCCTGGCATGAACTCACTCATTCCATGAATAATTTGTTGACGTCATTTCACCAACCGTTCCAATCGATAGAGACCATTGCCCACCTCATGGCAGAAGGTGATTTGACGGAAAGGCTTGATGAAGACATGCATGGCGACATTGGGGCAATGATGCGGAACTTGAATCAGGGGCTACAGAACCTGACCTTGCTTTTGTCGGAAGCTACTGCTGCAGTGCAGGATATTCGAGGATCCGCTGAAATCATGCTTCGTGATGGATTGGAAATGGATAGCAGCACTTCAGAAATCGCCCAGTCCATTCACGAAATGAGCAATGGTGCCAAAAGTCAGCTGGATCAAATCGATCGATCTTCGCAACTTATTGAGCAAATCATGCGATCCTCAGAGGAGATGGAAGGGCAAGTACAAGACATCAATGAAGCGGCCAAGAGTAGTGCGGAGAAGAGCCAACAAGGTCTTAGCCTTATTACGAATGTCAATGAAAACATGGGAGATATTTCCAATTTTTCCATGAAAACTAATGCCTCTTTCAGGGCCTTCGTAGAGCGGAGTAATGAGATATCCAGGGTACTGAGTGTGATCACAGATATTGCTGCCCAAACCAATCTTTTGGCGTTGAATGCGGCCATAGAAGCGGCGCAGGCCGGAGATGCTGGCCGGGGCTTTGCAGTAGTCGCGGAAGAGATTCGAAAACTGGCCGAAGACTCTCGCCAGTCAGTCAAATCCATTGCTTCCCTGGTGGAAGATGTGCAATCGGATTCCAAAGAAGCGACAGAAGTGTTGTTCATGATGAACGAACGCATTCAAGCGGGAGCTAAAGCATCGCAGGAAGCTTCAGAAGCATTTAAAGGCATTACCGAAGCCACCGACGGTACACTCGCGCTAACCGAAGGCATCAATGTGACCAGTACCCAACAAAAAGCGGCGATTCAGGATGTAGTGGGTATCACCGAGTCTGTGGTGATTATCGCTGAGCAAACGGCAGCAGGTACCGAAGAGGTGGCTACATCAGCCACACAACTGGCCAATGGCATGGCAGGGTTCAAAAAACGCTCAGAGGAGTTGGAGCAAATTACCCAAAGGTTGATCGCCGCCTTTGAGAAGTTTAGGCTGAAGGATTGAGCTAAGTAATAAGGTTACTTAAGTAACCTGGTCTGTAGGGAGTAAGGGTGACCTGGATCCGGTTTTGAAAGATTTGTAGGCTTTGTTATTTTGGAGGTACGATTCACAGCTGTCAATTAACCACAACTAAAAGAAAAATCACACATGAGAAACCCCGAACTTTGGGCAAAGCTTCAAGTATTCCAACTCGACGATCCCAACAGTCAATTCACCTTTACGCAAAGACTGGCTAGAGATAATAACTGGACGGTGGAGTTCAGTAATTCGGTCATCATCGAGTACAAAAAATTCCTTTATCTCTGTTGTGTCAATTATGGAGAGATCACGCCAAGTGATGCCGTGGATCAAGCCTGGCATTTACACTTGACCTACACAAAATCATATTGGATTGAATTATGTCAACAAACGCTTGGTAGACAAGTACATCACAATCCTACGAAAGGAGGTGCTCAGGAAAATAAGCGTTACTCCAATGATTATGACGTTGTTCAAGAAGCCTATCTCAAAGAATTTGGAGAAGTTCCTCCAAAAACCATCTGGCCTGGTAATGAAGAACGATTTTCTAACTTCAACTTCAAGCGAATCAATCTGTCGGACTATTGGATGATCAAGAAACCTGGAATAGGGCATTCGCAGCTGACTTTATTGCTTCTCCCGATAATCGCTATGCTCTTTATCCAGTCAGAAAATTCAGTTCCATGGGGTTCGCTTATTCTGGTGATTTTCCTTCTGTTAATCGTTGTTCGGACCATTAAAGGAAGTGGTAAAAAAGGAAGAAGAAGAGGAGGTGGTGGAGGTTCTGCGACGGGCGGCACTTGGTGGGATGATTTCTGGGGATGCTCGAGTGAAAGCTCAGGCTGTAGCAGCGGATGCAGTAGTGGCTGCGGCGGAGGTGGCTGCGGTGGAGGTGGTGATTGAGTAAAAAACAAATCAGGTTACTTGAGTAACCTGATTTGTTAGGTGAATCTTATCTACCTCCTTCTCCGCCACCTTCATCATTTCCGCCTCCGGATTTCAGGTCGTCATTGGAGACCTTCTTGACTTTCTTAGGCGCACGTTGAGTCAGCTTACCAATACGGTAGCTGAAGTTGATTCTGAAGTTCAGTAGCTGCAATTCGCGTCGATTTCTTTGGATCAGGAATGGCGTATCTACTTCAGAATCCAGGATGTTTCTCGGGGTAGCAAAGTTGTTGGCACCAATACCGATGCTACCTTTCTTGTCATTGAAGTTGCGGTTGATGCTCAGACTATAGATGTAGAATGGATTGCTGAGACCCTGGAGCTGCACCCTTTGGCTGCGGTAAAATCCAAACATCTGCAAAGTCCATTTGTCTGTGAGCTTGTAGCTACCAAACAGACGAGTATTGAATACAAATCCTTCGTTCTCTGCGCGGAACAACGGATCATCAACGTTGTTGGTCAGTATGGAGTAGAATGCATCGATACCACCGTTCAAAGTCAGTTTACCTTTTCGAATACTTCCGAAGATATTCACCCCATAGGCATCTTCTTCACCAATATTCTGGAAGGTGGTGAAAACCGTGTCCTGACCAATGGTCTCTCTAACCGACTGGATACTACCATTGGTGGACCGGACGAATGCAGTGATATTCAGTGAAGTAGCTCGCTTAAAGCTGCTCAAAGAGAGCTCTACCTGATCCGTGAATTCCGGTTGCAAGTCAGGATTTCCCTGAGAGATGTTCAGTGGGTTTGCTGCATTGATGTTAGGGTTAAGAAATTGTAAGCTAGGCCGGGCGATCCTCCTGGAGTACCCCAATTTCAAGGTCTTGTTGTTCTTCAATTTCTTTGAAGCGTTCAAGCTGGGAACGAACGTACCATAGTCACCGATCTCCAGATCGACTTCATCCGAAAAGTTGGCACTGATAGTGGTATACTCGTATCGACCTCCTGCCTGTATTGTAAAATCAGCGGGAAGTTCTACCAGACCAGAAACATATCCTGCAGATACGTTCTGCACATACCTGAAATCATTGCTAAAGTTTGTTCCTTCTACCGCAGTATAGGGGCCGTCTTCCTGTCTGCTGAATAGCTGAAAGTCACTGGTCACCGTTCTGGAAATATTCTTCAATCCGGTCTCGAATTTGGCTTTGTCACCAATCGGTTCGACATAATCCAATTGCATTGTGAATTCCCGATTGATACTCTTGTTTTCGTTTTTAGTCCCTCCGGGCGTGTTCAGGTCATCGATACTGAAGTCATTGTTACGAGAATCCTGGCTATACAGCGTGATGAAGCTGACCTCTTTGTCCTTTTTGTCAAATGATCGGATGTAATTGAAATTTACATCCACACTATTGGAATTCGTCAATGTGAATACATCCTGTAATATGGAGCTCGATCGGGTAGGGCTGGTAATTTCCGTAAGTCGATCATTCTGATCACCACGCGAATCAAAGATTCGGTAGTTGACACCTCCACCGATGAAGTGGTACTTGTTGAAGGTATAATCCCAACCAAAGTTGTATCGGCCAGAAACCCTGGAGCCGATTGTTTTTGCTGTTTGGTTGGTTGTCGAAAGCTCATTACCAGCCGCATCGGTAGCAATTTGACGGTTGTCCAATGCACCTCGAATGTTGTAACCTGCATAACCATTTCCACCCAAGGTCAATCCTAGCTTTCCAGTTCGATAACCCGCATTCAATCGTAAATTAGAGCCCTGATAACCAACACCCGAATTGATAGAAAGTGTCCCGCCCTGGAGGTTGTTCTTCTTGGTAATGATGTTGATGATCCCTCCGGTGCCTTCCGCATCATATCTGGCAGAAGGAGAGGTAATGACCTCCACCGATTTGATTTCATCGGCTGGAATTTGCCGAAGGGCATCCGCAAGGTTCCCGGCTGTGATAGTGGAAGGCTTACCGTCGATCAAAACCGTGATGTTACTGCTTCCACGTAGGGAAACATTGCCATCCAGGTCTACAGAGAGTAAAGGCACTCTTCTTAGTACATCAGATGCATCACCACCGGCCGTGGTAAGGTCTTGTTCCGCATTGTAGACGATCCGGTCTACTTTATCTTCAATCAATTCACGCTCACCTTCCACGGTGACGCCCTCCAGTGCAATGGCTGATTGCTTCAGCGGCAATTTCCCGAGGTTATAGGATTCACCTTTCCCCGTCACCGTGAAAGGCCCTTGCTCTAGTGGCTCATAACCAATGAAAGAAATCGTGATTTTAAATTCGCCTTCCGGAACGCTTTTGATGACCCACTTGCCGGCTTCATCGGTGATCGTACCATTCATCAATTTGTCATCTTTGGTGTAGGCTACTTTGATCGTAGCATAAGGCACAGGTTCGCCGGTTTCGTCCAGTACGGTACCACTGAATTTTCCATATCCGACTTTAGGGCCGGAATTCCCTTTTCCACCATAACCCGCGGGAGGACCACCCGGTCTTTGTGCGTAGACGGTTGTAATACTAAAACAGGCAATCACTGCCAGAATAACTAGGTTGCGTAAGCGTTTCAAAGTCGTTGGTTTTCAAATTCAACAACAAGACAATGGAGTTACACGGATTGTTTTGCCAAATGAGGTTTTTGTGATGAGTGGTTGGTCTTTTATAAACCTATGAGGTTTGATCTAAAGCTTTTTATGGACCTCATAAGGTTCTATTGAAATTGATAGGTAGAATAGTCTTTGTACCTTAACCCTATCAGAGTTTCTACCCTCTAATAGGGGTTAAGTCTAACGATGATACAACAAATCATAAAGCCCCTCTGAGGCCTTCAGGTACTTCTCCTGGCTGGTGATTCTTCTCCAGCGAGCACTAATGGAATCATTGAGATGCAATCGGGCATCTATGCCTTTGAAGGTTGGATTATTCACCCACATAGGATGGGAATCCCAATGACAATTGATGTAGCTCACTGCTTTTACCACATCCGGATTTTCATCGATGGCCTTGAAGAAAGGAATGAACCACTTCTGCCAGGCTTCCTCTGCTTGAGTAAGATCGGAAAGCTGCGTCTGGATGGTATTGCCGGTAAACTTGGTATTAAAGTCAGAGATGGTAGGAGAGGCTTCCGCAATGAACACCGGTTTTCCTTTTTTACGCGCATACTCGAACATTTCTATCTCTCTCCAACGATTGAAGAAGGATACACCACACCAATCTACGTACTCATCTCCCGGGTACCATGCATCCAGTTGATCCGGGTGTGAAATGAAACCTGTGGATTGCCACACATACGCCGTGTTTTCTACCCCCTTAGCTCGTAATCGATCAACGATTCGGCGATAAGCGGCGACCGTACTTTCCCGATCATAGTGGTTCCAGGGATCACCATCAAATTCATAGGCGATACGAAGAAAAACAGGGCGTTCACCCAATTCCAGAAGAAAATCACCCAACCGATCGATGTAGGCATCATGAGCTCCTGAAGCTACTTTCTCTTCATGATTCACGAATTGCAATCCGATCGCCATGGCCATGTTGGCATAGTCCGGATCATTGTGTTGCAGCATGGCATTGTAATCATTGTCACCCCAGTCATGCGTATCCCACAAGCCATCCAACCCTTCCTGTACTCGGCCAAAAGACTCTTCACCTGGATTGATATTGGAGTAAGTAGTCCATCCACCAGGCGCATCAAAGTGGTCCATGTAACCATCACTGTACAGGTCATTGGCCCCGACAGCTTCCAACTCCTGGCCAGCAAACAGGATCACCTGTCCGTGTTCTGGTTCGAACTTGGCAAGAGGGCGAGTCCTTTTCGGAGTTTCTGTTTCTGTAGTTTCCGCTCCTTCAGGACAAGGTTGTTGGCAAGCAAGAAGCAGGGCAAGCGATAGGAAAGGGATGAGTTTGTGCATGATAAATTCTTATTTGATGTTTGATTTAGGGGAAAGATTGCGCATCATACTTTGATTGATGTGCAGGATAAAAATTTGGTTCGTCATCGCGAGTCTACCTGGCGAAGCGATCTTACTATGTTGATCTTGCACTCCCGCAATAGATTGCTTCGTTCCTCGACCTGGAGGCATGAGAAACTCGCAATGACGGGAGATTGTATTTATATAAGATGAGAGAATTCATCATGAATGATTTTCTAAATACTGGAAATGTTTAAACTGAGCGATGGCCCCGCCATCAGATAAGTCCTGGCAGCAGAGGCCAACAAATGCACCTGTAAAAGCAGCTTTGTAAGTACCATTGTCGTGCTGTACATAGTCATCTGAAAGGATAGAACCATCCAGGGTTTCGCCAATAGCATTCCAATCACCACCTGCTTGCTTCCAAAAGAAACGAATGGCATTACGGATGAATTGACCCTTCAATTGAATAGGGCCATCGATAATCGGACTTTCTGCTACAACTTTTTCATTTCTTCGATCGCAAGTAATGATCTTGAGTTTTCGCCCTTTATCGAAGGTGAGGTGCAGGTAGTGATAGTGACCCGAATTGTAATAGAAAACCAATCCAGCCATTTCTTCAGAAGAACCAGGCTTGAATTGTAATTCAGTAATGACTTCAATATCGAAAGCCATCACTCGTCTCGCAATCAGGCTTTGATTTTCCCAGGATTGCAACGATTGTCGGCCTAGCAAGGTCAGACCTCCGGTACCGATGTTCAGCCATTCTTTGGCGATGGGTTCTCGCAATGACTGCCAATGAAACTGCAGAGACGAGCCACTCGTGAAATCATCAAATGTGTTCGCAGCAACCTTAGGATTCGGTTTGCCTATTTGTACCCTCGGAGCATCGTTTGGCCCTTTCAATTTGGGCCAGCCTTCTTCCCAAATGATTTCTTCCATGGCCGTTTCGCGTCCGAGGGTGCACCTGCCTCGTGTTGTAAGTGGACGTCCCGTCAGAAAAACCACATACCAATTGCCATGGCCATCATCGACCAGATCTCCGTGACCCGTTTTCTGAAGTGGCCACTCCGGATGGTGCATCGTGCATACGATTGGCCCGAAAGGACTGGCTTCATATGGACCATGGATGTCCTTCGACCTGGCAACAGAAACCGCATGGTCATATTCCGTACCACCTTCAGCGGTGATCAGGTAATAGTATCCATTGATTTTATATAGGTGCGGCCCTTCGGTTTTTCCCAGTTCGGTTCCTTCAAAAATGACTTCAGGTTCCCCGATTAATCTCTTCTCCGTAATACCATATTCCTGTAGGATGATCCCTCCGAAGATGTTTTTACTGTCTTCATCCAACCTGAGACTCAGGTACCATTTGCGGCCGTCATCGTCGTGGAATAGACTCCCATCAAAACCTTCATTACTTAAGAAGATCGGGTCGGACCAACCTGCAGTGAGATCTTTCGTAATGACCAGGTAATTAGGAGTCTGCCCCCAAAGTGGTTCAAACGACTTGACATTGGAATAGACCAGGTAATAAATTTCTTCATGATAGGAGAGACAAGGCGCCCAAACACCGCACGAGTCGGGTGCGCCTTTCATGTCCAGTTGACTGACCCGATTCAAAGAACTCGGAATCAATTCCCAGTTTTCAAGATCTTTACTATGATGAATTCTAACCCCCGGAAACCATTCAAACGTAGATGTAGCAATATAGAAATCATCATCTACTCGAATGATAGAAGGGTCAGGATGAAATCCCGGTAAGATCGGGTTATGGATGTTGATCATTTAATCAAGTCTTTTTCAAGTGTTTCCAGCGATTTTCCTTTGGTCTCGGGTAAATACCGGGCGATTAAAAGTACACCGATTGAGGCAAAACGATATAGAACTTAATAATGGTCATTCAAAGATTGCACCTATTCTTCATACTGTTTTTTTTGGACTCCAAAACAAGACATTTCACTGTCTATTCTGCGAGAAATGCCTACTGCATCCTTACACCAAAACTGGATAGAAAATACGTCAATACTACGTCATCGAAGTGATGGAGAGGATTGGAATCGGTGTAAGATGAGGGATTGCTGACGTAGATAAGAATGATGGTTGACGAGATGATGTAGTACTGTTTTAGGAGATATCAATGAATAAATAGGTCTCATTTGTGCCAAATAAATTCAAATGAGGAAGTATTTACTAGGTTTTGATGTCGGTAGTAGTTCCGTAAAAGCAGCATTGGTAGATGCAACTACCCAGGAAAGCTTAAGAACTACCTTTTTTCCAAGAGTAGAAATGGATACGGTTTCCCGTCAAAAGGGCTGGGCGGAACAATCTCCCGAAGTATGGTGGGACAACCTGTGTCACGCCTGCCACCGACTGTTGGATAAAGCCGATATTGATCGAAATCAGATAGCCGCAATTGGTATTTCCTATCAAATGCACGGCCTCGTGCTTGTCGATAAGGATAAACATGTCTTAAGACCAGCGATCATATGGAGTGATAGCCGTGCAGTGAAAATAGGTGCCGAAGCTTTCTGCAAAATCGGTCCGGAGAAATGTCTGGAACATCTACTGAATTCACCAGGAAACTTTACGCTTTCCAAGTTAAAGTGGGTATGTGATAATGAGCCGCAGGTTTATGATCGCATCCATAAGTTCATGCTGCCGGGTGACTACATCAACATGAAACTTACCGGAGAGATCAATACTACAGTAAGTGGATTGTCTGAAGCCATTTTATGGGATTTCAAAGAAAATCAGTTGGCAGACTTCATTTTGGACTACTTCGGGATTGATTATTCACTAGTACCGAATGTCGTCCCAACTTTTGGGGAGCAAGGAGAACTGTGCGATGAAGCAGCGAGACTTTTGGGTTTGCCCTCAAGAATTCCTGTGACTTATCGTGCAGGTGACCAGCCCAACAACGCACTTTCCCTCAATGTTACAGAACCAGGTGAAGTGGCTGCAACAGGAGGTACTTCCGGAGTAGTATATGCAGTAACAGATCAGCTTGCCTACGATCAAGGCTCGAGGGTTAACAGCTTTGCCCATGTCAATCACGACATGGATCAGACAAGGATTGGCGTTCTCTTATGCATCAATGGTGCCGGCAGTCAATACAGCTTCATGAAAAATCAGGTGGCGCGCGATGGCACAACCTATGAAGACATGGAGCGACTCATCAGTTCCGTACCCATCAGTTCCGAAGGGCTGCGTGTTTTGCCTTATGGCAATGGAGCTGAGCGGGTATTACATAACCAGGAAATCGGCTCACACATCATCAATTTGCAATTTAATCGGCATGGACGCGCGCATTTGTATAGGGCGGCCATCGAAGGGATTGCTTTTTCATTCAATTATGGTCTGGAAGTATTGAGAGGAATGGGCATACCTCTGGATATGATCCGTGTAGGGAATGACAACTTGTTCCAGTCAGAAGTATTTACGAATACGGTAGCCATGTTGTCCAACTGTGAAATTGAAGTGGTTGGTACCTCCGGCGCCGCAGGAGCGGCATTGGCGGCAGGCTTTGGAAAAGGACTGTATCCAACCTTGAAACATGCGGTGAAAAAGCAACAAGTCGTCAAGCGATACCTCCCTGACGGTGATAACAGTGAATACGTTAGGGCATATGAAATATGGAAGAGTGATCTGGAGAAACTGATCCACTCAAATAGTCAAGTAGTAGTAAAATAATTATTGAAAATGAACGCAATTGATACACTCCAGGTGGTGACCGGAGATAAGAAATTTTTTCCTGAAATTGGTCGAATTCCTTTTGAAGGCAGAGGCTCGGATAACCCATTGGCCTTTCAATACTATGATCCGGAAAAGGTGGTGGCCGGAAAGTCGATGAAAGACCACTTTCGATTTGCCATAGCCTATTGGCATACCTTGTGTGGGACAGGAGGAGATCCATTTGGTGCAGGAACCAAGGACTTTCCCTGGTTGACAAGCAATGATCCTGTCGAACAAGCCAAACAGAAGATGGATGCTGGTTTTGAGTTCATCACGAAAATTGGTGCTCCATATTACTGTTTTCACGATTTCGATTTGATTGAAGAAGGGGACACGCTGGCGGAAAGTCAAAGGAGACTGGAAATCATCACCGACTATGCACAGGAGAAGCAAGCTCAATCAGGCGTGAAGTTATTATGGGGTACCGCCAATCTGTTTTCGAACCCTCGCTACATGAATGGGGCAATGACCAATCCGGATTTTGACGTGGTGGCCTATGCGGGCGCGCAGGTAAAACACGCCCTGGATGCAACCATCAAGTTAGGTGGCGAAAACTATGTGTTTTGGGGAGGTCGTGAAGGATACATGAGCTTGCTCAATACCGATATGAAAAAGGAACTCGATCACATGGCGCAGTTCCTGCATATGGCCAAAGATTACGCCCGCGAACAAGGATTCAAGGGTACCTTTTTCATTGAGCCTAAGCCCATGGAACCCAGTAAACATCAATATGATTTTGATGCCGCAACAGTCATTGGTTTCCTCCGGGAATATGGCTTGATGGATGATTTCAAATTAAACTTAGAAGTCAATCATGCAACGCTGGCACAGCATACGTTCCAACACGAACTTCAAGTAGCGGCTAATGCGGACATGTTGGGTAGTATGGATGCCAATCGTGGCGACTATCAAAATGGATGGGATACGGACCAGTTCCCCAACAATCTTTATGAATTGACAGAGACCATGTTGGTCTTTCTAGACAGTGGAGGCCTTCAGGGTGGCGGGATCAATTTTGATGCAAAGACCCGAAGGAATTCAACGGATCTGGAAGATATCTTCTATGCCCACATCGGAGGGATGGATGCATTTGCCCGGTCTCTGGAGATTGCTGATGCCATCCTACAGGATTCGGAATATTTGAACTTGCGGAAGGCGCGCTACAGTTCCTTTAGTACCATTGATGGGAGTGCTTTTGAGGCAGGTAAGCTCTCATTGGAAGACCTGCACCGCATGGCTTCGGCCAATGGAAATCCACGATTGAGAAGTGGGCGTCAGGAACTGTTTGAAAACCTGATCAATCAATATATCTGAAGACATTTCTAACTCCTTGTTCTTCAGCTTTAGCACCAGCTCCTCGAAGATCCGCTCTTTGCAGGGGTTGGTGTCTATTAATTTAGCGTTAATAATCTTCTTCTTCGTATGGCTCCTCTGAGGTAGATCCATCAGCATTGAAGAAAGGCAATTTTTCTAAATAGGGGATGAATGCTTCGTGATAGCTCAATTGCGGAATCGACAATGCTTTGATGGCCTGGTCCAGATTCGTGAAATTCGATTGGGGGAGATGCAATGGGATTTTATAAAGTTTCTCGTCATGCTTATCAAAAGGACAAGCAACCTTGGAGCCATAGAGTAAGGGCAATAGGCTGATGCTGCAACTCAGCGCAATCCGATCAAATTCATAGTAATCAAAAAGTTCCTGAAGGGTAGTGTTGATGTTTTCGAAAAAAGTGGTTGTTTCTGCTAGCCTGACCCTTGATCCGGCCCTGGATTTGCCCTTTTTATTCAAGTACTTGATTTGACTATAACCTTGCTTTTTTCGAGTCATATATGCACCGAAAGTCGTGTGGTACAGGTTTTCTTCACCTTCCGTGATATTTATTGCCGCGCTTCCAGATTCAATAGCAATATAGATGGCCGTTCCCCAAACGTTGATAATTGCTAATGATGAGTCAAGTGTTAAGTGAAGAGGTAAACGTAAATAGCCTTTCGTGTCATCATTTTCATCCTGTAACTCAATCAAATGCCGTTTGTAATCGTATTTCAGTCCCGGAATCTTAGATGGTAACGCCGTAATTATCTCATCATAAGAATAATCGGTTAAAGTCAATTGATGCATGAGCTCAAAGTTACTGTCAAGCTACATTCAATCTGATTGATCGTTCTTCAACTTTGGATGTGTAAACGCCATGAAAGCGAAGGCTAATCCAAAAACGACATATACACCCGTCATGATGAGTAGGGTTGTAGAACTAGCATCCTTTATGACCAATTTAATGAGCGCAAAACCGCCGATCATGAAATGAGCAAAATTGGCTATGACAATAGGCCTGCCATAAATGCCTCCTAGAATTTTTTCCTTATTCATCCAGTTAAGCATGGCGAATCCCATGTAGCCAGCACCCAATAATTGTAGGAGTATGGGATCACTTTGCAATGCCAAAGCGCGGGCAATTTCCTGTGGTAAAAAAGAGAGAGCTACTCCAAGTGCACCAAGGATAAGCGCATTGGTGGTCATCAGTAATTTCGTATTCATAAAAAAGAGTTGATGATCCTTACGTTGAAATGGATACCTCAGCCGAAGAAAAAATCATTTTCTGTCTTTAGGCAACTCCGCCCATGAACGAGAGCACTTTACTGGCAGCTTCAGCACCTGCCTGCATGGCTTTTGAAATATCCTTAAGCTGCAGCCAGTTGATAGAAAACGCGGCCTGGAAGGCATCACCACAACCAGTTGTATCAACGACTTCCGCAACTTCAATGGCTTGCTGGTTATAAGTTTTGCCATCATAAAACGCAATACTTCCTTTGGCACCCAAAGTTGTGACTATCATTTTTCCATATTGACTGGAAAGTGCCTGCAACTTAACCAGTGATTCTTCTTTTCCACTCAAAAACACGATATCGATATTTGCAATATGCTGTTCGATAAAGTCCAGTGCTAAATAATCAAGAAAGTCAATCACGACCAATTGATCATCATGTCTTCTATGGAGTAATGCTTCAAGATTAGGATCACCTCCGGGCATGGCAATTAGATCACTTTCCTCAACTAATTTCCAATCGTTCTCAGACAATCGAAATGCATCGAAAGCACCACCTTGCCAACTGTCCGCGTTGAAATACCGGTCACCTGCTTCATTGACGTATATTTTATTGGAGGCTGTAGGCTCGGCGATGGTGTATAAATGACGATGGTTGATTTCGGCCTTCTTCAAATGGTCGCTGATCAATCGCCCAAATTCATCATGGCCAATCCCTCCGATCACAGAGACATCCTCAATTCCTGACTGCTTGCATTGCGTTGCGAAGTTCAGCGAATTGCCACCTACATAGATTTGATCTTGTTCTGGGAAAAAGTCCGCGCAACAGGAAGTTAGGGCAGTGATTTTCATGATTGATATTTAATGATGTTCAATTCTCCCTTTGAAAATATCGTTTGGCGTAAACTGTCAAATCATTGGCTCAAAGGGTCAAGCAATCAGCTTGTTCAACATTCAATTTTACTTCCGAATTCAAAATCAAACAAGAAGTAACATGAAACACAACATCTTAGTCATCGGAGGAACTGGTAAGACCGGTCGCCGAGTTGCAGAAGGATTGACACAATTGGGGCATGATGTTCGTATCGGAACACGTAGCAATGATCCTAAATTTGATTGGGAGGATTTCTCCACTTTTGGGCCAGCCTTGCGAGGGATGGATCGGGCATACATCGTTTATTACCCGGATTTAGCTGTTCCTGGGGCTAAAGAAGCGATCACCGCATTGACAGCCGCCGCTCTGAAAGAAGGGTTAGAAAAAGTCGTACTGCTTTCCGGGAAGGGAGAAGCTGAAGCAGAAGCTTGTGAGCAAATTGTGGCCAACTCCGGATTGAACTACACCCTGGTCCGTGCTTCATGGTTCAACCAGAACTTCAGTGAAGGAGCCTTTTTGGATTTTGTGTTAGCCGGACAGGTTGCCTTGCCGATGCCTGACGCAGAAATACCTTTTGTGGATGCCGGGGATATTGCAGATGTTGTCACCAAAGTGTTGGTAGATGATACATTCAATGGTGAAACGATCACAGTTACAGGCCCCAGAAAAATGACTTATCGTGAAGCGGTTACTGCAATGTCAGAAGCGATTGATCGGGAAATACAATACCAGCCGATTTCTATTGAAGCGTTCAAGGAAGGAATGAAAGCTGCTGGATTACCTGATTCCTACGTTTGGCTGTTTGGGTACTTGTTTCTGGAAGTGTTGGGTAATCCTGATAATCAAACGGTATCTAATGATATAGAAAGAGTGCTTGGTAGAAAGGCCCTGGATTTTAAAGCCTATGCCAAAGCTACGGCAGCTACAGGTGTTTGGAGCCAAACCATTCCACATAGTATCTGAGTTTGTTGAGTCTGCAAGGTTGAGATTTCCTCACCCTTGCTGGCTTTTTGGTTGTTCCATAATTAATTGAAAGTCTTTCTTTTCCGTCTCACGTCCATTGACAATGACCGCTACTTGATGGAGCCCTGGATATAATTTTCGAGTAGTAATGAGTTTAAATGGCTGCTGTCTGGTGATGTGGGTCATAGAATCTCCGTCGTATTCCCTTTCACTGATCTTGAAGACTTTCCTGGATAGATTGCCATTTGCTTTCATGAAATAGATGGCATATTCCAGTCGGATCAGCTGTGGCGCTGTGTCCTTATTGATCAGATCAAATGAAAAACTTAAATCATAGCCAATAGCTACACTGGGTGTTTTGATTTCAAGTTGTTTGATTTCAATATTTCCTGAAGAAGCAAACCCAAATAGTGGCATGATCTCAGGATTACCTTGCTTAAGTAATGTCCGACAGCCATGCTTGACCACCCAGTCGGTAGTTTTGCTCTTTCCGAACAACTTTTTTGCCAAATGGATCACCACATCCGGGTTGTCTTTGGCGATATCATTCATATTATTAGCGACGCTTCTTCTGACAGATTCCGATTCATCATCGTTCAGCTGTTCCAGGATTGGAATGACATCTCCAGGATCTTTTTTGAAAGCAGGAATAGCAATTGCCCATGGTAGCCTTGGTCGTGAACCTTCTGAAGCTAATCGCCGCACCATTGGGTGTTCATGATGGGCCCATTGTAGAAGTTGATTGACCATGACTTCAGGGTATCGAAGAATAAATGGTCTTACCGCAAATTCGCAGCTGGTGAATTGGGTGATGTACTCCATGGCCTGTATGGAAGCTTCTTGATGATCGGTGCCATACACTTCGATATAGTCAGGAAGAAACATGTATTCGAAGCTGTTTTCTTTGATGCCATTTGATCGGAGTTGCCGAACTATGTCTATTAGCAAAGTTGCATTTTGCTCAAAGTCATCAGTTAGATACGCGTGTAAGGTTACCGCGAGGTGTCGCATTCTTTGTTTTAGCTCTTTTCCGGGCCATTCATCATCAAAAATGGCATTGATATAAGCAGCACGATCAAAGTTGGGAATAACTTGAGTCACAGCTTCGGTAAACGGTTCCAGGAACTGCTGATCGTAGACATTTTTTAGAAGTTCTGCCATATTGAGTAAGCAACGAAATCGTCTGAGTCGTGTTACTATTTCTTCGCGTTTTCGTATTGAGCTTTCAGTTCCGGCGAATTTGGATAGTAAGTAACCGCCAGTTCTAATAGTTTCAATAGCGCCGGCTTTCGACCTTGCCGGTTGAGCCTACGGGCCGTTCCCTTAAGGGTTTGACCTGCGTAGAAGGCATCTTCCAGTGGAATAATTTCAAACCCATAGGCATCTGATAATTGATCGTACCAACGTTTCAGTTCACTGGCTGGATCTTCCGAATTCCAAAATGCTCGATAAGGAACGGTCCACATGTCAGGGGGATAGATGTTCTCCAAACCATGCTCAATTCCAGCAATGGCCATTCCATAATGATTCTCCTCTTCTAAAATTTCTATCCGGTAATTGATATTGGGATTAGCTGTGTTTTCAAGTTTTTCGTTTAGTTCCGCATAAGCGAGGCGTTCAGCTTCAGGTCTACGTTTTAGGTCATCGCCTGCTTTACCAATATAAATAGCACCCTGTTGACGATCCGTGTCCTGTATAGCCTTGAGTAACTTTTCTTTCACCGTTTCTCCGCTTGAAGTAGTGAGTGACACTTCGGCTGCAAGGACAATATGTGCGTTAAACAGGTCAGGTTCGTCCCAGAATGATTGCAGAACAGGCCCGAAAGTAGGAGACATTCCAATAATTGTTTGGTGATGATTGACCCGATAGCGATTTTCGATAAAGGGTACGACCTCCTGCGCCAAAAAGGAAAGGTAATCATTGATCTTGGCCCCGTCTGCGTCACCGAAAAAACCACCACCATCAGGAAATCGCAATTCCATGGCCATGTCATAGCGACCGTCAGCCGTATTGGGTATTCCGATGACAATGCTCTCGGGCATTTCATTTCGGGAGGATTTGATATTTACAATTGATCGGGTGAGTTCAAACAAATATTCTCCATCTAAAACCAGGATCACAGGATATTGATGGATATTTCGGTCATAGTTATTTGGTAGAGAGATCAAGAGGTCCCGTTGTTCATTCAATACTTCGGAGAATAGACTAATTCGATGGCCAATGACCACACCCTGAGACGATACTTTTTGTGACTGGGCAATAAGAATCAATTGACTTGCTGCCAGCATCACTGCGATGAGATACCTTTTCGCCTTCATTTTTCAGAAAGTTTAGCTGCTCTATCCAGATACTCTTTTGCTTCCTCTTCCTTGCCAGCGGCGGTCATTGTGTTCCCGATCTTTGTTAATAGGATGACGGATTCAGGATACTTTTCAAGCAGAAATTGATACAATCGAGTGGCCTCCTCATGACCTGCATTTTTGGCAAAATAATCAGCCAGATCGCTTATTCTGCTATTGGATAATTCTGGAAAGAATTCTTCGAGTTTGAGCGCTTCACTGAAATGAATAAAATTATCGTATTCATCGGCACGCATGGCACTTCTGATAATCGTGAACTTGGTCCAGGGAGAGAGTTCTTCTGAATATCCATAAGCCTGAGCCCTGATTTGATTATACTGAATGGCATATTCGATGGATCCCTGCTCAAGGAATTTATCCAGATTATCTATCTGCAGTTCTGGGTAATATTCAAAATATTGCTTGATGCCATGATAGAGTGTAGGATAAGGAGTAGATCGGTGTACTTCTTCCGATAACTTGAGATAAGTCCACTCCAGACCCGTAACATTCCCTGTAGATAAGATGGAATCCAATCTATTCACGCCGTGATTTACGGAAAATTCATCAGGACTCACGGAGAAATAGAGGCTCTTATTGTCAAATGTTTTTTGGGCCATTTGAACCGTCTCATTGAATACAGGGAACGGGCTGGCGAGTAGATAACCATTGAACAATGCCTGATCTGAAAGCAAGGTGTGAAAAACCATGCTTCCACCGTATTCCCAGCCGAATAACAACCTTTCATCGGAAACGCGATAGTTACTTGCTATCAGGGGGATCAGTTCGGATTTTATGAACGAAAGAAAGTCATTTTTTCGATTGCTGAAATAACTGAACCGTTTTGGATAGTTGGTGGAAATGCCGACAACAATAAATTCGGGAGTAAGATTGTATTGCTGATAGGTTTCCAGCAGACTAACGCCATAAAGAAAGAACCTTTGGCCGTCCAACAAATAGAGCGTCGGATACATTTCTTCTGAGTTTTGATAACCTTCAGGCAAGTACACCTGAATTTGTAGTGAATCACCTAGAGATTGCGTGTGGATATGATGGAGAAAACCTACGCGATTATCTTCTACTTGCCCAGAGGCATATTGTAAGAAGAGCATGCAAAGCATGAGACCAAGGAGACGGAAGTGCATATTTGAGTTTTTGAGTCTTTCCGCAAATCAACGACAAATTGAGGAAGAGACATGGCTCATGAAGACAGAATCAATAAAAATTGGAAAATTGCAGATCATTTTGACTTTGGAGATCCAATCCCGTAAGGAGGATGGTCTTCGGTTATCTTTGTCCTAAATTTTTGAAGTTTATATGAAAGCCTACCTGCTTAACCGATCTGGCAAGCCAGAAACCCTAAAGATACATGAGGTGCCAGAGCCTGTTCCAGGTGAAAGAGAGGTCAAAGTAAAAGTGGAAACCATAGGGATCAACTATGCTGAAATTCTTTCCAGAAGAGGCCAGTATAGATGGGCGCCAAAAAGGCCATATATACCCGGGATGGAAGCGTACGGCGAAGTGGTTGAAGTTGGCAGTGGCGTGAAGGATGTTCAGGTTGGGGCAAAAGTGATTGTAGGTAATCAATATGGTGCCTATGCGGAATTCATTTGCGTTCCTGATCACCTGGTATTTGCAGCCAATTCTGAAGTGACTCCAGAGGAGAATGCAGCACTTGTGGTAAATTTTATGACAGCCTGGGTTGGATTGGTCAAACAAGCGCGTGTATCAGCAGGAGAAACCGTCCTTGTACAGGCTGCAGCAGGAGGTGTAGGAACAGCCGCCATACAATTGGCCAAAGCGCTTGGATGTAAAGTGTACGGTACTGCCAGTCGGACATCAAAACTTGAACTGATCCAACAACTTGGGGCTGACCAGGCGATCAATTACGCATCAGAAGATTTTTATGAGATCATCAAATCCAGAGAAGGAGGAATTGATTGTGTGTTGGAAGTAGTCGGAGGGGAGGTTTTCAAGAAAAGTGTATCATTACTGAATCCATTCGGAAGATTGGTGGTAATTGGATTTGCCAGTATCAGTTTCAAGAAGTGGAATCCACTTACCTGGTGGAAAACATGGAAGGATGCTCCGAAAGCCAATGTGATGGCCATGGCGCAGGGAAGCTATGGGATATCAGCCAGTCACATAGGATACCTGACTGAAAAGCCTGCAATCGCCAAAGGAGCCTATGCAGAGATGATCGAATTCATTAATCAACATCAAATTAAACCTCATGTGGGCAAAGTCTTTCCGTTTGAGCAAATGGCAGAGGCCCATCGATTCATTGAATCAAGAGAGAGTACAGGCAAAGTTGTCGTAAAACTGAATAATATCAATTGATATAATTTTGGATGAAAGTATAGCAAATGATAATAATATTTTGTTTTTAGCAATATTTTGAAATAAAATTTTGGTACTTAGCGTATGGTTCTTATATTTGTATAGTCACATGGTTAAGCCAGCTAGGGACCTTTAGTTGTTTAGGAGGACTTCATTTCTTGGAGTCCTCTTTTTTTGTTTAAAACTGAAAACACTTCCTGATATCGCCTATTCAAGGCAATCAGCATACTTTTTGACATAAATCCAGGAGCATATACAGCCCGAGATGAGATAAGTATAGTTCTTTCGTCTACTCTTGAAATTTAACATTATAGCAATTGATAGCTTTTGAATAAATCTATATTCAATTGATATAAATATTTGGCAAAATTATTTATTGATAAAATATAATTTTGAATAAGACCAATTTAGTGTTTACCTTAGTAGAGTAGATATTATCCAGCTATGGGATTTTACTCCCTATTTAGGAGAGCTTTTGATTAAGGGGCTCTCCTTTTTTATGTTTTACATGAAACCCTATCAGTGTTCTGAAACGGCCCTGGCCGGGGCTGGTAATGATATTATAGCAAATGATAATAAATAGATATCGATTTGTTTGCAATTTTATCATTTGATATTATTTTTGAGTCAAATAGTGAGTATCTATTTTCCATAGCTGGTTCTTAATGAGGAAGGATTGCGTTTAGTAATCCTTCTTTTGTTTTTAGCTATTGCATTTTTTGCGACATCAATGTATCTTTGGTCATAATGATCATTAACGACCGTATCAATCAACTTATTGAGGTTCTAGATCAGAATCCCAATTCCTTTGCTGAGTTAATAGGTGTAAGGGGTGCGGTAGTATACAACATCATTCGAGGAAGACGTAGCAAACCCAGCTACGACGTGCTTAATAAAATTCTGCTTCGATTCAATGAGGTAAACTCTGAATGGTTATTAAGAGGAGAAGGTAAAATCCTTGATTACACCCGAAAGGCAAAAGATGCCAAGGAGTTAAAGTCCAAACGAGCTACAGTAAAGAACCTCAAAGTAAGCATTGAAAGGCGTCTGTATGAGTTATTTGATGAACTGAAAATCGAAGGAGTGGCCATCGAACAAGTTCAGGAAATCTCCGAGCTCGTGAGTCACCTTATTCGTGAGAACGAAGAGCAAAAGCTCAAAATTCTGGACCTACACGAAGGCAATGCCAGCCTGGTCAAAGTGGTTCGGGAAAAACTCAACCTGGAGGTTTAAGCTCCGATTTCATCCGACTTATTTTTATTGCATTCGCTCGGCTACTTGGTAGGCCTTAAGTATTTATCCTGATTAATCAATATTTGATCATTTAGGAAGTTTTAAGTCATAATCCTTAAGACCTTCCTTCATAAAGTCTATTCTCCAATAAAGGCTTAGGATTGACGTCAAGACATTTTTCGGAGAGAAAGAAGATCTGCTCAATAATTCTAAAGTACTGGCTTATATGGCTTCCCATTTATGTACTTAGGTCAAAAAGATAGGGAGGGGCTGCCTTTTTGACGAGGAATTAATTCACCCTTATGCATTTATGCTAGATGCAATGTATGGAAATTACAATGAACCGCTGAAAGGTCTAAAGTGCGCTTTTAATGTAGGGCTTGAGGGAAGCTTCCAGGTCTTTGCGTAGACGATACTTGCGGTACTGAAAGAATGCAATGATCAGTACAATCAACGTTACCAGGAACGAACCGCCAACGGCAGAATAGTATTGGATTTGTTGATTGCGCTCTTGTTCGGCAACTAAAGCAAAGTATCGTTGGGTGATTAGATCAAGGTTGTACTTTTTATCAGTCGCTTCCACTTTTTGTTGCTCTTTCAGGTAGTTTTCGAGGCTACTGGCATATAAGTCCTGATATTCAGTATACAGATTGATATTCCCTTGCGCTTTTGCTACGAGGCCAATGAATTTGAAAAGTTCGTAGTAGTTTGAAGTATTCTTGGATTGTTCGTAATGTGTTTCAGCTATTTTCAAGTAGTGGATTGCGGAATCGTAATTTCCAGCAAGGAGATAAGATTCTCCAATATCCTTCGATGTAATGAAAATGGATTCTGATTTGTGTGAGAATTGATGTTTTAGTTCTAATGCCATTTTATAATTGGCTATAGCATCATCGTAATTCCCTTGATCGAAATAGACATTTCCTAAATTATGAAATGCCCTGGTTGTATATTTCTTGAATAATTTTTCCTCATTCTTAACAAAATCAAGCAATTTATCAAAATTGATTTTTGCACTTTCCCAATCATTTGCCCTAATAGAAATTAGGCCAATTTGATTATAAATGTTAGCAATTGTTTTCTTGCTAATCAAATTGAAGTTTGAAAATGTACTTTCCAACAATGCTGTGGCTTCAGCATATTTACCTTCCTCTTTAAGAACCATTGATGTTAAGTATATCAAGTGCGTATACTTCTCAATGTCCTCATCCAGGGAAGCAACATTCATTGCTTTTTGATAATATTCTTTTGCCAGGCTGTAATTGCCGAAACGCTTAAATATGATGCCTGAATTCTGTAATAGGTTAACTAAGTCCTTATTTGCCTCTGGATACTCTGCCGATTCTGCATATCTGATTCCCTCAAGATAGTAGATCACAGATTTTCCATAATCTCCCTCTGATTTTTTAAGGTAACCTAGAATATAATTGCTTTTAACAAGCCCGAAGCTATTTTGGGTGTTTTTCGCTTCTTGTAAAATTTGTAAGCTAAGACTTTCGCAAGCTATTTTGTCCTTCGATAGTAAACTTAAGGCACTATCAATCTTTGATTCAATAGAGATTGCCTTCCCAAACAGGGGTATCATCAAAATAGTGATTAATACCACCGTGGTGAATACTGTTTTCCGCCTTGTTCTTATTTGCACCTTGCGAATATAAAAAAAAGCGAGGTTAACTCGCTTTTTTATTATTCAAAAAAGTGACTTCTTTTTATTATTATCGAATTATCCCTGTCCTGTTGCTGAAGGAGGAGTGTCCCCTTCGTCTTCATCATCTGTATCCAGACTTGGAACCCCTAGTTCTGTATTATCGATGATTTCTTCTAAGATTGCATCCTCTGCACATGAAGATAACGTGAATACTGAGATCAGGATAAAGGCATAGCTGAGGAACTTAAGTCTTTTCATAACGTTATATTTAATATTCTCTTTGTTTTATTGATTTCTGCTGCTAAATTGGGCTCGCATTCCCGAAAAAATGGCAAATAAGGGTAAAAGAAGTTAACAAGTTGTGAACAGCTAATCATCTTAAAATCAGATAGTTATGCACAGTAAATGGATGGTATCAAGAGGCTTATTCACAAAGAATTCACTTGTGAAGAGTGTGTTGTTTTTGTTATTAACTTTGTAAGTTTTTTCAAGGCACTACAAAAACTAATGCACCTGACTTACAATTGGGGTAGCTGGAACTTATCTGAAAGGGTCTTAGGTAGATGATATAGGAAACCTTGGCGGGTTTCGACAGTATGCCGTGGTTAATCCGGGTTTACTGCTCTTTATGGCTGTACGATGTTATCACAACTTTGGGTAAATCACAAAGCCTAATCGATAAATAAACATGATTTTTCGACTAAAAATGATAAGCGGCAAAGTTTTTTTTAATTTTTTTTAGAAATAAATGCAATTATTTCAGGTAGTGCCAATTCTTAATGGAGCTTAAGTGACTTTTATGTAATAAATAACTGTAAAGAGTAAACGTTAATTTAACTGCTATACAGGCTTCTTGATTTCTTTTTAATGAAAATTTGGCGAAAACTGGTTCCAGTGACCATGCCAAACCCAGAGATCAAACCTCCAATTAATCCTGTTGCAATGATTAAGTAGATCACTTCATTTACTGGAAACAATTGAACGATTCTGTTTGATAAAACGGACTGAGTTTCATTATCAATCATCCAGGCAAGTACCAGCCATACTGCTCCACCACCCAAAAAGCCTGAAATGAATGAATTTAGCGCATGACCTGAAATCACAAAGCCAATGATCATCGCAAAAAATGCAAGCGTCCACCAGGGTAGGACATAAGGAACAAAATACGCGACAAGTCCTATAAGAATGATTCGAAGTAATATTTTCATGGTTCTTAGTTAATTGGCACTTGAATCGGGTGAAAGTTTGATGTTTTTGATGATCCTTTTGTCATCAGCGGAAATTTCTGGTTCAAACAACAACTCGTAATAATTGCCAGAAGCCCAATCATCGATCATATGAGCGTAATCAGGGTTGCCAGGGTTACCACTTTGACTTCCGGGATAAACACCCCACCCTTTTGTTCCTTTCTCAGTTAATTGAACAACCATTCGCCAGGAAGGGCCGTGACGACCACTAGCCGCATTGACTATATTATGATTGCCTCCTATTGGTACTCCCGAAACAGAAAAAGGAGTTAATGGAGGCAGTAGATGTTGAATGGTCGTATTCTTGAATTTATACCATGCATAGTCTTCAGAGTTGTCCGTTTTCCATTCCTGCAAGGCCTGAGAAGCTTCATAGAACGCTTTTCTATAAAGATCACCAGTGGTTTCGATTACGTTGGTGGATTGAATATCTATGAATGAAAATGTAGGATTATTTTTCAGAAGATAGATTGTGTTATACGAATTGGGTCGTGCCAGACTTACTTCCTGGGACTCATATTCATCCCAAACGATGGGGTATAAGTGGTCCCACCATAATTCAAATACCGACGGTGCCTGTTCGTCTGGGTGGTTAAAGTAATCCCAGGTATTCAGCTGCTCAAATAATACTTTGTCAGACTGACTCAGGGATAAAGAATCTCTATTCAGGCTATCCAGCATCGATGGTAAGATCTCAGAGGCGATGTAATTAAAGTTATCGTGCTGGAGTTCCATCATGTCCTTCACTGTGATATTGGTCATTACTTTCAGGCGATCATTGATACGCCGGTTCCGATAGTATTCAAAGGTTGCATCATAATCGTAATAGGGATAAGTGCTATCTCCAGGGTGTTGATTCGCAGAGCTTACGAAGTTTCGTGGTGGGTTGAACGATTCATAAATGTGTTCATAAGGCATAAAAGTTTTCCATTCCTGTCGGGAATCACGACCGTCCATGATGAATTTTCCCTGGCCTTCCCATTTTACGGGGAACTTGCCGCTGATGCGGATCGCAATATCTCCGGAAGCTGAGGCAAAAGAGACGTTTTGCGGTGGTCCGGTATAGTAGCTATAGGCCTCTTTAAAATCATCATAGTTGTTGGCCTTGTTCAATAGCATGAAAGCTTTGAAGTCTTTCGAGGCGTCATGAGCAGTCCAGCGCATAGCCAGATTGATCTTTTCAGAATTGACCTGAAAATTACGATCGTAAGTCACTGGACCGTAATGCGTATAGACGATCGTGTCATAGAACGTCTGGCCATTTTTCACAGTGATCTCTTCAACAATCTTCTGTGTTTTCAGCCATTTATTGTCGTATCGGTACTCCTCTCTTCGGTCATCTCGAAACTCGATGTGGTACCAATCTACCAGATCACGTTTAGCATTGGTGTCTCCCCAGGCAATGGAGTCATTGAATCCGATGACAATCCCTGGTGCTCCAGGTAAACTCCCACCGATGGTGTTATAGGAAGGACTATTCAGATGAGCCAGGTACCAAATGCTGGGTAGGTTAAGAGCCAGGTCGGGTTCATTCGTGAAAATAACACTCCCGTCGGCTGTTTTCTGCCCATTAACGATAAAGCTGTTACTGCCATTTCTTTCATCGGGCTCTTCTATTTTTTGTTGGGTGAAAATTTGAGGGAAAGTCACATCGGGCTTGTCGACAAGAATGGGTTCAAAATCAAAAGATGTCCCAACTGGTACAACAGGATCCAGTCCAGGGTGGGTTTCCGGATATAATAGATCAAAGACTTCTTGCCCCCATAGCTTTAGCGCATTGGTGTTTTGCAAATCTCGTTCGCCTCTGGAAAGCTGATCTGACATTTCTTTCATCAAAAGCACGCATTTAAAAACAGTCCAGGGTTCCGGTTCGTAATCCAGAAATTTATATTCGATCGGAAGGTCGGCATAGGATAATCCACTGATATAGGCATTCACACCATTAGTGTAGGCTTGAAGCATTCGGAATGCCTCAGGATCTTTTTTAAGTTCTTCTAAACCGCGCTGTGCTCCGTAAGTAAGGCCGCTTCTGCGTTTTCCTCGATCATAATCCAGTGCTCGATCCCCGAATACTTCAGACAGTCGTCCCGCTGTAGAGAGCAACTGAAATTCCATTTGCCACAATCGATGAAAAGCCGTGATATAGCCTTGCGCATAGAACAAGTCCTCGTCGTTTTTTGCGAAAATATGTGGGATCACCTGCTCATCGAAACGAATCGTAACGTCTTCCTTCAGTCCGGGAAGATTCAACTCTTCCGGGATGGTAATGGCTTCTTTTTCAGCATTTTGCCAAAACCCTTGATGTGGGTTGAGTAATTTTCCAAGAGGAGGATTTCCTTGAAACGGGTTATTAAGAATAAGGATGAGGGCAATGGTGATCGCCAGAAAGAAAGCGAAACGAAATACTTTCATCGAAGGGGGTCAGACAAGAAAACAACTATAAAGGACTAAAATGTTCAAAAAATCATTGCTTTCAAACCGAAGGAAGAATTGTTTTCAAACTTCACTTTAATTTCGCTTAGACATAGCAGAATTCTATTGTATTACTGTGAGTAACTCAAGAATCTATTTAAGTCCACCTGAGTTCGGAGTTCAGGAAATTGAACACATTACTCACGCGATTCAGAGTGGGTGGATATCCACGGTAGGTGAGCAAATCACAGTATTTGAACAAAAGTTAGAGGCACTAATTAAGACAAAACGAGCCTTGGCACTCAACTCCGGAACGAGCGCATTGCACCTGGCATTGAAGCTCTCTGATATGAAACCGGGAGATCGTGTAGGAGTTAGTACGTTGACGTTTTGTGCCTCTGCGAATGTAGTCTTGTACGAACAAGGAGTACCTGTTTTTATCGATAGTGAGATGGAAGGGTGGAATCTGGATCCTGCCTTATTGGAAGATTACCTTTCCAAGCATCGGCTACATGCATTGGTTCTTACTCATCTGTACGGAATGCCTGCCCAAATTATTGAAATTAGGAGAATTTGTAGGGAACATGGGGTAGTGCTGATCGAGGATGCGGCGGAATCTCTTGGAGCTACGGTTGCAGGAGAATATACAGGTGCCATTGGTGATTTCGGAATATTCTCATTCAATGGAAATAAGATCATTACCACTAGTGCAGGTGGGGCCTTGTTAGGAAATAAAGCTTCGTATGAAAAAGGATTGAAATGGGCAACGCAATCCAAGCATCAGGATTCGCTGGCCTACCACCATGAGGAAATTGGTTACAATTATCGGATGAGTAACCTGTTGGCTGCTTCGGGAGTGGCTCAGCTGGCAAAATTGGACGAGTATTTGATTAGAAAAGAAAAGATCCATCAGTTTTACAAAAGACACCTGCCAACTTCTTGTTTTGAGTTTCAGCAATCCTGGTCTCCGGAAGTGAAAAGTAACTTCTGGCTAAATGGCGTACAAATCAATGCGTCTCTGAGAAAGGAGATCAGCCCCATGAATATAATTGCCCAACTGGAAAAGTCTAATATTGAATCCAGGCCGTTTTGGAAGCCGATGCATTTACAACCTTTGTATAAGCAAGCGGAAAGAATAGGGGGAGAGGTTAGTGAGGTGCTTTTTAACTCTGGGTTTTGTTTGCCTTCAGGAGTGGGGTTGACAGATAGTGATCTGGATCGAATTGTAACTGTTATTCAGGAGTTGTTAGTAAGCCGAGGGCTTCTTGAATAAGGGCCCTGTATTTTTTCGCGGTAGAAAGACTTCTAACCGAAAACTAATGTATAAATAACTGTCATTTCGATCAGGGTTACCCCTGGGAGCTCCTGCAACTTGTGCATCGTAGTGTTCCTGATTCACAATGAAGAACTCATTATCCCTGGTTCGGACTTCATCTTTTCTGTTTGAAAGCCGACCGGCAATGGATCCATCACTTTCGATAAATACAGTAGAGACGTCATCCAGATAATCTGTGAAGGCATATCGATACCCCAGTTCCATGTTGAAGTTTACAAATTCATTGAATCTCATTTTTACTCCGAAAGTAAGTGGTAGGACCAGTGCAAATTGGCCATATTCAACACCTTCGGTTTCGAGTTCTCTTAACTTGTATGTGACACTGTCCAATTCAGCAGTTGGGCTGTAGGTCGTCACTCCAACTCCCAATCCCATGTAAGGGTCGAAGGCCCACCTTTTGTGATAGTCACCTCTATATTTTCTGAGAAAAAAGATGCCCTGAAGATTTGCTTCAACATTTCTGGAGAAAAAGGAAAGGTTCCTTTGGCGATTGAAGCTGCTGTCCTCGGCGTAAAGGTCATCACCTTCCAAAGAGTAGTAAATGACTTCAGCTCTTGCAGCTACACGACTCAATAGACGTGCCTCAAGTCCTATGGAAAAGTTTGAAAATTCCTGTCTTATGCGGTTATTGTCATTGAGTTCGCCGAAGTATGCGGTCATTCCACTTCCAGCGATCAGGGAAAAATAGCGGTCATTGTACTGCCAATTGAAAAAGCTTTGAGAAACTCCTTCAACGGCGAGCAAAATGAATATAAGTGCTATCAATCGCTTCATAGTGCCAAAATAGGTCATGGTATCTATTCTAGAACTTAATTTATTGTCATTTATTTCTGAGGAACAACAATTATTAAGCCGTTTTAGCCTCCAGGTTATGACAAACAGGAAATAAAAAACCCTCAGAAGTTACCTGAGGGTTGTCTGGAGGTTCCGAGCGGATTCGAACCGCTGTAAAAGGTTTTGCAGACCTCTGCCTAGCCGCTCGGCCACGGAACCTTGATGTGTTCGCAAATGTAGTATTTTATATTAAGTCGGTCCCTGAATCAGGAACCGACTTTTATATAATTTATTCTGCGTCTTTGTCGCCACCTTCCATCTGCTGTTTCAAAGCAGAAAGTGCAGCGATATCTCCCAAGGTAGATTTCTCTGAACCTTGATTGATCTTATCGAGCGTCTTATTCTTATTACCACCGCCGGTACTGGCTTTCTTCTTAGGTGCAGGTGCTGGTGCATCCGCTCCTTCTTTCCAGGTAGCTGTGTGGCTCAAAATAATTCTTTTCTCATCCTTGGCAAACTCCTGAACTTTGAAGTCAAGTGTCTCTCCTTCATTGGCCATGCTGCCATCTTCTTTCTGAAGGTTTTTGTTGCTACACTGTCCTTCCAGACCGTATGGCAACTCAAGCAACGCGCCTTTGTCGGTTTTGCCGATGATCGCACATTTGTGAACCGTTCCTTTCATGAATACGGTCTCGAAAGTATCCCATGGGTTTTCTTCCAAATGCTTGTGGCTCAATGCCAGTCTGCGATTTTCAGTATCCAACTCCATTACAACTACTTCCAGCTCGTCACCAACTTTCACAAACTCTGAAGGATGCTTGATCTTCTTCGTCCATGACAGGTCAGAAACGTGAACCAGACCATCGATTCCTTCCTCAAGCTCGATGAACAAGCCGAAGTTGGTCAGGTTGCGGATGATACCACTGTGCTTGGTGCCTACAGCGTATTTGGTAAGTAGGTCTTGCTTCGTCCATGGATCTTCGGTCAATTGCTTGATACCCAAAGACATTTTTCTTTCATCTCTGTCGATGGTAAGAACAACTGCTTCCATTTCATCGCCAACTCCCATGAAATCCTGAGGATTTCTCAAGTGCTGAGACCAGGACATTTCAGAAACGTGGATCAATCCTTCTACACCAGGGATGATTTCAAGGAATGAACCGTAATCTGCTACGTTTACGATCTTACCTTTCACCTTAGACCCGATATCGATAGTAGAATCCAAAGAATCCCAAGGATGAGAAGTCAATTGCTTCATACCCAGAGAAATTCGCTTCTTATCATCGTCAAAGTCAAGTACTACTACATTCACTTTCTCATCAAGTGCAAGCACTTCCTCTGGGTGATTGATACGACCCCAGGAAATATCTGTAATGTGAAGCAGACCGTCGACACCACCCAAATCGATAAATACACCGAAGTTGGTCATGTTCTTGATCACACCTTCCAGTACTTGTCCTTTTTCCAGGTTGTTGAGGATCTCCGTTTTCTGCTGCTCAAGATCTTTCTCGATCAGTACTTTGTGAGATACTACTACGTTATCATTGGTGTAATTGATTTTCACAACTTTCACCTCCATTTTCTTCCCTACAAAGACATCAAAGTCTCTGATAGGCTTCACATCAATTTGTGAACCAGGAAGGAACGCCTCAACACCGTAGATGTCAACGATCAAACCACCTTTGGTACGTCTCTTAACCATACCGTCGATGACTGAATCATTGTCAAGAGCACTTTGGATGTTCTCCCATGCTTTAACGATTTTCGCCTTTCTGCGAGAAAGGATCAATTGACCGTTAGCATTTTCCTGCTCTTCAATATAGACCTCAACTTCGTCTCCGGCTTTGAGATCTTCCATGTCGCGGAATTCTGAAAGAGCAACCAGACCATCAGATTTAAATCCGATGTTCACAATTACATCTCTGTCAGTGATTCCTACTACAAATCCTTTGATCAGTTCTTTTTCAGCGATCTCAGTAAGCGTGGAAGTATACAGGTCTTCCATTTGCTTTCTTTCTTCGTCGCTGTAAGTATCACCAAAACCATCATCTTCGCCCATTGACCAATCTTCGATTGCAGGCTTGTCTTCAGTCTTAGGTGCTTCTTTTTTGGCTGCTGGTGCTTCGGCTGCAGGAGCTTCAGCGGGTGCCTCTTCTGCTACTGGAGCAGCCTCCTCTGCGGGAGCTTCTTCTACTGCAGGTGCAGTTTCCTCAGGTTGGGCCGCAGCCTCTTCTGTAGGTTCTGTTGAGCTTTCAGGTGCCGGAGTAGCTTCTGTGTTGGCCACTTCGTCGTTTGAAAGTTCTTTTTCTTCGTTTTCAGACATAATAACGTAAACGTCGATCCTTTGTACTCCATCAAGATCGGATCAGGTGATGATGGAATTAAATGAAACAAAAATTTCGTCCCAACAGAGAACGAAACCCGATTTTTTAAACCGGAGCGCAAATTTAAAAGATTAAGTAGAAAATGGTAATGAAAAGAGAAGATATTAGTTCAATGTTATTGGCTTAAGCTTCGTCATTGCGAAGAATGAAGCAATCTATTTATAAATCCCTGCTCGAAATGGTATTAAGATTACCGCTCGGCGGTCCGATTCGTAGACTCGTAATGACGGTTCTTTTTCCTTAAGTCAATGACAATGGATAATCATTATAAATTTCCTCTGTATTATTTTTATTGAAAACAGCAGCACAATTATTAGCTAAATCGAATCATACACTTTCATCAAGTTACCCGTGCATTTTTCAGGATCAAAGTGATGCAGGGCATAGGCGTAATTCATTTCGACTGTAGCCTGATCCGTATCCAAAACCTTTTTTAACCCGATGACCAGACGTTCCACATCGAATGGATTCACTAAAACGGCACCTGGCCCAGCAGCTTCCGGTAGAGAAGACGTGTCTGAAGTTAAGATAGGAATCTTACACAAGGCTGCTTCTACTATTGGAATCCCAAATCCTTCATACCAGCTTGGGTACAAAAAGGCCTTGCTATGTTGGTAGATGCATTTGAGTTCTTTTGTGGAGTCAATGTTTTCAAGGAAAATCAATTGATCAAGGATTTTCAGTCGCCGGGCTTCATTCAGTAATTGGGTCTTGTAATTTTTAGTGCCTCGACCTAGCAAAACCAAAGGTGTGATGTCCTTGACTTGTGCATAGGCTGTGATCAAATTCAATAGATTTTTTCGGGTAGCAATGGCACCCACATATAATAGGTATTCATCGGGTAAGTTTAAGTTCGTGGGTTTCGGAAGTTTTTCCTCATTATAAAACAGAGGATCACAAGCCTGATACACCACACTGACTCGTTCTTCATCCAGATTGAAGTACTTCAGTAAATCGAGACGTGTGTGTGAACTGATGGCTACAATATGGTCAGCATATTTCAGGGCATATTTCAAGCGCTGTTCGTAAACCGTTCGGTCAATAGATGAATACGTTTCAGGAAAGATTTTATGGATCAGGTCATGGATGGTGACGACTGATTTGATTCCTGTATGATGAATACCTCTAGGTAATTGATGGCTCAGACCATGAAAAATTTGGATGCCATCTTTTTTAAGATCCTTCGTGATGGTGTGCGACCTCCAAAATGGTTTGATCAAGTGAGGGCTATGTTTTTGGAAGATGGGTTGGTGAAAGTCCACGGTGTTATCATTGACCGGTGTTTTTGTCGCATATAAATGATAATGATGTTCTGGATAATAACGCTGTAGATTTCTGACGAGGGTGCGGCTGTAATTGCCCAACCCTGAGGAGTTGTTGAATAACCTTTTTGCGTCAAAACCAATTTCCATGTAGTACCCTGGCGTTAAGTAATCACGAAACTACCGAATATCCTTTGACAAAAAGCAATGTCCATGATGACTCCTTGGTCTAAATTTGCCGGCCTATGAACGATTATGGCTTGACAGAGCTTGAGAATGGCATCCGGGTGGTCCATCGTGAAATCACACACACGAAAGTGGCACATATAGGTATCATGCTGGATATTGGTAGTAGGGATGAGTTGCCTGAGGAGCAGGGTATCGCTCATTTTTGGGAGCATATGGCTTTTAAAGGCACGGAAAAGAGAAATTCATTTCATATCATCAATCGGCTGGAATCGGTAGGTGGGGAATTGAATGCCTACACGACCAAGGAAAAGATCTGTTTCTACGCTACCGTGCTCACAGAACACCTTGATCGGGCACTGGAACTATTGGTTGACATAGTCTTTAAGTCAACTTTTCCTGAAAAGCAGATCGATCGCGAAAGGATGGTGATTCTGGAAGAGATGTCTATGTATCGCGATACACCGGAAGATTCCATTCAGGATGACCTGGATGAGATCGTATTTCCAGAACATGCCTTGGGACGAAACATCCTGGGCACAGAAGACACGGTTTCGAAATTCGGGCAGGATGACTTCAGGAAGTTCATTGATCGGAACCTGAATACAACCAAAATTGTGGTTTCGACAGTCGGGAACTTTAAAGAACAGCAACTCAATAAATTGGTCAAAAAATACCTGACAGAGATTCCTTACAAGAATCATACAAAGGATCGGGATTGTTTTAAACCTCTAGCTGCACAGCAAAAGCTGGTCAAACGACCCATTTCGCAGATTCATGTGGCATTGGGTAATCATGCCTATCCAATTAGTGACTCCAGAAGAGTTCCTTTGTTCATGTTGACGAATATCTTAGGAGGACCCTACATGAATTCCAGACTGAACATGTCTTTGAGGGAAAAAAATGGGTTGGTCTATCACGTTGAGGCCAACTATTCATCTTATTCCGATACTGGATTGTTTTCGATATTTTTCGCTACAGATCCCCGCAATTACAAAAAGAGCGTGAAGTTGGTCAATAAGGAGTTGGATCTGCTACGGTCAGCAAAGATGAGCGCTACACAATTGGACAAAGCCAAGCAACAGATCAAAGGCTTTTTGGCCATGTCGGAAGAGAACAACAATGCCACGATGTTGATGATGGCCAAAAGCCTGCTGGACATGGAACGTATCCCGTCCTTGAATGACGTCTTTCATCAGATTGAAGAGATAGAAGCCGAGCAATTGCTGGAGATAGCCCAGGATATTTTTCCCGAGGAAATGAATTCTCTGATTTACGAGCCGGAGCCCTAGAAGTAAAAAACAGCTTTAAATAAGAGCCGGAATAAAAATTCAAGATTTTTGATCAGAGGTGACTCAGTCAATTGGGGCTTCTCTAACTTTGTAACCTATGGATTTTTTATCCCAGGACCTGAATTCCTATGTCCAGCGACATACTGGGTCTGCATCCGAATTGCTAAATCGGATCGAACGGGAAACCCACCTCCATGTATTAATGCCTCGAATGATCAGCGGACACCTGCAAGGAAGGGTGTTGAGCATGCTCATGAAGATGATCCAGCCTAAATTTATCCTGGAGATCGGTACTTACACCGGATATTCCGCGTTATGCATGGCAGAAGGATTAGCTGCTAATGGCAAACTGGTCACTATCGATAAGAACGAAGAGTTGGAAGATCGTGTCAAAGGTTATTTTGAGGCCTCTGCATATCAGTCACAAATTGACTTTTTAGTAGGCAATGCCATGGAAATTGTACCAACATTAGATCAACCCTGGGATGTGGTTTTCCTGGATGCGGATAAAACCAATTACCTCAATTACTATCAAATGGTTTTTGATCAGGTTCAGCCAGGGGGCTATATCATCGCCGACAATGTGCTGTGGAGTGGAAAAGTGCTGGATGAAAAAGTGCTTGATGAAGATACCGAAGCTTTGAAACTCTTTAATAAGGAGGTTCAGGCCGATTCGAGAGTAGAGAATGTGTTGTTCCCACTCAGGGATGGAATCATGATTGTTAGAAAATGCTAAGAACAAAACGACTGCTTTTCCTCGCTTTTTTCCTTGTGGCACTAGGAGGTCATACTCAGAACATACCGCAAGTACCTTCAAAAATTCAAATCGCGGACATTAAAGTAACCATTACTGAAGGGGCGAAAAAGGATATTCAGAAGGATGTGAATATGCTCCGTTCCAGCGAAAAGTTTTTCAAGATCAAACTGGATCGAGTGGTGTTATATATGCCATTAGTCGAGCGTATCCTTAAGGAGGAGGGAATTCCGAATGACATCAAGTACCTGGCCATTCAGGAGAGTTCATTTATTCCTGATGCGGTATCTACTTCTAAAGCAGTTGGTTATTGGCAGTTTAAGGATTTCACGGCCCGGGAGGTGGGCATGCGGGTGGACAACAAGGTCGATGAGCGAAAAAACATCCATGCTTCAACCAGAGGAGCTGCTAAATATTTTAAGACGCATCAAAAGAAATTGGATAACTGGGCCAATTCGATCAATTCCCATATGACTGGCCTTGCGGGAATTCAAAAATACCTTTCTCCTAAAGACAAGGGTGCCAAGAAAATGACAATTACCAAAAAGACGCATTGGTACCTCAAGCGATTCATTGCTCATAAAATTGCCTTTCAGGATGAGCTTGATTATGAGAATTCCAAAGGCCTGGAACTGCTTGAATACAAAAACGGAGCAGGAAAGGATCTGGCGAAGATTGCAAAAGAGTTTGATGTGGATGTTGAAAAGCTGAAAGCTTACAATAAGTGGTTAATACATGGACGTATTCCCGGGGACAGGAGATATGTTGTTATAGTTCCCGTACAACGTGGTAATCGCAAAGCAAGGAAACTGGCGGAAAACTCAGACCTCATTGAAAGAAAGAAAGCAAAAATTGAGACCCCTGCTAAATCTCAACCAAAAGCAGAGGTGGTTTATCCGAAAGGTAAAGTTGCAAGCTTTGTAGGAGAACAAGCTGGAGTAATCCGCATCAATGGGGTGAAAGCCATATTGGCGAGTAGTTCAGATGATTACGAATCCATTCTGGTGCGATCCGGATTAAAGGAGAAGAAATTCCTGAAATTCAATGACCTGGGTAGCCGGCCACAAGTGAAGGCAGGAGACATATATTTCATCAAAAAGAAAAAGAAAAAATCTTCTATGGGCTTCTACACGGTGGATCGTGGAGAGTCCATGTGGGATGTTTCCCAGAAACTGGGAATGAGATTAAGTGCCTTGATGAAAAAGAACCGGATGACCATTCGAGACGTTCCTAAGCCGGGTAGAGTACTTTGGTTAAGTGTCAATAGACCATCCAACGTTGAAGTCGAATATCAGGAATTGCCCCCTCTGGTTGAAAAACCGACAGAGTTTTATACCAAGAAGACAATTGCGAAGAATCCTCCGGAAGCGGAAGAAGTCAAGCCGGTTCAGCAGGAGAAGGTAGAAGAAGTAGAGCCAAAACCTGAACCAGAGATTGAGGAAGAGGAGCCACCTCTCAATACGCATATCGTACAGACAGGAGAGACGTTTTGGCGAATTGCAAAAGCGTATGGCGTTACGGTAGCAGAGATTTTGAATTGGAACAATTTAAAAGAAGGGACAGCTTTAAGCGTCGGACAGAAATTGTTGATCGATGGCGTAAAGCGTGTATCTGCTGAAATCAAGGAAACTCCCATAAAAAAGGAGAGACCGACCAAAACGCATATTGTTCGAGGCGGAGAAACCATTTTTGCCATTGCGACTAAGTACGAAATGAACGTCAACGATTTGTTGAAATTGAATGACTTGACAGATGCAGACGTCCTTTCTGTCGGGCAGGAGCTGAAGGTGTTTGCAAATGCTACCGAAAATGATTCCGATACTAAAGAAGTAGAAGCAAATGAAACTGGTCCGGAACCAGTGGAAAAGGGAGCTTCCATACATATCGTGAAAGCGGGTGAAAGTTTTTACGGGATTGCACGGCAGTACGGTCTCAAAGTCGATGAGCTTTTGGAATTGAATGGTATGAATTCAAACGCGGTACTTTCTATTGGTCAGGAATTAATGGTAACAGGTACTCCTGCGCAAGAGGAAAAGCAACCAGAACCCATTCCGATGCCGGTTAAGCGTGAAACCACCACCCATAAAGTGGTGGCAGGTGAAAGCTTTTATGGGATTGCAAGACAGTATGGACTCAAAGTTGACGAGCTATTGGAATTGAATAATCTGGAGGCAGATGCCGTATTGTCCATCGGTCAGGAATTAAAAGTTGAAGGCAATGCTTCGAAAGCAGAGGAAAAAATCGAAACACCTGTGTCGGATAAAAGAAAAACGACTATTCATGAAGTGAAAGCTGGCGATACCTTATATAAAATCGCCAGGGAGTACAACATGACCCTGGATGAGCTGAAGCAACTCAATGATAAGCAGGACAACAGCCTTTCTTTAGGTGAAAAGTTGAAAGTGTACGAGTAAAAGTCTTCAAAACGCGACTAATCCCTCTTTTTAAAGATGGTGAAGGGAAATTCTTAAAAGAAATAGTTTTGTAGACTGTTGATCTGAAAATAGATGACCCTCAACCTGGATGTTTGGAAAATTAAGATCCCTTCCCGGATTTTAGCCTTGATCCATTAATTTCAGGTATTCAATGATTCCTACACCTAACCCTTACCTATGAATTGGCTTGATTACGTGATTGTCGTAGCATATTCCGTTGGATTCTTGTTTCTTGGAAATCTGTTCAAAGGTCAAAGTAGTAAATCCGAATACTTTCTGGGTGGGCGCTCTTTCGGCTGGTTACCTCTTGGTTTGTCCGTTATGGCTACACAGCTTTCAGCCATCAGTTTCATTTCAGCACCTGCATTTGTGGGATTGAGAGAAAACGGCGGTATGCAGTGGTTGAGTTTTGAATTTGGCGTTCCTCTTGCCATGATATTCTTATCGCTGTTCCTTTTGCCAAGATTGTACAAGGCCGGTGTAGTGAGTATCTATGAGTATTTGCAACGCCGATTTGACCGATCCACCCGGTTATTGATCAGCGCTGTTTTTCAGATCAGTCGCTCTTTTGGAACGGCGGTTATGGTATATGCCGTGGCTCTCATCCTCATGAGTATTTTGGATATCCCATTTTGGCAAACAATCCTGGTTATTGGAGTGATCACTTTGATCTATTCCTATCAGGGAGGAATGAAAGCAGTGGTCTATGGAGACATGATCCAAATGATCATTCTTCTCATAGGAATTGGTATATGCATGGTGGCTGGCTGGAGCTACCTGGGAGGTTGGTCGGAGTTGACGGCAAATGTAGATGCATCGCGATTGAATGCAGTAAATTTTGAAGTGCTGGGCATTGGAGGAGATGGAGGCTTTGGGTTCCTACCCATGGTTTTCGGAGGGTTTTGTTTGTATGCTTCTTATTATGGAACTGACCAGTCACAAGTACAGCGCTTATTAAGTGCCAAAGACTTCAAGACGGTCCAAAAAACCTTATTATTCAATGGGCTGATCCGTTTCCCTATTACATTGTTGTATTGCCTGATGGGATTGGTGATCGGTACCTACGTATTGACTACTCCGGAATTCCTGGCTAAGATCCCTTCTGATCAGGTGGATTTGATGATTCCTATTTTCATCAGGGATTACTTGCCGCACGGGATCATTGGTTTATTGATCGTAGCTATACTCTCTGCAGCCATGTCTTCTTTGAGTTCAGCCATCAATTCGTTGAGTGCAGTAACCACGGAGGATATTCTGGTTGGGAACAAAGAAGTGTCTGACGAACTATATGCCCGATATTCTAAAGGAGCCTCTCTGTTTTGGGGGGTAGTTTGTATTGTGCTGGCCTTCTTTGCGGGTGACATTGCCGATACGGTCATTGAGGCCATCAATAAGATTGGTTCAGTATTCTATGGTCCGATACTAGCCACCTTTATTGCGGCGGTAGGGTTGAAATTCATCAAAGCCCGAGCGATGAACATAGGACTGGTACTGGGTGTTGGAGTGAACATCTTCTTGTGGCTAGTCGTCGGTGATAACCTGTTCTGGTTCTGGTGGAATTTGGTGGGAGCAGTAGTCACTTTAGGAGTGGCTTTATTGGCTGCGATGGTGATGAAAGAGACTTCTACCGAAGCAGAAACAGCTTCAGATGATATGGACGTGAGCGCCAATCGTCAGTACATGCTGATGCTTGTGGCTTCATTTGTGTTGATGGTACTGATCAGCTTATCGATCAAATATTGGTTTTAATTCAATGTATGAAGCTGTCCGAAGGATAGATCATTACCCTGAGCCACACTGAGGTTCTCGAAGTGAGGCTCCTCAAGAATGGTCCAAGAATTTTCTACCTATTCTTTAAACGGTAAAACCAATCATTACCGACTTGGTTAACTTGGTCATATGATCATTTAACCTAGTACTACTTATGAGATTTTTTTTCACGCTGGCTTTTTGCGTGATCGCGAGTAGTCTCATCGCACAGGAGACCTTCCTGAGCAATGATACACCCGATAAAAGGCCAACCTCCTATGCATTCACCAACGCGACCATCATGGTGGATGCCACAACCAAACTTGAAAATGCCACCCTCCTGATCGAATCGGGAAAAGTGGTTGCAACTGGGGCAGAGGTATCCATTCCCGCAGGGACGACCACCTTCGATATGGAAGGAAAGTTCATTTACCCGGGCATTGTTGATCCATATACCAATTATGGCTTACCAGCTGTCAAGAGTCAGAGAAGAAGATCCGGAGAAACACCACAATATGTTTCCGAAGTTGGGACTGCCAATAGCTGGAATGAGCACAATCAGGCGCACTACAATGCCATTTCTGAATTTAAATTAGATAGCAAAGCTGCAGCAGAAATGAGAAAGAATGGCGTCGGTGCAGTGATGAGTTACCGACCAGATGGTGTTTTGAGGGGCACTTCTGTATTGTCCCTCCTCGCCGATGATCCAGTTAACGAGGTAATCATTAACGACAAGGCTGCTGCTCATTATGCATTCCGTAGAGGTTCTTCAAAGCAGATCTATCCTAATTCTATCATGGGTATGGTTGCGCTGATCCGCCAGACATTTTATGACGGTGCGTGGTATGCTGCTCAAGCTGATCCTGCTTTTAATCAGACATTGGACAATTTCAATGCCAGCAGAAACCTACCACAGGTCATTGAAGCAAATTCCAATAAGCTCCGAGCTTTAGTTGCCGATAATCTGGGAGATGAATTTGGAGTGCAATTCATCATTAAAGGAAATGGTGATGAATACCAGCGATTGGATGAGATCGCAAGAACCGGAGCTTCTTTTATCCTTCCTGTGAATTTCCCTGCGGCTTATGATGTAGAAGATCCATACAAGGCCATTGATGTCACCCTCGCTCAAATGAAACATTGGGAAATGGCACCTGCCAATGCAGCCATGCTTTCAAAGGGTGGCGTGCAGTTTGCTTTTACTCATGCTGGTCTAAAGAAAAGTTCCGAATTCTGGGGAGCCGTAAAAAAAGCAGTGAAGCATGGACTTTCAAAGGAAGATGCCTGGAAAGCCATGACATCAAACCCTGCCAAAATGCTTAAAGCTGAAGGTCAACTCGGATCATTGAAAAATGGTCGGTTTGCGAATCTGATCATTGCAGATGGTGACTTACTTGAAGATGGTGATATCCTGGAAACATGGGTCAAAGGTGATCAGTTTGTGATCAAAGTAAAAGAAACTGTTGGCCTGGCAGGTACTTACGACCTGAGGGTAGGAGCGACGGCCTACGAAATGGAGGTCTCTGAAAAAGAAAACAAACTATCTGCCAAAATCGAAGTGAACGATAGCACCTCCATTACTGTACGCATCAATGTGACCGGTGAACGAGTGAATTTATCATTTGTTCCAAATGGGGCTGACAACAAGACACGCCTGACTGGCTGGAGAGTAACAGCTACCGATTGGAAAGGCACAGGTGTGGACGGATCAGGTGAGGGCGTAAATTGGACGGCTACCAGAACAAAAGCGCAGGAATCCAGGTCTAGAAAAGATAAAGCTATGGACGCTCCTGAATTTGGAGAAATGATCTATCCTTTTGTAGCCCATGGCTGGATTGAAAAACCCACTCAGGAAACCATTCTTTTCAAAGGAGCCACCGTGTGGACACTCGAAGGAGAGGGGAAATTTGATAATTACGATGTGCTGGTTGAAGAGGGAAAGATCAAGCAAGTAGGGCAAGACCTGTCTGCGCCGGGAGCCAGGGTAGTAGATGCTACAGGCAGACATTTGACACCTGGAATTATAGATGAACATTCACATGCGGCACTTAGTGGAGTGAATGAGTCTTCGCAATCAGTCGTTGCAGAAGTGAGGATGAATGATGCCATTGATTCGGAAGACATTGATATCTATCGGCAATTGGCAGGTGGAGTCACGGCCGCACAGTTGCTGCATGGCTCAGCAAATCCGGTTGGAGGTCAGTCTGCGGTCGTGAAGTTCCGTTGGGGATTGAGTCCTGAAGAAATGAAGATCAAAGGAGCGGATGGCTATATCAAATTTGCACTGGGAGAAAATGTGAAGCAATCCAACCGTTCCAGTGATTGGGTCAACCGATTCCCACAAACCAGAATGGGCGTAGAGCAGGTTTTCGAAGATGCGTTTACCCGGGCAGTAGAGTATGGTAGAGAATGGGATACCTATAATTCATTGCCAAGAAAATCAAAAGCTGCTGCAACTGCTCCCCGACGAGATTTGCAAATGGAGACTTTGTTAGAGATTGTCAATAAGCAACGATTCATCTCCTGCCACTCTTATGTTCAGTCCGAGATCAATATGCTGATGAAGGTGGCAGAACGCTATGACTTCAATATCAATACATTCACGCACATCCTGGAAGGATATAAAGTGGCGGATATCATGGCTACGCATGGTGCAGGGGGTTCGACTTTTGCTGATTGGTGGGCTTATAAATATGAGGTGAAAGAAGCGATTCCTTATAATGCGGTGCTGATGAGTCAGGCGGGCGTGGTTTCGGCCATCAATTCTGATAATGCAGAAATGGCGCGTCGATTGAATCAGGAAGCAGCCAAATCCATCAAATATGGCAGTATGGATGAGATCGAAGCTTTGAAGATGGTGACCTTGAATCCAGCTAAACTCATGCATTTAGACAAACGCATGGGGAGTATTGAAGTAGGCAAGGACGCGGATCTGGTTCTTTGGAACGATCATCCTCTTTCTATCTATGCGCGCTCTGAAATTACGATGGTGGATGGCTCCATCTACTACAGTATGGAGCAAGACAATGCGAGAAGAAAAGCGATTGCTGATGAGCGAACGAGACTGATCAATAAAATGCTCAAAGTCAAAAACAAAGGAGGTAAGACCCAGCCTGTCAGGAAACGCGAAAGGCGTGCCTGGCATTGTGAAGACGATGTAAATGATTTACAACTTTTAAAAGAGGCCCATAGTCATGAGTAAGTACATAAAAACCCTATTCCTGGCCTTATTGGCATTTACAGTACAAGCACAGGTGCCACAGCCCGCTGATCCTCAGGAAGGACCGATCGCGATTGTGAATGCGACAGCTCATTTGGGTAACGGTCAGGTCATCGAGCAATCGGTGGTCGCTTTTGATCAGGGAAAATTGACGGTAGTAGCTGATGCCAGCACGCGCCCGGACTTGTCAGGTCACCGCGTCATTGAAGCGGAAGGAAAGCATGTTTATCCTGGATTCATCTTGCCTAAATCTACACTGGGACTTGTGGATATAAATGCCGTACGCCCCACCCGGGATTTTGCTGAAGTAGGTGAGTTTACACCACATGTAAGATCGTTGATCGCATACAATACGGATTCAGAATTGATCGCTGCTCTGAGGTTCAATGGGATATTGCTGGCTCAATCTACGCCTACAGGTGGACGAATTTCAGGGACTTCCAGCATTATGATGTTGGAAGGTTGGAACTGGGAAGACGCTGCTTACCGAGCCGATGACGGCATTCACTTAAGTTGGCCAGCATTGTCATTTGGTGCTCGGTGGTGGTTAGGCGAAACGGGTAGAAGAAAGAACGACCGATATGCGGATCAGGTCTCCGAATTGTTGACGTTTTTGCGCGATGCAAAATCATACCATAAAAAGCCTACAGCGAAGAAGAATCTTTTGCTGGAAGCGACCCGTCCTTTGTTCACGGGCGAAAAGCAGCTGTTTGTGGAAGCCAACAATGCTGCTGTGATCGTAGAAGCCATTAACTCTTTGAAAGCAACAGGTGTGCAAAAGATTGTTCTGGTCGGTGGGCGAGATGCCTGGCATGTCAAAGACCTCCTTGTACAAGAAAATATACCAGTATTACTTAATGAGGTACATAGTCGTCCCAACCGGGATGACGAAGACATTGATCTTCATTTCCGGATGCCTGGTATTCTGACTGACGCTGGGGTTAAAGTAGGATTGATGTATCGGAGTTTACAGAGCTCAAGGAACCTGCCATTTTTCGCGGGATCTGCAGTGGCCTATGGAATGGAAAAAGAAGAGGCTTTGAAATTGATCACTTCTAATACTGCTGAGATTTTAGGAATAGGTGATCGTGCTGGAACACTTGAAGTGGGTAAAGATGCCATCTTATTTGTTTCACAAGGAGATGCATTGGACATGCGGACAAGTAAAGTCGAAATGGCCTTTGTTCAGGGAAAGGAACTGGAGCTGGTCGGAAAACAGCAAGTCCTTTTCAATCGCTTCAAGGAAAAGTATGAAAAAGGGGAATAATGCCGCTTTCCCGTACGGAAGCATGTTTTTTGAAATGAAAACCATTTTTTATTCTATGATTTAGGAATAAGCATTGAAAATATTTTAATTGATTTATGTAACTGAATTTCAGGTACTTGCATTTTTCATTAAGCCGTTTAACAGAGATAGACGGCTTTTTTTGTGTTCATTAAACCATATTTTTTGAAAGTCTTAAAATTGAAATCGCTATTCATTCCAAATTATGTAAATATTTCCCAAGTGAATTAAATATTTCCTTACAGAACGCCTTAAAAATTATTTTGTTGATAGCATTGCTGCGGTTTTAAATCAAAAAATTTAAAAAATTCCTGTTTTGATTGAAACAATCAAAATGAGATCACACTACCTAAAATCATGAATGTGAATTCTGTAAGTACGTTAGAAACTTCGCCAGCCCTTGAGGAGACATCAAGTGTCGCGGAGGTTGCGGTAGCAGCTGTGGATTATTCCACCCAAATCGGAGATGCGGTATTTACCGCAAACAATGTATGGATGATGTTAGCTACTGGTTTAGTATTCATCATGCACCTTGGCTTTGCGGGTGTAGAAGCGGGGTTTGGGCAATCTAAGAACACGGTTAATATCTTGTTCAAGAACACCCTTACACCGATTATCGGCCTGGTTTCTTATGCACTACTAGGTTTTTTCCTGATGTATCCTGGTTTTGAGACGCCAGGTTGGTTTGCTTTTGATGGTTCCGGCTGGAACATGTTCTGGTTTGCTTCAGACAAAGCAGACGTTACTACGGGTTATGCTAGTGGTGGCTATACTTACTGGACTGATTTCCTTTTCCAGGGAATGTTTGCTGCAACGGCAGCTACCATTGTATCAGGTGCAGTTGCTGAGAGAATCAAGCTTTCTGCATATTTGGTATTTACGGTGATTTTCGTTGGTATTGTCTACCCGTTGATCGGAAGCTGGAAATGGGGTGGTGGAGCCCTTGATGATATGGGATTCTATGATTTTGCAGGTTCTACGCTTGTACACTCCGTTGGTGGATGGGGCGCGCTTGCAGGGATCATCGTCCTTGGACCCAGATTAGGTAAGTATGTAGATGGTAAAGTAGTTGACAAGCCAGGTTCAAGTGTGCCTTTGGCAGTTATCGGTGTATTCTTACTTTGGTTAGGATGGTTCGGTTTCAATGGTGGATCCGTATTATCTGCCGATCCTGCATTGACTTCTTTTGTATTGGTGACTACTTCCCTGGCTGCATGTGCAGGTGGACTGGCTGGTTTCATCACTGCTAAATTTGTATTCAACAGATTGGACCTGGGTATGGTGCTTAATGGTATCCTTGCCGGGTTAGTAGGTATCACTGCCGGTGCAGATGTAATTCCTCCTTTGTATGCAGTACTAGTGGGATTGATTGCAGGTGTTTTGGTTGTATTCTCGGCCATCACACTGGATAAATTCAAGCTGGATGATGTGGTAGGTGCTGTATCTGTGCACTTGACTTGCGGTATCTGGGGCACTTTGGCTGTAGGTATTTTCTCAACAAATCCGGAGCACAGTTTCCTTACTCAATTGATTGGTGTAGCGATCTGTGGTGCGGTTGCTTTTGCTGCTGCAATGATCATCTTCTATGTACTTAAAATGACCATGGGAATCAGGGTTACAGAAGAGCATGAAGAAGAAGGATTGGATAGCCATGAGCACGGTATCAGAGGTTATACCATCACCGTCGAATAATCAGAAAAATAAAATGGGGTGTTGAGGAAGACTAGTCGGAATCGACACCCAACCTTACAAAAATTCAAATAATAAAGTTGGCCTCCTTGTTCAAAGTTGGACGCTCGGAAGCAAGAAGGCCTGCATTCAAACTACATAATAAGATGAATACGTTTACAAAGTTAAACATTAAAATGTTGGCCTTGGCGATGCTGGTATCATTTGCCGCTGTTGCCCAGGACGAAGAGGAGGAAGTGCAGTCTTTTTCAATTTCAGGTTCCGTTGATACTTATTTTAGAACCAATTTCAATACAAGTGACGATCCCGATGAATTCATGATGGATGCAGATGGAAACGAGATTGGAAACACGTTGGCTCCGGCAACTTCTTTCGCTAATCAGCCAGGTTTTTCATTAGGGATGGCTAATATCATTGCTTCATATGAAGGCGATAAGGTTGGATTCACAGCTGACTTGGTATTCGGGCCAAGAGGAGCAGAGGCTGTTTTTGGTTCTGAGGCACCGTTGAATATTGTCAACCAGTTGTACGCATACTGGAATGTGTCAGATAATGTAACCCTGACGTTTGGTAACTTCAACACCTTCCTTGGTTATGAAGTCATTTCTCCAACGGGGAACTTCAACTACTCAACGAGTTATATGTTCTCTTACGGACCATTCTCGCATTCTGGGTTGAAGGCTGACTTCACATTTGGGGACTTTACCATGATGTTGGGGGTATTTAATCCAACGGACGCTACGGATTTCAATCCTACAGGTGAATATGTTGGAGGTGCACAACTGGGATACGGTGGTACATACCTGAACTTCTTGTTTGATAATGACTTTTTCCAGGTTGACCTTACTGGTGGCTGGGACTTGTCTGATGCTTTCTACCTCGGAGTTAATGCTACATCAGCTTCTGACAGCTTTTATGGTGGCGCCTTTTATTTACAGAATTCATTCTCTGATGATTTTGCTCTTGGAGTTCGAGGAGAGTTCTGGCAAGATGAAGGTGTAGGCGTTCTGTCTACAGGGGAAAGTGTAATTGACCTTACCTTAAGTGCCAATTACACGGTTGGAAACCTGACATTCATTCCTGAGTTGCGATTAGATAGCTTCTCTGAAGACGATGTGGTTATCACCAACGCAAGAACAGGTGAGACAGCCAATTCCTTGTCTTCTTTCTTGTTGGCAGCTGTTTACTCTTTCTAAGAGAAAGAAAATTATAATGGTTTTGAGTCTCTCCACTATCGGGGAGACTCATTGCTATAAGTTGAATTGATAGAAAATTGATTACTAAAAATTAATTGCTCCGAAAAATGGCAAAAAGCAAACTCGAATACATTTGGTTGGATGGCTACAAGCCTACCCAAAGTTTGAGAAGTAAAACGAAGATACTTTCCAACTTCAGCGGTAAGTTGGAGGATGCACCCATGTGGTCTTTTGACGGAAGTTCTACCGAACAGGCAGAAGGTAACTCTTCCGATTGTCTGTTGAAACCCGTTGCGATTTTCCCCGATCCTGCACGCAAAGACGCTTACTTGATCATGACAGAAGTCCTCAATGCGGACGGAACTGCACATGAATCTAATGGTCGTGCCACGATCGATGACGATGACAATGACTTCTGGTTCGGTTTTGAGCAAGAGTATTTCCTGTGGGACCCTCAAACAGACTTGCCACTTGGCTTTCCGGCTGGAGGTTACCCTGCTCCGCAAGGACCATACTACTGTAGTGTAGGTGCTAAAAATGCTTACGGTCGCGAGATCATCGAAGAACACCTGGACCTTTGTCTGGAAGCAGGTATCAATGTGGAAGGAATTAACGCGGAGGTAGCAGCCGGCCAGTGGGAATTTCAGGTTTTTGCCAAAGGAGCAGCTGAAGCTGGAGATCAGATCTGGGTGGCCAGGTATATCCTGGAAAGAACTGCTGAGAAATATGGCTTGGCCATCAATTGGCATCCTAAGCCACTCGGAGCTACTGACTGGAATGGATCAGGAATGCATGCCAACTTCTCCAACTCTACATTGAGAGAAGCAGGTAATAAAGAGACTTACGACAAGATCTGTCAGGCGTTCGAGCCAGTAGTTGCAGAACACATTGCTGTTTATGGAGCAGATAATGATCAGCGATTGACCGGTCAGCATGAGACGCAATCCATCGATCAATTCAGCTACGGCGTATCCGATAGAGGTGCGTCTATCCGTATCCCTGTAGCGACCGTTGAGAATGGCTGGAAAGGTTGGTTGGAAGACAGAAGACCTGCTTCCAATGCTGATCCTTACAAAGCCGCTGCCAGAATTATCAAGACCGTAAAAGGTGCTTGATACTTATCAATTGCAGATAGGTTATAGATAATTTAATAAAAGTGATTAAGCCTTCTTCGTACTGAGGAAGGCTTTTTCTTTGGCGAACAGTCGCTATTTTTAGGCATGGCCTTCTACCAGTTCAAACAACAGCAATTCATTCCCGCGACCATGGATGAAGTTTGGGATTTCATTTCCTCGCCTGCCAACCTCAAAGAGATCACTCCTGATTACATGGGTTTTGATATCACTTCCGGAGACCTAGCCGAGAAAATGTATGAAGGGATGATCATAAGTTATGAAGTAGCTCCGGTTTTTGGGATCAGAACCACCTGGGTCACGGAGATCACCCATATACGAGACAAGGAATACTTCGTAGATGAACAACGAGTAGGACCATATGCACTTTGGCATCACCAGCATTTTATCGAACTAAGGGATCAAGGAGTATTGATGAAAGATATCGTGAGCTATTCACCTCCATTTGGAATACTCGGAGCCATCGCCAATTCCCTCATGATCCGAAATAAACTCAAAGAAATTTTCGACTACCGCACCGAAGCGATAAACAAAAAATTCCCCTCTTGAGACCGTCCGCGGAAGCGGGGGCAAAGGTGTGTATTCCACTACCTACACTAGATAATTCCTCAGTTTTACCACTAATTGCAATATAAGCGCACTGATTTCAATAGGATTACTTAAGCCCTGGACATGTTTTCTACCTAATTAAATCACAATTCACTTCGTGTATTCTAAATATTTATGCCTGTCTAATACACCCCAATCCAATCTTTTCCTTATCATTATTTCTAAGGTAAGTATCAATTAATTAATAATCATTTCACTAACTTTAATCAGTTAGTAACAAGTAATCATGGAGCCAGCCCAATTTGAGGAGACTGTTGAACGAATGATTCAGATCAGTAAGGAAAAACCCTTGCTGCCAGAAGAGTTCGTCCCATGGGATGATGAGCCGACTTCAGACACCTTGTTTATGCCTGATGGACTTGTATCACTGCAAGGCCATGAGCGCTGGGATGACCTGACCAAAGAACAGCAAATTGAGCTGGGAAAGCTCGAAATGGTACAAGTGATGTACTCCTATGCCTGGTCCGAAACGCTAGCTTGTCAATTTTTTAATCGACACTTACTGACACTTAATCCCAACTCGGTGGAATACCGCTTTTTGGTGCGTGAAACGATCGAAGAATACCGCCATCAGGAGATGTTTGGGATGGCTGTAAGAAAGCTTGACAGAGTGCCGGAATTGCCAACCGGACTGCATAAACTATTTGGAAATCTGGTCACTCGATGGTTCCCTTCCTCATTGGTTTTTATGTCGGTGCTGTCAGTGGAATTAATGGCCGATATCTATGCCAAGCATATTCGCAAAGACGAACGTGTCTTTTCCGTGCTGAGAAAAACCTCCGAGTTGCATCACATCGAAGAAGGTCGACATATTTTCTATACCAAACTATGGCTAGACAAGTATACGAAGAACGCCAATTTTATCATGCGTTCTACCTACAGCCTGATCATTATGCTCAATGTCTTTTTCATGCGGACGCTCTATGTGAGAAGGAGCTTTTTCGTACAATTAGGCTTAAAAGAACCAGACAAATATTTTAAAATCGCCAGGGCGAACTTCACTAAGAAGTTTCCCGACTTTGCTATGGATGAGGCGGTTTCGTTTGTGGACTCTTTCAAAGGGTTCAATTTTTTCACTAAACCACTATGGAAATGGATACTCAAAGTGAACGTGTGATGCGTGCATCCATTGTGGATGTAGATACCTATTTTCCTCAGCGAGTCGTTGATGACAAGACGATACTGGAGCGGATCAATTATAACAGTCCCAGTATTAGAAATGGCACCTTGGAACGGCTGATTGCGACGAAAGACAGGCGTCATGCCGAAGAAGGAGTGCAGGTGAGTGATTTGGCTGCTTGTGCTGCAAATAAGATTCTGCAAAGAAATCCCAAAATCAAACCAGACCTATTAATTTTTGCTGCAGCCTCTTCCGACCTGATTGAACCAGCCACGGCGAATATCATACAGACCAAACTTGGCTTGCAATGTCCGGTGATGGATATCAAGAATGCCTGCAACAGCTTTGTTACCTCCATGCAAGTGGCCTCCTCTTTTATCGATTCAGGCGTATATCAGCATGTACTGATTGTCAATGGGGAGAAATTGAGTGAAGTGATCAATTACCACCCTACCGACGATGAACACCTCATTCAATGCATTTCATCTTTTAGTCTGGGCGATGCAGGTGCCGCAATCTTGATGGGAGCACACAAGCGAGCGCAGCTGATCTATCAAAAATTTTGTTCATGGGGTGATAGCTGGGGGTTGTCAACGGTAAAAGGAGGGGGGTCGCTGGCTTTTCGTGACCTGAGTCAATACTATTTTGAGAGCAACTCAGCCGAGCTCAATAAAGTCATGGCAGTCAGACTGCCAGAGTTTGTTTCAGGGGCGTTCAAAGAAGCTGGGTTCAGCTACAAGGATGTAGATCATTTGCTTACACACCAAACCTCCAATACCACCATTAATAAGATTGGTAAATACATGGGGATATCTTCAAAGAAGTGGGTCCGAACTTATGATAAATATGGAAACATTGGCGCTGCAACCATTCCAGTGTCGTTGACACAGATCATCGCAGAAAAAAAGCCAAAAGAAGGAGATTTAATTTGTATCATTGGGTTGGCGGCTGGTATTAGCATTGCCGTTCAATTGATTCGCTGGTAATGCTGTATACCAATTTTTTTGTCGCCTCTCTTCAAAATGCCGCTCCTGATAAGGTTTTGCTGGAAGCAGACGGCAAGGAAATTCAGACCCAATTACTGTTAGAAGGGAGCATGGCCATGGCCATGGCGTTACAGCAAAAAGGAGTGAAAAAAGGAGATCGGGTCATTCTGGCAGTGAAACCTGATATCCAATTCCTGAAGATCTTCTATGCCAACATGATGATTGGGACGGTGATGTCCATAATCGATCCTGAGATGGGTCGGGACAACTACAAAGCCAAATTACTTCAGTTTGATCCACAGGTCGCCTTTGTAGATAGCAGACTGGTATTGTTGAGTGAGCATCCCATTGCCCGATGGGCGATCAATAAATGGAGACCGGGATTGCCTTATATCCCCATTTTGAAAAAATGTAAAGTATTTACGGCCGGACCTTGGCTACCCATCGTTCAGAAGCACCACCCAGTAGCCACATTATCGAGTGAAGTAGCAGAACAGCCAAAATTGCAGGCACTCGATGAAAAGGAGGAGTTTCTGGTCACCTACACCAGTGGTACGGTCAATGAGCCCAAAGGAGTTTTGCACAGCTATGCCACACTCAGAGGTAGTATTCATAATCTTTCGGAACTCTTTCAACAGAATAAGGATGAATCAATTGCCACGCATTTACCACCCTTTGTTTTAGTAGGGATCAGTAGTTCGATCAAGGTTTACCTCTGGGATAATGATTGGCCAGCGGATCGAAAGATGGAATTCATCACGAAAAACAAGATCACTACCCTGTTTGGCCCACCGAGTGATTACCTTCCCTTGATGGCTTACTGTCAAGAAAACGGAATGCATTTCCCAAAAAGCCTCAAGAATATTTACCTGGGTTCTGCGCCGGTTTATACGGCGTTTTTAAACGATATTCTAGGTTATGTAGGAGCAGAGGTCAATGTCGTTAGCATCTATGGGATGACCGAAAACCTTACTGTAGCCTATGCCAATGCCCGGGAGAAAATCGTCAGAGAAGCGGACGGAGATTGGGTAGGGTTTCCTTTTCCGGGAGTGGAAATTGCGGCCAGCGAAGATGGTGAACTGGCACTGAATTCTAATCAACTTTTCATGAGGTATTGGCACTTGCCGAGTAGACAAACGCCCCATCAAACGGGTGATTTGGGAATGATCGATACCGATGGTAGCGTAGTACTTCAAGGTAGGAAAAAAGACATGATCATCCGGCGAAATTTCAATATCTACCCAGGCTTATATGAACCTACGATCAATAAGATCAAAGGAATCACTGAAGCAGTCATGATCGGTGTATACAGCGAGCAGAAAGCAGATGAAGAAATCATTCTAGTGGTGGAAGGCAAGGAAGGTCTGGATGGAAATGCTATTCTGGAGAAGTTGAAATTCGGGGAGTATTCAATCGACAAGGAAGCGTGGCCCGACCGGGTGGCCTTTATGCCTCTTCCTCGCTCCGGAAGACAAAACAAGGTCAACAAGAACCAGCTTCGAGCAGACTTAGAACAAAAGCGATTGTGAAAATTCTGATCACAGGGGCTTCTGGTTTTATCGGTGGTTATTTAGCTGAGCAATTAGCTGGCAATCCCGAATTTCAGATCCTGGCTACAGGTAGGTCAGTCTGTCGGCGATTCGATGACTTAACCAACGTGACCTATTTCAGACTTGATTTATCAGTTATATGCTCTGAGAAAATTGAATGTGATATATGCATCCATGCAGCGGGATTAGCGGACGACCAATCATCAGAGGCAGAATTGATGCGAGCGAACGTAGATACGGTAAACAACCTGGCTGAATCGATCAGCAACTGCCAGTGTATGATCCATATTTCATCCTCTTCCGTGTACGATTATTCGGATGGGCAGGTGAAGTCAGAGACTGATGCTACTTTGGATAAACGCCTTTCTGATTATGGGAAATCGAAATTACTCAGTGAGCAAGTAATGGCTAAGGTGGGAATTCAAAGGATTTACATATTACGTCCCAGGGCTGTATACGGACCTGGAGACCGGACCTTATTGCCGCGTATTCAGAAACTGGTACGAGGTAGCTTCATGATTGCTCCAGGAACTTTGCACTTTGAAAGTAGTCTTACACATGTGAGACAACTACTTGATGCGTCTTTGTTGTGCATGGACCAGTCCAAAAAGGGATTGCATGTCTACAACATAGCGGATGATCGGACCTATCTGTTGGAAGAGGTCTTTTCCGAAATAGCCTTTCACCAAGCGGGTCATCGGAAGCTAAAGCACATCCCTGCTTCTCTGATTGAAAAAATCATCGCGTTAAAGGAGTGGTTAGGGATCAGAGTAGGCGTATCCAGGCAATCATTTGATTATTTGAATCAGCATTCGGTATTGTCCATTGAAAAAGCTAAAACAGAATTAGGGTATGCTCCTAAGACAAGCTTTTTCGATAGTATCTCTGAATGGTTTAATAAGCGAAATGATTAAGCCTCACCATAACTAAGCGTAATCTCCTTCAGCTTATCCAGTAGCTCCTGCTTGTTTTTGATGTCTTTCAGGTCACTGAAAGGGACCACATCGCCGATGGTCACATTGAGGCTTTTACCCATTTTATTGCGCGCTTCGTGCAGTAACATACCCATGCGTAGTGTCTCGTGGATATTGGTCGCAATCTGAAAAAGCCGACTGTTTTTTCCGTGGAAATAGATTGGAAGCACATCAGCTTCCGCCTTGGTGATCAATTTCACCACGAACCGCTTCCATTCCAAATCCTCAGCCGGACCAAATGGCGTCTTCGAGGTGGCGACTCCCCCGGAAGGGAAGATGATCAATCCTTCTCCACGTTCCAGTCGCTCAATAGCGATTTTACGGGTCTCGATATTGGTGGCCTGTGCTTCTTTGGTCGCATCAAAATTGATTGGAAGTAAGGAATCACCAATTCTAGGGTCCAGTTCACACAATGCGCTGTTGGTGAGAATGGAGTAGCTTTCACGAACCATCGCTCCGATTTCACCCATGATCAGACCATCCACCACACCAAAGGGATGATTAGCAATAACTACCAGCGGCGTATTTCCACGCAATCGTGTTAGCTTATCACGGTCAAAATCCCGTTTGATCTCCAATTTATTCAACGCAATCGACCATGACTGATGTGTTTCATAGTCCATTTTTTGGATCTCATCATAAAGCCGCTGGATCTTGGGCCTTCCAGTAAGGATTTCCAGCAAATTGACTAACACCTTTCGGATCGCAGAATCGTTTTCCGAAACGTATGTCAGCTTATTGCGGGATGTGCCTTCCTGGCTCATTTCACTTGCGTGGCAATGTAAGATTTGAATATTTTGATCAGGTCCTGCTCAGCCGTTTTTGCGATGGCAATGATCTCCTCGATGTTTACTGCTTGCAGGTTATCCGGATCACAATCATCGGTCAATACCGAGATTGCCGAGACGGGTAATTCCAGCTGATTGGCTGCAATGATTTCAGGTACAGTAGACATGCCCACTACATCAGCCCCGGCTGCGCGTAAAAATCGGTATTCAGCTTTGGTTTCCAGATTTGGTCCGGCAACGGATACATAGGTGCCTGTGTGTAGAGGGATATTGTTTTCGGCAGCTGCTTCCTGAAGCCCTTTATTGATAGATTCATCGTAAGGTGCGCTCATATCAACGAAAAGGGGTCCGAATTCCGCAGCACCGTTTCCTCGAAGGGGATTGTCAGGCTGTAAATTGATGTGATCTGTGATCATCATCAACTGACCTTTTTTCCATGAAAGGTTCATGTTTCCCGCGGCATTGGAGATCAGTAATTGTTCAATACCCAGAAATTTCATCACCCGGATGGGGAAGACCACCTCTGCCATGGAATAGCCTTCATAAAAATGGAAACGTCCATTCATGGCCAGTACTTTCACGCCATTTATGGTGCCGTAGATCAGCTTGCCCTTGTGGAATTCTACCGTTGAAACAGGGAAATTAGGGATGTCCTCATAAGAAACTTCTTTTTCAACTTCAATTTCTTCTGCGAGTGCACCTAGTCCTGTGCCCAGGACGATTCCTATTTGTGGAGCGTCAATTCCAGCCTCTTTTAAAAATTCTACCGTAGTTTCGACTTGTCTTTTCACAGCTATTGGTTTTGGTTCAATGATCTGCGCAATATGACGTAAAATAGTCGAATCACGACTATGTATTTGCAAAATTCAAAGCCATGAATTGCATCGGTGGAAAAAGAATTGATGCGGAATAATAGCATAGCTTGCACACTATTTATAAATTGAATCCGTTTTTGGAATTGTTTGACAAATTATGAGAAAACTATTTTTTGCATGTGCGCTATTGGGTTTCATGAGCTCATATGCACAATCTCCACTCACCACCACAGATTTTGAATTGTACGGTGATCATATTTTTGTAAAGGTCAGTGTGGATGACTCTGAGCCTCTGGATTTCATTTTCGATACAGGCGATGTATTGACTGTGATTGATATGGATGTTGCTCAAAAATTGAATTTACCGATCAATCACAAAGAAACTGCGACTAGTGCGCAGGGAAGCATTTCCGGCGCATTGATCAAACACAATAAAATTCAGGTCAATGACCTGGTTTTGGAAAAGAACATCAAAGTATATGCAACGGATCTGGATCACCTTGAGATCAGTATTGGTCGTAATATCGATGGAATTGTAGGTTACGAGATGCTACACCACCACGTGGTTCGTCTGGACTATGATGCCATGAAATTGGAACTTTATGATTCAGGAAGCTATCCTAAGAGGGGCGAAGAATTGGCGTTCAAATTTCATCACACGGTCCCTACAGTGGAGGCAACCATCATGCTTAACAATGGTGAATCATTGAGCGGAAGCTACTACATCAATACCGGTGCGGGTACCACTGTGGATTTCAATACACCTTTTGCCAACGCAAATAACATCATTGATAAAACAGGAGAACACTATTCATACCTGGTTAAAGGCTTGGGCTCAAAAGAGACACGTCACTATGAAGGACGGGTGAAAAGCTTCACTTTTGGTTCTAATACCGTTGATAACCTGCCTATTGGTATCAGCCAGGTAACAACCGGGATCCAGGGAGAAAAGAAAATTGCTGGGATCATAGGAAACCGGGTAATGAGTCGATACAATGTGTTGTTTGATTATAAAACACATAAGATCTATCTGGAGAAGAATGGAAGAAGCGGTGAGGAGTATGCAGTCAACTGTAGTGGACTTGATGTCCAGTTGAATAAGGATAAATCAAAAGTTTTGATCCATCAGGTATTTGAGGGTTCACAGGCAGCATCAAAAGGTATCAGCGTCGATGATGAGTTAGTAAGTATCAATGGAGAGTCAGCGCTAGGTATGGGATTGCCTGCCGTAGAGAAAATGCTCAAGAAATCAGGGAGTTCAGTGACTTTAACTTTGAACTCCGGAGGTTCTACTAAAGAGGTTTCTTTAGACCTGAAGTCTTTGCTATAAGATATCACGGGAAAGATTTTGATAGAGCCGGAGGTGAAAACTTCCGGCTTTTTTTTGCTAAGACGTCACTCCCCGGATTGTTGAGATGGCGTGAATTTTTGTAGCTTTTCAATACAATGATAGGGGAGTCTCTCCTTTATTCCTGATGCTTATTTACATTGCGATAGAAGTGAATCTGATTGGCGTCAAGGATTTTCTATCGCCTCCATGATCTTACCACACGCAACACGAATTTCATCTTCGGCAATCGTCAATGGCGGTGCGATTCGCATAGAATAGTCATTGAATAAGAACCAGTCAGTGATCACACCAAGTTCAATGGCTTTATCAATGATCGGTTTCACTACCTCAAACGATTCAAATTCGACGGCCATCATCAAGCCAATACTTCGGATCTCTTTGATCTTCGGATGTTGGAGTAAGTCTCGGATCATAGCTTCCTTTTGCGGAACAGTCTCAAGCAGTTTTTCCTCCTCAATGGTCTTCAAAGTAGCCAGGGCCGCAGCGCAATTAACAGGGTGACCCCCAAATGTGCTGATGTGCCCAAGGATAGGGTCATTTTTCAAGACACCCATGATTTCTTGCGGAGCAATAAAACATCCAATGGGCATTCCACCACCTAAGCCTTTGGCACTAACCAGAATGTCAGGAGTGACACCATAATGCTCAAATGCCCAAAGTTTACCCGTACGCCCGGAACCACACTGAATTTCATCAAAAATCAACAAGGTTTCAGTTTCATCACACTTCTCCCGTAATTGGCGAAAATATGCTGTATCTGCTTGCACGACACCTGCTTCACCCTGCACCGTTTCGATGAGTACAGCCGCAACATTGCTATCAATTTTGTTGATGCCTTTTTCACAACCGAATTTGAGATGCTTAAAACCAGGAACCAACGGGCGAAAATTTTGCTTGAATTGCTCGTCTCCACTAGCGGAAAGCGCACCATGCGAAGAGCCGTGATAAGCATTCTTAAAAGTGATCACATCCGGTTTTCCCGTATACCTTTTGGCTAGCTTGATGGCTCCTTCAACCGCCTCACTACCTGAATTAAGGAAATAGACATTATTCAAGTGCTCTGGCAAGGTTGCGGACAAAGCCTGAGCCAGCTTGACTTGTGGGCTCTGCACATATTCTCCATAAACCATGATGTGGAGGTATTTATCCAGTTGCTCCTGAATGGCTTGTATGACTTTAGGATGCCGGTGACCAACATTGGACACCCCGATACCAGAGATCAAATCGATATATGACTTGTCTTTGTCGTAGAGGTAGACACCTTCTGCCCGTTCTATTTCCAGGGCGAGTGGAAAGTCAGAAGTCTGTGCAACGTATTGCTGAAATAACTGTCGTTGGGTAAGAATAACTGTATGGGTTTGAAGAGATGCAAAAGTAGCAATAACCCTGCAGATGCTTAAGTCTGTTGTTTCCAGTTCCGACCAAAAGAAAAACTCCCACCTTTTTGATGGGAGTTCGTATCATAAGATTTGGCTTGCTTGTCGAATACTCTAACCTGACTGGGCGTCCCCGAGTCAATCGAAGTGTCAGGTTGAGCCTGCCTTGTCGGCAGACAGGCCTGTCGAAACCTAGCCTTTTCTTCCAATCACTTTCTGAGCGGCAGTCACTATGTTCTGGGTGCTCAAGCCATACTTGTCCAGTAATTCTTCGGGTTTGCCACTTTCTCCAAACGAATCATTTACTGCAATCATTTCCATCGGGTAGGGCGTATTTCTAACCAATGTTTGAGCAACGCTCTCGCCAAGGCCGCCATTCATTTGGTGTTCCTCGCAAGTCACGACACATTTGGTTTTAGCAACGGATTTCAGAATAGCTTCTTCATCCAGTGGCTTGATGGTGTGAATATTGATCACTTCAGCACTGATACCAGTGGCTGCCAATTGTGCTTCTGCTTCGATGGCTTTCCATACCATGTGTCCAGTGGCAATGATGGTTACATCAGACCCTTCGATCATATTCACTGCTTTTCCAATCTCAAACTTCTGATCGGAGGCGGTGAAAATAGGCCATTTCGGTCGGCCAAACCTCAAGTAAACAGGTCCGTGATAATCAGCAATCGCGATGGTGGCTGCCTTCGTTTGCTCGTAATCACAAGGTACTACCACGGTCATATTAGGCAACATCTTCATCATGCCTACATCTTCCAGGATCTGGTGGGTTGCACCGTCTTCACCCAGTGTCAGACCTGCATGTGAAGCACATATTTTGACATTCTTTTCAGAATAGGCAATGGATTGACGGATCTGGTCATAAACTCGGCCAGTAGAAAAATTGGCAAATGTTCCTGTGAATGGGATTTTACCTGCGATGGCCATCCCAGCAGCAACGCCCATCATGTTAGCTTCTGCAATTCCGATTTGCGTAAATCTTTCCGGAAACTCCTTGATGAATGCGCCCATTTTCAGGGATCCGATCAAGTCTGCACAAAGTGCTACTACATCAGGGTTGGTTCTGCCTAGCTCCAACAGGCCATCTCCGAATCCTGAGCGTGTGTCTTTCTTTTCAGTGAAGGTATATTTCGTGTTCATCTGTTTCTTTTCTTAAGGTTGATCAGTAATCCCCAAGGGTTTCTTCTAATTGACTCAAGGCACTGGCTAGTTGCTCATCATTCGGAGCGACACCATGCCACTTGTGCGTACCTTCCATGAAGTCCACACCTTTGCCCATTTCAGTTTTCATGAGGATCATGATGGGTTTACCATTTCCTTCTCTCAAACCAGCTGCTTCAAGTGTAGCAACCAATTCTGACATGTTATTGCCATCGCATTCCATGACATCCCAGCCGAAAGCTTCATATTTCAATTTCAGATCACCCAGGGTATTGACCTCATCCACGGGACCGTCAATCTGCTGACCATTATAATCGATCGCAGCAATTAGATTATCTACTTTTCTACTAGCAGCTAACATCGCAGCTTCCCAAACCTGACCTTCTTGCTGTTCACCGTCTCCCATCAAGCAATAGACTTTGCGGTCATCCCCGTCCAGTTTTTTAGCAAGAGCGGCACCTACTGCGACAGACAACCCTTGTCCGAGTGAGCCAGAAGCGACACGAATTCCTGGGAGCCCTTCTTCAGTGGCAGGATGGCCTTGCAACCTGGAATTAATTTGACGGAAAGTCGCTAATTCCTTCACATCGAAATAACCCGACCTACCCAATACGCTGTAGAATACAGGAGAGATATGTCCATTAGAAAGGAAAAACAGGTCTTCTCCTTTACCTTCCATGTTGAAACCGGTATCGTGTTTCATTTGATGGAAGTACAATGCCACTAAATAATCTGTGCAGCCCAGCGACCCTCCAGGGTGTCCTGACTGGCACGCATGTACCATTCGTACAATATCGCGACGAACTTGCGAAGCGGTCTTTTCGAGGTTAGATATGTCGGCCATAATCGATAATAAATTGCTAGGCGAAATTAAACAATAGATGTACACTTCAGACCATACGTCGTTTAAATCGTTTGCATGATCTCGAAGAAGATTGGTAATGTCTTATCAGTTTCAGAATGCCGATTTGTTTAGAGGATAGATCGATAGGAATGAAGTGCTTTCTCAAGTAAATTACATTCCGCAATCATTAACAGTTAATCAAACAAAACTCATGAATCGAAGACATTTCATTTATAGCACGGCCATGACCTCTCTGGGCTTTGTATCCTTATCCAGATGCACTTCAAATTGGGGCGAGAAAGCACAATCGGCTTCAGTCGGAGAAGGCCAATTGGAAATCGTTCCTGACCCGAAGCAGTATCTAGATTTACCGAAAGGGTTTGAATACCGCATCATATCCAGGTCTGGGAATAAGATGTCTGATGGGTTATTCGTTCCAGGGAGACCCGATGGAATGGGTGCCTTTTTAAATGAACAAGGGCAGTGTGTGTTGGTCAGAAATCATGAGAACAGTCCAGGGTCTCTGAAGCATAGTGCATTTGGTGAGAATGACGAATTTTTAGGTGATGTAGATATGGGTCTTTTGTATGATGCAGGTCGCGGAAAAGTGCCGGCTCTAGGAGGAACTACTACGGTCATCTATGATGAAAAAACAGGAGAAGTGATCGAAGAATACCTAAGCCTCGCTGGAACCACGAGAAATTGTGCAGGAGGCGTTACACCATGGAATAGCTGGTTGACCTGTGAGGAGTCCGTAACGAAAGCTGATGAAGAGACGGTTGAAAAGGACCATGGATATGTATTTGATGTGCCGGCTTTCAACAAAGGCCTGGCGGACCCAAAGCCGATTGTGGGAATGGGCAGGTTCAATCATGAGGCAGTGGCAGTTGATCCGGAGACGCACATTGTGTACCAGACCGAAGATCGGCCTGATGGCTTGATCTATCGATTTGTACCAACGGATAAAACAGATCTTCATCAGGGTGGGCAACTGGAAGTTCTGGCGATCAAAGGAAAGAAATCGCTGGATACCAGAAACTGGGAAGGAAAAACGGTGAATTTAAACGAACCTATGGAAGTGGCCTGGATGCCCATAGATGATGTGGAATCACCTGAAGATGATCTGCGATTTCGAGGATACCATAAAGGAGCAGCAAGATTTGCTCGAGGTGAAGGCATGTGGATGGGAGACCAGGAAGTTTATTTCGCCTGTACCAATGGTGGACCCAAAAACTTTGGTCAGATCTTCAAGTATGATATTCAGGACAATACCCTGGAGTTGTTTGCTGAATCTGAAGACAAGACGGTATTGAACATGTGTGATAACCTGACGGTCGCTCCAAATGGGATGCTTTTTGTGTGTGAAGACAACAGCGATCTGAATCGAATCCACTATATCAACAAAGAAGGGGAAGTGAAGCAATTTGCTATCAACCGAAGCTCAGATTCAGAATTAGCGGGTGCCGTGTTTTCACCTTCTGGCAAGACTTTGTTTGTTAATATTCAGGTGAATGGAGATACTGTAGCCATTACTGGACCCTGGGAGAATTTGGTTTAAACATTACTCGTCCAGAAAAGGGAAGTTTAATCTCCATATGATACCGTCTACAGACTCGGTTTGTTCAAAATCATCATTAATTTCCTGGGCTAATTGTTGATTGGACAAGGTTGAAAAACTATTGTAAATACAGCCTGAATAAGGACTGATATTGCTTTTCATGATGATGAACCTGATTATCACTGATCAGCGTTTTAATAAGCAATTCTGGTTGCGAGGATGTACGCATATGCTTTAGATAGCTGCTGATCAAATTATTGATAATCAAGTCCATTTGTTTGGCTTTGGCAGCATCGACTTTGATGCGTGTTAGTTACCATATGGGTTCCCTACCAAGATCGAATTCGGCCATCATTTTCGAGAACAGGTCCTTTAAATATTCATCCAGACAGAGGTCCTTTTCAAATTTGGAGTCTGAATGATTTTTGGAGGGATTGACTTGAATGCTCGAAAAAGATTCTTCAGAAGGAAATGACTGGATATTGGACGATAACATGACAATTAATTGAAGTATGAGAAATGAGAATTACTTCAATCAAGTTTTTACAAATCCAGGGCAAGACAAAAAAGTTGAGTGTTCACATGCTTTTTGTGAGGGATGACCAAGGTTTATTTAGGAAAAGATTTTATGCCGTTTTTAGCCGTAAAATCAATGTACATTAAAGCCTGCTGATCAGATTGAAGATTTCTTCTCGGTATTGTTGACTAACTGGAATTCGCTTGTTTTCAACTAACAAGGTATGGCCCTCATACCCACCAATGGCTTCAATGTTGATGACATAGCTGCGATGCACCCTCATAAAGTGTGATTTAGGGAGTTTCTTTTCTAACTGCTTGAGCACAATTGAGTAGAGGTATTGACCATACTTGGTGGTTACAGAAGAATAGTTGTCTTACGCTTCTAAATAATGCATCTCGCTGATCTTGACCCGTTGAAAGGAAGTATTCTTTCTTAAGAACAAGCTGTCTTGAAGAAGTAAGGCCCTATTATCCCCGGAACTAAAGTTGGGTTTATCGTCCGGTCCTTTTGATGTTTGATTCCTTTCGAAATTGACGAGAGTTCATATATGGATTCCCAATATAATTGGCGACAACATAACAGAGTTCAGAATTTCTAAAAAGTATTGGATTTTGGGACTGGCTAATACTCAATTCGTATAGTTATTTCGGGACTATTTCCAACTTAACCCTACCGTTCCAATCCTTTTCTGGATAACTCTTTAAAACGAGTCCGGTAACATCTATTGGTAACCTCATACTTCCAGTTTCATTAAATGAAAGGTACATTCGATCTTCAAATATTGATTCATTAAATGCCCAACTTCTCAACAAGTCTTCGGGGTTGCTTTTTTTTGATAAGGTTATTACTATTCCCTTGGCTATAATTGGGATGACAGGAGTTGAAAGCTCACCAACAACAGTTTGTGTTTGATTTTGCATTTTTTTAATGAATAAATGATTAAAAATAATTCTTAATCCAATAATCCATCACCAATCATGATTCCACAAACAGATTCGTAAACCACCCCTTTCTCTGAGGCAACTAGACAATTTTCTGAGGATTGCTTTTCTCTGATGTGTCGTTAACCCTACTTCCCCAACCACTCCCATAAAATCTGCCTGTTCAATTCAGTAGCCCTCCATAAATTACCGGCAGATCACAATTAACCTGGTTCTCATGAAGCGATTCTTCTACCTATTGGCCTTACTGGCTTGTTCTTCTGTTTCTGCGCAATACCTTACTTCCGATCCAAAAGTCTACGACATCATCAATGATGTGAGTGCGGAACGACTGGAAGCGGATGTGAGAAAACTTGCTGGATTTGGTACGCGACATACCATGTCGGATACGGTTTCTGATACCCGAGGAATTGGTGCAGCCAGACGCTGGATCAAAGCCGAATTCGAGAAGATCTCACAAGAATGTGGAGGATGTTTGGACGTGTATGAGCAACGTACGCTGGTGAAAGGGGATAATAATACCCGCATCGCCACGGATACTTATATCGTGAATGTCTATGCCGTTAAGAAAGGAACGAAATACCCTAACCGCTACATCATCATGAGTGGGGACATTGACAGTCGTATTTCAGATGTGACAAATTTTACCGATGATTCCCCCGGTGCGAATGACAATGCTTCAGGGATGGCGGGTGCCATTGAATTAGCGCGTGTGTTGTCCAAGCATGATTTTGCTTCCAGTGTCATGCTGGCTGGACTAAGCGGAGAGGAGCAAGGACTCTATGGAGGTAGGTTCCTCGCTGAAAAGGCCAAGGACGAAGGCTGGGAGGTAATCGGCATCCTGAACAATGACATGATCGGAAATATCGAGGGAGTTGATGGGGTGATTGACAACCGATCTTTCAGAATATTCTCAGAGCCTTATTCCGTGACTGAAACCGAGCGGGAATTAAAAAGAAAACGTTTTTATGGCGGTGAAAATGACAGTCAATCACGGCAACTGGCACGATATGTTCATCAGGCCACGCGGACCTACATGCCGGAAATGAATCCCATCATGATCTACCGACTGGATCGATTTGGTAGGGGAGGGCACCACCGACCCTTTAATGAAGCTGGCTTCGCAGGAGTTAGGATCATGGAGGCGCATGAAAATTACAATCGCCAGCACCAGGACCTTCGCACCGAAAATGGCATTGCATATGGAGATGTTATAGAAGGTGTCAACTTCCCATACTGCGCGAAGATGACCGCTGTGAATGCGGTTAGTATGGCTACGTTGGCCATGGCGCCACCTAAGCCTCAGGAAGTGCGAATTGGTGGTATTGTTCGTCCTTCTACACGCTTGGCCTGGGAAAAGGTGGACGGTGCTGTGGCTTATAAGATCTACTGGAGAGATACGACTTCACCAACCTGGCAATTTTCTCAATTAGTGGATGGAGACCTGACGGCTTACACCCTCAAAGGCATCGTGATTGATAATTTCTTGTTTGGTGTAGCTGCAGTAGGTGCCAGTGGTCACGAAAGCATGGTGAGCTATCCAAGCGGATTGATTCCGAGATAGTACAGCTGCTAGTTCAAATAAATTTCTCACCCTCTAGGATTGTGCTAAATGAAATTGATCAAAAAACTGATTTACAGAATTAGTTATTCAATTCCACGACAGTAATATAAAACGCCCCGGTATCTTCATTTCCACGCGGGATGTACAGGGTATTGTTCTGCTGATCAAAACTGAGGTCACTCATATAATCCCTCTCCACTAATAGGGGAGCGGCTTCCCAGTCGGAACTAACATGAAATAATGAACTCGTACCTGCAGACGTGATGAAATAACCATTCTTGCCGTCGCTGACAATTCCCTCCAGGTCTTTGATGCTTGGATGGGTGTGTATATCGTCTAGTCGTTTGGGATCGAATTGTATACTGCTCAGGTTAAATCCAGCGACCAATACATCTCCTTTTTGGCCCAACAATCCATTTGCATACTTGAGCTGAACTTTGTCCTGCACCCACAATTGCAAAGCCCCATCCACTAACTTGAAAACAGCACCTAATCGTGAAGCCGAAACATAAACATCACCATTGTCATCGATGGTGACATCATTCAATGCGGAGCCCTGGATACTTTCTTCATACCTTTCAATAACCTCACCAATTTTAGTATTGATCCGTAATAATTGATTGAGATCAGCCACATACAATTGATCACCTTTTAATGCCATACCCGTAGGCCTGTTAAGGCCAGTGATCCATCTAAGGTCAATTTCAGTGCCGTCTACACTGGCTTTGGAAATAAAGCCATCTGTTCCGGGGATATAGTCCTGGCCGTTGGTGATATAAAGGACTTGATTCTGTTGATCGTGGAGTACACTTTCCACGTTTTCGAGTCCCTGATCTAAAAACAAGTTCTTAGAAGACTTTACCTGCCATGGGCTAGAATGGTCATGTTGGTGACTGGTTGTACAACCAAAAATGATAAGTCCTGAAAGTAAAATGAGGTAGGTTGAAATCTTCATCTGCGATTATAATAAATCTACGGATGAAGTCGTCTTTAAATTGAATGAGGGTTGTTTAACACAAAGGTTTTTCCGGAGCTTACATCAAGGCAGTCTGAAGCTCTCGAATTAATATCGAGTTACTCATGGAATTGGTATTAAGAAACGCTGAGGCTCTCGAAGCGTGAAGCTCGAACCATCACCCCAACTTCTCCATCGTCAGATCAGCCACTTGTTTTCCAATAGCAAGACTAGAGGTTGCAGCCGGAGAAGGTGCATTCCCCACATTGATGATGTTATCATTCTCCAATACCAGAAAATCGTCCAATAGGCCACCTTTACGATCACAGGCCTGGGCCCGAACCCCTGCGCCACCAGCGACAAGGTCTTTCTTCTCTACCTCAGGGATCAACTCTTGTAGTGCTTTGGTAAAAGCACTTTTTGAATAGGAACGGTACAATTCTCCAAAACCGGTCTTCCAGTATTTTGCGGCTACTTTTCTGAAGCCGGGATAAAACAACGATTCGAAAAATTCACCCAGATGAACGGCTGATTTGGTATAGCCTTCTCTGCGATAAGCAAGAACCGCATTTGGGCCCGCTTCAATGCCACCATGGATCATTCGTGTAAAATGGACGCCAAGGAATGGAAAGTTGGGGTCAGGCACCGGATAGATCAGATTTTTGACCAAATGCTCTTTCTCGGGTTTCAGTTTGAAGTACTCGCCACGGAAAGGGATGATCTTGTAATCCACTTTGGTTTGCGTGGTTTTGGCCACTTTGTCCGAGTAGAGTCCAGCGCAGTTGATAAGAAATCGAGTAGTTAGCGTTTCATGACTGGTCTCCACTTGAAGTAGCTTGTCCGTTCTTTTAGTGACTTTCTTGATCTTATTATCCGTGAAGATCTCACCTCCAAAATGCTGGAACTTCTCGGCGTATTTATTGGCTACTTCAACATAATCTACAATACCCGTTTGTGGAACGAAGATTCCAGCGATGCCATTGACATGTGGTTCATATTCCTGGATCTCTTCTTTGGAACTTAGTTTTCTAAGCCCTGACAACCCGTTGGCATTTCCACGCTCATACAAAGTCTCTAAAGGTCCTAACTGACTTTCTTGTGTAGCGACAACTACCTTGCCACAGATCTCGTAAGAAATGCCTTCTTCCTCACAGAAACTGACCAGTGAATTGTATCCCGAAATGCAATTTTTGGCTTTGTAACTACCGGGTTTATAATAGAGGCCGGAATGGATCACACCACTATTGTGCCCGGTCTGATGACTGGCGAGTGTTTTCTCCTTTTCAATGACCGCAATCTTGAGCTTGGGATTAGCTTCTTTGAGTCTCAAAGCCGAAGCCAGACCTACGATTCCCCCACCTACAATTACAACGTTGTACATATGCACCTGAATTGACGTGCAAGAATAAAAAAAGCGATGAGTAAACCCATCGCTTCTTTGGATTATCGTTCAATTATTTTTTACTCATCCAACTGGATCGCGTCGATCTTAGCGGCGTAAACAGCTTCGTTGAATGCTTTCACCTTATCCGTCACGATCACCATCAATTGATCAAGGTATTTATCGATCTCGGCAGTAACTTCCTTCTTGAAGGCCACAGCCTGATCGGTTGGTTTCGCATCACCGATACCTTCCAATGATGCCAGATGCCCCAATTTGTTATTCAATCGGATCGGGAAGTTCAAAGGGTCCTGACCACTTTCATTTTTGGTCTGATAAAGTGCTTCCTCAATGGATTTCATCTCTTTCAACATTTCCTTGCCGAGTGTTTTGATGTTCTCATCCTCCGTGCGGGACATCACACCTTTGATTTGCCCTCGAGCTTTACGAATATCAATGATGGCTTGATTAGTCTCCGTCAATTTATCGCGAACAGACATTAAGAAATCGAATTGAGTCTCGAGATCAGCTTGAGTAGCACTGCTCCTTGGGTCCTTCATCAATTCGAAACTGGTTTCCTGACTTGTTCCATTGACGTCCATCTGAACCGTATACGTGCCTGGAGTCACCTTAGGGCCCTGGGTAGTTGCCCACCACAAAATCATGCCTTTGAAGGTTTTAGCACCTGGGTATCTCATGTCCCAATTCATCATGTTCAGTCCTGGCGCTACTTTGAGTTTCCCTTCGTTATCATCCTTGTTAGGATGGGTTGAGAACTTCCGTATAAGGTCTCCGGACTGAGTTTTGAAAGCAACACTGATCGTGTCAGTTGAACTCGTGTCCTTCACATAGTAATGGACCATAACTCCTCCAGGATGATTAGTTCCTGATGTTTTAGACGTTCGTCCATTGCCACCACCCATGCGATAAGTAGGCATTGGAGCAAACAAGTGATGTGACTTCTGAGCTACGTCATTGTTCAACTGATGCAGCACAGTGAGGTCATCAATCAGCCAGAAACTTCTACCTTGAGTGGCTGCGATGAGGTTGTCATTTTTGATGGCAAGATCAGTGATCGGTACAATCGGCAGGTTCATTTGTAGGGATTGCCAACTAGCACCATCGTCGAATGAGGCATACATGCCATTCTCCGTTCCGGCATATAACAAGCCTTTTCTTTTTGGATCCGCTCTTAACACCCGCGTGAAATCCTCCGCACCAATGCCATTGGTGATCTTTTTCCAGGTAGCACCATAGTCCTCAGTTTTGTACAGATAAGGCGCATAGTCTCCAAGCTTATATTTCGTACCTGCTACGTAAAGCCCTCCTTTGTTAAAAGGATCGATCTCTACACTGTTGATCATCATCCATTCTGGCATTGCTGGAGGAGTCACATTTTGCCAGTTTTCCCCACCATCTTTGGTGACGTGGATCAGTCCGTCATCGGATCCTGCCCAGATCACACCTTCTTCATGATAAGACTCTACCGCTGCGAAGATGGTACAATAGTACTCTACACTGGTGTTATCCTGGGTGATAGGTCCGCCAGAGGAACCGAGCTTACTTTTGTCATTACGAGTCAGGTCAGGACTGATCACTTTCCAGGATTGCCCTTCATCTGTACTCAAATGCAATTGGTTGGAAGCAGTGTAAAGTTTGCTGGCATCGTGCGGGGAGAAGAAGATCGGGAAGTTCCATTGGAAACGATATTTGAAATCTTCTGCACCGTGCCCCATGGGGTTGTCCGGCCATACATTCACTGCACGCACTTCACTGGTTTCATGATTGACACGCGTCAAAAATCCATCATAACTGCCACCGTAAACGATCTCATCATTTTCAGGATTTACTGCAATGTGAGCGCTTTCACCTCCTGCCGTAGGTTCCCAATCACTGTCACCGATGAATCTTCCATCTGTTCTGTGAGCAATTCGTACGGTACTGTTATCCTGTTGAGCACCATAAATTCGATAAGGGAATGCATTATCCGTAGTAACTCGGTAGAACTGCGCGGTAGGCTGATTGTTGTAGGTAGACCAGTTTTCTCCAGCGTCGAATGAGACTTGCCCTCCGCCATCATCGGCGATGATCATGCGCTGATTGTCCGTTGGGTCGATCCATAAGTCGTGGTGATCGCCATGTGGTGCGTTGAATGTCTGGTAAGTTTTACCTCCATCTTTGGATCGATGGTAACGCACATTCATGACGTATACCATGTCTTCATCCTGTGTATCGGCGTATATCTTGGTGTAGTACCAGGCTCTTTGTCTCAATTTACGCTCTTTATTGACCAGATTCCAGGTTACTCCAGCATCATCTGACCGATAAACACCACCATCTTTGTTCTCAATGATGGCCCAAACGCGATTGGAATTTACGGGAGAGACCGTAATTCCTGAGATTCCCCAAACTCCTTTAGGCAATCCGGTGTTGCCGGAAATATTTTCCCAGTTATCGCCACCATCGGTACTTTTCCATATCGCTGATCCAGGACCACCACTGGAAAGGCTGTACGGAGTTCTTCTGATTCTCCAGGTGGAGGCATAAAGGACTCTTGGGTTATTTGGGTCCATCACCAATTCAACAGCTCCTGCATCACTGTTCACAAAAAGGACCTGTTCCCAGGTTTTTCCCCCGTCTTTGGTTCGGTAGATCCCGCGTACATTCGAAGATTTGTAAAGGTCTCCCATCACAGCGGCATAGACCAGATCAGGATTTTTTGGGTGAATTCTCAACCGTACGATGTGGCGGGAATTATCCAGGCCAATTTTGCTCCAGGTTTTGCCAGCATTATCTGATTTCCACATGCCACTTCCGGAGGAAACATTTCCGCGAACGGTCACTTCACCGCCTCCGACATACATAATATTTGGATCCCATTCACTAACGGCAATAGCACCAATCGATCCGCCAAAATAGCCGTCTGATATGTTTTCCCAGGAATTTCCAGCATCCGTAGTACGCCAGATCCCACCACCAGTCGCACCGAAGTAGAACAGGTTTGCTTTTCCGGGCACGGAAGTAACGGCTGCAGATCTGCCACCTCTAAAAGGGCCGATGCTTCGCCATTTTAGACCCTCATAGAGCTTTTGATCGAATTTGACCGTGGCTGGAGCGGAATTGCCCCGACGCCTGCGCTGTGCTTCCAGTGAAGTAATGCTAATGAGCATCACACCGAGTAGGAAGACATATTTTGCCATTTTCATTTCTTTATTAGGTTAGTTTTTGATTCAATATTCGCTTTAAACTTGGTGTACTTGCTGTAAGTTTGAAACAAGAAAGGGCGTGAACGGAGTATTTCCGTGATCAGAGTATTCAATTTTTAACCTAGTGATACCCGTTGATACTGTCAATTTCTATGTTGATCCGTCATTCTTAAAAAAGAACTAGCGGCTCTCTTAATTTCCGCCCTGATTAATTAGACAAATAACCTAAACGTAGGATTTAACTTTCTATCCTTTGGAATCCACATCGCAATTGAAAGCGGAGCTGAAAAAAGCCCAGGACCAGATCGCCGAGTTGCATCGCGAAAAGAAGAGCTTCTTAAAAATCGTATCTCATGATTTGAGGTCGCCCATTAGTCGGATCATTGGCTTTGCCGATCTTCTCAAAAGAGATTTGGTAGATGATGAAGACCTGCGTCCATTTGCCGAAAATATCGAAGCGGCTGGCTGGAATTTAAGCAAAACCATTGCCAGGATTGTGGAAGTAGAACATTTTCTGTCAGAGGACCGTGAGTTAATTTTTCAATCGGTGGACTTGCATGCCAGCGCCGAATCCCTGGTTTTTGACTTGCAAGACAAATACCCTTCGGCACAGATTGTCATTTCCGAATCCGCGGACCCTGTTGAAGCCAAAGTCGATAAGCCCTATTTTGATCATATTTTCACAAATTTGGTGAGTAATGCTTGCAAATTTTCTGATCCGGATACACCGGTGAAAGTCTCGTTTGAGGCAAAACCAGACGCTATTTCGATGTTGGTTTCAAATGTGGGAAATGAAATTCCAGAAGAAGAACACCCACTCTTGTTCAAAAAGTTTGCTAAGATCAGTACCCGCCCGAATAATGAAGAAGCCAATGTGGGACTAGGCTTATTTGTGGTCAAAACATGCGTTGATGCACTCGGTGGAGCAGTCAGCCATGACCGAACCCCGAAAGGGGAGACCATCTTTAAAGCAAATTTTCCTGTGGAGAATAACTGATCTGCGCACCTGTACGTACATGTAACCTGCAAACCATTTCAAGTACGGTATTCCCCTTTCATCAATTTTCTTAAGGTTGTTGTAACAAAAGTCTGTTAAGACCAGTCTTATGTATCCAACAATCCTTTACAAATTTTTTTTGGTCAAATACTAACTCTAATGAAGTCCCGTCAATTAATCGTTGTGGTTCTAGCGGTTTCGATCATCGGTGGATCGGCAGCGCTTGCGGCATTTTTTGCCAGCCAGAAAGCTCCTCCCGAGGAGAAGGAGCTTACCGTATCAGTTCGTTATGTAAAAACAGCGCCGGTTGAATATTCCGATGTAGAAACCAGTGTTGTTGCCTTCGGGCGTGTTGAAACTGCCCAGTCTTTAGATCTGCTTTCGGAAGTGGGTGGAAGAATGTATGAAGGTAAAATCCGACTAAAAGCCGGACAGAATTTCAGGAAAGGTACCTTGTTGTTCTACATCGATGATGACGAAGCAGCATTGAACCTTAAATCTCAAAAAAGCAACTTCTTACGTGATCTGGCGGCGATTCTGCCTGATTTGAAGATAGATTTTAGCGATTCTTACGATAACTGGCAGGAATACTTTTCCAAAGTTGATATCGATAATGCGTTACCAGAGTTGCCTGAGAACAGCGATGAGAAAGAGAAGACATTCCTGGCAACAAAAGGGATTTACTCTTCTTACTACAGCATTAAAAGTGCGGAAAGCAGGTTGAAAAAACATCGCTACTACGCGCCATTTGATGGAAGTATTTCCGAAGTGGCCATGGAAACAGGTGCATTCGTAAATCCCGGTACCAAAATTGGTAAAATCATAAGAGCCGGAGCTCATGAACTCAAAGTGAGTGTGGAAACCCGCGACATCAGTTGGATACAAGAAGGGGCAGAGGTAAAGATCTTCAGTGATGAAACCCAACAATACTGGGATGGGAAAGTGCTGAGAATCTCAGATTTTGTGAATCAAAATACACAATCTGTAGATGTCTTTTTGGCCATTCAATCAAATGGTCAGCGTCTTTACGATGGGCAATTCCTGCAGGCGGCTATTCCCGCAAGAACGATCAAAGATGGCATGATCATGCCCAGAAGCGCGATCTACAATCGAAGTGAAGTTTTTGTACTGGAAGATACCTTATTGAAAGTGAAAAAGATCAATGTAGTTCGATTAGAACAGGAGTCGGCGATTTTCACAGGCCTTGAAGAAGGAGAAGCATTGGTAGTGGAGCCTCTGATCAATGCACACAATAATATGGTGGCGAAGAAGCTTGAGGAAAAGGAGATTGACCTGGAACGCAAGACCGATGCTCAGGGGCGTCTCGTGTCAGGATCTGCAGGGAATTAAAACCTAAGCCATGAGAAGCATTATCGAACATTTTGTCAAGTATCCGATACTTGCCAATATCGTCATTGCGCTTACGCTATTTGCGGGTGCGTTGGCGTTGGTTAATACCAAGAAGTCGTTCTTTCCTACGGCTAAGGATAAGATCATTAACATCAGTGTCGCGTATCCTGGTGCCTCTCCCGAGGAGATGGAAGAAGGAGTTACCCTAAAGGTAGAAGAGGCATTGAAATCCATTGCAGGAATCGATGAGATCAATTCTACTTCCTCTGAAAATTCAGCAAGCATTTCCATTGAAACGCTGGACAACTACGACATTGACGAGTTGTACACAGAAGTGAAGAATGCTGTAGATGGGATCAGTTCATTTCCGGCTGGTGCAGAGAAGCCCATCATTTTCAAGCAGCGATTTCGGACAACAGCACAATGGCTGGGGCTCACAGGAGATGTGGACCTCAAGACGATGAAGTATTATGCTGAGATCATTGAAGATGATCTTCTAGCCAGACCAGGGATCAGTCAGGTCAATGTGACGGGCTTCCCTCCATTAGAAGTTTCCATTGAGGTCAGTGAAGAGACCTTGCGACGTTACAACCTCACCTTTGACCAGGTAGTGGCCGCCGTTCGATTGAACAACCGGGATGTTTCTGCTGGTTCTGTGAAGTCAAGCCGGGAAGAGATCCTGATTCGATCAAAAGCAAAAAGTACGGATGCGGATATCATCGGTGAAATGGTCGTTCGCAGTAATCCTGACGGAAGTGACCTCTTGTTGAGAGATGTGGCGGTTGTCAAAGAACAGTTTGCAGATCAGCCGTCTAAAAGTTTTCTCAATGGCGAGGAAGCGGTTTTCATCGAAGTGCGGAAGCTTGAAAATGAAGACCTGGAGCAGATCTCGGTAGAGGTTAATGATTACGTTGAGGAGTTTAACCAGAAATACAGTGCAGTTACACTTGAGGTAAACTGGAACTTCATGGAGGTATTGCAGCAGCGACTGGACCTCCTTACTGGAAATGGCCTGGTAGGGCTTTTATTGGTTTTGGTGGCTTTAGGGTTATTCCTGAACATCAAGCTTTCTTTCTGGGTAGCCTGGGGAATTCCTTCTTCCTTTTTGGGGATGTTTATCCTCGGAGCTTTTGTCGGATTGACCATCAATATGATCTCGCTTTTCGGGATGATTCTGGTCATTGGAATTTTGGTGGATGATGGAATTGTAATTGCAGAGAACATCTATACACACTTTGAGAAGACGCAGAATCCAATCAAGGCAGCAGTAAATGGTACCATGGAAGTACTTCCCGCGGTAGTAACCTCCGTTACCACGACAATTGTGGCCTTTACGCCGCTATTATTGCTAACTGGCGGATTCGAATTCCTGAAAGACATGGCCTTTGTTGTGATCTTTAGCTTAGGCTTTTCATTGCTGGAGGCTTTCTTCGTGTTGCCGGCGCACCTGGCCAGTAAGAGTGTGTTAAAAGTGAAAAAAGAGGATACACGTAGCTACAAGATCCGAAAAGCCATCAATGGTTTCATTGATTATTTAAGGTATCAGTTGTATGGCCGGGCGTTATCCTGGACCATGCGCAACCGCTACATTTCCTGGTCCATCAGTGTCAGTTTTGTTGTCTTGATTGTAGGTCTGCTGATGGGTGGGCAGATCAAAGCGACGTTCTTTCCTAATATCCCGTTCAACAGTTTTCAGGTGAACCTGGCTTTCAAGCCCGGAGAAAGAGAAGACAAAGTGGAAAAATTTCTCAAGCGTTTTGACGATGCGATTTGGTCAGTCAATGAGAAGATGCAGGAAGAATTTGATACCGACGAGGACATCATTCGCTTCACCTTCATGAACACCGGATTTGGTAGTGGAGAAACGGGTTCGCATGCAGGACAGGTCAATGTGATCTACGAAGAGCTGGATGACTATGGCATGAACCAATTTGATTTGATCGAAAGGATCAGAGATGAGATTGGATCTGTAGATGAGGCAGAGAAGTTCAGTGTAGGTGCAGATAGTAGATTCGGCAAGCCAGTATCCGTCCGGTTGATCGCCAAAGATTATGATCAATTAACGGCGGCAACGGCTGCGCTGAAAAAAGAACTTACGACCATCTCCGAATTAAAGGAAATCGAGGATAATGTGGCCGTCGGTAGACGCGAAATGCTTTTTGACCTCCGTCCGGAAGCTTATTTTCTGGGTCTGAATCACAGTGATGTAACTACTCAGATTCGGCAAGGATTCTTTGGCGAGGAAGTGCAGCGATTCATGAAAGGAAATGATGAATTGCGCGTATGGGTGCGTTATCCCAATTCCGGAAGACAAAGTGTGGGCCAGTTAGAAGACATCAAAATCAAAACCAATAGCGGCCAGGAATTTCCTTTGACACAGTTGGCCGATTATGAAGTGGAGCGTGGAGTTGCTGGTCTAAGGCATTTTAATACCAGCCGTGCTGTCACCGTGGATGCGGAGATGGTCGATCCTTTCGGAGAGGTACCACCGATCATTGAGAATGTGCAGAAAAACATCATTCCTAAACTTCAGGCAGATTTTCCATCCGTAAAATTCGACTATGGGGGACAAGCTGAAGAAAGCCAGAGAGCTGGGCAGGAGATTGGTACCTATTTTGGAGGTGCCTTTATCGTTATCTTCTTCATTCTGATGATTACATTTCGGTCGGCTTATCAAGCCGTATTGATCGTAGGAATGGTGCCAATGGGGTGGTTTTGTGCCATGTTAGGGCATGGAATTGAATCATGGATAAACCCCGACGCTGATTTTCCGGTTTCCATATTGTCAGCCTGGGGCATGTTTGCATTATCGGGGGTTATCATCAACGATGCCGTGGTGTTCCTGGCAAAGTTTAATTCACTGGTGAAAGACGAGGGAATGACCGTTTATCAGGCAGCTTATCAGGCGGGTATTGCACGATTCAGAGCGATCATGCTGACCTCCCTGACGACTGTGGCGGGTCTGTTTCCATTGATCAAGGAAACCAGCTTTCAGGCACAGTTCCTGATTCCAATGGCTATTTCAGTGGCTTACGGAGTGTTGTTCGGTACGATCATTATTCTGCTGTTTTTCCCTGTTTTCATCCTACTCATGAACGATCTTCGCGTCGGAATCAAGTGGTTGTGGACAGGTAAAAGACCCGCAAGGGAAGAAGTAGAGCGTGTGATGATCGATGAAAAACGCCTTGAAGAATACCGGGAATCCGCATAATCAACCTGACCAATGAGTAAAATGAAACATAAGTTTTTAACGGCAATCCTTCTGGTAATCACGGTTTTGCCGTGCGTGAAGGCGCAGGATGATCTTTCGCTCAATGATGCGGTAATCATAGGGCTTGAGCGCAACTTTGATATTAAAGTTGAACAAAGGAACATCGAGATCGCACAGATGAATAATAACTGGGCGGCCCTGTTTCCCAGTTTATCTGCCAGCCTTCAGGGTAGCAGAAACACGTTCGATAACCGAGAGGCCCTGAGTCCATTTGCTATTTTAGCAAAAACGACAACCAACCAGATCCAACCTGGTGTAAATGTGAACTGGAACCTGCTGAGTATCGCTAACATTACTGTTGGGAAGCGGCAATTGGAGCAATTGCAGGCCGAATCTCAAGGCAATGCAGATATCGTAGTAGCTAACACCCTACAGGCCATTGTGCTTGGTTATTATGGGGCAGTTTTGCAAGAGCGAAGACTTGACGAGTTCGGCAAACAATTGGCACTAAGTAGTGACAAGTATGAACTATTGAAGGTTCGGTTGGAAGTAGGTACGGCAGTTACAACGGACTTGTTATTGGAAGAAGGCAATTACCTGACGGATAGTGTTAATTACGTCAACCAGTTGCTGGTTTATCAAAATGCAGTTTCCAATTTGAATTTCCTGTTGGATGAACCTAATCCAGCTCGACAGTACAATTTCACGGATGATCTTGATGTGGAATACAATGAGCTTTCCTATGAGGACCTGGAACAACAGATTGAATCACAGAACGTGGATCTACGCAAACAGTACCTCACGCAGCAAGTATTGGCATCAACCACAAGGTTGCGTCAATTGGATCGTTATCCGACTTTGAGTTTAGGAGGAAATTATTCCTGGACCCGAAATCGGCAGGATATCAGTGACTGGCCGCTTGATTTCAGAACTGATCAACAAACAGGTGCAGTTACGAATGCAGGGAACAATGAAAACTTTACCTATGGTATAAACTTCACCATCTCCTGGAACCTCTTTCAAGGAGGACAAGTAAATCGTGCGATCCGAGAAGCAGTATTGAGAGAAGATATCGCCAATATTCAGACAGAAAGACTGAAAGCCACGATTCGTAGGGACCTGGTGCAAGCATTGGACCAGTACCGGGTTAGAAAGCAGTTATTTGATATCAACGATCGCCGCTACCAGGCATCCGTTCAGAATCTGGAAATTTCTGAGGAGCGATTTAAGAATGGTACCATCAATTCCTTTGATTATCGAACGGTGCAAAATAATAATCTCGCCGCAGCGACAGTTCGATTACAATCCATCTTTGACCTGCTGGATTCTCAGGTTACATTGATGCGACTTACCGGGGGACTGACGCAGAAATACGGTCAGTAAGAATCACGGATATCTTCAAGCAGGGTCTGCATGGCTCGCTTGATCTCTGCATTAGATCGGGTAAAATGGTTGTTCATAAAACTGAAGATCAACGTTTTACCCGATTTTGTTTTTATGAATCCACTGAGACAATGGTTGTGCCTTAAAGTCCCGGTCTTCGCAAATACATAAGGTGCTTCCGCACCATACCAGCTCCTGATCGTACCACTAACACCCCCCGTTGGGAATACCACCTCGATTTCAGGCCATGGCGTATTGAGATAAGTTTCGTGGAGGATACTGACAAGGGTCCGCGGAGTTAACATATTGTATCGACTTAGTCCAGACCCATCGACCCAGATCAATGAATCCGGAGCGAATTTCATGTCTCCAGTTTTCATGCTATGAATGAACCCTTCCATGCTTCCTGATTGTTTTTGAACAGCCGCCATGTACAGCATTTGTTCTGCGAGGAAATTATCACTTCGAAGCATCATCAGGGCCGTCATTGGGAGAGAACGTCCGTTGAAAATGGTATCCGGTAAAGAATATTGAGTGGCTACTTGTGAAATGCCCGCCTTTAAGGTATCAGCGAGCAGTTCATGTACCAGTTCTCTGGATGGAACAAAAGGTGAGACCTGGATCAGGGTGTCGAGATCGGGTGATTTTTTGATGAATTGAAACAAGTTTTGGTTCCTGTCCCGGCGATATGGAGGACGTACCTCCGTAAATTCTACAAAGTCTTCAAAGAAATCAGGTGTTACTTTGGTTGCTGAATGCTGTTCTACCCAAACCAAATTGCCATAAATCGGGAAAGCATTGCGTTCAGGCTGAAAGGCGTACCCGAAATCATCCCACGACCATCCGGGACCATAACCCGGAAAATCAATTTCAGGATACTGGATGTATAATTTTTTGAGCCCAAAACCCCTTAATCGCTGTATGGCAACCTGTTGCTCAAAATCAGGATGCAGGAACGTGGGGTCACCTAAAGGTTGAATAATCAGGCTGTCGCCGCGCTGCGTGTAGGCGAACGTTGGAATGGAATCTTTCAAGTTCAATTCCGACGCATACAACGTCAGTAACTTGGTATTCGAGGCAGGAGTAAAATACTTGTCTGCATTGATGTCGACCACATATTTCTCTAAATAGGGATCGTAAACGGACATTCCGATCAATTCATTTCGGAAGACATCAGATTTATCGACCAGGCGCCTGACATCCCTTTCTACTGCAATTCGCTTCACTGAAGAGCAACTGATCAATATCAGGCTAACCCAAAATATTGCAATCGGAAATAGGTAGGTTTTACGACTCATGGATTGTAAAAAACGCCAATATCTTTGAAAATGACATAAGTTTTGCTGGATTTCGCCAGATGAATTTAAGGTGGCTTGATATTTTTTTTGTAATATTTTTATTCTTACTTTGGGTCGATTTTTAAAGGTATGAATTACACCTATCGCCAATGAGTATTCTCGACCTAATCACGCTGCTAATTTTTCTGGCAGCTGTATTTACATTGATCAACATCACAGTACTGAAGTTGCCCTCTACCATAGGGTTGATGGCTATTGCTCTGATGATGTCGGTTGTGATCCTATTGCTTGGATACGTATTTCCTGCAGTCGGTGGGGTTGCAGAATCTATTATAGAAGAATTTGATTTTCAGGAAGTCCTCCTCAATGTCATGCTCAACTTCCTGCTGTTTGCAGGAGCATTAAGTATCAATTTGAAGAAATTAATGGAAGAAAGGGTGCCGGTATTTACCCTGGCGACACTTGGGACGCTCATGTCCACTTTCATTGTTGGATACCTGATCTACTGGACTTTCCCAATACTGGGTTACAAAATTGAATTGATCTATTGTTTGTTATTCGGGGCATTGATCTCACCTACAGACCCAATTGCAGTATTGGCACTCGTGAAGAAATTCAACCTCTCCAAAAACCTGGAGATGAAAATCGCCGGAGAATCGCTTTTTAATGATGGGGTAGGTGTTGTGGTATTCCTGACTATTTTGGGAATCGCCGCACCAGAAGCCATGCATCACGGAGGAGCAGAAGCTGCTGAAGCACATGCTCCTGGGGCGGCTGATATCGCCATGCTGTTCGGAAAAGAAGTGATTGGCGGCGTGCTTATGGGAGCTATTTTTGGTTTCCTGGGTTTCCGATTATTGGATTTTATTGATAATGATCACGTAGAGCTTGAAGTTCTCGTTACCCTGACACTTGTCATGGTAGGCGGGCGCATTGCTGAGTTGCTACACGTTTCAGCTCCTTTGGCTATGGTGGTGATGGGACTCTTCATTGGTAACGAAGGTCGGGATGAAAATCTCGCAAATGCGACCGGAGAGTACGTTTTCAAATTCTGGCACTTACTCGATGAAGCTTTAAATGCCATTCTGTTCATATTGATCGGATTGGAAATGATCGTTATTGCGAAAACTTTCTCTATCGACATGATCATTGTTGGTGTAGTAGGGATTATGATTGTGCTATTTGCCAGGTTTTTGGGAGTTTCTATTCCTATCAGTATCCTTTCGCTTCGCAGAAAGTTTGAAGAAGGGACCATAAAAATATTATGGTGGGGAGGCCTTCGTGGAGGTATTTCTGTTGCGCTGGCGCTTTCTTTGTCTGATGTAGCGGGTATTCCTGAAGAAGTGAAGAATATTATATTGTTCACCACCTATTGTTGTGTGGTGTTCTCAATCCTGGTACAGGGGCTTACCATCCCTATGCTATTGAAAAAGTAAATGTTTTTTCCAAAATTTGCATTTGGAAAATAGAATAGGTTCGATTGGTCAATCCCTCAACCAGATCGTCAATTGGACTCAATCATTATGAAGAACCACCAGGCATGCAACGACCTGAAGGGTTAAGCTGGAGAATCAGAACCGAATTCTCTCAAGTTGCAAGACGAAAAATGCTGTAGACTGATGAAATTAAGTATCGCTGAAGGATTATATCTCATTGCTATGGATGATGAAGAGGGTAGATTGTTATCTGCTGCTGAGAAAAGAATCATCCCTGGTGTTATTAGTGCGATTGTACTCGAACTATACATTACCAAGAAAATTAGCCTGGAAGGAGGCGTCGTTAAAGTGATTAGTCAGGAGGGAACTGGTAACAAGATCCTCGATGACGTTGCTAAGAAAGTAGTTTCCGGGAAAAATGTAGTGACTCAGGTAGAACACCTATCTGATCATTTCAAAGATATTTTGGCGGACCTGGATGAATTACTCTCTCAAAGAGGAATTCTGAAACGTGAGGCCACCAAATTGCTTTGGATCCCACTATCGGAGCGAATGGGTAATGCCAACTATGCTTACGAGAAGGAAATTAGAAACATCCTGCGGGCCATGGTATTTAAGAATGCCAAGCCTACTCCTGCGTTCGTTGTGTTAATGTCCCTGATCTATGATTGTAACATTCTTGATGAAGTATTCAGAGATAAGGACGAATTGATTGATGCAGAGAAGGTGGCGAAGGATGTTGCCGATTCTATTGCGGTTGATCCTGATACATCAAAAGCATTGCACGATCTGCGTGCTTACTTTGAGAGACTTCCTTAAAGAAGGAATAAAAATTAATGATTGATAGATGCCAGTACTTGAATGTGCTGGCATTACTTATTTGTCCTTGTCTTCCTTGGGTCTTCTTCGGGTCCGGGTACTCACAAACTCTTCAGATTCCAGCTTCTGAATTTCCTTCAGTTGAGTACTTAGATTGTCTTGTAGCAACTGATCAGTGAGCACCTGGGCTTCTTCCAGAGGGGTTTTTGTGAGTTCTGCGTAAATCCGTGTTTGCATATCCGTGACGGTCTGTAAATACGCCATCAATGAATCTTGCTTTTCGATTAATACATTGGCTCTAAAAGCCATGAAGCCAAACCCTTCGTGAGGATTGTTGTTGTCTCTTTCCAGAATCAGGTAATCCACGCCATCTACTTGGATTGGGTCAAAGTGAAAAGTTATGTTCTCATGGCGTTCCTTTGGTTTGAAGGCTTCTCCTTCATTGAGCGCTTTGTTTCTGCAACCTGCTAGAATTAGTACCAGCATGATCATCGTAAGGATGGATGTGATTTTGCTACGCATCTTACGATTTTTTCTTGTTCTTGAAAACACCCTCTTCAACGTTGAAGACCTTCTTCAGTAGTTTGAATGCCTTTCCATTCAGGATCACGATCAAGTAGTCACCCATGCCGATCTTCAGGTCTCCTAATGGATTTTTGATCAATCTTTTGTTGCCGTATTTATCTCGCTTGGTAATACCAATCAATACAGAGTTGTACTTCTTTTTCAGTTCAAAGAAGGTCTCCTGATACGTTTTGCCTACATAAGGATTGCTAGGTGTCACCAGGAATTGCTTGATGTCATAGTCGCCATCTGACTGTGCAAATGACATGATGGACTCACTGTAAGAAGCAACGTCCGGCTCAAACATATAGCTCGCCAGAAGTTTGGACGAGATCTCATGTTTAGAAATGGTGTTGGTCACTCCGGCACTGATAAAAGTGTTCTTTAGGTCGCCATTCTCCAACGTCACTACAAATTCCAGATCGGGGTATACTTTCCTGATATTGACTATCCATACCAGTTTATCCGTATCATCCGGAAGATTTACAAAAACGATAGAACTGTGCGTTATATTGACTTTTTCCAACGCTTCAAAGTTTTTCAAGTCGTTGTAAAAGACAAATATGTTTTTTGTATCGTACGTCTCATAGATGTGCTCAAGCTCCAATTTATTGTCAGTAACGATCACAATCTTTTTACCCACCCCCATGAGCTGTTCTACGACCATTTTTCCAAAGTCATCCCATCCGATGACGATGGCATGATCAGTGAAATTAATGCCAGCGAGGCCAAGTTTTCGGTTTTCCTTTATGGTTGACATGAGATTAACGAAAGTTCCAATTAATACGATATGAACGCTCAGGCTGAGCAAAACAAAAACTGCTCCAATGAACCGGCCATAGACTGTTGCAGGGAACAGGTCGCCATAACCCACCGTAGTGAGCGTGACAATAGAATACCAGAATGCATTGGAGTAGGTGGTGAGTGCTGATTGGTCACTGATACTTTCGACCCGTACAAGGGTAATAAGCAGTATCACATAGATGACAACACCGACAAAAATGTCAAACAAAATCCCTAACTGAGGATTCTTGAAAAATCTTCTAAACATGTATAAGACGGCTTGGTTCAAATATAACCAAAAGCTTGGATTACCATCACTAGCACGACATGAGGCTTTGAAATAATCCGAAGCTGCCGATCAAGATAGGTATAAGTTGCTAAAATTCAAGTATCGATCGCTTAGTTGATTATTTTGGTAAAAAAATGAATTCATTCTGTTTAAATCTATAATTTTTCATTGTTTTCTTTAAGAAAATCATATTTCTTGCGCTTTCATTTTATTTAGATTCCCGATGAGCAGACATACTTATGATTATGGAGTGATTGGAAATTGTGCTTTTACAGCGCATGTTCACTTAAATACTAATATTTCCTGGCTATGCTGGCCCCGGTTTGACAGTAGCTTCATATTTGGAGGAATGATCGATCCTGAAAAGGGTGGGGAATTCTCCGTACGGCCACAAGGCGATAAGCTCATTTCTTCTCAATATTACATTGAGAACACCAACGTGCTTTGTACGGAGGTAGAAGGAGATAGTGGCGTGTATCGGATCACGGATTTTGCTCCTCGATTTTATCAGCAAGACCGATACTACAAGCCATTGATGTTGATCAGAAAGATCGAACGAGTCAGAGGGAATCCAAACATCATAGTGAAATGTCAACCTAAAGGGGGATACGGTGAAGTAGAGCCACAACATAGCCTCGGAAGCAACCATGTCCGTTTTCTTGGTTTGGAATCGGAGGTTAGGTTGACGACCAATATTTCGCTCAACTACATCATGGAGGAACAGAGCTTCATCCTGAATGAGACGAAATACCTGGTCATGACCTGGGGACCGCCAATGGAAGCTGCCCTGGAAGAAACGGCGGAAGTGTTCTTGAACAAAACCACCAAATATTGGCGAGATTGGGTAAAAACGGCGAGTATCGTTAACTTTTATCAACGTGAAGCCATACGGTCGGCATTGATCCTGAAGATCCATCAATACGAAGATACAGGTGCGATCATTGCAGCGACTACAACGAGTTTGCCGGAATCACCCGGAAGTACCCGAAACTGGGATTATCGCTATTGCTGGATGCGAGATACGTTCTATACACTCAACGCCTTCAATAATATTGGCCATTTTGAGGAATCGGAAAAGTATTTCCACTACATCCTCAATACCACGCATGATGAAAAAGATCGGTTCCAGCCACTTTATGGCATCACCGGAACCAAGAGTCTTGATGAACGCTCTACGGACCTTTCAGGATACATGGGTAATGTCCCGGTTCGGGTAGGTAATCAAGCTTATACGCATATTCAGAATGATGTCTACGGTCAGGTATTGGTGTCGCTGTTGCCATTGTACAACGACATGCGGATCATCTTTACAGATCGCTTTGATACTTCGGAATTGATCTGGAAGACCCTGAAAATGATCGATAAGACTTTTGATGAGCAGGATGCGGGTCTATGGGAATTCCGAAACCTGGCACAACATCATTGCTATACCTACTTGTTCCATTGGGCAGGTAGTAGTGCGGCGATGAAGATCGCTAAGGTTCTGGGAGACCAGAAGATGGGTGATTTGGCGGCCAAACTGAAAGTGAAATCTGCCAAAATGATTGAGAAGTGCTACGTGCCGGAGAAAAAGGGTTTTGCTCAGGCCGTAGGGGTGGACCGAATGGATGCGAGTACTTTGCAGCTCATCATGATGAATTACCTCCCTGGGAATACCGATAAAGCCAAGGAGCATTTGAAAGCCATGGAGAAAGAACTTCATGCGTCAGGTGGACTGTTTTACCGATACAAGCATCAGGATGATTTCGGTGAGCCTGAAACTACTTTCCTGATCTGCGCTTTCTGGTATGTGGAAGCATTGGCCTGTGTTGGTAGATTGGATGAAGCCATCGAGTACTTCCAAAACCTGGTTTCCTATAGCAATCACGTTGGTTTACTCAGTGAAGATGTGAAGGAAGGAGACGGAAGCATGTGGGGGAACTTCCCTCAGGCGTACAGCCATGTTGGATTACTCAATGCGGCAACACGCATCGCGAAGAAACTGGATCAACCGGATTTTTATTGATCATACGATCTTGGACAATAAAAAAGGCGCGAACCTTCATGATTCGCGCCTTTGTTTTTTATTCGTATTTGGTGATTTAAGCCCCCAACCCAGACAGCAATTCCCGAATCGCTACGTAATTCTCCACCCTATATTTTGCGACGGATGAAGTTGTACCTACTTTGATGGTATACGCATCTTCAGGCATGTTACGAAAGGTGTCTTCATCGGTCCAGTCATCACCACATGCCAGGTAGAATTCTGCTTTGTTTTTCCGCATCCAGGCTGCAGCCGCTTTTCCTTTGTTTACCTGAGAGTTTTTGATCTCAACGACCATGTCACCTTCCAAGACTTGCAGGTCTTTATCGTTGGTGATATACTTCAAGTGACTGGTAAGCTCACGGGTTCGGATCTCACCTAAACCTGTCTCGACTCTTCGGTAGTGCCAGACCAGCGAGTAGTCCTTGTATTCCACGAATGAGCCAGGTGTTCGATCCACGTAGCTTTTCAAGAGATTGTCGATTTCTTCCTTCCAGTCATTGTTCATATGGGTCAACATCTTCCAATCGCCATCATGGGCTTTGTTCCAGACGCCATGTTCTGCAATGATGTCGATGGGGTAAGCTGCAAGCCATTTCTCCAGTGTTTCTTTTCCGCGACCACTGATCACGACCACCTTATTTTTAGGATCACCGGTTAAGTTTTCCAAAATGTTTTTCAATGCTTTGTCCGGCTTTGAGTCATTCGGGTCGGAATGGAAGCCAACCAGGGTTCCGTCATAATCGAGGAACAATAAGCGTTTCTTGGCTTCGGCGTAATGATCCATGACCTTGTCCTTCAGTGCCTGGGTCATTGGTTTGGTTCTCAAACCTTCTTGTTCTTTTTTGATGAATTCCAATCGGGACATGAACAGTTTCACCCAATGATGGATGTTGTAGTGCTTCAGCGACTCCTGCATGCTGTCCATTCTCCGGATCTGTTCCTTTTCAGGCATGTCCAGGGCCTCTTTCATGGTTTGGGCTGATTGCTCTATGTCATTAGGATTGATCAGGATCGCATCCGAAAGCTCTTTTGAGGCACCCGCCATTTCACTCAGGACCAAAACGCCTTTCTTATCCAGTCGACTGGCAATGTATTCCTTACAAACCAGGTTCATTCCATCACGCATAGGTGTTACCAGTGCCACATTGGCCATGCGGTAAAACGCAGACAAGGCTGTAATTGGGAAACTGCGGTAGAAATAATGAACAGGAGTCCAGTTCATACGGCCGTACTTACCATTGATCCTACCAACCAACAGGTCAATTTCTTCTTTTAATTGGGCGTATTTCGGTACTGTATCTCGAGAAGGCACCACGACCATGATCAGGGAAACTTTGGATCGATAGTCAGCATAGGTTTCGAGAAATCTTTCAAATGCTTTCAGTCGCTGCGGAATGCCTTTAGAGTAATCTAGCCGATCGATGGACAACATGATCTTGTGTTGACCGACAGACGTTCGATAACGTACTTCGCGCTCCAGCGTTTCCGGCATGGCAGCTGAAGCAGCATACTTATCATAGTCGATACCCATAGGCATGGCATCTGCTAAAACCAGTCGCTGACCTACACTTATCTGCCCGTTCGAATTGCCGAGCCCGGCCAAACGGCTGACTGATGAAAGAAAGTGACGCATGTCATCATAGGTGTGGAAGCCTAAAAGGTCCGCACCTAACATTCCGTTCAATAATTCACGTCTCCAGGGTAATAATCGAAAGGATTCGTATGAAGGGAAGGGGATGTGCAGGAAAAATCCGATGGCCACATTGGGCATAATGCTTCGGATCATCTCTGGTACCAAAAGCAGCTGGTAATCATGGATCCAGAGAGTGTCACCTTCTTCAACCACGCTTTCCAATTCCTTGGCAAACTTCCGGTTCACTTTTTGATAAGCCTTCCAAAGTCCCTCATCATAAACCGTGTATTGGTTGAAATAATGAAAGTTGGGCCACAGGGTTTCATTACTGAATCCCTCATAGAAATCCTCAATTTCCTGAGCACTTAGGAAAACGGGTTTCATACTCTCGGTGGCGAGATGTTCAACGATCTCGGCTTTTTGTGAGGCTTTCGTGACAGCAAGCCCAGGCCAGCCTACCCAGATGTTATCGCCTTCGCGATAAATGGAACCAAGCCCGGTGGCAAGTCCACCTTCACTGGTGTGATAGGATAATTTATTTTTTTCTTGCGAGATCTTAACCGGTAAACGGTTAGATACAATGATGGTTTTTGCCATGATTGACAGTAGTACTTTCTAGAATGTAATATATACTGAAAACCTACAGCGGGGTGTATTGTAAGTCTTAATCAAATTTAACCCAGAATTATCTTCTGGGTTCAAGGGTTATCGGATCACTTACCGAAACTCTTCAATCTAAGTTGGGTCAATTTTCGTTTGGTGTCAAGCGGGAAGTCACCTTTCATCATCCAATCATAAAAACTGGGTTCTTTTTGAAGGACTTCAAGGACAGGCTTTCCACGGTGTTTTCCAAAATTGAAGCGTTCAATACCTTTATCATCGTAGACCATTCTTCCGGCCAGGTCAATCATCTTTTTATTGGTGAGATCATCGATCACATCCATGTCATTGGCGATGTTTCCAACTTTCTTGCCCAGTAGATCAAATACTTCCTGACCATCGTAACGCTCAATTTGTGCCTTAAACACATCCAATGTGGCCTGGGTATCGGCAAGAGCACTGTGTGCGTTGATCAAATCCTTGCCTGTGTAGAATTTAAGCGCTGCTGATAAATTTCTTTTTTCCATCATATGGAAAATCTTCTGGGCATCCAATAGCCTTCTGCTGTCCACCTCGAACTCTACATTGGCCCGTAGAAACTCTTCAACCAGTACGGGAACATCAAATTTCAGGATGTTGAATCCAGCCAGATCACAACCTTCAAGAAATTGTGCCATGCTTTTGGCTACTTGCTTGAAGTTTGGTTCGTCCTTTACATCCTCGTCGTAGATGCCATGGATCAGGCTGGTTTCCTTTGGAATATGCATTTCCGGATTGAGCCGTCTCGTTTTTTCAATTTCTTCCCCTGAGGGCATGACCTTGATCATTGCGATCTCTACAATTCGATCATGAGCAATATTGGTTCCCGTGGTTTCAAGGTCAAAAACCACTAGAGGACTTTTTAGATTTAGTTTCACTTGTCTTTAGTTTGGGTAGCTCTGGTAAGCTTTATCGAACATTTCGTCCGTAATTCCTATTCGTTTCAATAATCCCTTGGCTGCGCTGGCCCTTTCATTCAGGTTATCGATATTGCCGTACTCGATCAGCTTAATGTCTTCGCGCTCACGTTCTCCTGCAATCAGGTTGGCTACATTGTCATCCTGATAATACAATATCGTTCCCCCTTTGGGTGTTTGATCTGCCAGATTTTCAAACTGAGCCAGATAAGCTTCGAAGGAGCCGTAGGATTCCGGAAACTGATCTGACACGTGATGCAATACAATGATATGATGCTGACAATCAAAGAATTTGGCCTTATTCCCCTCGGAGGCCTGATCTTGTGCTTCTATGAGAATGACGGGTGCATCACTGAGGGAATGTTTGCCACTGGCCCACCAGAAGTCAAATTTCCGTTCATTTTGGTCAAGTACGTGCAACGCAATTTTCATGATTTCAGAGGACCCCTCACTGTCAATGATCACGATTCGCTGCTTATCCTGGATCTGCTCAAATTGTACTGGCATGCAATTGGGTTAAAGCTGCTAAAATAAGCCAATTTTAGGTGTCGAACCAATTCACTTTTTGGCTGTTGATAAGCTGTTAACATCGTGGTAGAAAACTTATTCTAATTTACCCGATATGACGACCCGATCATTTGCCGTAAGTTTGTCTTCGGTCCTTAAAAAATCTGTGTCTAATCGCCAATGGAAAGCAACAAAGCCGAAGCCCTCCGTGTAAATCCACGAACCCGAAAAACTGGTATTCAAGAACTATCAAATCAGTTGGGGAAATTGCCTCCTCAGGCGGTAGAAATTGAGGAAGTGGTATTAGGAGCGCTGATGTTGGAACGTGATGCTTTATCTACGGTAATTGACATCCTAAAACCAGCAAGTTTTTATCGCGATGCGCATAAACTGATCTATGAAGCCATTGTTGAATTGTTCAACAATACGGAACCTGTAGATATCAAAACAGTCGTACACCAACTTCGAAAGACTGGAAACCTTGAAGTGGTGGGTGGGGCTTATTATATCGCAGGCCTAACGACCAAAGTAAACTCTGCCGCGAATATTGAATACCATGCAAGGATCATTTCCGAGCAATCGATCAAACGGGAGTTGATCAAGATTTCAACAGAATTGCAGCAGGAAGCCTACGAGGATACCATTGATGTATTCAAACTATTGGATAAGGCCGAGCAAGCTTTGTTTGATGTGTCTGAGTCGCATATTCGAAAGAACTATGACAAGATGAGTTCTTTGCTGAATCAGGCCATTCAGGAAATAGAGGATCGTAAGAATAAGGAAGATGGCCTCACTGGAGTGCCTTCCGGATTTACGGCACTGGATCGGGTTACTTCAGGTTGGCAAAAAACGGACTTGGTCATCATTGCAGCACGTCCTGGTATGGGTAAGACAGCTTTTGTGGTTTCCGCGATCAGGAACGCGGCCATTGAATTCAACAAACCTGCGGCCATATTTTCGCTGGAGATGTCTTCCGTTCAGTTGGTCAATCGTCTTGTATCTGCAGAAGCAGAGCTTGAAAGTGAAAAACTCAAGCGAGGCGACATGGCGGAGCACGAATGGCAGCAGTTATTGCATAAAACCAAACAACTTGCAGAAGCACCTATTTATATTGATGATACCCCTGGACTAAGTATCCTGGAACTCAGGGCCAAGGCGAGACGTCTGGTAGCCCAACATGGTGTTAGCCTGATTGTGATTGACTACCTGCAATTGATGACAGGAGATACGTCAAAGAGTGCGGGGGGTAATCGTGAGCAGGAAATTGCTTCGATTTCCAGGGCTTTGAAGGGGATTGCTAAGGAATTGGATGTTCCGGTAATTGCACTTTCTCAGCTGAGTCGTTCCGTTGAAACACGTGGAGGCGATAAACGACCGCAACTTTCCGACCTCAGGGAATCAGGTTCGATTGAGCAGGATGCGGATATGGTAATGTTCCTTTATCGTCCGGAATATTATGGCATTACCCAAAGTGAAGATGGCATGCCTTTGCAGGGTACAGGTGAAGTGATCATCGCCAAGCACAGGAATGGTCGATTGGAAAATGTGCAACTGAAATTCATCGGTAAGTTCACCAAGTTTGCTGATCTTGACGGTGTAGATATGAGTGGTGGCGGAAACGAAACGTATGGCAATAGCTTCCCATCTGCAGGACCGCCCAATACTGATTTTACCATCACACTTCCTAGTAAGGCCAATGGAAATGACGGTCCTCCTTCAAATGACGATGTGCCTTTCTAAGTACTCGCTTTTCTTCAGATAAGCGAATTCACAGATTCATTTCGGATTTTTACCGTTGACTATCTTTTTTGCAAACAGGTAAGAAATGTTCCAGGATATTTCTAAATTGTTAAAGACCTGGATAATTGAACCCTTTGTCTGGAACAAATCAGTAACTGTCTTTTAAGTTGGATAGTGCCGAATCGTTGAAGACAATTTGAGGGAGTTTTCCTTAGCTATGGAAATGTACACACACGACTTTAAAGCATTTTTCGATCATTCGACGGACCTGTTGAGTATCACCAGTTTTGATGGCTATTTTCTAGAGCTAAATAACCAATGGAGCAATGTGCTCGGGTTTTCGCAGGAGGAATTGACTACAGCTCCATTTCTGGACTTTGTACATCCCGAAGATCGTGAAAAGACAGCTCAAAGAGTACAGGATTTTTTAGCTGGTTTGCCCCGAAAAAGCCACTTTGAAAACCGCTACAAAACCAAGTCCGGAGAAGACGTATGGTTGGAGTGGAATTCTACATTAGACAATGAAAAGCGAATTATCTATTCGGTGGCTCGTGACATTACAGCCTTTAAAAAAAGAGAAGAAGTCGAACGTCAATTCAGTAAGATCGTACTTGAACATTCCAAACTCAGTACGCTGGATACCTTAAATATTGATGACTTTACCCAGTGTTTATTGAATGCTACCATTGGGCTTTTTGAAGTTGATAGTGTGAGCTATTGGCGTTTATCCACGGACCGAAGGAAGATTTATTGTACCCATTCTGCTGAGCGTGATAATGCCATTCCCAGAAAAAACAAAGAATTACTGGAAATGGATGCACCCCGGTATTTTGAAGGGATACTTAGCAATAAAATTATCTCAGCAGATGATGCAAGGATCCATCCGAGTACGACTGAATTCAATAGTGGCTACTTACAGTCATTTGATGTCTGTTCCATGTTGGATGCTCAGGTCACCGGCGAATCGGGGTTGTGGGGGATCATTTGCCTGGAGAGTTCAGTAATCCTTAAATGGAGTGTTGACGAGCAGAATAGGTTACTATCTCTGGCGTCAGTGCTGTCTATCGCTTTGCTCAATGATGAAAGAAACAAATCCAACCAACGACTGGAACGCCTCTCAAATATCCTGGATAATGTGAACGAGGGGGTGTTCATTACTGACGCCCGGGGTGAGCTGACATTAATGAACCGCGGGTTTGAGCGGATGACGGGTTATGAGACTTCAGAACTGAGGGGCCTGGATATGGAGGCGATGCTTCAAATGTTTCAAACAGATCTGGGTCATTCAAACTTGATTTTGGAAGGGATACAGATGGAAGCACCTTTCAAACAGGAAATGCGACTCCATACGAAAGCAGGGGTCCGCATCTGGACAGAATTATCTATTGCTCCGTTTTACCAGCAAGAAGGAAAGTTGGAAGGCTTCTATGGCTTTCAGATGGACATTACCCGCCGAAAACAGGCGGAAACAGAACGAGAAAAACTGAATCGTTATTTTCAGCAACATCACCGGCTTTCTACCCAACAAGCACTGGATAGTACTGCCTTGATGCAAGCCTATGTTGAACTTGGACTGGAACTCTTTCAGCTGGAAACCGGCGTAATCAGCCGAATCAATGGCAATTCTTATGAAATCTATGCAGAGGCTTCCCAGTTGGAGGAGCCTTACCGGATTGGGGAGTCTTATTCACTTGAAAATACCCTTTGTCAGGCCCTGATTAAAAAGGGTCAAGCCATTGCAACAAATAATGTCCCTGAGAGTGCCGTAGGACTGCATACTGTTCAAAAAAATGAAGGTGTGATCGCTTATATCGGTGCTCCTATTTTTGTTAATGATGAAATCTATGGGATACTGAATTATTCTTCTCAGCATCATCGGGCCACAGACTTCAGTGAAAAAGAGATCAGTTTGCTGGAACTCATGGCACATGACTTATCAAAAAGGCTAGAGGCGGACCATACCCAGCATCAACTTCGTGAGAGTGAGGAACGGTATCGTTCAGTGGTAGATGCGTTGAGCGAAGGAATTGTAATGCAGGATACGCAGGATGCTGTGACCATGTGCAATGAAGCAGCAGCTAGCATCCTGGGACTTACCACAGATCAATTGATCGGAAAAGATTCCTATGACCCTCGCTGGAAGGCCCTGGACATGAAAGGCGATCCGATTTCACCAGAAGATCATCCTTCGATGGTCACCTCCAAAACAGGCAAGCCTGTTAGGGGGTTTTTGATGGATGTTTGGAAAGCGGATGGAGAACGGTCCATCATTTCCATTAATTCAGAGCCGGTAATCAACGAACTAGGTGAGCGATATGCGGTGGTTGCCTCTTTTTCGGATGTGACTGCTCAAAAAGAGGCGGAACTTAGCCTAAAGAAAGCTTTAGCAGAGAAAAATTTGCTTTTCAGAGAGTTGCACCATCGGATCAAGAACAACCTGAACATGGTCAATAATCTCTTGTACCTCAGGGCGCGATTTACGGAAAATGAGGAATTGATGGACTTTATCAAGGATACGCAAAACAGGATTTTATCCATCGCGAAAACTTATGATCTGCTATTGAAACTGGAGGAGTTTGACCGACTCCACACGAAAGCGTACATTGATGATCTATTGACGAGTCTGGTCAGGATCTATGCCACCCATCCTGATCGGTATGAATTGAAAATTGCCATTGAAAATCATAAATTAGATGTAGATAAAGTGGCTACTCTTGGACTGCTGGTTTTCGAGATCGTAACGAATATTTTTAAATATGCCTACGATCAAAACGAGGGTGGCGTAGTAACGGTCGATTTGGAGAAAGTCAATGATCGGTTGGAGCTGAAGGTGTCGGATAAAGGAAAAGGGCTTGATAGCCAGAAATATATGAATGGCTCTTCCATGGGAATGAGCCTGATCAAAGCCTTCGTGGCGCAACTGAAAGGAGACCTTCAAATTGAAGGAGAAGGGGGAGTTTCTTATTTAATATCATTTCCAATGACCTGATATGGCGAATAAAGTGCTGATTTACGAGGATGATCTGATTGCTTCCATGGTACTGGAAATCATGATGAAAGATCATGGGTGTGAGATTCTGAATAAATACGATTCTGCAGATGATCTGGTTCAGAATGTGTCAGATCATGCACCGGATTTCATTTTGCTGGATATCATGTTAGTAGGTGAAAAATTGGGAACAGAAGCAGCCATTGAGTTACGAGAGCATTCGAATTTACCCATCATTTTTACCTCGGCGCTAAATGATAAAGGTACGATCGAAACGATTGATGCATTAGGTAACGCTGTTTTGGTCAGCAAACCCTATGACTCAGATCGACTTGCTGAAGTGATGCGCGAGTTGCTGGATTAACGGCTGCCATTGATCAATTAGGCTCTGGTGTAGCCGCCCATTTGGCGGTCCTTAGTTTCTTGCGTCGGATCAATGATCCTGGCAAAATGAGCGCAGCAGCGGCCATGCTAAAAGTTGCCGAACCAACGTACAATTGCTTTTCGAAATCACCACCCGTTAACGATTCTCTCACGCCAAGAATTAATCCTAATGCCGCAGGTATAGCGACCAGTGTACCTTTACTGATCAATTCTCCACTGATCATTTGCTTTTTGAAGCCATGAAAAATGATCATATAATTCAGCGACCCCATTGGAATGGAATGCAATCCCTTTTTGGTAATGACCGTTAATGTATCTGCAGATAGAGTATGAAGAAATCCTTTCAATCGCCTGTTCTTAAAGGCTTTGGCCTTTACTTGTGTGCCTTTGATGACTGTGATGGACTTGCCTTTTTTCGATCGGATCTTTTTGAAGATCAGTGAGTCTGCTTGCCAGACAGGTCTTTTTAGTGATTGATGGATGTGATTGGTTTGTGCCTGGGTAAAATGGATCAGGCTGGTACAGATCAATAGCAGTAACGATAGCAGTTTCATCGGTTTTGTAGGCAGGTTTCCTATTCAACGACAGAAATGGCCATTCATTACAGGTCGAGCAAAACAAACGTAGAAAAAGCTTGAAGCTGTACACTTTCTAATGATCTAAACTTGTCCTTAGCTCCTTGCGGATTCATGATCCAGTAGCCAACGTTTCCTTTCCAATCCTCCTCCATAACCAGTGAGCTGACCACCTTTTCCAATCACCCGATGGCAAGGCACCATAATGGAAACCCGATTGTGACCATTGGCGGAGGCTACTGCGCGGACAGCTTTAGGATTGCCAACATGCACCGCTTGCTCCTGATAGCTTCTGGTATTACCATAAGGTATGGTGAGCAGTTGATCCCATACTTGTTGCTGAAAATCGGTGCCGGGCGTGTCAAGAGAAACTTCGAATGCGATCCTTTCACTGGAGAAATATTCCCCGAGTTCTTTTTTGGCTTGCACAATGTGTTGATTTTCCCCTGTAATGATCTGTGCCTTGAGCAACCGTTGAAGGTCTTTCAATTCCGTTTCAAGCATACGTCGGTCCACAAATTCCAGTAAACAGATCCCTTTGTCCGTGGCGGCAATAAACATAGGCCCTAGCGGTGTTTCCGTGCGACTGATCAGGATCAATGGCTGTTCCCGTGTATTGGTTGGAGAGCTTCCAGTGAGCTTTTTGTAGGTGTAGCCAAAACCACTTAACGATTCATAGCCATTACCGAATGCAGCATGAGTGGCCCGGTCTCCTTGTTTGAGCTCCATGTAAGCATTGTTGATCCGGTACATGCGTTGGTAAGTCTGAAAGGTAATCCCATATTGACTTTTGAACCAGCGGCGTACTGCTTCAGGACTAATACCTTGTTCCCTTAATCGATAATCGGTGATCTTTTCTTTGGGATGATCCCGCACCATGGAGATGGCCGTCTCTACAAAATCGGGGGCCGTATTGGCATTTTCAGTAGGGCGACAGATCTTGCAGGGACGATACCCCTGATCCAATGCATCCTTGAAGGAAGTGTAGAATTCGACGTTTTCTTTTTTGGGTTTTCGGGCCCGACATGTGGCAATACAAAAGACAGATGTCGTTTTTACACCGGCATAAAAGATGCCGACATAATCTGACCGCTTTTCCACCAGGGCATCATAATACGTTGTAATTCTATTGGGGTCAGTCACCAGCATCCTTCAAATCTTTAATTTTTCTCAAAGAAACCCAAGCCTTCAAGGATACTGCAACCGAAAATTGGACAAGTATTTTTTAAATGATCAGATGCTATGAGAAACATTCAATGTTGTCATCAGTGGGCTCTCTAGGGAGAACAAGTTTTGGTCACAGACCGAATTGGGTATAGACAATTCAAATCGATCAGCAGCAATGATAACGATGGTTCTGAGCAAGTATTCATAGGCGCTGTGGTCTGGTAATTCCGGGAAGCATTCTCTCACCTGTCGAACCAGTACACTTCTCGGATATGAAAGGGCAGGCATGCCATTCACGTCGAAGAATTTGAGCGTGCCATCTTCATCCATTCGAGCGTCGACCCGTGTGACTCCAGTGATTCCCACGGCTGCAGCGAGTTTTGGCATCTGATCTTGCAGTTGTTCCAGAACTAAAGTGTCTTTTACAGGAGGCATGATGATCGATGAACCTCCCCACGGACCTGTACCAATGTCCCGTTCCACCACATGGGTGTTTCCTGATACTTCTAATGATTGATAATACGTAGGAAGCAATAATTGCTGATCTCCCATCGCCAGATAACCACAGGTGACGTCTTCGCTGGGTAAGAAGGTTTCTAATAAGGCATCGCTATTCGGGAAGTCATGAAATAATTGAGTGATATGTTCTTTGGCTTCATCAAGGTTTTCTGCTTTTAGAATTCCCATGCTGCAGGATTCACTGGAGGGTTTAATCACAATGGGCCATTGCAATGCGCTTTTTTCAATTAGACGGTCTATTTGTGTGAGTCGATGGCGTGAGATGGTCAAATGAGCGGGTACCGGAATATCTGCTGCTTGCAGAAGTTGATGTGTTAGATTCTTATGGAGCATGTTCTTTAACCCTTGAACCGGGGTACCAACATAAGGCAATCCACGTTCTTCGATGTATTCCTGCAACCAGACCACCTCACCTAATGCATTGCGAGTGTAATAGGCATTGGGCCAGAGCAATGTCTGATAGGGTAGGCGGCCCAGTAACGATTCAAGTGCTTCAGATGACCGTATTTCCTCGCAATTGACATTGATGCCAAAGCCTTTGAGGGTATCCATGGCGTATTTAATGCCGGTGGGAGTATTGAGCCATCCATTGAGCCAGAAGTGCTCACTATTGATAAAAAGTATGTCCATGATGTCTGAAAAAAAATCAGCTGGTAGTATTTCTGATGAATATTAATGAATATAACTAAAACAGTTTTAAGAAATACATAGGATTTGATGAATAGTGTTAAGATTCAATGAATATGCCATTTCGTGGTTTCGGGATCATTACCGTGGAGCAAAGGATGCTGCTTTCCAAAAAAGGTAGCTAGGACTAAACCTATTCCTTGAGCGCGTGTTATCCAGTCAGATGAAACTTCGAATCACTACTTCGGTAAAAGCACCACTGCAAACTGTGAAAGATGGGTTTACCCAGGATTTATTTCTTTCACTAAATCCTCCTTTCCCACCGGTTAAGCTGCAACAATTTGATGGTTGCAAAAAGGGAGATAAAGTCCAGTTAGAATTGAACTTCATCTTTTTCAAACAACAATGGGTCAGTGATATCACAGAAGATGCAGAAACAGGAGATCGTTGGTACTTCATTGATGAGGGATCTAAACTTCCTTTTTTTCTAAAATCCTGGAAGCATCACCATTCTGTGGAGCAGCGAAACGATGGCTCCGCCATTATTGATGATATAACTTTTTCCACTGGCACTATTTTGACAGACCTGCTCATGTATCCCGCACTGTTGGGACAGTTTTTGTATCGAAAGCCGGTGTATAAACGGACTTTTGCAGGAGTGTAACAATTACCTGGATTCAGATCTGCTATGCTGATTGTATGGATTGTTGAAACCTAATTTGATAAAGTTAGTTCATAATAGGTAACAACAGATACAGCTAAATCATGCGCATCCGGCCTTTAGTCCTTATTATTTCTTTGTGTTGGATTCCATTTCTGCTATTTGGGCAGGATAATCCTGTAAATGAAATCAAGAACCCGGGACCTAAGCGAATAAAGAAATGCCGGAAATATTACGATATTGTTTCGAAACTCCCGATTGATGTACGCTACGACCTGGAGGTGAAAAACGGAGAGATCTATTTCTACTTTCGGGACAAAGATTACTTTGACAAAATATTTGATAAGCGTAAGGATGGAATTGCGGTGGACATCATTGATCGGTCTCAGATAGATTGTGAAACTGGCAACCAGTTGGGAGATAGTTGGGCACACAGAGGTGAACTACTTCCACCTATTTTCCGAAAAGAACTTAAGAAAAAGATTATCCCTTATGGCAATGGGGTAATGATCAATTTTGGTCAGTTACCAAAACATTATGATCCCTCAGAGATTGAATGTAACCTGATTGTACTGCAAAAACGATTTCATTGTGGTTATTACCTGACTTCTGGAATGGAATTCAATGATTGGGAGTTACTGGAAATGGGGCTATACAGTGACTCCATCCCCAGGGAGATCCCAAACGAATTTGAAGCAAATAAATCGTTGACGTTCACTATTCCATTTGAAAAGGATCGGGCGGCATATGAACCAGATGATATTCGTCCGATATACGATTCTCTACACCTAAGTGACTATGATATCAAATCCGTAGACATTCGGGCGTACACTTCGGTAGAGGGCACGACCACTCGAAATGAAGCATTGCAGCATCAGCGAGCTGCAAGTCTGATCAAAGCAATGGAGGCGTTTCAGCATCATGAGATTCCTTTTAATGTGTCCGCAATAGAGAACTGGAACTCATTTTATCTGGACATACACGGAACTCAGTATCAATATTTATCCAGAAAGCAGCGAGACAAAATCAAAGAAGAACTTCAGGAGTTGTCAGAAGAAAGTGAAATGGAAGCAATTCTGTCCAAACATCGAATCGGGGTGATCACAATGAACTTACAGAAAAAGGTAACCGTATTTGACGATCCCGAGACTTTGGTCGAAGTGTTTGCCCAGAAGGTCAAATTAAAGCAATTGACCTCTGCCAGGTTCCTTCAATATACCATTTTTGAGCAGATCAGAAACGAACGACTACCTGACGACTTCATCGGGCGTCTGGAAATACCACAAATAGCGGCCTTAGGTCCTTTGATGGTGAATGATCTGGTTTTTCAATACGGATATGGGAGATTTTCTGATGATGAACTTTTGAAGGCCTTTAAGGAATTATCAGTACTTATTCCAGATAATCCGAAAGTACAATATAACCTGATTGCGTTGCAGCTCAGGTCGGCCAATAGCGTTACTTTCGGAAAGGACCGGAAGTCCATATTGGCCTTGATCAAAAAGTTGCGACACAAAATAGACCCGACGTTATACACCCGGATTTGGGTCAATTACAACTTACTCGAAACAGGTTTTTTTGATCAACGCAATGCCTATCGGCATAAGAACAAGGCCATTCGTGCGATCTATCAGAATTACAGGTCTCTAGATCTTTCAGATGAAGAAAGGTTGTACCTGGCCAGGTTTCTATCACGGTACAGTCGATTTAATTGGGCTGAAAAGGTTTTGGCACAGCGAGTATATGACGAAGATGTTGACCCTGAATTGATTGACTATTACTTCCGCCTGACGCTGAAAAATTCTGAATATTTGAAGAAATCCAACTATCAGCAGCTCATTGCCTTTACCGCAGAAAATCACAATGCCATCTTTTGCAACCTGTTTAAAACCAAAGCCAAAGGAGGATATACTTTTCAATTGCTACTGAATGAGTCCCTTGCCGATACTTACTGTGCGTCCTGCAATTAAGTAACGATAGATGATCTCATCGTATTTATTGTCTCTAATTACACCAATCATCTATTAATCATGTCTGTTGGTCTAATTCAAAAAGCCACAGCCAACATTTAGAAAGGTCAGTCGGGTACAGGGGAGAAGTTTTTTAATGATAAACATCAAACCATGCTCAAGCTTACCTCAACAAGCATCAGGAAAAGAATGAGCTCCAGCTTATTTCTAATGATATGCCTCATAGGTGCTACCTATGAATTACAGGCCCAAAACCGATATTATATTGAAGAAGGGAAAGTGGCCTTTGAGTCCGATGCTCCTCTCGAATTAATCAAAGCCAGTACGGGTTCCATTTTGGGAATTCTTGATCGTGAGAAAAAGGCCTTTGCGGTATCTATTCCCATTTCTACTTTCAGAGGATTCAATGCCCCACTTCAACGGGAGCACTTCAATGAAAACTATATGGAAACGGAAAAGTATCCCAAGGGCATATACAAAGGGTTGATCACTGATGACATTGATTTTACCAAGAATGGCTATTACACCGTGACGACCGAAGGGAAATTGCTCTTACATGGGATCGAACAGGCACGTACGATCAAATGCGACATTGTGGTGGAAGATGATGTCGTTCGACTCGCCTCCAAATTTCAAGTTGAACTAGAGGAACACAACATTAAGGTCCCAACAATTGTCAGTCGGAAATTGTCCGAAGTGATCACAGTAAATATTGAAGCTGATTTTGTTTTAAAGAAATGACGGTAATAGGAAATAATAAACGAAAAGTATTCGAATATTTCTTCGAATTCTTGGTGCTCTTTGCCAGTATTTACATTGCCTTTGAACTGGAGGAATGGGATGAAGACTCGGATTTCACTGATCGGGAAATTGCCTATCTGGCCAGTATGCATCAGGACCTGTCCAAGGACTTTAATCAACTCAATAGAAGGATCATTGAGTACGATGAAAAAATCAACAGTGCATACAATGTGCTGGAGTTACTGGAGAACCCTTATACTTCAGTTCGAGCGGATATACAGCAGGAATTCAAATTGCATTTGTTTTCACACTTCAATTACAATCCAATCAATAATACCATTGAGACCTTAAAAACCAGTGGTGATCTGAAGTTGGTCAAAAATCACGGTTTCAAAATACTGCTATCGGAATTGGACAAGTCCTATGTCTCTACGGTGCATCAGGGAGAGATCTTTAATGATTACATCGAGGGAATGGAGTGGTCCGGATTCTTCATCAATCATTTCGATATGAGTAGCTTTCAGGTGTTTGATGATCAGGGGAACTTCTCCATATTGTTCCGTAATCGTGTAAGGCATTATATCTCACTGGTTGAAAACTACTACTTCCATATGCAAGGGAGCTTAAAAAAGACGGAGGAAGTGAAACTGGCTTTGGAACAGGAAATGTCACGTCGAAACATTCAATACATACCTGCCGAAATTGTCCAAACCAGTACTTCTGAAGAAGAATGGGATGACCTTAATGATGAAATGGATGCCTTTTTAGATGCGAGTGATTCCAGTGAAACGCCATCAAAAGAGAAGGAATCTGGTTCGAATATCGATACTGAAACCGATGACTTACTCGACGAATTGAACAGCATTGGGAATTGAACCAAGCTTCAGGGAGCAAGAATTTTCTATTTTGCATGATTGATACTAGAAAACAATCTAATGCTGAATTCGATCTGCCGCCTGGCGATGGTGCTGATCTGTACCTGTTTATGCTCCCCACTTAATGCCCAAATTTCAATTGATCCTGCATTATGGTTGGATGCAAATAAAGGGATAAAGGTTCAGGGGATTCGAGTCGTGGACTGGGAAGATCAGTCCCGTCATCAAAGAGACTTGAACCTGTTGCAAGGATACAATCGGGCAGATTGGGTCGATGGCGTTGACGGAAAGAAAGCGGTAGCCTTTAGAAAAGCGCACTTTGCTTTTGATGGAAGTTTTTTAGCTTATTCCGATTATACGGTTTTCATCGTAGAGGACAGGAGAGGGGCGCACCTCGCTAACTTTTTTATGGGAGGAAGGTCTTCTGTCAGGAATAGCAATCTGGTTTTAGGCTATGAACAATCCAGTCTACTTCGAATGGCGCATTATGCCAATGACCTGGATGTAAGGGTACCTCCCAATTACCTTAAACCGGGTTTGTCAGCTTTTAGGTTCAGCAGAGCAGAAGGCCGATCCATTTTCAGGCACCTGAAGGAAGTGCAATCAAGCAACACGTCGAACGATCGACAGCCACTCACTTCGTACCAGGGTGCAGTAATTGGAGGTTTTCCAGCGTTGGGACGCAGTTATACTGGTAGGATCTATGAGTTGATCATTTTTGATAGGGCCTTGTCTGATCAAGAGCGAATAGCAATCAGTGATCATCTGATCCGGAAGTATCAATTATCAGTAGAGCCACCAATACCTACAGCTGCTAAAAAAGAGATTTCCTTTACTCCTATAGATATAGAAAACATCCGCGAATTGCCAAGGTCAACGAAAACTAATTGGAAGTCTTATCAGCATTTTCCTGTTTCGTCTATTGGTGAAATAAACTCTATCACCTTGTTTGTGGATTTTGGGGACGAACCAGCAGATGGACTTGAAACCATGGCTGTAGCCTTAAACCTTCAAAAAACAGATACACTGGCAAGCTTTTATAAGAAAGTAAGTCGAGGTAAGCTCAGTGTGCGTCACCGATTCATTCACGGCTGGCGAAGGATGGAAAGTAAAGCCTATGAATTTCATGAAGGACACATCGTTATCGGGCCGAAAACTCCCAGAAAATACATTCAAGAAGCAATGGCGTTGTTCCCTGAGATTGACTTCACCCAATATCAGATTGTGAATGTGGCCACGCCGCCGATCCGGGAGTTTAGTTTGTCACCAACCCATTATTACATTAAAACACCTTCAGGAAATCGGGTTGGTTCAGTGACGATCGGTTGGGATTCACATCATGCAAGAATTCCGCCTCACAAGATTCTTATTCATGAATATGGTCATCAATTGGGACTTCCTGACCTGTATCCATATGCAGGTACAGCCGGACCGAAAGATCCGAAATCTGTACAACAAATTGCGATTGGGGAGCTGGACATGATGGCCAATGTCTATGGTTCCTGGGACATGTTGGGCTGGCATCAGTATTATTTGGGTTGGTTAAGTCCTGATAATATCGCCTTCGTTGAAGGGAAATCCTGGCAGGGCAGTATTTCGCGGATCATGGGTGATGAAGGAACTACCATGGTACTTTGGCAAAAGGAATTCAATGAAAATGAACGACCGATGATCTATGCCATTGAACAGATTGACCCACCTAAATACTATAAGAGATGGCAAAAATCGGTTGTTGTGTATTCCATTGATGTCATGATAGGTTCAGGTAAGCATCCGGTTTGGTTACATCGGAATGAAGGCGAAACCTTCTATGAAGCGCCATTACTGGTAGGAGAGAAACTAGATAATTCTAAACTTCCATTTACGGTCGAAGTGCTAAGTGAGAAGGGCGAAGACTTTGAAGTGAGCGTGGAAGTGAGGGAATAAAAAAGTCCGAGCGAGAAGCTCGGACAAGTATGTGTTTTGATGGTCTACCCTTCCTACCTGTCGACAGACAGGGTTCTCGAACCCTACTCTTCCAATATCACTGCTGGCAGCCCCAACTCCTCATACATGTCATTGAAGGCTTTCAACTCCACATCTATCAATTGCTTTTTAGCATCAGCAAAAATTTTCCATTCGGCCATTAGGTCATCGTGACGTTCCGCTGCACCGTCCGTTACCTGAGGTTCGGCTACGTCAATGGCACCTTTCAGGTACATCAGGTGGGCATTCAATTGGTTATGGAAATTGATCACATCCTGAAATGTCTTTTGTTTCGGTTGTATCAGGTTGTTTTCCCATTCTTCAATTTTAGTCACCAACGACTTGGCCGTATCCAATAATGCCTCAGCAGTTTCATTACCTTTCAGTAATTTCTGGTAGCCCTGCAGCTGGCTTTTGGCAGATCGCATGGTGTTTACCGACTCGTGGATATCCCGAATGGTCTCCTCAATTCCAGTCAACTTGCTTTGCTGGTTGGCCCAGTCAAGAGGACTGGCTTTGATAGATGGATTGGCTAAGATAGAAACTGTGGTTTCTACCGAGTCATCTTCATGGATGAGCCGCAAAGTGTACTCGCCTGGACCTACTCGCGAACCCCGATAATCTCCGAATGCAAAGACTTTGGAAACCGCGGGTAGTGTGGCTCTTCGGAAATCCCAGGTGAAGCGATTGACACCTTTCTTGGCTGGAAGAGCAGCTGGTTTAGGAGGTCCGCCGGCCCAACCTCGGAAGTCTTTCGCTTCTTCAGATGTATAACTTCGGATCTCTGCACCATTTTGAAGTACTTTCAAAGTGATGGAAGTACTGTCCAGTTCATTAGGTAAGTAGTAATCCAGCGTGACACCTTCTTTTGGGTTTTGTCCCCATCCGGGTGATGGCATGTCCTGACTACCTCCGAATAAGCGGTAGGTATCTTTCGGGGAATACAGTGCCAGGGCATCTCCAAATTCACCTTTGGATTGCTGAATAGCCCCCAGGTCATCAAGGATCCAGAAGGATCGTCCAGCCGTAGCAGCAACCAGGTCATTTTGACGTACCATGAGGTCGTTGATGGGAACGACTGGCAAATTCAATTGGACTTTTTGCCAGAAGGCACCATCGTTAAAAGAGACATAAAGTCCGGTTTCTGTTCCACCATACAACAGGCCTTTCACTTTGGGGTCTTCTCGTACTACCCTAAAAAAGGAAGGGGCTTCATCGATACCATTGGTGATTTTAGTCCAGCTGGCTCCATAATCATTGGTCTTGAAGGCCAGGGGAGTAAGGTCATTGAACTTATAGCGCATTACGGCGATGTAAGCAGTTGCAGGATCGTGTGGTGATACTTCGATGGAATTGATGATCCCTTCCTGTAAGCCTGTGGGAGTGACATTGCTCCAGTTTTCTCCACCGTCTTTGGTCAGGTGCACAAGTCCGTCATCGGATCCAGCCCAGATTACTCCTTCTTCATGAGGGGATTCGGTTAGGTACATCAACGTGTTGTAATTCTCACCACCAGCTGCTTCATTAGTGAAGGGTCCACCACCTTTTCCCTGCTGATCGGGATTGTTTCTGGTGAGGTCGGGTGAGATTGCTTCCCAGGATTGACCTCCATCTTCCGTTTTGAAAACCACATTTCCTCCATGATAGATCACGCTGCGATCATGGGGTGAGGAAATGATAGGCGCATTCCAATTGAATCGATGACTGAAGTTAGCAGGCACATTTCCCAGACGTAACTCAGGGTATTGATTGATCAATTTGACTTCTCCGGTAGCTTTGTCCCACTTTTCAATGATGCCTTGATAGCAACCTCCAAATACGACTACTGGATTGTCAGGATCAAAAGCAGCGTAAGCACTTTCACAACCTGCCACGGAATACCAGTCTTTCCATCCGATGCCACGACCATTCGTGCGGCTTGCGATGGCAATTGCTGAATTATCTTGCTGGCCTCCGTACACGTTGTAAGGAACCAAATTATCCGTATTGACCCGGTAGAATTGAGAAGTGGGTTGATTTTGTTGTGTAGACCAGCTCTTTCCACCATCGAAGGTTACGTTAGCGCCACCATCATTAGAGTTGATCATATTTTGATTGTCATTCGGATTGATCCAGATGTGGTGGTTATCGCCATGTGGAGTAGGGAGATTTCCGAATGAACGGCCTCCGTTAATAGATTTCGTGACAGGTGCATTGGCCACATAAACCACATTTTCGTCGACAGGGTCGGCAAAGATTTCCATATAATACCACGAACGAGCAATGTTCACCCGGTCTTTATTGACTTGCGTCCATTGCTTACCTCTGTCATTGGACCGATATACGCCTCCTTTATCTCCTTCTGCTTCTATTACTGCGAATACCAGATCGGGATTGGCTCGGGAAACAGAGATCCCGGACTTTCCGAAAGCTTCCGGAAGCCCTTCCTCCATTTTCTCCCAGGATTCCCCCATATCTGTTGATTTGTATAAGCCAGAAGATTCCCCACCTGACTGCATGGTCCAGGCATAACGGCGGTGTTCCCACATGGAAGCGTAGAGAATACGTGGGTTGGTGTAATCCATAGAAAGGGAAGAAGCGCCTACATCGGAATTGACTTGTAAGACGGGGCTCCATGAATCGCCTCCATCGGTAGATTTATAAACCCCTCGCTCGGGACTGGTACCGTATTGTGGACCTTGTACCGTGACGAAAACAATATCGGGATTCGAAGGATGTATGACCACATCTGAGATATGTTGTGAGTTTTCTAATCCAACGTGCTCCCAGGTACGACCAGCATCCGTAGATCGATAGACTCCATCGCCGCTGGAGGTCATTACTCCCCGGATGGCATGTTCACCCATTCCTACGTAAATCACATTAGGGTCAGATTCAGCCACAGCGATCGCACCAACGGTTCCTGTTTTGAAGAAGCCATCGCTGATGTTTTTCCAGGTGATCCCTGCATTAGTGGTTTTCCAAACGCCACCACCAGTTCCACCCATATAATAGGTCATCGGATCACCCACTACACCGGTACTGGTAACGCTCCTACCACCGCGATAGGGGCCAATGTTTCGCCATTTCAGACCAGAAAGTAGTTCCGTGTCAATTTTTTCATACTGTGGTTGATTTTTCTTTCTTTTCTGGCCGAAAACCAGGATTGGAATTGTCAGCAGTAGCAATAGGACAATCTTCTTCATTGGAGATTTATGGTTAGGTTGGTATTGAACGTGGATCACCAAAATAATAAAAAGTGATCAGTCCTTCGGGAGTTGTTTGATTGACGGTAGGAGGGTAATAAAAAAGGCACCATAAGGTGCCTTGATATCATGTATTGTACGGGACTTAACCCAAAATCTGGGCCGTGTGATCTTTGGTCTTGACCTTTTCTATCACTTCGGTGAGTGTACCTTCCTCGTCAATGACGAAAGTAGTTCTCAAAGTACCCATATAGGTTTTACCATACATTTTCTTTTCACCCCAGGTACCAAATAAGTTGTGAATGGTGTGGTCGGTATCTACCAGCAAGGTGAATGGAAGTTCATGTTTGGCAATGAACTTTTGGTGAGAGGCTTCACCGTCCTGACTTACACCCAGTACCTCGTAACCCTGTTTTTGCAGTTCCTCATAATTATCTCTTAGGTTACAGGATTGCGCTGTACAGCCTGGGGTATTGTCCTTGGGATAGAAGTACAGGACAATCTTTTTTCCACGCAAATCGGTTGATTTAACGAGATTACCATTTTGGTCTTTCCCTTCAAATTCAGGCGCTTTATCACCTGCTTTCAGTGTGATCATGTTGTAGGTATTTGTTTTTCGTAAATCCGTTCGTTTCCAGCATTATCGGTAATTTCTAGTCTGAAATTCCCTTCAAGGGGCTGGTCCTTTACTCTGGGTACGGCCCAGATTTTCTTTTTCTTAGCGTCATAGGCCATCATGAGCCATTCGCCATTTAGAAATGCTTTGTAGCTTTTGATACCGGATTTGGCATCATCGATCAATAAAGTGATCCCGTCCCGGGCCATTTTCAGGTTGCGGACGGTGGGAGGGCTGATGTCTTTTTCTATGGTGAACTTGCCCAGATCACGCGTGTAGAAGGTGATTTTTCCGTCTTTCCATTCCCCTCCGATAAAGGAGGATTTTTTACCCCAGACACTGTATACATGATGTTGCTCAGTATATTCCTGTTCAGGGCTCAGCGTAACTTTAACGGGTCTGCGCAGCGGAAAATCAGCATGTGGTAAGTCCCAATATTCCTTTGTTCCCTCGGATGATTTTTCATACCTCAGATAAAGGGTGTCAAAAAGAACCGTCTTCTTAAACTCAATGTCGATACCTTCCTGCGCAAAGTTGATGGTTTGGTTATTGGGAATGGTTTGTTGAAATCGAAAGTCCACCGTATCTGAACTCGTCATGAACTGTGTGGGCAATCCCTTTCTGAGGTCCCACAGATAGAACTGTTTTTTCAATTGTGTGTATGGCTCCAGGCGAACCGTATCATTTTGCAGCACTACCTCAGCAGAATCGCCTAATGCTGATTGCAGATGCAGCCAGTTTCGCCGAAGCAGAAAACTTCTGAACGTTGGTTCCGGTCGATTGACTATTTTTCGGTTGTTTACTTTGGTTTCAAGAATGGAAAGATTGCCATAGGCATCCTGAAGATAAATGTTTAGTAAACTACCTTCCGAATTAAATTTCACACCTTCATTATTGATCAGGTAAATGCCCAGTGTATTGCCTTCATCTTTGAACAGTTTGTTGAATTTCCTTCGTCGATTGACGTAGGTTTCGTAATCCATGTGGACCACAATGTTCCTCATTTCATTAAAGGCCATTCTGGCTTTTCTTTGATGGAATACCGTGTCATTATCAACGGTCATCATGATTTCAGGAATACCATTTCTGGCGCTGGAACCATTGTGCCGATCGATGTAATCAATTTCCACTCCAATTTTCCCTTCAAGTTGCAATGGCTTAGGAATACGGTATTTCCCTTCGTTTTGGATCACTTCAAATTCAAACCGACCAAAAACGCCATTCACCCGGGCTTTATCATCCAGGCAGACAAAGGCTACTTTTCGAAGTGTCGGAGCGATATTGTCCCGGATTTCTTTAAAATTAAATTTTAACGGGTCAAGTACGCGCTGCTTGGAATCACGGATCTCAAAATGTAAATGTGGTCCGCTTGAAGATCCGGTATTGCCGGAATAGGCCAGCATTTCTCCCTGTCGGAAGGGGAAAGCATTCTTATCTGGAAAAAGATCTAATTCGTAAGACTTTTTTTTGTATTGCTGTTCCCGCAAGTATTCCTCTAATTCCGGTGCAAACCGTTTGAGATGCGCATAAACAGAGGAAGTGCCATTCGGGTGTTGCATGTACAGTACATGGCCGTAGCCACCTCGTTGGACCCGGATTCGGGAAATATAACCATCGGCGGTGGCCAATACGGGTAATCCTGTTTTACCACCCGTTCTGATGTCAATGCCTCCATGGAAATGTGTCCCACGCATCTCACCCATGGTTCCTGCCAGGTAATGGGTTTGGCCAGGATAGATCGGGAAAAGGTAATAATTTTCAGAGGTGAAAGTCGGTGACTGAGCTCCCAGAAATAGGGGCAACACCAATACCACCGTATATAAAAATCGCCAGTTAATTATCGTCATCTGCTAGTTGAACCGCTAAAAAATCGAAATTAGTATGCTTCATGACGAAATAGAAGGCGATTTACTCAAAATCACCCTGTGAGTTGCGTATTTAACAAAAGATAGTGTGGGTTTTGTTTCAAAAAATGAAAAGAATTATTGTCAGTAACCAGAAATTAAACGAGGACTGCTTTTCGGATTTTTCTCCGGCGCAATTTATCAATTACTCTTAGCGCTACATGATAGCAAATAAAGGAGAGTGGAATAGAGATGATTAGGTTGCCAACTAGCATTCTGCGGGTAAAGTGCACGATCTGATTCAGGAATTCGGCATGAAAGTACACTTTGGCCTCGTTGGAAAATATAACTTCTCCAAGCCAGGCACTTAAGGCGAAGATGGGGATCAATGTCCAGATGTTCCAAATGACCATTGCCAGCAATACGCCCGGACGAGAAGCGGGTTTCATTAATGCTGCTACACCTAATCCGATGAAAATGCTTAAACCAGGAGTCGGTAATAGTGCTATAAAGGACCCTACACCAAACCCAAGAGCAACAAGATGCTCTTGTTCATCCATCAGGATGGTTACTAACCTTCTTTTCAAATTGAAATTGAACCTTCTCAAATAATTGACCAACACCACGTACCAACAAGTTTTGTTCACCTTGTATCGTGAAATGAGGAGGTAAGGTTGCGGTATTTGAATTAGTAAAAGTTAAGGCTGATATAAGTGAAGATCGAACTACATCTCTAAAAACAACGAGTATAAAAAACGCCCCGAAGGGCGTCTTAATATTCTCAATAGATGCGATATCTATTATGCAAGTTGAGCAGCTAATTTCTGATCCAATACAGCTTTAGGCACTGCTCCAATTTGTTTGTCAACGATCTCACCGCCTTTGAAAACCAAAAGGGTCGGTATAGAACGAATACCGAACTTGGCAGATACTTCAGGATTTGAATCCACATCTACTTTGCCCACTACCGCTTTGCCTTCGTATTCGCCGGCCAATTCTTCAACTACGGGTCCGATCATCTTACAAGGACCACACCATTCCGCCCAGAAATCAACTAGTACCGGTTGATCTGAACCTATTACTTCTTCGAAATTCGAATCAGTTATTTCAATTGCTTTTCCCATGGTATTTATAATTCTACTAAGTCAACGCAAAGCTACTGTAATTGTTCTAGTTACGTTTAAAGAAACGAATATATGTAAGTACACAGACAATGTCGCATCGAATGCCTATTTGTTATGACAATTTATTTATTAAACATAGCTGTTTATTTATACTTCAATCGTCCTACCTGTACGTTTAATGCTTCCGAGCCGGGTTGTGTATTGGCAAAATACAGGTAGTCATTTTGAACAGCCATTTGAGGAAATCCGCTAAGTCGGGCGCCCGATGTTTTCGTGATCACCATCTCTTTCAGGACCATACCAGATTTATTAATGATTTTGAGTTTGATCAAACCCTCTTCTCCATTCCTGGCTAACCAGGTCACGCCAATCAGATCTTCACTCAATAAATTCACAGCGACTCGACCAAAGGGTTCTTTGCTGTCAATGAGAATGGGCGTTTCAAAGGATGTACCTCCGTTTGAAGATATTGCCAATTGTACCCTGGGCTTATTTTGTGCGCCAGTGAACCAACCTAAGGCAACCAAATTTCCATTAGCATCAATACTCGGTCCATTGACCGGACACCCTGCGATTTCCCAATTATCCATGGATATAGATTCATTGTATACCCAGCCCAATTCAGATGATTCCATCAATTGCACCAATGAAATATCGCGAATTTCATCTGGGGAGCGATCCCTGTAAGCGACTATTGGACCATTGGTAGTCGCTACCGCTGCTGTGGCGCAACAATCACAAACACGCTCATCCAACCGCGTTCGTTCAGAAACATTGCCGGAATGATCAATCATGGCCGTTCTCAGTGTCATGGCACCTTCATGGGCTCCGGTAGTATTTCTGCCATCCAACCAAACCAGCCGAAATTGATCACCCGCTTGCGGAATGATGGAAACGAATCCGTGTTCTGTTTCCGTGGAATCATCATGTACTTTAAAGGGTTCACTCCAACCTGATGAATTTCGAACCTTGACTTTTACATCATAGGCGTAAGTATCCGGGGCACTCTTCTGCAGATAATGTGCGATCATTACATTTTCCGATGCCGATATTTTTGGATAATCGGCCCAATTGACAAACCAATTTGTGCCACTGGCCACTTTCTCAGGGGTAGTCCATTGCTCATTCTGAAATGTTGAAAACTTCAAAGTGGCAGTATCCCCGGAAGTTTCGACCCAGGAGCATCGTAATACCCCGTCCAGACCTGTTTCCAAATAGGGAAGGCCATTGTTACCAATTGTGGGTAAGTCGAGCCATTCTATCTCATGAAGTTCAGGTTCCGGTTGAGAACAGGCAAATAGGAATCCTAGCAGAAGCAAAAGAAAATTTCGCATCAATGATCGTTATCATGGCCGCCATCGCGGCAACAAAACGGCAAGTTAGTGTAAGCTTTTGGATCTCTTTTAACCGAATCAGCATTGTATCCAACACCAGAAATGCCCTTTCTGATGTCTTCAACAGAAATCTTTTTAGGATTGAATTCAACCGTTACGATTTTTGAGTCAGTATCTAGCTCTACGAACTTGATCCCCTTGGTGAAGGTCAATTCATATTCGATGGTTTCCTTACACATTTCGCAGATGGCACTTGTAAGGATTTCCGCTTTCTGGGTTTTGTTTTCCTGGGCGAGAGCTGTGCCACTCAATAAGATGGCAAAGCATAGGGTGGTCAATAGATTTTTCATGTTTTTAATTTTCAATGCTCTTGGAGAAAGGTTTTGGTGAAAACTGAGAATTGCAAAAAAACACCCTTGTATTCCCTGAAGGGATGTTCTGTTCTCACCTTTAGGGGTAAAGGGGCTTTTCGAGTATCGTCAAAACCTTTCAATTATTAATTTCTTTTAATTCTGTATCTAAATCCGGCATATACCAGCCGGCCGGCAATAGGTCCCCATACCAGTGACCCATCGAATTGTTCTCCAAAAGGATTTTCAGCATCGATGATGGGGTCATCTTGTCGGAAATCCAGCAAGTTTTCCGATCCGAGGTAAATACTTCCCCAGCGAAACCCTCGGGAAATTTGCGTGTTGACAAGGGAATAAGCTGGAGCAAAGGATGCTTTTTGAAACTCTGCTGGTTTGTCCTGAGTATTGGGTAAGCGTTTTTTACCTACCCAGTGCAACGTGGCATCCCATGTCCATTTGTCAAATTTGGTGGCGTAGCTTGCGTTGACAAAGAACCGGTTACGGGCTGTAAACGGTACCTGCCGTTGCACTCCGCCAAACTGACTTTGGACGTTGTAGTACTTGTAAGCACCCTTTAGTGCCCAATGCTCATTGATGCGCATAGAAGCTTCGAACTGCAAACTGTGTGCAAAAGACTCGTTTGCCAAATTAAAGAACTGCACTTCCCTGGAATTGGCATCCAGATCCATTACCAGTTGGTTTTCGAAGAACGTGTAGAAGTAGTCTGCGATCACATCTATTTTACGTTCTCCCAACTGAACAGCTGTTACAATACTTCCACCAGCATTCCAGGACACTTCTGGTTCGATGGCTTCTAATACCCGAATGGAACGATTGGAAATCAGTACACGGGTATTTTCTGCGATTACATTTGGTGTTCGATACCCACGTCCTACAGAAGTCCGCAAGGTGGTGACTGGATTGAGTTGATACCGGAAATGAAGCCTTGGAGTATAATAAGTGCCATATAGGTTATGAAAATCAGTCCTTGCTCCGGCCACCAGGGTAATGTCCTCTGTGGGCAACCAGGAGTATTCAAAGTACGCACCAGGCACTTCTTCAGTCCTGGAAAAGGCTGAATCTGCATAGCTTTCCTGATAGCGATCGTAAAGGAAACTAACCCCGGTTTTGTATTGATGAAATGAATTCCCGATGATGTTTTGATGGATCACATTCCCGTACAAAGTTTCCTGACGGCCGGAATAGTCATTTCTACCGAAGTTGGAATCCATGTCCTGAATGGTACCTGAGTAAATGAATCCCCAACCTTTGTATGGCGTCTTAGGAAATAATAAGCCAGTCTTTCCAAACACTTCGAACTTCTTCGTCAGGTTGGAAAACCCATATAGCGAAGAGGTACTGGCGTCATCGCCAAACCCGAATCCTGTTTCTCCACCCGCTTTTTGATCAACCATCACATTTACTCCAATTTGTGAAACCAACTTTTCGCCCTGGAATTTGTACCGGTTCATCAGGTTGATCTGCCTTGACTTGGGGAGGTCCAGAAAACCATCATCATTGCGATCAATTTCATTATCAAAATAGTCGGAATGAAAAAGGACCGCACTGCTCCACTTGTCATTAAGGTCGTATGCCGAATTGAAATTGAGCTCGGATCTCCCAAACGCATTTGCATAAGCATTGAGGTAGACCTTTTCACTGTGTTCAGGCTTTTTGAATTCCAGGTTGATCTGTCCTGTCATGGATTCGTACCCATTGACCACAGATCCCGCACCCTTGCCTACATCTATGGACTGAATCCACGTACCAGGAATATATCCCATACCAAATCTGGAGGTAAGTCCTCGAACGTTAGGAACATTTTCTCGCTGGATCTGTACGTATTTTCCGTCTAGTCCCAGCATCATGATCTGCTTGCTGCCGCTTACCGCATCACTAAAAGAAACGTCTACAGATGCATTCGTTTCAAAGCTTTCGCTCAGGTTACAGCAGGCCGCCTTTAATAATTCCGACTCCAGAATGACCTGATTGTGAATCGGATCCAGTTCATCGTAAAAACTAGTTTCCGCTTTGATGACCACTTCCTGTAATTCTGAAGCTGCAGGTGCTAATTGTATGATCGCTGGAATGTTGTTGGCAGCAATTGTATCATTCGTATAGCCAATGAAAGAAAAGACCAGGTCACGGTCTGGGTGATGAATGGCTAATGTAAAAGCGCCATTAACATCTGTGGTAGTACCATGAGTAGTTCCAGATACGAAAACTGCTGCTCCGATCAACGGGTTATTGTTTTCGTCCACGACACGCCCTTTGAGGGGAATTTGCGCTTGAGCCCAATAAATTGAGCCAATGAACATTAAGGTTAATATTTTTTTAAACATGTTTAGATCTGAAATGCCAATTCAACAAATGAATGATCAGTGCTATCGCTATGCCTGGATAGCAATGGGATCACTGATAAGAATTGGGATCAGATCAAATCAAGAAGGTATCGTACAATACAGGGAGGTCGCTCGCAATGAGCGGAGGGGAGTATTGGTAGTAGGGAAGTTTTTTTAACGGAATCTGCTCTTCTGCTATTTCGTCTACTTCCAGAAAGCTGATAGGAAGCAAAAAGGATAGCTTTTGATCCAAATCGAATTGGAATGAAACAAATTGGTAGTTGTCTACCTCAAAATGTTCCTCCGTATCGTGGCAGCAGTCCATGGGGCAGGGGGTTCCTTTTTCAAGACCCATTTTTTCGGCGCAGTTCTCTGCTTTATGCAGGATACTGACCTCTGCCAACCTTCCCATGCAATAGTGTTTGTTAAGGGTAATACCCATCGTACTCACCATCAAGAGGAGGGCGAGCATTGGAGAGAGATATGTCCTTAACTTTTGCACGTTGTAAAATTACGTAATTCGGATCAGAAGGTTTAGTGACACGCTTTGTTGAACTTCTTCAACTTGAAGTAATTGTAGGGCAGGGGAGTAATGAAGCCTGCAACCAGTGCCGGGACCAATGCCAGCCAGTATTGCCATTGATCAAAAGCCGCTTTGCCACCAGTGAACATGAAATCTGTGGCCGTCATGGCAATTTCCATGGCTACCATAGAGATAAAAGACATCCCAAAGGCGGTCTTCAAAGCCAGGGACCAGTCAAACTTTTCGCGTCTTTTCAACAGGATGGTTTCCAGCGCGATGGAAGTCATCAGACCAGCAATGATGGCCAGGGTCATTTGCCAAACCATCGGTGTGTTTGGATAAAAGGCTTGTAAAAAGAAGATCATTCCAAAATCCCCGATGGAGCAGCCAATGAGGCAATTCAGGGTATTGAAAGAAGCTCTTTGCCAAACTTGATTATCCAGCCAAAATGAAGGTTTTGGCGGATTGTTTACAATGGAATAGCCTTCTTGTGACAATAAGCCCTGTAAATAACCAGGATTGACGCCTTCGCCTACCGCACTCAAGGTTTTCACACCGTCTTCCGTATCAATCGACCAATTATTGATCATGCTTGCTTCATTCAGCAATGGCGTCACTTTTTGTACACAGTGATCACAATGCAAGTCCGTCTTCACTTTTACCGCTTCCATATCGGCAAAGAAAACATGCGGCTTCTCCAAAGAATTCCAAAATTCAGGAAAAGAGTTATAGATTTTTGCAATCAGACCTGATCCAGACCTTTTCTGGTCAGTTGATTGGATTTCAGGTACTGCGAAGGGGTTACACCGACGATTTTTTTGAATTGGGTGGAAAGATGTTGCACACTGCTGTATCCCAAATGGTTAGCGATCTCACTGATGGACAATTCACCGTAAGAGATCAGCTCTTTGGCCCGTTCTATACGCTGATTAATGAGGTGTTTTTCTATGGTTGTTCCCGTCGATGAAGAGAATATCCTGCTGAGGGAAGTGTAGTCTTTTTCCAGGCGCTGCTCCAGGTAGGTAGAGTGATTTTGATTGCCTAACAGGCCTGGTTCAAGAATGCTTTGTAGTAATGCTGTTTTTATTCGTGAAACCCATTGCTCATTGCTGTCTTCGAGCAGTTGAAAACCTCTTTTTTGTAAATACAAGGCCAATGATTCGAGTTGCTGCTGGTTGGCATGCACACCACTGACCTGCCCCAATTGTACTTCACGAAAAGGAATATGGGCGGATTGAAGCGCTTCGGTTACCGCTTCGATGCATCGGTCACATACCATATTCTTGATATGCAACGATTCTTTCATTACATATCTGATTTATTCCTGAATGTTCGAGCGGTCAAAACCAATACCACCAATCCCCATACGGCAAGTAATGACATTTTTGTCTCAGTGCTCCATTCGGCACTATTGTCCAAGACTTCTTCCGCCTCCTGAACCTTTTCCTGGGCCAGAAGAATGCAAGTCATAAAAAAGAACAAAAGAAAAGAGAATACACGCTTCATTCGACTAAGATAAAGAAAGACTGGAAACCTTGTGATTAATCCGATTTGGGTTCACTTAGCAATTGCTTGATCACTGTGATCTGTTCCGGAAGTAGCATGCCCGTTTCATTCATGAAGTAGGTGATGTACCGCTCAAATTCCGGATCGATGTTCATTTCCTTGCATCGCCACAAATTGGCCACAATAAAATCCCGGTCTTCTTCCAGGTGTTTACTCATCATGAGGATTCTAGGTAGATGGAATTCAATGGCAAAGCGTAAGAATCTGATTTCCAGATTATCCATTTCCTGGTCTACCGCATCCAGGATCATCTTCTCATACCGATTGACTTGTGAGAGTTTGGCCAGCGGATTCCAGAGCGTTTGAGCCATCATAGCTTCACCGGCTGCCTGATAAGCCATGATCGTAGGAGAGGTTTGATCTACTTTTTCGATGAATTTGTGATAATTACTAATGCTATCCTGACTCAATACTGCCTGATGAAACCGCTTTCTGATCTCTTCCAGACCTTGTCCGTAAGACAGGCTGACTGACATCATCAGTAAGAAAAAAGAAAGCGCGTATTTCATTGTAGCATTTAAACGACCAAAGTTCAGTTATGGTGATCGAAGTAGGAAAATAATTGGAATAATTCGTCCGATGGCAGACGCTAGACGATGGATTATCTTAGAATAAAAATAGAAGCAGCAGCATAATAGCAATGCCAATCAGTAGCCATCGATAGGCTGGATTTTGAGTTGGAAACTCGTATTGGCAAATCGGGCAGATCTCTTCCTCCTTATCTACCTGCATCGCACACTAGGGACATTCTTTGGTTTTCATTTAGGGTGCGAAGATAGACGGATTATGATGGGATAGTCGCCAAATCGGACAGCATTAGATAGGAGATTCAACTATATGGAACCTTTAAATAAGTACAGGAAAGTGCGGACGAATTATTCATCGGACCATCTGTCTAGTCGCTTTTTCACCACAAAAAACCGGATAACACCGACTAGAAAGAGCAGGATTGCTAATCCCATGAAAAGGTAACCAAGCGATTCCAGATTATTGAGGAAGTCAACTTTAACAAGGGTCAACCCTGATCCAAAAACCACCACAAAGGTTCGGAAATAGGCCAGGAATGTTCGTTCATTGGCCAATTTGGTTCTCTCCAGGGCTAACAAGTCTGTCTTGTTCATTTTTCAAAAATTGTTCATTGATCGAGAATGAAATCAAAAGCTGCCTTTGTGTGGACTTTTACGGTATCAAATATCGGAATATTTAAGTCTGTAGCTTGGATCAAAATTGGAAATTCAGTGCAGCCTAAGATGACGCCTTCTGCACCCTGATCAACCATTTCCTGAATACAGTTCAAAACAAAGTCCTTGGAAGAAGAAATGATGTTACCCAAAACCAATTCCTGATGAATGATTCGATGCAACTCTTCAAGTTTTTCAGAGCCAACGGGCGTAATTACTTCGATATCGTGTTTTGAAATTCTATTGGTCACGAAATCTTCCATCATCGTAAACTTCGTACCAATAAAACATACCTTTCTTAATCCCTGTTGTTGAATTGCGTTTGCAGTTGCGTCAGCAATGTGAAGAATAGGGATAGCCATTGTTTTTGATACAGATTCATATACCTTATGTGTGGTATTTGCACAGAGAAGCAGTGCCTCAGCACCTGCTTTTTGTAGCCTTTCGCCTGCATCAATCACCAATTCTGCAATCTTGTCCCAATGGTTCTCTTTTTGATGTTGATGAATAACCGCATGATTCAGATTAAACAGGATCAATGGCGGGTTGGAGTTATTGCCAAAATGCTCATTAATGGATTGATTGATATTTTGGTAGTAATGAATCGTCGAATGCCAGGAAGTTCCACCGATCAGTCCAAGAGTTCGCATGTTGCTCATAAAAATGGTTGCAGTTAAAAAGTCGTTAGTTGATGAATTACTCTAGGTAAATCTAAGGTTATGACATGGTTTTCGTTGAATCCGGTCGGCTGCTACAGTTCTCAATTCGGAAACTTGAATTAACAAATTCTCATCCTGATCAATGATTTCAGCTCTCTTATTGATAAAAATCAAATGAAAACGAGGAAAAGTTTGGATTTTGCATTGGTTCGTTTTAAATTGGTCGACCAATTATTGATCAATTAATGCTTTAATTCTTCAATTAACCTGAAGTCTAATCTATTCAATGGAAGTACTCAATAGTTTTTCTCAGATCGAAATCGAATCTCCCGCTGATAAGATCATCCGTCAAATTAAGGAATTGATCTCTTCAGGGCAACTCAATCCTGGGGATCGCCTTCCTAGTGAGCGGCAAATGTGCGACCGTTTGGGAGTAGGCCGAACACATCTACGTGATGCGCTAAAGAAACTGGAATTCTATGGGATCCTCAAAACCCTGCCTCAAAGCGGGACAGTAGTTGCGGGGATGGGACTTCCGGCCCTAGAAGGGCTTATTACTGATATGCTAAGTCTTCATAACAACGATTTTAAATCACTGGTTGAAACACGTGTATTACTTGAGACTCAGGGTGCCATTCTCGCGGCCAAAAACAGGACTGTCGAAGATTTGGTGGAACTTCAAAAAGCACTAGAGGCTCATAAAGAAAAGGTGCTCAGTAACCAGGATGCGGCAGAGGAAGATCTTTTGTTTCACATTAAAATCGCCGATGCAGGCAAGAATTCAGTTTTGAAATCATTGCTAATGATCATCACTCCAGATATTCTGGCATTTTTTAAGAAGCACAAGGTATGTGATGATGTCTTGGTTGAAGTTGCCATAAAGCAACATGAGATGATCTTAGAACACATACGTAATCAGGATGCTACGAAAGCGGGTGAAGCCATTGCAGAACACTTGAGCAATATCAGGGATTATGTGAATTCAGCTGATTTTAAACAATTGTCCAACGGCCAACCATAATAAGCATGGGATGAATACCAATTGAACAAAAAAAATTGGATCAGCCCAGGGCTAATCCAATCAAGTCGGGACACTTCAACTTGAAATACAATTTTGCCGATCGTAGTTCTTCAGTGTTGAAGGTATTCCTTTCGCCTCAAATATAGAAAATCGCTTTTTTATTTGAAATTATTATTGTGAGGAGTGCCTGAATTTTTCCCGACGCTATCTAACCTATTTACAATTCGAAAATCTTAAAAAATGAATAACATTTTACAAGGCACAAGAAAGCATCTGAATCACCTGCGTGGCTGGTTGTTTGCGATGCTTTGCATGTTCTCTCTGTTGGCGTATGCCCAACAGTCGATTTCCGGGAAAGTTACGGACGAAGGTGGTGAAGGCTTACCTGGAGTAACCATTCGCGTGCAAGGAAGTACCGTGGGTACTGTTACTGACATTGATGGGAATTTTACCTTAACTGCAGCCAGTAACGCTTCATTAGAAATTTCCTCCGTAGGATTTACTACCCAGATTGTGGGCGTCAATGGACGGTCTACCATCAACGTGACGCTTGACGTTGATATCGCCGAGCTGGAAGAAGTGGTCGTTGTGGGGTACGGTACTCGAAAGAAGTCTCACAATACTGGTGCAATTGCACAGGTTGAGGGGCGTGATGTAGCGGCCATCCAGGCAGTACGAGTAGATGATGCACTCGCCGGTAAATTATCGGGTGTGTTAATCCAGAACCAAAGTGGGGAGCCTGGTGCTGATCCCAGAATACAGATTAGAGCAGCATCGACCGTTAATGGAAATTCAAGTCCACTCATTGTTGTTGACGGATTCCCTATTTCAGGAAGTTTGGCGACGGTTAATCCAAATGACATTGAAAGCCTGGAAGTACTGAAAGATGCTGCTTCCGCTGCAATCTATGGTTCACGAGGAGCCAATGGTGTCATTCTGGTGACTACCAAGAAGGGGAAATCAGGCAAAGCAAGCTTTTCTTACAATGGATATACGAGTGTGTCCAACAGGTATAGAAATGATAATATTACCCAGACCGCAGGAGAATGGGCCAATACCATTGATAATGGCATCGCTAATGGAACATTCAACGTATCTGAAGTAGATCCTGAATTATTGGCATACCGCTTAAATGGATTTAGGAATTCTCCGGATGTGGTATCCGTAGAAGATTGGCTTTTCCGAACTGGATCAATGCAAAGCCATGATTTCAGTGTGAGTGGAGGAACGGAAGACATCAACTACTTTGCTTCTGTAGGTTATCAGAATACAGAAGGAATTGTGATCACCCAGGGTTTTGAACGATTCAATGGACGTTTGAATTTGGATGCGAAATTGGGAAAACGCTTTAAGACTGGCTTGAGTATCAATGGTTTTGTTTCAGATCAGGACATTGTCGCTCACGACATGAGAGACCTATTAAGAGCCTACAGTGTGCATCCTATTTATCATACCGAGGCTTCTATTGCGTTCGTTCAGCAGTTAGATCAACAAGCACAGGCGCTAGGCCTCGCTGGTTTCGATGCTGGATTTAGAGGAGGAGATGATGCTCCATGGAATAACAGTATTTACACGTTACAGCCAGGTGAGTTTGCTGAAGATTGGCACTATGGCAGAAGTGGAAACGGGATCGGTGGATCTGGTGATGCGGGTCCTGCTGCTAAGCTGGACAATGCGGACCAGTGGCAAAAGACGTATTTCGCCAATGTGAGCAGCTACTTGCAATTTGAGATCATTGAAGGATTGAATGTGAAAACGGTAATCGGTGCTGATATCCGGGATACGCAGGATTACTATCATCAATTACTGCGAGCAGATTCAAGAGCTCGAACCAATCAGACGGACCTGGATCAAACAGATACGAAGCGATCTTCCATGTTGAGTGAAACCACTTTGAATTATGCTCAGAAATTTGGAGATCATGATATCTCAGCGGTAGTAGGTGTGGAATTCCAGAATTTCAATATTAGTGCTACAGCTCTTAGGGGTACGAATGTGCCTTATGGACAACCATTAAATTTTGCATTACTCGATCCTGCTGATATTAGTATAACTGAACGAGATGAGACAATCGCTCGAAGAAGTATTTTCGGAAGAATCAATTATGCTTATGATGATCGTTATCTGGTATCTGTTTCTCTTAGAAGAGATGGAGATTCTCGTTTAGGGAGAAACAATCGCTTCGAAGCTTTTCCTGCTTTGTCATTGGGCTGGAACATTCATAATGAGGATTTCTATAATTTGAATTTCCTGAATTTGTTGAAGTTGAGATTTAGCACAGGATCTTTGGGGACTACTTCTGATCTGGGAGCATTTAGCTCATTGAGTTTGTTGAACCCTCAAGCATCAGTTTTTGGAAACGCTTTCCTTATTCCTACAGATGTAGCTAATCCTGATTTGACGTGGCAAACCAATACCGAGACCAATTACGGGATCAATTTTGGAATCCTTCAAAATAGGGTAACATTAGGTATTGACTACTACACTTCGGACATTGAAGACATTCTTATTAATCAGAGTGTATCCGAAGTACTTGGTACGACCTCAGTGAGATTGAATTCAGGAGACTTGAAAAGTTCTGGTTTTGAGTTCGAGTTAGGGTTAGATGTGCTGGAGAGGGGAGATCTCACCTGGAATATGTCTGGTAATCTGTCGACGGTGAATACTGAAATTACTGATCTCGGAGGTCTAACGGAGCTTGCACCTACTATTTACGGGCAGAGTGGTCGTGGCCCGGTATTCAGAAACTATGTTGGCGGAGAAATTGGCGAAATGTGGGGACTGGAAACCATCGGTCAGGTAGAAATGGAGCACGTTGCAGATCCCACAAGAAACAATGGAATCACTAGCGGTGAATACTATGTAGTAGACCAAAACGGTGATGGCGTCATTGACCGAACAAGAACGGTTGAAGAAGGTGGCGATCTGGTTAAGATCGGACAAAATACTCCGGATTTTTACTGGGGGATGACTCATTCCTTGCGTTACAAAGACTTTGATATGACCTTATCGTTTCAGGGAGCACAAGGTGGAGACGTATTCAACATCGATCCGTTGTATTATGAATCACAATGGGGTGGAAGATTGCGTGATAGTTTTGATGCAGATGATGATGGTATTGCTGATCATAATGGACTTCATTATGCACGAGCCAGAGATCAAACTGACGCGATGGTGCAGGATGCTTCTTATATAGCTTTACGAAACATGACCATTGGTTACACACTTCGTCAAGACCTGATTAGTAAAGTCGGAATAAGATCTGCGCGAGTATATGTTGCAGCGACAAATCTGCTATATCTATGGGCAGATGATTATACCTCTTTTAATCCTGAAGGTGTGGAAATTACAAATGGTGGTTACCTCGGACCTACTACTTATGGAGTACAAGTGGGCGCAAGTCCAATTGTAAGAAGTTTCACTTTTGGTGTAAATGTTAATTTCTAAATAAGAAACTAATGAAAACGATATATAAATTATTGGCGGTCTTATTGCTTGTTTCGGCTTGTACCGAAGACCTGGATCAATTTCCCCCTAACATCGCTACTTCAAATTCTTTGACAGATTTTGATGGGGTATTGAACGCCGCTTATTTCTATCAGCATGGTTCTGCCACACCGATGGCGGTCATGGGGGACTTCAGGGCTGACAATGCTTTCATGTTCGAAGCGCCATTTACAGAATTTGATGTATTTGGTCCGGATCTTACCGCGATGGAAGATCAGTTTTTCAGTCCTTTCTATTCAGCACTTTACAAATCGATCTTGAGTGCGAACAATGTGATTGAGAACTCAACCAATGACACAGAAGTTGGGGAGGCCAAATTCTTGAGAGCGCTTTCCTACTTTAAACTCGTTCGAGTATTCGGTGATGTGACTGTTAATTTAACTTCTTCGCCAAGTGTAACGGATCCTTCGATATTGACCAGGCAACCTGCGGCTCAAGTGTATGATAATGTGATCATTCCTGACTTACAGGATGCGATTTCCGCATTGAGTGTTAACATCGTAGATGGCAGAGCATCACAATTGGCTGCCAGAGCTTTGCTGGGTAAAGTTTATGTGCACAGAGGTGATTTCGGAAGTGCGGAATCGCATTTGGCAGCAGTGGTAAATGGGGCAGCTGCCGCTGGAATCGAACTGCAGGCCAACTTTGCAGATATCTTTGGAGTGGACAATGATTTGAATTCAGAGATTATCTTCGCTACACAAGTATCAAGTTCTATTACTGATGAGTATGGCTTCTCTGAGTTTTGGTCATGGTCAGGTGGCCTAGATACCAAGTCGTTGTTGCCGCTGGATTCTGATTTAATTGCCGCATTCGATGCAGTAGCGTCAGAGGCTCTAGCTGGCGGTGATTTGAGAAGAGCAGTGACCATCGATGAAACGACAATGGCTTCGCCTAAATTCCCTCAGACGGGAGGTCCTGATCATGATTGGATCGAAATTCGATTGGCTGATGTCATCTTGTTGTATGCGGAGACTTTAAATGAAAACGGATCTTCAGCGGAAGCTGTTCTGGATTTGTTAGATCCCATCAGAACAAGAGCAGGACTGAATGTGCTGGATCATACCGTGCTGAATTCGCAGGCGTTGGTACGTCAAGCCATTCAGGATGAGAGAAGGTTGGAGTTGGCATTCGAAGGTCACCGTTGGTTTGATTTGACCAGAACAGGAACTGCACAAGCAGAAATGGGAGAGTCATTTGGAAATGAGTATTATCTGTTTCCTATTCCTATTTCTGAAGTGTTGTCCAGTTTTGGGGAGATTACTCAAAATACTGGTTACTAATCCTAAGAATATAGTTCATAATTTGGTTTAGATAGAAACAGGAGATCTTAGGGGCTGATACAATGGTTAAAGTGCCTGAGTCCTCCTTTTCATTTACAAACTTGAAATTTTAAAAACTTAAATCTAAAATCACCCAACTCAGATCAATGAGTCCACAACTAATGAAGAAAAGTAAATTGTTATTTCAGGTCAAAGGTAAGATTACAATGCCTCAATTGCTGGAGATGGATACTTGCTTCGACATGAACCCTAAGTCTTTAAGGACACAAGAAATTATCAAAATACACTAGTGAGAATATTACTAACGATAGTACTTTTTCTTCATATGACCTTCACTTGGTCTCAGGATCATCCTCGTTTGATCCTGACCAGGTCGGGGGTTGAAAATATTCGAAACTCCGCCGGGAAGATTCCTCTGTTTGATCAATCGCTGAAAGCTGTTCAAGAGCAAGTGGATCTGGCCCTGGCTGAAGAGATGGATGTCCCCGTACCGAAAGACCTGGCTGGCGGATATACACATGAAAAGCACAAGTCCAATTTCTTCACCATGCAGAAGGCCGGCGTGCTATTTCAAATCACCCAGGATGAGAAGTATGCGGTGTACATCCGGGACATGCTCCTGGCTTATGCAAAACTGTACCCAACATTAGATAAGCACCCAGCAACCAGATCTTATGCTCGTGGTAAGTTGTTCTGGCAATGTTTGAACGATGCGAACTGGTTGGTCTATACCAGTCAGGCCTATGACTGTATCTACGATTGGTTGGATAAAAAGACACGTAAAAAATTGAATCAGGATTTGTTCAGGCCTTACGCAGAGTACGTTTCGGTTGAGAACCCTCAATTTTTCAATAGAATCCATAACCACAGTACTTGGGGCAATGCGGCTGTCGGAATGGTCGGCCTGGTGATTGGAGATGAGGAATTAGTACAGTGGGCATTGTATGGCTTGAAGGTGGATATGTCAAATCAAGTGAGTGTGGATAACGATGGAGGGACAATCAAGCCAGCCCATCAAAAAGAAGCCGGGTTCCTGGCCCAAATGGATCATTCATTTTCACCTGACGGATACTATACCGAAGGTCCTTATTACCAACGCTATGCCATGTATCCCTTCCTGATCTTTGCACAGGGCCTTGCCAACAAAATGCCGGAATTGGATATTTTAAATTACCGCGATGGAGTACTGCTCAAGGCGGTAAGTGCTTTAGTAAATCAAACGAATGCCCAGGGTGAATTCTTCCCGATCAATGATGCACAAAAAGGGATGTCGCTCGCTTCTAGAGAATTGGTCAATGCCGTGAGTATGGCCTATCATTTCGGGGGAAAAGACTCAGGATTACTTTCTATCATCGAAAACCAGGGACGAGTCCCCTTAAATGATTCGGGATTAATCGCTGCTAAAGCGATTGCTGAAGGAAAAAGTACACCATACATATTCAGAAGTATGGAGCTCCGGGATGGTGCCGACGGTGACGAAGGAGCCATTGGTATTGTCAGAGCAAAGGATTTGACACTAGTAATGAAGTACGCCAAACATGGCATGGGACACGGTCATTTTGATCGGTTAGGGTTTTTACTCTATGACGAAACAGGAGAAGTCATACAGGATTATGGAGCAGCCCGATGGGTGAACATCGAGCATAAAGACGGGGGAGGTTACCTCAAAGAAAATCACAGTTGGGCGAAAGAAACCATCGCTCATAATACGCTGGTAATTGATAAAGACTCGCATTTCGATCATGATGTTAAAGCAGCTGACGCGACTTCTGGAACGCCGTATTATTTTTCAGGAGGTGATGCAGTACAGATCGTAAGCGCCACAGAAACCAATGCTTATGAAGGTGTAACCATGCATCGGACCATGGCTGTTATCTCCATCGATGAATTGGAGCATCCCATCATCATTGATCTTTTTGCGGTGCAGGCACCTGAAGGGACCCGATACGATTTGCCCTTGTATTATGTCGGAGAATTCATGTCCTCCAATCAAACATTTAAGATGAATAACGATCTTACTCCTATGGGGAAGGCGTCTGGTTATCAGCACCTTTGGGCTGAAGGTCAATCTGCTGTTCAGGATGACATCATGAACATGACCTGGTTCAATGGAAAGAAATTTTATACCGTTACTTCAGTGACGGAACCAGGTGATGAGATCCTATTGACACGTATCGGGGCCAATGATCCCAATTTTAATCTACGAAGGAATCCAGGTCTCCTTCAACGGAGAACAAGTGGTAATACAACTTTTGTGAATTTGTATGAGGTGCATGGAAGTTATGACTATCCTTCAGAGCGCCCCCTGAACTTATTTACCTCGGTTGAAGACTTGAAATTATTACATCAGTCTGAAGCATACGTGGCCATTCAATTTCGGTTGAAAGGCGGCGAAACATATCAATTTGCTTTTTCCCTGAAAGATAAAGGTCAATCATCTCAACACGAGATTACTACCCCTCAGGGAGAATTGAATTGGCAAGGTATTTACGACTTTAAAAGAATTGATCAATAACATGGAGAGAAATAGCGATAAATATGTCCTAACCGAAGGCATGGAATGGGAGGAACTCGGAGGAGGAGTATCCAGAAAAATGCTTGGATATGATAACCAGATCATGATGGTTCTGGTGAAATTCGAAAAAGGTGCATTGGGTTCACCGCACAGTCATTTTCACACCCAGGCAACTTATGTGGTCTCAGGTTCATTTGAATTTGAAATCGATGGTGTGAAACAGGTGGTCAAAGGGGGAGATGGCGTTTATATCGAGCCTAACTTGCTTCATAGTGCCCTTTGCCTGGAAGAAGGGATGCTGATCGATACATTCAGTCCGGTAAGGGAAGATTTTCTTAGTGGAGCGGGAGTATCTTATTTCGGTGATAAAGATTGATCAACCCAATAACTGATTTATGAAATTACGAGGATTAAGATGGTGGGTGGTAGGCCTGATTGCGCTAGCAACCATCATCAACTACATCGACCGGCAAACCTTGAGTGTCCTTTGGCCTCAAATTGCCGATGATCTTTTTCCAGACAAAGGAATTGATGAACGCAAAGCGATCTATGCTAACATCACCATCATTTTCATGTTCTCCTATGCATTTGGTCAGGCCATTTTCGGGAAGATTTTTGACTGGATAGGAACCCGCATAGGGTTTGCTTTATCCATTGGTGTTTGGTCCATTGCTACAGCGCTTCATGCGTTTGCAGGCTCATTTACAACCTTTGCCTTATTTCGATCCATTTTGGGGATCTCAGAAGCGGGAAACTGGCCGGGAGCCGCAAAAGGGAATGCAGAATGGTTTCCAACCAAAGAAAGAGCTTTTGCACAAGGGTTATTTAACTCAGGTGCAGCGATCGGAGGACTTGTTTCTATTCCAATCATTTCATCATTATCTCTTGCACTTGGGAGTTGGGTCGCTATCTTCATTGCAGTGGCGGCCCTTGGTTTCATCTGGTTGATTCCCTGGTTTGCTATCGTAAAAGCTCCTCCTAAGTCACACCCATGGATTACCGACGAGGAAAAGGAATATATCCTCAGTGGCCAAAAATCAGCAACCGGTAATCAAGATTCAAGCAGCGAGGAAGGATATAATCCTAGTACAGGAAAATTGCTTACCCATCGTCAAAGTTGGGGGGTGATTATTGCTTCAGCTGCCATTGACCCCATTTGGTGGTTATTCATTTCCTGGATTCCTATCTACTTGTTCGAAGTATACAACATGGATGTCAAGGGGTTATTGATTTACGGATGGGTGCCCTATGTTGGAGCCATGTTCGGTGCCTGGTTCGGAGGTCTATTGGCTCAGAACCGATTAAAGGCTGGATGGTCTGTAGACAGGGCTAGAAAATTAGTGATCACCATCGGATGTTTGATCATGTTGCCATCTCTACTGGCTTTGGCGAGTCCAGGTGGTCCGACCACAGCGGTAATCATCATGGCAACTATTCTTTTCGGATTTCAAACAGCCATTGGAAATATCCAAACCTTACCGAGTGATTTTTTCAGTGGTAAGACGGTAGGTACGCTTGCCGGATTTGCAGGTATGGCTGCTAAACTGGCCGCAGCAGGGTTGACCTTTTTCGTGCCCTGGCTAACCAGTGGAGGGAATTACCAACCAGTATTCTACATCGGGTCGGCATTGGCCTTGATAGCCCTGGCTGGCGTGTTGCTTCTATGTGGCAAGATTGAGCCACTCAAACCAACTGCTTAAAAACTTAAATCATTTAAAAACACGAATAAAATATTACAGTAGACATAAAATGGAAAAATCAAATAATAAAGTAGCAATTGTAACGGGAGCCACTGGTGGCATAGGTTTTAAAGTAGCCTGTAGACTAGGAAAAGATGGTTTCATCGTCATCCTGAATGGCATTGAAGATGAAGCCGGTTCCCAGCGAGTGAAAGAACTAGAAGCAGAGGGAATTACAGCAGAATACTATGGGTTTGATGTGACCAAAGAAGAAGATGTAACGGCTAATATTAAAGCCATTGGTGAGAAATATGGCCGAATTGATGTATTGGTAAATAATGCCGGCGGACTTGGCGGCCGTTCAAGATTCGAAGAGATGACCACTGAATTTTACCGAAACGTCATGGCACTCAATCTGGACTCTGTATTTTTTGCTTCAAGGGCGGCAATTCCATATTTGAAAAATGGAGAGCATCCTACGATCATCAACTACACTTCTAATGCGGGATGGAATGCAGGTGGTCCTGGTGCTGGAATTTATGGAACATCGAAAGCAGGAGTTCACGCCATCACCAGGGCATTGGCCAAAGATTTGGCGGAGTACGGCATCAGAGTAAATGCAGTTTCTCCTGGAACGATTGATACCCCTTTTCATGCGCAGATCAAGTCAACAAAACCAGAAGTATTTGCTTCGTGGAAGAATAATATCATGTTGGGAAGATTAGGCGAACCGGAAGAAGTAGCCTCTGTCGTATCCTTCCTGGCTGGGAATGATGCGTCATTTATTACGGCTGAGACCATTCAGATTGGCGGCGGTCAGGCACTAGGGATTTAAAAAATCTGTTTTAAAACATTACATTGAATGAAGTTGGAAGGAAAAGTAGCTGTTGTTACAGGTGGCGCGCGTGACATTGGGCGCGCTATCTGTGTGAAACTGGCAAAAGAAGGGGCCAAGGTAGTGGTCAATTATTTCAATAGTGAGTCGGATAGCGCAGACACACTTGCCGCTATTAAAGACGTTGGGGGTGAAGCGATTGCGGTAAAGGGAGATGTAACAAAACAGGGAGATATTGATCATCTGGTTGCTAAAACCAAAAAAGCCTTTGGTTATAAGTTGGATATACTTGTCAATAATGCTGGAGGGCTTTTTGCCCGTAAGAAAGCAGAGGAATTGGATGAATCTTTCTATGATTTGGTCATGGGAGTCAATTTCAAAGGAACGGTTTTTGTCACACAAGCAATGAAGCCATTGATGGGTAAAGGAAGTTCGATTGTTAATCTTGCCTCGCAGGCAGGACGTGATGGAGGGGGACCCGGTTCTGCGCTCTATGCTTCCTCGAAAGCGGCAGTCATGACTTTGACAAGAAACTGGTCCAAGGAATTTGGCCCGGAAGGAATTCGAATCAATGCAGTTTGCCCAGGTATGATTGCGACCAAATTTCACGATGATTTTACCAAAGATGAAGTAAGGGTCAATGTGGCGAATGCTACCCCGTTAAGGAGAGAAGGAAAGGCAGAAGAAGTAGCGGATTTGGTGGCTTACCTGGCTAGTGACCAATCGTCATTCATGACAGGAAACAATGTAGATATCAATGGGGGATTGGCCTTTTCATAAGCCGAAATTTGATCAGACTTAGAACGACAGTAGCATGCTCGGCGCAACGATTCATATTTTTGGTTTTAATTCGCTTTTGAAGGTGAATAAGATGAAAAAGAAAGTTGGTCCCCTGGATACTGCCGTATCACTCGATTCCTACAAGTGTACACTTGCCGTTGAATGTTGTGTTTTCGGTTTTCAGGAGAATGAACTTAAGATCCTTTTAGTGAAGCGATCGATCGAACCATTCAAGGATCACTGGTTGCTACCAGGTGGGACCATGGGAGAGGGGAAAACCCTTTCAGAATCTGTGCATCAGGTCTTGTTCAATTTGACTGGGATCAAAAAGATACCTCATGAGCAAGTGGCTTGTTACAGCAATGTCAATAGACATCCGATCAAACGAGTGGTTTCAGTGTCATTCTATGCGTTGGTCAAACCAGAAGATTATCCAGTGATACCTAGAAACTACATTTCGGAGATCAATTGGTTTTCATTGGATGATTTGCCGAAGCTTGGGTTCGATCATGAAATTTTGCTATCAGAGGCACTCGAGAAGCTTCGTAATAATCTGAAGCAAAACCTGATTTTCGGAGAGTTGCTGCCAGACCGCTTCACATTAACAGAACTCCAGGAACTTTATGAAAGTATACTTGGTGAAAAACTGGATCGTCGCAATTTCAGAAAGAAGATTTTGCAAATGGACATTCTTGAAGCGACCAACGAAAAGAAAACCGGCGTAAAAGGCGGTCCGGTGTTGTTCAAAAGAAAATAAGAGAAGGATTCACAGGTAATTTGTAAATTCCTTAAACTGTGTATAAATTACACAGTATTAAATATTAACCTATTGTAAATCATATAATTAGATGGATCAAAAAGTCGTAACATTTGGAGAAATCATGCTTCGGTTAGCCCCTCCTGGTTTCTTGAGGTTTTCACAAGCCAACAGTTTCGATGTGGTTTATGGAGGCGGTGAATCAAATGTCGCGGTATCGTTGGCGAACTACGGCGTGCCGGTGGATTTTGTCACTCGATTACCTAAAAATGACATTGGAGAATGTGCCTTAATGGAAATGAGGAAGCGGGGTGTAAACACCCAGAATATCATTTTCGGCGGAGATAGGTTAGGGATCTATTTTTTAGAAACTGGTGCGGTAAGTAGAGGCAGTAAAGTCGTTTACGATCGAGCGCATTCAGCCATGGCTGAGATTGAACCAGGAATGGTAGATTGGTCAAAAGTATTTGAAGGAGCTGCCTGGTTTCACTGGACAGGAATTACGCCTGCCATTTCACAAGGTGCCGCAGATGCCTGTTTGGAAGCAGTAAAAGCGGCTTCAGAAATGGGCATTACCATTTCTACGGATCTGAACTATCGAGCGAAACTGTGGAAGTATTGTAGTGCTGATCATCGGGAGGCTATCATGACAGAATTGACTGCTTACTGCGATGTAGTACTTGGTAATGAAGAAGATGCCGAGATGCATTTTGGGATCAAACCAGAAGGGATTTCAGTCCAAACGGAAGGCCACAATGTGAAAGCAGAAGCCTTCTTATCCGTTTGCCAGCAGATGATGAAAAAGTTTCCGAAAGCCAAGAAGGTAATTACGACACTTCGTGGATCAATTTCTGCTTCACACAATACCTGGGCAGGTGTACTCTACGACGGAACTAAAATGTATGATACCCGCCAATATCAAATCACAGATATTGTTGATCGAGTAGGTGGAGGGGATTCATTTATGGGAGGATTGATTTACGGACTGTTGCAGTATCCGGATGACGATCAGAATGCTCTGGATTTTGCCGTAGCGGCCTCTTGCTTGAAACATACGATTAAGGGGGATGCCAATTTGGTGACTGTTGCCGAAGTGGAGAAACTCATGAAAGGAGACGCCTCCGGAAGGGTGGCGAGATAAGAATTGCCTTGGGAGTCAGGCAATCAATTGTAGTTCATAAGTTTTAAACTAGCCTGGCCCCTTTTTTTAATTTTTCAAATCGTGAAACCTAGCGTTGTTATTATTTGTGGCGGGGGACCTGCCCCCGGGATTAATACCGTGATTGCCACGGTGGCCAAAGCCTTTATTGCCGATGATTACCGGGTGCTGGGCATCCACCATGGCTACCAGGGGCTGTTTTCGGAAAATCCGGAGATCAAGGAATTTGATTTCGAGCATGCTGATCGGATTTTTAGCCGAGGTGGATCAACTCTGATCATGAGCCGATTCAAACCAAAGGACACGGATTTCAATACCCGCCTGTTTGAAAAAGAAAATGTCAAATTGTTGGTGACCATCGGTGGCGACGATACCGCTTCTACGGCCAATAGAATTGCCAAATACCTGAAATCAAACAACATTGACATCAGCAATATCCATGTACCGAAAACCATCGATAATGACCTGCCGCTCCCAGATCGGAATCCAACTTTTGGGTTCCATTCCGCCAAAGATGAAGGGGTGAGGATTGGCCATACGGTTTACGAAGATGCTCGGACATCAAGACAATGGTTTGTCATGTCTGCCATGGGAAGGTCCGCGGGACATCTGGCATTTGGTATCGCTACCGGGTGCCACTTCCCGATGATGGTCATTCCGGAAATGTTTAACAAAACCGAAGTGACCCTCGATAAAATCATCAACCTTATTATTTCCTCCATTGTCAAGAGAAAGATCCTGGGAATTGAGTACGGGGTAGCGATGGTGAGTGAGGGTGTTTTTCATATCCTCAACATAAAAGAAATTGAAAAGAGTGGGATCTCATTTACTTACGATGCCCATGGCCATCCGGAGCTAGGCAATGTAAGTAAGGCCCATATTTTCAATATTTTGCTTCAAAAGCGCTTGCAAGCACTTGATATCCATATCAAAAGTCGACCCACGGAGTTGGGTTATGAATTGCGATGTGCCCGACCTATAGGGTTCGACCTAACGCTCTGCTCACTTTTGGGATTAGGCGTAAAGAAGCTGTTCAATGAAGGCATTACTGGCTGCATTGTCAGTGCGAATTCTACGGGAGATATTAGCCCCATTTATCTGGAAGATTTTCAGAAAGATGGCAAAGTAGAACCACGACTGGTAGATATTGAAGCACAAATCTCCAGGTTGTTTCTGGATGAACTCCATTACCTCACACCTGGAGATAGAGAGGCCGCGAAATCGTATTTACCAGATCCTGAGAATTATGAATTTGATCAAGTATTGAACTGGGCATGAGCAAGAAGGTCGTCACATTTGGTGAAGTCATGATGAGGTTGTCGCCTCCGGGTCATGCCAAATTTTCCCAGGCGACTACTGTTGATTTGGCTTATGGCGGAGGAGAAGCAAATGTGGCCATTTCACTCGCTTATTTTGGTCTTGAAGCGCTCCATGTAACGCGATTCCCGGATAACTTACTTGGCAAGTCAGCCACGCAATTTTTAAGACATCACTGGCTGGATACTTCCAGAATCATCTATGGTGATGGCCGAATGGGGAAGTACTTCCTGGAGAAAGGAGCTGTTCATCGAAGCAGTGAGGTTGTTTATGAACGTGATCAGTCTGCCTTTTCAAGTATAGCACCGGGAATGGTGGATTGGGATGAGATTTTGAAGGAGGCTTCCTGGTTCCATTGGACGGGCATTTCTCCGGCGATCAGCCAAAGTGCTGCGGACACCTGCCAGGAAGCCATTGCTGCGGCGAATAAACTTGGCATTCCTGTATCAGGAGATATTCATTCCAGAAAGAGTTTGTGGCAGTACGGGAAAAGCCAGCAAGAGGTCATTCCTGAAATGGTAGAGGGGTGCGATGTGGTCATTGCCAGTACGTATGACATGAACGAAATTTTGGGTATTGGTGAAATTGATTCTCCGTTTGAAGAGAGTGCAAGGCAATTGACGAATGACTATCCTCGGGTAAGGAAAGTCGTTGATAAAGACCGGGAAAGTGTTAGTGCTTCACATAATCGAATTGAAGGTTTTATGTGGAGTGAAAACAGCATGTATCGGTCACCGTCATTTGACGTCACACACATAGTGGATCGAGTGGGTACCGGGGATGCGTATGCTGCTGGATTGATTTATGGCTTATTAAGTTACGAAAGAGAACAAGATGCAGTGAATTTTGCAGCTGCAGCTTGTGCATTAAAACATACCGTCGAAGGGGATGCCAATGTGGTATCTGCGGAAGACGTTCAAAGAATTGTAATAGGAAATACAACAGGAATAATCATTAGATAATTATGGCAAGGTTTTCAAGAATTCAGGTTTACACTGAAATGGCAAGAACGGGGATGGTTCCCTTGTTTTATCATGCCGATATTGAATTGTCAAAAAACATACTACGGGCATGCTACCAGGGAGGTGCCAGGGTACTTGAGTTCACCAACCGGGGAGATTATGCCCATGAGGTTTTTAGGGAGCTCAACAAGTTCGCGGAGCAAGAATTACCCGAAATGATCCTGGGTGTTGGTTCTGTAACCGATGCTGGATCAACGGCACTTTACTTGCAATTAGGGGCAAATTTTGTGGTGACTCCAGTCTTCAGAGAAGACATTGCGATAGCTTGTAATCGAAAGAAAGTATTGTGGTCGCCAGGGTGTGCTTCCCTTACGGAAATTGCACGAGCGGAAGAGATGGGTTGCGAACTGGTTAAACTATTTCCGGGAGGGACATACGGACCAGGATTCGTGAGCGCCATCAAAGGTCCTCAACCCTGGACCAATATCATGCCTACAGGGGGCGTTTCGCCGACTGAAGAAAATTTGAGAGGCTGGTTCAATGCAGGAGTCACCTGTGTTGGAATGGGGTCTAAATTGATCTCTAAGGATGTGATTAAGAACAACGATTATGCAGGATTGGAAGCCAGTGTACGAGAATGTTTAGAATTGATCGATAAAATCAGAACTGCTTGAAAAATCTGATCAAATTTCTATTGTCCTTTGGCCCCGGAATTTTTGCCATAGGTTATACCATTGGGACGGGCAGCGTGACCTCAATGATCGTTGCAGGGAACTCATTCGGTATGGACCTGCTATGGGTTTTAGCCCTTAGTTGTCTTTTCTCCGGTGTTTTGATTTACGTTTCAGGACAATACTATTTGATCACCAGGGAGACTGCCTTATTTGCCGTAAAAAAGCACTTGCCGATGGGTAAGGTGCTGGCCTGTGCGATCATCATTTCGGTGGGAATAGGTCAATGGAATTCCCTGATTGGTATTCTTGGAATTACTTCCAATGTCATTTTTGAGATCATCCAGCTCAACTATCCGGGAATTACCAATCCATATCCCGTGGTGTTAGGCATTGCTGTAATAATCATTGGGACATTTTATCTCCTCCTGTTGAAGGGGAGTTATTCTCTTTTTGAAAAAGTATTGGCCCTGTTTGTATCGATGATGGGGCTGTCCTTCTTTTTTACGCTGTTTTTTGTGATGCCGCTACCAATGGAGGTTATTAAAGGCCTTGTTCCAAAAATCCCGCAAGTGGATGGAGCAGGTATTCTGTTAGCGGCATTCGTGGGTACCACTATGGCTGCGGCTACCTTTTTATCACGACCTCTGTTTATCCAGGGGAAAGGATGGACACGAGAAGATCAGGTTACACATCGCAATGATGGAATTGTAGCTGCGATCCTGATTTTTATTATCAGCGGATCCATCATGTCCGTGTCTGCTGGGTCGCTCTATGGTACAGGTACCGAGATCACTAAAGTACTTGACATGTCTGGGGCATTGACACCCCTCGCAGGAAAATTTGCAGTGGGGGTTTTCTTTGTTGGAACGTTGAGTGCCGGACTTTCTTCCATATTTCCTTGTTTGATGATTGTGCCGCTAATGGTTGCTGATTACTCTTCTGGTAATTTAGATGTGACTTCCAAAAGGTTTCGGATCATTACCGGATTTGCGAGCCTATTAGCATTAAGTATTCCCGTCTTTGGGGTAAATCCCATCAAAGGGCAAATCCTTTCTCAAGTACTCAATGCCTTCGGATTACCACTGGTGGTTTTTATTTTCATCATGCTATGGAACCGTAAATCTGTTGTGGTTAAATGGAAGCCAATCATAAATTTGATATTGGTAGGAGCGTTGGTCTTTGCATTGATCATCACTTATAATGGATTATCGGATATTTTGACTTAAGTATTCCATGGTAATAGAATTGTTTTCACCCCTTCAATTATGAAAATATTTATCCATCTTATATTTATTTTGAGCATAGCAGTCCTGCTGGAAAGCTGTGGTTCAAAGTCTGCAACATCGAATGAAGCAGCAACACAAGAGGCACAATTTCCGAGCGACGTAATGAACTCTCTGGGACAGTGGAAGATCCTTCTTGGTAATGGTGAAAGCAAGGATGACTTGATAGAGTTTAAGCATGATGATTATTTTTTTCACACAAACGATGGTGCTGACTGGGTGGTGTACAAAGCACCAAATGGAGGAATTACCTCACCTAATTCTCATAATACAAGATCGGAATTGGGACAAATCGAGCGATGGACTCCTGACATTGGTGGCAAGTTGACTGGAACGCTCAAAGTCATGCACGTGAGCACTTCTGGCGATGCGCGAGTCGCTGCTTCCTACGCTGTGGTAGTAGGACAAATACATAGTGCGGAAAAACATAAGAATGAGCCGCTAAAGATCTTTTATAAGAAATTTCCCGGGCATACGAAAGGCTCGGTATACTGGAATTATGAGATCAATACCGATGGCGATAACTCCGGAAGATGGGATTTTTCTACGGCAGTATGGGGGTACGATATGTCAGTAGTTGGCGATGCACCGGAAGAATACCCCCAGGAACCTCTAGATGGCATTGCATTGGGCGAGGAGTTTAGCTACGAAGTGAATGTTTACAAGGGTGTGATGTACCTCACCTTTTCCAGTGAGGGTCATGAAACAAGGACTTTTCAGAAGAATCTGATACAATCAGAATTCTCCAGTACATCATTGCCTCAGCAAATTGTGGACTTGTATGTTCCTATTGGGCAAGATGGAACGGAAAAGCCCAATGCCTATGAAGGTGAATTACAATTTTTTAAACAAGGTGCGTACAACCAGACCAACGGCCGAAGCCCCGAAGACAACATGGTTTGGGGGACTGGATCTGCGACCTATGATGGAGATGTAGCCTTACAATATACGAATGGGAGTTATGCGGAAGTTTGGTTCCGTTCATCGTCCGTTGGCCCCGGAACACCTCCCAGATAGAACACCTGGCATTCACCCCACATGACCCAAAATTTAAAAACATGAAACGTCTTTTATTCTTAGTTACTTCCTTAATCATCCTCATAGGTTGCCAACAGTCAACTTCTCAAAAAGAAGTGATGGTTTCAAATATTATGGAACTAAATGAGGCCATTTCCAGTGCTACCCCTGGCACTGAAATCATCATGAAGAATGGCCCCTGGAATGATGCCCAAATTCGTTTCGTTGGGAAAGGAACTGAAGGAAGCCCGATCATACTCAGAGCGGAAACTTCAGGGCAAGTCATTTTGCAAGGCGTTTCTAATTTGAAGCTTGGAGGTGAGCACCTGGTGGTGGATGGGTTACATTTTGCCAATGGTGCCTCTCCTTCGAGAGCTGTTATCGAATTTTCCGTCAATGACGATACTCTGGCCAACCACTGTAGAGTGACCAATTGTGTGATCGATGCTTTTAATAAATCACAGCGAAACAAGCAGGATTTGTGGGTCTTATTTAAGGGGAGACACAATCAGTTGGATCATAGTTATTTAGCAGGTAAATCCAATCGAGGACCGACTATTCGAGTAGATCTTGCTGGTAATGAAAGTATCAATAACTACCACCAAATCAATAACAACCATTTCGGACCCAGACCTCCAAAAGGCGGGCCCAGTGCGGAAACGATCCAGATAGGAAACAGCTTCACATCAATGGCCCCTAGCTATACACAGGTTTATGAAAATTTTTTCGACCGATGCAATGGAGAAGTGGAGGTCATTTCCAGTAAGACCAATTTCAACGAATTCAGGAACAATGTTTTCTACAAGAGTGAGGGATCTTTGGTTACGCGTCATGGGAACTATTGCATTGTAGATGGCAACTACTTCATTGGAGATGAAGACTCACCTCATGTTGGTGGAGTAAGGTTGATTGGCACCGGACATTGGATCACCAATAACTATTTTTATAACCTAAGGGGAGAAATTTTCCGGGGACCACTTGCGGTAATGAACGGAATTCCTAAATCACCGCTCAATCGATACATCCAGGTTACAGATGTGGTGGTAGCTCATAATACCTGGGTGAACTGTAAGTCCCCCTGGCAATTTGGAGTGGGGTCTAACATTGACCAAAGAGAGGTGCTACCACCTTCGGAAATCCGATCTGAGACTCCAATTAGAACTTTGGTGGCAAACAATATTATCTACAATACAAATGGTGACGAAGTGCCGGTCCTTCGGTACGATTCTATCGATGGTATTGATTTTCGTAGCAATGTGATCAACAATCAAGGAGTTGCTTATCGGGGAGTAGATGGACTTTTGGAGAAGGATTTTGCCATGAAGCAAGTGGAAGAGAACATATTGATTCCTACCTCAGACTTTAGTGATGTTGATGTCCACAAGGGATTTGAGTTTGAAAAGATCAGCAAAGACCTTTTCGGTAACGACCGAAGCGCAAATAATGCTATTGGGGCAACAAACGGTTCAAGTGAGCATGCACCCAATTTGATGGACATGTCTCGATATGGGCCAATAGGGTATGACCCAGGTGATAAAAATGATGTTGAGCCGGTGATTCATCAGGTAAGAAATTCAGATGAGCTGATACAAGCAGTAGCAAAAGCATCGAAAGGAGATGTGATCAATCTGTCCGCTGGAACCTATGAGTTAAGTGCCCCTTTAGCTGTGAAGACGAAACTGACCATACAAGCTGCGGTAGCTTCCGAGAAACCTACCATTAATTATGTTGGAGCTGCTGAGACTCCTGCATTTGAAATGAATCCTGGAGGTGATCTGTTCCTGAAGTCCATCGGACTCGAAGGAAATGGCAAGAATTATGCCTTTGCCAGCCTCAAGGAAAACATGTCTAGTCTCTACAATTTAGAGGTGGTTGAATCTGAGATTTCCAACTTTGATTATGTACTAAAGGCTTATAAGTACTCCTTTTCAGAGTTCATTGAATTCAATTCGTCAGTGATCAAAAACTGCAACAATGGCCTGGAGCTTGCTTCCGAAGACGATGATCGTGGAGAGTACAATGCAGAAAATTTGTTCATTCGGGATACCCAATTCGATGGCGTAAAAAGCAATGTCATCAACTATTATCGTGGCGGTTATGATGAATCAACTGTCGGTGGGAATTTGATCATTGAAGGAAGCGCTTTCTCCAATAGTGGTGCTAAAGACCCAAATGGTATTTTGATCAATACGTATGGTATCATCAATGTGGATATTTCAGGTAATACTTTCCAGAATAACCGGGTCAAACTGGTGGCGCGACTGTGGGGTGCAAAGAACAACTCACATGCTAACAATGACATCCAAAATTCAGGCAAATTGATCCTCGAACAAAACCTGCCATTGAAGCTGGTTTACTAGTCTATTCCAACGTTTGGGTCATCGCTCGGACCGATCAATTAATCATAGCATTCTTCTTAATACAGAGGATTCATTAGCTGGGATTTCTAGCTGATGCAGTCATGCTATTGCATTTATAACAATTCAAATAAGCGTACGAGCCCTTCGATCGGCTTTTTTCCAAAAAATAAATGGTCAAAATGTTTTATTTGTAATTAGTCTACCATAAATTGGTCGACCAATTCAGGGTTGTTATTGAAGAAATGGAATTACTTAAGAACTTTTCTCAGATAGAGATTGAGTCTCCGTCAAACCAGATCATTCGACAGATCAAGGGTTTGATTTCGTCAGGGCAACTGAATCCTGGAGATAAACTACCCTCCGAACGATTGATGTGTGAGCGGTTAGGTGTAGGTCGGACTCACCTGCGAGATGCACTAAAAAAATTGGAGTTCTATGGCATACTAAAAACACTCCCACAGAGTGGTACGGTTGTGGCCGGTTTGGGACTTCCAGCGCTGGAAGGACTGATCTCCGACATGTTGAATTTGCATGGTAATGATTTCAAGTCGCTGGTTGAAACCAGGGTCATGCTGGAAGTGAATGCAGCTATGCTGGCCGCAAAGAATAGAACATCCCATGACCTCTTTGAACTGGAGAAGGCCCTGGAGGCACATAAGCAAAGGGTGCAAAATGAGGAGCCTACTGTAGAAGAAGACCTCTTATTCCATTTGAAGATTGCTGAAGCAAGTAAGAATACGGTGTTGAAATCATTGATGTTAATCATCACACCGGATATCATGGCATACTTCAAAAAGCATAATGTCTGTGGCGAGGGGAGAGCAGAGGTCGCACTAAAAGAACATGAGTTGTTGGTGGAGCATATCTCCGCAGGAAATTCAGACGAAGCAGGGGCACTCATCAAAGAGCACTTCAACGAAACCCTTAATTATGTCAATCGCCTGGAGTTTACCTCTGAAAACTTGAAAGCAGTATAAAAACAGAACTAATAAATCTTAAATAGAAAACCCGAGTATTATGAAAAACCTAATAACAAGGACATACAAGCAAGGTATCTTAATGGTGTCTTTCTTGGCGACAATGGTTGTACTAATATCCTGTAGTGAGGACGAACCTGCACCACCGGATCCGGCTACAGTTAATGCAGGCTTTACTGCTGAAGTAGATGTGGATGATTCTTTTACTTACACATTCACCAATACATCTGTGATTCTAGGTATTGATGACCTTACTGGAACTTATGCCTGGGATTTCGGAGGCGATGGAACTTCAACTGAAGCTAGTCCTACACATACTTTCTCAGCTGCAGGGGATTACAACGTTACATTAACAGTAACTGCCGCTGATGGGGAGCAAGGCACTGCATCCGAGACGATCACCGTAACCGCACCTTTGAATAAGTACGGTTCTATCACGGATACAACAGATGATGATACTGGTGAGCTTAGATTATCTGTAGATGTGATTCAGACAGGTCGTGTAACATTCATGTATCGTGTACACGCAGATGCGCAGGATGGCTTTATTAATGTTGCAGGAACATCTACAACAGGCGATTTCTCTATCGTTGAAGTAAGATTGAAAGATGATGGAAGTCATGCCTTCCGTGAAGGAGCTTCTGATGATGCCATTGCAGCGGCGAACTTCCCAGATCCAAAAATTGATGTTTGGGTTCCCGTTGAAGTAAGCTGGTCGGCAAATGGAACAGATGTACCCACCTGGACCGTAATTATGGATGGTCAAACTGTATTGGCCGATGCCGTAAGTACTACGAATGGCGGTGACGGAGATGTTGCTGGTCACTTAGAAGCTACTATGGGAGGCGCTGCTAATTTCCAGTGGAAATATGCTTCTAATTCAACCATAGATGAAGGAACCTATGAAGTAGATGATATCGTGATCTATTCCTCAGATTCTGGTTCTGAAGTAGTGGTGTTTACCGATGACTTTCAGGCTTTCCAGGTAGGTGCTAACTTGAATCCCGGTGAAGACCTGGAAAACCCAACTACTGCCTATCATGAGAATACTGTCGATGCAACTGTTGCAGAAGAACAATAAGAGTTAATTACGATAGTGAGAAATTAAGGAAACTTAAAATCCACAACATGGGAGCGTTCATAATGGCGCTCCTTTTTTGTTTCCGATGAAAGAAGACGATAGTCATTTCATTGGAAAATTCTTAATCTTCCTATAGTAGGAAAATGATTATGAAAATCTGCTCATATTATTTGGCAATGAAATTGGTATATCTTAAATTGGTCGACCAATTAGATGGTTTCTTGTTTGTAACTGGACTATTATAATAGGGCAGTAATTATGTGGATTAGCTAGTGTGAATGGAAGTTGTTTTTTGGAGACTCACTATGCTTCACTTGAAGTAAGCTCAGAAGGACACCACCTGACTATTTAAAAACTATTTATCAATGAATTATTTTTTACGAAGTACGATTGGACGAGCCAAAGGGGTGATGTGCCTCCTGGTTATGTTCTGCTGCTTGGTTTCCATGAGTGCCCATGCACAAGGAACCATCAGTGGTCGGATCACCGATGAGAATGGTGAAGGGTTACCTGGAGTTACAATTAGAGTTCAGGGGACGAGTACAGGTACAAGTACTGATATCGACGGGAATTTCAACGTAACAGCTGCTAGCGACGCAGTTTTAGAGATTTCATCAATTGGATTTCGGTCGGAATCTATTGCTGTTAATGGAAGAACTATCATCAATGTCACCATGGAAGTAGACGTTGAAGAGCTGAATGAAGTGGTGGTCATTGGATACGGCAGTGTTCAAAAAAGTGATATTACAGGAAGCGTATCTTCTGTCAAAACAAAAGACCTACAGGCATTCCCGCTATTGAACGCGGCACAAGCGTTGCAAGGTAGAGCGGCAGGAGTCGTTGTGCAGTCGGAAAATGGAGGAGAGCCTGGAGCTTCCATCGATATTAAAATTAGAGGGGCAACGTCTTTCTCAGCGAGCAGCTCTCCACTGGTCGTGGTGGATGGTTTTGTCGGAGCGACCATGCCCCAGCAAAATGACATTGAATCGATCGAAATTTTGAAGGATGCCTCAGCTGCTGCGATCTATGGCTCGCGAGGATCAAATGGTGTGATTCTGGTGACCACTAAAAAGGGAGTACCGGGAAAGGTGACCGTTGAAGTGAATTCGACTATTTCATCTTCAGAAACTTCCAACAGATTGGACTTGCTGAATGCAGATCAGTTTGCGGAATTTCAGCAAATCTTGAATCCTGCCTTTGTGCAAGGGCCTGCGAATACAGACTGGCAGGAGGTGCTATTTCGAAATGGAACGGTTCACAACCATCAATTTTCCGTAGCTGGAGGAAGCGAGAATATCAATTTTTATGCATCGGCTAATTACTTCAATCAGGAGGGAGTCATCATTAACTCCGCCTTTGAGCGAGTATCCTTTCTTGCCAATATGGATGCAAAGGTCAATGATAAGGTGAAAATAGGAGTGAGTCTCTTTACACGTAGAAGTGTAAAAGATGGCGTTTCTACGCAATCCACAGGACAAACTGCCAATGGAGGTGGAGATGATGTGATTGGCCTGATGTTTAGGTTCAGACCTGACTTGGGTATTTTCAACGATGACGGAAGCTTCACTTCTCAAAACATAGGAGGATTACTCGATAACCCGTTTGCGGTTGCTACCGAGCGCATCGAGGAGACCAAGGAAGATAGAAATAGAGCCAATCTATATTTGGATTATAAAATCATTGAAGGCTTAAGTTTTAGAACAACACTTGGTCTACGATCCAGAAATGAAAACATCAGTACCTTCATTCCATCTACGCTCACCGAGACTGATGGTGGTTTAGGCGGTACAGCGCGCATAAGCAATCGTCAGTCCAATCACTTGCTCAATGAAAATTTCATCACCTACACCCGAGGAATAGGAGAAGGTAATTTGACATTTGTAGCAGGTCATTCTTATCAAAGAGATGTAACCGAAAGGTTTTCTGCGGGAGCACAAGGATTGATCAAGGACAGCTTTAGCTTCCATAATCTGGCAGGTGCAGATGTTGCTTTGACACCTACTTCTAGCTTTTCCGAGACGGAAATCGAATCGCAATTTGGTCGGGTCAATTTTGATTGGGCGGATAAATACTTAATTACTGCCACGGTAAGAAGAGATGGATCTTCCAGATTTTCAGAAAATGAGAAATATGCGATTTTTCCTTCAGCTGCCGTAGGCTGGCGGGTGTCCAATGAGCCTTTCCTAAGTTCTAATCCTTTTGTTTCTAACTTGAAAGTAAGAGCGAGTTATGGCGTAACCGGTAACACGTCTATTCCTGCCTTGTCTTCTTTTGCCACTTTCGACGATGTAGCCGGATTAGGCGTGGGTGGAGTGGTTGCAGGTGTGGTTCCTGATCAGGCCGCCAATGGCAACCTTCGCTGGGAATCATCCTATCAAACCAATCTTGGTCTTGATCTTGGCCTATTCGATGATCGGGTAGAGCTGGAATTGAATTACTACAACATTGATACCGAAGATTTATTGATGCCTGATTTCAATACGCCATTGTACCTGGGGAACCTGACCCGATTTGCACTGACGAACATTGGAGAAATTAATAATAAAGGATTTGAGATATCATTAGGAACGAGCAACATCATCACCAATGACCTGCAATGGACCACTGATTTCAATTGGTCCACGAACCGAACCGAAGTAATTACTTTGATTGACGGCCTGGATGTATTTTTAGATGCATCTCCCGGGTATTTCAGTAGAGACCGGACGCATATCCTTCGTGAAGGCGAAGTGCCAGGTATGTTTTGGGGATATGTATACCAGGGCGTGTTTACTGGCGGGGCACTTCCCGAAGGGACAGCCATGTTTGAAGGAGGAACCATTGGTGATCCTATGTTTGCAGAGGTGGCAGATGTGGAAGGGAATTTTGATGGGGTGATCGATACCAATGATCAACAAATCATCGGCGACCCCACGCCAGATTTTACATTTGGTATCAACAACACGGTTTCTTACAAGAATTTTGACCTAAACGTCTTTATTCAAGGTTCACAAGGGGGCGAGATCTTTAATTTGACCCGCGTACAATTGTTGAATGGCGATGCGAATGCCAGTACGGACATTTTGAACGCCTGGACCCTGCAAAATCCGGATAGTAACATCCCAAGAGTGGGGAACAATTCACAAAGAGAGTTGTCGACACGGTTTGTTGAAGATGGAAGCTATATCCGTCTGAAAAACCTGGCACTGGGCTATACGCTTCCAGCAGAACTTGTTGAAAAGGTTGGATTATCCTCCGCGAGGGTGTCATTCAGCGCACAGAACCTATTAACGATCACTGATTACTCTGGATTAGACCCTGAAGTAAGCTACTTTGGAGGAGGCGGTGAAAGTACCGGTGATGCCAATACGACCAATGGTTTTGATTATGGGAACTACCCGACCATCGTGTCCTATACGTTCAGTCTTAACCTAAAATTTTAAACCCAATTCAAATGAATAGATTTAAGCTTTTGCTTTTGTTGATCCTGGGATTATCAACATTTGGATGTTCAGATTTACAGGAAGAGCCCATTGGAATTTTGGTTCCGGAGACTTTCTTCACGGATGTGGCCTCGGTTGAGTCTGCCCGAAACGGTATCTATGCCAGAATGCATCACCGATTTTTCCTTGCCAGGGAAACCTCCATTCAGATCATGTTACGAAGTGACATGGTGGACATAGGTAACCTGGGTACGCGTCAGGAAAGAATTGACCACAACAATTTTAATGACATTGCCGATAATGGGAACACGTTAGTTTCATGGGGAGCGATGTGGGATATCGTATCTGCATGTAACCTGACGATATTCGGAGCTTCCATTGCTTCCGGAGATGAAGATGAGTTGAATCTGTTAAGTGGACAGGCCCATTTCATCCGTGCGATGACCTATTACCACATCGTTAGACAGTTTGGACCGGTGATTTACATTGATGAGCCTGTTTCCGATGTTGCGGCGTTGAGTAGTGCCTTTCCAAATTCAGTAGAAGAGATTTACAGTGAAATTATTTCTGATCTGGAATTCGCTAAATCGGTATTGCCGAATACGGTTTCTAATAAGTCAGTGCCTTCAAGGGCGGCAGCCAGTGCGTATCTGGCTTCTGTTTATTTAACGACTGGAGACTATGCGAATGCACTTGCAGAGGCAGAGGAAGTCATTGGGAGATCGATTGATGATGGAGATGGAACGTATGCATTGGGTTTAGAGCCTGACTTTCAGAACTTGTTCCATTATGCGAATGTGAAAAATTCCCTCGAACCCATTTTCGTGCTGGATTATGTGGGTATTGTTGGTATCAATGCGACCAACTGGTACACGGACTATTTAGCACCACTGACGGGCATTGAAGGAAACTTCAATGGAAAGCAGGGTGGATGGACTGTGATGGTTCCTTCTTTCGACGTTTACGACACTTGGGATGGTAGAGACTATCGCCGGGCCGTGAGTTTCGATACGACTGGAACTAATCAAGCCGGAGAAATTGTGGATTATACGCAGTTCAGCACGTTAGATCCATTGAACTCCAACCGACCACATATTGCGAAATATCAACGGTTCGCAGGAGAATCTGATAACATCGGTGCAGAGTCAAGAGCTTCCGAGTTGGATTACCTGCTGATGCGCTATGCAGAAGTATTACTCATTGCTGCTGAAGCTGCAGTAGAAATGGGTGATAACAATAAAGCACAGACCTACCTGAACAGGGTTCGGGCACGTGCCAGAAATGGAGCGGTCGATGGTGATAATGTGAAATATCCACCAAGTTCCTTTCCTGCCGATCACTTTGGTTCTGTAACCGTGGAGGATGTTTTGGAAGAGCGAAGGCTGGAGCTGGCCTTCGAAGGAAAGCGATGGTACGACATCATAAGAAGAGATTTGGGCCAATCGGTTTTTAGTGCCGCAGGATTAGAGGGAGAGAAGCCCGGCTTTGTTTACCCGACTGATTACCTGATTCCGATTCCAGCGGATGAAGTACTCCGAAATCCGAATTTGAGTGGAGGTTAAATACCTTCATTATCAATAGAGAGATAGATGAAAGCATCCTTCCTTGCAGTGGAGGATGCTTTTTTTATTCTATTTCGTAACTTGACGAAAGTCCAAAATCGAACATCCAGAATCATTGAAATCAATCTAACATAATTCATTCATGATAGATAACTTTTATAGCCTTTCGAATTCGAGAAGGAGAAACCTCTTGATCCTTGGATGTTTGATTTTATTCATAGCCGGCTGCCAAAACACTGGAAATCAGAATAGAGAAGAGGGCCAAGAGAAACCTGAAATAAGCTATGAGGACCGGATACCTCATATGCTGGATTATGATGTGAATGAAGCTGGTTTTCCCAGAAGCGTGGAACCGAATGGCAGCATCAGGAAGGTCAAGTCATCGGACTGGACCAGCGGTTTTTACCCAGGAAGCCTTTTATACCTCTACCGACTGACCGAAAATGAAGCCTACCTGGAAGCCGCTCAAAAATGGCTTCCTTTTAGTGCAATAGAACAAACGAATGATGGTACCCATGACATGGGGTTCAAAATCTACTGTAGCATCGGCAATGCGAATGAAATTGTGCCAGATTCGGCATGGCAGAAAGTCATCGTTAAAAGTGCAGCGACATTAAGTACCCGATTCAACGAAAACACGAGTTGTATCAAGTCCTGGGATTTTGGAGGCGATCGCTGGCAATTTCCGGTCATCATTGATAACATGATGAACCTTGAACTGCTGTTCGAGGCGAGTAAAATATCAGGGAACCAATCCTTTCATGACATTGCTGTGTCACATGCGGTTAAAACCATGGAAAACCATTTTCGTGAAGACCATAGCTCTTATCACGTCTTGGACTATGACCCCCAAACAGGGGAAATCTTGCAAAGATTGACCCATCAGGGAATCCATGCGAAATCTGTTTGGTCCAGAGGACAAGCCTGGGGGCTTTATGGATTTACGATGACTTATCGGTATACGGAGGATGCTCGTTTTCTGGACAAAGCAATAGCGATCGCAGATTTTATCATGAGTCTACCTGATATGCCCAAGGATAAAGTCCCTTATTGGGACATGAGTGACCCGAAGATTCCCAATGCTGTTCGTGATGCGTCGGCGGCGGCCATCACCGCTTCTGCATTATTGGAGCTTAATTCATTCATGCCAGGGAAGGGATACGGTGATTACGCGTTAAGTATTCTGAATTCATTAAACAGTGGGGCTTACGTGCTGCCCTCTGATGTAGAAGGACCTTTCATTCTTGATCATAGCACAGGTAATTATCCTGCAAAAGATGAATTAGACGTTCCGATCAATTATGCGGACTATTACTTTCTGGAGGCATTGTATCGATCCAAAACCGGGCAATTTTAGTATGGTATGCTGTCACTTCTTAATGACCTTGAATTCCTGTATTGAATGATTTTCATGAACCACATACAAGATGTACATGCCGGTCCTGAGGTGATCAGTACGCAATTGCGAGATTCCTGATAAGGGTGGCGCTATTTCTATAGAAATTAAAGCGCCAGCCGCATTAAATAACTTGATGTCCTGGATGGGCAATTCCGATTGGATCATTAAGTTTTGATTAAACGGATTTGGAAAGGTCACGAGGGTCACTTTTTGCTGTTCGGTATTCAAAACCTGATCAACGACAAATACAATGGTGACGGATGATTCGCTTCCATGATTGTCTACGGCAATCGCTTCCAATTCATAATTACCCGCTGGCATTTCAAAAAGCTCCGGGTCTAAACTTCCTTGCACTCCCCATGTATAGGGTGGGTTCAGTTCTGCTCTTTGAAAAGTGCCATTCAGGTACAGTCTCACTTCATCTATCTCACCGTCATTGTCTGTCGCATTCACATCGACCTGGACATTAGCGCCCTGCTCAAATACATCTTGTTGAGTGGGTTTATTAAATGAAACCTTTGGAAAATCATTGACGATTAGGTTTTGAGTTGCCTCTGTTACCAATCCGTCATTATCAGTTGCTACCAATCGAAGCGCGTACTCGCCACTGATTAATGAAGCCAGTGCAGATTCATTCTCCCATAGGAAAGGAGCTGCTGTGATGGTACTGACTAATACGTCATCAAAATAAAGAGAAGCAGAACTAATGGTGCCATCCGTATCTGATGCGGAAGCTTCTATTGTGACTGGTACTCCTGAAGGTACAACCTCATCATTCGAAGGACTGACGAAATTGATTGTTGGAGCTTTTCCGACGAAGGCTTTTACAGCATCAGTGGATACATTCCCGTCCTCGTCTGTGGCGGCTATTTTTAGTTCATAGGTACCTGGACTCAGGTTAAATAGATTAGGATCCAGATTTTGGTCTTGTCCCCATCGGTAGGGCGCACTGGTAAGCGTTCTTTGTTCAATACCATTGATATAAAGCACCACCGAAGAAACACTGCCATCGTCAGTTACATCCACCTCAACACTGAGATCACCGTTGATTTCAACTTCAACGCCGTAACCTGGCGCCAGCCAACTGATCTTCGGACCGGATTCAGCTAATCGAAGTTCCAGTTGTGCTTCAAAAAGAGATCGGGGACTTACCATTTGACCTTCCATCTGGTTAAGACCTTCATCCATGAAAGTGACCTCATTATTGGCTTGGAACCCTATGAAATTGGGATAGGCATAGGTGTTTCCATTCCTGATGATCGACCAAAAATCATAGGTTTTGGCTGTGGAAGATTTATGTCGGTAATTCCAAAAGGTGAAGTCTTGTCCGTGATGCGGGTAGCTGTCGTGTGGGCCACCATTTTGACTCATGACCCCTCCATCCACATCATCCATAAGGGTAGCATATGGCTGACCACTGTGACTGTCTACGGAAATATCTTCCAACATACTGTGTCGAAGGTAAACTGTATTGACCCCACTGTACCCGGTACCAGGGCCATGATGTTGTCCTGCCGGGTCTGAACAGTCTTTGACGAGCAAGCCATAACTTCTTCGGGTCAGAAACGAAGCATGACCTTTTTTGCCTGAGATCGTGACATTGGAGATCGTGACACCAATGGATTCTCGGACATCAATGCCTTGATTCCAACTGGAAAATTCACAGTTACGCACCCATCCATTCCTGATATGATTGAACTGCATGGCATTCCAGGCATAGTCATGGATATCGTCTTTGTGATGAACGAAATCTTCCGGATAATTAACCCAATCGCTAGTGAACAGGATGTCCTCAACACCCACTTCCTGCATGGTGCTATAGGGTTCAACCACATAAGGTTCTCTTAATGTAGGTAGGTCGGTCTGAACGGGATTGGTAAAGGTGATGCGCGTACCAGTGATTGATTTTATTTCATGCAACTCATAAACCCGCATACCCCCGGAACCAAAAAGTCGTGTCCATTGCGAGCTTAGCGGCAAATCGCCAAAGTGATGTTCAGCGAATTCCGGACTCTGGTGAGAGATCAAAACGACCTGACCTGTAGAGAAGCCCGAAGCTTCCTGTACGATGATCGAATGTTCACCCTGCGCAACCGGTTCGGTTATAAGTGTGGAGGAACCTGAATGGGTACTGACCGGATCAAAACTAAATTGCCAATGCCCGTTCTGGACACGCATCTCTTTCATGAAAATTTCTGTTCCACCCACTTCGGAACCACTTCCTTTGAGGACAATACTGTCTCTTGATATCCGAATGTATTCATTGGTGTTATTGTTGTCGCTCACCATAAACCGGCCGGAAGGAAAGAAGACAACCGCGGGACCAGTATGATCTTCCGCTGCATCAATGGCCGCCTGAATAGCATCATCGTCAAACCCATCATCATCCGCAATGGCGCCAAAATCAACGACATTGAAGTGCGTCCATCCATCAATGTTGGGAATCTCTTTTTCAGAAAAGTGATAGCCCGTGAAGGAGTAATCATTTAATTCAGGAATGATGCCATTGCTTTTATCGTCCAGGTAATCCTGCCATATTTCAGGAGTCTGGCCAAACAACAGAGCTTGATATAAAATACCGGTCAACAAGAACAACAGCTTCTTGATTGATGCATTCAGTTTTATGGTCACCATAATCTTCACTGTAAGATTTACTTAATGACTAATTTCTTCACAAACTCCTCACTGAAAGTTCCAGTTTGATCAATGTATCTTCCTTTCAGAATATAGGTCCCAGATGGAAACTCCTCCGTTTGAATGATCAATTCGGATTGATCGATTAGATGAATTTTAGAGTAAACGGGCTTACCATTCAGCTGAAAGATTTTGATCGATAAATCCCTTGTTCCAACTGGGAAGTTTTTCAATAAAACCCGAGCCTCGGTAGGATTGGGGTAAATGAGCATTTCGATTTCTTCCACAGGAGTATTGAGAATCACGGGATCAGCCGCCCTTTGATTGATGTCGATGGTTACAGATCCGGATTCTCCGCTGATGGTCACCGTCCCTGAACGTTCCACTTCTTCTTCGTTGGCACGGGTAAAGATGGAAAGGGAGGCATCTCCAGAGCCTTCTGTTAGGTCCGTGAAGATCCAGGTGTTGTCACTCACCGTCACTGTCCAATCCACATTGCTGGAAATCTTTACGAGTTGATCCTCTTCACCATTCCCGAAAAAGAGCAGGTCATCATTGACTGTAACATATTCGATCAGGTTGTCAAATAAGTAGCTTGGACCTGTGTTCATTTCATTTACATGGGGTTGCACCAAAACCGTAGCTGAAAACTCGGATGCACCAATGGCTCGATCAGAAATGGCTTCAGGTCTTGATGATTGCATCAGGTCAAGAAGGATCTCATGATCATATTCCAACCCTTCAAACAACGGAACTTCCGGAAAGCCATCTGTAGCATTAGCAAGCGCGGCGCTCTCTGATGCTGGTTGAAAAAAACCTTCACTATTCTCTTCTAGCAAGGGATCAGTTTCTGAAAGTCCGGACGATGGTCGATCTATTCCCAGCGTGCCAAAGGAAAGGTTTCCAACCCAAGTCTCCGTTCCGGTAGCTTGTTCAAAAAGCTCACTCTGAGGGTTAGCAAAAATGTTGTTGGCAATCGTGACGTTCGTAGGAGGGTTGGACCCACTGCCACCACCAAGAATCATGTCCGCCGAATTCACAATGGTGTTGAAATACACATGAATGTTGGACAAAGGATCAGAGGGATCATTTTGTAGGTAGATCGCACGTCGGTTGATTCCCTCGAAATAATTGTTGAAGATATAATGGTTGGACCCTTCTCTGACGCGGATGCCTCCCATGTTATTAATGAAGAAATTGCCGTAGACGATGGCTTCATCTCCATGACGAAGTACGAGTTCAGCTACAGGATTATTCTCGAAAGTGTTGTAACGGATGACATTCTGAGCGGCTTTATAAGAGATCAATTCTCCATCACCGTTGCAATTGGTAAAGTAGCAATATTCCACGAGCGTTCTGCTGTCGTATTCCGCTTGTGTGCTCACCCCGATTCTGATCGGCTCGATCCCTAAATCATTGCCAGTTCCGTCAAAATTTTTGAACGAACAATACTGGATTTTATGGAAGCCTGGTTCATCCCTATCCACTAGTATAGACAGGATGTTTTGATCGGCACGGTTGAGACGGTTTTCGAAATTGCTGTAGCTAATGGTAACCCTTCTTGCATCCTCATTGACAATCAAGTATTTATGGCAGGTATAATTCTGAATGTTGATGTGAGTAAACAATACATCACTGCTATTGATCGTGATGACGTGTAAGGTTGAAATGTTTCCTCCTATGTATTGGAAGCCTGAAAAAGTGGTGTGATCTGCATCAATGACCGCACGAGATAATCCAGTAAACATTACCGTGCCGTATGGCGCCGCTGTAACGATCAGTCCCTCCTTACTGATATCCATTCGGATGTCGGAATAGGTGCCTGCCTCCCAAACGATTGAATCTCCGGCACTTGCCTGGTCATGAGCCGCGTCAAATTCTTCTACAGAAGAGACATTGAACCGTGTTTGAGCACACAGAATCGTGGTTAATAGTAAAAGTGAAAGTTGAAACAGGTATTTCATTGCTAGTGAATTAATGGAACAGTGAGAACATGATGGTACTTTTAATATTGAGTCATAGTGTCTGAAACGTCATCAGTTGGATTCTGAGAAATTGACAACAAATGTCGTTTGCGATGCCACATTAAAACTGCTAATACCAATCAGACCAACATTATATTGCTATATTAGCAATAAATTGGTCGACCAATTACTAGTCGTCCATAAAAAATTAAATAATATTGGCAGTACACACTAATGTGCTGTTGGGTTAGACATTGTTTTTAATTGTAAATCATGGAAGAATTGATTCGAGGTAAGGTCGCTGGGTTCATGGGTTGCTCGTTGAAACCTCTTTGCTTTAGGTTAATCGCATTACTATTCATTTGGAGTGTGTTTGGTCATTTTACCAATGCACAAGAGCTAGACACAAGTGTCCCGCCTAGTGGTAATTTCGACCTTTCCTATTGGAAACTGACGCGACCCAATCAGCAAGAAGTCCCTGTTGATGTGTTATCAAACGGTTTCAACAGAGAAGGGGAGTTTTATACCGATCCCAATACTGGCGCCATGGTTTTCTGGTGTCCGAATGACGGGATGACAGGAGGGAGCACTTACCCTAGAAATGAGCTGAGGGAAATGATCCGGAGGGAAGATAATAGTATTCCCACACAAGGAATCAACGGGAACAACTGGGTTTTCTCTTCATCAACCATGGAAAACCAACAAGCGGCTGGCGGTGTAGATGGCGTCATGACTGCTACACTGGCAGTGGATCACGTGTCAGAGACTTCAGATGAGTTTCGTAAGGTTGGACGAACGATCGTGGGCCAAATACATGCTTCTGATGATGAACCTTGTCGATTGTATTATCGCAAATTACCTGGGCATACCAAAGGGTCCATTTATGTGGCGCATGAACCTACTACTAGTGCTGAGCAATGGTATGACATGATCGGTAGCCGAAGTGATGATGCCGAAGACCCGGAAGATGGAATTGCCCTTGGAGAGAAGTTTAGCTACGAGATCAAGGTCGTTTTCAACACCTTGACGGTAACGATCATGAGAGAAGGTAAAGAAGATGTGGTTCAGGAAATAGACATGACTGATAGTGGCTTTGCCAATGACTGGATGTACTTCAAGGCTGGAAACTATAACCAAAACAATGCGGGAGATGTCGATGAGTATGCACAGGTATCATTCTTCGCATTGGATGTATCACATTCAGCGCCTGTTCCCCCAACTGAGTATGCTGCTCCATCTGATATTCCAAGATTTCAGCCATTTCTGGCAGAATGTAAACTGCAAGCACCTACCAGTTCAACGCTGAGAGATAAAGATGCCTTGAATGATGGCTACACCCATCCTGAATATTTCTATGTTGTGGATGGTGATAAGATATTGTTCCATCAGTCAGGAGAAAGCATGCGCACAGAGCTTAGAAATGAGACGAATTGGGACCTCACCCAGGGTAATCGCTCTTTACATGGGAGAATTGATATTGTGGAGCAGACCTGTGATCAGGTCACTGTCATGCAAATCCACGATGATGCCAATGTCGGTGATGGACCCAATAAACCTTTATTAAGGATCTATAAACATCAGACGAAAGCGCCGGCCAATCACATCTGGGCAGCCATTAAGACTGATGACGGAGGTGTCAATACGACCCACATTGATCTAGGTGAAGATCCCGGAGGATACTTCAATTGTGATATCCGTTTGGTAGATGGCAACATGATCATCGACTTTGAAGGGGAGGAGAAAGTGAATATGGATGTTTCCTTCTGGACCTTCCCAAGCTACTGGAAGGCAGGGGTATATCTGCAAGACAATGGTGAGGCCACGGCACATTTTGATGAGTTGTTTGAAGAAAACGGCGAACAACAGAATCGATTTCCGTCCATAAGCATTACCTCTCCTGCGAACAACACCAATTTCGAGCCGGGTAGTGACATCACGATAACGGCAGAGGCAGAAGATTCAGATGGAACAATTACCAAAGTAGAATTCTTTGAAGGTGGTGATAATAAGATAGGAGAAGTTGCCTCAGCTCCATATTCATTTACCTTGACTGGATATGAGGAAGGTGCCTATACTTTCACCGCCAGAGCGACTGATAACGAAGGAGGTTCCAGAACATCGTTGAGTACGAATATCACGGTGAGTGTTCCTGTAGATGTGACCGGTGTGAACCTGGAAGAGATTGATGGAGCAGTTGCTATTGGAGGGATTTTACAACTGGAAGCGGCTATTTCACCTGCTGATGCGACGAATCAAATTGTCAATTTTGTTTCTGAAGATGAAAGTATTGCCACCGTAAGCGAAGATGGTTTAGTAACCGGAATTTCTGCGGGAACAGTTACCATAACGGTGACCACCGATGAGGGAGGGTACACGGATACGATGGTCATTCAGGTTCTGGCGCTATCAACGGAGTTAAATTGGGCATTAGGCCAACCCATTGTCGGTTCCGGTACTGCTGATGGAGCTAATGTGCCTGCCAATCTTGTAGATGGTGATACCGATTCAAGGTGGTCCGTCCGGGACTTTCCGCAATCAGCTACCGTGGACTTAGGGGGAGATATTGCCATTAGCCAGGTAGAGGTTGTATCCCATGAAGCACGCGCCTATCAGTTTACGATTGAAGGTTCTCTTACGGAAGACGGGACTTATTCGACACTGGTTGATAAATCTAATAACAGCGCACCTGGTTCGGTTGCAGCTCCAATAGTCGGCGCAATTGACAATGTTGTATCCAGGTTCATAAGAATTACAGTAACAGGAGCCCAGGATTATACTGGTCCCTGGGTCAGTCTGACAGAACTCCGCGTGTTTGGGGAAGGTGAGCGGGAAGAAGTGTTGGTGACCGGAGTTGTACTGGACCAATCAAGCATCGAGCTTTTGGAAGGAGAAACGCAGCAACTTACGGCCACCATTAGCCCTTCACATGCAACTAATAAAGCGGTTAGATTTAGCTCCAGTGATGCGTCTGTAGCCAATGTTGATGAGAACGGACTAGTAACCGCGATAACCGCTGGAACTGCCACCATTACAGTAACGACAGAGGATGGGGGATACATTTCAACCACAGAAATCATTGTAATAAGTACCATTTTAAATGCTATCCAGGACACAGAAGATGAGATCGTCTTTATGCCTAATCCTGCAAACGCAACTGTAAGTATTCAGGGAGCAGCGGAATATGATCGCCTCACGGTTTACGATCAGTCGGGAATGGTCATCATGAAAATTAACATCCCCGAAAGCAAGACACTAGATATTGGTGCCCTGAAAGCTGGAATTTATCTTGTAAAATTGGAAGGTAGGGGAACGATCCAAAGGTCTAGAATTATCAAGAGATAAGCCGTTGTTAGTAGATCTTAATTGCCTGGAATAAACAGCTACTCTCATTATAAAGAATTATTGTATTTAAATTCAATCTCGATGTTGGCTTAGTGCCTTGATTGCCAATCAGTTATAATTAAGGCTGTTTTTGCTTTACAATCGTTTGCGCAGAAGAAGATGTCAGAATTACGCATTATTAAGCACATTTTCTGAAGAAAGGTCCGCATTTGCTGATTTGACATTAATCTGATTCCGATTAAATTTGACTGACCATCATTTCATGATGACAGTTTAAATTGAGCATAGTATACGATGGAGCTACTTAATAGCTTTTCAAAGATAAAAGTCGAATCAACGCCGGATAAGATCATACGACAAATCAAGGACCTGATTTCGTCAGGCCAGATCAAGGCAGGTGATAAACTGCCCTCCGAACGTCGGATGTGTGAAAAATTGGGCGTAGGTCGAACCCATTTAAGAGATGCACTTCGCAAGCTTGAATTTTATGGTATCCTAAAAACACATCCTCAAAGCGGAACGGTGGTTGCGGGATTAGGTTTGCCAGCATTAGAAGGTTTGATCACGAATATGCTCAACCTGAATACGACAGACTTCAAATCGTTGGTGAATACAAGAACGATCCTTGAGAGACATGCCGCTATGCTTGCGGCAGAGAAGCGGACGGAACAAGACTTAAAGGAAATTGAAGAGGCACTGTTTGCTCACAAAGAAAAACTGATAAAAGACGAGTATGGCGTTGAAGAGGACCTTTTATTTCATATAAAAATTGCAGAAGCCAGTAAAAACACAGTGCTTAAATCTCTTATGTTGATCATCACGCCAGATATCCTGACTTATTTTAAGGAGCACGATGTTTGTGGTAACGGGAGGTCCAAAGGGGTTGATTTGCAACACGAAAAGCTACTTGAAAAAATCAGAATTCAGGATGTCGAGGGAGCCGGTCAAGTCATGACCGAGCACTTGAGAGACATCACTAATTTTGTGAATGAGCGCGAAGTTTAGACCTGAAAGTCCAGGCATTATTCATCAACATCGTTATTATCTTTCTAAGTCCTGAATTAATCAATTGTTGATTTGAATCAGTGGAATCAGCGGTGGTTAAATAGATACTACAAACCTTATTTTAGCCCATATATATTTAGTAAATTTAAAGGAGTCCTTCAAGGGGGGAATCTTGTACTTGCCAGCCAAAAAAAATTGCTAAAATGAACATGAGATTTGTGCCGAAACTGTTATTTCTGATGGGAATATCAGTATTATTCGGTTGTTCGAATAAACAACAGCATACAGAAAATTCGGAGGCTGATGAATTAGCCTATGCCAGTGATGTTATTCCGTTTTTTGAACATTGGAACCTGATATTGGGTGATGGTTCAAATGCTGGCCAGGCGATTAATTTTAATCATCAGGATTTCTTCTATACAACCAAACAGAGCTATGGAAATTGGGTGGTATTCAAAGCGCCGAATTCGGGAGATACACATGGCACTTCAAACAATACCAGAACGGAGCTGGCCCAACGAAAAAAGTGGTTGCCAACAACAGATGCAAAACTTACGGCTACGCTAAAAGTAATGCAAGTATCCGCTACTGGTGACGCTAGTGTAGCCGCATCTTATTCCGTTGTAGTAGGTCAGATTCATAGTGCGGACGGACATGAGAATGAACCGCTGAAGATTTTCTACAAAAAGTTTCCCGGGCACACCAAAGGATCTGTTTTCTGGCATTATGAGATCAATACAGCAGGAGAAGACAATAGTGGACGATGGGACTTTTCAACGGCCGTATGGGGTGATGACTTTTCTGTCGTTGGAGAAGACGGAGATACTTATCCTGATGAGCCCGAGGAAGGGATCGAGCTTGGTGAAGAATTTAGTTACGAAGTAGAAGTCAAGGATGGATTGATGCACCTGACTTTCAAAAGCCAAGGACATGAAACAAAGACCTTTACTAAAAACCTCATCAAATCGGTTTACACCGCGGCAGCAGATATCCCCAATCAAACGCGGGACTTATTCCTCTCAATTGGGCAAGATGGACTCGAACGAAGTAATGCCTATGCAGAGGAAGGGCTGTTTTTTAAATTGGGTGCTTATAATCAAACCAATGGCAAGTCGCCTGATGTAAATCCACTGTGGTGTTCCGCTGCTGATATTTATGGAGGCGATATTCGAAAACAATATGAAACGGGCAACTATGCTGAAGTATGGTTCAAAGAAGCGACCATCGTGGTGAGTGACGCTGCAATCTCTAATGAAGGTTATTTCATTAAGAACGATTGATGTCAATTTTGGTAGGATGATGTTTTGAAATCTTTTTACTGCTTGTCCGAGATTTTCAGGTATTCATCGATTGGGAATGAAGTTTTCCAGCATGCTTCACTATGAAATACTGAATTAAGGCTATCTTCATTGCACAAAGCTGCTGGGTCAACGATAACTTTCTTCAGATTCAGTCAGTTTTAAAGAGAGTGATCAGGAATTAGCCATCCTGATTGCTGGTATTGACAAATAATCGACCTGACATGTACATCGCCGCCATTCACCACAAGTGTGTAATTACATACGCCATTTCTGCATTTATCTTATTGTCATGTTTACCTGGAAGAACCCAGAGTTTTGAGCAGCAAATCGGGGTGATAGAAAAATACTGCAAGAAAATTGACAAGAACCTCACGGCTTTCAGCATACAGGAAATGAGGGGCTTTGAGTTTTCAAATCAAGGGAATGAGGCGACCAAGTTTTTCGACAATCAAGCATTGGTGAAGGTTGATGCGGCTGACTTTACGAAAGAATTTCGCCAGGAACGGGCATTTTATCTGCGGAAAGGAGAATTACTCATGATTGCTGAGGTCTATTACAAATACAACGCACCTATTGATCAGGATGAGGGTCGCGCCAGGATGATGGGATTAAAGAAATGGTATGACCCAGAGAAAACCAGAAAGACAACAAAAGTGTACTATTTCCAAAACGATGAGTTGATCGGTATGAAGGCTCGAGGAAAGTACCAGCCGCGATCTGAAGGAGATAATTATGACGAGTACGAAGCATATTTTTTGAAACTCACAGAATCCTACTTAAGCCCCGCTGAAAACAATGAGTGAATACCATTGCATTTTCTGGAAGAAAATGCAGCATTTATAAGAAAAAGCCTGATTGAATAGATGATTTACCGCCGTAAAATACAGGCCTTTTCCGGTTGTAAAGTGTTCGGTGATCTTCTATTTAGAAGAACAACTTCCTTTTGATCGAATATCTGCCCTCAATTGTCGGTTGAAACAAAAGAATTAAATTTTATTGGCTTGAATTTACCAAACACATGCAGATGATCTTAGATTTGTTGAAGCGTCTTTGAATGCTCCTTTCTCAACGTTAGGAACCATTGAATGGCGTTAAGCATACACCAACATAGACGAGATCAGCATGCCGTTAGAAAAGAACCCACTCACTGGGAATCAGAAGGCCATATGGCTGGAAGAACAACTATATCCCAACACCGCTGTTTATAATATTGGTGGATATAATCATGTCAAAGGGCGATTGGAGAGTGTCCGATTTAGAAAAGCAGCTCAACAGTTTTTTGCCGAAAATGACGCTTTTCGAACTCAAATACGTCTTTTTGAAGAAGAGCCCTATCAGGTTTTCCTACCTGAGATCGAAATTCCAATAGATGAAGTAGACTTTTCGGATCGGGATGATCCCTTTGCAGTGGCATTGGATTTTATGAAGGATGATTTCAAGAAACCGTTTGATCTTACGTCCTCGAATCTCTTGTTTCATTACTTGTTGTTGCATTTAGGCCCGAATGAATCCATTTGGTACATCAGGGCACATCATATCATGCTTGATGGCTGGGCGATATCCCTCATGGTAAATCGCGTATCAGACATTTATACGGCGATGAAGGAAGATGAGTCATATACATCCGACAAAATCTTCTCCTTTCAAGAGTTCATTTATGAGGACATCAAGTATGAAAAGTCTGAGCAATTTGCTGCTGCCAGATCTTTTTGGAAGAATAAAATATTTCCTCTGCCAGATTCACTGCTTCCATCCCCGGAAGGGGTGTATCAGCCGGGAGTAGCTCCGAAAGAAACGATATTCATCGATAGAAAAAAATACGCCAGAGTAATTGAAGCATGTACTGAACACAAGGTATCGGAATTTCACTTTTTCCTGGCAACAATATTCTTATACTTCAGTAAGATTTACCAAAAATACGATTGGGTGATTGGCATCCCGATCCTCAACAGGGGCAATTTCGCGGAGAAAAATACGTCTGGACTCTTTACTGGTATATCTCCACTGAGGTTGCAAGTTGAACCCGGACAGAACCTGCTCGACCTGATGAATTTGATCAAGTCCGAGCTCAGACAGAACTACCGGTACCAACGATTTCCTTTCAACGAGATCCAAAAGGATATAAAAAGTCATGCAACTGAATTGGAAGGGAATCTGATTGACATCACGTTTTCATTTGAGAAACATCGTTATACACCAACGATCGATGGTTCCCCTTCGAGAATCATTCCCCTTTCAGGAGGAGTGGGAGCGATGCCGCTTACTTTTTTCATCAGGGACTATCAGGACGATGAAGAGATAGCCTTTGATTTAAGTTATAATAAGCAATATGTGGAGGTAGATCAGGTCCGCCAAATACTTGGACATCTGAATCATCTGATTGACACGTTACCTGATTCGCTGGATACGTCTATTAGTGAAATAGCACATCTACCTAAAGCTGACAGGCATTTATTGCTGGAAACGTTCAACGAAACCGAAAAACCATTTCCAGGTGATCAGACGTTTGTTGATGCCTTTCAAGCTCAAGCTTCACTTTCACCCAAGAATACAGCGGTCTTTTTTCGTGATCAATCGTGGACTTATGGCACACTCAATGCCCATGCCAATCGACTTTGTCATTATTTGCAAGAGCTGGAAATCGGACCGGGAGATTTTGTTGGTGTCTGCATGGATCGTAGCTATGAATTGCTGGTAGGAATTCTTGGCGTCTTAAAATCAGGAGCAGCCTTCGTGCCCATGGATGCTTCAAAGCAAGGTGATCGCCTTTCGTCAGTGATTGAAGATGCTTCGCTTGAATTGCTACTCACCCAATCTCATTTGGTTGGTCAGTTGAATGTTGCCAACCTGGACTTATTGATGTTGGACGAAGGAGAAATTACTGATGATTGGCTGGAAGGCTATGAGTCAACCGACCCTGAATCCTCAATTGATCCGAGCGAAGTAGCTTATGTGATCTATACTTCAGGTTCTACGGGACGACCTAAGGGATGTGTCTTGCAGCATCAGAATCTCCGTAATTATCTGAATTGGGCCAGTGATTACTATTTCAATGATGGCGTAGCAGGGAATTTCGGCCTATTCACTTCCATAAGTTTCGACCTTACCCTGACCAGTATCTTCAGCCCTTTGTCACGGGGCAAATCCTTATCCATTTTTCCAATGGATACTGGGGTAGATGAAATTTTAGGAGCGGTATTTAGTGCTGACACTCCTATTGATACGGTGAAACTTACGCCTACCCACATTTCGCTGATCCCGGAAATGAAGGAGAGCAATGTACGGGTCGTGATCACCGGCGGAGAGCAATTGAAACGAACGCACACGTCGAAGTTATGGTCCATTAACCCTGACTTGTGCATTGAAAATGAATATGGGCCAACGGAGACCACCATTGGCTGTATTGCCGGACCGGTTTCTAGCGAAGGGCTCATTGATATAGGAAAACCCATCGACAACACCAGGATCTATATCCTAAATCAGCATAGAGAGTTAGTGCCTGTTGGGATGGATGGGGAGATATGTATCGCAGGAATTGGAGTAGGAGCCGGATACCTCAATCAAGAAGAGATCACGAATCAAAGGTTCGTGGAAAGTCCATTTGTGCCCGGGGAAAAGATTTATTGTAGTGGAGACAAAGGCCGATGGTTACCAGATGGTCGCATCGTTCTGAAGGGGCGTATCGACGATCAAATCAAAATCAGAGGCTACCGCATCGAACCTGGCGAAGTTGAACATCATTTGTGTACCCATGAAAGTGTATTGGATGCCGTAGTAATGGCGATGCCGGACCGCTTAGGAGAGAGTGCTGAATTGTTTGCCGTTGTGGTTACAGAGGAGGAAGCATTGACCTCTACAACAATGCATTTAGAGATGAAGCATCGACTACCGGACTACATGGTGCCGAATCGTTTTTCTTTCATCAAACAATTGCCACTCACCAGCAACGGCAAGACAGATAAAAGAGCGTTGGCAGAATTGTATGCTAATCTGGACAGTGACTCGGTTGAATTAGAACTTCCCGCTACTCAAGAAGAACAAGTGTTATTGGATATCTGCCGGAGTGTATTGAATCATGCACACATCGGGATTTCCGATCATTTCTTCCACATCGGAGGGGATTCTATCAAGGCCATTCAGATCAAGTCGAAGCTTCAGAATAAGCAGTATGAAATTGGTTTGAGAGAAATCTTTGATTTCCCGGTCCTAAGAGATCTGGCAAAACAAATGAGGACTTTGCAACGCGTACCAGATCAGTCTTTGATCCAAGGGGCTGCTCCACTTACACCCATCCAAAAAGAGTTCTTTAGTTGGAAATTAACTGCCGCGCATCACTACAATCAATCGGTATGGCTGGATATTCCCGAAGGTATTGATTTTGAAGGGCTACAGTTGATGCTCAACCACTTGTTAACACATCACGATGGGTTGCGTTTGGTTTTTGATGGCGACAGCCAAGTGAACGGCGGGATAGAGCATCCATTCGTATTAGAATGGATTGATCTTAAAAAAGAAACCGAGCATCAAACAACTGAAGAAATAGAAGCCAAAGTTCATGCATTACAGCAGAGCATTGACTTAAAAAACGGTCCTCTGATCAAGGCGGCAGTTTTCGAGACCGACGAAGACAGACGGTTGTTGATGGTCGTACATCACCTGATCGTTGACCTGGTTTCATGGAGAATTTTGACGCAAGACCTGGCGACACTTTACCAACAGCATCATAAAAGTCAATCTTTTGAACTACCGCTCAAGACGGATGCTTATCTGTTCTGGGCAGAAAAGTTGATTCATGAAATAAGTATACCCGAAAAAGAGCTGGATTATTGGAAGAAACTGGAACAAGCTGAGCTAGATGTATTGGTGCCCGATCATGATTCTGTTGATTACCTCAGCAAGGACACCCGGTCAGTTTCTTTTCAATTGTCAACAGCTACGACTGAAAAACTCCTATTTGAAGCCCATCATGCTTACAATACACAAATCAATGACCTGTTGCTTTCGGCATTGTCCCTTGCATTAGCGTCACAATTTGATGTGCATCGAATAATCCTGGCGATGGAAGGTCATGGCAGGGAGGCTATCCCAGATGAAGTAGATGTGAGTCGAACAGTAGGCTGGTTTACTAGTATTTTCCCGGTGGTGCTGGAAGCAACAAGCAAATCGGAAGACAGGTCTCATCATCAGCTCATTACAACGAAGGAAATGCTACGGAACATCCCTAATCATGGGGTGCATTATAATATTCTGAAATGGAATGAAAACCATGCGTTTGAAACCAAACTGACACCTCAGATCAGCTTCAATTTCTTTGGGCAATTGGATAATGAGTCCGGTGATTTTAGGATCTTATCGGCCGCTGCTGGTTCTCAAAGTATTCACAATCAGTGCCAATATGAATTGGACGTCTCCGGATTTATCAGCGATAACCAATTGGCGCTGACCATATCCTACTGTAAGGCGCGCTTTGATCAGGAAACGATGCAATCCCTGATGCAATCCTATCAGCAGCATTTAGAAGATTTGATCACCTTTTGTGTGTCGGTTGATCAACAAGTAGCAACTCCTAGTGATTATACCTTCTCCCAGCTTAGCTACGATCAATTAGAAATGGTCAATCATCAGTTCACTGGTGAAGTGGAAGATATTTATTCCCTCACACCGCTGCAGGAAGGCATCCTTTTTCATGAATTGTACGAACCTTCGGCAGGGGCCTATTTTGGCCAAATGAGCTATAAGCTTAAAGGAGATCTGAATTTGGAGCGGGTGGAATGGGCCTACAATGTGTTGATGCAGCGGCATGAGGCTTTACGTGCAGGATTCATTTTTAAAGATTTTGATCAACCCTTACAGGTTATTGCCAGGAGCCGAAACATTGAATTTAAGTTCAGAAACCTGATCGATGAAGGCGTTACTATTGAGGAGCAATCACAGGTTATAACAAGGTATAAACAGGAGGACCAACGACGAGGATTTGACCTGGCCAGTGATGTGCTCATGCGGATCATGGTATTTGCCTGTTCTAACCAGACCTATCAGGTGGTTTGGAGCCATCACCATATCATTACTGATGGTTGGAGTAATGCACTCCTGATGAAAGAATGGATCGCAATTTATCAAGAAGGTTTTGTTGATTCCTTACCTGAAGTGAAGCCATTTAAAACCCACTTGAGATGGCTCGAACAGAACGAGGCGGATTTGGCGCTGGGTTACTGGGAAGCTTACCTGAAAGATTACCGACAACATTTGACGATACCTGGTAAAAAGCCATTGAACAGCGAACAATATGATAATCGCAAGTATGAACTTACCTTGAGTGATTCCGTAACTGCGGAATTGAAGAAGGTTGCTGCTGATCATCATGTTTCGCTCAATACCGTGATGCAGACCTTATGGGGCGTACTGTTGACCAGGTACAATTTGGTGAATGATGTGGTTTTTGGGGCAGTTGTGTCGGGGAGACCTCCGGAACTGGAAGGTGCCCAGGAAATGGTCGGACTCTTCATCAATACGGTTCCGGTTCGGATCAATTTTGGAAAGGAAGATACCCTTGAAGAGTTATTACTCCAGGTGCAGGAAAAGTCCCTTTCGAGTACACCTTATCACTACACGGCGCTTTCTGAAATTCAGCAGCGCTCAGAGATGGGTAATGCACTGATCGATCAAATCCTGATATTCGAAAACTATCCGATTGAGGATCAGTTATTCAAAGCACTTGCCGGTACATCAGATAAGCAGACATCAGCAGGATTTACGCTAGATGGTCACTTCGAATTCCTGGAACAGACCAATTACGATTTGAATCTGGTCATGATCCCTAGCGATCAATTGACCATCCAATTCAAATACAATGGGGCATGTTTTGAGGAGAAAGACATTGAGCAGGTGGCAAGAAATCTGGAGTATTTGGTTACCGGTGTGTCAGGTATCCTGCGTTTTCCGGTACATAATATTCCGATCATAACCACGAAAGATGAGACCTTACTGAAGTCATTCAATGGGCGATTGGCGGATTACCCGGTTGATCAAACGCTGGTTGCGCTCTTTGAAAAACAGGTGGCTCAGTCGCCAGAGGCAATTGCAGTCGTAGCAGGTGAGACTAGTTTGACCTATCGATCGCTTAATGAAAAAGCGAATGGACTGGCTGCTTTATTGATCAATAATCATGACATCCTGCCGGACCAGGTGGTTGCGATCATGTCCGATCGCAGTGAAGTGGAGATCATAGGGCTTTTGGGTATTCTGAAGGCAGGAGGGGCATATCTCCCAATTGATCCCAATACCCCTGAAAGGCGGTTAGAATACATACTTGACGATAGCGAGGCCAAGCTCTTATTGACGGATAAGATCATGCCTGAGAAGCTTGACCGAATGGTTAACATACCTCAGGTAACAATACAGCCTCAACTTTTCAATGAGCCTCAAAATCCGACCAAAAAGATTGGAGCGGACAATCTGGCATACGTCATTTACACCTCTGGTTCAACCGGCAAGCCCAAGGGAGTCATGGTAGAACATCGGGCCATTCTTAATCGGCTATATTGGATGAAAGATGAGTTCAATTTGACCTCAGAGGAAGTCTTTCTTCACAATACACCGTACACTTTTGATGCTTCTTTGACGGAATTGTTCATGCCACTGCTGGTTGGCGCTCGCTTGTGCATACTGCCGGGAGGAGAGGAACGAGACTTAGAGGCTCTCACCCTGACCATTCAAGAACACGGGGTAACACATCTCAAGGTGGTTCCTACGATGGTTGCTGCATTGAACGAATATTATCAGGAGAAAGAACAACCCTCAGACTTATCTTCTCTGAAATTCATGTACACTGGAGGTGAGGCCATTACCCAACGCCAGGTGTCTGAATTTTACCAATACATCGGACATCCCTATGATATCTCACTCATCAATACGTATGGCCCGACCGAAGCAGCAGTGACTGTGGCCTATTTTGATTGCAGTAAGAGTGAAGAATATCCCTATGTTCCAATTGGTAAGCCGATTGCGAACGTGTCGTTGTATATTCTCGATACCTCAAAAAACATTCAACCCATTGGTTCTCCGGGAGAATTGTGTGTTTCCGGTATCAACCTGGCTAGAGGATACCTTAATCAAGCTGGGTTGACGGAAGAGCAATTCATCAATCATCCTTTTGAGGAAGGGCAGAAGCTTTACAAAACAGGTGACCTGGCAAGGTGGTTGCCAGATGGAAATATCGAGTTTCTGGGCCGAATTGATGATCAGGTAAAAATCCGTGGTTATCGGATTGAAATAGGAGAAATCGAACATTCCTTGACGAGTTATCCGGATATCAAGGAAGCCTCCGTTCAATTAAAGGTCGAGGCAGGTGGAGAGAAAATCCTGTTCGCAGGGATCGTTGCAAATAAGGATGTGATTGATCTGCGGGAATTAACTGGCTTTTTGAAAGAAAGCCTGCCACTGTACATGATTCCTGGACAATTTGCAGTCCTTGACGCTTTGCCCCTGACCTCCAATGGGAAGGTCAATAAGCAGGCATTGCTTAAGATGGAAAGCTTACAAAATGGTACTCCGATTGCCAAAACAAGTCCTAATTCCAGGATAGAGCAGCAGTTGGTTGAAATCTGGTCGGAGGTCCTTGAGCGACAACCTTCTCGTATCAATGTGACGGATCATTTCTTTGCGGTAGGGGGACATAGCCTTAAAGCGACGCGTGTCGTATCACGAATACATCGGGACATGGGGCTTGATATATCGATTCGAGAAATTTTTGAGTACCCGACCATACGAGAATTGGCCGTTCAATTGTCCACCAGACAATCCAAGGAGTTTTTGGCCTTGGAACCGATACAAAAGCAGGCAAATTATCCTGTTTCCAATGCCCAGAGAAGACTTTGGATACTTGATCAATTGGAAGGACAGACCGGTCTTTATCACATGACCTCAACCTTCTTGTTGAAAGGTCATATCCATGTAGAAGCATTTAGTCAGGCATTAAGTGCCCTGGAACAGCGTCATGAAACCTTAAGAACAACATTTGAGCGAATTGAAGGCAAGCCTGTTCAAATCGTGCATGATACCGTCGGACTCAAGCTGGAATACCTGGATTACAGTAACGAATCCAATGTGGATGAATTGCTTGATCAGGTTGAAGAACAAGACATGCAATTGCCATTCAGTTTGTCAAAAGCACCTTTGCTAAGGGTCAAATTGATCAAATTGAATGTCGAGAAAGCGAATTCATCAAAAGCGTACGATTTCGCCCTATTTTTCAATATCCATCACATCATCGCGGATGGTTGGTCCACAGAAGTGATTGCCAAAGAGTTGATGGTGTACTATCAAGCCTTTGTGAATGAAGATTCGCCTGTTCTGCCAGCATTAAGAGTCCAGTACAAGGACTATTCCAGCTGGCAGAATGAATTGCTAGAGGGCGAGTACGCGAATGTTTTAAAAAATTACTGGCACGAAAAACTTGCCGGAGACCTCCCGGAATTGCGCCTGCCTTATAAACAAGCCAGGAACAAGGTAAAGAGCCATAATGGGACTATCGCCAGGTTCTTGTTAAATGACGAAATAAATCAGGACCTGGAAGCACTTGCCCAGCGGTTGGACGTGAGTCTGTTCATGACACTTACGGCTGTGGTTAAAGTGTTATTGCATCGTTACAGTGATCAGGAAGACATTATTGTTGGATCCGCTGTTGCCGGACGAGAGCATACTGATTTGGAAAACCTCATTGGCTTTTTCGTCAACACGCTGGCCATACGGACTAAAATCGACCCTACTCAGAAGTTCGAAGCTTTTGCCAATGACATCAAGGCGAACATTACCGGGGCGCTGGATCATCAACTGTATCCGTTTGATGTGCTCGTGGAGGAGTTGGTAGAAGATCGTGACAGAGGTCGAAATCCAATATTTGATGTAATGGTCACGTTGGTAGGCGATAAGGAGATTGAGCTACCGTTTGATCAGGTGGAGGTTTCGCAACAGGCATTCAGTACGAAATACAGCAAATTCGACCTTACCTTCCAATTCAGTGAGCACAAGAACGGCCTGCAACTTGAACTAGAATACAATACAGATCTGTTTGAGTCAGAGACCATCGATCGGATGTTTGAACACTTTGTCCAGTTATGTGGTGAGGTAATCAAAGCGCCTGAAACGACGATAGGACTTCTGAATATCATCTCAGCGGAAGAGCGTCAAGTATTGCTGACAGATTTCAACGATACTCAGCAGTCGGTATTTGAGGTGATGCTTAGTCAGATTGAGCGTCATGCGTTGGAAAATCCGAATGGTCTTGCCCTTGCTTCTTCGGAAGGTGACCTGACCTATGCGGACTTCAATGCAAAGGCCAATCAACTGGCGCACTACCTGATAGAACAGGAGATTGGTTCTGGAGATAAGGTCGGTGTGTTCATGCAACGCGGACCAGCCTTGTTGATCAGCCTGTTGGGGATACTCAAGACCGGAGCCGCATTTGTGCCGTTAGATCCCGAACAGCAAAGCGAGCGGTTGTCCTACATGGTCGCGAATGCTGAGATTGAATTGATGCTCGTGCAGGATCATTTGATTGACCAATTGGAATTATCCGCGCTGGATATCATGGTGCTCGATGATCAAATTTTGGAGCCAGACTGGTTACCGGAATATGAGCGAGTTAATCCAGAAGTTGAAATTGAGAAGAATTCAGTTGCTTATGTGATTTACACCTCTGGATCTACAGGGAAGCCCAAAGGTTGTAAGGTCAGTCATGATAACCTCAACAACTATGTACAGTGGGCGGATCAATACTATTTTGGAGCTGCCGAACATGGTCATTTTCCGTTGTTCACGCCTTTAAGTTTCGATCTTACACTGACCAGTATTTTCTGTACGCTCACTCGTGGGAAAACCCTGTCGATCATGGATCCGTCATGGTCTCAGGATGAAGTGTTGCGACATTGTTTCGATCCAGCTTCACCAATTGATGCGATCAAACTTACACCTGCCCATATTAGCCTTTTACAAGGCCTAAACCTGACTCAGACCAACATCAAGACAGTCATCATTGGTGGTGATCAATTGAAATCATCCCATGTGGATACTTTGGTTGCTTTGGGTGATAATCTAAGGATTTACAATGAATATGGCCCTACAGAAACCACCATTGGTTGTGTAGCATCTGAGGTGCACCAGGGGCAGTCAATTACGATCGGGCAACCGATCGCGAATACTTATGCCTACGTACTAGATGAAGCACTCAATCCGTTGCCAATAGGCGGAGTTGGAGAGCTGTACATTGGTGGTGCCGGAGTAGGGCAGGGTTATCAAAATAATGAAGAAGCCACATACGGACGATTCATAGACAATCCTTTTGCAGAGGAAGGCCGAATCTATCGTACGGGTGATTTGGCGAGCTGGTCTGCAGACGGAACACTTGATTGCCTTGGCAGGAAAGATGACCAGGTGAAAATTCGAGGATATCGGATTGAACTAAGTGAAGTAGAGTTCCACGTACAGCAATTGAATCAGATCCGTGATAATGTAGTGCTCGCCATCGAAAACGGTGAACAAAAGGAACTCCACGCTTATATCGTATCAGAGCAGGCTGAACTGGATTTGATTGAGATACAGAATAATCTCAGACAAACCTTGCCTGAGTACATGATTCCTGCTCGGTTCCATGAGGTCGAAAAAATTCCCTTGACACCAAATGGGAAAGCAGACAAAAAGGCCCTTTTGCGTATCAGTAGTGTTGCTTTAGCCGCAAATGACACTTATTTGGCGCCTGATACACTCGAAGAAAAGCTGCTCGCATCGGTTTGGGCGAATGTGCTCAAACATGAAAAGGTTAGTCTGCATGATAATTTCTTCTACATCGGCGGAGACTCTATCAAGGCCATACAAATAGCCTCTCACATACAGGAAAAAGGATATGAACTGACCCTTCGGGACATGTTTGACCACCCCACTTTGAAAGACCAGTCATATGCGATGCGTAAGACCCAACGTGTATCAGAGCAGGGAGAGATAAAGGGAGAACTGCCATTGACACCTATTCAAAGCACATTTTTTGAATGGGAATTGGAGGATCCGCATCATTTCAACCAGGCAGTGATGATCCAGTTGCCCGAAGGCATTGACGCTGAAGCCTTGAACAAGATGTTTGGACATCTGCAGCGTCACCATGATGCGCTAAGGATGGTTTTTGAAGGGACTGAATCCGGAGTGCGTCAGATCAATCAGGGATATGACAGTCCAACAGTCATTGACATCCACGATTTCTCAGGTCAGTCCTCGGAGCATTGGAGGACAATTTTGGATGACCAGATACACGAAGCACAGAGCAGCTTAAACTTGGGACAAGGTCCGCTGATGAGGCTTTCGTTGTTTGAATTCAACGATGCTTATTTTCTGTTGGTGGTCATACATCACCTTGTTGTGGATCAGGTTTCATGGCGGATCTTAGCAGAAGACCTGGCGACGTTGATGCAACAGCATCAAGATGGATTAGCATTCAATTTGCCTGCTAAAACGGATGCTTTCCAATATTGGGCCAATAAGCTCGCCGATTACCCATCGAAACTAGACAGCACCGGTGCGGAATACGATTACTGGCAACAATTGACCACTAGAGAAACAGATCGCCTTCCAGTGGATCATGTAGCCGGTAGCGACAAGGAGGAACATACCGATGAAGTCATCTTGTGGCTAAGCCGCTCACTGACATCTGATTTGCAATCCGGTGCACATCAGGCCTACAATACCAATATCAATGAATTGTTGTTGACCTCTCTGGGAAAAGCAATTCACGACCAATTTGAAGTAAATACCATCGGTATCGCCATGGAAGGTCATGGGCGAGAAAGCCTTTTCGACGATTTGAATGTCAGCCGAACAGTAGGCTGGTTTACGAGTATTTACCCTGTCATTCTTGAATCCGGTAATGAGGTTGAATGGGCTACCGCACTTGTGGAAACCAAGGAGATGCTTCGAAAGATCCCTAACCATGGTGTCGGTTTTGGAATACTTAATCAAGAGAGCGCTCTACAAGGAAGAAGTGCTTTCGATCAGACCAATTTGCCTGTAAGCTTCAACTTTTTCGGTCAATTTGATCAGGGTGTGGGTTCCGAAGGACCAATGTCTGTTCATACCAATATCCAGGGAACCAAAAGCGCCCGATCTTCCAGACGACATGAAATTGACGTGACCGGGGAGATTCGATCCGACCAATTGCAGCTTGCCATTCAATTCAGTAATCAGCGATTTGATCGTGTGACTATTGAACAATTGGCTGCAAAATACGAGGCTTGCCTTGAAAGTTTGATCGCACATTGTACTTCAGTTAAGGAAACAGTCCCTACACCTGCTGATTTTACTTTCAAAGGGCTGAGCATTTCACAACTTGCAGCGATCACTGAAAATACTGGAAGCAATATCCATGACATCTATCCATTGACCCTTGCGCAGGAAGGGATGTATTTTCATGCTCTGTACGATCAGGACAAAAGTGCTTATTACGAGCAGGTGAGCTATCAGTTACAAGGAGAGATCAATCCTGAATTGGTAGAAGAAGCTTTCAATAAGCTAATGAGCCGTCATGAAGCGTTGCGAGCAGCATTCATATTCAAAGGGTTGGATCAGCCGGTTCAGGTGATTTTCAAAAAACAAAAGGTTGAATTTGAATTTAGTGACCTGTATGACGCTGATTATGATCCTTCTCGGTTAGCTAAAGTGATCTCGGTATACAAAAAGTCTGATCAGGAACGCGGGTTTGAATTGGATAAAGATGTCCTGATGCGTATCCATTTGTTTAAGAAAGCTGCATCAGATTTCGAACTGGTCTGGAGTCATCACCACATTAACATAGATGGCTGGAGTCTCGGACTGATCATGACAGAATGGTTTGAGATCTATTATGGTTTGGTGAAGTCAATCGCTCCAGAACTTCAGACGATCCGTAAATACTATAAGAACTACATGTTGTGGGCTCAGGCGCAAGATCGTGCTACCGGATTGCAGTTCTGGTCGAGATATCTTAATGGCTATGGAGCTTCCCTGACCATTCCTGGTGCTAAGGCGGTTGTTCCTTCCAAACATGAAAACCGAAAACATCAAATTACATTACCTGAAGACCTTACGATCCAATTGAAGCAGATTGCTTCTGAAAATCAGTCTTCGTTAAATACTTTACTTCAAATCCTTTGGGGGGTTTTGTTGGCCCGTTACAATCATCTCAACGATGTGGTCTTTGGGGCGGTGGTTTCCGGCCGTCCACCTGAGCTGGAAGCGTCGCAGCACATGGTTGGGTTATTCATTAATACCATCCCTGTCAGGATAAACTTTGAAGTAGATCAGACCTTTAGCCAGATATTACAACAAGCACAAGATAAGTCGCTGGAAGCCGCGCAATATCACTACAGCGCGCTTTCCGATATTCAGGAAGCCAGTGGTTTACATCAGGGATTAGTAGACCATATCATGGTTTTTGAGAATTTCCCGGTTGAAGAGCAATTGCTTCATGTGGTTTCAGGGAAGATGAAAACCCAGGCCGATTTTCCTTTTACATTCACCGGTGAAATGGAACGTTTGGAGCACAGTAATTATGATTTTAATGTGATAGTGCTTCCAGGTGACGCATTGCGCATCAAGTTTTCTTACAATACCCTGCGATTCGAACAAAGTAGTGTTCAGCGGGTCGCTGATCAATTTCTCTACCTTGCGGAACAGATCGCCAAAGATCCTAACGCATCTGCTTCTGCCCTTAAGTTGGTTTCTCCGGAAGAAGAGGAACTTTTGAATGCTTCTTTTAGTGAGCCTCAGGAACTGATACCCGTAACCAGCAATGTGATTCAACAATTTGAACATCAGGTAGGCTTGACTCCAGCGGAAAAGGCCGTGACCTATGGTGGGCAATTCCTGACCTATGATGTGCTCAATCGGAAAGCGAATCAATTGGCGCACTACCTGATGGAACAGGATTTTGGACCAAAAGATAAGATCGGGGTTTACATGAGGCGCGGACCGGCCTTGATGATCAGCTTATTGGGTATCCTAAAAACAGGGGCAGCGTACGTGCCCCTGGACCCGGAACAGGAAGGGGAGCGATTGTCTTACATGATCTCGGATGCGGATATTGAGTTGATGCTCGTTCAAGACCAATTGGTGGATCGTTTGCAGCTGTCAGCACTAGATATCATGATCCTTGACAATGGCATTCTGCAAAACGATTGGTTGTCAGAATATGAGCACGATAACCCGGAAGTTGAGGTCGCGATGGATGAATTGGCCTACGTTATTTATACCTCAGGATCTACGGGTGTTCCAAAGGGGGTGATGGTTTCACATCTGGGATTAGCTGATTATTTGACTTTCGCCAAAGACTTTTACTACGATGAACAACTAGCTGGAAGTTTGGTTGGAACCTCACATTGCTTCGATATCACCCTTCCCTCATTGTATTTGCCCTTGCTAAAAGGAGGAGTAGTCAATTTATTACCAGATGAAGATGAAATTGTTCATTTGGCGAAGGGACTGGAGAATTCTGGAGAAACGAACTATTTGTTGCGCTTTACTCCATTGCATTTACAAGCGATCATTGATTTAATAGGTCACTATGAGCCTATCTCAGCGGCACATGTCTTTGTTGTCGGAGGTGCGGCGTTTTCGGTGGAGCTATACAAGATAGCACAAGCGCTATTCCCTAAAGCTACTTTTTATAATCACTATGGCCCGACTGAAGCGGTTGTAGGGTGTGCGATCTTCAACATTACTCAAGAACTGGAAAGTAAGCACGAGGTTCAGGCCATTCCTATTGGTACGCCGATGGCCAATACGAAGCTTTATGTCATGGATGAGGGGCTTCAGCCTGTGTCGGTCGGTATGGCGGGCGAATTGTGTGTGGCAAGTGAGGCATTAAGCCTTGGATACCTCAATCAACCGAAGCTTTCGGCCTCGGTATTTGTGAAAGATCCTTTTGGCGGTACGGTAACCGACCATAAATGCTACAAAACTGGTGACATGGTGAGGTGGCTGGAAAGTGGCAATTTGGAATTTATTGGCCGCATTGATGATCAGGTGAAAATCAGGGGGCATCGCGTTGAACCCGGTGAAATATCCCATCAATTGAAGCAGCACACTGCTGTGAAAGATGCCCTGGTATTTGCGACCACACACGATCAGGGTGAAAATGAACTGATTGCCGCGATTGTTTCGGAAAACGCGAATCTGGATACCCATACCCTGGAAAGAATGCTGTCCAAAGTGCTTCCACAATACATGGTTCCGAGACGGTATGTGGTGTTACCCAATCTGCCTTTAAATGTCATTGGTAAAGTGGATAAGGCCGCCATCCTTGCTTTAGAATCGGAAGGTACGAACCCGGAGAAAACGATCGAAGCGCCGAAGACAGAGATTGAAGAACAATTGCTCAACATATGGCTGGAGGTACTGGAATTGAAAGAGATAAGCACCAGCGATAACTTCTTTGAATTGGGCGGGCATAGCTTAAAGGCTACGCGTATGCTGGCCAGGATCCATAAAGAGATGGATATGGAAATTCCATTGAGGTCAATTTTTGAAAACCCTACAATTGCTGAGTTGGGCATGGAAATAGAGAATGTGACCTGGGTGGAACCCGAAGAGGGAGATGCAGAGAGTACAGAAGATTTAATGGAGATAGACCTATGAAAATCAACGTGTTGATCAATCAACTGCGCAAGGTAGGGGTGGTTCTTTCTCTAGAAGCGGGCAAGCTAAAGGTAAAGGCACCAAAGGGGCAAATACCTCCTGAATTACTTCAGGAGCTTAAGGCTCAGAAAGAGGCCATTGTGGATTACCTAACGACGAGCCAAAAGTCCAGGTCTTATGAAAAGATTCCCCATTGTCCTGAGGACACGCACTATCAGGTATCTCATGCGCAGCGAGGGCTGTGGATCCAGGATCAGCTGAGTGAGAAAAGCCTGGCATACAACATTCATTCCGGTTATAGACTTCAGGGAAAGTTCGATGAGTCTGCCTTTGAAAAGGCGCTCGATGCCATCAGCAAACGGCACGAAATTTTAAGAACATCCATTGAGACTGTGCAGGGAGAACCTGTTCAGTTAATTCAAGATGACTTCTCTTTCCAACTGCTAAAGGACGACATTAGCGACCACAAGGATAAGGAAGCCAGGATCGAGCAGCTTTCGTATGAAGAAGCTGTGACGCCTTTTGATCTGAGTAAAGCTCCTTTGTGGCGGGTCAAATGGGTACGATTGGGAGCGGATGAATTCCTATTACTATTCAGCATGCACCACATCATTTCGGATGGTTGGTCGCTGCATGTGTTGGTGAAAGAACTGCTGGCTTTATATCATGGCTTTGTTCAGAATAAAGATCCTCAATTACCTCCTTTGCCGATCCAGCACAAGGATTACAGTCATTGGCAAAATCAGGTATTGGCCAGTGACAAGGGGAAAGCTTCCTGTGCATATTGGCAAGATCGCCTTGCTGGAGAGCTTCCGGTATTAAACCTTACATCAGATAAAAAGCGCCCAAAGATCAAGACGAACCACGGGGCGGTACGGACACATGTGATCGATGCAGAGACCTTGAACTTGTTGAAATCCTGGTCAAAAGCACATGATGCGAGCCTCTTTATGACCATGACCGCTATCCTTAAGGTCTTGTTGTATCGATATACGGGACAGACTGATCTCATCATCGGCTCACCCGTGGCGAACCGATTGCATTCGGATCTTGAAGGGCAGATTGGTTATTTCGTCAATACCATTGCCTTACGAAGCGAAATCGATGGCGGTGTTGGGTTCAATTCCTTTTTGACCCAGGTAAAAAATACCGTCCTGGGTGCCTTTGAGCATCAGATGTATCCTTTTGATGCCATTGTAGATGAATTGGATACGGAGAGAAACCTCAGTCGAAACCCCATTTTCGATGTGGTCATCATGATGCCGAACAATGATCAGGCCGACTTTCAATTGGAGGATGTGCATTTGTCCAGGCTGAATAATCCACATCATACAAGTCGATTTGATATGCACTTCAATATCATCGAAAAAGAAGAGGAGCTGCTTTTGCACGTCATTTACAACACGGACTTGTTTGAGGAAGGTCGTGTCCAAAGGCTACAACTGCATTTTGAACAGCTGTGCAAGCAAATCCTGACAGATGAGCTTACCCCACTGTCTGCTTTGCCAATGCTCCATGAGGATGAAAAACAGGTCCTGTTGAATGATTTTGCCAAAGGGTCAGATGTTCCTCATGATAAGGGGTTGATCGAATGGTTCCAAAAGCAGGTCGAAACATCACCGGATCAGGTGGCGGTATCGACGGAAGAAACCAGTCTGACTTATCAGGAATTGAATGAGAAAGCCAATCGCCTCGCACATTTTCTGATGGAAATGGAAATGGAAGAGGGCGAAAGGGTTGGTGTCTACTTGCAAAGAAGTCCACAATTAATGATCAGTTTATTGGGTATACTGAAGACTGGAGCCGCCTACGTCCTGTTAGACCCACATCAACGCGGGGAACGCCTGGGCTATGTGATCGAGGATGCTGAAATTGAAATGGTACTGGTCGAAAAAGGCCTGGTCGAAAACCTGAATTTATCGTCCATAGATATCCTGGTCATGGATGATGATGTAATAGGACCGGATTGGCTGGAAGTCTATGAAACGACCAACCCAGAGAACGAAATCAATCCAGCATCTACGGCATATATCATGTACACGTCGGGTTCCAGTGGGAAACCCAAAGGTGTGGAAATTCCACATGCGGGCTTATCAGACTATTTAGGGTTTGCTTCTGAGAAATATTATGAAGACCACCTACAAGGTAGTCTGGTGGCCAGTGCACATTGGTTTGACCTGACCTTGCCATCGTTGTATTTACCGCTACTCCACGGCGGACAGGTTCGACTATTGCGTGAAGAGCAGGTATTGACAGATCTGACAGAAAGACTTAAAACTACCGATTCAGATAGTTATCTGTTGAGGTTAACTCCCGTTCACATCAAAGGCTTGTTGGAGCTACTGGCGGGAACCATGAACTTGCCGCAAAAACATGTATTTGTCATTGGTGGGGCTCGTTTTTCACCCGATTTATACAGGCAATTGCGTTTGGTATTTCCTCAAGCAATCATTTACAATCATTATGGCCCCACAGAAACGGTGGTCGGATGTGCCATCTATCAGGTAAATGATCTTGATGAAAATTCAGATACCATTCCGATCGGTCGCCCCATGAATAATACAAGTTTGTATGTTTTGGATGAGGCTTTAAAGCCAGTGCCAATCGGCGTGCCAGGAGAATTACATGTCGCAGGAATATGTGTCAGTAACGGTTATTTGAATCAGCCTGATTTAACACAAGCTCGATTCATCGATAATCCTTACGGACCAAGGAGGTTATACAAAACCGGAGATTTGGCGCAATGGAGAGCCGATGGCTTGCTCGATTATGTCGGGCGATTAGACGATCAGGTCAAAATCCGAGGACACAGGATTGAGCCCGAGGAGATCGCCCAGGTGTTGATGAAACATGATAAGGTTCCTGAAGCGATCGTCCTTCCCATTCAAAATGATTTGGAAGAGTATGAACTGGTTGCTGGTGTGGTTGCCAGTCATTTAGAGCTTAATGGAAGTTTACTTCGGGATTTTCTGGAGTCGAGGTTGCCTGATTACATGATTCCACAACACTTTGTGTTATTGGATAGCATACCAACTACCACAAATGGCAAGGTGGATAAAAAGGCCGTTTTGAAGGCGGTTCAGGAACAAAATTTGGGTGAAGAAGATAGCTATGTGGCACCCCAAACGGCCGGAGAACGTTTGTTGGCTGAAATATGGAAAGAGGTTTTGAGTCGGAAAGTGGTCAGCGCCACAGACAACTTTTTCCATATAGGAGGCGATTCCATTAAAGCCATACAGATTTCATCGCGGGTTCATCAGGCAGGACAGGAACTTACTCTAAAAACCATTTTTGAATACCCGGTCCTTAAAGATCAGGCTAAGAAGCTCAAAACGGTCATTAGAATGCCCGATCAAGGCATCATTGAGGGAGAGGTGCCTTTCACACCGATACAACGGAGGTTTCTCAATCGACAGCTGGCCACACAACATCATTACAATCAGGCAATTCTTGTTCGCATACCGGAAGAGTTGGATGAATCAACACTATGCAAGATTTTCGAGCATCTTCAGCAGCATCATGATGCCCTGCGAATGGTATTCCCTGATGATTCAGGATCCTTAACGCAATACAATCCCCTTGACGGACAACCCATCGACCTTGCCACTTATGATTTCAGGTCGATTACCGACGAAGAACTAGAGGTTAAGGTGCAAGATCAGGTCAATGAAATTCAGGGAGGCATTGATTTGCAAGCAGGACCCTTGATGAAATTGGCGCTATTCACTGAGCGTGATCAACGAAGACTTTTAGTGGTGATCCATCACCTCGTCATCGACCTGGTTTCGTGGCGAGTGCTTTCGGAAGACCTGGAAACATTGTACGATCAACATCAACAGGGTAAGGAATTCAAGTTACCGCCAAAGACAGATGCCTACCAACTTTGGGCGAATCGGCTGGCAGAAGCTTCCAAAGACAAAAGCTTTTCAGCACCATGGGACTACTGGCGCAAACTAGATGCACAGATCGTAGATCGATTGCCACTAGATCACATAGAGGGCAGTAATCTTGAATGCAACAGTGTAAGTAAGTCCATTCGCATCGAAGGTGAGATGCTCGAATTATTGACAAATCAGGTCCATCAGGCATTCAATACTACTATCAATGATTTGTTGCTATCTGCTCTTGGGGCTGCGGTTGGTGAGTGTTTTGGCGTGCAAAAAGTGCCCGTCATGTTGGAGAGTCATGGGCGAGAGATTCCTTTGGAGGACTTGGATGTGAGCCGAACTGTGGGTTGGTTCAGTAGTGTTTATCCAGTTTTGGTAGAGACTCATGGAGCCCCTGCGGAATTGCTGGTAAATGTCAAAGAGATGCTCCGAAAAATACCTCAGAAAGGCATCGGTTACGAACTTTATCGTCAACAAGTTGCGAGTGAAGCGAAGCAAGGATTGCAGCCCCAATTGATTTTCAATTTTACAGGACAATTTGATAATACAGTCAGTGAAGACGCTGCTTTTATTCTCTCTGGACAAGCACGAAATACCCTGCATCCTGAGACTCCTCGATTGTACGAATTGGACTTTTCCGGGCAGCTATCCAAAAGCGAATTAGTACTTACGGTCCGTTACAGCGATCAACGTTACCGATCTGATACCATCGATCATTTGATGGCGAGTTTAAGTGAACAATTGACAACCCTCATTGAAGCTTGTGCTCAATTGGTCCAGCCAGTCAGAACGCCTAGTGATTTTACTTTCGGTGCATTGAGTGTAGAGGAGTTGGCGCAACTCGAGACTCAATATCCTGGAAATATAGCAGACATTTATCCCTTGTTACCTACGCAGGAAGGGATGTTATTCCATGCTTTATACGAAAAGGAAAAAGGCGCATACTTCGAACAAAAGAGTTTTCAATTAGGAGGTTACATGGATCCTGATCTGGTGGAAAACGCCTTTAATGTACTCTTCAAGCGCCATGATATCTTAAGGGCGGCACTCATTTATGAAGATTTGGATCAACCTGTCCAGGTCATCCTGAAACAAAGGGAAATCGATTTTGCCTTTCATGACATCAGAGAAATAGCCCCTGAGCAGCAGGAGCAAAGGATTGCGACGTTTAAAGCGCAGGATAAAGCCAAAGGGTTTGAATTAGATCAAGATCCTTTGATGCGTGTATCACTTTTGCAAACCACGGAAAGTCAATATGAAATCATCTGGAGTCATCATCACATGATCCTGGATGGATGGAGTTCCAGTAAGCTCACCGAAGAATGGCTGCAGGTTTACCAGGAACTGAGTAAGCGCAGTGTTCCTGAAATTGCAGAGAATCGGGTTTTCAAAGATTATGTGAGATGGCAACAAAGTCAGTTGCCGGAAAACAGTCTGGACTTCTGGAAAAACTTCCTACAGGGCTACAGCCAACAAATATCCTTGCCGGGTCGTCAATCGTCCTCTACTGGTTCGGAATATCGAAATCGCAGGAGTCAAATCACCCTGGATGCTGAACTTGCTGGTCAGCTCCAAAGACTTGCCAATGAGCATCAGGCATCATTAAGTACGCTGATGCAAACCATTTGGGGGATTTTACTGAGTAAATACAATCAAACCAACGATGCGGTATTCGGAGTGGTGGTGTCAGGAAGGCCTCCTGAGGTAGCTGGTGCGGAGGATTTAGTAGGCGTATTTATCAATACCATCCCTTGTCGGGTAAGCATGAAGGAAAATCACCGATTTGACGATCTGCTGAGCCAAATGCAAGGAAATTTCATTGAGACGGCTCCGCATCAGTATGTTGCTCTGTCGGATATACAGCAGGTTTCTGAATCAGGGTCATCGGGTGAATTAGTCAATCATATCATGGTTTTCCAAAACTTCCCGGTAGAGGAAGATCTGGTACGTGGCCTTATGGATGCGGAAAAAGACGAGCAGTCATTGCCATTCTCTTTTGCAGGTCATGCAGATATTTGGGAGCAGACCAACTATGATTTCAATATTGTGGTGGTTCCCTCAGGAGAGGAATTGATCATTCGATTCATGTACAATGATTTGATCTATCCTGAGAGTAACATGGACCGGGTGGCTGAACACCTCAAATGCATGGTCACTCAAGTCGTAGATCAGCCCAATATCGAAATTGATGCGATTAAAATCATTTCGGATGCTGAAGAAAAACTCCTGGCTGAATTGAGCGGTGGTCAATCTATTAGCCATCCTGAACATCAGACAGTCATTTCCCTTTTCGAAAAACAAGTGGAGGAGCAACCAGATGAGATGGCGTTGGTCTACTCTGATCGAAGTTTGACTTATCGGGAACTGAAGGATCAGGTTGATCAACTGGCTCAGTATTTAGTTCAAGAAGTTGGGTTACAACCAGAAGAAGTTGTGGGTTGCATGACAGGGAGGGATTCCTGGTCGGTAGTTGCTCTGCTAGCAGTAATGAAAGTAGGGGGAGTCTATCTTCCATTGGAACTTACCTTGCCGAATAAGCGATTGGTTTACATCACCGACAATAGTCAATGTCAAGTTGTCCTGACCCATAAAGAACAACTTGACTTATTGAAAGAAAATGCCATAAGTGCCGTTGACGTATCCGCCATTTCATTGGACGGATTTGACGCAACTCATATTGATGATGCGGCTCGCGCGGGTTATCTCGTTTATACGTCAGGATCTACCGGAAACCCTAAAGGCGTACTAGGGACACAAGTTTGTTTGCACAATCTGATTTGCTGGCAGCATGAACAGTTCCAGACCCAACGAGGGCTCAAATCATTACAATACGCCGCTCAGGGATTTGATGTGGCCTTGCAAGAAATGCTGTTTTCTGTTGTCTTTGGAGGCACGCTTTATGGTGTATCTGACGAAGTGAAGTCAGATCCCTCCTTATTAGCAGGGGTGATTGCAAAGCACAAAATTGAACTCATCACCATGCCGTTTGCAGGACTCAACCTGATGTTGAGCAATGCAGATACCCGTTCCTTCCTTGTTTCTTTGAAGCATCTGATTACTTCAGGTGAGCAGTTGGTAATGCACGATCATATAAGGGAATTTTTGCAACAGAATCTACAGGCCCAATTACACAATCAATACGGCCCTTCGGAGACACATGTAATTACTGCGCATACCCTATCGGGAATAGAAACCTCTTTACCTACGTTGCCGCCAATTGGAAAACCCGTTTCCAATGTTCAGGTTTATTTGTTGGATGAACGTGGAGGTTTAGCACCATTCGGGTCTACTGGCGAGATTGTAATAGGCGGAATTGCTTTAGCCAAGGGTTATGTAGGGGATACATCGTTGACTGAAAGCAAATTCATAGAACACGATCGATTCGCAGGACAAAGACTATATAAGACCGGAGATAGAGGCAGATGGACAGAGAATGGTGAATTGGAATTTATCGGAAGAAACGATCATCAGATCAAAGTCCGTGGATTTCGGGTTGAACCCGGTGAAGTAGAACATCATCTACTGAATCACGAAGCTATTTTGGAATGCGCGGTAATTGTGAAGGAAGAGGAGCAGACCTATCAAAATGAGTTAGTTGCTTTTATTCGAATTACATCTGAGATACTTGATGAACAGTCGATACGTGCATTCCTTTCCGATGATTTACCAGGATACATGATTCCGGCGCAGTTCATCGTCTTAGAGGAAATGCCTCAGACTTCCAGTGGTAAAATCGACCGAAAAGCCCTGGTCTTTCAAAACGGAGAGACACTTGAAAGTGGACTGGATTACTTGCCACCTGAATCTGATACGGAAGAGAAGCTCGTGAAAATTTGGGAGGAGTTGCTTGAAAGAGAGCGCATTGGAATCCGGGACCATTTTTTCGAAATCGGTGGGCACAGCCTCAAGGCAACAAGAATGATTGGGCGTATTCAAAAGCAATTTGAAATCAAGGTGCCTTTGAAGCGATTATTCGAGGCACCGACCATACAACAATTAGCATTAGTGATTGATAACATCCTGTGGCAACAGCAGGCCTCCAGTACCATGGAGCAACCTGAAGAACGAGAAAAAATAAGCATATGAGCATTCATGAATTAATCAATGACCTGAGGAAGGCCGACATCATGTTAGAGTTGTCGGAGGGAGAGTTGAGTCTGGATGCACCCAAAGGAAAGATTGATGATGTACTACTCAAACAGCTCAGGAGCAGAAAATCGGAGCTAATCGAGTTTTTGCAAGAAGCCAATGAAAGTAAGGAGGCTCTACGGTCAATCCCTGTCACCGAGGACCAGCCGTATTATCCGCTATCCCATGCACAAAGAAGACTTTGGGTGCTCGATCAGTTGGAGGAAGATAGAAGTGCCTACAACCTTGCTACAGCTTTCATGATGGAAGGAATGATCAATGTAAGCGCGCTGCAGCAAGCACTAAATGCCATTGGTGATCGGCACGAGACCTTTCGTACGTCTTTTGATACGGTAGCTTCTCTTCCGGTTCAGGTCATTCACCCAAAACCTCAATTGAAGTTGTATTATGAAGATATTAGCCAGCAACCAACCGATAAAGAAACGTTGCAAATACTGGCTCAAGAAGAAGCTTCTACACCTTTTGACCTAAGTCAGGCCCCGTTGTTGCGGGTTAAGTTATACCGGATCAAAGAAGCAGAATATCTGCTATTATTTACCGTGCATCACATCATTGCCGATGGATGGTCGATGAATATTTTTATTCAGGAATTACTTCAACTTTATTCCCAATTCCAATCTGAAAAATCGTCTTCCCTTGAGCCACTGCCGATTCAATACAAAGATTTTAGCCAATGGCACAATGAGCTTTTGGAAAAAGATGAAAAGCTAGGACATTATTGGCGAGAAAACCTCTCAGGAGAACTGCCAGTGCTGCAATTACCTTATCGGCAAACAAGGCCGGTGGTTCGAACCCAAAATGGCGATCATACCTCCTGTGCCCTGGACGCACAATTGACCACCCGACTTAATGATTTAGCTAAAGCACATGATGTCAGCCTGTTCATGGCTTTGAATGCCCTGGTAAGTGTACTGCTCCACAAGTACAGTGGACAAACAGATATCATTCTCGGTGCGTCCGTAGCTGGGCGTCAGCATACCGACTTGGAATCGTTGATAGGATTCTTCGTCAATATTCTGCCGTTGCGGACACAGATTGATAAGCAAAGCACCTTTGAAGACCTGCTAAGTCAGACCAAGACTATTGTGACAGATGCTTTTGAGCACCAGCAGTATCCATTTGATCAGATGGTGGATGATGTGATGGTCGATCGGGATACAAGCCGACATCCGATTTTTGACATCAACATTGTCATGCACAATAATGACAAGACCGCCCTTTCTTTCGAGGGAGTTACCGTCAAATCCATTTCCAATGGAAGTCGAACCAGCCGGTTTGATATGGCATTTAGTTTTAGTGAACGAAGGGATGATCTTTATCTGGGTGTAGAATACAATTCGGACCTATTTGAGCCGCAATTGGTTGAATCGATGATGGGTCATTTCGAGCAGCTTTGCCAAGAGGTAGTTGAAAACCCCAGATCAGCTATCTCAAAATTAGACGTCCTAAGACCGGAAGATATTTCGGTACAGCTTGAGCAATTTCAAGGTTATGAAGGTGAGGCTTTGCCCAATGCCGATTCCGTACTTGATTGGTTTGAAAAACAAGCGGAAGAAAAACCAGATCAGGTTGCACTGGTTTGTGAAGGTCAAAGACTGACGTATAAAGAGCTGAACGAACAAGCAAACAGGCTCGCTCATGGGCTAAAAACGCAGTACGACCCAAAGCCAGAAGAAGTCATCGCCTTTATGTTGGACAGGGATGAGTGGGTTATTGTTAGCATATTGGGGATATTGAAATCCGGTGCGGCGTATTTACCGATAGATACTAAACTGCCCTCGGAAAGAAAACAGTACATGCTTCAGGATACAGCACCCAGAGCCCTTTTATTGCACTCTGATTACATGTTCGATTTGCCTGAATATTCCGGCGAATTAATGGCGCTAGATATACAGTTTGATTCCCTCGAACAGAAAGTGGACAATCCAGCCAGGGCATTGGAAGCCCAACATTTGGCTTACATCATTTATACCTCAGGATCTACAGGTCACCCGAAAGGAGTGATGATTGAGCACGGAAACCTGATTCACTCAAGTGTCGCAAGGGTTCATCAATATCCGGTGGAACGCATGCTATTGGTCTCACCCATCTCTTTCGACTCTTCAATTGCCGTTTTATGGGGAACGTTGCTGCGAGGAGGAACGCTTGTGTTAGCCAAAGAGACCTTGCTGATGGATCCTGAAAAAACCGCAGCGGCCATTGTTGAACATGAAATCACGGACATGCTTTGTGTTCCAACTTACTACAGCAATTTAATGCCATTGCTAGCGGAAACCGATCAGACAGTACCGCTTCGTCGGTTGATTCTGGCAGGAGAGGAGTTGCCTTTGTCTTTGGCTCAAAAGCATCATGAGCAATTTCCTGAGATAGCGCTCTTCAATGAGTATGGTCCTACGGAAAATACAGTATGGACAACCATGACCCCCGTTCGAGAAGATGACCAGCAAGTTTCGATTGGGCGTCCGATAGATCGCGTCAATGTCTTTGTGATGGACCAAGAGCAGCAATTATTGCCCATTGGTGCTCCCGGTGAACTGTGCATTGCGGGTCCGGGACTTGCTCGGGGCTATCTCAATCAGGATGACTTGACTGCTCAGAAATTTGTTGATCATCCATTTGTTCCAGGAAAACGCATTTACCGAACAGGAGATTTGGCTCGATGGACCTTTACCGGCGAGCTAGAATTTTTAGGACGATTGGATCAGCAAGTAAAAATACGTGGCTACCGAATCGAATTACCAGAGATCGAAGATTGCCTGTTGAAGTATGCACAAGTCAACGAAGCGGCTGTGTTGGTGAAAGCCGATAAAGATCAACCATACCTTTGTGCATTCGTCAGCGGTCAGAACGGACTGTCTACAGATGACCTCAATCGTCACTTAACACAACGTCTTCCTTCCTACATGGTCCCTTCCGCCTATGTCAAATTGGAAACGATGCCTGTCAATTCCAATGGAAAACTGGACAGAAAGCAACTGTTAACTTTTGAGCAACAAGGAGAAGCCATGACGAAAGGCTATCAAAGGCCTCAAAGCAAGGCAGAGATTGAATTTGCAGATGTATGGCAAGAGGTATTACAAAAAGACAGAGTAGGAATTGATGATGATTTCTTTTTGTTAGGTGGAGATTCGTTGAAAGCCATTCGGGTAATTGCGAGGCTTCAGGAGAAAGGATACGAACTTTCATTGAACGATTTGTTCAAATACAGGAACATTCATGCTTTGAGCATCATCTCCAAGAACCTGAAAACGGATGTAACACCCAATCAGGCACCTTCCTACCTGTTGAATGAATCGAAGGAAGATTTATTGTTTGCTTTTCCTCCATTGTACGGTGTAGCGATCAGTTACATGAATCTGGCCAAACAACTGGATTCGTTTGGGTTCGTGGCTTTTGATTTTACGCCCGAAGCAGATCCGGTAGTACGATATTACCAGTCGGTTAAGGCCTATCAGCCGGAAGGACCTTATGTGTTTTGTGGTTACTCCGCCGGTACGGCATTGGCTTTTGATGTGGCCAGGTATTTTGAGCAACAAGGAGACGTGGTTTCCGATCTGATACTCATTGACGGTGTGCCTTCTGAGGGCAATTCACCCAAAACACAGGAACAGCTAGAGGAAGATGCGGACAAGTTGCTGACGCTGAGTGAGGAAGACCTCAAAGACAATCAGGCCGCTCATATGATTGAACAGGATGCCTCACTACGTCAGCGAGTGAGAGAAGTGCTCATGGCTTATGATCAATACCTTTCCACCGAATCGACCATTGGGCAGACCAAAGCCAATATTCACCTGATGGTGGATGAAGAGATGGATGAATCCATCATTCAACGGAAAATGAGCTGGCAAAACCATACCCAAAGCGAGTTTTCTGTCATTCAGTGCCAGGGAATTCACCGACAATTATTTGTGTCTACCAACCTGGAGGCTAATGCATCTATCTTAAATCAAGTTTTACAAAACGTTTTTGACCGATCTTAATCCAATAATTCATGGAAGATATTGTTTACTTAAAATCTAATGTCGTGCCTGAACCATTGTTTGATCAATGGTATGCCTGGCCTTATTTGATTTCTCCAGCTACAGCTGCGATGAACATTGAGGGGCGACATTTGAAAATCATGAATTCGTATATCCAGGCACCACAGATCCATCAAGCTGCGGTGAAAAACCCGAAAATGCTTGGCGGACCATTCATGGATTACGATGACAATAAAGCTGAAGAGGTCAAAGCGTTGAAAGAGCAAACAATTGAGAAGCAGGCTCATATGCTCGAGTTTGCAAAAGGCATAAAAGCGTTGAATGAACTCTTGATGAATGAGGCCAAAGGCTACTCTCTGGAGCCGCTTTATGAAAAGGTACCGGAAGTGCTTAAAGGTTACGTTGAACTGGTATACGATTTGAATAATCAGCCCGCATTCAGGTTTTTTGAGCCGCTGCTTTACAACAGTCCGTTCTATAATGAGTCCAATCAGAGCGTGAGGTTTTATACCATCCACGAGGATGAAAGGCCTTTTGTCTTGAGTACACCACGATTAAGCGACGAAGAAGGGCTTCACTTGCCGATACCTTTCAAAAGTGAAGCTTTAGATGAGCTCTATCGGATGCAACGAGAACCCAATAGCTATGAACGCATTAAGACGATGATGGGTGTATCGGATGAGCAGGATGAGTTGTTTCGCTCATTTTTCACCACTGAACCCCCTGAACCATTCAAAAGATATACGGGAGAAGGGGTGAGGACGCGCTATTTCGGACACGCCTGTATCATGGTTGAAACCAAGGATGTATGCATATTGGCCGACCCTGTGATCAGTTACGGTTACAATGCGGAGATTTCAAGGTTGACCTACACCGATTTGCCAGATAAGATCGATTATGTATTGATCACCCACAATCATCAGGACCATATCCTGTTAGAAACCTTACTTCAACTTCGTCATCGCATTGGACAAATTGTGGTACCTAGAAACGGAGCTGGGTACCTTCAAGACCCTAACCTGAAGATCATGCTCAATGCCATTGGTTTCGATAATGTCATTGAAATGGGGGAATTGGAGAGCGTTAGTCTTCCGGGTTGTACCATTACAGGTCTTCCATTTTTGGGTGAACACTCCGATCTGAACATTAAAACCAAATTGTGCCATCATGTAAAACTGGATAACCTTTCTGTGCTCTTTGCGGCTGATTCCTGTAACATAGAACCTCGCTTGTATGAGCATATCCACAAGTTTGTCGGAGACATAGATGTCTTGTTTTTAGGGATGGAATGTGATGGTGCGCCGCTTTCCTGGCTCTACGGTCCACTATTACCCGAACAGCTACCTAGGGAAATGGATTATTCCAGACGGCTTGCCGGATCTAATTATGAGCGAGGATTAGACCTGGTGGATCGCTTCAAACCAAAAGAATTGTATATCTATGCCATGGGACAAGAACCCTGGTTGAACTACATCATGGCAATTAAGTATACGGATGAATCAAACCCAATCATCGCTTCAAACAAACTCCTGGAAGTATGTCAGAGCAGGGGAATGATCGCAGAGCGGTTATTCGGACAAAAAGACCTGGAATACAATGAGGTAGCCGCATTGTGATGTGATTGAATCAATTCAAAAGAACAAGAAATTATGACCTTACAAACCAGTAACACGCCAACAACCGCACAAGATATACTGATGCAGGTAGATGCAGGAGGTAAAAAAGCCATTGATTGGGCAACAGAACATCAGGAAGAGATCGAGGCCAGATTGGTTCGAGATGGCGCCTTATTGATCCGAGGATTGAATATTTTGAGTAGCAAGCAATTTGGCAAGCTGCTGGAAGCCATGTTTGGGGCTCCTTTGATCAATTATTCTTTTCGGTCCACGCCACGCACCGAGCTCCGTGGTAATGTATACACTGCGACGGAATATCATCCAAGTGAAGTCATTCCTCAACACAATGAGAACGCTTACACCAATTCCTGGCCGTTAAGAATAGGTTTTCTGTGCATGGTGCCATCAGAAACCGGAGGACAAACCCCATTGGCGGATAGCCGACTAGTTTATGATCTGATTCCAGCGGAGATCCGAGAGGAATTTGATCGAAAAAAGGTATTGTATGTCCGTAATTACGGAGATATTGATTTACCCTGGTCAGAAGTTTTCCAGACGGAAGACAAATCCGAGGTAGAGCAATACTGTAGGGATAATGGGCTGGAGTTCGAATGGTTGGGTGACCATCGATTACGTACAAAGCAAGTAAATCAAGCCACGATCAAACATCCCTTCACCAGCGAAAATCTTTGGTTCAATCAGGCGCATTTATTTCATGTGAGCAGTCTGGAAATGGAAGCGAGAGAAAACCTGCTATCCATTATGGATGAGGAAGACTTGCCGAGAAATACCTATTACGGCGACGGAACTCCGATAGGAAGCGAAGAATTGAATATCATTAGAAAGGCTTATGAGGACACGCAGTTTTCTTTTGCCTGGGAGAAGAACGATTTCTTATTGCTGGATAATATGCTCTTTACACATGGTAGAAGGCCATTTGCCGGAGATAGGAAAGTGCTGGTGGGTATGGCGAAACCAATGAGTGCAACGGCATAAGGTCTGTAAAAGGTTATCTTGCCTCTTACTAGTTGAAAGCCTCTAAATAGTGTTTAAAATGTTAAAAAGTAGATATGATTTGCAACTGGATCATATTCGAAAAAAAACGGCATATTGACATGAATCAAGGTAAAATTGAATAGATTTGTTTAACATATAATCCTTTATAGACATATCATGGCAAAGCAAAATTCAAAAGCAGATAGCGCAGATCAGACTACACAAGCATCAGCTGGTACAGATGCTGCGACTGGTACCGATGCAAGCTCTACATCTGTAGATCCTTCTGGTATCATTAATACCCACTCTGGTGTTGCAGCCGCAGCCGCTTTGGTTCCTGTACCTGGTTTGGATTTGGTCACACTGGTTGGAATTCAAGCGAAAATGGTTCATTCCATCGGTCAGGCACACGGACAGTCATTGAATAATAACAAGCTGAAAGTGGCCATTACTTCTTTAATTACTGCTGCACCAGCAAGTACTTTTTCAGCTCTTGGAGCGAGCGCATTGAAATTAATCCCAGGCCTGGGCACAGTATTAGGTGCATTGGCTTCTCCTGCTTATTTTGGTGCTTCAACTTACGCGGTAGGAAAAATCTTTCACATGCACTTTGCTTCTGGTGGAAACCTATTGAATTTTGATGCCGACGCGGTAAAAGATCATTATCAGGGGCTCGTTGATGAAAAGACCGAGGAGAAGACCGCTGCAGCTTAAGCGAATTCAGATTTCCATTGATATTTATTGAAAATAGTCAACGGTTGACCCTATGTTAAGCATATTATTCCCGGTGGTCTACGTATTGCTATGTGTTCTCGTGGCGAAATTATTGGACAATCGAAACGGTGGTTTCTATTTGATGTTAATATTATCATTGTTGTTCACACCGTTGGTAGTAGGCTTTGTAGGGATTCTGTTTTCCAAAGCTGATCAAGAGTGAGTTGGTCTGACTGCTGATTGGTTTTTAATTTCAATGAAGTAATCACAATATATTATATCATGCCCCTTCAATGGAGGGGCATTTTTATTTATACTGCCTAACCGAAAAGAGTGGCACCTAACCATAAAATACTCTTTCTGAACGAGTATTAATAGCCTCTAGATGAACGTACTTGACCTTCTGCGTAAGGAATCTGACTCATCAGCGATTACATTGGTCATCATGGGAGTAATCTCAGGAGTGAGTAATGCTTTCCTGTTGGTTATTGTCAATAAGGCAAGTGAACATGCCGATGATGATAACACGTTGTTATTTATTGCCAGTATCATCAGCGTTTCACTGTTTTTGGTGACGCAACGATATGTCTTAAGGGAAAGCACACAACAGGTTCAGGACATTCTGGAACGAATACGGGTAAGGATTATAAATAAAATCCGTAATGGTGAATTGCAGATGGTCGAGGAACTGGGTGATTCGGAAGTTTATGCAAGGATCACCAATGATACCCAGGACATTGCTTCTGCATCATTTGTAGTAGCCAGGGCGTTTCAGGCGGCTATTCTTGTGATTTTTTCCTTTGTCTATATCGCAATGATGTCCATCCCTGCCTTGTTCATCATCTTGGCAGTGATCGTTTTGGGGACTATTAGTTTTTTCAGATCTAGTAAACGGTCAGACAGTATTTTTAGAGCAGCCTCGAAAAAGGATACGGCCTTTTTTCATGCTTTATCTGGCATTCTTTCGGGGTTCAAAGAATTAAAGGTAAATAAGCGAAAAAACGAAGACGCATTTCAAGACTATTCGGATGTTGCCAGGGCTGTAAATAGGTTGCGTGTCAAGGCCAGATTTGCCAATATCACCAGTCAATTGGTTACTGAGAGCTTGTTTTACGTCATGTTGATTAGCGTTATTTTCATCATTCCGGTATTAAGCCAAACGGCAAATCCCAATATCGTGAAAATTTCGGCGGCTATACTCTTCATCATTGGCCCGATAACTGCAGTAATTGGTGCCGTACCAGCTTTGTTGGAGGCGAACCACGCAGCTTATAACATCCACAACCTCGAAAAGAAGATTGAAAATGAATTGAATTCCGACGAGCAGGAAACTGAAGAAGATCGCCCTAAAACACCTCTGAAGCCATTTGATTTAGAAAAGGAAATTCGTCTCGAAAACCTGCAATTTGAATACCCCCGACGCTACGAGTCAGATGGTTTTCATATTGGCCCGATCAGCCTGATCATACCGAAAGGACAATTGACCTTTATTACTGGGGGAAATGGTTCAGGTAAGTCTACCTTATTGAAGCTGATCTGTGGATTATACTATCCGGAGAGTGGAAAATTGCAGGTAGATGGGCAAAATGTTACCAGGGACAACTATCAGCGATATCGCGAGATGCTTTCGATCATTTTTACTGATTTCCATCTCTTTGACCGGTTGTTCGGACTGAGGGAAATAGATCAGGAACGAGTAAATGAATTGCTTCGGAAGATGCAGATCTCAGAAAAAACACAGATCATTGAAGATCGAATTACGGATTTGAACCTATCTACCGGTCAGAGGAAACGTCTTTCTTTGGTTATAGCTATCTTGGAAGATCGACCAGTTTATGTATTTGATGAAGTGGCAGCCGATCAGGATCCTGGATTTAAAAAGTACTTTTACACCGAGTTATTACCTGAAATGAAGAAACTTGGTAAGACCCTGATTGTGGTAACACACGATGACCAATATTTTGATGTAGCTGATAGCTGGTATAAATTATTGGATGGTAAATTGATTTCAACTGATTCTAACGGAGATCATGTCTAAAGGAAACCAAGTAAAGAAAGCAAAGCTGAAAGTCAGGAGACATTTACTTTCGATCACCGTTCTATTCATGATCTTGTTACTGTTCGTGCTGTATTTCGCACCACGAATATTCATCTTGATCTATCCCGGGCAAGCAGGTGTGCTTTACAGGACATTTGGTGGGGGAACCGTGACTGAACAGCACTATAAGGAAGGACTTAATGTCATTTGGCCCTGGGATTACATGTACATCTACGATGTTCGATTACGTGAAGAGAGCAGGTTGTTAACCGTATTGACCAAAGATGGGTTAATGGTTGAAACAGAGATTTCTGTGCGATTTAGTCCCAATGTTGAGAACCTGGGTATTCTTCATAAATTCATAGGTCCTCGCTACGCTGAAAAAGTCGTCATTCCTGAAGTTGAAGCACGTACGCGAAACATCATCAGTTCCTATGACCTGGAGGGATTATATAGTACCGATAGGAGAGAGATTCAATTGATTGTTTCTGATTCGGTCCTTTCGCAAATCAACGATCAAGTCATCATCGATACCCTGCTTTTAGATGAAGGTAAAGCCAATACCTACATCATCTTTGAAAACCTGTTCATCAAAAACATTCGGTTGCCAGATCAGGTATCGGATCGGATTGAAAAGAAAATCGTGGCAGAACAAGAATACCTTACCTACGAATACATCTTGAAATCGGCGCAACAAGAAGCCAATAGAAAGCGAATAGAAGCAGGAGGTATTGATACATTTCAGACCATTTCGAATATTCCGATTTTGAAATGGCGAGGCCTGGAGGTAACTGAGAAACTCTCACAATCACCCAATTCCAAGTTGATCCTACTTGGTACAGATGAAAGTTTACCGATTATCTTAAATGGAGATGTGCCAGATTCGACGGCTAACAGGTAAGTTGGGTTGATCTTTCGATGTGTTGGAATAGCCCCAAAAGATACCCATCATCAATGGGAAGTCTTTGAGTGGAATACCTTATAGCACAATTTGCTCTGGCTGACATACTCCCAGTCAAGCCTACCGGTTTTTAATTCTGTTCTACCCTGAATTTTGGCGATTCTACCGAAAAACCTAACCTTTGGATTTGCCGATAACTAATTTGCTGACTTCACAAACAGGTGTAAGGGGGCAGTGAATTATTCAGGTCGCTTCCCGGACACTGCTATTGTGTCATAGGCTAGATGATGGGGGTTCATATTGGATCCTCTTCATCCTATGATTCTGAAATCACATATTGAAGAATTAAGGAGGTTGGTCCTCTAAATGCCTGGATAATTTATCTTCATTGATTTTTATGCGAAGACTGGAATTATTGGCTAAGGTAATTGCGGTTGATGAGGTGACTCGGGAGTTGATTCCCAAGCCACATATCATTGTGCTCGATCCTTTAACTGGAGCTTCACATACTCCGCGGGATATCGATGTAGATACTTTTGAATATGTCATTCAACCCCACTTAACTTATGATGTAGCCGGAGCTAAACGACAATACTTCGCAGAGCATGTAGATCGATTTTCGGATGATGATAAATATGGGGAAGTTTTCTGGATAGTGCCACTAAGAGAGATAGAACGGAACAAAGCCATCGAATTGAAGAAGATCTTCTATGATTAAACAAAGCCGATATCCGACCGGATGCTGCCATTGAGTTGAGTTCACATACCGATTCAAGGGGATCAGACTTTACAACAAAAGACATTCTCAGCGCCGGGCTAATTCAGCAATATCATTAGTAAGGGAATTGCCTCTAATCGCATTGTCGCCAAGGGTAATGGCGAAAAATCACTGGTGAATGATTGTGCAAATGACGTTCCTTGTACCAATGAAGAACATCAACGTACTAGAAGAACGGAGTTTAAGGTGACTACTTACTAATCAGGGATTATTATTCGAAGTGAAAGCCTCCTAACAGGAAAGCTTAAAATATGTAGTCGGAAGGATTCAACGATGCGGAAAACCGCTCGGACCGCCAATGCGACTTCAACACCCCAGAGCGGAATCTGGTATCTGTGATTCGTGAATTAAGAATTCAATTGGACTCTGATAAAGAACAATCAATGAAAAAATCAATGTGTTTGATGTTATTTTGAAATATTCATATCTGCCAACATGCAATTAAAACCCTGTGTCGGGAGTATGGCCAGAAGGCTTGACGAGTTGTAGAGAAAAAGTGACTTAGCGAATTAACTCGATATAGGTTTTCACATTATTTCCTATATTAAATGCTTGCACTCTTGATAAAGCCAATTCTGCAAACGTAGCCATCAATTCAGGGTTGTTGAGCGCATGATGCATGGCTTTGGTGAATAAAGAAATATTTCCCACGGGGACAAGAATGCCATGCTTTACGATTTCAATATCATCGAACGTTGCAGGAGCTGCTGATACCGGAGAAGCAGAGAGAATTTCTCTGGGGCCATAATCACAATCAGTAGCTATTACAGGTAGTTTACATGCGAGTGCTTCCAGCAAGACATTGGGTGACCCCTCATAGTCCGAGGATAGCGTTAGACAATCAGCTTTCACCAGGTAAGGAAATGGATTACTGACTTCTCCCAAGACCAGAACTTTATTCTCCAATTGTAATTCGTCGATAAGGTTTTTTAGGTACTCGTTATCTGTTCCTCTTCCAATCAACCACAATTGACAGTCGTGACATTGTAATTGAGCAAAGGCACGGATTAGCAAGTCGTGATTCTTGGCACGACCAAAGTGGCCCACATGAATAAAAACGAAATCTGTAGGAACTATTATATGCGTTGGCAAAGGTTCCTTCGATAATTGTGAAATTTGAGCCATGTCCACAGGGTTAGGAATGTAGGTAAGCTTACTATGATCGATTTTGATTTGATGGACTAAACTCTTCATCAGACCCATGGAAGGTATTACAATTTGATTTGAAAACGGATAAAACCGCTTAATGGAAAATATGATCCAATTCTTTTTGAGTAAGCTGTAGGTTTCCAATTCAAGTTCATGATTATTGATATGGTTGATGATTACCTTTCCTCTCCAGCCGAGGACCTTGTTCAGTATACAGATCAAATTGGGGACATAGTCGAAGGCATAGGTGATATCAATTTTATGTTTTCTAGTATAGTATAAGAGTCTGAAAATGATGATCGGTAACTGTCGCCATGAATCTTTGAGTAGCGAAAGCGCACTGCCTAAAGAATGAACTTTAACGTTTGGCGGGATCTCATAATCGATGACCTTATTAAATAAGAAGAGTTCGATTTGAAAGTGAGGAGCCAACGCTTTCATGATTTTGTGAGCCTTCCCCTCAGCTCCGCCCTTACGAAGGGAAGTCAAAACAAATGCTATTTTTTTAGCGGACATCTGTACTACTTCAAGATAGGTCAAATTTGAGATAACATGAGATAATCTGTCGCATTAGGTTCTTAAGAAAGGTAATTATATACTTTCTGCAGCGCTTCATAATGTCGATGGATATTGTACTTTTCCTCCACTGTTTTTCTGCCTTCCACACCCATAGCTATGGTATTCTGCTTCTTATCAAATGCGGAAACAATTTTTGCCCTTAGATCAAACTCGTCATCGGATTTGAACAGAAGGCCGTTTTGCTGATCTGTGATCAACTCAGGGATGCCTCCTTCATTAGTGCCAATAACCATCTTTTCCAGGGCAAAGGATTCCAAAATAGACATAGGGCATAATTCATACACCTTCGAGGGTATTACTGTACATAATGCACCCGATATTAAATCCAACAAAGCCTGGTTTTGTTGAAAAGGTAAAAAAGTGATGTGATTCAGGTTTTGATGTGTGACTTTTTCTTGTAATTCTTCTTTAACAGACCCTTCACCGGCTATCACCAGGTTGATATGTTTTAATGGAGCTACAGCATTGATGAGTGTATGCAGCCCTTTGTATTCCTCCACACGTCCGAAATAAAGTAAATATTGTCCCTTTTTCCCGGTTGGCGAGAAGTATTTCGTGTCAATGAAATTTGGAATAGTGGTAATTGATTCTTCAGGAAGTATGTTGTATTGTAGCAGTTTTTGTCGCTGAAATTCACATACTGAAATAAAGTGGTTGATGGATTTTATACTGCCTTTATATTGGGCAAAATAGCTCTCTGCAAGGGTAGCAAAACTTCTCAAATAGGAACCTCGGTTGCATTTTTTTGTGATCACCTGCCAATTTGAACCTGTTCCACATGCTTCACAGATTTTTTCCTGACGGTAGAAAGAGTAGGTAGGGCAGACTGGTTTGTAATCATGTAAGGTTTGAACTATTGGAATGCCCGATTCCTTTAAGGGTGCCAGAATGGAACTAGAAAACTGCGAATAAATATTCAGGTGAGCGATGTTCACGGTTTCCCGAGATAATAGATTTCTGATGCTTTTTTGGGCTGCTCTGGAATGGAACAGATTAATGCTACTGGTTAAACTGTAATGATCAGTACTATTGGGCGGTAAAAAATACGAAGACCACTTACTGGTTTCATTGAGCTTGTGACTCGTGGTAAATGGAATAGCAGAATACCCCTTTTCATTTAATAATTGTACGAGGTTGATGAAATACCGATCTGAACCACCTTTAGGATAAAAGTAATTCCCAACACAAAGCACCCTTTTCATTAATGACTTATTCAACGAGAAAGTTAGAGACATAATTCTTATTGACTAAGAGACCATTGAGTGATTGAAGGGCTTGGGCTGTCATGTTCACATGATCCCTGTATAGAAAAGATGCTGAAAGATTACAGTTCATAGCTGGCGGATTGTAGCAATTTTCAAGCAAAACCGATCCCAGCAAAACAGTGCAAACCCAAGGGGAGAGGAGAGTATTATCAAAAGGCGGTCGATAATGGGTAAGTCCTTTTCAAAAAATGGTTTGGCACCATGCCAGCTGAATCGTTGATAATTTACGATGGCTCTGAGGTAAGGCATATTTCGTTTGTAATATTTCTTCTTTTGAAGAATCATTTTATGATAACTTCTTGTTCCATTGGGAGAGGTGGATTGAATCCTTCTGATGTTTTTTGTGATATTATCATGTCCGTTAGGAAAATAGGTTTCAAAAGGGAGATTGATAAACAGAAGAAGGCGATCATCTAATGAAAACCAAAGGACGTTGGTAGGAATACGATGCTCTCCTTCAAAGAACTGGACAGGAATATTTTGTAGTACTTTGGTTAGTATGACCTCAACCTTGTTTCCCCATACCTGATCATCGAGCCTCATCGCGATGTAAGAGCCAAGTTTTAAGTGAGAGGGAAAAGAATCTCCAAAAGTCACACCAGCAGAAGTTTCAGAAATCCCACATATTCCCACAATTGCAGAGTTTTCATTTCTCAAGCGATTCGCTTCTTCAATACCTTGGATCATATTCATAATATGCTTTTTTTCCATTATATCATCCGAGTCCAGATCGGTAAAGTACATCCCGCTTGCATGCCTAAGTGCAAATACAAGTGCAGAGAGTTTTCCGCCATTTGTTTTCTCAAGTAGTGTGACCGATAGATCGCTGAATGCAATGAAATCTTTCACTGTTGTTACATGCTCAGCGAGTGACCCATCATCAACCAAAAGGTATTCTATTCGGGCATCGTAATACAGCTTACTTAATAATTCACAAGTAATTTCTGGGCGATTGTAGGTGGTTATACAAATACTTAAAAGCGGCTGACTCATGTATTAGGTCATTTAAGCAGAAATCCTCCGAAATAAATTGAGGTAGTCAGATTGTACCGATTCCAAAGAATAGTGATCGGAGCAGTATTTTTTCCCCCTCACGATCAGGCTTTCACGGAACGTCCTGTCTGTATATAACTTAGTAATGGCACGAATCCATTCTTCCTTCGATGAACAGCATATAGCAGGGGAGTCTAAATATGAGGGAACTGGAGATGCCACTACCGGAATACCGGCTGCCATGGCCACTCCAATTTTTGTGAAGGAGTGTCCAAGGTTATAGGTATCTGTGAGGTCTCTGGGGGCTATAAAAATATCAGCCTGAGCCAGGTGTTCTGGGATACGATTGTGTTGATAAGCTCTAAATTCAATGGGAACAGTCAGAAGACTCAAGTCTGGCTCTTTTTCCGCAACAATAATCACGATTAATGGTGTGTTTTGGTGCAGCTCTTCCAATACATTTTTGATTTGTAGAAGGGCCGCTGCTTTATGAGCATAGCCTATCCAAATAAGGGTCAGTGAATCTGAATCATTTATTTCCCGGATTCTAAAGTAGTTATTTGATAAGGTCTCATTGATCATGTAGGTTACCTTTTCTGTAAACCTTTGTCGAAGTATACTCAATGTATGAGGAGAGTTGGTAATGATTGCGTCACTGATGTTTGCAAATGCTATTCCTTCTTCCAACTGTTTTGTAGTTACAAAATTTGAGCCTTTTTCGAAAATATTGATGTTGATGTCAAAGACGATCCGGGTTCCTTGTTGTTGTAATTTTATTGCAAGTGTTTGAGCGGAAGCATTATATGTTTTTAGAAAAATGACTATATCATAGTATCGATGGTTTCGGTAAAGTTCCAGGTGAAATTCACGGTTATTCCTGAAAGTCTCAATGATGTCGTAAACCCTAATCCTGGTAGAGGCATCGACCTTGCTATAGAACCCTACAGAAGGGACTATAAAACCTATTTTTTTATGAGTCGAGTAAGTCGAAAAAGACTTGAGTACTTCTTTGACGAGGAATTTCATTTGATGTCAGCCTTAATGGCCTTAGTTGCTACACTATTCCATCTGTGTAGATAAGTTTGGGTCAAATTAAACGGCTCTTAATTAATTTCTTCAATCGATGCTTGATGGTTATGGGTTCCGCCCACTCGCAGGTTCTGCAAAGTAAATCACCCTTTTTTCCGTTCATCCTTGCTATCACCTCCTTAAAGGCCTCGCTTTTGTGCAAATGGTCGTAATTGTCTCTCATTAAATTGCCTATGATATGTCTTTTGCCATAGTCCACACAGCACAAGCTTACATCTCCATTCGGTAGAAGTACGTTTTTCTTTTCACGATTTCCTGGGCACCACAACGCTCCGTTTATAATTGGTGGACTACCTGTTTCTTCATTAGATACATTCCCAGCTCTACTGGTCAGTTTTCTATTGACTGTTTCCAGGTGTTCCATTAGAGACAATACCTCTGGATGTACTCCAAAATAATCAATATATAGAATATTGGGAATGTGGCTATTCATTAGCAGTTTCATTACTTCGAGGTAAGACTCATCTATCCTGACACGCATGTGGACACCATCATCGGGTAAGTGCACATTGAATTTTTTGAACTTTAGCTGTTCTAATTCCCTAACGTGTTCAGTCTTTAAACCTTCTACAGTAGTATAGACAGAAACTTCATGCCCTTTCTGATAAGCAAACTTGATCATGTCAATACAATCGGGGTTTAAAAATGGCTCTGAATATCCTGAAAAGTGAATATCCACATCAATGGGGACAGACGAAAGGCTTTTTTTGAATGTTTCAAGAGTCATCAGTCGGTTATTGCTAACTTTTTTATGCTCCAGCGCAAACATGGCCTGGGGGCAATAACTACAGCTTATTTTACAACCTGCTATTGTGGTTATCTCAAGGTGTCTTTCTTCTACTTTCATTTCCAGTGACTCAAGTCTCGATCAAGAAACTGACCTAATTTATCGTTGTGAGGCTTGAAAATTTGCTGCAATTCATGCCTCATCTCGTTTGATAAAGTGAATTCGCGATTATTACGACCATCAAGCATATCCTTCAATATGTGGCGTACGCCCTTTGACTTACCTTTCTCGCCACTTACGTTTTGAGGCACATCAATAATGGAAGGCTGAAAATTGGTATCTACCTGTAGGAATTCAAATACCTCTTTCGCATAGGCACGTGGGTTAGCCTGAAGGTCATCAAAGAGTACTATTTTTATATTTTCTGATGGAAAAAACTCTAAAAACCTATTAATCCAATGCATATAAAACCCTGATAGGATCCACTCATCGTACAGTACAAAGCTACCGATATGCTTTCTTAGAAATAGATCATCAAAATTATAATTAATTCGCCTTTTCCTTTTTTGATGCCACCAAAGTGAAAGGGCCCTATCTATGGGATTACGTAAAGTAAAAATGAACCTGGCGTCGTGTCGAAACCGGCTAATGCGTTCCGGCACAAAGGGATCCTTGATATATTCAGGAGTGGGATCCAAATAGATTTGATTTGAGGACTGAAAATCGAAATGCTCTTTGTACCAGTCAATCCCCTTTTGATAGTGCAGACTAAAATAATTAATGCGATCTAATTGGTGAGACGTACAGATTTCAGGATGTTCCAGAAAAACCTTCCAAAGCCAGGTAGTGGCACTTTTCGTTACACCAGGCATAAAATAAAAGGGAATATGCTGATCGCTGAAAGCTGTCATTCAATGGTCGTAATTAAAATAATTGAGCACCCTGTTTGCTTCAAGGTCAAAACTTTTTCTATCGGACCTGGATAGCCGGTCCTGATGTCTGGCGCCTATATCTGCCATCAAAAAGTGGTGAATATCCTGTCTACTGAACCAGTATTTGCTGTTAAGCTCCCCATAAGGCACGTCATAACTGTCATTCGATTGAATCACTTTTTTTGATTTAAATCTCAATTTTGGCAATTGATCGGGCATCTCATTTGTAAAATCGAAAAGTTTTTGGGAAGTGTCGAAAGGTGCCTTTATTACGTCTTCAAATCGTATGACCATTGAATTTTCATACTGCTTCGTCTGCGTTAAGATTTCATCAAAGAACCGCGCATAATAATAACCTGCTCTTTTTGCAGAGACACCCCTTCTCAGCCAGGATTCACAGACCGCATGACCATGCCGCATGAGGTAAATGAAATGAACCGTGGCAAATGATTTATAGAGAAGTTCGGAATACTGTATGTCCCATAGTGAATTATTACTGACCCCTTTTAGGCACAATGTGGCATTTGCTACCTCGTTCTCGGTATAAAGTTCTGATTCACTTTTATACTTGTTGTCGTTATCCTCAAAACTGAGTCGTTTACGGTTTATGAAACTTTTAGAAACTGCCTTTCTCGTGTATGATTCAGCTAACCCCAACGCATCAAGGCTTCTTAAAAAGTAGAAATATGCCCTATTCTTGCTACGCTTTCCCAGCACATGATTGATCTCACACATGGGAGATACAATATTAGGGTGTGACTGCAGCATGTTCCAGGTAATATTGGTCCCCCCTCGGGCAAGTCCATTGAGAATAATGACTTTCTGATCTACTTTCAAGTGTCTAAGATGGTAAATTTTTAGTGACCTTATACGACTAAAACAAATCTAGTTCCAGTCGAGCTTTCTATCTAAAAACTCCTCCAGTCGCTCGTTATGAGGCCTGAAAAAATCTCTTAAATTCAATCTTGTCTTTTCATTCATGTTTTCATAGTCAGCTACATTGTAGGGGGTGAAATCGTTGGGCAAGGTTTGGCTGATACTCAAAAAATCGTACACCTTCTTTAGTTCTTTCCGGGGATCGGCAAAAAATGTTTCACTGATTAAAATGAGTATTTGATCTCTTTTATACCATTTAAGCCAGTGTTCAATCTGATCTATGTAAATGCCACGAGAAAGGTATGACGTATTTTCGAAAGTATGGTGGTAGTCCAGAGGGTTTGATAATAGATCTGTTTTAGCCTCATGTATCCTTTCCATCTCTCCTTCAATGGCCTCTTCAAAGCTGTTATGAACTTCTCTACCCTTTCTGCATTCCATCTGATATTGCGAAAAAGCACGGTTGATCGGGTTACGTAGAATCACGATTATTTTGGCTTCGGGGCATAAGGAATAAGCTCTTTCAGGAACAAGCGGATGAAACAAGTAATAGGGAGTATTGTCTCCGGCAAGTTTCTTTGAACTTGCCAGTGGAAACTGATGTCGATACCATTTCTCACCTTTGCTGTAATATCGGTCAAGGAATTTTGACTCTTTGTCGAAAGACATTCCCAGCTGCGGATGTTGTCTCAACCACCAGTATAGGGTGCTGCTACCGGATTTTTGGGCACCAACACAAAAAAAATCAGGAAGCTTTCTACTACTGGCTGTAAGCAGCCGAATACGTCTTTCTGCATTGAAGGCGCTATGACGAATCCATGATCGAATAAGCCTGGGAATGAGGTGCTTTAGTATCAATTTGAATGCTTTTGTGATAAAGAAAAGCCAGTGAATATGCGGGACTGGCTCAGGCGGTACCGCAATTTCATCCATTTGTACTGCCAGTTTACATCGCTGCGCACATGGTACTTTGCCTGGTTGTTCACACAGGAATCCTGAAACTCTTGCAGTTTTGAATTGGTAAGGATGGTGGACAAATAATGGTCAACCTTAGATAAACCAGAAGCAAGAGGAACTTTTGTAAAGTCAAACCCAATACTCATCTTCCAGTTTTCAAATTTATCAATGTAGTAACTGGGCGCTAGAGGAAGGTCATTTACGTGTGCTTTTCCTGCTGTCATACCACCTTGAATGGCCAAATAGTCTGGATCGTTTCCCCAGTTTTCAGGCCAGCCTCTGATGAACCTCTCAAGCTTTTCGCGGTTTTTGACTCCTTGCAAATAGCCTTTTCTGTATAAGTCAAAGTAATCTTGCTCAAAATCATGAATACCTACCAAACATATATCCCGATAATAGTGGTAGCCTTTAAGTGCCATTTCTTTTCGAATATATGTGTCGGGCCTCAATTGATCAGTTGTTTTGGGGAGTAATGACATTGCTTCAGGTATATGTGCTGTCCTGATGATTTTATTGCCAGCCGACCTGAAACTGTTCGTGAGTTTGTCGAAGACCATTCCAAAGTGGAAGAAAGAATTTTCAGGCCTTTGAGAGGCTGTTCTAAGCAGTTGCAATATGCCAGACTCGTGTAGCAAGACATCCGCGTCAATTTCTACGATCCACGGTTTTCCACCATCCATACCCATCTCAAAAGTTCTTTTGATTGCCTTGTGCATGGGACGCTCGTCCATGACCATTACGTTTCCCTCATCAAAGATAGCGTTAGCTTTTGCCAGAGCCCACGCTGTTGTGCGTTCACCTGCACTTCTTATTACGACGATGCATTGGTCAATCAATGCCTCGGATCTGTTTTTATCTTGGAATGGGTCTTGAATCACTTGTTACAACAATGTTCAAATATACAAGCAGTAGAGCCAAAGCTCTTCTTGAACTTAATTAATAAGCTACCGAGATATCTTATTTCTGATTATTGTCTAATTTTTCGCTGCCGTTTTTCAAAATTGATTCGAAGAGAGCCAAGGTGATTTTTTCAAGAGAAGTGAACTCGTTTCGGAGGAGACTGAGCAATAAATTCTACTTTAATCAGTGGAGTTTGTTATTTAGTATGGAGGGATTGCAGGAAGTACCCTTTTCATTCGACCATTTTAAACCGATAGTACCGCCTCATGATCGTTTTTGGGCCGATCCATTCGTGATTTTCAGAAACGGCTTGTACTACATTTTTGTCGAGGAGTTTTTCTATGAATCGAAGAAGGGTGTAATCTCAGTAATAACACTGACAGAAGAAGGTCAATATTCATCGTCCAAAGTTGTATTGAATAAAGATTATCACTTGTCTTATCCATTTCTGTTTGAAGAGGAAGGTGATTTGTATATGATTCCTGAGACCTCCCAAAATGCAACTATCGAGTTATACAAATGTGTGGACTTCCCTTTAATGTGGGAATTGGAAAAAGTTTTGATTGATGACATTAAGACAGTGGATACCACACTGCTCAAGCATGACAGCAAGTACTGGCTTTTTACCAATGAGAAAGTGGTGAAAGACAGTCAGAACTGGGATGTTCTTAATGTGTTTTATTCGGATCATCTCTTAAATGCAGCATGGAAAAGACATCCTCAAAACCCTGTTGTGCAAGATATTGAAGCTTCGAGACCCGGAGGGAGCATTTTCAGTCGTTCAGGTCAGATGTTTCGACCTGGTCAGAATTGTCTGAAACACTATGGACACGGACTAACGATCAACGAGGTGATCCACTTAACTGAGACATCCTATAAAGAAAAACGTGTCCAGTCTATCTATCCCGATTGGGCAAAAAACATAATCTCTACACATACTATAAATTCCGTAAACCAACTAACAATCATCGATGTGTTGGTAAGAAGAAAAAAGCTTCTTAGACAAATATGAGTCTACCCAAAGTCTATATTTCTCATCTCTTTCAGGAAGGTCCATATGGGGGTAGTAACCAATTTGCTCGCGCATTAAGAGACCATTTAAAATCGCAAAACCTATTGACTGCCCAAGCGGAAGATGCTGACGTTATGCTGTTTCTAAGTCATGCCAATATCAGGGAGGTGGTCAGGTTGAAGCAGTCATTTCCGGACAAAATATTTATTCATCGGGTAGATGGTCCGGTTTGGCTTCATAGTAAGGGGAGTAAGTATAGAGATAAGATTACGCATTGGGCCAACAAAAACATTGCCGATGCGACGGTTTTTCAATCTGATTGGAGCCGGAATGAAAATTGCAAACTAGGATTTCCGAAGAGCTCTGCTGAAAAGGTAATCATAAACGCCGCACTTCCCTTATTGTTCAATCGGTTGGGTAAACAGGCATTTGACCCAACTCGTAAAACGAAAGTTATAATCACCAGTTGGTCTTCCAATAAAGCAAAGGGCTTTGATGTATATTCCTGGCTGGATCAGCACCTCGATTTTTCAAAACTTGAATTGACCTTTGTAGGCAATAGCCCTGTTTCCTTTCAAAACATACAGCAGGTTGCCCCTCTGCCTCCTCAAGCATTGGCGCCGATTCTAAAAGAACATGATATTTATCTCACTGCATCAGAAAAAGATGCTTGCTCTAATGCATTAATTGAAGGACTTAGTTGTGGGTTGCCGGCTATCGCTAAAAATGATGGCGGACACCCTGAAATAGTGAAGGACGGAGGAGAATTGTTTGACAGCCCTGAACAAATACCTTTTCTACTGGAGAAACTGATCAAAGAATATGCTCAATATCAAGATCGGATTTCTATACCATCTATGGAAGAAACAGGTAATCACTATTTGAGGTTTATTACGAAAGTTTTCAATCAGTCCTCAATTAAACCTAAGAGATTAAAGAAAAGCGCTTTATTACAATTCGCAGGAATAAGCTTGGCCAACCGACTTCATTCTCTTATGGCCAAGATGAAAAAGTATGTGCGAATCCTCCTGATTAACATGCTATTGTTGCTGATAGGATTAATGGGAGTAGAATTGATATTTGGGGGCTGGTTTTCGCAAGAAAATAAACTGAACAGTTTATTTGTGGTACGCGATCGTGTAACCGAATTTGAGCTTAATGGGCTTTACCCTTATCATAAACCCACCATCAAGATTACTAAAGATCGTTATGGTTTTCGTGGTGGGGCTTCTACTTATAATAATCCGGCCGCTATTGATATCCTTTGTATCGGAGGTAGCACTACGCAACAAACCTATGTCGAAGATGGGTATACCTGGCCAGATGTGCTAGAGAAGGAGTTGAAGAAAAATGGCTTGGATCTAAATGTAGCGAATGCCGGAATTGATGGGCAAAGTACATTTGGCCATATCAAGAACTTCGAACTTTGGTTTTCCCAAGTCCCAGACTTAAATCCAGATTACATATTTTTTTATGTTGGCATCAATGATTTTCATCGGAGCCGAGCATTAGCTGGTAGTGATGAAATAATGCGGAATGACTTTTCATCAAAAGTTATCGGGAGCATAAAAAACAACGGTGCTATTTATCGGTTGTTCAGATATATATATGGAATGATTGAAGCCAGTAGATCAGAGCTTACACATGGAAAAGTGGTTTTTAAAGATCATGACTATGTTAAGAATGGATTGTTACCCGAGTCCATCGCTAAAGAAATTCTTACTGCAGGTCTGGGTGCATATGAGCAACGGCTAAGGAAATTGGTAATGTATTCTGAGGAGATTGGAGCAACTCCTGTTTTTATCACACAACCAAGCAGGCGATTCAAGTTTAATGAGAAAGGCGAAGTTTTGGGACTTTCTTCGCCATTTAAAAAGAAGTTGTCAGGCTATAAGTTTAATGGTGTAGATTACTACGAGGGCATGCTGGAGATGAATGAGATAGTAAAAAATGTAGCCGACTCATATAAGCTGCTAGTCATTGATCAGACCGGTCTTGATTTTTTGACCGATGAGCATTTTTATGATTTTACGCATACTACGCCTTTGGGATCGAAGCTTATTGGAAAGCACATAGCCTCTGTTTTTATGGAGTCTTTGGGAAAACACTATGAAGTCCCATTGAGGCCATAGCGGTTGATATATGCAGGAGCTTATTGCAAAAATTCATTGGTTGTTAGAAAGGAGGGAAGATGCATATCCAGTACAAGATCAGTCCTATCGAGAGTTGATAGAGGCCATTGCGCAATTGACCGAGCTTTTACTTCATCAGGTAAAAGAGATTAGCGACACCTGGAAGCCTGATCCACAACTGGTAAAAAAGACTCATGAATTTATAGAACAGCCGGTTTTTATCTGTGGCGCGATGAAAACAGGAACAACCTTACTTACCAGATTACTTGATAACCACCCTTCTCTGCTAGTGATGCCTGGAGATAGCCATTATTACACCAATTTCAGAAAGTTTTCAGGAGACTATGCTGACTTGTGCCACTATTGGATGCAAAGATTGGTGAATCCCACTGGGCAGTGTCCATTTTGGTTTTTGGGTGAAAGTATAGACTCCTACATAAAATTCTTGTTGTACCTAAATTACTTTTTGAAAACAGATTACGATACGTTTCAATCGGTGGTGGCTGCCGTTTTTTGTGCCAACCCGAATAGAAGTATGTCCACTAGGTATTGGGTAGAAAAGAAACCCGAGAATGAGTGGTACGTACAGTGGCTGGTCAAACGTTTCCCTAGGGCCAAATTTTTACATATAGTGAGGAATCCGTTGCCAAATATTGCATCCATCAAGAAGTTGAATGAGTTCAAAGCCATCCCCTTTCGTGCCATTAGCTATAGTGTCAGACTAAAGCACCTGATGAAGTTAGGGGTTGATAACCTTGAGTCTCTTGGAAACGGTACCTACAAAATTATCAGGTATGAAGACTTATTATCCGAACCGGAAAAGGAGATTTCAGCTCTGGCTGCTCATTTGGATATACAGATTGATACCAACTTAACCATTCCATCAGAAAATGGTGTGCCGGCAAAAGCGAATTCTATGTATGCTGCAAATCGGATAACGGGAAGTATAGCTGGCTGGGGAGATGATAAGAAATGGAAAAGTATGCTGACTCAGAAAGAGAAGGAGGAAATTGTAACTGTCTTGTTCTCTCAGGCAGTCTCGAAGGATTATGAGTATTGGTCGGACGAAGAGATTAGGGCGTTTAGAAAGTCCAGTAATCTAAGAGGCCTATGGATAACACTGCTAGCAAGGGTGATTGCGTTTAAACAGCGTTTTGCATAGAAAACTTACGTCAGGTGCATAATGTTGATATTGAAATAGAAAATTGCTTTAGGGGCGATCAAAATCACGTAAGAAAGCTTCGGACAGGAGACGAGTATAAAATTCTGCTCCCTGGGATGACAAATGGCCATGATCAAAATGGAATTTTGACATATACAACTCCGGGTATTTTAGGGGATGACCCAAATCTAGTTTATGACCATTGGGAATATCATTGAACAAACCCCATACATGTTCTTGAATAGGGACTCGAACAAATACCAGTTTTATATTTTTTTCTGAGGCCCTGTGAATAAGGTCTTTGATTTTTTGCAGGTGAACTACATTTGGTAGTTTCAGAGGTGAGTTCATTTCTGCAAGAACCCTTTTTCTTCTTTCCCATAATTCAAGGGTATCCGCTTCAAAGCGTTCTTTTCTTACTTCTATTGATGCCAAATTAATTCCTAGCCTGATTTGATTCGAGAAATTTATATGGCCATTTTGCAATGGCCCCAGGGCAAATTGCGTGTCTCTCTTTTTCCTCATAGATTGAAACTGCTGTCTGCCCATACCAAATTTGGTTTGCGCCTGAATCACACTCTCCGTATATCTTAATAGGGTTCTGGGAGCACGTTTTTCCATAAAATTGGCCAAACCAAACTGATAATTATCCAGAGTCATCCAATAGTTACGTCTCACAGACATGTCATTTTTGATAAATGCCTGATGTACATCTATCAACTCGATGATATAAGTCTGATCTGCAGAATCGGCCTTTTGATTGATAAGATGCTCCACGATCATATAGAGTTCCGGAGGCTGTGTACCAGGCAGGCTGACATTGAATGATTTGAGACCTGTCAGGCTATCAAAAACCATTGGATCCGTATTTCGAAAACTTCGACTGCTGCCCAGAAACAGCACATCATATTGTATGTTTTGTTTTTGAAGAAAGTTCAGCTTCACGTACAGGTCATCATATCCCCAATACCATGGAGTATAATGGTCTAGTAGCTTTTGAGAAAAAAGCAAACCGATGAATAGCATCAGAAAAAGAGCACACTTTATGGCAAACCGCTTCATCTCCTTCAAAATTGAAAATAAATAAACTCCTTAGGAATGTAACCATACCAATTGATCAGAAAAGCGATAAGTAGATAAGCACCCCACCGTAAAAGTGTGGATTGTTGACCTTTATCAAATTCAAGGGTATGCTGTTTATTACGTTGAAGCCATTCTACCACAAAGAAGGCAGTTAGGAGACCTAACACTTCAGTTTCAGGAAGCTGAGGAATGTCTAGGAGCGAACTAGAAAATATACCCTGGAAGTAAAGCAGAGCGCTTTTGAGATCGGGTGACCGGAAGAAAACCAACGAAATAGCTACAGCCAAAAAAACGTTGATCATACCAAGAACATTACTCAAGGCAGTTTGTTGAATAATTTTTGGAGTAAAACGACTTATCGTTTTGTACAGGAACATACTGGGAAAGAAGTAAAGCGCGTTGAGTACTCCCCATATGACATAAGTCCACTGAGCACCATGCCATAGCCCCATGATGGAAAAGGTCGCTACCGTGTTAAAAAATTGCCTCCACTTCCCTTTCCTGTTTCCACCCAGTGGTATGTAAATGTAGTCACGACACCAGGTAGTAAGTGAAATGTGCCAACGTTGCCAGAACTCCGTAATCTGTGTAGCAAAAAAGGGAAAGGCAAAATTTCTAGTCAGAGAAAATCCGAATAATTTGCCCGTACCAATGGCGATATCTGAATAGCCTGAAAAGTCTCCATAGACTTGTATAAAGAAAAAACAACTGGCCAACAGGAGCGTGCTCCCCGAATAATCAGCATAGTTGTCAAAAACCTGATTAACAAAGACTGCACAATTATCGGCAATCACCATTTTCTTGAATAGACCCCAAAGGATTTGCCGCAACCCATCGACTGCCTGGCTTTCTGTAAACTTACGTTTTTTATAAAACTGGGGAAGCAGGTTGGTTGCGCGCTCGATAGGGCCAGCTACTAATTGTGGAAAGAAACTTACAAAAGCGGAGAAAGCAATGAGGTCTTTTGTCGGCGTTATTTTACCTCTGTAAATATCGATGGTATAACTCATCGTCTGGAAGGTATAGAAACTGATGCCTACAGGTAAAACAATATCCAAACCGCTCCAGCCGATGGCGTAGCCAAAGAAGGTAAAGGTGTCAGTAAAGCTCTCAATAAAGAAATTACTGTATTTGAAAAAAAACAAGAGTCCCAGGTTTACCCCAATACTGGTCCATAGGAGTGTCTTGCGCTTTTTAGAAGAGGAAACAGTGTAAAGGCTTCTTCCTACCCAAAAGTCAACTAACGTGCTGATAGCAATTAAGGCAAGGAAACGTTCGTCCCACCAACCATAAAAGACATAGCTGGCAGCAAGAATAAATAAATTCTGGATGCGTATGTCCTTCCTGGACAGTAGCCAGTAACCCATGAAAACCAGGGGCAAAAAAATCGCAAAATCGAAGGAGTCAAAGAGCATGCTTAAAGTTGATAAAAGGGGTTTGGTTTTACTTTCATCATGTTATTGCAAAATTGGATATCCTCTTCGCTGAGTTCTTCTTTATATCCCCCAACATGACCTTTTCGCACTTTGAAAGAATTCGGGTTTTGCGGATTTCCCGGAGAAAGTGCGTAGGCATAGGTTCGTTTTATATCTCCAGTTTCTTCCATTTTTCTCATATTTTGAAAGGAACTGTCGGCAATAGCTTCGTGTAATTTTTGATCAGATACTTGCCAGTCCAAAAGTCGTAGAATTTTGCGCATTTCTCCGATCGTATCTGCTCTCAAAGCCTCATAGGTAATCAGGATACTCTGATCTACCAAAGATTGGTTTTCGTAACATATTTGATGGAACCTAAGTACCTTCTCAATACCAAAACGTGGGTGTCTTACGAATTGGGCAAGCTCCTTATCGAAGATTTTATCACGGTGCAATGCATCGTAATACGCGGAAACTACCGTATCCCTGGGATCTCGTAAAAGAAAGATAACCTTGCGATCTCTTAGTTTGGTGTTGAAGGTCATATCCTTAAAATGCTTCCCTTTTTTAGGGACAGCATCCCCATGTACATAGGCAATGGACACCTCCTTTTCATTGAGTGTGTCCAATATCAACCTTAACCAGGTTCTACCTGATTTCGGATAAGAGTAGACATATATTTCCTTCTCATTTGCGGTTTTCCGAAGTGCTTTCCGCAAGCGTCTCAGCAGGTAAAAGCCCTTGTATTTAAATCTTCGAATACTCGCTTTCAAGGGGAGCAGCGGAAAATTGAGAAACGATTAGTGTTCATGGGTCGGTAGACTTTGTCCGTTAAGTTCTGGTACAGGTTGCTGACCAGAGGGTGAAATTAGGAATTCTCCTCCCTCTTTTAAAGCATATGTCCTATTTACCGCAAGGCCGTCGAAGAATTGCCATTCATTTGAGCCCTGCCATTTTACCTGGACACTATCGATGTGCGTGGCTTTACCTACTCCAACTTCCAGTTGCAGAGAATTGGCTCCAAAGCTGCCCCCGGACGAAATTGTTCTATAAATATCCTTGCGCTTCCCTTCGTAACTATAAGAAATTCTAACCTGTGTCCCAATCGCACTTCTATTGGCATTAACTCCTTCCAACCTGAGATTGATCCAATTATTATCGCCCTCACCCGGATTTTGAAAAAGTGCATTTTGGAAAGTGTCTCCATAAAGCATACCACCCATTTGAGCCAGAATATCCTGATCTCCATCATTGTCAATATCGCCGATTGCAACACCATGTCCTTTTTGAATGTGACCTACTCCCTTTTCCGAAGTTACATCTGTAAAATATTCACCATAATCACTGTAAAACATACGGTTAGGATAAATGCCCATATAGTTAGGTTCTCCTGTTCCTAAATAAATATCCAGGTACCCGTCATTGTTGAAGTCGGCATAATTGGCTCCCATGGTAAAAAGTGGGAATGTCATGCCTAGTTCCTCCGCCTTATTCGTAAAGGTACCATCACCATTATTCCGGAAGATTGCCGGCCATACGGAGTTTATTTTTTCCCCATCGTACGATTTTGCTACCCTTTCCACTGAGTTGGAGTCTCTTGGTCCGTAGACCGAAACATATAAATCCTGATCTCCATCATTATCATAGTCCCAAAACCAGGAAGTAAAACTGGCATCTGTGTTAGCCACTCCGGCCTGAGCAGCGACATCTTCGAACGACAGCTGGCCCTTTTGATCAGGCCCCAGATTTTTATATAGATAGTTTTTGCCCGCCTTATTGGAAAGGAAGAGATCTGTCCAGCCATCGTTATTGTAATCAGCAGCAGCAAGGCCTTTTACAAATGTGGTAATACCCAACCCTGCTTCCTGTGAAACTTCTTTGAAAGAACCATCCTGATTGTTGAGGTAAAATTCACTGCTATAATCTCCTTTGTCCCCGCGAGTCTCGTTTCCTGCAAATAGATCTAACCAACCGTCATTGTTGAAATCGGCCCAAACCACATTAAGTGTTGGTTTAAAGCTCAGCACACCAGCCTCTACAGTAACATCACTGAATGTGCCATCTCCATTGTTTTTCAAAAGTGAATTGGGTGTAAGGCCATGATTGTGGAGCCAAGCTCCCCGTGCTACGAAAAGGTCAGTATAGCCATCGTTGTTATAATCTGCCTGAAAGAGGTTGAATCCTCCTGTCAAACCGGTTAGCCCTGCATCTTCCGTATGATTTTCAAAACCACCTTTTCCATCGTTTTTATAAAAAGTAAGTTGCGTTTGCTTCCTACCGGAAACCATCATGTCCAGATAACCATCATTATCAAAGTCTTCTAAACAAGCCCCGCCAGCCAAACTATTATGATCTACCCCCAGCATTGGAGCAATATTTCTAAAGTTGTCCAGCGAGTCAAGATCTTCAAATGCTTTTGGGTTGATGAGCCATTGTTGCGGTACGTTTTCGGGGTATTCTCCAAGCGTTTGGTAAGCAAGATTCATCAACCAACGATACCGATAGTTATCCGGATACAAGGAAAGCAGGAAGTGATAGATTTCCAGCGCTTTCAATGTAGGTGCTTTTAATTCATAAATTCCGGTGCCCTGTATGGGCATTACACAAGACGCGCCATTATGATCGAGTATGCAGTTTTGTTCTTCGCCTTGCCTCAGGTAGCTCATCGCCATCCACTCATTGATTTTTCTCATCAATTGTGCATCGCTGGATTCAGTATTCCAGTTCAGATGAGATATTTCTGAAAGTGTGTTGACGGCTTTTTCAGTATTACCAGCCTGGAGATTATAGACGCCAGTCAGCATTTTGCTGGCCTTAGATTCGTAAAAGAAATTAGCTAACTGCCGTTTCCATGATGGACTTTTTCTGATGACTTCCTGTTCTGCTACCCAGGCGTTGATCATTGCCAGTAGCTCCACCATAGGTTGTGTTCCGGCGGCTAGTTCATAGTCCAGCACCCAAGTCATTGGCTTTGGGGTTGCTTTTTCGGGCAACACAGCTACAAGTGCCGGGATCAATAGTGTTAGGCAAAGAAAGATGTACTTAGGCTTAATACGGGAGACCATTCCAATGGAAATTTATTCAAAGATAGAAGCTTAAAACAATTGGGTTTATCAATTATCTTCGTCCCCATTTAGAACTGATTTGCTTTATCAGCCGTCACTGTCAGTAATTTGAAAATCCGACCCACGACTTTGAAATTCTTGCTAATTGGCCTATACATTGGTGTTTTAGCTTATTTTTTCTGGACATCTTCCCGCTATCCGGCGTTGAATGAAAAGGCCATTATGGAAGGAGCAACATCAACATTAGGTATCGGATTTGATGAAGTATTCCTCATAGATGCCGATATGGTTTGGTATGAAGAAATCTGGTTCAATACCCTGAACTGGATGTATACCAATAAGCAAGGGATGACCTTCGGGGTACTTTTTGCCACAGGGCTGATGATGGTATTTTCCTTAATTAGGAACAAGACACTTGAAAACCAATTTCTACAGGCAGGTTTTGGTATGTTGTTGGGAGCTCCCTTGGGGGTTTGTGTGAATTGTGCAGCCCCAATTGCACAAGGCATGAGGAAAGGCGGTGCCAGCGTAGCAACTTCCCTTGCGACTATGGTGAGTTCTCCTACATTGAATGTAGTCGTGTTGAGTATGCTGTTTTCCCTGTTTCCATGGTATATGGTAGCGGTAAGACTGTTTTTAACCATCGTCTTTATTCTACTGCTGATCCCTTTGATTGGGAAATATGTTGGCAGTAGTGTAGTAGTAAAACATTCGGACTTGTCTAAATTGGACGTTAATCAAACCTCCACCGCTTTACCCTTTTTTGACGACATTATTCCAAAATATGGCGAAGGCTTTTGGGGAACGGTATACTGGTTTGTGGTGAAGTGGTTGAAGAGCTTTTGGTATATCCTCAAAATGACGGTTCCATTAATGTTACTGGCAGGTCTTCTGGAAAGGAGAGAGGCAGGAGAGCTCACTCCGTGCTCCTGCCACTTTTCCTGAAGGCCGCCTGGGTACACGGGGCTCCTAGGCTCTGCCCAGGCCTGGGCATAAAGCTTCTCCTGTGACAGAAGCTGGAGACCTGGAGGGCACACCCAACACGCCTGCCCCACCTGGCTGGCATGCTTTCAACAGGAGAAAAAAAAAAAAAAAAAAAACACACACACACACACACACACACACACACACATAACAAAAAAAAAAAAAAACACCCCGCCTGTCTTTTTTTTACAACAAAGGGGAACAGCATTTTATAAAGAAGGACTTACATGACATGGGGGGGAAGCCGCTGCACAGTGCCCGCGCGCGCGCGCGCGCGCGCGCGGGCTCTGGGCGCGCTGTTCCAGTGGGCCTGCCCCGCCTGGCAACAGAGACAGCACTGGGAGTGGCAAGCACCCCCCCCCCCCCTGCGCGCGGGCGCGCGGGCGGGGCGGGCGCGGGGCGCTCATCAGCGGGCGGGCGCGCGCGCGCGCGCGGGGAAGAAAGATCCAAACAAAGCCGCCCCACCCTCCACCCTGTGGTGTCCCCAAAAAACAGTAAAAATTTATAATCATCGAATATGTGTGTGTGTGTGTGTGTGAGAGAGAGAACAAACAACACACAGACAGAGAGCGCGCGCGGGAAAACAACAGACAGACGCGCGCGCGCGCGCGCGCGCGCGCGCGCGCGCGCGCGCGCGCGCGCGCGCGCGCGCGCGCGCGCGCGCGCGCGCGCGCGCGCGCGCGCGCGCGCGCGCGCGCGCGCGCGCGCGCGCGCGCGCGCGCGCGCGCGCGCGGGCGCGCGCGGGGGCTCATATAAATATAAATAACAAAAACAAACAACACACACACACACAGACAGACAGCTATAATGAATATCATGTCAATGCAAGCACAAACATTCTACTAAGCACTGTAAATTTTGAAGGAGCTATTCCCCGTCAACTTCCAAATATTGATGGAGCCTGGCTCACCAGACCTATCGCATTTGCTGACTTTGACCGGGATGGTGATCTGGATATACTTTTTGGAAACTATACCTCAGCCAATTATAACCAGATCAGGAATGGACGTTTCGAATTTCCGGAAACCTCCAGAAATGCCCTATTGATCAATGAAAGTGGAATTTATAACCTAACCCAATTGCCTACGAGTATTGTGGGCGAAACCCTTACCCTACTTTGGTCGGACCTTGATAATGATGGTTGGGTAGATTTGATAGAAACGAATGATTTTGCTCCACCAGATGTATTCTACATGAACAATAAAGGTGTTTACGATCACCCTGTAAGCAATACTGAAAAGAAGTTTGAGACCTCTACCAAAACGACCATGTCAGTCATTTCGGCAGATCTGGACAATGATCTGTCCCCTGAGATCTATATTGGTGAAATTGCTTTGATGGGGCTGGCATCAGATGAATTTCTGGAAGTTGATAAGGATGCCATACAAATCTGTGCGGAACTTGCAAGTGAAACCGATCGGCAAGCATGCCTCAATTATCTAAAGCTATTGACCATGGATAGAGCCATGAAATGGCAAAGAAAGGCACAGGAAATTGAGAGTCGGTCGAATATGGAGTTTCTCGTCTTTTTAAATAATATGAGAAGGAATAATCTTACTTGCGATGATATCCCAAAAGAATGGAGTTTTCTGAAGAGGCATTGCGAACGTGTTTTTAACAGTGATTATAACACGCCGGAAAAAGCAGACATCAAAGAGGCAATTCCTTCACCCGGATTAGGTGAAAATGTGTTACTGGTGAATGACGGCAACAATCGATATCAGAACAAGGCTTCGGATTGGGGAATTGCGACAGGAGGCTATACCTGGAATGCCAAATTTGCGGATTTGAATGCGGATGAGTATCAGGACCTTTACATCGTGAATGGCAGTCATGTCCATCGTACTCGACAAAGTAACTTCTTCTATATTAATGAAGGGGGCAATCGTTTTCAAAATCAAATAAGCGAATATGAAGCTTTGAATTCGTTTCTCGCGACTCAAACGTATACTTATACTGACATAGACAATGATGGTGATCAGGATATTATAACGCTACCGGTAATTGGCCCCGCACAAGCACATTTCAATGAGATGAAAAAGGGAAATGTCATTGCTTTTGAACTTCGTGATCAAATGGGGAATAGGTATGGCATTGGCAGCAAAATCACGATCCATTATGGAGATAGTAGTGATCGACATCAGGTCAGAGAACTATTGGCCAGTGGAGGGCATCTTTCTTATGATCCTTACATTGCTTACTTTGGTTTGGGCAACTACAAAGAAGTTAAGAAAGTCACCATTCAGTGGTCCACAGGCGAAGAAACGCAAATGACCGGACCATTCCATTCGGGTGCCAGGTACGAGGTGAGGAGAAGTGATGAATTATTAAACTAAATTCTCAAATCCGTGAAAAATCTGGGTTTTAAACCACTTGTGCATGTATCCTGATGTCATTTACATTGGAGCTCCCAGAGCTGGTTCCACCTGGATTTGGGAAAACTTATCTCAACATCCTGACACCTGGACACTCCCCTATAAGTCGGTGGAATATCTTAATGATAAAGCAAGTCTCAGGCGCAGAAAAAATTTTAAAATAAACAAAGAAGAAATTTTCAAAAGCAAGAGCCTCAAATCACATCTTTGGGATCTGCACTATTTCTTTTATCCATTCACAAACGATCACTGGTATCAACGCTTATTCAAATCAGGTACTGATAAAATTAAAATAGACATAGCACCTTCCTGTATCAGGCGGTCGCCAGAAAGAATTATATCCATTCACAATCGCATGCCTAACGCCAGGTTATTACTTGCACTACGCAACCCTGTTGAGCGAACCTGGTCTCATGCCATGCAGCACTTTATCAGAAACAAGAAGCGGAAATTAGAGGATATCAGCCATGATGAATTGATGATCTTTTTTGAGCAACCCAATCAGTACAAGAATGGATGCTATGCCGAGATACTCGAAAGGTGGGAAAGCACTTATCCTTCAGATCAGATTTATGTGTACTTTTTTGAAGATATTTTGACAAGACCGGATTGGTTACTTCAGGAGATTTGTGCCTTCCTGGGGCTTGAGCATAAACCAGAATACTTTGACCATACACTCCGAAAAGCTGGAAATTACACAGGTGTTAGAGAGATTTCGGAGGACGTTGAAAGCTATTTGTATAAAAAGTTTGAAGAACCTATTCGTACAGCGCAGCAACGTTTTAAAGGTTATACAGATCAATGGCTAATCAACTTGGAGAACCGAACAAAATAGCTTGTTGAATGTGTGGAATAATTGCCCAAATGAATGTTGCCCAACCTGTAAATCAGATGGAGTTTAATGCCGCACGTGACCTGATGTTTCATCGTGGACCTGATGGGGCGGGTAGTGATTTTTTGGACGATGGTCGTGTCGCATTAGGGCACCGAAGGTTGTCGATCATTGACTTGACAGCCGCTGGAAAACAGCCCATGTCAAATGAAGCTCAATCGATTTGGCTCACTTTCAATGGGGAGATTTATAATTACAGGAGCCTAAGAAGACTACTTGAAGCCAAAGGGCATCAGTTTTCTTCTAACACAGACTCTGAAGTGCTCATACATGGATATGCAGAGTGGGGAGTAGATTTGGTCGACCAACTGAAAGGCATGTTTGCATTTGCGATTTGGGATGATATAAAAAAAGTAATGTTCATTGGCCGTGATCATTTTGGAGTAAAACCAGTGTGTTTTTATCACGATGACACCACCTTTATCGTTGCCTCCGAACTGAAGGCCATTACAGCACTATCAACAGTACGACCTGAGCTTGATTTCAGATCGGTAGCCGACTTTTTCACTCTGCGTTACATCCCTTCTCCACAGAGCATTTGGAAAAATGTAAAAAAGCTGAAGCCAGGCCATTGCATGTCATTTGATGTCGACGGTAAACTTAAAGAGTGGTGTTATTGGAAACCTCAATTTCAGAGAAATAGCATAGCGCCAAAACACGCAAAAGAGCACTTGCATGACCTGCTTAGTACCTCGATTCAAGAAAATTTTATTTCAGATGCGCCTGTAGGTCTGCTACTGAGCGGAGGCATCGATTCAGCTACAATAGCCGCTTATGCAACAAAGCAAAAGCAGAATCTAAGCACGTACTGCCTTGGTTTTGAGGGTTGGGAGGGTAGCGAACATTTAGATGCTCGTGTAGTTGCGGATTCACTGAATACAGTACACCATGAATTGATGGTGAAAGATGAGTTTTCTGATTTGGTGGACAAGCTCACTTATTTTTTTGACGAGCCACTCGGCGGCACCGCTTTTTTGCCAACCTATCTTGTTTCCAAACTCGCTAGTGAAAATGTGAAAGTAGTGCTAGGGGGGCATGGTGGCGATGAAGTATTTGCAGGCTATGCCTGGCATAGCCGTATGTATCAACAATGGAATTGGAGTTTGAGAGGTAAATTGAGGCGATTGAGTCTGGGTAATCAGGGTTATTTAGTCGAAGCTACGTTTCAAGCCCGGTCATGGACTAAATGGCGGTACAGCCAACTCAAAAAACTCGTCAGTGATGAAATTTATGCCGAATTCGATGACCGTGACTATCATGTTCATTTTGATCCGTTTTTTATGAAGGGTTTTGGTCCGATAAAAAATGCACAATCACTCGACCTTTCTTTATTTCTACCAGAACTCAATCTGAGTTTTTATGATAAGGCCAGTATGGCAAATTCCATTGAAGGAAGGGTGCCATTACTTGACCATAAATTGGTGGAATTTGTTTTATCACTACACGAAAGTACTTACTTCAAAAGGAGCCATAACAAGTACCTTTTGAAAGAACTCTTAGCGGGTCATGTTCCTGAAAGTATTCTGAATAAACCTAAAAAGGGATTTGGTTTTAAGATTAAGCGATTCATATCACTGAGTCAAATGGAGTCAGAAATCAGGGACTCAAGATGCTATGCCGAATCAAGGATATTCCGGAAAAAATTTCTAGAAGAATTGTTTCAAGTGGGACATATGAATGGAATTTGGGCTGTTTTTCTTTTTTGCAAATGGTACGATAGATGGTGCTGATTAGTACAATAAAATTAAATATAAGTGTTTCAATTTTGGGTGGATATGTGCACCAAACTTACCAATGCTTTACATGTATCTGTTGTTTAATACCCAAATAAGCTCAAATCCAGCCCTATCTCCTGACTAAGCTCTTGATTACAGACCTTGTATCGATCCGCGACCCACTGGTTGATTTCAATTTCCATCTTCCGTTTCCTTAGTTCGTCAAGCCGAGGAGGAATGAAGAATGCGGCAGCCTTTGCCATCAGAGATACAGCTTTGCCCATATACCTGTTATTTAGTGAAGAGTAGTTGTTTAAAGAGTTACTCCACAAAAAGTGATTGGCAACCCTAAAGTGGTAGTTGATGAAATGATTAGAGGTTTTATTGATCTTTTCATCAAGATTAATTTGATCAAAGGCTAGTTTTCTGCCTACAAATTGGCCTATTTCAGATAGAAACTCATTTGAGTTCGTCTCAAGTAGTTCAAGAGGAATGACCTTTACATTGTGCTTCCCAAAAAGTTTGCTGTAGTGTCTGGTCAGCGGTAAATAGTTAATGTGATTAGGAGAGAAGTGAGGTCTCTTACCATCATATCGGCTGTTCAGGTATCGCTTTAGACTCATCGTTCCACCACGAGATAGATATAGAAAATAGATTGAAAGAATAATACTTCTTTGATCACGAATTGTGATTAACACTTTCCCATTTGGAAAGGTCGACCTTAACCTGGAGGCGACTTGAGCAGCGTCAAACCCTGCCGCATGGGCATTCCCTGCAAGTCGTTCATTCGAAAGCACAGGTATTTTTCCTTCAGGAATAGGGTTATTATCTAGATGCCATTTTAAGCTATCCTTGATATTCTTTAGATTTTCATCAAATGGAGAAAGTAAATTACCCTCAGGGTCTTTAAAAAAGTGCCTGGCCAGATTACTTGCTCCCGAATCTCGCTCATTTATAGGCTCGAATACCTTGTCACCTCGCTTAAAGAGTGTTTTTTGAAGCCAGGTTGAGCCTGTTTTTTGATATCCGATGTGAATAAGAACTTTATCCAAGATGCTTGAAATTAATCAAATGATGTGGAAACAGTCAACCTATCTTCTTCCTGTAAATAAGATATCTGGCACTTAGGATTATATACTTCGATTCTATCTTCTATGAAGAAGGCTATTACGATGGAGAGTAGCTAGAATATGTTACGATATTGCTCAGCAATATGCTCCCAGCTGTAGTTTTCTATTGCTACGGTTTCCAAACGTTTTCCTAATCCTGACAAGTCATGTTTTTCAAGTTCATTTAACTGAGAAACAAGGTCAGCCTTATCAGAAAAATAAAGACCTTTCGAATGCATGGTTACCCGGTTAAAGGATACATCTTTGGCAATAACCGGAACTCCAGATCTCATTGCCTCTACAAGTGAAGGATTGGTACCACCAGCCGAGTGCCCATGAATATATACTTTACACTTCTTCCTCAGCGCTTCGACTTTGGATGCATCATAGATCGGGTGTCTTAAATCAATGTTAGGAATCAATTTGTACTTCTCAAATAGGTCTTTACTGTAACCATTGTGTAGCCAGTTACCCACGAAAATAAGGTTGAGGTTAATACTTTCTTTGAAAGTATCGAGTATAGTTTTCACATTGTTTTCAGGTACAATTCGACAGAGCGCCATGGCATACTCTTCTCTGGGTATCAAGCCACTTGTAAAGTGCTTTTGATATCCTTCGTTGTTAGTTTCTGATCCATAAGTGATCAGTTGATATTGTCTCTTGGGATACTCAGCTAATACCATATCCCTAAGCGCCAGGTTATCGAGTATAATTTCATCCGCGTGCTTAATAGCAATACGCTCAGATAGTTTGAGGAACTTCCTGGCGAATGGTCGCCACTTATCTCTTCTCCATTCAAGTCCATCGATATGTACAATTGTTTTGACTTTAAATAAACTCAAGATGGGCAGTATTACCATGCCAGTAACACCGAGAATCAATAGTGTGTCATGCTTTCTGATCGCATGGAAACATGACCAAATGTCATAAAATATTCCCTGAAACCCATTTGCTTTTAGAGGAATATAGTGCAGTTCGGCTTTGTTATGATACTTGGGTTTAGCATTCGATGAATATGAACTACAATAAACGGTCATACTAAAACAAACTGCCAAATGTTTTGCAAGACAATCGGCAAGTGTTTCAAATCCTCCATAACTGGAAGGAATACCAACTGCACCAATTATAGCTACGCGCTTACGTTTTGACTTCTGTTTCAAGCCGTGAGATTTGAACTTGGGCAATATGTTACTTAGTTGGTAAATAAACTATCAATCAAGCGCAAATAAACACCCTTCATTCTGAGCAGAAGTAGAAACCGCTATTAAAGTTGAGTGAGAAGCTGGTTAATGTAATGCGATTTAGACCCTGTTCTAAAAGAAGTTCATGAATATTTATATTTCGCTGTATTAAAGAAGTAAGTGTTATAAAATCGACATACTACCCAATAAGATATGGAACCAATTTGAATGGATAATTCCAGAAGTATCTCGTATGATAATTCTCGTTTTGGGGTACCGATTTCTTTATTAAAGATAGAAATAAGAGATAATTAACTGATATTCAATGCTTTAAGAATGGAAGGGTGCTCTTTTTTAGATGGAATTCTGGGGTACCGATATGGGCACTAATGGAACGAGAACTAATGAAAATAATGAAAGTTCAGAGAGGGGGATAAAAAAAGCCTTGAAAATCAAGGCTTTATGAATTTTTGAAGATTTTGAATCTTGAAAAGTGCACTCGGAAGGATTCGAACAAGATTTACAAATTACTGATATTCAGTTATATAGTCAACTAAAATAGACTATAATAACCGAAGTGATAACCGCGAATTATAGCGCATTTTGTTGCTTTTTGATATTGCTGATTTCGTATGTAACAACCCACTTTTTACTGAGTACCTATCAATCAAGTCCACCGGTTTTTATCTGATTCCCATCGTAGCAAATGGTGTTTCTACCGAAAAGCCTTACTACCCAAGTTGACCGGGACTACTTTGCTATCATTCACAAACGGGTGTAGGGGAGTGGCTAAATTATTAGGTCGCTTCCAGACACTACTATTGTGTCAAAGGCAAGATGATGGGGGCTCAAATTGGGCTCTCTTAATCCTATTTAAAGTCAACCATATGGATCTTAAAGATTTAAAATTTAGGCCTCTTGAGAAATTCACGCAAGCTATTGTCTTCAACCAGAAGGGAATCGTCATAGAATCAGATGATAGTTTGGTGGCTATTGATAGATCTACCTACAATGTTTTCGAAGATTCTATGTTTTGTGGCATGGAAGATTTGTTCGCGGAACTAAAAGAAGAGGAAGAATTAGCGTTCGACTGCCTGGTGACTGAAGTATCAGATCGTACATCATATTATGATTTTATTATCAAGCGATTACCCGGAGAAGGAGTTCGATATGGTTGGCTGATTTACGATCATGCTAAACAGTATGAAAAGCTTTTCACCCTTCAGCAAGAAAGAAATGAAGCCCAGATCGAATTGAAGCGCCATCAAAGAGAGGCCAAAAGCAAAAATCTTTGATATGCTACCATTGGTCGAATCATTTAACACGTTAGACGGTTTTTGAGTTTCTCCCAGTGAAAGTGCAATAATTTCGAGTCATGACTTCTGGTGATTATACACCACAATCACAGAGTTAATACACCTAACACGAGCCACTCCTCCAGTCAAATAAAATCGATCTTTTCATTTAATCGCCAAAAATGAGAACGCTACTTAGTACCCTTATAACTGTCATATCGATCAGTTGTCTTGGACAATTACCCGAACTGCCTGATTTCTACATTGAAAAATGTGGTGTATTGAAGGTAGAAGGTGAAGTTAAACTGAATGAATCCTATCTGTATCGTTGGCGTCTTCCCAATGATGAACTTATCTATGGGGAGACCATTCATCATTGTTTTGAAGACACTGACAAACAAGAACTTTTGCTGGAATGGGTACATTTCAGTGATCAGGAAACAATTTTAGGGCGAAAGCCGGTGACAGTAATACTTCCTAGACTATTTGAGTTAGGAAGGAGTATTTATCAACAAGAAGGGCGGTATATCATGGCAAGCCCACAATTCATTTATAAAGATGAACCTGACAGTGTTTCTTATACCTGGTCTACAGGAGATGGGCAATACATAGAAGGCAAAGCATTTAACCACAACTATCAACAAGCTGGTAGCTATACAGTGCAAGTTGTAGCAAAAATCAAATATCAGGATCGGGTGATCATGCTGTCATCTAAATCAGATATTAAGGTTGATTAGAGTTGTTGTTGTGCGTTACTTGTAAGTTAATAATGAAATCAAAAAATGCTAAAAAAACACCTGTATCGAATCATTTCGGCGAGTTTTTTAGGCATTTCATCGATAATCAGAACATTTGTCGTACTCTCCTATTATAATTGAGACGCTTATGACAAAGATCACCTCTATTCTAACCGTGTTGTTTTGCGGAATTGCTATGCTATCATTTGGGCAGTCCGCAGATTTCACAACATCTATTTCCACTAATGCGATCCCCAATTTGAATTGCGGGGGCGCAGTTGTTGGATTCACCATAGATACCGCTCCACCGAATGGTACCACCTATGAATGGGATTTTGGGAATGGTGCCACCAACATCACAGGTACTATTTCAGGTACTGACGATGGAAGCGTAGCATCCACCTACATTACGGCACAGGATTACACAGTGACCTTATCGCTAAACGGCGGTGCTTCTTCAACCAATCAAGTCATCACAATTGCTGCGAATCCGGAACCTGAATTTGAAATTCCGACTACTTCAACTTGTTTAGATGGTGGATCTGCAAATTTCAGTTTCAATTATACGGGTACTGTACCTACGGGCGGTGCAGCTATTTCGTCATGGGTTTGGAATTTTGGTGATGGAACGGGCGATGTTACTTTATTAGCCTCCGGTGGAGCAAATGGGAATGTAAGCCATACCTATACCACTGCAGGTATCTATGATATTTTCCTGCAGGTTACCGATGCCAATGGCTGTACGGCCAATTATTTCGAGGTTCAGGCAGTAGAAGTATATGCCGAACCAACAGCAGCTTTTAACGTGGCAACCGCCACTAGTTGTGATTTTCCATTGTCATTGGATTTCACTGATGCCTCAACCGTAAGTGACAACAGTATTGCTTTCTGGTCTTGGGAAGCGGAAGAACAGTCTTCTCCAGGAACCATAGTCGCTTCAAGTACATTGCAAAACCCAAGTTTGAGTTTTCCTTCTGCAGGAACCTATGATGTCAAATTAACGGTGACCACTTCTCCAGGAGGCTGTACCGATGAAATCACGCAGACAGTAAGTCTGGAAGATAATACAACGTCGTTTACGCAGAGCGTTACTAGTCTTTGCGCAGTTACTGAATCTATAAACTTCACGAATACTTCGGTAGATGGAAATGGCGGAACACCTACTGCTTACGCCTGGGATTTTGGAGATGGCAACATGAGTACCAGTGAAAACCCGACCCATACTTATACAAACGCCGCAGGAGGGACTTATGACGTTTCCCTTACAGTAACCTTCAGTAATGGCTGTCAGGTCACCGAGTTAGTGCAAAATGCGGTGACAGTCTTTCCTATTCTGGAAACAACGATTGTTGCAGATCAAGCTAATAGCTGTCAAGATTACACGGTGACTTTTACGGGTACTTCAGGGGCTACCCTTTATGAATGGGACTTTGATACGGATGGAACTTATGATGAAAGTGGGAATTCAAACACGGCTTCAAACGCTTATGCGGGTGAAGGAACATATACCGCCACCTTGCGGACCACTACCGCAGATGGATGCGTAGAAACCAATACTACCACGATTGAAATCGACTATCCCGAACCTGCTTTTACAGTAACCTCTGGTGAAGAGGGATGTGTGGGTGTTATAGCCAATTTTGATGGGTCTACATCAGCCAATAATTTCCCGACTGGGAATGCAGCCATTACCAACTACTCCTGGGATTTTGGAGATGGGAATTCCTCTCTGGTGAACGCCACTGCAACCACAAGCCACAATTATACCGCCACTGGTCTGTACGATGTTACCTTGACCATTACCACTGCTGATGGATGTACAGCCTCGACCACAGTGAATGAAGCAGTCGTGAGAGGTGATGCTCCAACGGCAGTAATTACCGCCGATCCAGACGAATGCGCGGAAACAAATACCACATTTACGAATGCCTCCACTGCTGGAGGTACAGCTATTGATAGTGTCATCTGGTCCGTAGATGGGGTTGCGGAATTCCAGGGTGCTCCTCAAAATTTCAACCGCTCATTTGATTTACCAGGAGATTATACGGTGACGCTAGAAGTTTTTAGCCGAGGTTGTTCTAGTGGTGAAGTAGACCATGACATCACGATCCTTGAACCTCATGCTGAGTTTGCGGCAGATGCGGGTGGAGATTCATTTCTTTGTTCTGATCCAACTGGTACAGCGTATACCCTTGATGCAACGGCCAGTACGGGTGTAGAAAGATATCGTTGGGATTTTGGTGACGGTAACATCGAACCTGCAGGAGGAGGATTCACAACTGGAACAGATCCATCAACGACACATACTTTCGCTGCAGTTGGAGACTACACGATAACACTCACGGTGGAAAATGTCACCACAGGTTGTACCGATGATTTTACCCAAACAGTGAATATTTCCACAGGAGCAGTTGATTTTACTGCTGATGATGGGATCGAGACCGATGGCGAACAAGCCTGTTTAAATCAGACAATCAACATTACCAATAATTCAAGCTTCAATACCACTGGAGGTGTCACCTTCAATTGGGACTTTGGATCGGGTGCAACCCCTGCGACAGCTTCAGTAACGACAACTGCTTCACAATCGGTGAGCTATTCCACGCCTGGATTAAAGACCATTACCCTGACGATGGTAGAAGCCAATGGCTGTGAAAGAACCCTTACAAGGACCGATTATCTGGACGTTAGAGGGCCCGTTCCTACTTTTAATATTGCCAATGCAATTCAGTGTTTAACGCCTGCATCGCCCACCACATTTACCTCTACCAGTGACGCGTCCACTTCCGCGGCCTCAACCAACAACACCAATACGAATGTTTCGTATGTGTGGGATTTCGGAGCAGGAGCTTCGCCGGCGACGGCCACGGTGACCAATGAAAATCCTATTGATGTAACTTATTCAACATCAGGAAGTAAAGTCGTTACTTTAACGGTCACTGATGATGAAGGTTGTTCGGTTACTGTTTCAGATAATGTTCAGGTTCAAGTGCCTGATGTGACCGCCGATTTTAATGTTTCTGCTACCAATTTTTGTAGTGGTGAGACCATCACATTTACTGACAATTCCACAGCTGATGTAGGTACGATTGCGTCTTACAGCTGGGATTTTGGAGCAGGGGCGTCTCCAGCTACTGCCACAGGTGCCGGACCACATAATGTGACCTACAGCCCCAACGGTAGTGCCCCTGCTAACGAAGTGAAGACGGTTTCTTTGACAATTACAACTTCTGATGGATGTCAAGGCACCTACAATGAAAACGTAACCATCTACGAACCCAACTCATCCTTCACCGTGCCTACCGGATTGGGATGTGCACCTACGGTCGCGGATTTCACCAATACATCAGTAGATGCAGTTGCTTACTTGTGGGACTTTGGTGACGGTAATACTTCCACCGATGAGAACCCTTCACACCGATATCTGTTTCCAGGTCAGTATGATGTGTCTTTGACCACCACCAGCATGGGAGGATGTCAAACGACCACTACCCAAACGGCTTCTGCAAGTGTTGATGGACCCTATTTTGATACCTTCGATTACACTCCTTTGGTAGGCTGTCTGGCTTCTCCGACCGATCCGGCGGTAACATTCACCATCACAGGACTGGTAGATACGAAAGTGGCAGCCATGGACTATGGTGACGGAAATGTAGACCAGGTTGTATTTGCAGATGTACTTAATCCCACGGATCCTCTGATTTTCAACCATACGTATACCACTACCGGTACATTCGTGCCCGTGTTGACCCTGACTGATGACGTCACACAATTAGGTTCTTGCGGTTCATTTCAGTATAAGAAACTAGATGGTGATGGAGAGCCAGTAGAGATTGTGATTAGTGAAAAACCGACACCTTCTTTTTCTTTCGAGACACTCACTGGAAATGGGTGTGAAGATGTCGAAATTCAATTTACCGATGATACCCAGGCTGATGGGGGGATCAATGATGCACGCTATCCCATTACTGATTATTCGTGGGACTTTGGAGATGGATCTGCCGTAGTTACAGGATTCGAGCCAAACCCCACGCATACTTACACCGCACAGGGCAACTATACCGTGACGATGACCATCACCACAGAAATTGGCTGTTCAGAGTCCACCACAATCAACGTAGACATCCTGCAAGCATTAACGGACAATACAGTAGGAACCTCTCAAACCATCTGCGCGGGAGATACGCCTACTTTGGATGGAGATGGCGAGACAGCAACATTGTCAGGAGGAGATAGCGGTTACACTTTCCTTTGGGAGACCAGCCCTGATCAAACCAATTGGTCCGATGCCCCTGGGACGAACAATACAGAAGATTACACTATTGTTGCTACCAGTCCTTCAGCGCAAACTACAACTTATTATCGCCGGATCGTGAATTCCGGATCATGCGACAATACGAGCGCAGTATTTACAGTGATTACAGATCCTACGAGTGATGGAGGTACAGTCAATTCGGATGCGACCGAATGTTTTGGTGATAACAGCGGAACCTTATCCGTGACAGGAGTAACAGGTGATATTTTGGAATGGCAATCAGATGATAATGCTTCCTTTACCTCACCTACAGTCATTGCTAATACGAGTAATACGCAATCTTATTCCGATTTAACGGAGACTACCTATTATAGAGTTCGGGTCCAAAGTGGCGTATGTCCTGAAGCGTTTTCCAATGTGGTTACGATAACTGTTCTGGGACAGATCACAAACAATACGATTTCAGGGGCTGCTTCTATATGTTCCAACGACGATCCGGCGACTATTACCGGTACGACACCTACAGGTGGCGGAGGAAGTTTTACCTACCAATGGCAATCAAGTACCACCAGTAGTACTGCAGGGTTTTCGAACATTGGAGGTGCTACCTCTGCGGATTTTGATCCCTCTTTTCTAACGCAAACCACCTGGTTCAGAAGGGTAGCTACTTCCGGCAATAATTGTGAAGAAACCACGAGTGCTGTAGAGATCAACGTAACGACCAGTCCGATCACTACCAATACCGTATCTATTGTGGATGCCACACGTTGCGATGATCAAACCATGCAAGTGAGGATCCAGAATTCTGAGAATGGTTACGACTATGAGGTATTAGATGCCTTGAATGGTTTTGCGGTGATTGGAACAGGAACGGGGAATGGTGGTACATTGACCATCACCATTGCGGAAGCCGATTTACCGGATAATGCGGGAACAACGGGATCTGAACTCGTAGAATTTCAAGTACAAGTAACAAATGATCAATCTGGAAGTGGAGGGATCGCTTGTACGGAAACGTACTCGCCTAACTTAACCGGTTCGATTGATGCCATACCAGACTTAACATTAACCACCAATCCATTCGGTGATCTCTGCGATGGAGACGACTGGACGATTGAAGTGGAAAGTGCAGAGGCTGGCAATCGGTATCAGTTACAAAGCCGTGCCAATAACACAGGAGGCTGGACCGCAAGAGAAAATATTACTCCTGGAGTTACTGGAGATATTACATTAACGATTGATGCTGCTGATATCCAAAGCTCAGGGACTGTTGGATATAGAATCCGTGTACGATCTGATAATGCCAATAATGCTTGTCAAAAGACTTTGGTCCAGGGAACTTTTGATGTAATTCCTACGCCGGATGGAAGTCTTACGGTGAGTGATCCTTTTGTTTGTGAAGAGGACTTACCGACTACTGCTTCCGTGACCGTCGAGGATTCTGAAACCAGTGTGAGTTACCAATTGAGGAATGGAACTACTAACGTGGGTAGCGCAGTAACCGGTACAGGTGGAGACATTACATTGACCATACCTTCAGGTACTTTGGCTACCACGACTTACAATGTCCTGGCTACTTCCACTTTATTAGATGGAAGTGGAGCATCCTGTAGCGGTGTTCAGTTGACTGATAATGCAGAACTTACTGTCATCGATGAACCTACCATTTCTTATACAGTAAGTGATCCTACTATTTGTGAGGAAAATCTTCCTGCTACCATTACTATTTCCGGTTCTGAGACCAATACCACGTACAGAATTAAGACTGGTGGGGCAACCGGAACAGAAGTTGACAACCAAACAGGTACTGGAAGTGCAATAACTTTTGATGTTTCGCCATCGGCAACTACGACTTACACCATTACCGCCCAATCTACTTTGAACAGCAGTGCCTGTGATGAGTTTGCCTTAACTGATGTAGGGACTGTAACAGTAATTGAGACCCCTGAAACAGGGGCTACTTTGGTGGTCAATGACTTTGAATATTGCGAAGAAGATGCCGGGGCTACACCCAACCTTGTTTTCACGGTGACCAATTCACAATCGGCGAATAATTACGCTTTGAAAAACGGTGCCGGTACTACAGTGCAAACCCTCGCTGGTAATGGCGGGACCATCACTTACACAGGCATAACACCACCAACTTCGTCAGAAACGTACACCGTAGATGTGACCCCTATTGCTACGGAAGATGGCGGAGGTACCTGTGCAACCGTAACACTAACGGATCAGGGAGTGATTACTGTGGCACCGATCCCTGACTTTGATGATAATCAACCTATCTCTAGCCCTACTATTTGTGAGGGAGATGACGCGACCATCACCTTGGAAGATTCAGAAGTAGGGATTGAATATCAGTTACGTGAAGATGTCGGGGATGTCAATGTAGGAACTGCCATTGCAGGAACTGGCGGTGATATTGATTTCACGGTTTCGGCACCATCAAGTACGACAGTATATAATGTTTTGGCTACGGCGACAACCGTATCTGGTTGTGATAGCAAAGAGTTGGTGAATTTATCCACGGTGACAGTGATTCCTACACCTACGACTACTCTTACGGTTACTCAGGATGAAACCACCATTTGTAGTGGTGATCCGATAGTGATTACCGTGCAAAGCACTGAATCCAATGTGACCTATCAATTGCGAGATGACGATGATAACAGCAATATTGCCGGCCAGTCGTTCACAGGAAATGGAGGAAATCAGACCTTTAACATCAACCCAACCGAGACGACTACCTACAATGTATTGGCGCAATCTACTTTGCTAGATAGCGATGGAGCTTCTTGTGATGCGGTAGAGCTTACCACTTTGATTACCATCACTGTTGAAGGGCCGATCACCATTGATACGGATGTGTCCGATCAGACCATCTGTAGCGATGCTTCTCTGGTTCAGTTTGCGCCGGAGATATCCAATCCAGGTTCAGGTACTATGACATTCCAATGGCAGGAAAACAGCGGAGGTGGATTTGTGAACCTTACAGATGATGCTACCTATAGCGGTAGCGCCTCCAGAATTTTAACTATTTTCAACCCAGTAGTCTTAGTAGGCAATGAATATCAACTGCTGGTATCGACTACTGAATGTAGTACGGTTACTACCGCCGCTGGAGAGTTGCTGCTAGAAAATACGCCTAATACTACTGGGTTGGCAGTAAGCTTGAATGACATCTGTTTGGGATCAAACAATACCGCGACTATCTCCGGAGCTTTATCGGATGGTACTTACATCTTCACTTATAGCATAAGTGGTGCAAATGGCGTTTCTAATGCGACGGAAACAGCGACTACTACTGGTGGAGCTGGCAGTTTTACCATACCCTCGGGCAGCTTGTCCAATGATGGTTCCAATGTATTTGTGATCAGTGAAGTCGCCTTTAGTAGCGGGGCAGGATGTAACGTGACCAGTCTTTCTGTATCGGACAATTTCGACGTAGAACCCAATCCGATCACGACGGGCTTAGCAGTGGCCCTTGGTGATATTTGCCCTACGGACGATGCAACTGCTTCCATTACAGGTAGTCTGGCTAATGGAAGTTATCAATTCACCTATAACCTTACTGGTGCGAATACGGCTACTGGACTCACTGCTACTTCAAATTTCGTAAATGGTGATGGAACGGGTTCCTTTACTATTCCAGGAGCTAGCCTGGGTTCAGCGGGTGCTACTTCAGTAGTCATTACTGAGGTGGAATATACAAATGGACAAAATTGCTCTATAACTGGTTTATCCACAACCGGTGCATTCGCCGTTGAGGCCGATCCCGTTACGGCAGGACTTGCGGTTTCCCTTGCTGATATTTGCCTGGGAGATGACGCCACAGCCAGTGTCAGTGGAAGTTTGGTTGATGACACCTATGATATTACCTACAGCTTAAGTGGAACCAATGTCGCCACTGGCTTGACGACCACCATCACCACTACAGGTGGCGCAGATGATTTTACGATAGCCGCTGCAAATCTTTCAGCATCCGGGAGCACAACAGTAACCATTACCGAGGTAGCTAACACTGCAGGACAGTTTTGTTCCGTGAATGGATTAACTGTTTCAGATGCATTTACCATTGAAGACAATCCGATCACTACAGGACTTACGGTAACTGTAGGCGATATCTGTGAAAGCAATGGCGTCACCGCTAACATTACGAGTAACCTGGTGGATGGTTCTTATCAGTTTACCTACAACCTCACGGGTGTCAATGTTGCAACTGGGCTTACGGCAACTGCATCAATTGCTTCAGGTGATGGAAACACCTCTTTTACTATACCTGCAGGTAACCTGACCAATACAGGAACCACGACTATCACCATCACCGAAGTGGCTTACACTACCGGGCAAATGTGTAGTGCAACGCTGAGTGCAACGGACGACTTTGAAGTTGAACCGGATCCAATAACGACAAGTCTTGCGGTAACGATTAATGATCTTTGTGCTGGTTCGGATGCGACGGCCATGATCAGTGGGAATTTAGTAGATGGTTCTTACCAATTCACCTATAACTTGTCCGCTCCGAATGCTGCGACAGGACTTACTGCGACTGCCACACTTTCTAATGGCAATGGGACAGGAGACTTGATTATTGACGGAACTAATCTGACAAATGCTGGAACGACCACCCTTACGATCACTGCTGTAGCTTATACTACGGGTCAACAATGTGAGGTTTCGAGTTTGACCGTGACGGATAACTTTGAAGTAGAGTCCAATCCAAATACAACGACATTAGGCATTTCAGTAGGGGATGTGTGTGAAGACGAAGCCCTAACCGTCAATGTGACGGGTTCTTTGGATGACGGTACTTATACGTTCACTTATGACTTGAGTGGGACCAATTCATCCACTGGATTAACATCTTCAGGAACCATTGCTGGTGGTAGTGGGGTGGGAACCTTCACGATTGCGGGTACGGACTTACCAAATGATGGAAGTACGACAATTACCATTACGGATGTAAACGTGCCAAGTGGATCAATTTGTTCTACAACAAGTTTACCGACTACTACGGCAACTTTCGATGTGGAACCAGACCCCATCACTGCCGGCATGACGGTATCGATCTCAGATGTCTGTGTGGATGAGAGCACCACTGCTTCGGTGACGAGTAACCTGGTGAATGGCTCTTATCTGGTGACTTACAATTTATCAGGAGCGAACAGTGCCACGGGCTTGACCCATACGGAAACGCTGACCAGTAGCGATGGTAACTTTGATATTACCGTTCCTGGCGGCAACCTGGGCACAGTTGGAACGACGACTTTAACGATCACTTCAGTGGCTTATACTACTGGTCAGCTGTGTGAAGTGACTGGATTAACCGTAGCGAATACATTCGAAGTAGAGCCACTACCGATCACGACGACTTTGAACTTATCAATCGGCGATATCTGTCCAGGCGAAGATGCAACGGTGAACCTGACTGGTTCATTAGCAACAGGATCATACATCATAGAATATGATCTATCGGGAGCAAATACGGCAACGAGCTTAACCACTTCTGCTGTGTCTATCACGACTGGGGCTGGAAGTTTTGAGGTAGACAATACAAACCTGACCAACTCAGGAACTACTACAGTTACGATCACAGATGTGACGTATACGACTGGCCAACAATGTACGCAAGGCGGGTTGACGGCCAATAGCAGTTTTGACGTAGAGACGGCTCCGGTAACGACGAGCTTAGCAGTGAGTCTCAATGACATCTGTGTAGGCGATGATGCTACGGCGAATATCACAGGAAACTTAATTGATGGTAGCTATCAGTTCACTTATAATTTGAGCGGAGATAATACAGCTACCGGATTAACCGCTACAGGTACTTTGAGTGCAGGAGACGGCACGGGAACTTTTACGATTCCAAGTGCAAGTCTAACGATGACAGGTAATACCAATGTGATCATCACGGGAGTGGAGTTCACTACCGGTCAGATGTGTAGTGCCTCAAGTTTGTTGGTGATTAACAACTTTGATGTAGAAGCCTTACCGAATACCTCAACCCTGAACTTATCAGTAGCAGATGTTTGCGATGGTAACGATGCAACGGTGAATTTGACCAGTACGTTGGTTGATGGCAGCTATCAGTTCACTTACAACCTATCTGCCCCGAATGCAGCCACAGGTTTGACGGCCACAGCGACTTTAACTGCTGGTGATGGTAGTGGTAGCTTCACCATTCCAACAGCAAATATTTCGAATACAGGAACGACAACTGTAACGATCACGGATGTACAATTTACCACCGGCCAGAGTTGCGACGTAACCGGGCTGACTTCTAACACGAGCTTTGAAGTAGAAGAGCTACCAGATGTTTCAACGTTTACGGTGGCCAGTGCGGGTAATATCTGTCAGAGCGAGAGTGGCACGATTGACATCACCAGTAGCCTTGCAGATGGCGATTACATCATTACTTATAGCCTAAGCGGAGCGAACACGGCGACCAACCTGACGTCCAACACGACCTTAAATGCGGGAGATGGCTCGGGTACCTTCACAATCCTGACGGCTAACCTGCCCAATGATGGCACCACGACGGTAACAATCAATGAGGTGAACATCAATGGCGGTCAGAACTGCCCAACGACAGGCGGGGTAAGTACGAACACGAATCTGGTTGTAGAGCCACTACCAGTAACCACAGGCCTGGCCTTCACAGTTGGTGATATCTGCCCTGGAGAAAATGCAACGCTTAACCTGACGGGAAGCCTGATTGATGGCGCTTATCAGTTTACTTATGATTTGACCGGAGCCAACAGCGCAACAGGAGTGACCGCTACAGCAACACTAAGTGCAGGAGATGGCACAGGATCCTTCACGATTCCATCGGCAAGTTTGTCAAGTACAGGAACGACGACAGTAACGATCACCGACATTGAGTTCACGACAGGCCAGACTTGTAATGTAACTGGCTTGACGGTTACGAACAATTTTGAGATTGAAGTAGCCCCGGTAACTACAGCGTTGACAGTATCAGTCGGCAATGAATGTGACGGTACCGATGCGACAGCTAGTATTACTGGAAACCTGATTGATGGTAGCTATCAGTTCACTTATAACTTAAGTGGCGCCAATACTTCAACGGGCAACACGGCAACCGCAACGCTGAGTGCAGGAGATGGAACTGGCTCTTTCACGATTCCAACGGCACAAATCGCCACGACAGGAACCACGACGGTTACGATCACAGATGTGGCCTTCACCACTGGTCAGAACTGTACCGTAGGTAGCCTGACGGTGACAGATAATTTTGAAGTAGAGCCTAACCCTAATGTGACTTCTTTAGCGATAAGCTTATCCGACATCTGCGCCGGTGATGATGCAACTGCTAACATCACTGGGAATTTGATTGATGGTTCTTACGAGATTACCTACAACCTGACTGGGGATAATATAGTAAGTGGTCTGACTGCCAATTCGACCTTATCAGCAGGAGATGGAACAGGAACGTTCACGATTCCTACAGCGAGCTTAACTAATGAGGGAACGACGACAGTAACAGTTACTTCGATTGCCTTTACGACAGGGGAGACTTGTACAACCGGAAGCTTGACCATTACCGATTCCTTTGATGTAGAACCAAATCCGATCACAGCAGGCATGACAGTGTCAATCAGTGATGTCTGTGTAGGTGATAATACCACTGCTTCAGCAACGAGTAACCTGGTGAATGGCTCCTATCTGGTGACCTACAATTTATCAGGAGCGAACAGTGCCACGGGCTTGACCCATACGGAAACGCTGACCAGTAGCGATGGTAACTTTGATATTACCGTTCCTGGCGGCAACCTGGGCACAGTTGGAACGACGACTTTAACGATCACTTCAGTGGCCTATACGACGGGTCAGCTGTGTGATGTAACTGGCTTGACGGTAGCGAATACGTTTGAAGTAGAGCCACTGCCGATCACGACGACCCTGAACTTGTCAATCGGCGATATCTGTCCAGGCGAAGATGCAACGGTGAACCTGACCGGTTCTTTGGCAACAGGTACTTACATCATTGAATATGATCTATCGGGAGTTAATACAGTAGCTAGCCTAACAACTTCGGCAGTGTCCATTACTGCAGGAGCGGGGAGTTTTGAGGTGGACAATGCGAACCTGACCAACTCAGGTACAACGACAGTTACGATCACCGATGTGACTTATACGACCGGCCAACAATGCACGCAAGGCGGGTTGACGGCCAATAGCAGTTTTGAGATTGAAACGGCACCGGTTACGACGGCCTTGGCTGTAAGCCTAAATGACATTTGTGTAGGCGATGATGCCACAGCGAATATCACAGGAAACTTAATTGATGGCAGTTATCAATTTACCTATAATTTGAGTGGAGATAATACCGCTACAGGATTAACCGCTACAAGTACTTTCAGTGCAGGAGATGGCACGGGAACTTTTACGATTCCAAGTGCTAGCCTGACCATGACGGGCAATACCAATGTGATCATCACGGGAGTGGAGTTCACTACGGGTCAGATGTGTAGTGCTTCAAGCTTGTTGGTGATCAACAACTTTGATGTAGAAGCCTTACCGAATACGACGACATTAAACCTTGCTGTTGCAGATGTCTGCGATGGTAATGATGCGACAGTGAACCTGACCAGTACGTTGGTTGATGGCAGCTATCAGTTTACCTACGACTTATCTGCACCGAATGCTGCTACAGGCTTGACGGCCACAGCGACTTTAACTGCTGGTGATGGTAGTGGAAGCTTCACCATTCCAACGGCAAATATTTCGAATACAGGAACGACAACTGTAACGATCACGGATGTACAATTTACCACCGGCCAGAGTTGCGACGTAACCGGGCTGACTTCTAACACGAGCTTTGAAGTAGAAGAGCTACCAGATGTTTCAACGTTTACGGTGGCCAGTGCGGGTAATATCTGTCAGAGCGAGAGTGGCACGATTGACATCACCAGTAGCCTTGCAGATGGCGATTACATCATTACTTATAGCCTAAGCGGAGCGAACACGGCGACCAACCTGACGTCCAACACGACCTTAAATGCGGGAGATGGCTCGGGTACCTTCACAATCCTGACGGCTAACCTGCCCAATGATGGCACCACGACGGTAACAATCAATGAGGTGAACATCAATGGCGGTCAGAACTGCCCAACGACAGGCGGGGTAAGTACGAACACGAATCTGGTTGTAGAGCCACTACCAGTAACCACAGGCCTGGCCTTCACAGTTGGTGATATCTGCCCTGGAGAAAATGCAACGCTTAACCTGACGGGAAGCCTGATTGATGGCGCTTATCAGTTTACTTATGATTTGACCGGAGCCAACAGCGCAACAGGAGTGACCGCTACAGCAACACTAAGTGCAGGAGATGGCACAGGATCCTTCACGATTCCATCGGCAAGTTTGTCAAGTACAGGAACGACGACAGTAACGATCACCGACATTGAGTTCACGACAGGCCAGACTTGTAATGTAACTGGCTTGACGGTTACGAACAATTTTGAGATTGAAGTAGCCCCGGTAACTACAGCGTTGACAGTATCAGTCGGCAATGAATGTGACGGTACCGATGGGACAGCTAGTATTACTGGAAACCTGATTGATGGTAGCTATCAGTTCACTTATAACTTAAGTGGCGCCAATACTTCAACGGGCAACACGGCAACCGCAACGCTGAGTGCAGGAGATGGAACTGGCTCTTTCACGATTCCAACGGCACAAATCGCCACGACAGGAACCACGACGGTTACGATCACAGATGTGGCATTTACTACTGGCCAAAGCTGTATGGTAGGTAGCCTGACGGTGACAGACAATTTTGAGGTCGAGCCCAATCCTAATGTAACTTCATTAGCGATAAGCTTATCCGACATCTGCGCCGGTGATGACGCGACGGCCAACATCACAGGGAATTTGATCGATGGATCGTATCAAGTATCTTATTTCTTGACCGGTGACAATGTAGTGAGTGGCTTGACTGCCACCACTACACTTTCTGCAGGAGATGGAACAGGGACATTCACGATTCCTTCGGCAAGTCTTATCAATACAGGAGCTACTACTGTCACCATCTCAGCTATCACTTTTACAACGGGAGAGAGTTGCGTTACCTCTGGATTAGCCGTATCCAATGCTTTCAATGTAGAGCCTAATCCGATCACGACGGGAATGACGATTTCCATAGCTAATGAGTGCAATGGTACGGATGCAACCGTAAGTGTGGTAAGTAATTTGATCAATGGATCGTATCTGTTTACTTATAGCCTGAGTGGCGCGAATACGGCCACAGGACTCACGGCCAATGCAACAGTCGCTGGAAGTGATGGAAATACAAGTTTTACCATACCTACGGCCAGCCTAAGTAGCGATGGAACTACAACGGTGACCATTACAGGAATTGCGTTCACAACAGGTCAGCTTTGCGACGTAACAGGGCTATCGATCACCAATAGTTTCGATGTAGAAGATAATCCGAATGTAACCGGATTGGGACTGAGTTTCGCCGACATATGTGAAAATGGAGCTGCGACTGCTCAGGTTAATGGTGCTTTAGTAGATGGATCTTATACATTTACTTATGACTTAAGCGGAGCAAATACAGCTACAGGATTAACTTCCACAGGGACTGTAAGTGGCGGATCAGGAAATGGAACATTCACCATTTCAGCTAGCGACTTGTCAACTACGGGAACCACAACTGTAACGATTACAGGGGTAGCCTTTACTGATGGAGCCACTTGTGGCGTATCCGCTTTAAGTGTTGCAGGCAATCTGGATATTGAAGACAATCCAGTGACCAATTCCCTCGTGATGGCCATTGATAATTTTTGCCCATCCGAAGGTGCAACGGCTCAACTTTCAGGAAACCTGGTGGATGGTAGTTATCAGATTACCTACAATTTGACAGGAACCAATACCTCCACTGGAAATACCGCAACAACGACCTTATCCAATGGTGACGGAACGGGATCATTTACCGTGCCAAGTGCCCTTTTGACCAATACAGGTTCAACGGACGTGACCATTACTGCTATTGAGTTCACGACGGGTCAGGGTTGTAGTGTCACCGGAATGTCGCTGGTAGAGACTTTCGAAATAGAAGTGTTGCCTGTGACCGGAGGATTAGGCGTAAGTGTACAAAATACTTGCTTAGGTGAGGCTGCAACAGCTAGCCTGACCGGAAACCTTGTCGATGGATCTTACACGATTACTTATAATTTAACGGGGACAAATGCTGGGACTAGCCTGACCTCCACAGCTACCTTAAGCAATGGCGACGGGACAGGAACATTTGCGATTGCGTCTAGTGATTTGTCAGCTACAGGTTCCACTTCAATTGAAATCATTGGGGTGGCGTATGCTACTGGACAGAATTGCAGTGTATCAAGTCTTTCAGTTGCAAGCACATTCGAGGTGGAAGTAAATCCTAATACCTCAGGGTTGGGGATTGATATCACGAATGTTTGTCAGGGAGATGATGCTACCGTGAATATCACAGGAGCCTTAATCGATGGAAGTTATCAGTTCACTTACAATGTTTCGGGAGCTAATTCCGCATCGTCACAAACGGTAAACGTAACCCTTGGATCGGGCGATGGTACCGCAAGCTTTACCATTCCAACCGCTTCAATCACCAATACTGGAAATACGACAGTAGTCATAACTGACGTAGCTTTCACGACCGGTGAGAGTTGCGATGCATCTGGTTTATCTGTCTCTACCAACTTCGATGTAGAAGTCAATCCCAACGTTTCAGGACTAGCAGCTGCTACCAGTGATATCTGTCTGGGAGCTGATCTTACCGTAAATGTCTCTGGTAGCTTGATTGATGGCAGTTACCAATTCACTTATGATATATCTGGAGACAATGCTGCAACAGGATTAACTGCCACAAGCACCTTGTCCAATGGTGATGGAACCGGATCGTTTACAGTTCCTTTGTCGAATCTAACTACCATTGGAACATCTACCGTAACCATTACGGCAGTTGCATTTACAACAGGTCAGAGTTGTAATACCATCGGGCTTTCTGTGGCCACAGGTAGTTTCAATATTGGTGAAAACGCAGACATCAGTTCGATTGACTTCACGGTAACTTCTCCGATTTGCAGCGGCACTGCTACCACTTTAACGGTGACGGGATTAGCTGCCAATACGAACTTCTTGATAGGATACAACAATAATGGAACGGCAGCCAGTGAAAGTGTTACCACAGATGCTTCTGGTAATGCTACCTTAACCACAGCGGCTATTACTGCGGATGGTACTTATAACATTACTTCTGTGCAGTTGGATGGCCTGGCGACCACTTGCCCTGTCAGTGTTACTTTATCTGCTAAGTCGGTAGATGTGGGTTGTGCGCCCACAAGTGCAGATGCCACGGTAAATGTTGATGAGGATCAGACTTACACATTCCTTTCATCAAACTTTGCCTTTAGCGATACAGATGGAGATTCGAGAAGTGCGGTGATCATTACTTCACTGCCTGCCAATGGTTCGTTGTTCTACAATGGTGTGATCATCACTGCGAATGATGTTACAACTGGTAGTGAATTTGCTGATCCTACATTATTCACCTATACACCGCCTTCTAATGCCAACGGAACCGGATACACCAGTTTCCAATTCAAAGTGAAGGATGATTCCAATGATCCCGACACAGAAGCAAGTACGACTGCTTATACCATTACTATAGATGTGAATCCCGTTCAGGACGCACCGACCGTATCGGATGTGAGTGTTAACGTGGATGAAGATGCGACGCTGACGTTTGTAGCGACAGATTTTAGCTCACAGTACTCAGATGCAGAAGGCTCTGATCTGACGGCCATTAGGATAGATGACCTTCCTGGTAATGGTACATTATTCCTCAATGGAGTGGCCATCACAGCAGGTCAGGAAATTCCTGTTGCGGACATTGCTCAAATTACGTTTGAACCGAGTGATAATTACAATGGCGCTGTTTCCTTTAACTGGAGTGGATCGGATGGAACAGATTATTCTACCAGTTCAGCATCAGTTGCGATCACGGTAAATCCAACCAATGACCAGCCGCAGGCAGAAGATGATGAAAATATTGCTAATGAAGGAACAACTGCTACAGGAAATGTATTGGACAATGATACCGACATTGATGGGGATGATTTGACAGTAAGTCTGGTAGCAGATTCCGGTCCTAATGAGGGAACACTGGTACTGAATGCTGATGGTTCCTATACCTACACACCTGATGGAGGTTTCAATGGTACGGATTCATTTACCTACCAGGTTTGTGATGGCGGTTCTCCTGAAATGTGTGATACCGCCACGGTGACCTTCGACGTGAATGATACCGGCTTGGATACGGATGGGGATGGTATCCCAGATAATGTAGAAGTAGGAGAGGATTCAGGAAATCCTATTGACTCTGATGGCGATGGTATCCCTGATTATCAGGATACTGATTCGGATAATGATGGTATAGCTGATGAAGCTGAGGCGGGATCTGATGGAGAAAATCCTATAGATACGGATGGTGATGGCACACCTGACTACCTAGATACTGATGCGGATGGAGATGGTATCCCGGACTGGTCAGAAAGTGGAAGTGGTGTGACCCCAAGCGGCGAAGATGCTGACAATGATGGTATTGACGATGCCTTTGAAGTTTCGAATGGTGGACCAGGACTGACTACCAATCCACAAGACTCAGACGGTGATGGTGTTGATGATTATCGAGATACCGACGATGATGGCGACGGAATTCCAACTTCCTCTGAAGATCTGGATGGCGATGGCGATCCAACTAATGATGATACAGATGGCGACGGAAACCCTAACTACCTGGATACGGATGATGACAATGACGGTGTACCTACCAGCTCAGAAGACATCAATTCCGATGGTGATCCTACAGATGACGATAGTGACGGGGACGGTACGCCAGACTATCTGGACAGTGATGATGATGGCGATGGAATCCCAACCAGTGAAGAAGATGTAAATAGTGATGGTGATCCGGCCAATGACGATACCGATGGTGACGGAACACCTGATTACCTCGATACCGATAGTGATGGCGATGGTGTGCCGGATGCCACTGAGGATATCGATGGCGACGGTGATCCAACGAACGACGATACTGATGGAGATGGTATACCAAATCACCTGGATGATGACGATGATGGCGATGGAATCCCAACTTCAGAAGAGGATCTGGATGGTGATGGTGATCCGACCAATGATGACACGGACGGAGATGGTATACCAGATTATCTGGATGCCGATGATGATAACGACGGTATCCTGACTTCTTCAGAAGATCTCGACGGAGATGGTGATCCAACGAATGATGACTCTGATGGTGATGGAATACCCGATTATCGTGATCCTGATGACGACAATGATGGTGTAAATACCGCTGATGAAGATGTCAATGGTGACGGCCTATTCAATGACGATTCCGATGGTGATGGCATTCCTGATTATCTGGATACCGATGACGATGGCGATGGTATCCTAACCAGTGATGAAGATGCCAATACAGACGGTGATCCTACTAATGATGACAATGATGGAGATGGCGTACCAAATTATCTTGATAACGATAGTGACAATGACGGTGCGTCCGACATGGCAGAAGACCTGGATGGCGATGGTGATCCGACTAATGACGATACTGACGGAGACGGAACCCCGAACTATTTAGATACAGATGATGATGGAGACGGTGTTCGAAGTGAGGACGAAGACATCAACGGAGACGGAGATCCAACGAATGATGACACGGATGGAGATGGCAAGCCGGATTATCTGGATGCCGATGATGATGGAGATGGCGTACCTAGTTCTGAAGAAGACGTAGATGGCGACGGTGACCCTACTAATGACGATACGGATGGGGACGGTATTCCGAATTACCTGGATGCGGATGATGATGGCGATGGCGTCCCAAGTTCTGAAGAAGACCTGGATGGCGATGGCGATCCGACTAATGACGATTCCGATGGAGATGGTATTCCAAATTATCTGGATACGGATGACGATGGTGATGGTGTACCCACTTCCGAAGAAGACTTGGACGGGGATGGAGACCCAACGAATGATGATTCCGACGGTGATGGCATTCCTAATTACCTAGATACTGATGATGATGGTGATGGTGTTCCAAGCTCGGAAGAAGACCTGGATGGTGATGGTGATCCGACTAACGATGATACGGATGGTGATGGTATCCCGAACTATCTCGATACAGATGATGATGAAGATGGCATCCCGAGTTCGGAAGAAGACCTGGATGGCGACGGTGATCCAACCAACGACGATACGGATGGAGATGGCATTCCAAATTACCTGGATGATGATGATGACGGAGATGGCGCCTTTACCGATGAAGAAGATGTAAATGGAGACGGTGACTACACCAATGATGATACCGATGGTGATGGCATTCCAAACTACCTGGATACGGATGATGATGGAGATGGCATATCTACGATGGATGAAGACCTGGACGGAGATGGAGATCCCAACAATGACGATTCAGATGGCGACGGTATTCCTGATTACCTCGATAACTCAACAGATGAAGATGGTGATGGAAAAGAAGATGCCTTAGAAGGAACTGGAGATTGCGATGGTGACGGTATACCGAATTTCATGGACCCTGATGACGCTTGCGAAGAAGTGCCAATCACCTTACCGAATGTGTTTACCCCTAATAGCGATGGTGTCAATGACATGTTCATGATCGAAGGAATAGAGGATTATCCGAACAACACCGTCAAGATTTACAATCGATGGGGTAATGTGGTATTTGAAATTGAAGGGTACAACAACCGAGATCGTGCCTGGGAGAGCAATACCAATTCCGGTCTGGTGCTGGGAGCGAAGTTCGTTCCCGATGGAACCTATTATTATGTGATCGATCTGGGTGACGGAAGTGACCCGATATCAGGATTTATTGTGATCAACCGCTAAAAGAGAAGACATGAAGAAAATTGGATTATTTGTTATGCTAATCGGTGCGTTGGGTACTTTAAGTGCCCAGCATCAGGCCATGTTCACCCAGTACATGTTTAATGCTACGGCGATTAACCCGGCTACGGTGGGGAGTCACGAGACATTGAGCCTTACGATGCTGGCGCGTGAGCAATGGGTCGGAATTGAAGGTGCGCCATCTACGCAGACATTAGCCTTGCATGCGCCGATGAATCAGGATAAAATCGCCGCAGGAATATTAATTATGAGAGATCGAATTGGAGTTTCCTCTCAAACAGCAGCATTTGTAAGTGGGGCATATCGCATTCTATTTGCGAAATCTACCCTTTCCATGGGGATTCAGCTGGGGTTCAGTCAGTACAATGCAGACCTTACTTTGTTGAATCCTAACAACCCAGATATAGATGCGAGTATTCGTACGGATAACAGAAGTTCTTTTTTGCCTAATGTAGGAACTGGATTTTACTGGTATTCTGATCGATTCTACGTGGGTATTTCAGCCCCGTTACTATTGAATAATTTTATTGATAATGATTTTGGAGACATTCAGGTAGAGAACAACAGACCTGACCTGGAGCGACATTATTTTGGGATGGCAGGTTATGTTTTTGATATATCCCCGTCCCTAAAGTTTCGTCCAAGTATGTTGATGAAAATGGTGGAAGGAGCGCCTATTGAATTTGACTTCAATGCCAATTTCTTGTTTGATGATGTCTTATGGTTAGGAGTATCCTACCGATCTTTCGATAGTGTCAGCGGATTGGCTGAAGTTCAGATCAGCGACGCTTTTAGGGTAGGCTATGCTTATGATTTTACCGTTTCCGATCTTGGACAATTCACCTCCGGTTCCCATGAGTTAATGATCAATTACCGATTCTCATTCCGCAGAGATCGGGTGATAACCCCAAGATATTTCTAAGATGAGAGCAGTTATATATTTTATGTTGTTCGCTTTGTCTTACACCTTCGTGGAGGCACAGGACATGTCTTACTTTTCCAAGTCCCTGGTTACAAAAGGAGACAAGGAGTTTGATCGATTCGCTTACCAATCAGCCCTTTCTTTTTACTTACGAGCACACAAATCAGAAGGTAATAGCCTTACGTTACAGGAGAAGATCGCCCATTGCTACCGATTGATCAATGATCAAAGTAAAGCGGAAGTGTGGTATCAGAAGGTGATAGAAGATGGTGGGAGCGATCCTGAAAATTTCTTGTATTATGCGCAAGCGCTGGAAAGTAATAAGCAGTATGAAGAAGCCTCCGTTTGGTACGAAAAGTACAATCAAGTCAAACCCCTGGATGATCGAGTTCAGGATAAAATAAAGGGACTGGACAAGGTGGCTGAGTTTTATAGCGATTCCGGCTATTATGCCATTACTCCGGTACGGATCAATTCTAAAGCTCCTGATTTTAGTCCGGCATTTTATGATGCAGGGATCGTATTTGTTTCCGGCCGTAGAAAATCACCGATTGTAAAGAAAGTATTCAACTGGGACAACAGTTCTTACTTAGATCTTTTCTACGCTGAAATAGATGAAGAGTACTTCTTACATCAGCCGAAGCAATTCAACCGTCGGATCAATACCAAATATCACGAAGGCCCATTGGCATTCTATCAGGATGATTCCAAAGTAGTGTTTACAAGGAATAATTTCTATGAGGGGAAGGAGCAGAGGAGTGAAGATGATATCAATAAATTGAAATTATACTTCGCTGAAAATAACAATGGCGATTGGTCCAAGATTGAGGAGTTCGCTTATAATGACAATGAATACTCAGTAGGTCACCCGACTATAAACGAAACCGGTGACTTTATGATTTTCGCATCTGACATGCCTGGATCACTTGGAGAAACGGATTTATGGTATACAGAATGGTCAGAGGCGGGTTGGACCGTTCCTAAAAATCTGGGTCCTGATATCAATACCGAAGGACATGAGATGTTCCCATTTCTAAGAGATGGTAATTTGTATTTTGCCAGCAATGGTCGAGAAGGGCTTGGAGGGTTGGACATCTATCGTACAATAGGAGATGATAAGGCGTTTGACGGAGAGGTGATCAACCTAGGATCTCCCATTAATTCAAGTAAAGATGATTTTGGCTATATCACAAAGGATGGAGGTCGTTCCGGCTATTTCTCATCCAATAGAATTCATGAGTTATATGATGACCTGTATCATTTCAATTTTACTAAACCTCGAATTACTAGCATCAGTGGTTTAGTGGAACTAGAGAAAGATTCTTCAGTCATTGAGTATGCCATGATTCATCTATTGGACAGTCTTTCGGGTGATACCATTGAGGTTGCTGAGACGGACCGTAAAGGTCGATTCGCCTTCCAGGTAGAATGGGATAAGAAATACATGCTTTCTGCGTCTAAACCCAATCATCAGACGATCAACTTTCCTGTAATCAGCACTTATGGACATAAGCGAGAAGAGACGTTGATCTTCATGCGAAGACTTGAATTGCTAGCTAAAGTCATTGCAGTTGATGAGGTGACTCGGGAGTTAATTCCCAAGCCACATATCATTGTGCTCGACCCTTTAACTGGAGCTTCGCTAACTCCAAGAGAGATTGATGTAGACACTTTTGAATATGTCATTCAACCTCATCTGACTTACGATGTAGCAGGAGCCAAGCGGCAGTATTTTACAGAACATGTGGATCGTTTTTCAGGAGATGAGCGATATGGCGAAGTATTCTGGATTGTGCCACTTGGAGAGATTGAACTTGACAAAGCCATTGAGTTGGAGAAGATCTACTATGATTTGAACAAAGCTGATATCAGACCGGATGCTGCCATCGAATTAGATAAGCTGGTCAAGATCTTACGGGAGAATCCTGAGATTACCATTGAGTTGAGTTCACATACCGATTCGAGGGGATCAGACCCCTATAACAAAAGACTATCTCAGCGTCGGGCCAATTCTGCAGTGGCCTATATCATAAGCAAAGGAATTGCCTCCAATCGCATTGTCGCAAAAGGTTATGGCGAAGAATCGCTGGTGAATGATTGTGCAAATGACGTTCCTTGTACTAACGAAGAACATCAACGCAATCGACGAACGGAGTTTAAGGTGACTTCTTACTAGATTCTCGAATGATGAATTGATAATCTGTATCGAGAAAATCGTTACTTAAGGCACAATATTCCCCTCACCTACATTGAGTTAACCACAAATACTAATCCCGTTAAAGTGCAATTTCTTTTGGCGAAATTTGCAAAGGAAAAACGCATACTTTTCGAAACCTTTTGTTCGTTTTTAAGTCTTTAATACTCGTTAAGAACTCAGAATACTTACTATTTCGGACCTTTCTAGCACACAATTGCTGGGTACAAGGGCACCGCTATTTCCGGTCCCAAGTATATAAGAATAACTAAGAAACGTCACGAAATGACTAAAAACAGACAACACTTTGACGATCTATTAGATCGACTGAAAACTGACATCTTAAAAATTGATAATTCCGCTAATAACTGGATACAGTCAATGATAACATAGACACATGTAACCAACTTATCAAAGAACTCCGTGAACGGTACGAACAGATCAGTTTAACAGAACAAGAGCAAATAACTTTTTTCAAGCATATCAAACCATTGTTCTCTTCTGAGCTATTATTTCTTGGTCTGGTTTTACGATACTACCAGGGAAAGCCTAAGAACAATCCTAAAGGGGTCAGAGTCTATATCAAGGATACCAGAGGTAGTGTCAATACCTTACTAGCCCAATATCAGGAGCTACACAATTACATCGAATTCAAGTCCATCCACTTAGACCAACTCTACTTCAGTCACCGCCTCTATGAAGCCCGATTACATGGGTCGTTAATCATTCCAATAGATCCTCAATTCAGTTCTCCAGCGGACCCCACGCTATCTTTGATCCTCGCAAATGAAAAGTTTCTTCAATTCTTAAGACAGGAATATGCATTGGTTGCAGATACCAACGGCAGCTCAAATGGAAAATCCAGGAAGTCCCCTAAATGGCTAGGGTCCAAAACAGAATTTGTTCTTATGCTGTACGCACTCATCTATTATGGGATAATCGACATGGAACTCAATGTCTTGTCAACACATGCCCAGCAGTTTTTCAATATAGAGATTGACAACATCTACAGGACCTTCAATGATATTAAGAGAAAGAAAGATCCAACAGAATTTCTGGACAAACTGAAAGACAATCTAAATGAACGCATAAGGGAGGAAATAGAGTCTAATCATGCTTAGACTTAAAGTAACCATTAAGTAGGAGAGGTAACAAACGTCGGGTGTTACCTCTTTTTCTTAACATATCCTGCTTTAAGCACGTTTTAACCCCTTTTATTGTTCCCACTCGGGACCAGGTGGGAATTCCCAAAAGCCACTTAATTCTATAGGTAAATTCAACTTTTTCAGGTTAATTCATAACAGTGACAGACGCTTAATACTTAGGAATAGTTCCAGAGCTGACCCACACTCGTCTCAAAACATAGGTAACTTCTCCATTTTGCTTCATTTCTACAGGCAATCATTGCAGGAAGTGGACCTGAAAGGTGAAAAGCGTTCAGAAATCAGAAAAAAATGAAGAAAATTCAAAAAAATCCGTTCCCACCTCATTCCCACTTGTGAATAAAAGTTGAAAACCCCTTTCATATTTGAGCCATTGAAAACAAAAACAAATAAACGTTTCTTATGGCTACAGAAAACATCGTTTCGAGAACTCCGCTGAAAACAGGCGTCTCTCGTGATCAAATCATCACTAAAGAAGATCTCCGTGAATTCAAAACAGAACTATTAGGAGAATTACACTCATTGATTCAGAACGCAGATGAAGGTCCAAAACGGCAATGGTTAAAGTCTTCAGAAGTACGCAAGATGCTAAAGATCTCAGCAGGCTCATTACAGAACCTACGAGTGAACGGACATCTGCCCTACACCAAAGTGCAAGGGATCATCTTTTACGAATACCAGGACATCATCGACATGATCGATAACAACAAGTACAATCACGCTTAATACTTAGAGCGTCATACCGGAAAAATGGTCCTCATATTTTTCATAGGACCATTTTGTCCCTGGTATCTCTTTGGCGCTCTAATAAGCTCAATAGATGTTTAGGATGTCAGTATGAGTAATGTCAATTACATCGCACATCTCAATGGCTGGTTCGAAAAGTCCTATGAGGACCGGAGGCTAAGTGCCGTTCATATGTCATTGTACATGGCCCTCTTTCAGTTCTGGAATCTCAACAGATTCCAGAACCCTTTTACTATCATTCGAGAGGATATCATGAAGGCTTCCAAGATCGGATCTAAGACCACTTACACCAAGTGTTTGAAGGACCTCCACACGTGGCAATACATTAAGTATGATCCATCCTTTAATCCACATCGCGGAAGCCAGGTTTACCTGTACACATTTGGGAAAGGTACTGTACAGGTAGTGGGAAAGGTAAATGGACCTATATATAAACAGTATAAACATAATAAACAGGTAAACAAAAATGTCTCCCAAAATAAAAATTACAATGAACCTCTTTGATACCAATTTTCCAGCGGCAATGGTCACAGTGAATGGAACTTTTAGAAATGGGCAAAACCAGTATTCATAAAATAAAGCGAAAGCCTGCGGGCCAGGACGCCCAGCGCTTTAACTCTGATAAGTTCCCATTTTCCGAATGCCTCTCCGTTCTTGAGCATTCCGGAAAGCGATTTTACGGCGACCACTTCCGCATCGTTGAAGAAGATCACGAAGTAATATTCAAGCTCCTGGTATATTTCATGAAAGACGAGGACAATGCGAAACAGCTGGGCATTAGCTTCAGAAAAGGCATCCTATTGACCGGCCCTATCGGTTGTGGCAAAACATCCCTCATGAACCTCTTCCGATTCATCACAGCAGCTTACAACCATCACACTATGGTATCTTGCAGAAAGGTCTCATTTGAATTCATCCAGGAAGGCTACAAAGTAATCCAGCGGTACAGTGATCAGTCCTTCGGACACAACAACATGGAGTGGCAACCCAAGACCTTTTGCTTCGATGACCTGGGAGCCGAAGACACTTTGAAGTACTTTGGTAATGAGTGCAACGTGATGTCAGAGATCCTACTCTCCAGATATGACCTCTTCATTTCTCAGGGTATGCTCACACACTTGACCACCAATCTCAACAGCAACGAGATCGAAGAACTATACGGTAACAGAGTCAGAAGCAGAGTCCGGGAAATGATGAACTTGGTTGGATATGAGAATGGGCGGGATAAGAGACACTGACCTTAGCAACGAAAGAATTCCGAGCGTCATTCCCAGCTGTTGCATTAACTATTCTCCATTTGATGATATAAAATCAGCGTCGGGAATCTCTTTTGCGCTCGGTCCTAGGCCAGAATTTATATGTTCCAACTCATCCTCCACCACATCCAGAAAATCAAACAACGCCGGTAGTTCCTTCATGAAGACCTGAAACTCTGCACTAAGCTCCTGGTGCTCCCGATTCAAATAATAGAAAGTAAGCATCCGAATTATTCTGCTCATCGTCTTAAGATCACCCCCTTCAAGTAGCTCCACCAACTCCAGGATCATCGGCTCAGTGATGGGATAAGACTCAGGGATGTGGATTGTTTTGGTTAGCAGGCTCATACAGAATGTCAATTAACTATATGACAAACATAAATATCAAATATCATTTGTCAAACTTTTATATGACACTATTGTCGTATTGTTCGTTGACATTTGATTCGTGACTAAAGACGAGCTAAAAACCAAAATCGGTCAACGAATCATTGAGCTAAGAACAGAAAAAGGATGGAGTCAATCTGATCTAGCCAGGGCTTGTGGCAAAGACCGTCAAGCAATTGAAAAGTTGGAGAATAGAAAGGTGAACCCGACGCTTTACAGTTTGTATGAAGTGGCAAAGGCTTTAGGTGTTTCGTTACCGGAGGTCGTTGATTTTTAGTTGGTCGAGAAAGCGAAGGAGTTAAGAAGCTTCTAGTAGGTAGGTCAAGGTTAAAGACGCGTTAAAATCCGTAAGCTGGACATCTGTAAGTATCGAGAAAGCTATCCTACGAACCTTGGCAAATACCTCCGTTAGACTATGGATTTCAGCACTTATTGGATTTTTGTTAGCCGCCAATTGCAGAATTCCTCAGCCACACTCTTTGGCAGCTTTGGCTGAGGGGCTGGCATGTGACCTGAAAATGTCTATGGTGTATTAAAGTGCATTTCTTATTTTATTTATTTCGTAATCGATTAAGCCATGTTTTTTGAGTTGTTCATTGTTCATTCCACTTATGAATTGAACCAGTACTTCTGGTGCTCGACCTGAATTTAAGATATTGCTTAGTTTTCTAATTGCGGAGGAGGGAATGTCATACTCCATTAATGCAGCCAAATTAGGCGGTAGAAAGCCATGTTCAAGGTTGCTTGCTAGGAAGGTGTAATCACCCGTTGTATACGATGATACTCACTTGATGCTGATCGAAAACAAAACAGGGAATGTGCATCGCATAAGGCGTCTAAACATCTTCAATCAAGTGCTAGAGCGTTGGAATAACGAATTTCCACCAGATATTACAGGGCAGAAGATGAATAAGCGGCTACAAATAATTGGCGAGAAACTGGAATTAAATCGAATGGTCATTGTTAAAGAAGGTCCAACCCCTCTATTTAAAAAACTGACTTCCAAGGTTGGTAGAAAGACTTTCATTTCACAGTTGGTTATTGCAGGTGTACCGCATGATATCATCGCTAGTATAACCGATACATCAATTGATGTGATAAAGAAGCATTACGCGAAATCTTACTCTCAGGAACAGCTTGATGCTTACACTGAAAGACTAAATAACTTAAGGTAATATGAGTGAAATCTCAAGAGGTTCTGTAATGACCTATGTGGAAGTCAAGGAGAAACAAATAGGGGTTCCGATCCATGAAAAGGAATATCTGATGAAGTCAGAAGCCGCAATTTATGCCAACGTGAGCAGGTCAACTATTTACGGATGGATTGAGAAAGGATTTTTAACCCTACATAAGTATCCAGATATTGATAAACACTATCTACGCCGTAGTGAAATTGATCAGGCTTTGAAGCGAAATGAAACCACGCCGTACATTGAGTATCAAGTACCAGTCTACTACTCTGAAGCAATTCATATGGCAATGATAAGAGGTGAAGACCTTGATGAATTTTTAGAGTCTAAGGCAGGTTTAGATTTGATAGATAAGTGGGAGAAATTAGAAAAGAAATATGTAAATACAATCAAATCATTTAAATAGGTAGTTCCTCTCCAAATCACAATCACACTTTAAGCTTAGGTCCAGTCTGAAGTGGGAAGTAAAACTTAGTCAAAATCAAATTAGAACCCACTTTGAGGATAGTCCAAATTTTCAATGACAATTAAACACTATACTTTGAGGTAGATGTGATAAATAGTAACTTGGCTCAGGTTCACGAATGTTTTCGGCAAAGGATGAGATTCAAGTACATAGATCATAGGGATGGTTTTTTACAGAAAGTGATTGAACTTGGCGATCGCAATTCATCGACACTCGGGCATTTCACACGAGAAGCCTTCAAAGCTGTTGCAAAGAAGAAATGGATTTTGATCTGCCATGAGGGAGAATCGCTTCTAGGCTACATAATGTTCAGGGTTGTTCAAAAGAGCAATAGCTTAAGTATTACTCACCTATGCGTAAATGATGATTGTCGGGGAAAGGGTGTAGCTAATGAGTTAATCCGAAACTTGCGTAATAAATACGAGCCACAATTGAGGGGATTTGGTCTCAATTGCAGAGATGATTATTTCAATGCAAAAAGAGTCTGGAAGAGACTAGGATTCAAACCAATTAAAACCAAGAGAGGTAGAGGGAAAAGGGATTCAAATCTTTCACTTTGGTGGTTGGATTTTAATGCGCCGACCTTGTTTTCGGAGGATATTGAATCAGGAAAACAGAAAGCCCTAATCGACGCTAATATCGTTATTGATCTGCGAGACGAAACAGAAGGCAAGCCGTTCGTCAAGGCATTATTATCTGATTGGTTGATAGATGATGTAGATTATTATTTCGCCAATGAAATGTATTTGGAAATTGATGCTGATCCTAATACTGAGAGGAGAGAGAAAACAAGAGCTTTCATTAAAAGGAATTTCAAGAGAACGAAATTCAAACCAAGTGAATACGATTCAGTATTGACGTTCTTGAACTCAATAAAAGATTGTAAAAATGAAAATGACAAGGCCGACCTTAGACAAATAGGAGAGGCTGTATCTTCAGGATGTAGCTACTTTCTTACTCAGGATAGAGAAATTCAGAAATTGAAGGATCAACTTTTTGATAAGTATGGGATATACATAATGTCTCCTGATGAATTCTTAATAGAAATAGATAGCTTAATAAATTCCTCTAATTATCAGCCTGCTCGATTAGCTGGAACTAGCTATGAATTTGGATTAGTTCACTCGAAGGAATTGAATATGGCTGTTGATGAATTTTTGAAAAACAGCGAGGCAGAGAAAAAAACAGATTTTAAAAGTTCGGTTTCCAAACTTGTTTCAAATGGTAATGCCCACCTTAAAGTTGTAAAGCATGAAAGAACATTTTTTGGATTAATTGGCCTTATTGAAAAAGAAAAGGAATTGATAGTTGAGGTACTGAGGGTGGGTAATCACTACCTTTCAGATACACTCATGCAACAATTGTTGACTTACACAATAAGAAGGGCGGTATCAAGTAAAAAAGGAACAATCTTAATACTGGAAAAGTATCTAAATGATAATCAGATATCTATCATTAGGTCTTTTCAATTTCAGAAAGTGAATAACACCTGGAGAAGAGACCTAGTATGTGGTATTTATAATGATTTGAGTCTCATTCAGCAAATTGAGCAAGAAAATATCATAGTGGAGAATGGGTTGATTTTGAAGGATATGACTTTCCATCCCAAAATTGAAAGAGTTCTATTTCCTGTAAAATTGAGTAGCAATGAAGTTGACTGCTTTATAGTTCCTATCAAGCCATATTGGGCTGCACAACTATTCGATCATTTTTCTGCGGGCGCTTCACTTTTTAGCGCTAGACCAGAATTGTCATGGAATAAGGAAAATGTCTACTACAGAAGTGCTAATCCAAGGATAATCACGGGAGTAGGTCGAATACTCTGGTATATTAGCAACGACGATAGAGCACAAAGAAAGAAGTGTATTGTAGGTTCTTCATTCATTGAGAATGTGGATATTGATGAAGCCAAAACCTTGTTTATGAGATATAAGAGATTGGGTATTTATGAATGGAGAGATATTGAGAGGCTGACGAATAAGGATCATAGAAAGGAGATAATGGCAATCAAATTTGCGGATACTGAGTTATTTCCAAATGCAATCAATCTTAGCGAGGTACAAGGTCTAATCAATAGCGCTACAGGAAAACATTACACATTTCAATCGCCAGTTAGGATCAGTAATGATATATTTATTGAATTATATCGAATGGGGTTTAATCAAGAAATAATGGTGCATGAGTAAGATTCTTCTTATATCCATCAAGCCACAATTTGCTGAAAGAATATTCAGTGGTAACAAGTCAATTGAACTTAGGAAGACATCACCTAAAGTCAGCGAAGGTGATTTGATTTTGTTCTATGTTACTTCTCCTGAAAAAATGGTAAAGGGGATAGGAAGGGTAAAGGGATTAATTGAGGATACTCCAGCAAACATATGGTCCGAGTACCAGGAAACAGCAGGCATAGGTGAAGAATTGTACTTTGACTATTATCAAAATTCTAATCGAGCGATTGGAATCCTGTTGAAAGATGTAGTAGAGTTCAAAAAAACTGTGTCATTATCAGATATCAAGTCTACCTTTCCATCATTTGCTCCACCCCAATCATATAGATATCTTTCGAAATTTGACTTTCTTAGGAAATTCAGCCACTTCTCTGCTTAAAGCTTGGGTCCTTTCCATTAACTATGTTGTAGTTCCATTACCTTCATTTGTGGGATTTTATATTATCTAGTTAAGTACTATATTTAATTTGAGCAAGACGAGTATTTCGGATGGAATCAGTTTATGACTCTTATATCTTGATACTCCGACTTCCAATGCCTCCCAATGAAGAGACTGAAAATCCCACATTTGATAATAATTGTCTTATGCCTTTGGGTATTAACTGCTATTATTACATTTTCCTTTTATGGGTTTTTTCCAGAAGTCGAGAACCCTGGAACATTGGGTGATTCTTTTGGCGTGGCTAACTCACTTTTCACTGGCTTGGCCTTTGCCCTGTTGATCTACGGTACTTTCATTCAACAACAAGAACTAGCTGATCAAAAAGAAATATTGCGTGACCAGAAGGAAGTATTGAGCCTGCAGAAGGAGGAATTGGCGTTAACTAGAAAGGAATTAGAGCTTACTAGAGACGAGCTTTCTAAGACAGCCAAAGCTCAAGCCAAATCAACTGAACTTCTCGACATTCAAATTAAGAATGAAAGAGATAGAAGGAAAAGGGATATTATGCCTTCATTAACATTGAAATCGCCAAATGTTACTTCCGATAACTTTACTTTTGATCTAAAAGTCACAATAAATCCTTTAATACCGGTAGCTTTCAGTTATGATAAGAAATTAGGGTCCTTGGGGTATAAGGAATTTAATAGAAACTTGCTTTCTGTAGGGACTGGATTCAGCTGTCGCTTCACATGGCATTCAGGAGTGAAAATCCAAGAACGGTATAAGCTGAAACTTGAAATATTGTTTCTTGATATTGACCAGAATTCATACAATCAAGAAGTGACGATTCTACCGGTAAAAGGTTCAGATGGTTTTTTAAAAAGTGTTGTTAAAATATCCGTACCTGAATTACAAACAGAAGAATCGTAAGGTTTCCTGGTGATAGTGGCCTAAAACAATCTTGCAAAGTACTATATGCACCCGGCCTTGGGCAATTCTAGCAGAATCAATCTCTGAAATGCTAATTGTGCGATCTGTCACTTACTTCGATTTCTACGATCTCAAGAAATTGGAGGATCGTAATAAGTTCTTTGAGGTATACCCTGAATTCTTCTGGAAAATCTGACTTATTCACAAATTCTATTGAAAGCATCGTTAGAATTCGTCGGAACCTGTTGATTTCGATTTGGTCCAATAGTTCACCTAATTCGTCCACAATCATCTGTGTAACTTTTGAGCATCTTGGAGCTGAGAAAGTCTTATTTTGAACAGTCGATTTGTTTAGCATTTTTTGTATATAAGTAAGGTATATATTGATTCTTGAGATTGTAGGTGAATCTTTAATTCGGAGAAGCTATGACGAGTTCCCTATTGATTAACGGAACGTGGAAATTAGTTCGAATTCACTCTTCTCTTACTGAATGTATATACACCCTTTCACCGTACTTTTTTGGGCCTGATTCATAGTGTTTGTGGTACCTAATCCCAATAAAAACTTGTTCATAAGCTATTAGCAACTTCTTCTTGTCTAACGATTCAAGGTCTTCATGATTGCTTAGATACATTTTCACCAGGGATTCGACTTGGGTTTTGCCAATCCGATTGCTCATTACTTTTATATTCAATGAAGGTATTCCCTTTTTTATTCTTACAACACAGGTTGCGTCAGTTATGGGATCGCCATATCGTGATTTTTCCCGGATAAAGTCAATGGGGGCAGTAAAGGAAACCGTAGTATACCTGCTTTGCCCTCCATGGTTTGTCAAAAGCTTTGGTTTGGATTGGAGTTGAAATAATGAGAGCTGATTTCTTAGGTTTTCCGAAACAGGAAATACCATGGAAAGCGGGTCTAACATTTTCGTTCCACGCTCTTTGTATTTATGAAAAATGATCTCTATGCTATCCTTTAGAATCAAACGTTGATTTTGGTCAAAGTATAATTGGGCGGTGAACTGAATATAACTGTCTTCCAGAATGTCACCTTCTTTAAGAACATTGGATTCTCCATACTGAGGGTTTGTTGAGGCATGTGTCGGAGGACTGTAAGTTCGATAGAAATAAAGGATTTGTTCTTTCTGGAATTTGTGATTATTTGATACGCTGGGATTTTGCAGCCCAATATCAATGAGCTTGAAAATTTTTTCAGCCAATTGGAATCCCATTTTGTTACCTCCTAAAGATGGAGCTTTCTCCATGTCACTGAGCGCGTAGAAATCTTTTTTCGGACCTTCATAGTGGAATTGAGCTTTAGACTCAATTAGTACGGTTAAACTGAATAGAATTAAAAGTGTGCTTTTCATGATAGAATGTGGTTTTGTGCTAAGAATAGCATTATAAGTAGATTATTAGCGATAACGTACTAATCTACTCATAAAGTAAAAATGAGGATTATAGTCCTCATTTAAAAATTATCTATGGCAATATTTTGCCACCCGTGGATAAACTCGCGACGATCTTTGGAAATATCCTTAGAGAGGAAAGAAAACAGAAAGGAATGAGTCAGGAGAAACTTGCGAATCTTTGTGATCTTGACCGGTCATACATTTCGAGGATTGAGAGGGGAATCATTAGTCCTACAGTGAAAAGCCTGTTTGTGATTTGTGCGGCCCTAGAAGTTGAACCAGCGGATTTTGTGTCTAAGATTTCAGTGCAGTTGTAGTTCAGGGACATAGTATAATTGAAAATTGAGTAAACATTTTGAATTGATTCAATGAATGAACGCCAAAAGGGTTTTTATGCCCAATTAGGTAAACTCTCCGTAAACTTCGCAATAATGGAGTATAAGTTGCGTGTAATACTTAACTACCTGATTGGGGCAGAGGATGAGCTGATTGCTGCTACAATTACTGAAAATAACAACTTATACGGTACTATTGAATTAATCAAAAAAGTAAATCGAATTAAGTCGTTTCAAGAAGAGCGAATGACGGAACTCCTAAATAGAATAAGCAACATTAAATCTGATAGAAACTTCTTCATTCACGGTATTTGGCATGATCCGATTGAAATAGAAAATGACATAAGCATTGTCTGTGATAATCGAAAAATAAAATATCGGGAATTGCCAACTATTGATGGGACTGCTAGAAGTTGGCAATTCAACAACCCAAAAACCTATAAACTTTCATTTCTAATAGAATTGACATCCAATATTGAAGATATCATCAATACCGAGGATCAAATGATAGAGGAGCTAGAAAAGGAAACATGGTAAAGGGATAGCATTCTTTCAGAATTACCATGTTAGTTTTCTCCACAAAGTGAAATCATTTACTAAGTATTCTATATTTTCATTACGGCACTCCATCTAAAATCATCGAAAGAGGGGCCCTGATCAAGTTTTTGAAAATTGGACTTGCTTGACAGATAATTAATTTGGTTGGCCTGACTTTAACTAAAGTCATTCAACTCTGGGAAGTCAATACTTGGCTCAATCCCTTTAAAGATTTCATACTTCAGCAACATTGATCGGTTCATGCCTTCCATTTCTGTTACCAACCAGATAATCAACTTCTCCTGGTCTGACAGTTGTGCCTTTAGGAATTTCGGATACTGAGAAAAGTCCGACTGTGGATTGTTGGTCGTAGTGTAGTCTAGGTACTCCAGGATTTGAGACAAGTGAGATAGATGTTTCTTGAAGTCTGACCTAAACCCTACGTAAAATTGGAAAAATGCGAGTTTCACATGACATGATTTACTCTTATCGATATTGAAGTTGTTAAGCAGTTCGAACTTGTGTGTCTCAATACCTTCTTCGTATTTCTTGTTGAAATAATTCAGGTATTTTGCCTTTAGGTCATTGGGGTCGGTGTTGGAAAATTTTGGTAACTGCTCATAAAAGTCCTGAGTGATTGCTAAAGCACGGGCAAAGAATCTGTTACCGGCATGCGTCTTTTCTTCAATATCTTTCTTTGAGCCTGATGTCTTTGTTCGTATGGTATCGACAAACAATGAGTTTACTATATCGTTTTGGGCTTTCAGAAGGTTGAAAAAGGTATTGTCAAACTTTTGGAGGTTGAATACCTGTCTAGTTTCCTCAAGCTCTTGCCTCTGTAGTTTGAACTCCGCGATCTGTTGTTTCAAGACATCCTGATTGATTTTAAGGTCTTTTCTCTGTTCGGTAAGAGCAACGTAGAACAGAATAACACCGGCCAATGCCCATATTGATCCTACCAGACCCCCAATAAAATCACCGAATTGGCCGAATTTCTCTTTATTGATTGTCCCGGTTGCCGATAGTTGAAGTTCATTCCATAGGAACAGCAGAAGACCCAGGGCGATCAAGAATATACCAAGGAAGACAAGAATCAAACTTGCTTTTTCACTAAACAACTTCTGAATGGGGGTAGTTTTTTTCATAGGGAATTATGATTCTGAACGTTTGAAAAAGGGGGACGGTCCTTCGTCCCCATGGTTTTACCGGTTATGGATCCTCAAAGAACCACAAGGCCCAACGCAACAATTCCTTGATTGCTGGTTTGAGCCAGAATGGGGTTCTAGGGGAATCCTGAAACTTACGTTTCATGATATACCTCCTTTCTTTATTGATCATAGCCCCGATACCCTAGGCCACAATCATTTCATAAATGAAAAGAAAGTCCGAAATTGCTTTTGCCGTTGCTTCGGTGTGACTACTTTTGAATTGCTAAAAACATAGAGTCACACAAAAGATTCTGCAAAAGGTCTTGGTATCAGCCGGACCTTTTTTCCTGTCTATCCAAATTTCGACAATACCAAGGGCAATTTCCAAACAAATAGTTTTACACCTACAAATCAATCCATAGCGTGTGGATAACTATATAATTCACTGGTTATTAGTTAGTTATACATACAAATGGAACCGTTATATTAAGCGTTTTAGCTAAAATTGCCAGATTGACCCTTGAATTAAAACATTGAATAAAGTTATCCACAGGTATATTAAATTTAGTTGGTCTTGATTCTTGCTTTTTTAATCATTTTTGTTCCATAGTTCTCTGTTTGGGTTTTAGGCGCACGCTGTGGGCATTGATAGTTTAGTTGGGTTGTTGGTTGGTACTACGCGGCGGCCTATCGGCCTTGCAATACAGGACTGTCGTCCCGCCCTTCGGGTTCTTCTTTTACCCCCTCGTGCCTCGGGGGTTGACTCACTTTTGTTTTGTATGAATATCAGAAGGTGTTATGCGGCGCTTCGCTTGCAGTTTCGGACTATCGTCCGACCCCTGACTGGGGATTACTTTGGCCCTGGCGAGCCTTAAATTTTCAGATATAACTATTTATGATTTTATTCTCTATGAAATTCTTGTAAGTCGTTGATAATTAAATGAGTAAAATTATATTATTTATAACGTGATAGTCCACTAGCCTCTAGCAGTTAATATGGATTTAATTTATCCTCCACATAGACAAGGGTTTTCCTTTTGAACCATTCAGACTTTATCGACTTCCTTTTTACTGGTTTGAATAATTGCTTGATAATCTTATCAAACAGAAATCTTTTATTTGCTGGGTTATCAAAGCCGCCTTGAATCAATATACGGGTGTCTCTTTCAATACCCATGTATGACCGAAGTACCCTGTTGAATTGTTCCCCTTTAGGTTTTTGAATAATTCTGGCTTCGATCCTAATGAGGTTTGGTTGTTTCTGGTAGATACAGACTGAAACTTGACTTGACTCTAATGATTTTGCGTTAAACAAGTAAAAACCGTCGTTATGATCAGGGTGCCTCTCTTTAGTCCATCGTGGAGGTGTTTCAACGTATTTAAAGAAATCGTCAATGGAATCGGAAGTTTCAATGTTAATCGCCTGATCAATACGTGAAATCTTATTGTACTTAAGGGCGAGTTCCATCCCTGAAGGCTCGAAATCATCATAATTATCGGGATCATACTCGTATTTCTTTATTGTTAATTCGAAAAAATTGATACCAAGAAGCCCCTTAATGATCTTTGTGCATTGCTTTATTCTCCTTTCATCTCTTAGATATAGGTTATTTCCAAAAAGTAGGCTGCCAGGAGAGAAAATGATTGTGCAGGGATGGGTGTCAGTGCCCTTGTAGCCTTTGATCGTCCTCATATTGATATGAAAATGGCCGTGCGGCAGATAAATAGTATAAACGAAATCACAGTTGTCGCCTGGCCGCTTGTGATAGGATGGCTCTTCTGGATACTCATTGGGTGGTAGTATCTGAGGAATACGTTTAATTCTCCTTTTTTTTAGCTGCGATTCGGTGTAATAGGCGCCGGTTATGGATATTTTGTCGTTTCCTGGGCTGAAAATTTCTGATTCTATTGGAGGAGTAATGGAATAAGGTGTCCCATCGGGGTAATGATAGTGAAAATTGCTTTCACTGTCTGTGTATGAATTTGATAATTCTGGTTTTCTTTCAATTTTTTGTTTGTATCCTCTAATTAATTCTTTTAATCCAGAATATTTATCTTCTAAAGGTTTTGTGGATGCCGGGTCTTGAAGTAATTTTGTGCTCATGCTTACGGGTTTTAGTGCCTTGTGGGTGTGTCGATATTGAACGTATAACAAATGGTCCCAAATTCTTCCCACGGATTGGGACCGTTTTTTGATTAGTAACCGATCTTGTTCAGTTTGAAAAGTCCATGTCTTCCATGGGCCATCTCATATCGCTTTTTCCTTCTGTTGTTTTGAAGTAGTTGTTCGAATGCTGCACAAAATTACGGAATCGAATTCCGTAGAAAAAACTTTTATAAACCTTTATTTTCTTGCTATACGTGCTTGAAATGCACTTTTTGAATGAAAAATAAGTAAAATTTAGTTTGCAAAAGTCAGGGAAATCGTGTGTTTTCAATTTTCATGCATATAACGTATATGTGATTTGTTTTACTATTATGAATATGAGTTTTTGTCTTAGAAAGTGCTACACTCTAGTAGGGCTTATGGGACATAAACAGTACTGATTTAATTAACTTCGATTGTGGGGCTGATTCAGGCTCTCCACGTCACGATCTTTACGGTTTTGGGATAGACAACTTTAGTCTAAAAAGTAACGACAGAAGGGCTTATAATTGGTGGCTGGAGGTTAATCAGTCTCTCTGTCTATATTCTCGTTCTTATTGACGATCTTTATTCGTAAAAGTGGGCTACGAAATTGAAATGTTTGACAAATGTTTGACTTTTCTTTTCAAGCCTAAACAAAAAGCCCCTCTATACGCGATAGAGAGGCTTCACTTGTGCACTCGGAAGGATTCGAACCCTCAACCCCCAGAGCCGAAATCTGGTATTCTATCCAGTTGAACTACGAGTGCTTTTTCACTCTCGTACAATTGTCCCAAAACTAAATCTGGTATTCTTCGCGTCGGCGAACCGTCCAATTGAACTACGAGTGCTGAAAAACGGATTGCAAATATATACGTTTACGGGAATCTCAATATGGCAAAGTGATTTTATCGCATAATTTAAAGAAGATTACCCGGCAGAAACCAACCTTGGACAAATGACCTTCCCTAAATAGCATAAAAAAAGCCACCCTTGGCGGTAGCCTTTTCCTAAACCTAATTTTTATGAAGAAGAATAATTAGTACTCTGATTCGTTTTTATGTGTCATTGTTCTTCTTGTGGAATAGACATATCTATCTGCGAAAAAGAAGAGCAATAAGGCGGCAAAACCCATGGCTAATGACAACCAGGGATTATCCGGGAATAGTGAAATGTGTTCGTAGTTCATGGCGGGTCGAGTTTTAATTCCTCACTACGAAGATAGAAATCACCTCAGCCTGTCACAATACCAGAAAAGTGGTATTTTTCATGAGTCCAGGCCCCAAAATGGGGTATAAAAAGCTAATAAGTAGGGGATTAAACCTGAGAGATTAATATAGACCCTTAAAGAAACCTGTCAAATACAAAGGTGATTTGACCGTCTTGCGATGTGCGGGTGATTCGATGACCATCATTATCGATGCTTACAATGTCCCAAACGCTCGTTTCTCCAAAAATGGTAATGGTAAGCTGCGTTTCATCAACACTAAGGATCCAGGTACCTGTATCGCCTGGAGGATCCGTGGGGTTACACGTTGTGTTGCCTTCATTTTCAGTATAGCGGCCGCCGGGGAAATATCGAATAGTATTGTCAGTAATACATTCATCTAAAATGATGGTGCCATTGATCTCGAACAGGTCAATTTCTGCGGAGGAAATGAAATAACTACGCCCTTCTTCGTCTTCACCTGCAAGAATTTCAGCGCGTGTAAGTTCACGATCAAATCCTTCTTCCGAGCATGATATCAGAAAGAACAGAAAGAAAATCGTACAAAGCAAAATAAGCGTTTTGAAGAGCTTCATATCCTTGGCGTTTCCTGTAAGTCAATGCGTTACGCCAATACCCCCAAAACTGCTTATTAGTTTTTTAATAGAAAGTCTTTGAATCTTTCAAAAGAAGTATCCATTTGATCGGCTACTTTCTGCTTTTTCATCAACTCCTTGGTGAATTCTGGAAGCTCATATGCGGGCTGTACTTTTTCCACGACATTCAGAAATTTGCATGGATGTGCAGTTTCAAGAAAGATTCCTGTCTCATCGGGTTGAATTTTTTCTTCCAGAGCTTGATAGCCAATAGCTCCGTGAGGATCTGCCAGGTATTCATTTTGCTCAAGACAAGCTTTCATAGCGGCCAGGGTTTGTGAATCGTTGAGGGTAAATCCGGAAATCAATTTTGTCATGGCAGAATAATCTGAATGACATAGTTCAAGCATCCTTGGGAAGTTGCTGGGTTTGCCTACATCCATGGCGTTCGAATAGGTAGCCACGGTTGGTAACGGCTCATATTTTCCATTCACCAAGTATCGGGGAACAACATCATTCGCGTTACTCGAAGCAATAAAGCGTGAAATAGGTGCACCCATTTTGTAAGCAAGCATTCCTGCAGCAAGGTTTCCGTAGTTTCCACTGGGAATGGAAAACACCAGATTTTCACGATCAGCTAGTTGAGCACAGGCCCATAAGTAATATATGGATTGTGGAATCCAGCGTGCGATATTGATAGAATTTGCTGAAGATAAATTCAGGCTTTGATTCAATTGTTCGTCGAGAAAGGCTTCTTTGACTAGTTTTTGACAATCGTCGAAAGTACCATCTATTTCTAATGCATGGATGTTTTCTCCTAAGGTAGTCAACTGTTTTTCCTGCAATTCACTGACTTTCCCTGAAGGGTATAAGATGATCACCTTTACACCAGGAACTTTATAGAATCCGGCGGCCACTGCTCCTCCCGTATCACCAGAAGTCGCAACCAATATGGTGACTTCTTTGTTTGATCCTTCGTTGAAGTAACCAAGGCAACGGGCCAAAAATCGAGCCCCCACATCTTTGAAAGCATACGTAGGGCCATGGAATAACTCCAGGCTAAATACATTTTCCCTGACCGGAACTACTGGTAGTTCAAAGGAAAAGACATCTTCAACGATTTCCAGCAATCGGTTTTCAGGAATGTCCGGAGTACAAAATGACTTTAATGTTTCAAAAGCAATTTCATGAAGGCCGATATCTTTTCGTGTCAGTGTTTCCTGGATGTTTGGTATCTCCGAAGGGAAGTAAAGCCCATTATCAGCAGGTAAACTTTTGATGACTCCCGTTTTGAAATCGACGGATGGTGATTGGCGATTGGTGCTGTAAAACTGCATTATTCGATGATATGGGTTCCTTTTGGATTGATTTTGGAAATATGAAAGAAAGAATCGATGCTTAGGCGATTATAAATGTCTCGGATTTCGTCAATTCCTGCTTTGGCCTCAGATTCGTTGCGATAGAAGCTGAACATGCTAGGCCCCGATCCTGAAATATTGAACCCGAGTGCGCCGTTTTTCAGAGCAATCTCTTTTACATCTTCATAGTGTGGGATTAGGTTTTTACGCACAGGTTCTGCTACAACATCCACTAAAGATCGTTCAATCAACCCCCAGTCTTTCTTCATTAAACCGGCAGTAAGTCCTGCAACATTTCCCCACTGTTCACGGGCCTTGTTCAGGCTAATGGTATCACCAAGCATGCGTTTTGCTTCAGCGGTCTTTACCTGAACTTGCGGAAATACGATTAGTATTACCAATTCTTCAGGATAGTCTATCTGAAACACATCAACATCTGGCTCACAACTTCTTACGATCGTAAAACCTCCCAACATGGCAGGTGAGACATTATCCGCGTGCGCAGACTGTGAGGCAACGATTTCGCCAGCCATGGCATTTTGGATCAATTCGGATTTGGTGAAAGGATTGCCCAAAAGTGCATTTGCTGCAAAAGCCGCTCCGGCAGCACTCGATGCACTGGAACCCAGGCCACTTCCTGGGTTTACATTCTTGTGGATTTCAATATCAAACCCCTGAGTGGAATGAATTCGTTCCAAAAGACTTGAAATAGCCACTGTAGCCACGTTCTTGTCAGGACTCAATGGAAGTTCTGCTCCTGATACTTTGGTGATTACCAATTTGCTGTCGTTCCTTTTGGTAAGGGTGATCTCATCACCGATATCATAGAGCGCAAATCCGAAAATGTCATACCCACAAGCGACATTCGCGACGGATGCTGGAGAAAAAACTTTGATACTATCCATGATCAATTCAGGCTGACTTTTAGAATGTCTGCAAATATGCCGGAAGCTGTTACATCTGCACCAGCACCAGCACCTTTTACAACCAGAGGCTGTTTGGGATATCGATTGGTGAAGAACAAGACAATGTTGTCCATGCCTTCCAGGTGATAAAACGGGTGACTTTCTTCCACTGCTTCAAGTCCTACTTTTGCGCCTTCCGGAGTAAAAGAAGCAACTACTCTAAGTTTTTTACTACCACTAGCAGCTTCTTCATAGAGGGTCTTGAAGTGAGATTCTGTTTTTGTGACTTCCTCATAGAAATCATCTATGGTATCTGCGGCGTGACATGCTTCAGGCAGAAAGGAATCCAACTTTACATCTTCCATTTCCCAGGCATAGCCACTTTGACGAGCAAGAATCAAGATCTTTCTTCGTACATCTTCTCCGAAAAGGTCCAGTCGGGGGTCGGGCTCCGTCAATCCAAGCTCCTTGGCTTCTTTGATGATTTCAACGAATTGCCGGGACCCATCATAGGTATTGAACAGGTAATTCAAGGTGCCGGACAGAACGGCTGCAATTTTATGAACCTTGTCACCGCTTCTGATCAGATCACCTAACGTCGAAATAACAGGAAGTCCCGCGCAAACATTGGTTTCGAATAGGTAGTGTACGTTGTGCCTCGCTGCAGCATTAAGCAAGACCTGATAGTTCTCCCATGGACTTGTGGCCGCAATCTTATTGGGGGTTACTACGGAAATACTATTTTTCAACGCGTGGTTGTATAATCCGGCAATGTCACTATTGGCCGTGATGTCGATGAAAATACTATTTCGTAGATTCATCGTGTGCATGGTATCCATAAATGTTGTCGCATGGAAAGCTTCACCCTCACCCAATGCATCCTCCCAGTTTTCAAGGTCGATTCCTTCCTCCTTAAAGATCATTTTCCTGGAATTCGCCATACCTGCAATCAACACTTTGGTGTTGTGCTCTGCTAACAGGTAATCGTATTGCTGCTGCACCTGACTGATAAAAGCCTTCCCAACATTACCTACACCAATAATGAATAGGTGTATCCGTTTTCGTGAGGATAGGAAGAAACTCTCATGCAATACATTAAGTGCTTTTTTGAGATTCTTTTGTGGAATTACTGCTGAAATGTTCCGTTCCGAAGATCCCTGAGCGATCGCTTTGACGCTCACACCGTTCTTGCCTAGAACATGGAACATTTGGCCACTTACACCCACCTGATTTCGCATATTAGATCCAACTAACGCGAGGATAGCAAGTTCTTTTTCTACTTCAATTTCACTGATCTTGTTTGTTTGGATCTCATAGGCAAATTCCTTCTTCAACGACTTCAAAGCTTTCTTTAATTCTGATTCCGAAATCGCTGCACAAATGGAATGCTCGCTTGAAGCTTGGGTGATCAGAATAACATTTACTTTTTGAGCAGCAAGTGCCTGGAAGAATCGATTGGAAAATTCGGGTATTCCAACCATGCCAGCACCTGTAAGATTGATCAGCGAAACATTCTTAATACTGGAGATTCCACGGATCAGTTCCTTATCCTCATCCCACTCTCGGGTGATCAGCGTACCAGTATCCTCGGGTGCAAAGGTATTTTTGATACGGATAGGAATGTCTTTTGATAAGGCGGGCTGAATACTAGGAGGATAGATGACCTTGGCCCCGAAGTGTGACAATTCCATGCCTTCTTCATATGAAATATGCTCGATGACTTTCGCCTGGGGAACCAGATTTGGATCAGCGGTAAGCAGACCACTAACGTCAGTCCAGATCTCCAATTCGGTGGCATTCATGAAGTTGGCTAAGAGTGCCGCAGAATAATCGGAACCTCCACGCCCCAGCGTAGTGGTTACACCTTCAAGGGTAGAGGCGATGAATCCGGGAAACAAGAGTACTCGGGACTCTGTTTTGATCTCTTTAATTTTCTTGAAACTCAATTCAAAATCTACTGCTGTTTCGCCAACCTCTGGATTGACGATGATGAAATCCCGGCTGTCATAGAGGTCAACGGAAACGAATGTTTCAAAGTAAGTAGAGATGATGTAGCTGGACATACGTTCACCGAAACTCATGACGTAAGCATTGCTCTTGGTCGTCAGTTCTTGTAATAAGGAAATCCCATGACAAACCTCTTTCAGCAGTTTAACACCTTTTTCGATTGGCGTAGCGTTTCCACCGGGCACCAGTGTTTCGAATACATCCAGATGTTGTGCTTCTAATTGAGCGATGATCTCAAGGTAGCTGTCCTTTCCAGCGGCAGCCTCTGTTGTGAGTTCCTCCAATCGATTGGTGACACCACTGAATGCAGATACAACTACCGCTAATTGATCTGTTTTGGATTGATCAGCGATGATCTCGCCAACTTGTTTGATTGCACTGACGGAACCTACGGATGTCCCGCCAAATTTTAAGACTTTCATGTTTAATAGTCCTTGAAAGGCCTTTGGGGTAAAAGGCTTTGATTTTTTTATTGCTTAATATGGGTCTAGGTTGAATGTAGTGTAACGCAGAAAGCTATAGAAAGATTGCCTATGCGTTTTTAAACCAAATAATTCATCAAATCGGGTTGTTCATTGAGGTATTCGCCGAAAAAATTACGTTCATGCATCCTTTTCAGTAACGGCTCAAAATCTCTGCTATTCTTGAGTTCAATTCCGATCAATGCAGGACCTTTTTCCCGACTCGTTTTCTTGGTGTATTCGAAATGGATGATGTCGTCATTGGGGCCAAGCACGTCAGCTACGAATTCTTTCAGCGCACCTGCTCTTTGAGGAAAGCGGATGATGAAATAGTGCATCAGCTTTTCATAGAGTAATGACCGCTCGCGAATCTCTTCTGTACGTGTAATGTCGTTGTTACTCCCTGAAAGTAAACAGACTACCGATTTGCCTTTGATCTCTTCTTTGAAATCATCCAGAACAGCCACCGACAAACAACCGGCCGGCTCCAACACGATACCGCTTTCGCTGTACATCTGAATCAGCGTAGAGCATACCTTTCCTTCGTCTACTAGTCGCACTTCATTCAGATGTTCGTAGCAGATAGGGAAGGTTTTATCGCCGACTTTCTTGACTGCCGCACCGTCCACGAATTTATCGATCTTGTCCAGCTCAACAACTTCTTTGGCTTCAAAAGACCGGTACATGGCCGGAGCATTCAGGGGTTCCACACCAATGATTTTGGTTTTCGGGCTCATCAACTTCACGATGCTGGATACACCAGCAGAAAGCCCACCTCCACCTACAGGTAGAAACAAATAATCAATGTGGAACTTACTTTGGTCCAGGATTTCGAGACCAACTGTGGCTTGTCCTTCGATTACCTTTTCATCATCGAACGGATGGATGAAGGTAGCTTCTTCCTGATCACAGATCGCCATGGCGGCCTTATATGCATCATCAAAAGTATCTCCGGTAAGGATCACTTCAACCATGTCTTTCCCAAACATCTTGACTTGTTGTACTTTCTGTTTAGGGGTAGGAGCAGGCATAAAGATCTTTCCTTTCACCTGTAGAAGTTTACAAGAAAGCGCCACACCTTGTGCATGGTTACCTGCACTGGCACAAACAATGCCTTTTTTCAGACTTTCCTTTGGAAGAGAAGTGATCTTGTTATAGGCACCTCGGATCTTATAAGATCTTACGACCTGGGTGTCTTCTCTCTTCAGATAGATCTGACTATCAAATTGTTCACTCAGGTTGAAACTGTGTTGTAATGGCGTGTCATTGATGACATCTTTCAGCTTATTGGAAGCTGCTTTTACATCACTGATCTGCGGAAAATACACTTCTGATTCGACGGTATCCATGGAATGTTGCTTTGTTCCCCACCTTTGGCGCACTTCGATAAACTAAGCATGGCAAAGGTGGGGTTAAGCGTTTAAATTAAGCGTTTTCAGGACGGAGCTTGCGCACTGTAGCGCCAGCTTGCCACATTTCGGAATCCTGAAGTTCTTTCAGTTCTTCTTCCAGTTTCTCTCTGTAATCTGCCTTTTGATTCGCCTCGATGGTGATTCTGGCCTCATTGCCAGTTTCTACACTATCGTAAAGCTCTTCGAAAACAGGAGCCACTGCATCTCTGAATTTCTTCCACCAATCCAATGCACCACGTTGTGCAGTAGTAGAGCAGTTGGCGTACATCCAGTCCATGCCATTTTCAGCGACTAAAGGATAAAGCGATTGTGTTGCTTCTTCCACAGTTTCGTTGAATGCCTCAGAAGGAGAGTGTCCTCTTTTTCTTAACAAGTCGTACTGGGCAGCGAACAGTCCCTGAATCGCTCCCATCAGGCTGCCACGCTCTCCGGTAAGGTCCGAGTAAACTTCTTTTTGGAAATTGGTTTCGAATAAGTAACCAGATCCTACTCCGATACCTAATGCAATTACTCTATCGCGAGCTTTGCCAGTCGCATCCTGGTGAATGGCGAAGCTAGAGTTCAAACCTTTGCCAGCTACGAAAAGTCGACGTAAGGAAGTTCCTGAGCCTTTTGGTGCTACCAGGATCACATCTACATCTTCTGGCGGAACAATGCTGGTTTGATCCTTATAGGTCACGCCAAATCCATGTGAGAAGTATAATGCATCCCCTGGCTTCAGTTTGCTCTTGACCATCGGCCATAGAGCAATTTGACCTGCATCGGAGAGTAAATACTGAAGTACCGTTCCACGCTCGGCTGCTTCTTCCAACTCAAAGAGTGTTTCTCCTTCAACCCAACCATCGGCTAATGCCTTGTCCCAGGTTTTGGAATCTTTCCGCTGCCCCACAATCACATTGAAGCCATTGTCTCTCAGGTTAAGTGCCTGACCTGGACCCTGAACACCGTATCCTAAGATTGCGATGGTTTCATCTTTCAGTACTTCCCTGGCTTTTTCAAGCGGGAATTCCTCACGGGTAACAACTGTTTCTTCCGTACCTCCGAAATTAATCTGTGCCATTTTTCTAAAAATGTGTTTACAAAAACTGTTTAATAATCTTTAATGCTTAATTGATTGGATCTGGTCTCCTCCAGTTCCTTGATGAAGGCCTCTGTCTTACGTTTGGATTTTGAGATGGCCACTCGACCAGATCTGACAAACTCCAACAAGCCATAAGGCTCCAATTCTTTGTATAATCGATGGGTTTCTTCTTTATGCCCCGTTTTTTCAATTACTATGTGATCTTTTTCGATCACGAGGATTCGCGCGCCACTGTTCCTGACCAGGTTTTCAATGGTGTTACCATTGAGGAAAATGTCCGTAGGTACCTTGTACAATGCGATCTCCTGATAGTAGATCTCGTCATCTTCGTAGACGAAGGCTCCCAATACATCTATGAGTTTTCTGATCTGCTTTACGACCTTTTCGGCCTGATCTCTGGTGCTGGTAATGACGATGCTGAATCGACTCAAACCAGGAACCTCAGTGACAGAAACATTGAGACTAACAATGTTGATCTTCCTTCTGGTGAAGATGATCGTAATGTGATTGAGAAGACCGGATTTGTCCTCCGTCAGGACGGATAGCGTGTAATCTTTGATTTGCTGTTCGTCGCTACTTTCGCTGTATATTAAGTTACTCATGGGGATTTAGGACAATCGGATCTCAGAAACAGATGCCCCGGAAGGCACCATTGGGAATACATTTTCTTCTTTTTCTACCACTACTTCGAGTAAGTAAGGGCCTTCATGGTTCAAGAAATCATCCATGGCTCCGGATAAGTCATCACGTGCCTCAACTTTGTTGCAAGCAATACCATACCCTTGAGCAATCAGCTGAAAGTCAGGGTTGACCAGCTCTGTGGAGGAATACCTTTTGTCAAAGAATAATTGCTGCCACTGACGCACCATTCCAAGGAAATTGTTATTGAGGATGAGCACTTTGACTCCAATTTGATATTGGAAGATCGTCGCCAATTCCTGAATGGTCATTTGGAAGCCTCCGTCGCCAATGACGGCTACTACCTGCTTATCAGGTTGTCCCGTTTTTGCTCCTAAAGCGGCAGGCAAAGCAAAGCCCATGGTGCCCAATCCTCCGGAAGTAACATTGGTCCGCGTGTCTTTGAACTCGTAATAGCGGCTAGTCACCATTTGGTGCTGTCCTACGTCGGTAACAACGATAGCCTTACCTTCAGATTTCTCTGAAAGTAATCGGATCACTTCTCCCATTTTGATTTCATCTGTCGTCGGGAAAAGCTCATTGGTGATGACCTTTTCAGTTTCTTTTTCGTCACATGCTTTAAACTCAGCAATCCAATCGGTATGCTGTCTTTGCTCCACTAAAGGAATCAAACCGTGAAGGGCAGCTTTTGCATCTGCATTGATGGCTACATCTGTTTTCACATTCTTATCAATCTCTGCCGGGTCGATTTCGATGTGTATGACTTTTGCCTGCTTGGCATACTTGTTCAAGTCTCCGGTTACACGGTCATCGAATCGCATGCCTACAGCAATCAGCAGATCACATTCATTGGTCTTGATGTTAGGACCATAATTGCCATGCATACCGAGATACCCGACATATTGTGGATGATCCACTGGCACTGCAGAAAGTCCCATTAGAGTACTTGCTGCAGGAATGCCGGTTTTTTCCATGAAGGTCTTTAGCTCTTCCTGAGCACCTGAGATCAATACACCTTGTCCGATCAATAAGAAAGGCTTTTTGGCTTCATTGATCAACGCAGCGGCTTCAGCAACTTTATCTTCCTTCAGGATCGGGTAGGGGTGGTAGCTACGGATCTTCTCGCACTTTTTGTAGCTATATTCCATCTCTCCAAACTGCGCGTCTTTCGTGATGTCGATCAGAACTGGTCCAGGTCTCCCGGAATTGGCAATGTAAAACGCTCGGGCAATCGCCCATGGAATTTCTTCTGGTTTGGTTACCTGATAATTCCATTTTGTGACTGGCATGGAGATTCCGATCACATCTGTTTCCTGAAATGCATCTGTACCTAACAAGTGAGACGGCACCTGGCCTGTGATACAGACGATCGGTGTAGAATCGATCTGTGCATCCGCAATCCCAGTGATCAGGTTAGTAGCCCCTGGACCAGAGGTAGCAAAGCATACCCCAGTTCTTCCACTGACTCGGGCAAATCCCTGAGCGGCATGCGCTGCTCCCTGCTCGTGGCGAGTGAGCATGTGCGTAAGTCGGTCCTGAAATTTGTAAAGCTCGTCGTAAATAGGCATGATGGCACCACCGGGATACCCAAAGATTGTCTCTACACCTTCTTCCAACAGCGATTGTAGCACTGCCTCAGATCCCGTCATTTTTCTTTTCTCTACCATCTTCTTTTGTTCGATCGATAAGGTTGAAGTGTTCATGCTACTCGTCGGTTACACATCCTTCTGAAGCCGAGGCCACAGACTTGATGTATTTTCTCAATATTCCTTTCTCACCTTTGTAAGGAGGCTGTTTCCATGCTGCTTTACGTACCGCCCATTCCGCATCGGTGAGTTTTACATTCATTTCGTTTTTGACTGCATCGATAGAGATGATGTCACCATCTTTAAGCAAGGCCAGCGGTCCTCCTTCTTGAGACTCTGGGGTTATGTGTCCCACGACAAACCCATGAGATCCCCCAGAAAAGCGTCCATCGGTTATCAAAGCCACATCTTTTCCAAGTCCGGCACCCATTACGGCGCTGGTAGGCTTGAGCATTTCCGGCATGCCCGGAGCTCCTTTTGGGCCAGACTGACGAATGACAATGACTTCCCCTTTTTGTACTTCTTTACCGATTCCCTCTATTGCCTCGAACTCGTCATCATAGATGCGTGCAGGGCCTTCAAAGTATTCTCCTTCTTTTCCCGTGATTTTAGCTACAGAACCTTCAGGAGCCAGATTGCCATATAGAATCTGTAAGTGCCCTGTTTTTTTGATCGGCTTGTCAAAAGTCAGGATCACGTTTTGTCCGGCTTTTAATTCAGGAGCAGCCGCCAGATTTTCTTCCAGTGTTTTTCCTGTTACGGTCATGCAACTTCCATCCAGGTAGTTCTCTTTGAGCATGTACTTCATGACTGCAGGGGTACCACCGACCAGATGCAGGTCTTCCATCAAGTATTCGCCGCTAGGCTTCAGATTAGCAATGAAAGGGGTTTCATCACTGATGCGCTGAAAGTCATCCAGTGTAATGTCCACATTAACTGCCTTTGCCATGGCAATGAGGTGCAATACGGCATTTGTACTTCCTCCGGTAACCATGATCACTTTGATTGCATTTTCAAATGCGGCCTTAGTCATGATGTCCTTAGGTCGTAAGTTCTTCTCCATCAGGTTTTTGATGGCCTGACCTACGGAAACACTTTCGGTTTGCTTGTCCTTACTTTCAGCAGGATTAGAGGAACTAAAAGGCATGCTCATTCCCATGGCTTCAATGGCTGAAGACATGGTATTGGCCGTATACATGCCTCCGCAGGCGCCAGGACCAGGAATGGCATTTTGAATGATGCCTTTATAATCTTCATCTTCAATCGTACCCGCTAGTTTTTTCCCGTAAGCTTCAAAAGCAGATACGATATTCAGATCTTCATTTTTCCACTTACCCGGTTTCACGGTTCCTCCATAAACCATCAGACTCGGTCGGTTGAGCCGACCCATGGCCATGAGTGCACCAGGCATGTTTTTGTCACATCCTACGACTGTAACCAGAGCATCATAGAATTGGGCATTACATACGGTTTCGATGGAATCGGCAATGATATCCCTGGACATGAGTGAGTATTTCATGCCGGTAGTACCATTAGAAATACCATCGCTAACACCAATGGTATGGAAAATGAGACCAACCAGATCTGCTTCACGGACTCCTTTTTTTACCTGATGTGCCAAGACGTTCAGGTGCATGTTGCAGGGATTACCTTCAAAGCCAGTGCTTACAATACCTACCTGGCCTTTTTTCATATCCTCTTCAGTCAGTCCGGTGGCGTAGAGCTGCGCTTGCGACGCAGGTTGACTGACATCCTGAGTGATGATCTTACTGAATGGGTTAAGTTCTGTTGACATTTATGTTTAGTGGATATTAAAGGATTGGAAGTCCTTCAAATTCATCGAATCGAACACGTTGCTGGTAGATGAAGTGCAGGTTGTAGGAAGCTGAATCCTCCCAGTTGCCTCGCATCACTTCACCATTGATAGAGTGGATCTTACTGATCTCAGAAGCTGTACCACAGAAAAATGCTTGATCTGCATCGTATAATTCTTCAACTTCAATGTCTTTTTCGACGACCCGAATGTCAAGCTCTTTGCACAGATCGATCAGGTATTCTCGTGTAATACCCGGGAGTATATTCCCTTTTTTGGGTGTATACAGCACATTGTCTTTTTCATAGAAGAAGTTGCTTACCGGCCCTTCAGCGACATTCCCATTGGCATCCAGCAAAAGTGCTTCATCATAGCCCAGATGCCTGGCCTGAGCTGACACCAGTGTTGCCGAGGAGTAGTTGCCCACCACCTTCGCTTCGATAGGAATGGCTTTAGCGCTTGGTTTACGGTATTCCGATACCATGACTTCCAGAGGCTTCAATCCATTGTATTTGGACCATTGCCATGCTGCCATGAATACATGTACTTCGTCAGTTGGCTTTAGCATCATGTCCTGACCTGCATACACCAACGGGCGGATATATGCATCTGTCAGATTGTTCTTTTCCAAAAGATCATATGCGATCTGGGTGAGTTCTTCAGAAGAATAGGGAAGCTTCAAGTGCATTTTCTGTGCAGAACGATGCAGCCTTTCGAAATGCGAGTGTGCTTTAAAGATTTTGAACGATCCTTCGCTTCGGTATGATCTTATACCCTCCAGTACGCCTGTGCCGTAATGCAATGCCTGATCAAAAAGGCTTGTTTTGGCATCTCTGGCTTTGATCCAATTGCCGTCGAAGAAAACTATGGTATCGTCTGTGTAGTACATATTATGGTACATAAAAAACGCCATCCTTTTTGGGGATGGCGTTCTGTATTTCATCTGATATACATTGTTACCATCCCGAGGGTTTGACACCCACGACTAGAATAATAATGGTCACAATAATATTTTCAGTAAATAATTTCATATTTCGGCTCAAATGTAAAAGAGTCAATGGCAATCAAAAAAGATTTTGATTATTTTTTTTTGAAAATTAAAAAACCGGCAAATTTCTGCCGGTTTTAGTGGTGTATTTTACGATTATGTTAATGCAGCCCCATCAATCGACCTAATCGATTGATAAAGTAGCATATTCGATTAAGCCAGAACTTCTTTGACTTTTTCAGCTGCGTCTTTCAATACGATCGCTGAAGTCACTTCCAATCCTGATTCTTCAATGATTTTAGCACCTTCCTCGGCGTTGGTTCCCTGAAGTCTTACAATGATCGGTACTTCAATGTTGCCAATGTTTTTGTAAGCTTCTACTACACCAGTAGCCACTCGGTCGCAACGAACGATACCACCGAAGATGTTGATCAGGATGGCTTTTACATTAGGATCTCTCAAAATGATTCGGAAACCTGCTTCTACGGTTTTGGCATTTGCTCCTCCTCCTACATCCAGGAAGTTGGCTGGTTCGCCACCTGAAAGTTTGATGATGTCCATGGTCGCCATCGCCAGTCCGGCACCATTCACCATACAGCCTACATTTCCATCAAGTTTCACATAGTTCAAACCAGATTGCCCAGCTTCTACTTCCAAAGGATCTTCTTCGGTGATGTCTCTCAATTCCACCAAATCCTTGTGACGGTAAAGGGCATTGTCATCCAGATTTACCTTGGCATCTACGGCCAGGATCTTGTTGTCTGAAGTTTTCAACACTGGATTGATCTCAAACTGAGAAGCATCCGTTGCTACGTACGCCTTATATAAGGAGTAGATGAATTTCACCATGCCTTTGAAAGCATCGCCTGTCAGACCCAGCGCAAAAGCAACTTTACGCGCCTGGAATCCTTGGAGCCCTACACCTGGATCCACCCATTCTTTGATGATCTTTTCAGGGGTTTCTTCGGCAACTGTCTCGATATCCATTCCGCCTTCGGTAGAAGCCATGATCACATTTTGACCGGTTCCACGATCCAGCAGGATAGAAAGATAATATTCTTTTGGGTCTGACTCTCCAGGATAATAAACATCCTCGGCGATCAATACCTTATTTACTTTTTTACCAGCAGCGCCAGTTTGGTGTGTTACCAAAGTTCCGCCTAGAATGCCTTCTGCTTTAGGTTCAACTTCTTCCAGGCTTTTGGCCAAAACAACACCATTAGAGCCAGTTTCCTGAACTTTTCCTTTCCCACGGCCTCCCGCATGGATTTGAGCCTTCACCACATACCAGCTTGTTCCGGTTTGTGCGTTCAGTTCCTTGGCAGCCTCAAGTGCCTTTTGTGGGGTGTCTGCTACGATCCCATTCTGGATGGTAACACCGTAACTTTTCAGGATCTCTTTTGCCTGGTATTCGTGGATGTTCATGTTGCTGTTAAAATTTGGTGCGAAATTAGTCTATCGCACCAGCTTTTTCAAGGGTCTTATTTTATGATTGGATCAAATTACATCCAGAATGCGCTATCAGTTCGTAATGCTCATTTCATTCCGAATTTTCATTGGGATAGAAAGGCCGTTTGGCATTTGCGCATTGCCAGCCATATTCGCAGCACCGTCAATTTTTTGATTGATCGTAGCCTGAACAATCCAGCCAGTGCCGGCATCTACTGAAATAGCTGATTCCATGGTGCCTTTCAGGTCCATGGTTAATTCCATGCCATTGGTATTGATGGTTGCTCCTTCTTCTGAAGTGACGATCGTTCCTGAGCCAGTGATCTGATATTGATCTCCTTGTTTGCCCTCATACGTATAAGTAGTCTCGGCAATCCCTTTCATACCAGAGTTGATATTCACTTCATTGGTCCATTGATCTCCTTTGCTTACTTTTTGCTCCGGGAAGATGGCGGAAACCATTTCAATGTTGCCTTTGACAGCCTCACTACCATAGGTTTGGTTGAGTTGTGTCATGATTTGAGCTTTTTCTGCAGCAGAAATGTTTTGATCAGAGAAGGCAGCTTCCCACATGGCTTCAATGCCTGAAAGCTCTAATACTTTGCCAGATTTGGACATTTTAATGTTGAAGGATTTTCCAATCACACCAGACATGATCTGAGAGAATGCATCACCTTCTTCTGGGTTTTCAGAATCAAATTCCATGGTGGCTTGCATGGATCCCATGGACAACTTCATGCTCTCGAATGATACTTCCATATCGTAATCATCCCGATTGGCATTGACCACTTTGAATATCATACTACTATTAACTGCCAGGTTGATCTCCATCGACTGTCCCATGATCTCCTGCGTAATGGAAGCATCATTGAAAGTTACCTGTTTGTAAGATTCTCCTGCTTTTAAGTTGAGTTGTAATTTTTGCTGTGCCTGAATGGCTGAAATGAACAGCAACAATGCTGCGAAATAGCTTGTAGTTTTTTTCATTTTCATTGAGTTAAAGCACTTGGGCTTAATCTTTATAAAGCAATACTAGAGGGAAACGATGGATTGACCAAGAAACGTGCAATTGACGGTTGAATTGAGTGTTCTTTCAGGTTTATCAGATTGCATTCAAATTGGGTTGGATAGAACACCCATCGGGTAATTCAAATATGGGATTTGTATCCAAGACCTCCTGGTATTTCCCGTCCGAGTCTAATTTATAAGTGGTAATTTGATCAGATCCGGATCAACAATCACGTAGTATTTGATGCCAAAATGTTGATAGAGGTCGAATTTCGTGATGAGGTCTTTTTACCTGGTAGAAGGAGATAAAATTTCCACGACGAGTGTTGGAGGAAAGTCCAGGTATTGTTTTGTGATCGGTTTGTAAACAATTAGTAAATCGGGATGAACGACCGTATTTTCATTTATCAGTAAATTAATGGGTTGATAGACCTTGCAAAACTCAAAAGGTTCTTTTTGCATTCCAATTGTAAACTCCGTAGATAAATTATTGCTTAATTGCTGATACCTGGGTACGGGCATAGGTGTAATAGCATTGGCAATTCCGTCAATTACTTCCCATTAGCCTTCCCAAAGCACGTAATCTTCGTAGGAATAATTGGGTAAAAGTCTTTGAGGGAGCGATATGCTCATTTTGCGTCATAATTGTAACAAACCAATGTAATTTTCGAATTCCTGAGGCAATGGTGTCAAAGTATTGTAATGAAATGAATAAGAATCATGGTGGCAAGAACTATGTTTGCAGCCATGCTCAAGGCGTCTAATATCCACAAATCATACGGAGCTCTTCAGGTACTGAAGGGGATTGATCTTGAAATCCATCAAAAGGAGGTAGTAAGTATCGTTGGTGCTTCTGGTGCCGGTAAGAGTACCCTACTTCATATCTTAGGCACGCTGGATACGGCAGACCAGGGAAATGTGACCCTCAAAAATGAGCAGGTGACTGCCATGAACCCCAAGAAACTGGCGGCTTTCCGTAATGCAGAGATCGGTTTCATCTTTCAGTTCCATAATTTATTGCCGGAATTCACGGCCTTTGAGAATGTGGCTATTCCCGGCTACATCGGTAACAGAAAAGATACTGAGGTAGAAAATCGAGCGAAAGAACTACTGGTTTTGCTGGGGTTGAAAGATCGCATGGATCACAAACCTTCTGAGCTTTCCGGAGGGGAACAACAACGTGTTTCTGTGGCACGTGCTTTGATCAATAATCCATCCATTGTTTTTGCAGATGAACCTACTGGGAACCTGGATTCAAAGAATGCTTCAGAGCTTCACGATCTCTTTTTTGAATTGCGGGACAAATTGGATCAGACTTTTGTAATAGTGACGCACAATCAGGAGTTGGCAGGGATGACCGATCGTAAAATTGAGATCAAAGACGGATTGATGCTCGCATGAATCAAGTCCTGACTCCTGGAGTTCGTTACATGCTTTATGCCACGTTCACCTTCGCTTTGATGAAGGTATTCGTGAAAGCCATACCTCACATTCCTGCGATTGAAATTATCTTTTTTCGGGCTATTGTTTCCCTGGCGATCAGCTTCTATTTCCTGAAGAAACAGAAAGTGTCCATTTGGGGGAATAATAAACCCGTGTTGATTGCCCGGGGTGTTACTGGTTCTGTGGCGCTTATTTTATATTTCTACCTGTTACATGCCATTCCGCTAGCAACTGCTGCTACGTTGCAATATTTGGCTCCAATATTTACTACTGTATTGGGGGTTTTTATTGTGAAGGAAAAAGTAAATCCCTGGCAATGGGTCTTTTTTGCCATCAGTTTCGTGGGTGTGATGGTCGTGCAAGGTTTTGATGTTCGGATTTCGTACCTCCATTTAGGGATTGGTATTGCAACTTCCTTTTTCATGGGATTGGCTTACAATTTTGTGCGAAAACTTAACACCACAGAACACCCACTGGTGATCATATTGTACTTTCCTTTGGTTTTGCTACCTATAGGTGCAGTATGGTCTTATTTCGTTTGGGTCACACCTGTAGGTTGGGACTGGTTGATGCTGTTAGGGGTGGGGATACTTACACAAATAGCGCAGTTCTTCATGACCAAATCCTATCAGCATGAAGAAGTATCGAAAGTATCTATCCTCAATTACGTCGGTTTGATCTATGCTTTATTGTTTGGCTTTTTTCTATTTGATGAGACTTTCAATATTGCAACCTATATGGGAATGGCCCTGGTCGTTGTTGGGGTGATTGCCAATGTAGTGTTTAAGAAGAAAATTGCTGGGTAGTCTTCGAGTACTTGAGACTACCTTGTTTGACAATTATCTTGAGCAACCTGAGGTGCTCGAAGGCTGCTCAAAAAGGCTCCTGATCTAATAACCTTCGATAGATCGGCAGATCCCAACGTGCTTGTGCCGGGATCTTGAATCCTTTACAGTAGAATACCTCCATGACCAGTTCTGTTTTGCTATAGCGAATGACTGGTAGATCGGGTAGTTGCTTGATGGATTCAAAAAATGGAACAACATGAGAGGAGGGAGGCCTATCTTCTTTTTTGTAACGCACATAGATGGCATCCTTACCTAACCACGCCTTAGGCTCGAAAAAATAAGCGTGGTTTCTTGGGTCAGGGTGAAAGATGAGTACATCTTTTTCGCCTCGAAGCGGCCAGTCAATTTTTCCGGTTTGCCACCATTTCTCGGTAGCGACAAACAGGTTGTCATTTTTGAGCCAGCCTTCCTGCTCAAAACGTTTTCTGATATCCGTAAAATCGACTCCTTCCATGGTTGGATCCGTGGTGTTGCCAAATTGTTCTCCAACCAGTTTTGGACCGAACGCGCTCCAAAACCCAGTGGTCATATGGACAGTGAGTAGCAGCGTAAAGACCAAAGTGATGGCAATCGATGAACGGAGCCATTTTCTGGTACTCCGCTGGTTATTTTCCAGGTTTTTGGCTACAGCATTTCCTAATAAAAGGAATGCAATAAGGTATCCTGGTGCTTGCCAATGGAAATGAAATCCGATCCTTGCGAAGGGCGCGATGAAGGTGAAAAAGACAATGGGTAAGATGGCCAACCAAAATAGGAATGATTCCTTTTGACTCGGTTCAGTACTCCGGACGGTTTTAAAAAGGACGATGATCAATGGAAACCAGATCCAAGGGGCTATCCAGGCCATCTGGCCAACAATACTGCGAATGAGTCTGGTGAAATCCACCTGATATCCGCCAGCTCTGGATCCCTGAAAATTGAAGGAAACCCATTGATGCTCGGCGTTCCAAAGTAAAACAGGTGTGAGCATAATGGCTGTGATCAGCAAAGCTAAATAAGGTCCAGGATGCTTTAACCACCTGCGTTGACCAGGATTGATCACGACAAACAAAAAAGTGCTCGCCATGAGGAAAAGTGCATGGTACTTACTGAGTGTGGTGAACCCCAAAGCAACTCCGATGAATATCCACCACTTGAAAGATGAGCCATTTGGCTCCTTGGGGAAAAAGACCTGAATCAACCCCCAGGTGGTCATCAGCCAGAAGAACATCAGGGGGGCATCTGGTTGGAACCATGAGGCTACTGGTATGGTGAATACAAAACTGATGTTGAGGAGAATCAAGGCTACCAGGCCCACTTTAGGGTTAAATAATCTTGCACCTATTTGATAAAGTAGGTAGGAAGTGCCCGAAAATAATAAAACCGCCGGAAGACGTAAGGCGAAATTGGAAATGTCCAATAGTCGGATAGTGATACCACTTAGCCACAAGAAGAGAGGCGGTTGATCAAAATAGGAAAGTTGCAAGAATTGGGCTCCTCGCCAATAATAGGATTCACCTACGCTTAACCCAGTAAAGGCGGCAAGGTATAGCCTGAATAGGGTAGATATCCCTATGATCCACAATGCCAGATGGCGCGGGTTGGAGCGTTGCAGCATGGCTGCAAAAGTAATGCGGGATTGATCCTGTCGGGTACTCGAAGGAATGCAATTTCAAAATAGACCTGGGCGTGGGCAGTGTATAGGCTTGCGAGGAGTACAGGACTTGCATGTCCACAAAGAGATGCGGATTGTCTCCTAAAAAGTTGGGGAAAAATTGATTAGCTCAATAAATTTGAAGCCTGAACTAAGAACATACCGATTCCAATATGGGAAGAGCATTTGAATATCGACGCGCAGCGAAAGAAAAGCGATGGGACAAAATGTCCAAAATATTTCCAAAACTGGCAAAAGCCATCCAGGTAGCTGCCAGAGATGGTGGGGGTGATCCTGAAATGAACGCCAAGTTGCGGACGGCTATTCAGAATGCCAAGGCAGAGAACATGCCGAAAGACAACATCGACAATGCGATCAAACGTGCCATCGGTAAAGATGCTGACGATTTGCAAGAGGTAACTTTCGAAGGAAAAGGCCCTCATGGTGTACTGGTCTTTGTGGAATGCACTACGGATAATAACAACCGGACAGTCGCCAATGTGAAATCATATTTCAGTAAATCTGGTGGTGCTTTTGTGCCGTCGGGATCGCTAGAATTCATGTTCAATCGAAAGGCGGTTTTTGAGTTCGAAAAGACGGATGAAATGGACCTGGAAGAACTTGAACTTGAACTGATTGACGGAGGTCTGGAAGAGATTGAAGAGAATGAAGGCATGGTGTATGCATATGCCGACTATACTGACTATGGCTCTTTGTCCAAGGCGATAGAAGACAAAGAAATCGAGATCAAGAAGTCTGGTTTGCGAAGGTATCCGACAACCCCGGTTGAGTTCAATGAAGAACAAATGGAGGAGATTGAGAAGATGCTGGACAAGATCGAGGAGGACGATGATGTGCAGGCGGTTTACACGAATATTGCTTAATTAAATCCCCAGGCCTTCGGCCACCCCCTTAAGCAAAGGGGGATTAAATTCTAATCATGGCGTTTGATCTCAACCGTACGATTACCATTCTGGAGCAAACACCAGCTACGCTTAAGGCGTGGTTAGGTAATATGCCTGAACAGTTGCTTCATGCTAGTGAAGGTGAAGGAACGTGGAGTCCCTTTGACATTTTAGGACACCTTAATCATGGTGAACGCACCGATTGGGTGCCTAGAACCAAGATCATACTTTTTGCTGACGATAAGCATTTTGTGCCTTTTGATCGATTTGCCCAGGAAAAGGAAAGTGCTGGAAAATCAATGCATGAATTGCTGGACGAATTTGCGGAACTCAGAGCGAATAATTTAAAGAAATTGCGGTCCTTTGACCTTCAGCCTGCTGATTTCGAGAAGACAGGTATTCATCCACATTTCGGAGAAGTAAAGCTATCCTGGCACCTCAGCACCTGGTCCACCCATGACCTAGGCCATATCTATCAGATCTCTCGTGTGATGGCGAAACAAATGAAAGAGGATTGTGGCCCTTGGGTGGAGTATCTGAGGGTGTTGCAGGAGTAAAAAAAGCTGCCCCTCGCGAGACAGCTTTTCCAATTGTTCTATTTACTACTAAAACCTTAATAATGTAACCCAATCTTGGCACCCGAGGCTACGCACCGCGGACCCTCGAAGGGTGGACAAGAATACTAGTCATTAATAAACTCATCGAAGGTTTTCAGCTGGATCGTGGTGATCCCTTTGCCTTCCATGTACTTCTCCATTTTGAATACTCGCTTGGATTTGATGAAGCTCAAATCATTTCTGGCTTTGTCCATGCGCTCAGAAAGCAGGTTAAGGTTGTCGAGCTCAGAAGCACTTGGTGCCTGGAAGCTGGAAGCCGTTTTACTGTACAAATCAGCAATCTTACTTCTAAGCTGAGGTTCTGCTGAAGCGACATAGTTATCTCCTGTGGTTGTCACAAGCGTCTCTTTCAGGGCGTTGAGGTCTTTGATCACGGCATCAGCAGATTTGCTGCCACCCTGATCTTTCACTTCTTGCGCTTTGGCAAGAATCTCATCGATCTCATAAACCATGTAAGCCAGTTCCTGAGACATGTCATAAAGTTTGACAGTGGTTGCATGATTGGCTTGACGTTCTGCAGCGGTAATGTCCGATTCGGGATCGTTGATCAATGTCATGGAAGTCTCGTAGGTTTTCTTACCCTTGGTCATGACCACTTTGTAAGTTCCGGCAGGAACGCGAGGTGCAGTAAAACCACCAAAAGCAAGGCTTTTTCCTTTCGCCAGTTTAGGCTGTTTGATGCGTCCATTCCAGGTCACAACGTTGATTCCTTTGGATTTCCCAGGCGTGATCTCAATGAGTTTTTCGCCATTTTGGTCCTGGACCTCCATGTTCATCTTGCCGAAAATGTGCTTCTTCTTGAGGTAGTAAACCACTTTCGCAGCACTTGACCCACTTGATCCCACAAATTCCATTTCGGTGGCTGTTCCGCCAAATGGACTTGCCTCTTCAATGATCGTTGGCTCTTGTGCGAAGAAGTGTACGTCTTTGCCCAACACTTCCTGCGTCATGTTGCGAAGCGGACTGATGTCATCAATGATGATCACACCACGTCCATGAGTGCCTAAGACAATATCATTGGTTTTCTTTTGAAGATCAACGAAGTGTATAGCAACAGGAGGGAGGTTGTTCGTAAATTGACTCCAATTCTTACCTCCATTGATGGTTACATATAAACCAAATTCTGTCCCAAGGAACAATAGGTCTTCGTTCACATAATCCTCCTGGATGTTTCTGGCGAAACCGTAAATATTGTCGGTGACGATAGAGGTCCAGGTAGCACCAAAATCCGTGGTTTTGTAGACGTAAGTATTCATGTCGCCGGTAGTATGACCATCAAGAACCGCGTAAGCTGTTCCCTCGCCATGTACACTTGCCTCAATGTGATATACCCACGTATTGGCGGGAGCGCCGGTAAGATTAGGAGTCGTATTATTCCAGTTTTTACCACCGTCTCTGGTCACTTGAATGTTGCCATCATCCGTGCCCACCCAGATGACTTGATCATTTAATGGAGACTCAGCAATGGTGAAGATGGTACAGTGATTTTCAGCTCCTGAATTGTCTTTGGAAATACCTCCGGATTCTTCCTGGTTTTGCTTGGACTTATCGTTGGTCGTCAGGTCAGGTGAAATAATCTCCCAATTATCACCCATGTCATCAGACTTGTGCAGGTACTGGCTTCCCATGTAGAAGCGGTCAGGATTAGATTCGCTCAGGGCCATTGGCGCGTTCCAGTTGAACCGCAATTTGTCTTTGCCTTTTACTTCAAGCGGCTGAACAGTCTTGGTCTGCTGTTTGTCCATGTCATAGCGCCAGACGTTCTGAGCACCCTGCATTTCAGAGTACAGAATTCTTTTCGTCGGGTGACGCACCACCCGGAAACCGTCACCGAATCCTACGACATTCCAGTCTCTTGCTTCTACACCACCGGGAGAAGAGGAGGGACCGTACCAGGAGCCATTGTCCTGCAGGCCACCATACACATTGTAAGGCTCTTCGTTATCTACACTGATGTGATAAAATTGGGAGATAGGCAGGTTCGCCACTATTTCCATGCTAGTGGCCCCATCCCAGGATCGGTAAAGTCCACCGTCTGTGGCCACATACATACGATCCGAATTCTTGATATCGAAAAGGATGTCATGGATGTCAGGGTGCATGTTGCCCAGGTTTTTGAAAGTCTTTCCTCCGTCTCGGCTGATTGAGCCAAATAATCCGGCTTTTACCACCACATCCGGATTTCGAGGATCTATTACAATTCTGGAGAAGTAGAAAGGTCTTACCACAAGGCCAAAATCGCCATTGGTGAGCGTCCAATTCGCTCCAGCATCATCAGACCGGTACAAACCTCTTGCATTTTCATCTTCCGTTTCCCAGACTGCATAAAGGATATTGCTATCAGAAGGAGCGACTGCCACGGCTATTCGCCCCAGTTTTCCATCAGGAATGCCATTGTGGATTTTGTTCCAGGTTTCTCCGCCATCGGTGGACTTAAAAAGGCCACTATTGGCTCCTCCGGATTCAAATCCCCAGCCTGATCTTCGAAACTCCCACATAGAAGCATACAGTACGTTGGGATTATTCGGATCCATGATCACGTCACCGCAACCTGTCTTTGGATCGATGTAAAGCACTTTATTCCAGGTGACACCTCCATCAGTAGACTTATAGACACCACGTTCTTCATTGTCTGACCAAAGCGCTCCCAAAACACCCACGTACATGATGTCCGTATTTTCAGGATGAATTTCGATGCTGGCGATGCGCTCCGAGTTTTCGAATCCAACGCGATTCCAGTTCACACCACCATCCGTGGATTTGTACAATCCATCTCCTACTGAAACACTGTTTCGTGTCCAGATCTCACCGGTACCTACCCAAATGGTTTTGTCCGGGTCTTTGGGATCTAATTTTACTTTTCCAATCGATTGGGTATGTTCTTCAAAAATGGGTTGGAAGGAAGAACCTCCATTAACAGATTTCCATACACCACCTCCAGCAGCACCGACATACAATATCCGATCGTTAGTAGGGTGTTGTTCTATGTCCGTGATCCGGCCACTCATCAGTGCAGGACCAATGTGCCGAGCAGTCATGTCCCCAAAAAGCTCTTTGCCTTTCAGGACGATTTCAGTGTCTTGTGCCTGTAGCTGAGCCACAACGAGCACGAGCACCATTGCCAATATTTTTCTCATGCAGGGATGATCAATTATTCTCCACCGGGAAAGTCAAAAAGACTTTCGTCAATGTCAACATTCACTTCGATGTTTGAGATGCTGAGCGCCTGAGATGGGCCATCCTTAGCACCTTGTGACATAGAGAATGGAAAATAAAGCCCTTCTACTTCATCGTAATCACTTTGCGTACTTCGTAGAATAGTACCAGCTTGAGGACCTTGTTTGGCTTCGGTATCTGTTGCAAGAGGCACGAAGGCTTCCTTATCAAAGTAATAGAAAGAGACATCTTCTACTTCTTTGCCATCGATGGTCAATGGTTCCTTGGTCAATTTCACTTTATAAGTTTCCGCACCTTCAATAGTCTCTGTACCAAGCAATTCGGCGGTATAGCCTTTTGCCTTGTAGTCTAACCATGAATCCGGAAAGTCATTGGAGTTCAAAGCGAAATTTGCGGTAGTCTCGGCATCTGATTTTTCTGCCTTCATGCTTTGAAAGTTGATGCCCCATAATGATTCTCCGTCAAATACATTCTGGAAAAAGTCCGTTCCTTGAAAAGTAAACTTCGTGTAAGTCCTTCCATCAGACAAGTACACAATTTCCAGGGGAATTTCCACGCCGCCTTGATTGACTTTGGCAGTCATTCTTACGTTTTTCAGCGCTTTCCAATTATCTGCTCCTCCGATATTCTCCAGGTAGTTTTCAATGATTTCATCTACCGTGACATCTTGAGCGGATGCACTGAACATGAAAACCAATAGTGCGGCGAGTAGTGTGATTTTCTTCATAACTAACATTTTCAATAAACCTTTGCTTGATCTTTTATTTGAATTTTAGAAGTTAGTTACTCAAATAATTGATTTATTACAATTGACTGGAAAAACTTTAAGTGGTTCCTGTAAAGGAATTGCAAAAAGGGAGAAGATCAATTTCAATACAACCCCGTAAACTCGAACTCTTCTTTTTCTGAGTCACGAACGGCTCCGTCTTCGCATTTCAAAACACGGGCCGGAAATTTGTCCAGAAAATTGTGGTTGTGTGTGGCCATCAAGATGGCAGTGCCACTGCGGTTGATTTCCTGGAAGAGTTTAAAAATGCCTTCTGCCACTTCAGGGTCAAGGTTGCCAGTGGGCTCATCCGCAAAAAGGATCTGTGGTTCGTTGATCAAAGCCCGTGCTACTACTACCCGTTGTTGTTCGCCCCCAGAAAGCTGGTGTGGCATTTTGTTGGTTACCGCTCCTAAGCCGACGCGCATGAGTACTTCGGCCATACGTGATTTCATTTTGGCTTTGTCTTTCCAGCCCGTGGCTCGCATGACGAATTCCAGATTTTCAGCAACCGTCCGGTCAAAGAATAGCTCGAAATCCTGAAAAATGATGCCAATTTTTCTGCGTAGAAAAGGGATTTCTTTGGGTTTGATCTGATGAATTCCAAACCCGGCTACATTGATCTCTCCGTTTTTAAAGGACAGATCAGCATAGAATGTTTTCAATAAAGAAGACTTGCCGCTGCCTGTACGGCCAATGAGGTAGACAAATTCACCTTTGCCAATTTCAAAAGAGATGTCTTTCAGTACCGGATAGCCTTCTTGTAAAATGCTGGCATCGGTTACTTTAAGAACGGGTTCTTCTGAAAAGGACATGATTATATTTCTAACTTCTGGAGTTTACCGTACGAAAGCGATTCGATGATCTCTTTCAGGGCTTCTTCTTTACCTTCCAGACCATACTTTTCCAATTTCTTCAATGGTCTGTCAGCCCGAAAATAAGCAATCAGCACAAAATTGTCGTCGCGTAACTGGATATAATCAGGGATTTTAGCTTTCCCTTTCACCTTAATGATGTACATACTTTGTGATAGCGTCTCTTCCATCAACTAAGCATGCCTATCATTGGTTACCTTTTTTATAATCTGCTAGGAATTTTTCCAGCCCGATATCAGTCAATGGATGTTTCAGCAGGCCAGTGATTACGTTCAGTGGGCATGTCACAACATCGGCCCCTACTTCGGCACATTGGATCAGGTGCATGGAGTGTCGCACGGAAGCAGCCAATACTTCAGTTTCAAAACCAAACGTGTCATAAATGTGTACAATCTGATCGATAAGGTCCATGCCATCAAAGCTGATATCATCCAGTCTTCCGATAAACGGGGAAACATAGCTTGCGCCTGCCTTAGCAGCAAGAATGGCTTGCCCGGCACTGAAAACGAGGGTACAATTGGTTCGTATGCCTTCAGAGGTCAAAGCCTTGATGGTTTTTACTCCGTCTTTGATCATAGGCACTTTCACCACGATCTTATCATCGATCTTGGCCAATTCTCTTCCTTCCGCCAGCATCTTATCAAATTCCGTAGAGATGACCTCCGCGCTTACATTATCATCGACGATGTTGCAGATGTCCTTGTAATGCTTCAGAATATTCGCTTCTCCGGTGATTCCTTCTTTGGCCATCAAGGAAGGATTAGTAGTTACACCATCCAGTACACCAAGATCGTAAGCTTCCTGAATATCGCTAAGGTTAGCTGTGTCGATGAAAAATTTCATGCGTGTATGATTAAGAATTGGTTGGAAATAAAAAAAGGCAAACGAGATATCGCACCGCTCAACCACTTACCCTTGCTTCCTTCCAGACCTGGGGGAGTTCAGCAGGAGCTGGTCGTATCCGTTTGCCGAGGCGCAAAGGTAAAATGATTTGGCAATCTGTAATAGAAAACGTTATCAAAGTTCATCTAATGAGCGGAAATCTTTTGATTGACCGCTGATAAACACAAATTCATCCTCCATATCCGACAATTCTTCCTCTTCATTGAAGAAAGCATGATCCAGTACATCGTCCAGTTCGATAAAATCTGCCTCGTAGTTTTTGGTTTCATTTTCGATCATTACTGAAAATTTATGCAATCGTACGGGATTGAAATAGGAATGTCTGAACAATCAGATTAAGGATTGATCAAGGAATTGTTGGCTGAAGGCTTTTCATGGGAGTCAATTTATTTGTGCGGTCCGTCATGACACTTTATATTTGAAGCAGCAACTAAAACGCTACAACTAAATTTTAACCAAAACTCTGAATTATGAAAATCAAAATTGCTTTATACCTGGGCGTGCTCATTTTTGTCAGTCCTGTTTTCGCACAATCAATCACAACGAAGAATGTAGAAATTGTTGACACAGATACAACCATCGTTGAAGGAGTTGCAGAGTTCAGAGGAGGGCTGAGGGTTGTTGGGCTCAATGCTGATGGTGGAGGTAGATTGATACTCAGTTCCGAATCACCTCGCCTGAATTTTAGTGAATCTGATAATACTGATAGCCGTTTTACTCTGCTCAATGCTGGTGGCAGATTGACATATAAGCGATATGATGGAGATTGGACTTTGATTGATGACCCGATTGAAGTTGGGAGACCAGGAGAAGGCACTACTGTATCAGGAGGTTTGACTCATAAAGATGGATTCCTTGCCTTTCCTCAAGGCACGACTGTAAATATTAATGGAAGTGGTGCGGTATCCGTGGACAATTCACATCATATATTAGATACGTACCAAAGTGCGGCATCCAGTGATTTAAGGAACATCAACTTTGCCGGAGATCCTGTTGATGGCGCCATTATCTACTTAAGGACATTAAATGGGGCAAGAGATGTAGTGATCAAACACAATGATGGAAATATCCGGGTGAATGATGGTGGAGATTTAACACTTAATACCACTCAGAAAATTGCGATGTTGATGTACATGCTGAACCTGGATCGCTGGGTGGTGATCAACGCATGGTAAAAGTTTCCGGAATGTATTGAGGTTTCAGTTCAAATTCATCCAATTTTGGAACCTCAATCATTCGTATCTGGTGTCCAAGTCAAAAAGTACGCTACTTCCTATACTCGAATTCAATTTTGCCATGATACTCATGGGAACCTCGGGTGCTTTTGGTCGCTACATTGACTTGCCGGCTGAGCTTTCTATCGCCATACGCTGTTTATTGGGAGCGCTCTTTTTGGGCATATTTTGTTGGATCAGGGGCGTATCCTTTCGATTGAATTCCCGAAAAGATGTATTGAACCTGGTTTTTATCTCCGTGCTGGTCCTTTTTCACTGGACGACATATTTCATTGCACTACAAAAGTCAACAGTGGCCATCGCGATGCTGTCTTTGTTTACTTATCCCATATTCACCACCTTTCTGGAGCCCTTGTTTTACAAGACCAAATTGCAGCCAGTTCACCTACTGCTGGCATTCCTTACCCTGGTAGGTGTTGCGCTACTGGCTCCTTCATTCGATCTCAATAACCAATACCTCCAAGGTATCTTGTGGGGGCTGGCCAGCGCAGTTGGGTATTCTTGTAGGAACCTATTCGTGAAAAAGCAGGTAGGGGTTTATTCAGGCATGACCCTGATGTTCTATCAACTCCTTTTCGGGGGGGTGATATTCTTGCCGCTATTGTTTGTATATGATCTCAATCCTGCAGAGGAACAATGGATACCACTGGTTGGTCTGAGTCTCATCACCACTGCAATCGGACATACCATGTTTGTGCTTGCTTTACGTCACTTTACGGTGACCTCCATGAGTATCATGAGTACGATCCAGCCCATTTATGGTATTTTGATTGGGATCATTTTCTTAGGTGAAATTCCAGGGTTGAGAGCTGTAGCTGGCGGTGTGCTGATATTGACAACCGTCGTTATCGAATCGGCCAGAAGTGCCAGGAAGTAGCGTGATTAGATGGAAATCAATTCTTCAAATCGATCTTTATCGTGATGATAGGTGGCATCTAAGACCGAAGATTTCCACCTTTCTACCTCTGACAGTGCGTCATCTTCATCACTTTCATTCAGGATCTTCATGATTTTACCGACATTATAAAGTGGTATGTCTTTGATCATGATTGCCAGGGCTTGAATCTTTCTTTTGGCCAATTCAGAATATTCGTTTTCAATTTGTTGTTCTTCAGGAATAATGCTTTCGTCTGAGCGGCCATGGAATGGTAGATCAAATTGGAAGGTGGAACCTTGGCCAGGTTCCGAAATCACATTGATTTTTCCTTTGTGAGATTCGATGGCCAGTTTACTGTAGGTAAGCCCTAGACCCGTTGATGAGATCTCGCCCGATTTACGTGCTTTGTACTGCCAGAACTTATTAAAAATATTGGGCAGTATTTCTTTCGAGATACCCGTGCCCTGATCCTTTACATCAATCAATATTCTATCTTCAATCATATTGGCACTGACAGTAATTTTTGTTCCGGAAGAAGAATATTTTATGGCGTTTGTGAAAAGATTGACGAATACTCTAAGAATGATATTTTTATCGATGTATACCAGTATATCGTTACTAATTGTATTTTGCAAAATAATTCCTCGGGTATCCAGCAACATTTTGACTTCCTGTTTTGCTTCAAACACCAGCGAATAAAGATTAATTGCTTCGGGGTTAACCTTGATGTCGACTTCCTCAAACTTTTGGATATCCAGCATGTTGGTGATCATTTGAAGGATGGTTTGTCCCGACTGCCTGATCTGGCTCATGTTATCTCTGGTGGGTTTACCCTCGGTAAGTCCAATGACCGCATTCAAAGGGTTTTTCATGTCATGCACGATCATGTGCGTTAGTCCTTCTTTGAACTTTGAAAGCGATTTTAATTCTTTGTTTTTGGCTGCCAGTTCTTCATTGTTTTCCTGAAGGCGCTGAGTTTGCCGTGCTATCTCTGTTTTTAGCAATTTTTGATTCCGCTTTAGCCCTACCATGCGCATATGGTGGAAGAAAAATATGATCAGACACATGGCAAATACGTACAGTGAATAGGTGAAATTGGTTTTCCACCATGGTGGGGCTACGTAGATGTCCAGGGATTTCGTAGGTCCCCATTCGCCTCCCGGATTTCTTGCCTTTACGTGAAATTGATATTGGCCAGAAGACAGGCCCGCAAAGGAGGCTTTTCGATTGCTGGCGGAGGTAAATATCCATTCATCGCCTAGCCCGGACAATTGATAAGCGTACGAGATTTTATCGGGATGAGTATAATTGAGGGCTGAAAAGTCCAAAGAGAATACCAGGTCTTTATAGGTCAGGTTAAACGTCGAAATATAGTCTGGGGTCTTGCCTTCGTGCGTCAATATTTGTTCATTCCCAATGTTGAATGCATCGATTTGTATTTCGGGTAGAGGATTGTTCATCTTGACTTGCTTTGGGTCAAAAGAGACGATACCATTCAAACCACCAAAGTATAGTTTCCCATCAGAAGAACGAGCAACTGCACGGGCATTAGGTGTAGTGGTGATGGTTCGATCCTGTTCAGGAATTAGCGTGATCTGTGAGCGATCTTTGGAGAGGGTCACTATACCTGAGGCCGTGCTCATCCATATAGTGGAGTCTTTTGCTTCTATGGGATTAAACACTTTACGTAGCAATTCATGATCTATTCTATTGAATGCATCATTTTCCCAATGATATAATCCTTCTTTGTTACTCAGCCAAAGTCCATCAAATGCTTCTATCAGCATGGAAGGGCGAGGGGCCAGGCCAGGGTCTTCGACTGGTCTGGCCATGGAATCCTCAGTCGGATCATAAATGAATAATTCTGAGTTTCCAGTGATCCAAAGTTTGCCTTCCCGGGTTAATTCAAGGTCGGAGAGATATGATTTCTTGAGGATTTTCCTGACCGAATTTTGTTGAATGTCATAGGCAAAAACACCTGCTCCCCAAATGCCCAGATAAAGCAACTCTTCCGTACCCTCGATCATGAATATATTATTTGCTTCCCAGCCTTTTGGTGTGTTGGAAGAAGTCGAAAAGAAAGACCATTCTTCCTTACCTGGACTTTGCCAAAGCAGCCCAAGATTGGTCCCTATCCAAAGACCAGCCTTGTTTTCATAAATGCTCCAAATCGTATTTGCAGGGATATCTTCGAAGGATTTGAAATGGGTAAACTCATTGTCGGAAGAAATCTTGTATAACCCGCCCTGATAGGTTCCCAGCCAGAGATTCTTTGATGCATCTTCATGTATCGCCCAAAAGTTGTCGGATTCCAATGAACCTGGCAGACTTTTCTTATTCCACCAGGTAAATGCCTGATCATTGAGTTGGGTCATCCAGGGACCACTATAGGCAGTTCCTACCCACAATTGATCATCGTTGATTTCCAGATCTACTACGACGTTGGAAGGTAGCCCTTTGCTTTGCACATCTCCAGCACGATAACGGGTAAACTCTTCCTTTGAAACATCAAAGAAATTCAGACCACCAGCCCAGGTGCCTATCCATAAATTCCCCGATTCATCCTGTTCCAGGGTGTAAGCTTCCGTGCTTGAGATAGCACCTGGATCTTGAGAAGGAAGAAACTGACTGATACTATCCTCCTTCAGATGGAACAGCCCACCACCACTGCTTCCCGCCCAAATAGAACCATCCTTATCCAGGAGCAGATCACGCATTTTGAGCTGAGGCTCGCCCTTGGCATTGTAAAGTCCTTCTACATCGTGGAAATCCTTCGATTCAATGTCATAGGTTATTAACCCTCGGTTTTCGGTGGCAATCCATAATTTTCCACTCTCGTCGTTTTGTAAGTCAAAGGTCATTAAACTACCCCAATCAGTGCTATCCTGTAGGAAGGTGATCGATTGATCCTGAACTATTCGAACCAATCCTTTTTCTGATGAGACCCAAAGCTCACCCGATTGGTCGAGATGTAATGCCACCACCGCTCCGATGGCCAAAATGTCTTGTTCCAGCGTAATCAGATCATACCTTATTAGCTCATTCTGCGTGCCAATCCATATGACATTATTATCCAACTCAAACGCATTGACATAGACGGGATTATTGGGGTCTGATGATAAAGGAACAATCTTTTTTTCATATCCATTGTAGCGGATGATGTCGTCATTGTTGATCATCCAAATTTCTCCGTTGGCACTGACCTTGATCAATCCGGCCCATTTCGACTCCAATCCACTGGAATGGTCGTAGAATCTTAGTTGATTTCCCTGACCCCAAAGGAACGGCAATGCATGAGTCAGACAACATATGACCAGCAACAGTCTCATTAAATCAGTGCTTAAAAAGGTATGGTTATTAGCTCCTGCACCAAAGAAAGTCAGCAATTGGTCAATTCCAAAGAAACGCTCCAGGCATTTAATGAATGGGAAGGGTTTACCCACCCATTTGAAAATGGTGCAAGGCTGTGTCATCCGACATGAGGAAGATAATTAGCCCTATGATAGAGATAACCTGAAGCACACTATGAACATGGGAATTCCGAACATTAAGCAGAATGATGGTCAGATAAATACTTGCAGTAAGGAATTGCGGCCAGGATTCCATGATGTCTAGTTGCTGTATATAAGTATTTTGCCACGCGCTGACCATTAGGGTACCAAGAGCGAGACCGTAAAACCATCTCCACTGATCAAAAAAGTAATGGTTCAGGTCTGTTTCGTGTCCTCGAATCCCTGTAGGAAAAAGCATTCTTGCCAGCAGAAATAACAAGATAGGGTAGATGAGAATGGAAAGGACAATGCCCAGGGTCCATTCTTTGATGACTGCAGAATACTGATAATTGATCCACCATTCTTGAATATGCAGCAGGAATACAGCAAGGGTCAATAGGGCATGAGGAAGGCAGAGCTTTACATTTCGGAGATTAGAGACAATGTCTGCCACACTGGTCAGGATCTGAGCAATGCCCAAACCAAGAATCAGTGAAGTAAGCACTACGACGTATTCGAAGGGTTCCATGAGTCCAAATTAATGAACAATTAGCGGAATGATTTTGAGAATACTGTCGTAATAGAGGCAATCAACAGCTTTTAACTAAAATTCTCATGAACCTCCCTGATCAGTAGATTCTCTTTAATGTATGAATTTAGGGGGTTTCATGAGCTTTAATCGCGGCATCTACTGAACCATGTTTCTCTAGCAGCTCCTTAGCGGCTTTGATGGAAATTCCTAATTCCTCCTTAATGTATCTGGTGCCCCGATCCACTAATTTGTTATTAGTCAATTGCATGTTCACCATTTTGTTGCCTTTCACACGGCCGATCTTGATCATTAGGGAAGTGGAGATCATGTTCAGTACCAGTTTTTGTGCGGTACCACTTTTCATCCGGGTGCTACCAGTAACGAATTCCGGTCCAACGACTACTTCAATGGGGCATTCGCATGCATGGGCGACAGGCGACCCCTCATTATTGGTGATGCAACCAGTCAGGGCATTTTTATCTTTCGCATACGCCAGGCCACCCAAAACATAAGGCGTGGTACCGGAAGCAGCAATACCAACTAGTGTATCATTTGGGCCAAAATCATAGGAAGCCAGGTCTTTTGCAGCTAGTTCCTGGCTGTCTTCGGCAAACTCCACGGCCTTTCTAATGGCTTGATCTCCACCTGAAATGATCCCAATGACACGATCGTGAGGCATACCATAAGTAGGTGGGATCTCCGACGCATCCAGGATGCCCAGTCGACCACTGGTGCCTGCACCAATATAAAATAACCGACCACCATCCATAAAACGTGGCCAAAGGGATTCTACAAGCTTTTCTATTTGTGGAATGGACTTATTCACAGCTTCTGCCACTTTTTGATCTTCCTGATTCATGTGATTCAGGAGTTCTACGACTGACATCTCTTCCAGGTGGTCGTAATGTGAAGCTTGTTCTGTGATTTTCTGGGATGCGTCCATATGAATTATGATTGTGGCAAAACTACAAATCCTATAGTTGATAAACCTTTGACGTGGGAATTGATGAAGTGAATCGTTCTTTATCCACATTTTGAGATACTGATTACTCTTTTATTCAAGAATTGGCTTCGGATCGTGGATAACTTGAATTTAAAATCTGAATTGATCTCCGTAATTTTAAGCAACCCACCTAATCCTCAGCCTTTTGTGAAAAGACACGTCCTTTTCCTGTCATTCGTCCTATCGGTTTACTGTGTTACTGCTCAAGACAAAGTCCATTCCGAATTCAGGGGCGTTTGGATTGCTACTGTTGCCAATATCGACTGGCCGGAAAGTGGGGATGTAGATCGTGACAGCCAAAAACAAGGGTTTCGGGAATTACTGGATTATTATCAAGGGTTGAACTTCAATTCAGTCATTGTACAGGTCAGAACGGCAGGAGATGCACTTTATCCTACGAATTTGGCTCCATGGTCTCGATACCTGACAGGTCTGGAAGGAGATGCTGGTAGTTGGAATGGTGAAGACCCGCTTCAATTCATGATAGAAGAAACGCACAAACGAGGGATGGACTTCCATGCCTGGCTGAATCCTTATCGGGCGACTTTTGACAACAATACTCGCATTCTATCAAAAGATCATGTTTATCATCTGCACCCGGAATGGATGGTTGAATATGGTCCGAAATACTACATCAATCCGGGGATTCCTGAAGCAAGGGCGCATATCGTGGAAGTAGTTGGCGATATCGTGCAGCGCTATGATGTGGATGGTATCCACTTTGATGACTATTTCTACCCTTACAAGATTGAAAATGAAGAATTCAATGATCGTAAGGAATTCGTTAAATATGGTGTGCGTGAATTTTCGGATCGGGACGATTGGCGGAGGAACAACGTAGACATGCTTGTAAAAGAGTCGCATGAGGTGATTAAATCGATAAAGCCATGGGTCCAGTTCGGAATCAGCCCGTTTGGAGTTTGGAGAAATTCAGATATGCATCCGCTGGGTTCGGAAACCAGTGCTAAACAGACGAATTACGATGATCTGTACGCGGACCCATTGAGTTGGGCCAAAAATCGATGGGTAGATTACCTGATCCCGCAATTATACTGGAGCATGGACTTTGAACCGGCTGCCTATAGGGTACTGGCGGAATGGTGGGATGAAAATGTAGAAGGCGTAGATATTTACACCGGTATTGGTGCTTATAAGTATCAAAACAACTTTGACAATGCCTGGAACAGTGTCTATGAGATCCCTCGGCAAATTGAACTGAATCGGAAGCTTGACAACATCGGAGGAACGGCCTTTTTTAGTGCCAAGAGCCTCATCGAAAAACCGAGATTGGCCCATGTGCTTAAAAGAGATTGTTTTGCTAAACGCGTATTCCCAAAAATGATGGAATTGCAGTCTTCTGCTTTGCCCAAGCCGGTGGCGAAGAGGGTCCGTACCCGGAACAATACCTTGTACATTGAGCTGGAGGATATTCCCTATGCAGCAGGCGTGCAACCTGTGGCCTTGAACGGAGAGCTGGGGTTGGGGGAAGAAGTTTTTGGGACATTCGAGTCTTCCACTTTTCAGATTCCGTTAACCGGATACCGCATGAAGCTGATCCTGGCCTTCAAAGACAGGGATGGGAATCTTGGAGAAACCACACGTGCCATTTGGGTAATGAAGGACAAAGAGAAATGGAAGATCCTATAAGAGACATGTTGGTGAACCTGTCCGGTTTACCTTCCTTCCACGAACTGGAGGAGTCAATTTCCTTGCAACAAATTTTGATTCGACAACCGATCGCTCCTGAACGATCAATTGTAATGGACTGGGTAGAAAAACATTTTGCCCGAAGCTGGGCGGATGAAGTAGCAGCTGCCTTTAGCCATCAGCCCATCACCTGTTTTGTAGCGCAAAAGGAAGGCGAGATACTAGGGTTTGCCTGTTACGAAGCCACCAAAAAGAATTTTTTCGGTCCAACTGGAGTTTCAGAGACTGCCAGGGGAATGGGACTGGGGAAAGTCCTGCTTATGAAGTCCCTGGAAGCCATGAAAAACATGGGTTATGCCTATGCCATCATTGGTGGGGTAAGGGCACCGTCATTTTATGAGAAAGCGGTTAGAGCACAGTCTATTGCCGAATCAGGTCTTAGTATTTATCAGGACATGTTGAAGGCCTGAATACGATTATTCCTCTTCTTGATTTTTATTTCTCTGAAAGAGATTTCGCCAGGTCGATTGATGTTTATAGGTGTCCTCATCCAATTGCTCTTTCCAATACTTTTTACCAAAAGGTAGCGGAGGAGCATCCCGCGTGGTATTATCCCATATCGTTTTGACTTTCATCAATATGGAGTTTGTCGCTTTATCATCGGCATGCTGATTGGCCAATTCTATTTGCAAAGTCCGCTTCAAACTGGCAAAAGAGGCTGCAGCGTCATGGTGCCTTACCGCTTTTTCCTGAAAGCCTAGGAAAGCAAGCATGGCCGATAAGATAGGTACGACCAAGCTCAATACAGCGATAATTAGACCGTTCAGGGCTTCATTCATGCCTAATTCTAAGTGTAAACTGGAGGAAGAAAGAATCCCTAACAAGGTAGAACATAAAACCAGCATGGCTCCGAAAATGCGATGATACCGGTAATATACCCTGGCTCTGGTAAAGTGGGCGGCTTCAACTACTTTAGTCCTTTTCTCCCATTTTGTGATAAGATCTTTCATAAACGAAAAGTGCGTTATCAACAATATAGGAAATTAGCGTCGGAGGTTCAAAAAAGATCGCTATTGGATGCTTCTGTGAGTAGTGCTTATTATCTCTTAAGACATATGAGTCACCAGGCCTGGTCCAGAAGAGTTATTTCTTCGTCGGTTTGTCAGACACCTTCATCGTGATCATGGCAGCTACTACCACTTCGCCGTTCGTGTCTTTAACTTTCACATCACATGGAACTTCCGTGCAATTCTCCCAGTCTGTGCTACTTAAATCAACTTCTGCGGTAAGGTCGGTTGCTGCTTTTTTGACATAGCTGACTTCCATGCCTACAGGGATCCATCTTCGGTGTTTAGGAATAGAGGCCTCCATGCACACACCCGCTGCGAACTCACAAAGATTACAACATGCGATGGCGTGCACAGTTTGAATGTGGTTGTGAACCGCCTTTCGCTTCCGCATGGATACCTTCATGTAATTTTCCCTCAACTCAATGATCTGAGGTTTGATGGTAAGGAAATAAGGTGCGGATTTGGCCACAAAGTAGGAAAAGAGCTTTTTGCCGAAGGGCTTGTTTTCCAGTTTCGCTTGCAGTTTGAGCAATCGGTTCATGAGTTAGGTGATCTATTGGGTCTCTAATCTAATAAGAATAGGTGATCGATTCGATCTCCTCATTAAAGCCATATGCAATGTTGAGAATCACGACACCTCCATCTACTTGCAACTCTTTCACGTTGAAAATGCCTCTTTTTCTTTTTGTCGCCGCACAGCCACCGATTGGATGAGTGACCAGTTTCAGGTTTCGTTGTGGTGGAAAAGATTCAAGTACTTCTTCCGATTCTACAAGATAGGGCTCCCATTCGGAGAGCAAACATCCACTGCTCCTATAATCAAGTATCAGATAATCACCCAGAAGCTGCGCTGAATCAATAGAGATACCTGCGGTTGTTACTTCCTGAAAAAGTTCATTGTTGCTCATCACTTCGAGTTGTTCGTAGAGTACAAGATTACTAACGGTGCTCTGAACAAAGTCTTTGTTGCACTCACTGCCATCTTTAACCACGTCATAAGTCATCACGACCTGCTGCGTATCCTTGAAGAAATAGGCCTTGGCCTCAAAATATTCATTGTAGGGATTGCCAAGATGATAAGCACCCGATTCTGTTTGGAAATACAGGTCACAGGGTGAACCTGTGCTATCATGCAGAATGAATTCCCCTTCCAGAAACATGACCTCAGGTTCTTCAACGACCATCCGATCATCGTCCCTACAGGCTACCGAAATAACTAATAGGGAAATGATCATGACCGATATTATAAAGACTTCTTTCCTGATTTTTGGTGATTTAGTTGTCGAATTTAATAGTGGTCTTGTCATAGCTAAGGGGCAATTTAATGATCACTTATCGTAGAAGAAATGAATATTTGAGATGAACAATTGATTAAAGTCGCCACGGATTAATTGTTGCTTGGTGTTTTCTTTCAATCCGGTAGTATCAATGGATATTGAGAAGGAATGAGCGCCTCGACTGAATTCATTGAGGTCAGCGAAAGCAGTGAATCCATATTCATAAGTAGTCGGGTGTTGACTGTTGAACCATTGGACATTTTTTAATTCCGTGCTGTCAATTTTCAAGGCCAGCCACTTATTTAAGTATGCAGAGGATGTTTTGGAGTCAAGTGATTCCCAATCTTCGTTTACCCCAATTTCAGCATTATAAAGCGTATTGAATACCGATAAATCTTTCAAGAAAACCCGTAAGGTTTTTTGATTGACAATGTCCGATTGAATAGTAGCCATGAGTCGTTCATTTCCAGGTCTGAGATTTTCGTAGTTGTTGCTCAGGAAAGTAGGCTGAGTACTATCGTTCAGGTACTTTTCGGTCCAATTATCTCTTTGTTTTTTGTTGAGAAACACATAACCAAAAGTCACTGTCAGAATCAATAAAGGGATCAGATATGATTTCCAGCCTTTTGTGTTTGAAATCAGCACAAGCAATGACCTTCGATAGAGGAATGAGAGGGTAATAATTCGGAAGAAAATGGCGACATAATAGAACCATTTTGCTGACCAGGACCACCTTCTAAACAGTCCATTGGTGATAAAGTCGATAAATACTATCAGGCTGATGAGGATGTAAAACAAGATGAAAATCCCTATCAAAATGGCGGCTACGGTATGCTCGTTCATGACAGGATTGACTAACTCAACGCTTACGATCAGTGAGAAGAAGAAGGTACCGAAACCTACAAGTGTACCAAAGAGAATGAAAGAAATACCGTAGATGGTAGAAGATAGTTCTTCCAGTCGGAGCACAGTCTTCACCAATGAGGATGTATTGCTTAATTCTTTTTTGAATTTGCCCTTGAACCTCAACTTCTCCTGGTCTATTCCCCCTGGAAATACATAACTCATACCAACTGAAGCGACCCACATCCCTCGAACCAAAATGTGTAGGATGTATCCGAAGCTCAATAGCAATACTGCGCGCTTGATGATCTTGAAAAGACCATGTAATTGACTATCTCTTGCGAAATTCTGCAAAGCCAATTTGTCCAGGTAATCAGGCACTTGAAATAAGGCATAGAGCACCAAGGCGGAAATGAGCAATTCAGCCTCCCAGCTATTAAGTTGGATGGTCTTTAGCCACTTTGGTGTTTGTTCGGTATCTGATCTCTTTTTGGTCATTCGGTTGGTTTTCAGACGATTGTAGTATTATGGAATCAGGTTTTGTAGTACAAGCCGGATCATTTAAAACTTTAATTTTTCTAGGTTGTTTTCATGCTTCTCGGATGCTTGCAACAAATACCCGCTATCTGGTCTGATATTCTCGACTAAATTAGCTGGTCATGAGTGAAGTTCAAAAGCGCAACCCCTGGGCTTGGATACCTACCCTTTATTTTGCTGAAGGGTTCCCCTATATCGTAGTAAATGTTGTTTCTGTGATCATGTACAAAAGGCTGGACATTTCCAATGCTGACATTGGACTCTACACCAGTTGGTTGTACTTGCCCTGGGTGATCAAGCCCCTTTGGAGTCCGATAGTTGAGATCCGATCTACCAAAAGGAACTGGTTCCTTATCACGCAATTTTTAGGAGCAGTTTGTTTTTTAGGAGTCGGACTTGCGCTCAATTTTAGTGCCTTTTTTATGACCACTTTGGTGTTCTTTTGGTTAGCGGCCTTTTGTTCGGCGACTCATGATATTGCGGCTGATGGCTATTATATGATGGCCCTTAGCGAGGAAAAACAATCCTTTTTCATTGGTATTAGAAGTACATTCTATCGCTTGGCTGTCATCAGTGGACAAGGGGGGATTGTCGTGATTGCCGGACTGCTGGAAACATCTACAGGTAATAATCAATTGTCCTGGAGTTGGGCTTTGATGATTGTCGGTGCTGTGCTTGGCTTACTCACATTAGCGAATTATCTGCTTACACCAGTCATTCAGGAGCCCAAACAGCTATCAGAAGGTTGGAAGGGTATCAAAGAAGTCTTCGTTTCCTTTTTTAAAAAAGAACATGTGGGGATGGGCATTGCCTTCATTCTCTGCTACCGATTGGGGGAATCGCAACTGGTTAAAATGGCCTCTCCATTTCTACTGGATCAGCCGGATGCCGGAGGTGTTGGGTTAAGTACGACAGAGGTTGGGACGATTTATGGTACGATAGGGCTGGTGGCACTTTCACTTGGTGGAATATTAGGTGGCATTGTAATTTCCCGACATGGTTTGCGTAGATGGATCTGGCCGATGGCCATCGCACTGAATTTGCCCAATTTGCTGTATGTACTGCTGGCCTGGTCAGGCACAACCTCTATTACATGGGTCACGGCGACAGTGATTGTGGAGCAATTTGGCTACGGATTCGGATTCACGAGTTTTCTCATGTTCACCATATATATCGCTGAAGGTGCCTCTAAAACTTCACATTATGCCCTCGCGACAGGGTTTATGGCATTGGGAATGATGCTGCCTGGGATGATCAGTGGATTTGTGCAGGAGTATTTAGGTTATCAAGGGTTTTTCGTCTGGGTGGTCATCGCAGGCTTACCAGGTATTTTACTCATCAAATTTTTGAAATTCCCATCGACTTACGGGATGAAAGCGGACGCATGAATGAATTAGAACGACAGGTCGGGCAGGCTTTTTGTCCCGCTGCCTTTATCCATGATACTTCGGAAGGCATCGCGAAAATTGAGCGCTACATCCGCGATTTTCAGATAGGCGGGTTGACCTTTTTCTACAGCCGCCAAAGTGTCGAAACCAATTTTGATCGCAAAACATACGTTCGAGAGAAGGACAGTGTACAGCAGTTGGCCAGGATGATCGATCGGTATCAACAGCTGAGCAAGGATCCTTTATTGATCAGTATTGATGCAGAGTGGGGACTTGGCATGCGCATCGATAGTCATCCGCCCTTTCCGTATCCGTTAACGCTGGCTGCTGCCAGAAACACAGATCTGGCATTCGAGATGGGGCGAGCGATTGCGCAGGAGCTGAAAGCAGTTGGCATTCAATTCAACCTGGCACCGGTCGTCGATATCAATAATAACCCGGAAAATCCAGTCATTGGTTACCGGTCATTCGGAGAAGACCCTGAAAAGGTTTTTGATTTGTCCTGGGCTTATTATCAAGGCATGAAATCAGAGGGATTACTCGGATGTGTGAAACATTTTCCAGGACATGGTGATACCCACGTAGATTCACATCTGGGAATACCGGCCATCGATAAAAGTCGGAATGAGCTAGATCAAAATGAACTTTACCCCTTCAAACAATTTGTGGAGCGAGGAATTGAATGTGTCATGGTGGGGCATTTGTTGGTTCCCGAATTAGATGCGGAGCTCCCAGCTTCCATTTCTCCTCGTGTGATCAATGGATTATTACGTGATCAATGGGGGTTTCAAGGGGCAGTCATGTCTGATGCCCTCAATATGAGGAGTGTTTTTGGAGACAAAGCAGCCGGTCAGGTAGAATTACAAGCATTTAATGCCGGGAATGACATCCTGTGTTTTACACCGAACCTGCCAGAGGCTTTTGAACGCATTGTGAATCAGGGTGACCAGCAACGAGTTGCTCTTGCAGCCGATCGTGTGATGGAACTGAAGAAAAGTGCCAAATTGATTGAGATGCAAGGTGATACTATGCTACCTGAAAGCATCGAATTACGAGAGCGCATCGCTTATGAAACCGTGACTGTTTTGAAGCCGGTTTCGGTCCATTTGGAAGCATCTGATACAGTTTTGTCCTTTTTCTGTTCATGTAAACAGGCTGAGAGATTTGAAAGCCATCAAGCGTTGATGAGTGATCATGAACTGCCTATATCTGAGCATCTTGGCGCAAAACAAGAAGTATGGGTCGTAGCAATTCCCCCTTCACAGAAACCTGGGAATCAATTCGGAATGAGTGGGCCGATGTTGACTGCACTCAATGAACTGATTGAAGAACAACAAGTAAATCTGGCCTGGTTGGGTAATCCCTATTCGATGAAATACGTGAACTGGAGAGCGTGCCGAAGTGTGGTGCTGGCCAGACAATCACTTCCTGAAATGGAAAAAGTAGTGTTTGATTATTGGGAAAAAGGACTACAACCTAACGGGCAGCAAGTCATCGCTTCACTTTAGGGCCGAAATTGACAATCCCTCCAATTTAATTCAAAGGATAGAGCAGGGATTTCCACTCACTGGGAAGTTGTTTGAGCGTGTAAATCTCAAAATCATTTCTTCGTTCTGTAGCGATGGCTCCGTTTTTGTCAGCCAGAATAGTTTCTTTGTCAATCTGAAAAAGGGCTCCCGTTTTGGAATTTAAAACCAGCACGCCCAAAGGGCGAAGGTTGGGGACATGATCGTAGTAGGTTCCATAGCTAGAAGATCTGATCGTGAAGCTCCTTTCGATGTATCCGGGGGTTTGGAAGACAATGGAATACTTCTCTTTGGCCAGGTATTCGTCATTGGCTTGCATGGTAGCAAAAGCTGGGGTTTGGCTTTCGAGGACCACTTTACCCTTTTTGTCTAAAATCGTCACTTTGGTTTCGGGATGTTCATGGAGCGGCACAACCGTAGCCAGGTTTCCGTTACTATTGATCACCAAACAAGCACTAAGCAGGGTTAGGCAAACGGTGACAGTTAAAAGTTTGATTGAAAAAGCTTTCATGGAATTCGATTGAAGTTTTGTTATCCTTGATAAAGGTATGACATGATAAACGTTAAACCTTATATTCGAGATTAGTTCTTATGAAAGATTCTTCAAATTTTTATCAGGTAATCGGGTTGATGTCAGGCACTTCCCTCGATGGGTTGGACATGGCGTACGTTCAATTTGAAATAAAAGAAGGCCAATGGCATTTTGAATTAGGGCCTTCACAAAGTATCGACTATTCCGAAGAATGGCGGTTCCGTTTGAAGCATAGTGTGGACCTTTCAGGATTGGCGTTGAGTTTATTAGATCGCGAATATGGTCGTTGGTTAGGACACCAGACCCGGCAGTTTATCGAATCTAATGACTTAAGAATAAACTTTATTGCCAGTCATGGACATACGGTATTCCATCAAATTGATAAGAAATTCACTTTACAAATTGGTCATGGTCAGGAGCTTGCAACAGTATCCGGTCAGCGAGTAATTTGTGATTTTAGAACCAAAGACGTGGTATTAGGAGGCCAGGGCGCACCTTTAGTCCCCATTGGAGACGAACTACTCTTCGGTGAATATGACTATTGCTTGAACCTGGGTGGGATTTCGAATGTGTCTTTTCGTCATGAGGGAAAACGCAAAGCGTATGATATCGGTTTGGTCAACATGTTACTGAATTACCTGACCAATCAGATTGGCAAGGCTTACGATAAAGGAGGTGAGCTGGCAGCCACAGGAACATTGAATCAAACCCTTTTTGATGAGTTAAATGCATTACCCTATTATCAGGAGCCCTTTCCTAAATCAACAGGATACGAGTGGTTTTTGGAACAAGTGGTTCCAATCGTTGATCGCCATTCGGGTTTACCCATGGAAGATCGATTATGCACGGGCGTTCACCACATCACCTACCAAATTGCGGAAGCTGTAAAATCACATAGTGTCCAGTCCGGAGAACGACTATGGGCGACCGGCGGTGGTGCTAAAAATGATTTTCTTGTCGGAGCCTTACGTGACTACCTGGGAAGCCAAGTGGAAGTGATTACTCCTGACGAGAGCCTGATCGAATTCAAAGAGGCCATTGTATTTGCACTGATGGGTGTCCTTCGAGAAAGAGGAGAAGCCAATTGCCTGTGCTCAGTTACCGGTGCTAGTTCGGATAACAGCGGGGGAGTGGTTTACTTTCCTTAGAAATGGGTACTGCCACTATTTTATAATGGGTTGTACCACGATTTTAATGGAACTCAGGTTTGTAAGCCCTGCCATGAAATGAAATCACCCAGCGAATAGTAATTAGCGAATAGTAGTGGTATCTATTCTTAAAGTGGGGTTTTCATTGTGCTGAGGCACAATTTCGTCCTGCTAACTATTTTGAGAAGTTTCATGCTAAAACAAGGGCTTCCACCAAAAAGGCAGAAGGACTTAAAAATGAAGTCTCAATCATTTTTATTTAGCTGATTCAACCTTTTCAACAAAAGTGTAGACCTCAGATAAAGATTGGTAATGCCCCAGTTATAATTTCGCAAGAGGATTACACCGTATTTGGAGTTTTTCTCTAATAATAAGTCGGCCCGATATCCAGGGGTTCCACCCTGATGTCCAATGGTGTGTAGCGTACTGTCCTGATAAATAGAGAAACCAAGTCCATAGTTTTCCTGCCAATTTCCTTTTGGTGTCTGTGTGGTTTGCATCATTTCCAGATGTTGTTGATTGAGTAAGTCAGAATAGCCTGCATTGCCGATCATGAATCGAGCAAGATCATTGGCGGTCGACCAAATGCCGCCGTTCGGAACGCCCCAACTTCGTCCGGGAAGTTCTCTTCTCGGACGATCATCATCGTAACCGCCGATAGGACCTCCAGATCTTCCCTTTGCCCAGTGCTGCATTTCGTTTTCTGGAATGACGTAGAACGTATGATTCATTTGTAAAGGTTCGAAAACCTCGGTCTGCATCAATGTTGTAAATGGGCGTTGCGCAGCTCTTGAAATGGCCAATCCCAGGATGCCGAAACCGATATTGGAATAGGCATATCGCTCGTTTGGTTGATACCGGAAATGTGTTTTTGGGAGGACAGTTAATAATAGTGAATCCCATGCTGCTACCTGGCAAGGTACGAAACGCGTTTTGGGTAAATGTCCTAACCCGGATGTATGACTGGCAAGTTGTCTGAATGTGAAGGTTGTGTGTTTTGAATACCCCACAATCCTTTTGACTTCAGGTAGATATTTCTCCACCGGATCGTCCAATGCAAACACTCCCTTTTGAACTAGTCTCATCATAAGAAAAGCGGTGAAGGATTTAGAGACAGAGCCAATTCTATAAATACTGTTAGTATCTGCCTTGGAGTTTTCAAGGTCAGCGATCCCGAATGCTTTTGTACGGATGATTTTGTCACCTTTGATGACTGCCATGGATAAACTTCCATTTAAATCGTCATCGTTGAGGTCTTTTTGTAGTTGCCATTCGAATTCATCTAGAATCGTCTCCATCTCGGATTTAGTCTTTGATGGCTTGCTGCATCCGAGCAAACCTATCAGAAACAAAGGCATGAGTATCTTATTCATGGTATATTTTATTATGAAGCGGAGTATTTGATGTGTTACTCAACCTAAATGTTCCTAGGTTGGTATCCTTGTTACCATATTCTTTCAAGGGCATGCGTCTTCTTAGACAAATACCAGCACTTAAAAGATCATTCGTCTTTTAAGTGAATCACAGGATTGGTTCGTTCGATTTGCACGGAAAATAGGGTTGCAATCAATAGAACCATAGTCATTAATAAACCGAGTGGAGCCAGGATATGCTCAGCACCCAATTCTATTTGGAATAGGAACTGACTTTTCCATTGGCTGAGATAATACAACGCTATAGGAATTGTCAGTGTAGCGGTAAAAAGCATGGTTAAAATGGGGCCTCTACTCAGGTTTTTAAGGTGATCCCTGAATTGCGCACCCAATACTTTCATGATACTCAGACTGCTTTTCCTCTGATTGATTTCAAAAGTTAGGAAACTGAATAATCCAAGTAAACTCACCAAAATAGCTATGGCTGAAAAAGAAGCCACTACTTTGGCCAGGATACTTTCCTCCTTCATGAGCTTTTGGTTGTATTCACTCTCCATGAATCGTAGACCTAATTCAACAGGAATATTGATAGCCGCAGAAGTTGTTCGGACCATTTCGCTCAGATCCCCTTGATTGATTCCTGAATAACGAACGATCAGATGACGGAATGCTTGCGGATTGTTAAGCGTCATCATCATAGGCTCCACTGCTTCTTTCAATGATTTATGATGGAAGTCTCGAACGACGCCAATGATCTTGAAGTTTTTCTTTCTGAACTTATATTCTCGCTGAAGGGCCGATTCGCCTCCAAGCATGGTCAACGCTTTTTGGTTTATAATGATAGATTGTGCATCTGATTGGAGCTCCTGGTCGAAATTTCTACCAACTACCAGTTCGATGTTCATACTTGGAATAAAACCCGGGTCCACACCAATCCAATAGAGCCGATGCTGCTCCTGCTGTTGGATATCTTCTAATCTTGACATATTGTATTCTCCGATTCCTGGGAATACGGCCAGTCCGGTTGAAAGTACCGAGGCTTGTTGGTCCAGTGCATCCTGAAAGCTGTTCCAGGTATTTAAAGACACCTGCTCAGGTCGTTTGATGGTCACTAGATTCTCGTAATCATATCCTACTTCAGCGTGTTGCAATCGTGAGGTTTGTTGTACGATGAACAGGCCACTGGTTACTGCAAAAAAAGTGACCATGAATTGTCCTGCTAATAAGAGTTTACCCAAATTGAATCCGAGTTTTCCAATTTTAAGTTTGCCGCGCAAGCCATTTTGCACATCGTATGCATTCATCTGTGCACTTGCGATCAAGACCATTACCGTAGCAAATAGCCCGGCTCCTAACAGGATGGGCAACAGCCATTCCGGATAGTGAAGGCGAACGGGCTCGAATCCTAAAAATGCAGACAAAGGTTCATTGATTGCGTATAGCATTCCATAGGTCAACGCAGCCGCAAATAGCAGCTGGAAGTATATTTCGAACAGCAGGCTTTTTGTAATGGCCGAAAAAGATGAACCCAATACTTTTTTGGTCGTGATTTCTCTGATTCGAGCAGTGATCTGGTTGTAAAACAGGTTAAAGAAGTTGAATAGGGTGACCAGGAAGATGAGTACGCCTGTGGAGGTCAATAAGGTCAGGTACTTCGCGTCGAATTTTTCAAAAGTGTCAAACTCGATACCAGCACTTAAATGTATATCTGAAAGCGGCTGAATGCCGTAGCTTGACTGATCCGTTTCCTCTTGTTCATTGATGAAAGCAAGGATGGCGTTTTGAGTTCCAGATGATGAGGCAAGAAACGTCTGGAAAATGGTCCAGGGGGCTTCATCATTCCAAAAGGGTGTACCCGGACCAGTTAGCAAATAGTCAAAAGACAGACTACTGTTATTGGGAAGGTCTTCTATGACTGCCTTAACAGTCAGATTGAGTTTTCGAGGACCCATTTGTACCGTAATTATTTCATTGATACCACTTTGTTCATCAAACAGCTGGTTAGCCAAAGTTTGTGTGAGGATGATGCCGTTTGGTTCATCGAGTAGGTTGTAATCGTCCAGACCTGGTAATTGAAAAACCTCCGGAAAAGCTGGGTCTACTAAAAGCCCATTGTTTGTCGGAATAATGCGCTCCTCATACGCGAATGACAGGTCCACAGGGGTCTTCATGAAGTGTGTGACGGAAGTCTCGAAAAAGTTGGAGGTGATTCGATCACGTAAAATTCCCTTAGTCAACGCGATGGTCCTACCATTGGATTGTATCGTGTTAATTCTACTGATTTGAGGTGCATTTTCATAAAATGAATCGTAGGAGTATTGCTGGGCCACAAACCCATATATGATCAGGCAAGAGAGCATGCCCAGGACCAGGGTGAATTGTCCAAGTGCAAAAACAGAGCGTTGTTTGTTGATTCTTCTGAATAGGTGTTTGGTCATTGTTTTTTTCTGATAGAGTGGTCTTTGAATATAATAAAACCTGGTGCGCGATTGAATTCCGGTCGCGTAGAGCGGGTCCCTATACTAGTGCGCGATTAAATCGCGTACCAATAAATACACTCGTTTCAAACAAGCACCATCAAGAGTTCCTAATTTGACTAAAAAAGTAGCACGCGTAGTTTAAACGCGAGCCAGATTAGTGTCGCTAAGACGCGCGCCAATTAAGTTTTGCTTACTTCTCAGCTATGGAGATTGCGCGTGGAATACCTTTTCTTACGGCATTGTATTGCGCACGATTTTCATCGTCAAGGAAGCGATCAATTTCCCACCAGCCTTTTCCATACATTTCCTTAGCACGTTCATCATAGATCTGATTAAATCCTTCATTGACGTATTGGAGATTCGCCAGGTAGTTTTTGTAAAGATCATCATCGTCAAACTTGGCGCTAACAACGTAATTAGATCTCCCTCGCTCCATTTGTTCTACTACGAATTCGTAGACCGTTGCTTGATGTTCTGCAGTAGCGGGTATGCCAATGTTTAAATACAATAACTCCAGATCATGTTCCTTGATATAGGCGTCATCGATTTCCGGAAGTGAATTTTCCGCATTCACAGGAGGAGGGAGTAAGATCGGTAATCCCTGGTGACTGCCATTTGCGTTCAGGCCAGAATAGAGGAGTTTCCGACGACCGGCCACTCGCAGTTCATTTTGAATAGATCGCACCATCCCCATGGTCTGATCCTGGTCTATCCTCATGATTACGACACCTCTTTCATTCACACGCTCTCGTACAAGGGTACCCAGGTCATCTATAGTAGTGGCTATACCGTCTGCATATAGACCGTCCTGATTCAAGGAGAGTATGATGGCATTATCTGTTTCACTGGCTTCATTCAGTTTGAACCCATTCGCAGCGATAACTGGAAGGTTTACTTGTACAGGTGCTATAGCTACCTCCTGAATGGTAGCTTCTGGTTCTAATTGTTCTATTTTGGCATTGCACTGCACAGTGATGATTGCAATTATCATACCCAGACACAAGGCCAAAGCCATTTGCGATTTGCTTGTCCAGCCTATTTTTTGAATTTTCATCATGGCTATTCTCTTTTTAATAAATGTTAAATTGAAATTGTGTACCAACCCATAGGAGTTGTTGCTGATCAACTGCTGCAAAAGCAAGGTCTGATACTCATTCACGGAATAACCCTTAGAAATCATTTGTTGGTCTGCTCTATATTCATGTGTTGTTTTTAGAGATTTAATCAGCCACCATGCGGCAGGGTTGAACCACTGCAAGGCCGCCAGAAATTGTACAATCATTAAGTCTATCGAATGCCGTTCGCGAATGTGCGTACGTTCATGATCCAGGATCTGCTGGAAACCTACTTCTTCCACCTGTTCCGCTGAAACAAATACATATTTCAGGAAAGAGAAGGGTGCTATTGGCTGATCCAATTTCACCAGTGTGAGTCCGTCTCGCTCCTCGAGCGAGCCTTGTTTTTTCAACCGCAGTAGTGTGAAGTAGATCCAACCCATCCGGATCAGGGACAGGGCCACACCCGTCAGGTAAAGCGAAATCAATCCTACCATTAGCCAGGAGGTTTTACCCTGGTGGTGGATGGTATTTTCCGCGCCAGTCGTTGGAGCTGCTGAAGGGACCATCCATTCATCCATTTTCTCGTAATACGTCATCCTGGCATCGCTCAAAGTTGTCACGGGAGCCTCGATGTAGGTATAGTTTTCCGTCGGTAGACTGATATCGATCAAAGGGATCAAGAAGGATCCGGCAAATACCGAAATCAGGAAAAATCGATTGAGCGTAAACAGTCTGCCTTTACGCAGGAGCACCCAATAGAGGCTGTAGAGCAAAGCCAAAAGCAAGCTGCACTCCACTAAGTATACGGTCAAATCAATCATTTTTCTGCGATTTTAAGTCTTCCAGCATCTTCATTACCTCATCCAGCTCGTTCTGGTCGAGCTCCTTGCTTTCCGAGAAGAAATTGACAACTTGTTTCAGCGAATTGTTGTAATAGTCCGAAACCAGGCGTGACAACTGTCCTTTGCTGTACTCCTCCTTACTGATCAATGGGTGATATTGATGAGATTTCCCAAAAGCTTTGAATCCCACGATCTCCTTTTGCACCAGCACCCGCACGATGGTGGATACGGAATTGTAGGGAGGTTTGGGGTCGGGGTACTGGTCGATGATATCCTTGATAAAACCTTCCTTGATGCCCCAGAGGATCTTCATGATCTTCTCTTCCGCTTTCGTGAGTGTCGTCATTACTTTCACATTTATTGATCAGCAACGCAAGCTTAAAACTTATTTTTAAGTTATACAACTTATTCTTACGTTTTTAAACTTATTTTTAAGTTATAGGAGTGATTTCCTGCCTAGAAGCCACCAAAGTTTGTACCCCGACAAACTTTTGTAAAACGATAGAAATCATCATTTTCAAAGATTTTTCCAGCCCTTTTTGGTGCGCCCTTCGCTCAGGCCTTCTGGTAGCCCTCCTCTAAGCGTGCCTACCAGGGTACTACATCTTTCATAGTTTTTCCCACCAAAGTTTGTGTCTCACAAACTTTTAAGAAACGATAGGAATCATCATTTGGAAGACTCATACGATGGTAGGTAGAATCTTCACCTTGTTAGTAATAATACAAACGGACTTATTTCTTCGAAGATGACTTTCCCGCCAAAGTTTGTGACCCCACGAACTTCTTAGGTTAGGGTTTTTCCCCTGCCATAGTTTGTGTCCTCACAAACTTTCAGGGCTAAGGTTTTTGTCGAATTAAAAGGAGTTATTATTTCGAGGATGATCTTTTGTTCCTTCTAAGCTGCACCTTTCTGATGATCCCAAAGACCACCAAAAAAAGAATAATGCCCATAATCGCCGGATACGCCATGATGAAATCCCAGGCTGCTGTAGCGAAATTCATGGCTGTTTCAGGAACCGCCACAACGATAAAACTCGATGCGATGTAGCCTTCTGTGCCCTGGTATTCCACCTTCCACCAAAATTCATTGGTCTTTTCCAGTACCTCGATTTTTTCCCCACCGGCGACAGTTCGTAGGATCTTTTTCTTATTGCTGGGACCCTTGCGCAAATTCACATCTGAATCGATCTCGTAGACCCATACAGATGCAGCGAGTAGTAGACTAAAAAAGGCAAGGACGAGTTTCATTTTGTGTTGGTTTGACCTTGTGGGTGTGAAGATAGGAGGCTTTAGGTAATTTGAAGCTTAATTGCACGCCTTTCCATTCGAGTAAGGTCTGATCAATGTACTCCTGAGTTATTGAATTGTATATTCACACTTTTCCTTAACCTTGCTGGTAGAAGAATCGCCCGTGCACCCATTAAAAAAGCATATTGAAGAAATTACGCCGATCTCGGATGAAGAATTTGAATACCTACTGAGTCACTTTGTTACGGTCAAGAAAAGGAAACATCAATTCATCGTGCAGCAGGATGAGCCGGTTTACCGTGAATACTGGGTTCAAAAAGGATTGCTCAAGTCTTATGTGCTGGACCAATCCGGAAAGGAGCACATTCTCATGTTTGCGATGGAAGACTGGTGGGTTACCGATTACGACGCATTCACCAACCAGACTGACGCTAAGATCTCAGTAGACTGCCTGGAAGACTGTGAGTTGCTTTACATTGATTATCAGAACAAGGAAAAGCTGTTGCGTGAAATTCCCCTTTGGAACAAATTCTGGGCATACAAGACCAAGCACGGTTACATTTCACTACAAAACAGGATACTTTCTCTATTGAAAAATACGGCACAGGAGCGATATGATTTGCTCTTCGAACAATACCCACAATTATTTCAACGTGTCCCTAAGAAACTCTTGGCTGCTTACCTGGGTGTTTCACGCGAAACCCTGAGCCGATTCCAGAGCTAAGTGATTTGGATCACACAAAAGCCGTGATCTAGCCCCTATTAGCTCTCTACCCGATTTTTTCTCTTTGATGCATCTAAAATGATGTGAATTAAAACAGAAGAAATCATGGAAATTAACAAGCAAACAGACAAAGCACTATTGATCATCAGAGTATTGGTAGGCCTATTGTTGATCCTACATGGATTTGGCAACTTGCTGTCCGGTTATGCCTTCATCGGCAGCGTAATGGAAAACACAGGACTCCCGAAGTTCTTTGCCTATGGGGCATTTATCGGTGAAATTGTCGCTCCGATTCTATTGATCATTGGTTATCGTGCCCGATTGGCAAGTCTTGCCTTGTCCTTTACTATGCTGGTGGCCATTTTGCTGGCACATTCGGGAGACATATTTGCGCTCAATCAATTTGGTGGCTGGGCCATCGAACTCCAGGCATTCTACTTATTCGGAGGGATAGCCATCTTCTTCTCAGGTGCAGGCAAGCATGCCCTTTCTATCTCAAATGACTGGGACTAATCCGGGAGGAGTTTTCAGTGATGCGTACCAATAAGATTTGGATCCCCATCCTGGTGATGGGGCTGATGAGAGCGACGCTTGGCTGGTCGCAGATTGAAGATATTGCCGTCAGCGAGGAGGTAACGATTGATAGGTTATATATCGGCTTCCTCGCTGAATCCCGGATCCATACTAAATCGCTCAATCAATCGAGGAATCTGACCTTCCAGTCTGGAGCACGTATCAGCCTGACAGTCATCCCAGGGGTGATGAAGGTTCGATCTTTTGGAGTCCTAAGGGAGATAGGGGATGATGACCCGAAACCGTTTACCAATTTTGAATCCATCATCACACCTGGTAAGCGATGGGCGATTCATCTGGGGTTGATGGCCACGCCTACAACAGAGCTGCGGCCCAATCCATCCACCTGGCAAAGTCAGGTTGAAACCAATGCGGAACGGACCATTCCGGGAGGGAGACCTGGCGTCAAAGTGAACTATCAGTTCTCAAAGGAATGGAAAATTGGGATGGGTCTACACCAACAGGACGGAGCGCCTGCCTATCACCTGAAATTAGGATATAACATGTTGTCAGTTTCGGGATTCATTAGGAATAATGAGCTCTTTGTGGCAGCAAGGAGAGTGGATGAAAAAACCGAGTTCGTTGCAAGTTTCGACGAAAACCATATGGCATTTTCCGCCATTGTTCACGCCTTCGAAGACTTGAGTTTTTACGCAGACCTGGAGGTCGATACCGGATCAATAGATCGGGTCGTGAGCAAGTTGGGCATCCGTAGATATTATCAAGGACAACATGCCCTTCGGGGCTTCTTCTCGCTCAGTTATGATCGCGTATTACATCGGGTAGAAGGTGGATTTTTTATCCATATCTAAGGTGTGATCCAGATCACTTCAAAGTGGTGATTTAGGCCCTATAAGATCAGCCAACTAACCGGGAATTTTGTATTCATCAATAATTAATAAAAACAAATGCCATACATCAATATCAAAGTAACCGATGAGCAAGTAACGCGTGCGCAGAAGCAGCAACTCATCGCAGGAGCCACCCAGTTGGTGGTAGACGTTTTAGGCAAGGTGCCTGAAACTACCCATGTAGTGATCGACGAGGTAAATGTCGACAACTGGGGTGTCAAAGGAAAAATGTATTCAACACTCAAAAATTTAAAGTAACCATCATGGACCAACAAACAGCCATCATTACCGGTGCGTCCACAGGGATAGGAAAATCAATCACCCAACTGTTTCTAAAGGAAGGTTATCATGTTGTGATGAATTCATCCAGTCAGGAAAACCTGGAAAAAGCCCATGCAGCTTTTGGATCACCCAACAACGCGGTACTCGTGGCAGGGGATATTTCCCGACGAGCAGTTGCAGACCAGCTGGTGAAGACAGCCGTTGATAAATTCGGAAGCGTCGATGTATTGATCAATAACGCGGGCGTTTTTACACCTAAACCCTTTTTGGAGGTAGATGAAAGTGAGCTTGATGCCTTCCTAACGGTAAATTTGAAAGGAACCTATTACGCGTCTCAGGCAGCAGTGAAACAAATGTTAATGCAGTCAGGTGGCAGCATCATCAATATTGGGACCGTACTCGTTGATCATGCCATTGCTGGCTTTCCGGCTACGGCACCCATCGCCAGTAAAGGAGCGATCCATGCCTTCACTCGACAACTGGCAGCTGAGTTTGGTAAGGACAACATTCGTGTGAATACGATTGCACCCGGTATCATCAGAAGTCCGCTACAAGGAAAAATAGGTGTCGATGATGCCGATAGTTTAGCAGGCTTGCATTTACTGGATAGAATTGGGGAACCAGAGGAAGTCGCTGCGGCGGCCCATTACCTGGCTACTGCTGAGTTCGTAACCGGAGAAACATTCAATGTAGCCGGAGGTCATACCGTGGGACATGCTATCTAAAACCGGAATCATGATGTACGAAGAACATGTAAAAGCGATCCAAAAAGTGATCCGTGCTTATTTTGATGGGGTATATGAAGGAAATATTGATAAACTTCAGCAAAGTTTTGCTCCAGAAGCGAGGCTCTATGGCGACATCAAAGGAGAAGCATACGCCAAAACCCTGGACGAATACCTCGCAGGAGTCAAAGGCAGAAAGAGCCCTTCCGAGCTTAGCGAGAAATTTGGAATGGAGATCGTGGGGATAGAAGTTGTGGGTAATATAGCGCTGGTCAAAGCGCATTTAAGGATGCTAGGATTCAATTACTATGACTTCTTGTCTTTGTGTATCGTAAATGGAGATTGGAAAATCGTGAATAAAGCTTTTGCTCATGTGGAATAACACAACAGTAAGTGAAGCCTTAAGGATCAAATATCCGATCATACAGGGCGCGTTTGGCGGAAGATTTTCTTCCGTCGAACTCGTGGCTGCGGTTTCCAATGCAGGAGGGATGGGATCTTTCGGACTCAATGCCCGATCACCACAAGAAATTCTGGAGATTAATGCAGCCATCCGCAAATGCACTGTCGCGACCTATGCACTTAACTTGTGGGTGCCCCTTGCCGATGATCCCGTTAAGGAATTTGATGAACTGGCTTTTGAAGCGTGGAAACATCGATTTGAACCCTACTTCGCAAAATTGGGTTTGCCTCTTCCTGAAAAGCCTGATTTGCCTCGACGTAGCTTTGAAGCACAATTGGAAGCGGTGCTTCAAGCAAAGCCGCCAGTAGTAAGTTTCATTTTTGGCATTCCTTCAGATGAGATTTTTCGTGAGCTAAAACATCGCGGGATTGTTACCATCGCCTCAGCCACTACGGCCGATGAGGCCCGGTTGTTAGAGGATAGTCCTATCGACTTGATCATTGCAACCGGACAAAATGCCGGCGGTCACCGACCTTCCTTTCTGAAGTCACCGGAAGATTCCCTGACGGATACGAAATCGCTGGTGAAGCAAGTTTTGGAAGTAGTCAAAAAGCCCGTGATTGCGGCTGGTGGTATTTCAAACGGTATTAAGGCCGCGGAGTATTTACAATTGGGAGCATCAGGTGTCCAAGTCGGCACAGCATTTCTTGCTACGGATGAGTCCGGGGCTTCAGACTTGCACAAGACGAACTTACGATCAGAGCATTCCTATCAGACGGACCTTACGAGGGTGTTTACTGGTCGGCTGGCCCGGTCCATTACTTCAGAGTTTATACAGGACTTTAATGAATCCTCCGAACCAATTTATGCACCCTATCCTTTGCAAAGTAAGCTCATGAATGGATTATGGAATGTGCCCGATAAGGAGCAAGCTACGTCCTATATGCCTCTTTGGGCTGGCGTGCCTTCCGCGATCCTGAAGCATACCCATGCGGAGGACTTGTTTGTTTCGCTGGTGAATGAGATCAATGCGGAGATGGGGTGAGTTTTAGATGTGCAAAACCAATTTTCCTTCTTTTTCAAGTACTTCAGAATATCTTAAAGTTTGACATATTGAAGTTCGCAGTAACCTAATGGTTTTGAGAGTATTGCTCCCATCGATTGCAATTTTCCGGCGCTTCTTCTTCGATCATTATAGGGTCTTACGTTCAGGTTACAAGAGTCATAATTGTTATTTGCATAATATACGTAGTGGAATACCCTTATGTAGAAATTCGTAATATGATCGAATGAGCGAAATATTGACCTTTATCCTTGGTAATTGAGGATTCTAAGTCCTTACATTTGAATGAGTTAGGTTCTGTTTAGGGCTTGCTTTTAAGAAGGGTTAGAAAACTACTGCATCTAGTATTTGTGTGTTTTATCTCCCTTGGCAAATGATCGAAATTGATTGGTAAGTTAGGAAGCTTACTGTTGAGGTTTCTTCGATTTTTTCGTGCGTGCTCTGAGTGATACCTAACCTCTTCTAGCGTCTGGAAGGACTTCTTGGAAGAAACGAAAATCATTCATTCACATACCACATTGCCATGTTACGCCAATTACATCCGCTAATTCCTGCAAGAATTCTTTGCCTCTTTTTATTCATCCTGTGTTTATTGCCTGTGTCGCGTGCTCAGGATGAAAACGCCTGGCTGGAGCTGACGGTAGAAGAGATGATGGAGCAGGAAATTACCATCGAGTCTACCTTGAGTTCCATCTATGGCATGTCGGACGAAGACATGCTCAAAGCAATGGATAAAGCCATTGCTCTCTACGCTGCTGCTGGTGGAGATTACGATCGCTTACTCATGCCAGATGTCTATTTTATTAAAAGTGTGGCCTTATGTCAGTTGGATCATTACGACGAAGCAACAGCTGCCTTGAACGAACTCAAGGAAAATGGCTTTCCTGTGTTTGATACAAATAACTTGTTGAAATCAGAGGCCTATGCAAAATTAGGTGATGCCAACGTCGTATCTGCTCGAGACAAGGATTATCAAAAAGCAAAATCCATCATTGAGGAGTCTATTAACATTCTTCCCACCTTCAATGCGTATAAGTTCAAGGCAGTCATGCATCAAATGATGGAGGAGTCTGATAGCCTGGAGTACACATATACGAAAGCCTTAGAGGCACCTTTTGCGCCAACGGTGGAGTTCGCTGCCATGCTTGAAAAACGAGGGCGCCTCTACTTTGACCAGAAATTGTATGCCAAAGCCAAGGATGACTTTACAAAAACACTTTCTTACGGACCATCCTGCATCAGTTCCTACTACCGTGCCCGATGTATCCTGGAATCCAATCAATATCAGGATAAATCCGAAGCCAACCAGGACATGATGTCGATCGTGAATGATGATTGCGGCATGTTAGGTGCGGCACCCCTTTCGTATATTCATGAAAAATTGGGTGACTATTATCAGGAGATAGGTAGTTACTCAAGTGCACTGACCTACTATTCCAATTCTTACAATTACGATCCTTACTACTACAATACAGGGTGGGCGGCTATTGCTGCATTGTCCAGCCAAAATTATTCTGCCTGCATCAACTGGGCATCCAAATTTGAAGCAGAGTTGCAACGAACGCGATCCAGTGATTACCTCAGCTGGTTGGCTGGAGAAGTATTTTATGCCAGTGGGTATGCTCATTGGCAAAATGGTAACACCGATCGTACCGTTCGTGATTTTGAGCGCGCCAAGCGCCTCGGGAACCAAACTGCCGCGCAATACCTGAGGGACTACTTCAATCGATAGATGATGAGAAGGTTCATTTTGTGGTATCTGACCTGTCTATTTGTGAGCTTCACCTTTGGACAGGTTTACAGTACGAATGATACGAACTTTAAGAAAGGCAGGGATGCCTACAAGAACAAGGAGTACCACGACGCTTTCTTACACTTTGAGCGATATATTGATGTAGAAACTTCCAGAAGTGTCCACGAATCACGCGAAAAAAAGCTCATGTATGCCTATGTATACGCAGGTTTTTGTTCGGAGGAAATCGAACGATTTGAGAAAACCATATCGTTTTATCAGCATGGTTTGACCCTGGCACGGAAGCTCAATGAAAAGTCTGATATGAGCTTAATCCTCAATAACCTGGGGATGCAATACCAACGGGTTGGCAAGTTTCAGGAGGCCATTGATGCACATAAAGAATCTCTCAATCTGGATATTGAACTGAATGAACGCCGGTCGGTAGGAATTGACTATTCAAATGCTGGCGACGCTTACATGAAATGGGGCGATTATTCCAGGGCACTTGAAAACTATGAGAAATCCAGAGAGATCCACTTGCAAGATGGAGATCTGGGGAAGGCAGCCTCGAGGGAGGTTGGAGTAGGAGAGGTTTACTTGCGGTGGAATCAATTGGACCTGGCCATGGTCACCTTGCAAAATGCTACCGCCAGGATGCTGCAGAACAACAGGAACCCATCCAGTGGCGTCATGCTAATGGCTGAGATTCATAGGAAGAAGGGAGATTTCAGTAAGGCTGAGTTTGAGATTAGGCGTGCATTGGACTATGATCGTCGTTCAGGAAATGAAGGCAAACTGGCCGATCGATTGAATGGATTGGGCTTGTTGTATCAGCACGAGGGCCGAATGGGCCAGGCGATTTCTTCCTATGAAGAAGCCTTGTCCAATGCGCGGTACCGAAAAGATAAAGATAACATTGCCCGCATCCTGTCCAATCTAGGATCTGTTTACTTCGTGGAAGGTGATTACCCCAAAGCCATCGTCCACTTTAAGGAGTCCGTGGAACTGAAAGAAGCCCTTCGGAAATCCGCCTTCGGACCTATCCGACGAGAATACCTTTCCAGTCAGATCCAAACGTACAAGTATTTGGCAGCTTGTTATATGAAGACCAATCAGGTGGCCGAAGCTTTCGACGCGATCGAAGCCAGCAGGTCCAAGTACCTTGCGGAGCAAATTGTAGGTAAAGGCACGGAACCTGCGCTATTGTCGCTTCAAGACACCCAGGAACTGTTGGGTACTGATGATGTGGTGCTTGTTTATGCGAATGCCGATTGGCGTGAGAAAATTTTGATAGTCATCACACGGGACCAGGTGAAAGGCATGATCCTGGATGATCGCGCTTTTCTTAGAGATGCCATTGACCTGTCCAAAAAAGGGACACAGGCAGCCAATCTTCAGCAACGTGGAAGTTTGAATTTCGTCGTGGACAAACTCCTGTCGAAGGAGGCTGCGGGCCCGGTTCCTGATTCCGATATTTTTGAAGTAGCCATCAATTTCTATCGAGATATCCTGATCAACCGACAGGAAGATCGGGAATGGTCCAGGCTCTTCTATGACTTATTGCTCCGGCCTGTAGCGGAATTTGTGAAGCAGAAGCAAAACCTGATCATTTCTCCAGATGGCCTGTTGAATTATTTGCCCTATGAAACACTCATGGACAACCATGGTAATTATGTGGCTATATCAAAGGATGTGAGGTACACGCAATCCATGGCTGTTTTAGAGGCATTGAACGCCCGCAACTACCCCGATTCCAGAAAATACATGCTGGCATTTGGAGGTTCTGTGTATAACGAGTCCACTTACAAAACGGACATGGGGCTACCCGAAGGACAGACCTTGCCCGAAGAGGAATTTACCTCACCTGGGAGTTTCAATTTCGATTTATCCATTGGACGCAGAAAGGCTCCGTCAGATCTGTTATTGACAGAAAGCCTGCGGTCGGAACTCAATCAAGATCCTGATCAGTCACTTCGTGATACTTACAAGCAGTTGGGCATTAACACGATGAACAATCTCCCCGGTACCCTTTATGAAATCGAGCACCTGCGGGAAGTAGTCCCGGACATAAAAATGTATTCGAAATATCAGGCCAATGAATTTTATGTGAAATACATGAATGACAATGGGGAACTGGGGGACTACAAGGTGTTGCATTTTGCGACGCATGGTCTAACCATCCCAATTTTGCCAGAGCTGTCAGCAGTGGTATTAAGCATCTACGATGATGAACGAAGTGAGGATGGCTTTCTACGGACGAGTGAAATCAATGAATTGGACATTCGGGCTGATTTTGTGAACCTCTCGGCTTGTGAAACGGGATTGGGGAAAATATACGGCGGGGAAGGAGTAGTCGGACTTACACAATCCTTTTTGATCGCCGGTGCCAATGGCTTATCCGTTTCCCTATGGTCAGTTGCAGACAATTCCACGGCAATTTTCATGGTTGAAATGTATCGTAAGGTAAACCGGGATGGGATGGATTACTTTGAGGCGATTGCGGAAACTAAACGAGAATTTATCAAAGGACAGTACGGAGAAGCCTTTAAACTGCCTTATTACTGGGCACCATTCGTCTATTATGGGAGGGAGAACTAAGATGGATACCTGTTACAAAGCCGAAGATCGACCGCTGGAACCGGCGGAGCTCAAGAAGTAGCAACGTGGCATTTGGGTAATTCCCATTTTCCTGATCATTTTCAGTGGGTTCTTCACTTTATTTTTTAATAATCTGAATCCCAATTACTAGTGTCCGGGGAGATTTTTCGTAATAGCAAAAAGCCTGCTACTCACCTATTGCCAGCTTTCTTAGGTAATGTTTAGTTACTGTTTCGATCTCCACCAAATACAGCCCCTTATAAGAACGCTTAAGAGGTAATTCAAATTCAGCCCTGTTAACCTCAAATCGTTCAATCAATTTACCTGAAAGGTCCCTGAGGTTGATGACTTTTATCCGTGAAGGAGCGGAGATCATGACACGCTCTATGGCTGGATTTGGATAGATACTAAGGCGTGGTTCTGGGTTGTTTTCGAGATTGAGAATTTCACCGAATTCACCGATTTGCCAGTTGGACGGATCATTATTGTCCGCATTGGGATCAATGACTTCCATGAATTCTCCAAGACCATTGGCAGCTTCAGGCCACGGAGCGGTATTGTAGTAAGTCACTTCATCGATGACATTACCGAATCCATTCAATAGCAAAAGCGTTTCACTTTCATTGTCCAGGCTGCGGTTGAATTCATCATAAGGAGTAAACCCGTAAACCGAACGAAAAGCCAAACTTTCATTGGCCAGATAGACTGTACTACCAGCATTTAGGAAGGTGTTGGGATCGAATTGATAGACAAGGTCTGTTCCTCCAAAATATACCCCGGTCAGGTCGACAGTGGCGTTGCCAATATTCGTGACAGCCACAAACTCCAGGTCTTTTTCATCAAAACCACCTTGCGAGCCAGGATTGTAGTTGATTTTTGAAATAATCAATGACGGAACATCTTCACCGAGGCAAGCCCTGGGTGCCCCCAAATTTGTTGTAATCCACTGGATACGGTCAGTGATCCATTCCTTCATGATGTCAATATGCGCCTCATAGTTGCCCAGCGTATTCCATCGTGCTTGTTCTCTGGGCCTTGCTTCTTCCAGCAAGAGGATCACTTCATCCATGAATTGAAAAATAGATTCGGGATGTAAGGGCTGGCCTTCGGTTGTCAATTCATGCCATCTGCTGGCCATATGGCAGCGAAAGGGTTCGCTTTCAAACAGGTCTTTCCAAAACATTGCACCTTCATTGTCACCATTGTCAAACTGCCAGACGTCTTCATGACTCCTGTCCAATCCAAACTGGAACAAATCATTGCCGTAGGTCAGGTTGAAATCCCAGACGGGTCCTGCCCTGAGTTTGGCGTTTCTGTCTTTGTGAAAAAACGTGCTGAATTGGTACCCATCTACATTAGAAGCCAATTCATTGATGATCATAAAATCAATAAAAGAAGGAATATCAATGATAGATGGATAACCATCTTCCAGTGACAAATTATTGTTACGCGATTCATCGGCCAGGTCGAGGAAAACGCCTTCAATATATCCATCCTGAGCGTTGGTCACCTCGTCATCCTTAGGCACTTCATGAATAAATGCGACTGTTGCGCCCGTATTGGAGGGCATGGTCCAGGCAGCAAAGTCATTCCCTTCGGTTTTGTCTGCTTTGGTAATGTAACCACCGGTGATCAGATCATCTGAATTATCGAAAGCCCCGATTTTATTGATGTCAATGCGATCATCATCGGCCTTTAGTTTTTCCTGTAGGATATAGATGCCCCGATAGTCCCCATTCAATACCATTTCACAGTAGATGCCTCGCGAAGCATATTGTCCGGTTTTCAAGGCCATCTGGTAACTGAGGTAATCACGCATCAAAGATTGGTCAAAAGCCAGGCCATTGAGTATCCAGTCATTTTCCTCGGGTAAGCCCAATAAACTGACATTGTCTTTGTCCTGCCGGTCTTCAAACGTCGTGAGTGCATACTGTTTTTTGTCGAGTAATTGAGAAGAGCTGCCCCGTATTTCTATACCGATCAATCCTGAGAAATCGAGGCTTTCAGAATTGTCTATATCGGTCAGGAAATTACGTTCACCAGCTCCATTATCAATGATGGACATTTGCGCCCAGATCTTGGGTTCATCGGGAATGCTCTGACCATTTTCCGTTTCGATGATCACAATAGGAAGATTCGACGAAGTGAATTCAGTAGAAAGAAATGGCGCACTAAACCAGGAAGGAACGTCCCGGTAAGCGCTACTCGAAGTATTAAGACCCACTGATAAAACAGGTAGGGCAGTTAAGTCTGAGGAGTTGATGTTTTCATTATGCACTTCCACGGCCAGTACATTGGTTCCATTGACCAGCAATTCATGATCGACTTCAAAACGATCGGGAACTTGTCCGGTGTAGAGCTTGGCCTCATGAAAGTCGTTGGCACCTTGATCAAAAGCAGGAACATCTCCGGAAACAAATGCACGGGCGATTTCAGTACCGTTCAGGTAGGCGACGAATCCATCGTCAAAGTCCATGTCTAGCAGCAGCGATTCAATTTCATCGACGGTCACGATTTCAAATTCGTACCTCATGTACAGCGATAAAGTAGCATCGATGAGAGTTGCATCATCTCCGTCTCCGTATCCGATGCCGGAATTTCCGGTTGACCAATTTGAATCATCAAATGAAAGGGAGGTCCAGGAAACATCAGGTTGTTCATCAGGAACCAGGTATTGCCACGAATCTTCGGGCAGTACCACACTTTCCCAGTGATCTACCTGGCCAAAAGCGATCAGGTTGAGAAACAAAAAACAGATAACAAGTAGCAATCGATGCATAAGAAGTCCTGACCTATTAAGATGAATAGCTAAAATAGGGAATCTAACATCTGCATTCATGGAATTCTGAACCATAGAGGCATTGTATTCAAATCAAAGACCGTCATTCTGGCGATCAGTAAATTTTTATCGAAAGGGTTGCACAACTAAGAATGATCTGCCGGAATCTCATTATTGATTAGTAGTTGCTCTCTTGTGTGAGATTCCTGCCTACGCAGGAATGACGTAACAAAAAGTGGCTCGGTCACGCCATTCAGAACCGTCATTTCGGTTATCATAGTAACTTGATGCTTTCTTAGTATGATTTAATTGATATACCGCCAGGCGGCCCTGCGGAATCTCAAAGTGTTTTAGTACTTCTCCTTTTGGTGAGATTCCGGCAGATCAACTTTGGAGGCAGAACTAATAGGAAGTAGTTCAATGATCGCCGGAATGACGGGTTTGTTAATTGTGATCTAATATATCGTCATACAAATTCCTCCAATCAGGATTGAAATCTCTGATGATGTTATCCTTGAACTCCCGCCTCCATTTCTTGAGTTGTTTTTCTCTTGCAATTGCAGATTCTATGTCTTCAAAAACTTCATAATAGACCAAGTCAGTACAATTGTATTGTTTGGTAAAAGCAGAACCGTGACCTGATTTGTGTTCATAAATTCTGGCTTGTAAATGGCTCGTTACTCCAATATAAAGTGTAGTTCTGTTCTTGTTTGTTACAATGTAGACATAGCCGCCTTTAGTCATAAGGGGTAATGTAGTAAAAATCTAGACCTTCCTTATCCATTACAAGAGTCACCCCTAGATGGTGGAGTGCCTAGAATCTCAAAATATGATAACAGCCATTCCTTTTGTTGAGATTCCGCAGGGCCGCCTGGCGGTATTCCTTGCTCCGCGCTGGAAACCGGAATGACGGAATAAAAAACAGAAATATCATTCAAAACCGTCATTCCGGTCGGAACATAGTGTAGTGCCGGAATCTCAATAATTTTTAGCAATTCTTTACTTAAATCCTTTGCCTCGCTTACAGCTTATCCAACTCCGCCAACATTTCATCTAACCGTGCTCTATCCATATAGTTTCCTTGCTTGATCACCGCATTGATTTGCCGGGTATGATCAATGTTCTCCAGAGGGTTGGCATCCAGTATCAGCAGATCTGCCCAATGGTTTTCCTTGATTGTTCCCAATTCATTCTCCATGTTGAAGTACCTGGCCGGGTTGTAAGTAGCTGTTTTTAGGGCGTCTAACGGAGAAAGTCCGGCATTCACCAGGACAACCAACTCCTGATGTAAGCTTCGTCCTGGAGTCAAAAAGAAAATAGGGCAATCCGTTCCCGCCATGATATCAATGCCCGCTACATGCACTTTACCTACCATGTTTCGAAACCATGTGGTGTATTCCAACTGAAATTCCGTGGGTTGTCGAGTATTCACAAAGTCTTCAATGTTCTGTTTCCATTGATTTTCAACATTTTCAGGTAAATACTTGAAGCTCTCCTGATACTGTACTTCGGCAAAAGGCCTTTCCGTGACATTCGTCGCTAAGGTCAGGGTAGGGATCTGCCAGGTTTCATTGGTGGCCAACACACCAAGCACTTCATTGGCACGACCCTCGTCGTAGTTTTCAATGGCAATGGGTCGCTGGGCCGCATGGATCCTCGAGCGAAGTATACCCCCTTTGTCGGTCCTTCCTGAAAACAACATGTCCCGGCGTTGTTGAAGCAAGGCTTCCCAGTTGGAGGCGCATGATATCTCCAGGTTACGCATATGCTCCATGCTGTTCAATCCGGCATTAGAGGCCGAGATCACATCCATACTCAGCGGTACATGACCGGTTACTTTGAGACCCTTTTCCCGAGCCATTTTTGTAACCGTTGCGAACTGTTCCGGGGTGAGCATCTCGTACGCTTTCAGCAAGTCTACATCCATGCTGTCCAATAGTTCAATTTGATCCTGTACGTCGGCCACGGTACCCAGTCCAACAGAAAGGGGAGGGTGCCCAGGATCGCTACCATCGTATACGTTAGGAAGGCCATCCAGCAGCGGACCTGCGATCATTACTCGCGGAGCACCGGTCGGATTGCTCAAGGCTTTTTGTTTCCATTGATTAACGAAGTTGATATCACCGCCAGTATCACGGACACTGGTGATGCCATAAGCAAGAAAAAGATCCAACATCCGAGGAGCCAATTCTTCCATGTATGAGAAATGCACGTGGGTATCCCAAAGTCCGGGAATCAGGTATTTTCCAGTGCCATCGATGATTGTGTTTTGGTCAGATAGCTTTAGTTCTGCTGAAGGAGCAACCCGATGGATCTTTCCATCCTTGATGACTAATGTCTGATTCTCTTTGAGCCCATCGATGGGATCGATGATGGTGATATTTTGGATACACAGGGCATTTTCGAATAATTCTCCGCCAGGTTGACAACTGAGGAGCGTTAGTAGCAACACGCTACCAATCAAGATGGGCTTATTCATTCAACTAGGTTAGGGTGGTCAATCAGACCTGAATTTAGTGATTATTGGAGTGAATTGTTCATTAAGAAACGTCATTCCGACGGCCGTCGCTCCGGTGGTCACTGTAATTCCTAGGTAAGAATAGAATCCTACACTTGACCTGACGGGCGCACGGCCAGTGAATCTCAATATGTTTTAGTAGTTATTCCTTTTGGTGAGATTCCGGATAATTCTTCCGATTCTTTCCAGAATTTCCGGAATGACGGAAAAAATATAGAAACGTCATCCCGGTTATCATCATAGTCCAATTGAATTTGGAGCACATGGATGAGCTAGAAATAGATAATTAATGTCAGTCTGACTATGCGCGGCCGGCAAGGCGCGGCCGGCAAGGCGTCCCCGAGCCCATCGAAGACGATTAGGCAGTGATCACCGTGATCACGATGTTATGAGCTCCCGAAACAGCCTTTTCATACACCGTATGAGTAAACTTCAAAGCGTCGCTTAAATACAGCATCAATAATCGTTCATGATCATTCAGGTCACTGAGGTCCTCTTTGTTTTTTAGCAACACCTCATCGTAATCATCAAACAGGTGTAAATCCTTCTGCAGGAGTTGTGCAATCAGGATGCCTACAGGACTATCTTCTTCCCAATAGGAATGGTACAGGTCCGGGTAGTTTTCCATGAATGCTTTCATATAAAGGAGCATCGTCCAATAGGCCCTGGCGCAGGACCTGGGCGGTACATCTGCCAGATGGTATTTACTATAAAGAAGCAATCCCTTCAATTCGTCCTCATCGAAATATTTATATGTGCCTTGATAAAGCTCGAGTATATCAAGGAAGGTATACTCCATGGCCTCCATTTGATGATCCTGGACACCATCGTCGGGGAATAGCTCTATTTCTTCATTATTTGAGTTAATTGTCCAACTTGCTGATATGTAGGTGTAGGAACTCACAGGATGCTTTTTACTTGACGTGTCAAGATCAAATTAACATCAAATTGGGCAATAGCTGCCATAATGAGTTTTCCACCGAGTTTGTGTCTCCACAAACTTCCATCCAGCCACTGAAGGTGTTATCACCGAAGTGAAACAAACGGATAAGGTCTTTCGAAGAGATGTTTAGTACACCTGATTGGTTTTGCTTACGTATCCGCGCACCTGATTCGGTAAAAAATCCAGTAAAGCTTGCCATTCAATGCATTTCTTGTCATTCGCTGCAAATACTCCGCTGTATCCATCTCCTAACCGTATCCAAATAAATCCCAATTAGAATCAAAAAACCATATGAAAACCTTAAAAATCATCCGATCATTGGCGTGGAAGATCTGCGCCTTCAGTTTATTCCTCATCTCTTCATGTTCATCCGAAGACGAGCCAGAAATTGTATTCAATCCCATCGAATTGAATTCCTTTTCTGCCATTGATATTGGCAACATCGAATCTTCAACAGACATCCAGGTCAAGTTCAATTTCAGTGAAGGAGTGGAGGCCATCAACTTGTTTATTGTGCCTGCTTCCACAGCGAATAACCTTACGACGGAGCAATTACAAGCCGTACCCGAAGGCTCCTTTCTTGCGGTGCAGGGTGTAACTGCTACCAAGAATGAATACGAATTCCAATTGCCTGATCTATTAGATATGAACAGCAACACCTTGCAGCATGATTTGGCCTATGTTGTGGTGTTAATGTTCAACATTGAAGGAAAAAGCTTCATCGCCGAGAGAAAAGCATCCATTACCTTAACCGATAAAAGCACCATTCTGGGCAGGTATGTCGGCACCTGGGATGATAACCTGTTTTCCAATGTGCCAGTTTCGTTTTGGCTCAGAGAGCAACAGGGATCTCGCGTGAGTGGCGATTTCTACATTTCTTCTACCTTCCAGCCGGCTTATGGTGGCGAGGACAATGATGGAACCATTACGGTACTACTGTCCGAAGACGGGACCAACACCTTTACTTTCCAATATAGGCAAGACTTGCCAGACTATATGGGAGGTTGCCCAGGCGCCTATACCGGGGAAGGCCAATTTGAAACATTGCGTGTTGCCATATCCTTTACAGGAGAAGATTGCGATGGCGTTCATGAGGATGGAAGCATTCAGGTGGAGCGGTCTTATTGATAGCTGCTAAAATATCGTCATTCCGGCGATCACATTGCGACCTTGCGTTTTTGCACCTATTCATTGATCTGCCGGAATCTCATAAATATTAGAAGTACCACTAAATAATGAGATTCCGCAGGGCCGTCTGGCGGTATTTCTTCGCTACATTACAAAAACCGGATCGCCGGCCGCCGGAATGACGGAACAAAATTGAGATATTTATCCAAAAAGCTGTCATTCCCAGCCTGCTTGGAGGACAGGCAGGGATCACTCCATAAGCATGAATGATACTGTTTTTATTAGTGATCGTACAATGCCTCGCGGCAGGCGGGCGGGAATCTCAATGAACTTTAGCAGACACTCCCTTCTATGAGATTCCAACTTCCACCAGAATTCATTGGTCTTTTCCAATACCTGGATTTTTTCGCCGCCTGCCACAGTTCATAAGATCTTCTTCTTGTTGCCAGGACCCTTGCGTAAGTTCACATCCGAATCGATCTCATAGACCCATATGGATGCAGCCAGGAATAGGCTAGAAAATGCAAGGACGAGTTTCATTAGGTGATGGTTTGACCTTGTGGGTGTGAAGATAGGATGTTGTTGTGATGCATTCATGCTTGTAGATGGGTATTAATGACTAATTTCACCCCGAAATAACTGTTAAAACAATGAATTTTAAAGGCTATCTACCCCTCACAGTATTACTGTTGGCTTCCTTGATCACTTACGCGCAAGTGCCGATTAACCTTGCTTCAAAAAGTCCTAAGCTCCAGAGCTACCCGTTTTACCGAATGGTAGAAACATTCGAGGATGCCATCTACGTGGGCGGCAACGTCGCATTTCATAATGGTCGTGCAGTCAGCCCGATCATCAAAATGTCGGCAACAGGCGAACTGGATGAGTCTTTTAATCCCAAGATTCCTTACACTAATGATTTTTTTAATGACCTGGCTGGCGGTCATGCTTTTTGGAACGATTCTATCTACTACCTGCAAAATGGAAATTTGCTCAAAGTATCGGGTGACAGTGGCATAGAAGGTGTTGAATTGACCAGTGATTTTGGTTATATACTGGATATTGCGGTTCATCAGGATTCACTTTTAGTGATTACCTCACCGGGCACACTCACCCTGGTAGGTCAGGATGGGGGCACGCGTGTAATTGAAGAAGAGCTTACCAGATCCTATGCCAGCGTCATTCCTATTGACGAAACTTCATTTATGATCCTTTGGGAGAATGATGAAGAATCCATTCATGAATTGATGCGCTATAAGAATGGCGAGCGGGATTTGCAATTTACAACGATCATGGTCGATGGTAACTTCCCGCCGCCCCATGTGGAAACTTTGGCCAGTGGAGAACTACTTATCGTTAGTGATAACATTCAGATTGAGGGCTTAACGACCAATGGTATTTTCATTTACGATGATTCCGGGTTTTTAACAGACAATTCCTTCCATGATGCGGACTTATCGTTCATGGAGCGCATTGATTTTGCCACACCCGATGGGGCGGGAGGTTATTTTCTACTTGGCCAAGATGGCAACTTCGAGAATGTACTCACCAAGGTGAATGCAGCAGGAGTTCGGGATGACCTTTTTGAATCGCGTAATTATGAAGATTATGGCTTTTTAGCCATCCGGCCCAGGCTGCTTAAGCTAAGTGCGAACAGATGGCTGCTGGTGGCTGAACACGCCGAATATGATGGAAACATAGCCAATGGTTTGACTGTGATTGATCGGGATGGAAATCAGGCGGAAGATTTCGCTATTCTCCATGGCTATGCAGCTCCCTCCAATTTTCAGCCACTGTCGGGAGGTCAATTCACCATCGAAGGGCGCAACATCCTCAACTCAGCCGCAGGAGCTTCAGGGTTTCTTACCTGGTCTTTGGAAGATGGGCCTCAGGCTCCCGAGTTTGGTTTCGAACTAACTCCCGAAAATGGCGTAGGCAGTAGCTTGCTGTTGTCCACCGGCGAATTCCTGATATCCTATGATGACACAGAAGATTTCAATCAGTTTGAAGTCTACACGGGCGGGGAGCGGTTGGATATTCCGCTTTTCCTCAGGTCCAATACGAGTAGCGGAGCCGGTGCGATTACCAATATGCACGAGACTTCCGACGGGGGCATTTTATTGACCGGTGATTTCTCTTATCAGGTGGATAACGCTTTCGTCCGAACCGGAGCCCTAAAATTGACGAGTGATTATGAGGTCGACGCATCCTTTTCTTTTCCGGATGTGAAAATTTATCAATCTACGCTTGTGGATCAAGATAGACTCATCGTAATGCAGCGGGAAGACGATAACACGGTGAAAATAACGCGTTTACTTTCGGATGGATCAGAAGATACTTCATTTGGGAGCATTACGTTAGATACCTCTTTTGGGATGAGCTCATATTTTTATGTCAATGAGTCCGTCCTGCTGGTGTGGGAGAGCGATTCCAACAATCCTCAAGATGTCCGGACTTATGACCAGGATGGAAATCTGCTCAATTCCGCTTTGTTTAGCATAAATGCTGACAAAGCCATTTTAGATGTCGAACAGATCAGTGATACCACGATACTCATCGCTGGAAATTTCGATCAGATCAACTCCATCGAAAGAAAGGCCTTGGCATTAGTCAATTTCGAAAGTGGACTAGTCTACGATGACCTGAACTTAAAGTTTGAAGGAGTGATCAACCAAATGGAGGTAGAAAATGATACCTTAATCCTGCTTGGGGCAGCTTCGATGGGCGGTGTGAATACTGGTGGATTCAATACCATTAAGATTTCAGGACCGGAGGCAGCAGCCATTACGACTATAACCAACGACGAGGCTGGTAACATCCACCTTGATTGGGAATCAGATTTGCAGGCCAGAAGCTTTCAGGTGATTCGATCTGATGCGGACGAAACCGTGACGCTCGCAACGCTGGATCGGGGTACTTCAACCTATGTCGATGAATCAGCGGCTCCCAATGTGCCCTACAGCTATACGGTTGTGTCTGCGAACGTCTTTGGAGAAAGAGCTTCAGCAGCGGTGGATTATCAGCTAATTGTTCCGGTAGCCCCTTCGGATTTAACTGCGGAGCGCACGGACACGGAAGAGACCGTCGCTTTGAGTTGGAGTGATAATTCTGACAATGAAGTAGGCTTTGAAATCTTCAGGTCACAGGATGCCGGTGAGGCATTGTCGCTTGCGGTGGTGGATGCTGATCAGACGACCTATACGGATAGCGATGTAGTGACCGCAAGCGCGTACGGCTATACGGTCAGAGCACTCAGTGAGAACTTCGTTTCCGAATCATCCAATGAAGCGGTGGTGGACATTATTTTGAACCTGGCCACATCAAGAGATATTTCTATATACCCAAATCCTACAGCAGGACAGCTCCACATTGTGATGGATGTACCCATCGAGGGCATTCAAGTCGTTGACTTCTCAGGGAAGGTCATGTTGGAGCGCATGGGCGACCAGAAGACGTTGGACCTGTCGGACTTAACTTCAGGACTTTATTTATTGCGTATCTCTCAACGCGATCAGGTTTCCACCTATCGGGTGCTGTTGGAAGATTAGGGGAGTGAGGACGTATCTACTGTCATAAAAAGACACCTCCGGCCAATGAGGAAGGAGGTGTTTTTTATTGATCGAAGCACCCAGAACGGGTTGAAGTGCTTGTCAATTAAGACACTGCAAATAGCACTTGGGGCAGAGCATCCAGGGATGTGCTGAGGCACCTACCATCTTTCGGATGGCGATTACAAATTGTCCGTTTAAGTGATCTTTCAAATCACGAAAAATAATTACTGTAAATCCGAAACTCTTGATTTGAAAATGGAGAATATTTGACGTAATTTGTTTTGTAATCCTAATATTCAAAACAATTTTAATCAAATGCACTTAAAAATATTTTCTCTTATGTTTAAGCGCATAAGTGTAATATTACTTTTTTCTTATTCCATTATTATCCCTGTATCAGAGGTCGTTGCTCAAGGTTCCTCTGAATCGCTTACCCCTACAATTATTAGTACTCGACCTAATGAGTTAACCTTTGTTTCACTCCAGGAAGATGGCTTCCATTTTAGTTTTGATGTGCCTGTAAGCTCCCTTTCCGGTGAGGCTCGACTAGTTAAAACTTCTACGGGTGAAATAGTCAGAACTTCAACGATAGGTGATAATTGGTTGGATGACAGCATAAGAAAGATCCGCCATTTGGATTTTGGTGCAGACCTTTTAGAAGCGAGTACTGTTTATCACATTGAGATTGATAGTAATGCTTATCAGGATGAAAGTGGCAACTTATTCGGTGGTTTATACAATAGCGTCACCTGGTCTTTTAAGACTGAGGATGCCAAAACGGATTCACCGAAAATTATAGCATTCTTTCCTCAAAACGGAGCATCAGGTATACAAATAACCAAACGAAACTTCGAATTTCACTTGAGCAGAGCGGTATCTGCAGTAGCAGGGCAAGCAAGGCTTGTCAAAACCGCTACGAATGAAGTGCTGATGACAACAGATCTTCTCTTCAATGGACGCTTATTTGGTCACGACCCTCGACAAGGCTTTAATTTCGATTCTGATGGTACGCTGGAATATTCCACTAAATATCATATTGAAATAGATAGTGCAAGTTACAGAGACATCTATGGAAATCTGGTCGAAGCAATTCTTGACAGCACCATTTGGTCATTCACTACAATATTAGAAGATACCATACCCCCTAAGTTCACAAGACTAATTCCACCGAATGCTTCGGAAAACATAGGCATAACTCAAAATAAGTTTCGAATGTTTTTCGATAAACCTGTCAGCATAATTGAAGGCGAAGCGAGTCTCATCAAAACGGCTACCAGCGAAGCAGTAGCAACTGTAGATGTGACTGATTTTAGTTTTCCGTCTAGCAGGATTTATCAGGATTTAGAATTTGGAGATGAAATAAAACTGGAAGCATTAACGGACTATCATATTGAAATTGATTCCGGAAGCTATCGGGACGTATTCGGGAATATTTTTGAAGGCGTCCATGACAGCCTGACCTGGACTTTCACAACGGAAAAAGCTGATAACGCCCCCCCGATCATCAAAAGTCAAACGCCAGGTAACGGAGAAGTAGGGGTAGATGTAAGCATCAATACTTTCGGATTAGTGTTCGATGAGGTAGTGGAAAGTCATTCCGGTGAAGCAAGAATGATCAAAACCTCCACGGGTGAAATCATTAAAACTACAACAGAGTTTTGGGACGCGAATGGCTATGATGGCCTATCTGTTGATAAATATTTCTTCTTCGACCAAGAATTTCTTGAACCGTCAACTAAATATCACATTGAAATAGATGAAAAAGTCTTCAGAAATTCCAGTGATATTTTCTTGGAAGGAATTTCAGATAGTACAATTTGGTCTTTCACTACGGCTCCACTAGATACCCTTCCTCCGGTTGCTACAAACTCATTCCCTATAAATGGAGCCACGGGCGTAAGCATTACTCAGACATTATTCAGTATTTACTTCGACGAACCGGTTATAGGGATTGGAGGTGAGGCCAGAATTATTAAAACAGCAACTGGTGAGGTTGTGAAAACAAAAGAATTGGACGTTTTTACCTCTCCTAAAACTAGCATAAACTTAAATTTCAATTCCGATCTTTTCGAACCTTCTACTGAATACTATTTGGAAATAGATGCGGGTAGCTACCAGGACAGCTCTGGAAATGAGTTCGAAGGTATTGCGGATAGTAATTTCTGGGCATTTACTACATCCCCGAAGAAAACAGAACACCCGCCAATAGTGGAAATGTCACCTTTATCGGGAGCATCAGATGTAAAGGTGGATTTAAGATCAGTCACTCTTAATTTTGAAGAACGTACAAATCCTGCATACGGAGAAGTTCGACTCATCAAAACGAAATCAAATAAGATTATCAAATTTTGGAATCCAATAACAAATAATGGACTTTCTTATTCGGTTCATCCCACAACATTAGAACCATCTACAACCTATCATATCGAAATTGATTCCGGATCATTCGTTGACTACTTTGGCAATGAATTTGAAGGAATCAACGATACAACCCTTTCATTTACAACAGAATCAGGTTCTTCGGACCTTCCTCGATATTATCAATTTCTTCCTGAATCCAGGAAAACGAATGTTTCAGTTGCTATGGATGAATTCCAGATAAGATTTGGCTCTCCTGTCAACTCTCTGGAAGGTGAAGTAATGCTGATTGAAAGTAGTACCGGAGAAGTTGTGAAAATTGCAAACATTAGGGACTTTCCTGAAAAGAATAGTCGATTTCACCGTGTTATTTTCCAGCCAGGATTTTTGAAACCTGAAACAAGGTACCACCTGGAAGTGGATGATGCGATCGTGGAAAGTATTTATGGTGTTCCGTCCAAAGGTTTCAAGTCCCCGATCTTGTGGAATTTTATAACACAAAGTGTCGATGAACAACCCCCGGTAGCGCGCAGATTTTCCCCCTGGAACCTGGCTGATGATGTGGGGGTAGGGACCACAGATTTTGTCATTTATTTCAATGAGAAGGTAATTGCCAGGGAAGGTTCGGCCTATCTCTTTAATGCTGATTCTGATGAATTAGTCGGAACTTTGAAAACCCAGGCATCGGAAAAAATTTCAGAAAGCCATACTTTACAATACGCAGGAGATTTGCTGCTTCCAGAACAGTCTTATTACATTCAGATTGACTCTAATGTCTTCTTTGATGGCTTTGAAAATACTTTTAGAGGTATATATAGTCCGGATAAATGGGTGTTTAAAACACAGGCGCCTGAAACGCAAATGCCGGAAATTACTGAGCTATCACCGGGGAACGGATCCATTAGGGTTGACTTGAGCACAAATTATTTTATGCTAGTGTTCGATGAACATGTCAAACCTGTTGACGGAACGGCCTCAATTGTAGAGACGGCCACTGGTCAGATCCATGAAACAATTCCCATCAATCAATCCGCTCATTCTAATACGCAAATCCTTCAATTTGAAGAAAGGTTATTGAAACCCAGAACTAAATACCGCATATTGATTGACCCAGGAGCATATGAGGATCTATTTGGAAACCCATTTGCCGGTTTTGAGGATGATGATTGGACTTTTGTCACCGGAGTGGATGAAACCGCACCATTTATCAGCTCAACTGTACCCTCAAACAGAGCGGAAGCATTACCCAATAATTTTGCCAATTTCTCAATAACTTTCAATGAAGAAGTGCAGGCAGTGAATGGGCTGATCCACTTGTTTGATGGCGATTCCGGCGATCCGGTTTCAAGTACTACGGTTGAAGGGACAGAAAAGACATTTTTCTTTAGTTTCGATACGACCTTCACTTATGATACCCCTTATTATATTGAAATAGACGAATATGCCTTTGAAAATGCTAACGGAATCCGAAGTGAGCCTTATCTAGGGTCCGAGTTTTGGTCTTTTACGATTGGAAGCGAAAAAGTATTAGGCTTCGCCAATGAACCCTCAGTTCAACTATTCCCGAACCCGGCTCAGAACTTTGTGAATTTGTCCGTTAAACAACAGGACGTTTCGGTGGCCATATTCACATTAGTTGGTACGAAAGTTATCGAATTGAATGTAACCAACCGCCGAGAACAAATTGATGTTTCCGCTTTGAGGAATGGTGTTTACACCATACAAATCAGAGATCACGGAAAATTAATTTATGAATCTCGCATGCTAAAGAAAAACTAAAAAGTAGCTACAGTCCTAATTACTGGGCCAGATTTCAAATCCTGCCGGGCACTGATATGTGCGAGGCACTCGAAGAAGATAGCTCATTTTATGCTTTTGGGTATCAACTATAAAGCCCCCAGGAGCCTTGCATTATAAGACTTTAGATGTCATTATACTCAATTGCCATTGCATTGCGATTGAATTTTCATCGACATTTAAAATGCCCAAAACATCTGTCAGAATTGCAAATGTTGTAGAACTGGGTGCTGTTACCGTCCTCATCGTCACTGCGAGTTCCGATTGCTATCGGAACGCGGCAGTCTTTATACGATGAGGTGAAGTGAAGCATTCGCTTTACACCCTGCACTTTTTTTAAGACCGTCATTCCGGTTTCCTATGCGAACCTAGGAATACCGCCAGGTGGCCCTCGGCCCTGCGGAAACTCAAAGTTTGATAGCTGTTACTCCTTGCTGTGAAATTCCAACGCAACCTGCCGTTACGGGCCGGACCGCTGCCGCCGAATATATTCCCGATGGATTAAACCTATAAGGTCTTTTGCAATGCTCTATTGATGGACTTATTGGTTTTATTTCTCATTCCGTTTGACCTGAAACCTTGAGTCGGAACATGACTGCTAGATACCAAAAATTAGGTATTGCGTCGGTTTTAAATTTTTCAGACCTTGTAGTTCATAAGCACAACCTCAATGAAAAAGAAGAAAATATATATTGCTGGTTCAGGTTCAGGGGAGTCATATGGGGAAATCGCGAAATTGATTGCTCTGGCCTTATCTGAAGGAAATTACGAACTTATCATAACCACTACGCTACAGGAACAATGGACTTTTGAAGAATATGTTCTCGCAGAAATCAATACCTTATTGAAGAATAATGGAACTTCTGCAGCCGGTGATGACACAAATGGAGCTCAGACAATCAATCAAAGTACGAGCAGCTATCAGGTGATCCATTACGAGAGCGAATCTGATGCTACTTTTCGAAAACGATATGACCATATCAAATTCATAAAGAAAAGGGTCAAAGGGAATCGGCAGTCTGTAATTATTGAAGCGATAAATGCTTCAGATTGTATTTTGCTGCTTGGGGGTAAAAGAACAGTTGAGTTAATAGGTCAACTTTCTATCATCATGGGAAAATCAATGATTCCAATACCCTGGCTACGGCTCGCTGAATTTGAAGATACTAATAACTCTGAAAGCTCATCAGATCGGCTTTGGAAGGAATACGGGGATCGATTTGATCAAGTTTCCACCGGCATCATTGATAACATGGTCATATCGGGAAAAGTGGTACCTTCCAATCCTTTAGTCGGTGAATTTGTGTCGTTAATCAATAGTGTGATCAAGAACAAACCATTTGAACAAAAACGGAAGAAAGGAGTGTCCTCTGCGGTCGCTCTTTTAACGACTGTAGTGTTGAGTTTGGGAGGGTGGTATTTACTGTACATTTCCGGCTCGAATTTGGCTGTTAACTCAATCAATATTGACGTAAGTAAGATTGACGGAATGGGTAAATTCTGTGTTACACTTTATTCCTTTCTATGCATACCTATCAGTGTATTTCTGGGTACGGTGCTAAGAGTCGGGTCATTCATAGATGTGAGGGTAGTACTCATTGAAATTTCAAAGTCTTTAATCGTTTCTTTCGGCCTTGTACTCATCTACATGTACGCCGGTTTCCTGGCATCAGGAAACGTACCTACTCCATATGCTGGTCATTTTGAGCGGGTGACGATCAATCTGAGTATTCTGGGCTTATTATCGGGCATGTTATTACAACAAGCTGAAACGGTACTTAAAGACCGATTGACTTCTTTTCTGGATAAAGAAACAGAATTCAAGTCGTAGCCTTTGGTGATTACGCATTTGGAAAACATTAACCGAAGGACATCAAGAAAGCAATTGGGCTACCAGTAGTGGAGAATAGGAAACTTTAGGTAAACCTATAAGGTCTTTTGGAAAAGCCGTAGAGTAGACCCTAATGGTTTTAAAAATTTGATGTATTGTAGAGGTGCTTTACATTCGTTGTAAATCATTTTACCTTGAAGCCTCTAGTCTTTGTCCAAAATCAATTGACCGAAAAACCTTTCCAGTGGCTAATATCCATAGGTGTGGTCGGTTTGGTTGCTGGCGCAATGTTATTTGTTCTTCAGCCGTTGACTTTTGAATTGAAAAGGCAGGAGCCTGTTTCCAGGTACAAGACCGTTCGCTACTGCGATTTAAATTTTGATGGGGCTTATGAAAGGATTTGCATGTCCATCAATGAACCAGTGGATCATTTAAATATCATTCATGATGATCGCGTAAATGGTCAGGCCAATGTGAAAGGCAAATGGTTCAGGTTTAGTAGGCCTTATTTTGGAGATTACAATAATAACGGACGAAAAGAGGTTTATGGGGCTTCCATCAAAGAAGATTCCATATATGTTACTGCCTTCGAATACGATAATTATCAGGCGCCTCTTTTTGAAAAGTTTGTTATTAACACAGAAACAACCTGGGATGACCTGTACTTCGATGAGAACACTGTCTGGCTGCACGACATCAATGGTGATGAGTACAAAGAGTTGATCTTTTTCCTGGGGGCCGGGCATGGAATCGACCCCAGGATTGTAGGGATATATGATATTCATCGTGATTCCTTGTGGCATAGCCCCACCGATTGGGGTGCCTGGTTCAAACCCTGGTATGTCGGTGATATTAATGCAGATGGCGAGACGGAATTGATCCTTGGTAGTTACGCCCCGGGAAACATTAAGACCAATGATTATCGTTTTGGTGACCAGGATGCCACACTATTAATTACTGATCCTTATTTTAATCTGTTAACGGATCCACTAACAGCGGCGGGTGAATCGAGTGGAGCCTTTGCTTTTACTATGAACGATGAGATCATTGGTGTGCTACAAAGTGGAATAGATCCTGTTCGGATTTACCATTTTGAAGGGGCTCAATGGCGGGAAGTAAATCTACCTTCAGATTATGAACAGGCGACCAGGATTCTCGCACAAGAAGCCATCAAATGGAGGGACAAGACCATAGTGGGTTTGTCTGATATCGATCAAAAAGTCCAATATAGTTTCCTGAATGAAAACCTAAAAAAAGAGCCGCTACCGGTGATTTTAAAGTCCCCACCGAAAGTTTTTGATATAGATCAGGATGGTCAAGAGGATATTATTGTGCTTCAAGATCAGGAGATTGCCATCTATACGGGCGATAATTGGTGGAAGTCGGCCGTTCCCGAACCTATGGTAGGGTGGCTTGATTTTGGGGTGAGATTCGGGCAAACAGAATTACTTTTCGAAAGCCATGACCTTCATAAGTATTATGACCTTCGTAAGAATCCCTGGTTTCGATGGATATGGCCCATATCGATCACCGCGGGTATCCTGACATTTATTATCTTCGGATTTGTCTCGAATTATCGAAAATATCGCCAGGAAGCGTTTAATCAACGTTTCTATTCGCTGCAATTGAAGGCCCTGAAAAATCATGTGGATCCTCACTTCACTTTTAATATTCTCAATTCAATCCGGATGCTGATCATCAAGCAAGACAGTCTAAATGCAGAGAAGTACTTTGATGAGTTCATCAAACTTATGCGTCATAATCTGGTGAATGCTGATACTTTGAAAAGTACGATAGCCGAAGAGTTCGGTCTGGCAAAGAGCTACCTGTCTTTGGAATCCTATCGATTGAAGTCGAAGTTTTTATTCGAGGTGACTTTTGAAGAAGGATTGGGAGAAGAAAGCATTCCGAAAATGTTGGTCCAGACGCACCTGGAAAATGCGGTCAAACATGGTGTTTTTCATTTGCAGGATCGTAAAGGACAGATCATTGTACATGCCAAAAGAAAGGCCGGCGAGATCATCATAGTCATCAGTGATAATGGCATAGGTCGAGAAAAGGCACGTGAGATTGGTTCAGAAAGTACCGGAAAAGGGATAGGGATCACTGAAGAGATCATCAAGATTTATAACGCTCTTGAAAGAGCCAACATTCACCAACAAATATTGGATTTAGATCAGGGAACGTCGGTTGAGATTTCCATGTAATAAGGTTAAATTGAACATTGTCTGCAAAATGAGGAAATGATTAAAGCTGTGATCATTGATGACGATCAGGATTCTATTGATTACCTGAAATATCTGGCAAGCCACCGGAATGACCTGTTAATTGCCGGTGAGGCGATCAATGCTACCATGGGAATTAGCGAAGTGAGAAGACACAATCCTGAAGTGTTGTTTCTTGATATAGACATGCCACTAAGAAATGGGTTGGATTTATTAGATGAATTGGATCGAGAAGCATTCAGTTTCAGCACCATCTTCACAACAGGGTATAGGCAGTTCGCCATAGACGCCATAAAGAAAGGTGCCTATGATTACCTGCTTAAACCCATTGATAAAGAGGAGTTTAACCAAACCATTGATCGCTTGATCGGGCAGCAATACCTGTTATTGAAAAATGGGAAACGGATCAGAATGGAAGACATTATTTTTATCCAGTCGGAAGGGAATGATCTGATTTTTAATATGAATTCAGAGGAGGATGCTCCACGAATTCGACAGACTTTCAAAGAATTACTCCCACAACTTTCAGATGCTTTTGTTCACTTGCATCGTTCTTATGTAGTTAATCGGAATCACATCAATGTGATCAACAACCATTCCGTAATGATGAGCAATAGTAAACTCATTAATGTCTCTCCAAAACTGAGCCATAATTTGTTTCATCACGGAATTTGAGGTTTTCGTAACAAAAGTACGAACCTACAAATTGGCCTTATTCTTCTTCTATTTGTGTATGCACCCAGATTAAACTAAAACAGCTAAAATCAATTAAAAATGGCCCTAAAGGGGCTTTTTGGTTAAAAATTTTGGATCACGATTGGTTCAGTCCTCGTCGCTAAAAGTTCGGTTTCAAATGTCAGACAAGGTTATTGCATGTTTTGGTGGGTCGTATATTGAACACCACGGTAGCAATATCATATTACATTCATTTAAACCTTAACCACTTAATACAAAGACATGGAAACAATTATTGAATTTATAGTAGAAAACTGGGGCGCGCTTTTCTTCATAATTGGGATTGCCATACTGGCTGTAATGAGCACTATCATCGCTAAATCATCGACAAAGTCAAAAACTGTATCGATTTCACTTGTTATCATTCAGGCACTTTTTGCCTGGTATTTGACTGCAGAACTCGATGACGACATTAAGTACTACAAAGCTCAGAATGAGCGGCTACAGAAGCGTGTGGTGGTCGAATTGAAAAAGCTAGGAGCCACTTCTGCCCAAATTGATAAAGTCACTAAAGATATCAATACAAAAGCGGATTCGATCAATATTAACATCGACAGGAGTTTTAAAGAACTCACCAGTAGGCTAGATGATTTAGGAGATAAACTGAACAAAGTTTACAATATGTCAGAAGACCATGAATGGGGTGAAGTGTTGGAAGCATTGATTGCCAATGTGGAGGCCCGATCACAAATTCATCGGGAAATCATCAACCTCTATTCCAACTACAAGGTGGCGGAGGATAGTGAAATTCAGGCCAAGCTGATTGATTTGATTATTTGGACTAATGTTTATAGATATAATAATAACAACGGTATGGTTGAGGGCATTATTACTACGGAGATCGAAAATACCAGAAGACTTATCCACAGGAAAGTTTCAAAAAGGAAAGAAAGAAATTCTTCTCTCCAATATTTGGATGAGTTGTCGACGGTATTGATTTGATTAGGTAATACAATCCTGGAAGCCGTTTATGGTGTTATTAGCGAAGTGAAATGTAGGTAATTCAAAAAACATGCAGGTGAAAACACCAGAAAGCGCCGGGAGGCGGTGGCATTGGGAACTGATAAAAAAACACCCCAAACCGGGGTGCCTTTTCCAAAATGACTAGAATGAAATCTTTTAATACCCACTCTGTTAACGGTTGAGAACCCTAACAGCGTTGGTTGCTCCCTTAAGATGCTGCTAATACCGTTTCTTCAGGTGTATTCGTAGAAGAGAACTCTTCGCTACTTTCCGTGTTTCGAGTTCTCCGGGCCCTTGCTGTCGACATGATGCTATTGGTAATCACATTCATTTTATCGATTACAGCCGTATAGTTTTCAGTCTCCGTTTCTCCCAGAATATCGACGGCTTCCAGCAGGCCATTCAAGTGCTTCACCATTTGTGCTTTCGCATCTCTTAGCGTCGGATATTGTTTGGTAAGATCCTCGGCAAGTCGTTGATCGTGGATGGTGATGAAGTCTGATTGCGCTTGCTTCAATTCAGCGTAGATTGTAGTCGCATTGAGGGTGGTCATAGCTGTTTGGTAGTCAGCCTGGTCCAGTTTCTCAAATAATGCTTCCAATCTACCCGATTGTGCTGCATACCCCAAGGTGTATAGACGAGTTCCTGCACTTTTGATTACTGGCCATACCAATTGCCAGGACTCTTGTATCTCTGTCTGTTGCCGTCGCTTACTGGCATCCACCAGGTCTCTGAATCCAATGAACAAGTCGTCTCTGATCGCATCGGCTTTAGCTAGTTCTGTGACCAATTGGTTCTGTCTCACGGCAGTGAGTACGGTTGACATTTGTGTCAGGTCTTCATCCAGTAAGGTGAATATTCGTTCAATAAAGGGTTCTATGGTTGCGGGAGGTTCAGTCTCGCCAGGTAGGATGCCCTGATCGATGAGTGTTTGTTTGTATCTGGTTGTTGTGTCTGCTAGCTCCGCAGGTAAAAGCAGACTGGTCCTCAGTTTTTCTAACATGAATGGTAAAAATTTAAAGTTGTTAAAGAATAATTGTTTTGGACTAGTAGTCTCGTGCGGCACTATTGCGCCACATACCATAATGTACGAGGACTTACGGGAAGGGTTACAGCATTACGATAACTTTCTATTAAACACCCGATATGTCCTTGCCTGCAGGACTACAGTTGTTTGGATAGGAGCTCACATCTTCATAAGGAGAACTACAATCGAATTAAAGCTCGTCATGTACTGAATTAAGTGACTAATTCTGTTTTGAAGCGCAATGCATTCTTGCAGGAAACACTACAATCGTTTTGAAAGGCGATATGTTCTAGCCAGGGCCTCTACGGATGTTTTTAAGCACGACATGTTCTGAATTCGGTCTTCTACGAGTATTTTGAAGGATGACAAGATATTGCACTGAGGTTTACAGTTGTTTTGAAATGAAACATGATCTGGTTTGGAGTAATACTGCGGTTTTGAACGTCGACACGTCTTTGCTTCGGGGTTCTACGATTGTTTTGAGAAGAGATATGTTCTAGCCTGGGCTTCTACAGATGTTTTAGAGCTCGACACCATCTTACAAGCATCATCACATTCATTTTGGAACAAGACAAGTTCCTGCACGGAGTACTCCGAGTGTTTTGGTCGGTGACATGTTCTGGTTTGGAGTACTACAGCGGTTTTGAAGATCGACATAATAATAAGACGTCATTCCGGCCGAAGTTTACGAAGTGCCGGAATCTCAAGGTTTGATAGCAGGTCTTTCTTTCCGTGAGATTCCGCAGGGCCGCCTGGCGGTACTCCACTTCGTTCCAACCGGAATGACGTATAAAAGCATATTTTCACCCCCATGACCATCCAACTTCCCTAAGGCTCCACAGACCACATCCAACACCCTGCCCAGCTGGTAGATATCATGCAGCGGGTGCTTCCACCCTTCTTATCGATGCTAGCGAGGCAAGTTCACTTATAAAAGATCGCATTTTTACGTTTGATCGCAATTGTAGCAGTACCTGGATTTAAGCCATTTTTTGCTTTGAAATTGTTTTCCGTACTAGTTATTCTATTTTTGGAGGAACTAATGAATAAAACAACGGTATTCAAACAACAGATAGTAGGAGGCGGAATCAAATATTTCAATGGTTTCATTTTGTGCATTTCTTTAATTCTTCTCTTTGATTCATGTAATCAGGACGAACCTTTACCCATGGTTGTTTGGGGTTTTGAACAAGATTCGCTGCGCATGAATTATGGTGATTCCATCCTGATAACTGGGGAGTTTGCTCCTGGGGATCAAGGATTGACAACCATAGAACTTTTCGCTAACGATGATTTATTGGCGTCGGATACTGGAAATACTTTTCTTCATTATGTCAAGACCCTGGGGCCCGGAGATTATAATTTAAGACTTTTAGCAAATACAAACGGACAAGAACAAGGGAGATCCAGCATTAAAGTGCTAACTGTGGACCCTACCGAATTTAGGTTCAGTATTCAAAGGATATTTCCTGGTGGTTTCTCGCGTCCGACGATCATTGGAGATACCGTTAAACTGGGCTTAAGAACTTTTGGCTCCATGGCTTCTTTTGATCTAGAAAGTGTTACCTACTATAGAGATGATGAAGTCTTGGCCACATTTGATGACCCGGATCAAGAAGCAATTTGGGTGGCTTCGGATGCTGGAGAATTTTCATTTCGTGCTACACTTAATGATATAAATGATGTGCCCTTTAATTCTATAGATGAGGTGGAAGTTGTTGTTCAGCAAAATACACCGCCGGTAATTGATGTGATTCGGTTAAAAAATGAGAACGATCAACTTTATGACCCTACGGATTTGGCGTATGTTCCAGGAGAGGCATTGCAGATCATGGTGGATTTTTCGGATGAAGACGGAAATGAAACCCTCGATCGAATGGAGTTAAGACTTGGGGAGGCGCTTTTGGATGTATCAGAGGAAGGAAGGTTTCAATATGACCTTATCTGGGAAGAAGCTGTAAGTGGAGATCATGATTTGGAAGTTTGGATATTTGATGTTCATGGAGGATCAGATTCCGCCCGAGTTCCTGTACACATTCCTGCTGGAATATTTGCACAAGGTTCTATTACTGATATTACCTCTACCGATGATCGGTTTTATGCATTGGACAATGGAGCAAATGCCATGTTGGTGATCGATGCAACCACAAAAAGCGTCATTCGGAGTGTACCTCTGGGAATACAAAATCCAGTCGGTATTGAAGTGGTGAGTTCACTCAACCGAGCATATATCACCGGTGAGTTTTCAGGGTCATTACTTGTGGTGGACTTGTCAGATTATTCTATTCGGTCCATTGAGTTCGATCCAAACGCTGGTGGTGGACCTTTGGTGTATAGTAGTCCTGCTAACCGTTTATTCGTAGCGACAAGAGCAATTGGTCGAGAGCGAGCACTTTATTCACTGAATTTAGAAACAGAACAATTTTCATTTTTAATTAATAGTAGGGAATTGGATTTTCTGGCGACTAGTCCGACTGATAAATGGTTATTTACAACTTCAAAGGGCATTAGTCCGGCAACCCTCCATCGCTATGAAATAGCGCAGGATACCATTTTGTTGTCGGAGACTGATCGTCCCGAAATTGGCACCTCTTCCGTTTTGAGCATAGGCTATGACGGGGAAAAATTGTTACGACCTTTTCGCGGATTTGCGATTGACCCCTTAAACTTCTTGAATATTCTAGGAGAGTGGATAATTGATGACCGGGAAAGGATAAGTGAGCTTTTGCCCGATCACGGTACTGGATTTGTCTATGCGATCAACGGAAATTTTATTGAAAAGGGATTTTTATATCAACTTGATTATCATTCTTTTTCATTGACGGGGAAGATACCATGTCAATTTGCTGATTCTAATTACCGTGATCGAATCATGTCTATCAGCAAAAATGATCAAGTAATAGCTATTTGTGGGACTAATGCTTTCAATAGGTCGAATCATGATGTGATTCTATTACATGATGTTAGTGATTTTGAAACACCTTAAGCAAGTACATGATCCTACCATACACGGTTAGAAAATGATGGTATGTTAAGGTATTCGGCTATTACCATGTAGCAATCACTCGGCCTTAAAGAGCGTGGATAAAACTTAATCCGATAGGGTCTGAGGGAAAGCTGAAGGGTAGGACTCAATGGGAATATCTTCGTCACTCCAATCTATACATACCTATAAGGTCTTTTAAGAAGTTGTAAACCACCCCAACCCCTACCTTCCTCATCGTCACTGCCCGCTTCGCAGCGAAGCAAGCGAGGTTATTTCATTGTTTAACATTTTTAATCCAATTTCATTAACCGCGGTAGCCTCTATACGATGAGGTGAAGCGATACATTCGCTTTACCGGAACGCCGGCCGCCGGAACGCCGGCCGCCGGAATGCCGGATCACCCAACCCTAAAGGTGGCGAATGATAAGTGCCAAAATATTGAACCGTCATTCCCCGCCCGCCTGCCGGAACGAGGCAGGGATCACAAAATACATTCCAAATGAACTGGGTATTCATTGATCGCAGGGGAATCTCAAGGTTTGATAGCTGGTCTTTCTTTCTGTGAGATTCCGCAGGGCCGCCTGGCGGTACTTCACTTCGTTCCAACCGGAATGACGTTTAAAAAAGTATATTTACCGGTAATGACAGTCCAACCCCCACCCTTCGAGAGCCCAGCCTTCGGACGAGGCAGGCTCAGGGTGATCATTAGCCTTTATTTTTGGTGTCAGTCTGAGTGGATAATTTTCGGTTTCCCAAAAAACACAAAACGGAAATGACAGACTAAAAAAAGCGCGTCATACCTGAATTTTTTGGCATAAAATCCACAGGATGCCTAAAAATATCCGGTATCTCTTTCTCGCGCTTCATGCTGTATTCATCGAATAGATCTGCAATCTGTCATTGATAGCCCTTCGAAGACGACCACCAATACAAAGCCGGCCAAATCCTCAACATCGAAGTAGCCGACCACCTCATCATCTCTGAAGATGCCCACCTCAGCTTCGAAAACTCAGGCCTCATGGCCCAGATCCGTGCGAGCGACAGCTACAAGATCCTCAGCAAAGAAGAACAACTCCTCCAGCAGTTTAAAGTAGATGCGGAGCGCACCAAAGCAATTGAAGAAGGGAAAATCAGAACAGCAAAGAAGATGAAGAAGGATGGGATAGATGTGGAGACCATCAAGAAATACACGGGGTTGAGAGTAGGGGAGATTAGGAAGTTGTGATCATTCGCTTTACCCCCTAGCCCCCTAAAGGGGAGCGAATGAGCATCATCCAATATTGAGGTCTTTTAGGAAAGCTGTAGAGTGACTTATAGGTTTGATGATTGGGGAGATTTGGACGCACTAGGCCTAAGGTTAATGCGTAGAAGTACTATCTTAAATTCTCAAATAATACACTTGTCCATGATACAACCTATTCCATACGAAGAAGCCCGCTCCATGATTGGTATTACGGAAGTTCAAGTGCCTACTCTTGGTAACAGGTCTTCCTTTGCCATTTGGATAGAAAATGGTCTGATCATGATGAGGAATTCCAGAGGCTCAATCGGGAAAATTGACAAAGTGCATTGGGAAGCAGTGATGCAGCGGATTTCTGCCGTCCCTGAAAATGAGAGAGAAATGACCAGCCGATATGTTTTAGGAACTTATCCTTACAACTGGAATCAGCCACCGAATAAAATCTTTAGTCCTGCAGTACCCGCAATTGTGAGGTATTTGCAAGCAATGAGATAATTAATTAAAAAAGTCTTTGTAATATAGGGAGCTATGGATTTTTCCTCTAATCCAGCTTACTTATTGCTTCCTCCAATCCCTTCAATCTAATATTCATCTCTACCTTTTCATTGAATTGTTTACTCTTGGATATGGCCGATTTGAGGTCCGATATGGCCTTTTTCAAGCGGTGAATATCTTGTTCATTTTTCAGAATATTGTCAAAGGACCTGCCATATAGTTGAGGCTTGCCTGTCAATTGAATGCAGAAATCTTTATAGACTGCATCGAGACTCTCTTTGAGAATGAATTCGTAGTTGATTTCGTGTACTTGAAACCAGCTTGAAGTAAACGTCCAGTCAATGACCGCTATGTTGTCGTTGGTAGGGTGAGGGTGTTTCGGAGAAGTGGAGATAAATACCTCCTGATTATATTCTACCCAAAATACAATGTGATAGGGGATGGCTTTGTTGATAACTTCGAGCACTGTTTTGATCTCTGACTGCTCTTTGAGTTCTATTTTAAATAGCTGAATTTCGTGAACCTCCATAGCCCTGAGATTCACCGTTTCCTGAGAGAGTTTATGGGTCCAGGTGATCCGTTTGATCAGGTCGGTGAAAAGCTTTTTCTGTTTGCTATTGGTGTATGCATCAAAAGCATTCTTGGGAACCACTCTGCCTACTTTAGTTCGGTCGGGAAGGTTGAAGAATGCCATCAACGAACAATTAAGAAAGTAACCAGCTTAAAGTCTTCAATGCCATTGAACTTTTCTCCCAGAGCTGTGGTACCGCCGGCTTTGAAAAGGCTCATGACTTCCTTTTCTTCTTCCTTTTGTAAGATGGTGCCAATGCTTTGTTTCAGAAGACCCGAGTATTCATCCATTTGATGATATTCATCGGTTTCCTCTGCAATGGCCTTGCAAATGTCCTCAATAGGAGTCGTTTGCCCTTTAGCGCTCATGCGCATTGCGTCCAGTATTTTCTTGGATTCTACATGGTTCAACACCAGTTCGCCGTTCATTTTGACGTAGACCAAATAGAAGGGGTGAAGCCGGTTAAGTTTATTGATGTTGACATTTGGGTTTACATTTTTGAGGACGAATATGACACCACGCTCCAGTTCGGCACTGGCCTTGACAGCCGCATGTAGCCCTTCGGGTATGTTTTTGAGTTCGCCGTAGGTCTTGATCATGTTGGATAAGTCCACCCGAAAATCATTTAGGCCCAGGTCCGTAATGCTGATACCCTCTCTCAGGTCTTCCAGATCAATCACCTCCTCCTTCAGCCGTTGAAGTTGTATTTTTCGGTATTCAAGGTCCTGTTCTTCTGTATTCAGAATATTGTCGTCACCTGTGCTGGCCATGTTGCTGATCAGCATCTTGTTTTCTACCCGCTGTTTCAGGTTGATGTAATTATCCAGGGTCACATCCGGCCAAAAATTCACCATCGTGATGGATGTATTCGTTGAGCCAATTCGATCGATCCTGCCAAAACGCTGGATAATCCTTACGGGGTTCCAATGGATGTCATAATTGATCAGATAATCACAGTCTTGCAAGTTTTGGCCTTCGGAAATGCAATCCGTGGCTATAAGTAAGTCGATGGAATCGTCAATGTCCGGATACAGCTGGGCTTTGCCTTTGGAGAAGGGCGAGAAGCACGTTAAAACGGCATTAAGATCCGCAGGCACCTTTCTGGAAGTGCATACCCTCCGTGAACCGGTGATCAGTGCGGTATGTAGATCAAACTCGTTTTTGAGATGGCTGTGAAGGTTTTCATACAAGTAATTAGCAGTGTCCGCAAAAGCAGTGAATACGATGGCTTTTTTATTGCTGACATTGAAAGGTTGCTGGACTTTTTCATTGATCAACGTAATCAGGTGTTGTAGCTTGGTGTCTTTTTCGCCTCGGATATCTACGATTTTGCTCCAGAGTTCATGTAGTATTTCTAAGTCCTGGCTTAGGTCTTCGCGCCACTTTGTACTGTCCATGTCCGCGATATGGACTTTTACTTTTTTCCCAATGACTTGCTCTTCATCCGCCCAATTGGCGTCCAGGTCATAGTTTTCTTCACTGAGCAATTTGTGTATGCCTTCATAACTGTCGTCAGCACCTTTATCAATGGCTTTTATGGCACTTTCGATTTGTTCGATGATGCCTTCCAGTGTAATGCGAAATGAATCAACCGAGCTCTCTAGTCGCTTCAGTAGATTAATCCGCATCAGAATCCGCAAACTTTGCTCCCTGTCTATCTGGGACAATTTGCTGGAACCCGCACGTACCTCCTTGTCATACAAGTCAGCGTACAATTGCACCTTACTGGGCAGTATATAATTCAGCGGAGTGTATATGGATAGGTTGAGTAAGGTGAGTTGCTCTGCAATGTCTACATAAGTAACTCCGCCGGGTGCAGTTAATGGGCTTTCGATAGATACCGGTTTATTTCGGTCCGGGAATTTTCCGATTGCCGAGGTGTCATAGTAGGTGGTGATGTGTTTCCGTGACCTGGCGATGGTCAACGCATCAAGGATCTCGAAGAAATCGAAATCGAGCATGTCCAGTAATCGCTCCGTCGTACGTTCTGCGGTTTGGAATTTGCTCCAGATATTGAAGGCTTGTTGCGCTTTGCGGAACACCTGATCTATGCCACTTTGCGTGTCGAGCTTATGATCAATGTTTTCGGCATCTCCCTCATAGGCGAGGGCCAATTGGTTACGTAGATCATTGAAGCGGTTGTTGACAGGTGTGGCCGAAAGCATCAGAACTTTCGTCTCTATCCCTTCCTGAATGATCCTGCGCATCAACTTCTGGTACCGGTTCTCTTTGTCAATCACCGTATGGTTATTTCGGAAGTTGTGGGATTCATCAATCACCACCAAGCCGTAGTTACCCCAGTTGACATTGGCCAATTCCCGACCATTACTGATTCCGCGTTCACGTCCCAGGTCGGTATGAAAGAGTAAATCAAACCTTAGTCTATCGTCAGCCAATATATTGTTCTTGTCGTTGTGGCGATAGGTATTCCAGTTGGCTTCCAACTTCTTTGGGCAAAGGACCAGCACGTCTTTGTTGCGCATTTCATAGTACTTGATCACGCCCAGTGCGGAAAAGGTCTTCCCAAGCCCGACAGAATCAGCTAAAATACAGCCTTTGTATTTTTCCAATTTGTTGATGGCACCGATAACCGCATCTTGCTGAAAGTTGAACAGTTTACTCCAGACTGTGGTTTCTTTAAATCCGATCTGCTCATTGGGGAGGTTGTCCAGCGATAGATCGTCCAAAAAGTCGTTGAAGATATTGTATAGCGTGATAAAGTAGATGAACTCCGGACTGTTTTCCTTAAAGGCAGTTTCGAAGTATAGTTGCACTCTTTCGGTTACATCCTGCAGGTACTCCTGGTTATTCCATACTTCGTTGAACCAATCCAGATAGGCCATGCTATCGGGGTATTCTGCCTTTTGGATTAAAGTGGGGAAGCCTGTTTTTTTCGGTGTGAAACCTAAATCGGAAGTCGTAAATCCACTTACATTAGAGTAAGACTGAGCGTTGTATAGTCCATTACTCAGGTGGATCATGCCATTGAGTGGCAGGTTGCTCTGGACATTCGATTTGAACGATACCTTCTTTTTCACCCACTGTGAGCATTCTTTGGCAATAGCTCGTTGATTGAGTTGGTTCATCAGTCTCAGCTCAAACTCTCCGCCACAGAGCTCTGCTTCCTGAACAATATGTGGGATATGAAACCTTGGCGTTTCTTTTTTGAATGCTTCTTCGATGAAAGTGGGTGTGCTGAAAATAAAGCGAAGCTCTTCGATGTGGGAGAGCTCCTTTTTCAATGCCTGAAACGCATAGATGGAAAACGAAGAGGCAGCGATACTGACTTTGCTTCCTTTTTTGATTGATTCCTTGAGGTCGTCCCCTAAGCGCTGGTTGACATTGTCTATGTTCATTGAATTTTCAACGATTTTAGGGGTTTACGCGTAGCTTTAATGAGTTTACCCATCCGATCAACAATACTTTCTACTGCATTGCTCCAACGATCTTCTGTGTCTTTATAACCACCTTCGTCATAATTCTGGCGGATACTGCAAACACGGTAGTTTTCCAGTTCTTCCCAGGCAAGAGGTTCTCCAAATGCTTGTTCCACTTCTACTCTGTGGTCTCTGAGTTGGGAAAGGATCTCCAGATTCTCTTCATCGGACCCCTTACCTCTATCGATCCTCAATTCGATCCGATAGGAGTGCTGGTTGATCCAAAAGACGTAAGTGAGTCCCCGGTAGCCGGTACTGGCCCCTATCCAGGCATCTTGTGTTGGTGAAATGGCATCGAAGGTATTGATGTTTTTCTGTTTACACAGGTCCAATACTTCGACCCAAAATTTGTACCTGAGCCTATGTCTCTCCGAATCTTCTTTCTTGACCTTTCCGATTTGTTTAGCTTCTTCGCTAGGTCCGATGATCTTGGTGAGGAGTGGAGCCAGATTGCTTTCTCCGATACGAATGGCTTCAATGGTCAATAAGTAAAAATCACAACCGTTTTCACTTTCGTTGAGCCAGTTAATGGCGTTGATGTGCTCCGTCCGAGCACCTTCTACGATCCATATCCCGATCTGCGCCTCAAATGAAGTGAGGTAGGTGATGAGCTTGCCCAGGTGATCGTGGTTGCTACTGCCATATTGGTTTTCGATTACCACGATACGTCCGTCATCGGTCTCTGCTTTGATATCCACATGGAAGTTTCCGGTAGATTGTTCCTTGCTGGCGCTGGTCAACTCAATCCCAATAGCTTCACTTACCACGTCGATGTTGTCTGTCAACCAGGGTGTCAGGTGTTTGTCTTCGTATCTGAAGGCCTCTTTGATCGGCACACGCGTGATTTTCTTAATGTCCTCCATTGCTGTTAGTTCAATTGCACAATATCCATCAGCTTGCTATAGCTACTGACTGTTTCGAATTTTACTTCTGCGCCGCTGATTTCCCTAAAATGCTCCTTCGCACAGTGAATCTTCAACTGCTCTATTTCGCGAAGGTCCAGTTCTGAGTCTGAGCCCTTTGTCTCCGCCACGAAGTAGATATGACGGACTTTTTCCTTATCAAAAACGATGGCCCAGTCCGGGCTGTAGTTGGCGACAGGAGTAGATACTTTGAAGCTCTTGGGGAGTTTGGCGTATACGACTACCTCCGTGCTAGCCTCCAGCGCAGTGGCAAAGTCCGCCTCAATTTTTGAGTCTGAAGTGAGGAAATCATAGACGTGCTTTTTCAGCAGGTTGGATTGCCGTAGGGCAAACTTGTCGTTGGTGAATACCGTCCTGGCATCGTGTCGGGCTTCCGTTTTGTGATAGACGATGTTGTTGATGATCAGGCTTGCCTTTACTTCATTGATGAGCCGGGCACTCCTGGCAATGAACTCCTCGGGGTTTTTCCGTAACAGGAGGAACTTCTCGGGCTTGATTTGCTTCAGAATCGCTACGATGGTGTGGCGGGTCAGGTTGGTTTGCTGCTCTATCTCACCAACGATATCGTAAACCGTGTGGGTGTACAAATCATTTTTGAGCTTCAGGTGCTCGCGATTGGATTCCTTCACCAAACTGCCTGCTTTCATTTCTTCTGCCGTCCCGTCTTCCAGTTCACCGGTTTTTACCTCATAGACCCGGTCGCCAATATTGAGCTGCGCATCTATCCTGATCTTCGCATCCCTGATCAGCTGATCGGTATCAAACTGTACCTCATAGATGGTTTTCAAATTGATCTTTTTCCACAAGGCCTGAAACTCCGCCCGCTCGAAATTTTTATTGGTGTTCAGCGTGATGGTCTGGCGTTCATCTTCCGGTTTAAATTCTGCGCCGGTGTAAATGGCTTGCAGCAGTTTACAAACGGAGGTTTTGAAAGGTTCGAGCTTTTCAGGCAGGTCAATCTTCTGTTGTTCGATCAGTTCTTTTCCTGTAGCAGTGATCTTGTAGTCTTCATCAATGACCTGACCAACAATGAGCTTGAATTGCAGTTTTTGGGCATCGTCTTCCGTCAATCTCAGGGTTTCTCCGGCCTCATTGGTCACTACCTTGCTTACGAAGTAGGCGATTTCCGCTTTTTGAGGACGTTCTTTCAGGGTGTCGGCAATTTCACGTTGCAGTCCTTTGGCAAAGGCTTCGTAGCTTTCAGAAGCTATCACGGTAACCTTATTCAATTCATGCACCTGATCTCCGACCAATTCAAAATCCTGTCGGATACCACGACTGTCTACACATAAGCGCATGCCGCGACCCACTTCTTGTCTGCGACGGGTAACACTGCCACTCTCCGCATGTTTCAGGGCACAGATCTGAAAAACATTGGGGTTGTCCCATCCTTCTTTGAGCGCAGAGTGCGAAAAGATGAACCGCGTAGGTTCTTCAAAGCTGAGTAGCCGCTCTTTGTCCTTCATGATCAGGTCATAGGCCGATACGTCTTCCGAATCTTCTTTGCCGCGTTTTACGGTAGGGTTTACCGACTTTCCTTTCTTGTCTACGGAGAAGTAGCCATTGTGTACTTGTGCCGGTTCATCCCGCATCAGATAGCTATCGTAATCGGGCAGGGTCAGGTCGCGTTCCTGATCACGGATCTTGTGATATTCTTCTTCAAAGATCTGGGCATACTCACCGAGTTGCTGTTCGCCCAGCTCATCATAGACCCGGTACTTTTCTACAGTATCAATGAAAAACAGGGACAGTACTTTGATCCCTTTGCCATAAAGCTGCTTTTCTTTTTGCAGGTGGGAGAGGATGCACTCGCGGATCTGTATCCGGCGAAAAGCATGTTCGTCAGTATCGTTGAGGATGTCTCCGGGGTGGATGTCCTGACCACCAATGACGACCTTGTTGAGATAGCCGTTGATTTCTGTGACCGTCTGATTCTTGTAAGCGGGCATTTCACCCGACTGCTCATGGATATTATAGCCTTCGGCCGCCTTGGCTCGCACCTTGACGATGGCCCCGGCTTTCGTTCGTTTCTCGTGCTCAATCCACGCGTAGGGTGGTCTGGTAGTGCTCAGGCTGATGTTTTCCAGATAGAGATAGCCTTGCGTACCCGTGGAGCCTTTCAGGTTGATCCCTTTTACCTGTATCTTTTTTACCAGTCGCTTGTTGTAGGCATCCAGGGCGTCCAGTCGGTACACCTTGTTGTACTCCACTTTGTGCGTAGCCGAATACCGCAAGGTGAAGAGTGGCTTAAAGTCCTGCATGCTCTCCAGCGTTTTGGTGCCATCCACGGACTGAGGCTCATCGATGATCAGGATGGGGTTGGTCTCCGCGATGATCTCAATCGGGCGCCGGGTGCCAAACTGATCCAGCTCCTGATAGATCCGACGCGCGTCCTTTCCTTTTGCATTGAACGCCTGGGTGTTGATGATCATGACGCTGATCCGGCTATCAGAGGCAAAGTTTTCAATGTCTTGCGGACTGCTGGAGTTATAGATGAACGGATTGATCTTGTGTCCGTAAAGTTCCGAGAAGTGTGGCTGTGTCACCTGAAAAGACTTGTACACGCCCTCACGGATCGCGATACTGGGTACGATCACCAGAAACTTGCTCCAGCCATAAGTCTTATACAACTCATACATCGTGCGGATGTAGGTATAGGTTTTCCCTGTACCGGTCTCCATCTCTATGGTCAGGTTGAAGCCGGACTTCATGCCCTTGGGGCGTTCGATCTGCGGACTTTCCAGTAAATCGCCCTGTTGCTGTATTTCATGAATGTTTTTGAGCAATTGCGCCTCGGATAGCTGGAGGGTGGCATTACGGTAGCCGATTTCTTCTTCTATGGCAAAGTCCAGGGTTTGCACACCAGCGGCGGCAAGTTTGGCTTGACGGATGAGATCGGAGGCACGCTCCAGGGTGAAGCGATTGGTTTTCAAGGCCTGCCCGGCAAAGCAATTGACCACTGCCGAAACAGCTTGCAGCTGAAAGTCTTGTTCTTTGAATTGTAACTGCACGTCAGATCACTTTCATTTCCGTTTCAGGACTGAGCTGCTTCAGCAACTGCTTTACGTTGGTCTTGGCCGTGTCGTTTCTAAAGCCACTGTCTTTGAAGACGATGCGCAGGGGTTTGTCTGCGGCAATGGCCTTGGCAAAATCTTCGTCTATTCCTTGGTCGAAGCATGCGTAGAGGGAGTCCTCCGCCACTTTGAAGAGTTGTTTGCCTGCTATGGTGGCTGGTTCGATTTTAAGCGATAGGGGAAGACCCCAATCCAACATCACCTGAGCCAGCAGGTCGTCGGCGGTGCGATCCGGCTTCACATTATCCGCGAACAAGTCCAGGTTACTTTGGCCATAGTCTTGAGGGCTGTAGTACACATCCTGCATGTTGCTGCTGTCCAGCCGGTAGACCCGAAAGCCATAGTCCTGCTCATCCGTGAAGTCCGCAAACAAGCCATCCTTCTTGGCCTTCTCCAGCTTTTCTTCTTTGATTTTTTTGGCAGCACGTCGAATGCGTTCTTTGCCTATTTCACAAATAGTTTTATATCCTGCATTATATGCTGCACTTTTATCATTGGTAGCTTCAGAAAGTTGAACCATTATATATTTACGATTGCCAGAATCCCGTAGATTCATTTGCATTACCGCATGGGCTGTCGCAGAGGAGCCTGAAAAAAAGTCTAGTACTAGGCTATCTTCAGTTGTACCTTGTTCAATGAATTTAGTTAATAGCTTGAGCGGTTTTGGAAAGTCAAAGTATTTTCCATCAAGCAATTCTGTTAGCTCTCTAGTTCCGTCAGTATTGAATGCCACTTCTTTTGATTCTAACCATGTAGAAAACCCTGTAACAGTGCTGTTAAGACTAGAAAGAAACTTTTTTTCTCTTGGACGCCCGTCTGGTTTCGATGGGAAGAGAATTCGTCCATCATCAATCATTTTCTCGACTGTTTCTCTACTTTTTGACCATCCTCTATTTGGGTTTGGAGCATATTCTATTCCTGTTTTGGGATCAACAATATTATAGTGAAGGTTAGGCCTTTGAGTTGCAGTTGCCAAACCTGATAAATTAGTACTAGCCCAAGGGCCTCGGGGGTCTTGATCAGGGTTTTTGTATTTCGATTCATCAATATCCTTACCTCTGAGTGAAGCAATACTTGATTTCGAATAGGCTAAAACACATTCATGATCAACGGATACTCTAGTTTGATTTCTATTATCTGTCGTTTGTCGCCTTCTCCATTGAAAAGATCCAAGTAAGTTTTCATCACCGAATATTTCGTCACAAACCCTCCGAAGGTTGTGAACCTCATTATCATCAATTGAAATGAAAATTAAGCCATCTTGGTCAAGAAGGTTTCTAGCTAATTTCAATCTAGGATACATCATACTCAACCAATCGGAATGATAACGTCCTGCTGATTCAGGGTTAGCGACAAGCCGTTGATTCGCTTCATCAACCTGACCACTGTCGATCAATTCTTCCTGGCCACTTTTACGGAAGTGATCTCTGTAAACAAAATCATTACCCGTGTTGTAGGGTGGGTCAATGTAGATCATTTTGATCTTGCCCAGGTAGCTTTCTTGCAGGAGCTTGAGCACCTCCAGGTTGTCACCTTCTATGTAGAGGTTTTCGGTATTGTCAAAGTCTACCGAGTCTTCCCGGATGGGGCGCAGGGTTTTGGTGGTAGGTAAGTTGGCGGTGACGATGGCTTCTCGCTTGCCCGGCCACTCCAGTCGGTAGCGTTCTTTGTTGCCTTCTATTACCTCATGGTTGAGTTCCTGTTTCAATAGGTCAAAATCCACCACTTTGCCATCGGGTCCTTCAGTGACGCAGTTTGGGAATAAGTCCGCGAGTTTTTCTAGGTTTTGGTTGACTATATCAGGTGATTGGAGGTCCAGTTTTTCTTCGTCCATTAAGCTTGTTCAGTTTTGCAACAAGTAATTCCATTCGATCATAAACAGATCGAGGTTTTCAAATTCTTCCAATAAATAAAACCGAAGGTAATGAGAAAGAGGGGTATTGTCCTAATGCAAATTGAACCTTGGCTATGAGGCCATTTAATTGCCTAACACTTCACGAACGGAAGCGGTCATTTCACGGATAAAGAGATCATTCTATAGACTTCAGTTAGATGATTTCGTAACTTCTTGTGTATTAAAGAATCAGTAGAATTTTGAGTAAGAAAATTAAACCACAGGACAACAAGTCAAATCAAACGAATGCCAACAAAGGCACTCCAGGTACGAATAGACAGTATGATCAGGCACAAGGGAACAGAGGCAAGCAGATAAATCCGAATAGGAAGAAGTAATTCCTTGAATTTATGGCAGAACTTAGTGTTAGTCGAAAGACCATCGGCAAACTCCTTGGAGACATGCAAGGAAGAATGTTTATCATTCCCGATTTTCAGCGTCCTTATAAATGGGATGAAGAGAAATGTGAAACCTTATGGAATGATATCGAAAACTTTGCTTTGACGGAAGCAAAGGCTGGAGCCGAGTATTTTTTAGGAACCATCGTAAGTTACATCAATGCACGAAAAAATCAGGAAGTCATCGATGGGCAACAGCGTTTAACTTCCTTTTTTCTGCTTTTACGCGCTTTTTATAAGAAGCTTGAGGGAATGCCGGAGGATGAAGATGTGATAGGACTTAAGAATCAAGTGGCTCCGTGTATCTGGGACATAAACCCCATCTCACAGAAAGTGACGGACAAAACCGTCATTCATATTCAGTCTCAGGTGGCTACAGAAGAGGACAATGAGGTTTTTCATGGTATTTTACAATCTGGCGAGACGGATGATTCGCGATCAGATAACTACAGCATCAATTATAGATTCTTCAAGAAATGTTGTGATAATTATGCCACAGAACACCCAATGCAATGGAAGCAACTCTGCATTACAATTCTTCAGCAGTGCATCATTCTTCCCATAGAATGTGATACACCCGAAACTGCGCTAACCATTTTCTCTACATTGAATGACCGGGGGATGCCGCTTTCAGATTCGGATATCTTCAAAGCTCAGCTATATCGCAATTTTGAGCATGAAGAGGATAGACGGAATTTTACAGAAGACTGGAAGGTACTGACACAGGTATGTGCAGGTGCCTTTATGGACATTGATGATGTATTTAGGTATTACTCGCATGTGATCAGAGCAAGAAATGGGGATCGATCCAAAGAAATTGGATTAAGAAGGTTTTATGCACATGACAGCTATGCCAGACTTAAAGCTCCTGAATTGATGGAAGAGGTCATGAGTCTTGCCGATTTCTGGAGTGCTGTAAATACGGGTGAGGATCCGGATGGAGATACTCCTTTTACGCTATCATTTAATTCCAGGAAATATTTTCATTGTTTAGTGAACTATCCGAATGAGTATTGGAAGTACATCACCAGCGTATTTTTTTTGAAGAATAGAGGTAGCAATTCTTTCGATGATGATTTAGTTGAATTCCTGGCTAACCTGGTTGCATTCCTCTTCGCAAAATTCATCGAGAAACCATCGGTAAATGCCATTAAAGATGATATTTATTCAGGAAACATCGCCATTCAAAACAATAGTGAAATAGTGTTTAGATATGCTTATGTAGAAGAGAATTTGTCTGAGTGGATTGTTGACTATTACCGCTCAAAGATTGCTCGCGCCTTATTGTTATTACATGCTTACCTAAATCCGGAACAGACATCATTGATTCCCAGGTTTGATATTGAGCATATTTTCCCGAAAAGATGGCAGGACACCAATTACAATGGCTGGAATATTGAAGATGCCTGGGATTATTTAGATCGTTTCGGTAATAAGGTTGTCTTAGAACGAAAGATAAATATTCAGGCGGGAAATGGTTATTTCGGAGTTAAACAGGCTAGGTACATTTCATCTTCCATTGCATCTGTTATTGATCTGGCCAATTACCCAAAACCGGATTGGCTAAAAGAAGATATAGAACTTAGAGAGGAACAGTTTGTACGGGATATTATGGGCTTTTTTCGAGAATACTTAGGTTAGAAATCATGATCCGTCATCAATGAATCCTTTTCCAAGCTGGTCCAAGTAAGCTGCCAATAGTGCCGGTGCCTGAGGAGGTTAACATTGGAATTATTAAATTTTGTCATAGATCTTAGGGCAGCCACGGCTGTCCTTTTTTGTTGGTGTCTCTTTCCGCACGTTCCTTTCAGGTTGAATAGTCGTAGCGTAAAGATTGAGGGGCATTTTCCAGAAACATATTCCAGTTATGAATGAATAAATAAAGATCATGGCAGAATAGCACGATATTTTCGTATCTTTCTGGAAGGATTAGTTAAATATTGCCTTATGGAACATGGCTATTCGGATAAGCAATCCGCATTTTCTTCGAGCGGACATGAGTCGCCTCCAAAAACGTCTGGTGCGCAGTTGAAGGGCAATCGAGCAATTGATGACAACATCGACCAGCTGCAAACATTGATCATAGGAAGTGATCGATTTCAGACTGACGCACGACAGAGGAAGGCCATTGAAGCGTCGACAGTTGGACAAAAACCATTATCGAACTCCGAAGATCCTATCCAAAGAATCATCATTCATGTAGGGGATGGGGGGCTGCGTGCGGATATGGCGCGACCCGACAAGGGATGGATCACCTCTTCAACCTTGCAAGTGGCGATCGAACATGGTCCTCCTGGTCAGGCGATCATTGAAGCTGATCAAATCCGACATGCGGGTGAAATTGGCCAACATGAGAATATCTACTTCGTGGGACATGGGATGAGTGGGTACATGGGAGTTACCGATCCCAGAGCTCTGGCAGATGCAACTGGGTTGATCTTGCCGGAAGGGTATGATGGGAAGATCATTTCTCTTAATTGTAGTTCTGGTCAAGGGGTAGGGGCCTCTGCCGTGGCGGATTTCACAGAGCGGCTCAATTTGTTGGGTGTGGTAGTCGATGGACCCAGAGGCCCAAGCTTGCATCACCCGGATATACCGGGTAAAGTCAGAGTGATTAGGCCGGCCCGTGTGAATGCAGTAAGTGATCAAATCAACGCAACTCAGGGAGCAACGCAAGAAGCGTGGAGGAAAAAACGGAATGAAATCATACATAGTACCGCATACGCATTGGCAGGTACCGAAGGAAAAATAAGACTACTGGCAGCAGCCTCTGTAGAATTATCTAGTGTGTTTTATCGAGCGCTGGTGATCTGGGCTGATGCAAGAGGTTACTTATATCCCATTGACGAGTCGCACACCCGTTCGGAAATGGTAGAAGCGTAGGTTGTGGATCGCTTTAAGCAACATCGCCATGTTTTGTAAAAAGATGACGGTCTTTTTGAAAAAGGTCTCGACGTTTTCCCCTATTGTAATCAGGCGATTAAAATAGCAATCCGAACAGCCTATTTGACTATGGTCGAATGGTCTATACGTCCCTAGTCGACTACCCTTTACGACACAGGTCAACTACACGATACGAGCCTTGATTGACTCACACCTTCGCGATGACGAGTATGTATTGGTTGTAGTTCTATATCACCCCCCGGACTGGGCGTCTTTAGGGGGCGGGGGTAGCTAGTAGACGTTAAAAGATTTTATATCAATTCTACCTTGAAAGTTTGAGATTCCGCAGGGCCGCCTGGCGGTATTCCTCCCTCCAGTCAAAAACCGGAATGACGGTCATTTTTTTGAAACTCTAACCGTGTGTCCCTTAATGAGCCTTAGGTTCAGGACCACCGTCGAAAGATCGTCGCAGAAAGCTCCTTCGTCACTCCTTCGCGATGATGGGAAGAAATGTAGGCAGTTCCAGATACTCCTTTAGGGACGCCCGGTTAGGGGGCGGGGGTAAAAAGTAGACGTTAAAAGATTTTATATCAATTCTGCCTTGAAAGTTTGAGATTCCGCAGGGCCGCCTGGCGGTATTCCTCCTTCCAGTCAAAAACCGGAATGACGGTCATTTTTTTGAAACCCTAACCGTGTGTCCCTTAATGAGCCTTAGGTTCAGGACCACCGTCGAAAGATCGTCGCAGAAAGCTCCTTCGTCTCACCTTCGCGTTGACGAGTATGTATTGGTTGTAGTTCTAATCACCCCTTTAGGGACGCCCGGTTAGGGGGCGGGGGTGGCCAGTAGAGACTTTACCATGCTTCAGATTCCTTTACTGGTGTGTCTCCTAGTCGGACACCCCTTCAAGTCCAATCGCTTGTTGCGAATCCTCAGGATGACGCCCCTGGTTCAACACTCAGGGTGACACTTGGTAACTGGATTTCTAAAATCCCAGGACATTGCTTAGTTTACTTGTGCTAATTCAATTGTCATTTCAAATCTGGACTTGAGATTTTACTAAAAGCGATATATGACATAATTGTAATTGCCTCTAAAGAGTTTGGCGATATGGTACATGCTATTTGATTTGTCGATACCAATCCGTTTCGCCTTATATGGTGATCTCCTTTCTATCGTTTTGGTACACCAAAATAGATTGAAGATATCATGGAATACACAGCTCAGCAATTTGATCGCATGATTGTTGATGTGATATATGGAAGATTGCGAAAAAGGACTTATCCTAGGATCCTCAATTGATAATAATTAAGGATTATGAATGATAGTGATCAAAACAAAAAGAACGAGTGGTATAAGGACATCAAAGTGGAGAAGAATATTGAATTAGCCGATATTATTAAGAGTATCGTTGGTTTGATTGGAGCGGTAGTAATCTACTTCAGTATTGATATGGCGAGTGTAAGAATAGCCAGGAACAGCTACCAACTAGAGCTAGTAAAGGAATTAAATGTACTACTACCCACTTTGGATAATAATTACACCAATGAATTAAATGAAACTAAAGACACTCTTAGTATCCGGGTAGTTATTCGAGTTGTATCGGAAATGCCAAGTTATATCCATACACCTCGGATTAGTTTAATTAATAAGATGGATTCCACAATCTTAGATAGGAGTTTATTTAGCGTTCTGGATAGTGCTCAATCCCAGGGAATATATAGTCCTGGAATTAAGAATGAAATTACTTATCACGTTAAAGTTGATCCTTCGATAGATTTTGAACATTTGTTTATCAGAGCACAATTTCTAAGTGAAATTCCGAATAGCATCTTAAATCGTTATGAAAGACTACTTGAAAAAGACGAATGGAATAACCTGAAGGGGTCATTAAGTATAGATTATGGTTATACTGAAAGAATCTACAATTCTGGAGAGAATCCGATTTGGGGTGATTTCTTTGAGAATCCCAGATAAGAAAAAGAATCACCTCGCCTTCCGGATATGGCATGAGCTGCCCTGCAGACCATAGGTGCGAAGGACTAAGCCAAAAAGGCAGTGCGGAGGGGCGTCCCTTCGTTTATCTAGGAAGCACCCCATGATCAGGATTCAGCGTGCCACTTGGTGCCTGGACTTCTAATATTCCAGGACTTTGCTTAGTTTACTTGTGCTAATTCAATTTCGCTATGTCTTCAAAATGGAGTACAGACCGGATCGTCAGCATCAGTGCCATAGTCGTCAGTTTGAGCACCTTGCTGGTCATTATCTATCAGACACATCTGATGGGCAAGGCACAACGGGCTGCAGTGATGCCTTATCTGGAAGTCCGGCTATCGTTGAGAGGAGACCGGCAAGTCATCATGGTAAATAACACGGGCATTGGGCCTGCCATGATCAAGGAGGTCCGGATCATCACACCGGATAGCACTTTTGTGGGGGAACCGTTTGCGTTCGCCAAAAAACTGGTGGATGTCAGCATCGACTTTGATTGGTACTCCACGGACCTGGTGCTACCCGGAAGATTGATCATTGCCTCTCAGAGCATCAGTGCCTTTTCGCACTCGGTCGTGGGTAATCGTGGGAATTTTATTAGCGATACGTTCCGTTTTCCCTATGATCCTCAAGGGTGGGCGGTCATTGAAGTGACTTATGCTTCTATCTATGGCGATCAGTGGGTAAGCCGTTCGGATCAGTTAACTCCGGAATCGCGGTAACTCTGACGAAGAGTGGAGGGTAGCGGCCTGACTTGACTTCCCTTTTGGGGCTAGGAGGATATAGTCTCAAGTATTATCCCATTTCTACATTTGAAGCTCGAGATTCCGGCGGATCAATTTCATCCACCATGCAATTCAAAGCTGATAATTAGATCACCGGAATGACGCTAAAATTTTGTACTGGGAGTAGGTTGTGACCTCTCGCCTTTTTGCAGTACTGGGCACCCCTTTAGGGACGCCCGGTTAGGGGATGGGGGTGGCTAGGCCTGTGATTTACCGTGGCATTGCTGCTAATCATGTGCGGATCGTCATCGACTGGAGTAGCAATGACAGTGATATTGACCTGTGGGTGATCGATCCGAATGGTGAGAAATGCTTTTATGGTCATAAATACACCCAGATGGGTGGCAAGATCAGTTCGGATTTTACCCAGGGTTATGGACCGGAGGAGTTTTCATTGAAAGAGGCTGAACGTGGTTTTTACACCGTTTATGTCAATTACTTCAGCGAGTCGCGGCAGACCATCACTGGTCCGGTAACGATCTACGCGACACTTTATACCAATTACGGTACTGCTCAGCAACAAATGGAGCGCATTGCGGTTCAGGTAACCGACAATAAGGAATCCAGACAGATCGCACAATTGGAGTTTGGCGAGTAGCATGGAACATGATGATGCAAGTATCCCGCCTGGCCAGTAGAGATTTTTACACTTCCAAGTTCCCCTTAAGGGACGCCCGGTTTGGGATTGGGGGTAGCTAGTAGAGGTTTTACAATGCTTCAGATTCCCTTACAATCATCAATGAGTAAGAAAACATTCATGGATTCGGGATGATTCCTGCCTCGTTCCGGCAGGCGGGCTGGGAACGACGAAGCATTGAACAGTTTAACCTTTTATTCGGATGTTCTAACCAAACGCCCAGTCAAACACCCCTTTAGGGGCTGGGGGTAGATTGCAGGCTCCTCCCCCTAAGCGTAGCATTCGCTACGCTTGCATATGACCGCTTCTACATCGATTAAAGGAGATATGAAAGTGTAGGTTCAACCTACACTTAGTCCGGGGTAGCTAGTAGAGGTTTTACCATGCTTCAGATTCCCTTACAATCATCAATGAGTAAGAAAACATTCATGGATTCGGGATGATTCCTGCCTCGTTCCGGCAGGCGGGCTAGGAACGACGAAGCTTTGAACAGTTTAACCTTTTATACGGATGTTCTAACCAAACGCCCAGTCAAACATGGGGGTAGATTGCAAGCTCCTCCCCCTAAGCGTAGTATTCGCTACACTTGCATATGACCGCTTCTACATCGATTAAAGGAGATATGAAAGTATAGGTTCAACCTTCACTTAGTCTGGATGGTAATCGGAGCACTACCTCGCCAGACTCGTCCGCGCCGGCCTGTCAGCGGACGAGGCATGTCTGGCGAAATAGGTGCGCACGGCTAGTGGTGCGTAGGAGCGTCCTTGGTGAATACTAATAAAGTTTGAGATCCATTGGTCACTGGATGACGATCAATCGGTTTTTAGATCCTTCTTTTTCCACAATTTCGTTGCACCCATTACCACCAACAAAACAATGAAGCCGAATAGGAGTCCCGTCAGGGATTCGAACAAAAGTCCTGGTATGGGAATCAGTTCTTCCAGGTGATGCATGAAGGCGAGGTTGTGGACAAATAGACCACCGGATACCATGAACAACGCAATGGTGCCAATCACAGAAAGGCTTTTGATCACTTTGGGTAAAGCGCGCACCAAAAAGTGACCCAGTTTATCAGAAAAAGTGTTGTCCTCCGGGTTAAGCTGAATGAGTTTGTATCCAACATCGTCCATTCTGACTATGAGTGCCACAATACCATATACACCTACAGTGGCTAATAAAGCAATCAGAGAGACGACTATGATTTGAGTGGTCAGTGGCGCATCGAGCACGGTGCCCAGGGCGATGATCACTATTTCTACGGATAGGATAAAATCCGTAATGATGGCGGACTTTACTTTTTTCTTTTCAACCACCAGCAACTCCTCTTCTGTGAGATTTTTTGCAGTGGGGTGTCGTTTGTCATGGGTATGTGGGAATAAGAATTCGTAGATCTTTTCTGCTCCTTCATAAGCCAGGTAAAGGCCGCCAATGATCAGAATGATTGTAATGGCTGCCGGTAGGAAGGCGCTGAGCAGAAAGGCAAAGGGCAGGATGATCGCTTTATTGAGCAATGATCCTTTGCCAATGGCCCATAAAGCGGGTAATTCTCGAGAGGACAAGAATCCTGATGACTTCTCCGCATTTACAGCCAGGTCGTCGCCGAGGATACCTGCAGTACTCTTACCTGCGACCTGGCTCATGGTAGCTACATCATCCATGAGTGTAGCGATATCATCGAGTAGTGCGAAAATTCCGGAGGCCATATATGATTTTGGTTTTGGTTCGCTAAAATAGTCTTTATGGGATCAAAACAAATTTTGGCCGTCAGAATCCTGGTAGTACCTGGCGTTAAGTTCCCTAGTTAAGAGGATGCTATCGAAGTTTGAGGTTCCTTTCGCACTGGATGACGGATAGTTTACGAACAGCTGGGACCTTTCGCGTTATACAGACGTAGGTAAAGACCGAACTGAATTCCCCTTTAGGGGTTAGGGGTAGCTAGTAGAGAACTATATCCATGCTTCAGATTCCCTTGCAATCAACTCCTCGAAACGGGAAATGGCAAGGATTTCTTTGTGATTCAGGGAATGCCCGTCTGCCGGACTAAGCATTGAACAGTTTTACCTTTTATTCGGATGTTTTAACCAAACGCTCAGTCAAACACCACTTTAGGGGCTAGGGGTAGATTGCAGTTCTCCGTCTAAAGATCGCCGCGGACTTCTATCAAAATCCTCGAGATGACGGAAGAGTAGAAGCAAATCACCCCTTTAGGGACGACCGGTTAGGGGCTGGGGGTAGAAAGTAGAACTTAGGCTGTTAATTGTCTATCCTTCCTGCCTTTCCGGCCGACAGGCGACGTAGCTCAGGATGACATGGGAAACAGAGAGCCCAGGGCCCTGTGGGTAGCTCAGGGCCCTGTTATTAGATGCCGGAGGCTCTCATGAAAATACTACAAGTGTGTTCGTTTCCGGCACATCGGGTCGCCATAGACCGGGTCAAGAAGACCGCTGGAAATTACCGCTTTCTGCCGACGGTAAATAGCCGTAGCAGCATGGAAAAGCGGTGTAGTCGTGTGCTGAGGTGTCGCTTTTTAGGAGAGGTGTCCGGCGCTGCTTGCTGGTGCAACAACCGGACTAACCTGACCACTGATTGCCATTTCATGATGGGTGATAGTGTTTGAGTACTCATGGGTTCGTATTGGTTTGTGCAAGCATTCCTTTTGAGGGCTGCTTCACGTTAATGAAATCCACCCCTGACTGGATCAGCTCTTTCCACAAGCCTTGATCGTTGGGGACGTCATACAGTCTTAACTTTTTTCCTTGTCGGTGCAGTGTTTTTGCGGTAGCCCGAAGGCTTTTAGGATCGAGATGGTCATAACTTACTCCGGTGATTGGCATGAGATACTGGGACGTACGCTGGTCCATACTGTGATAGTCGCCTTCTAATGTGATCAGGGAAGATGCTTGTTCTGAGATACTTTGAATCAGTGCCGGAGAAGGGTTGATCAATACCACTTTGACCGGATTGGCCTGGGTTTTCCAATGGGAGCCAGCAATCATCGCCTGATAGTTGGTCAATACTTGCTCCAGGGCCAGTCGTGTCCTGTTTTCATTGTCCTTGATCTTGATGAACAGGTAAAACATGTCCGAATGATCTTTATAGATGTGGCCATCGTTTTCCCGGAAACGATCAAACAGGGGAGTGAGGTAGCTGACTTCCAGCGTATGACTACTTGAAGCCATTAACTGACCATCGATCAGCTGGACTTCTGCCTTAACAGAAACATAGCCTTTGCGTAAAGCTGTGTAGATAATGGATTGGCAGGGTTTTTCTGCTTGAATGTGTGGATTCAGATCGGTTGAAAACTGAGCATGGGAGGACAAGGCCTGGAGTAAAAAGAAAAAAAGAACTCCTACTTTAAAGGCCTCCTGATTGAATTTTTGAATGAATTGATTCATGTTTTTGGCGTATTTGTGTGTGGATTCGAAATTGAGCATGACACACGCCATCATGAAATCCGATGAGTGAATGACCGGAATTGATGAGTAAATGAAGGAGTTTGTTGATTGGATGTGTGGGTGGAGGTAGGTTTAGAGAAGAGAATGTGACTTCTGAACAGACCCCCTCCTAGCGCGGAAGTTACTTCCCTGCGTTCTTCGTACCCTTCCAAAGCAAATATCTCCTCCGTGCCTGCTTGAACTAATTCCCGTACTTTTTTGAACTTACTTCCGTTTAAGTCTTCTAGCTCTTCTAGCGCGGAAGTTACTTCCGTGCTTGTAAGAACTCCGTGCCTTTTGAACAACTGTACTTCCGCGCTAGAGGGAGGGTTTTGTCGATTAGTTGAAAGGAGATGGTTAGAGAATGGTAGTCCCTGAGGCTTATAGATGTAGATGAGATGACGCGTGGATAATCCAACTAAAACGGTTTTACTACTTAAATGTGTGAATCCCTGATATCGATGAGTAAATGAATTCGGTTTCTTACCCCGGTTTTGTAAGTAAAAAGTGCCTCGAGATAATCACGGGCGCATATATGGACGTTATGTTTTTGACGGACGAATCCCCTGAATTCTTGAGTAAGTGATGGCTTCATGTACAAATCTTATAGGTACGCTTCACTATCTTTGGTTCATCACAAACCACAACCAATAATATCGTGAGTACCAAATTTTTTAACCTGAACTTAACCGCTACCACCGGATCTCTTTACGACTATTTGACCAACACTTGTCTGTCGCATGGTAGCTACCTTAACCCTGTAAAAGTCGGACCATTCATCCACGGCTGGACAGATGATACTTATCAGGGTGGCGAAATTCCCGCTATTGACCAATCGTTACCACAAATTGATGATTCCTACGATGCCATTCGCTGGCGTTCCAATAAATCCGATTGGCTCAACTATGATGATCGCATTGGTCAGCCTATACTGCAGTACATTGAGATCATCAACCTCAATCCCTTCGGTGATAATGGCACGCCCAAATATTACCAGCCCATGACGAAAAGTGATTGGAAGCAATACTTTAAACCTTATGATGAGGATGGCTTTCATGTGTCGCCCAATGGCAAATTATACATTACGCCGGAGGATAAGGATGGAAACTCAGCTTCGGTAAAAATCAAGGGGAATAACCCAGGCATTTTTGCAGGTTTCAATGTGGTCTTCCTGTTACCTGTTGATAACGTGAATTATTGTTGTATCATTGATCCGATCATTAAAGTGAAGAAGAAAGAGGACTGATCTTAAAATAATGGTTTATTGAAATTTAATCTACTCTTTTTATTAAGCCTAGCTTGCTTAATACCTAAGATTTCAATTGGTCAGAATCAACGTATTGCAGATAGCCTAAAATTCGTGCTCGAAAGCGAGGCTGAAGTCAGTGATTCGGCATTGTACCATGTTCTTAAAGAAATTGTTGATAATGAAGGCAAGCCGGATGTGGCGTTGAGTTATGGGTTGGACCTAATAAAGCTCTTATCCAATAGCAAGTACAAGTCCAATAGCAAGTACAAACGTCGACTTGGACGGGCGTATGATGATGTTCACCTGATACATCGTCAGCTTGGAAATTTGGAAATTGCATCAAAGTATTATTACAACGCCTTATCTATTTTTCAGGAAATCGGAAGGAAGGACGATTTAGCTGCAAGTTATGCGCAAGAGGCTTCGCTTCTAGTACTTGAAGGACAATACAAGGAAGCTGTATCCGAGTATATCAAAAGCCTGGAAATTTATCAAGAATTGCAGGATACCCTGATGACCAATATTATCAGGATCAATTTGGGTGAAACTTATCGACTCTTCGAACAATTTGATTTCGCAGCGCTATACAGTAAGTTGGCCCTAAGAGAGAACTTTCAGGGAGATGAAATCGTGACCGGTTATGGATCAGGCAACCTGGGCATGGTCTATTACGCCATAAATCAATTGGATTCTGCAAGGGTATTATTAGAAACTTCCATTACCATATTAGAGCCACTTGGTGATGTGTATTCCGTAGTGGTCTACTCTTTTGAGTTGGGGAAGGTGCTCGTGGCTCAAGGGGATCGTTCCGCGGGAGAAGACAAAATGTTGGATGCGTATCAGGTAGCATTAAATGAAGGATTGAAGGAACAGGTACGGGACTTCAGTCAGTATTTGGCCACTTATTATGCGGAACAGGAAGACTATCGGACTGCCTTGAGGTACCAAAAACAGTACGAAGTTTACAAGGACAGCCTGATCAATATCGACAATGTGCGCAATGTAGAGCGGCTGAGGGGGCAGCATGAAGTGGAGCAGCGTGATACGGAAATTGCTTTTCTGAATGAGTTGAACAAAAGCCAACAAAATACCCTCATAGCCATCGGTTCCGGGACGACCATTTTATTCATTTTATTGGCCCTGCTCTATCGCAACAATCAAGAGAAGAAGAAAGCCAATATTACTCTCGCAAGGCGGGAAAAAGAAAAAGGTCTGCTGTTAAGCGAGCTGAATCATCGGACAAAGAATAATCTGAACATGATCTCCAGTTTGTTGAACCTACAGTCTGATGAACTTGGAGATGCTTCAGCAGCGGAGGCGGTTCGGCAAGGACGCTACCGGGTGGACAGTCTGGCCCTGATCCATAAGAAGCTGTACCAGGAAGATTATTCCAGCCTCCAGATGGATCAGTACCTGCTTGAATTGCTGGAGCACCTACAGGAAAGCTTTGACCCGGGGGTTACCATGGATGCCACCATTCTGCCGGAGGCGATGAAGGTGGACCGGGCTATACCTTTGGCGCTGATCGTAAACGAGTTGGTGACCAATGCCTTGAAATACGGCAAGGCGCCCAATGGCAGTTCATTGATTCGGGTTTCACTGGAAGTGGTAGCGGCAAATTACCAACTCTTTATTCGTGATAACGGACCGGGAATGGAAGCTCCGGACGTGGATAATTTGTTGTCTTTTGGATTGAAATTGATTTACTCTCTGGCTGATCAACTCGAGGGAACACTGTATTTTCGAAACGTGAATGGGGCCGAATGGACCCTCACGTTTCCTAAATGAGCGAGAAAGCAAGCATACTTGTCGTAGAAGATGAAGCCATCCTGGGGATGGACATGGTCAACCGGCTGAAGAAAATGGGGTATGAGGTTTTGCCTTTGGCGAAGAACCCCGAGCAGGCTTTAGCGCAACTGGCTGAAAGACAACCTGATCTTCTTATGCTTGATATCCATCTCGGCGACCGTCACATCGACGGGATCGAGCTGGCGACGAAGATCAAACAGCAATACCAGTTACCTTTTATTTTCCTCACCTCCCACGCAGAAGGGGAGTACATTGAAAGGGCCAAAGCCGTCAAGCCCTCTGCGTATATCCTGAAGCCCTTCAAGGACAAAGAAATCAGTATTGCTATCGAAATGGCTCTGGCCAATTTTACAAGGCAGGATCGCGAAACGGTAACCATCAAAGATTCACTTTTTCTCAAAAAAGAAGACCGCTTTGAGCGAGTGAAGTTTCAACAAATATTGTGGCTGGAAGCAGATAGCAACTACACGGAGATCCATACAACAGCTGATACGTTTATCTACTCGGTTGTACTCAAGAAAGTGGAATTGGTATTGCCAAAAGATCAGTTCTATCGCGTTCATCGGAGCTACATCGTCAATAAAGAAAGTATCACAGGGTTTTCCGGGAATATGCTATTGATCGATGACCATAAAATTCCGGTCAGTACGCAATACCGAAACATGGTCTTTGGGTGGTTCAATACGATTTAGTGTGATTTTTATCGTCTTTGCGAGAACGATGCCAATCGGGCGAAGCAATCTTAGACGATGTGATCATTGCTAGCTTCAGTATTCCGTTTGGTTACTTGAAGAGGGGTGTATGTTTAGTAGTCGTCAATCCCCCTTTAGGGGTTAGGGGTGGATAGTGGCTTTAAGTTGCTACTTTGCTGGTCCAATTTACTACTTGGGTTATGATAGCCTTCACTTGCGTTCTCCTTAGGGCAAATTGGATCTAAAGATGAGCATTATCCTTTCTTTTTAAATCCACCCCGAATCAATAATCCTTTTCTAAAGGCGTCGGAAAGTGCTGCAGGTACTTCTGCCTCTGCCTCGATGACGAGTGCACGGGCTTTTTGAACTTGCGCCAGCATTTCCTGCTCAAGGGCCACAGCCTGAGCGCGCTTTTCTTCGGCTTTGGCCTGAGCAATTTCCAGATCCGCTGAGGCCTGATCAATTTGCAACTTGGCACCGATGTTTTGACCGATGTTGATGTCGGCGATATCGATGGACAAGATTTCGTAAGCCGTACCTGCATCCAGTCCACTGGATAAGACCAGTTTGGAGATGTCTTCGGGCTGTTCCAGAACGATTTTGTAATTCGTGGAAGCACCGATCTGGGAGATGATGCCCTGTCCGACGCGGGCTTTGATGGTTTCTTCGCCAGAACCACCCACGAGTTGGGCAATGTTGGTACGTACAGTTACCCGGGCTTCTGCAATGAGCTGAATACCGTCAGCGGATACCCCGGTAATGGCCGGAACGATAATCATGTAGGGGGTGATGGAGATTTGTACCGCTTCCAGTACATTCCTGCCCGCCAGATCGATGGCGGTAGCTTGCTGAAAAGACAAATTGAGATTTGCTTTATCCGCAGCGATAAGGGCTTTGATCACGTTGGTAAGATTGCCTCCGGCCAGATAGTGAGTTTCCAGTTGTTGCGTATTGATTTCTTTGATCCCTGCTTTCGTACCGACGATCAATGAGTTGACGATTAACTTTGGAGGTACTTTACGGAAGCGCATGAACACCAGTTCCAATAAGTTGACCCGAACGCCTGAGAAGATGGCCGTGATCCACAGACTAATTGGGAAAATGTAAAGAAGTAGCCAAATGGCGACTAATGCGATTCCTGCTAAGATCAATAGTTCAACTGGCATATGGTACGATCGTGGTAACTAGATAAGTAAGGCCTGAAGGTACGTCTTATTTCGTTGGAAAGTGGAATTATTTATCGTCTACCCATTGAGTCCATAAGCTTGCTGCGAATCCTCAGCGCGACACCCTGTATTAAATATCCTTATGAGTGGTGCTCTTTAGACGGTCACCCATTTAAATGCTGGGGGTAGATAAAGTAACCCATTCCTAAGGATGAGACACCCCTACGATTAAAGGAACGCATTCAAACAGATGGCATGCACGGATTAATCCGGGGAGTAACAGTAGGAGAGATGACAAAGAAGGATGGAAACGAGTAATTACCACAATTCTTTAATTTCCCTTTTATTCTAGTCCATAAGGCATGAATATTGCATTAACACGACGATGCTAAGGGTACTACTTACATGCTTTTTGTTTTTAGGTCTGTTGTCAGGCTATGGTCAGTCCATCTATACAGGTACTGTCACGGATATCGTGTCGGGTTCGCCGTTGGATGGTATGTCGGTGGATATGGTGCTGGAAGATGGAATAGTTTCCACGGTAACCAACAGAGACGGAAATTTCTTTCTCGAATACAATAACACGGTAGTTGCGTCGGATCAGCCGGTGGTTTTGCGAAATACATTGGCCTGGAGTGAGCAAGAAAACGTGCGGGTTGAGTTATTCGATTTGGGAGGGCGTGTGCTCCGTAGAGAACGAGTAGTTACGGATCGCTATATTATTCCATCGCTAAAACCCGGTATGTTCGTGATGCGAGTGACGGTGAATGGATCGGTCTTTGGCTACAAGGTGGTGTCAAATGGACTGCAGACCTATCTTGTAGACCTAAGGGCACAACACTTCCGGTTTTTAGAATCAAGTGATACACTGATCTTCAACAAAGCAGATTATCTTGAACGGAGAATGGTGGTCCATCAATCGAATGGGCATCAGCACATCAGGATGTTACGGACTTCCTATCAGGACAACCTGGACTTTTTGCCGGAGTTAAGCGATCCGATCGTGTTTGACCTGTTAGGAGGTAACCCGCCCAGGAGCAACCTTTCGGATGTCACGAGTATCAAGTTGATCTATGACATGGACAGAGACCGGATCTACTATCAGAATACGTCCAAATACATTTATCACTTTCAATTTGCTGAGCAGGTACTCGGGTACGATAAGGGACACTTTACATACAACATCACCCAATATCAGGAACATCCCGACAGGAGATACCTGATGGGTAGTGTGAATTATTACCATACGCAGGATCGATATGTCCTTCAATTGGTGACTGCCAATGAGATGAGCTGCAGTCAGTTGAAGACTTTGTTCAATAAGATCAGTGAGACGAGTTATTTCGGGGAAGAATTGACCTTTTTGATGCAGACTGATCGATATGAAACCTGCGACGGAATCCGTAAGATTGATCCGGATGAGTTATTAGAAGGGCAGAATTTTCAGGCCATGAATGCTGGTATCAACTATGGGTATTTGCGTAAAGTACGCCTGGAAGATTTGGAAACCACCTATCTCGGGCGTCGTGATCTTGTCGTGCTGGACGGCATTCCCAACGATATACCAGTAGTGGCCGGGATCATCACTACCGCATATCAAACACCACTAAGCCATATCAATATCCTGAGCCACAGCCGTGGTACACCTAACATGACATTGCGCGATGCTTTTGAAAGTGAACTTGTAAATGAGCTTGAAGGGCAGCTGGTGTACCTGGAAGTGAGGGCCAATGCATTTGAGCTAAGAGCCGCGACCTTTGAAGAGGCAGAACAACATTGGCAGGTGAATGAGCCTCAAGAAACAACTGTATTGGAAAAGAATACGGACTATTCTACATTGATCAGCATGCAAGATGCGGATTTGTCTTTCCTCAACCGAATTGGAGGCAAGGCGGCAAACTTTGGAGAGATTGCCAGTCTGGTGGATTCTCGTGGATTAGCTATGCCTGTACCTGAAGGCAATGCTTTTGCTATTCCTTTTCATTACTATGAAAGACACATGGAAAGATCAGGGATTGATGTCTGGATCAATGATCTCTTGCAAGATGATAGGTTCAATGAGGACCCAGCACACCGCGCTGAAATGCTCAAACAAGTAAGAGACAGCATTCGGGCCTATCCGGTGGAGCCAGGTTTGATCGAAGTAGTGGAAGAAAGAATCAACTTCTTTCAGGACTTTGATGCGTTTCGGTTCCGATCTTCTACAAACGCGGAAGACCTGGAAGGATTTACCGGAGCTGGTTTATACACCTCCAAATCTGCAAAAAAGGATAATCCCAATAAGACGGTGGAAATCGCCATAAGGCAGGTATGGGCAGGTCTTTGGAATTGGCGCGCGTTTGAGGAACGGAGCTATTTTAAGATCGATCACCTGAGTTGCGCGATGGGTGTGTTGGTGCATCGTTCATTCCCCAATGAAAATGCCAATGGGGTGATGATCACCACCAATCTATATAACGACAATGAGGGGTACATCATCAATGTGCAGTTCGGAGAAGAGAGCATTGTCTTCCCGGAACCGGGGGTATTGCACGATCAAATCATTTTGTTCGATGGTTCTATCGATGGTCGTGAACCGTTCATTGTAGAATACCTGAGTTTTTCGAACTTATCTGGTTATACCCGTCCGGTGATGACCGATGAGGAACTGTTTGAACTGGGCCGTTTTGCCAAGTTGATCAAGCGACATTACTTTTTCAATGTACCGAATAACTGCAATTGTAGGTATGAGTCGTTCGGGATGGATCTGGAGTTTAAAATAGATTCGCAAGTCTCGCCGCGAAAAGTATACATCAAACAGGCGCGACCTTATTATCAATATCAACGATGAAAACAACAAAACACATACTATTCTATCTGATGGTTTTGCTTTCGACGGGACTCATCAGTTGTTTCAAAGACGATGACGTATTACAATCAATTATTGTTTCAGGTCTAGAGCTTCATGCAGGCTTCATTACCAATGGGGAACGGATTAGTTGGGTTAGTCCTGCTGCTCCGGATTTAGAAGTATCACTTGCTGATTTTGGTCTGGAAGTAGAAATCACCGAATGGGAAGACGATGGTGCGGACATAAATGGAGCCAATACTTTTCTCTCGGTTAATACCATTGTTGAATTTTCGATCACTTCGGATAGTATCGTCATGGTCACACAGGATTCTATCTTCTTGCCGGGAGAAGACTTGTCGGCTTTGTTCATGACTGACCGAATAGAAAGAGTGACAGGCTTTTTTGGTCAGAGCCGTTTTGAACCAAGGTTTTCTGTTGATTACATGATCGGGAAAAGCCTTAGGATTGATCCGATGATTTTTCAATTGGTTGCCCCCCTGGAACGAGACCTGAACCAGACATTTTTTGTGGCTATTACCATGAATGATGGAGATGAATACTTTTTGCAGTCGAATGGTGTGAGGGTAATCAGGTAAGGGGCTGTAGTTTAAGTAGATTCACAATTTCTTCTACGAAAAGTATATATCAAACAGCAAGTCCTCATTAACAATACCAATGATGAAAACAATAAAGACGAAACTATTCTATTTTTTGATCTCGCTTTCCGCAGGATTGGTGGGTTGCTTAGAATCAGAAGAGGTGGTTCAACCAATTAATGTTACAAGCCTGGAACTAATCGCAGGAGGTATCACAAATGGACAGGGGTCTACTTTTGGAAGTTCCGTGTCTACAAATTTTGAGACTGATCTTTCTAATTTCGGTTTACTTATCTCAGTTGATGATTGGCAAGCGGCAGGCGATGAGGTAGAGGGGGCTAATACCCATGTTTCTGTCAATGAGATCATCGAATTTTCAATTACGTCGGATAGTACAATTTTGGTAACTCAGGATTCGGTTTATGCGCCAGGTGAGGATTTGTCTGACCTTTTTATGACCGATAGGGTTGGTAGTAGCTCTTTCGAGCCCCGATTTACGATGGATCGCATGATTGGAAGTAATCTCGAGTTTGATCCCGTGATCATGCAAATGGTCTGTACGTTGGAACGTAATCTTAATCAATCGTTTACCATTGAAATCACTATGGATGATGGTCAGGAGTTTTCCATACAATCGAATCGTGTCAGGGTGAGTAGGTAGTTGAAAATTCCTCCGGGCCCTAAAAGGGGATTCAGAAATGATCGAATATGAAGTGTGAATTGCAGTTATACAAAACAATGGATCGTCATTCCGGCGATCAAAGAGTAACATGGATGGATCAGACAAATTCATTGATCTGCCGGAATCTCAAGATCGTTTAGCTGCTGCTTTTTTGTTTGAGATTCCGGTACGTCACATTCATCGCATGCGGAGAGATATGATTCTGTTGTGACGACCGGCATGACGGTAAAAAAACTGGTTGCTCAAAATTCGGCATGACAAGCTGAAACCCTGTTATGACATGGATTCACTAACAGGGATTTATGGAGTCATTCTTTAAACGTAAACTGCTTCTCTTTCGCGGCTTGTTTGACAGACTGGAGAATGGCAACTTCCAGGGGATTTTCCACGGACAGATTGTCGTTATAGGCTTTGATATATCGGGATCTTTTCGAGCCTAACTCCTGGATCTGCTTTTGGTACACAGTGCGTGATTGCTTCTTATGCTGGATATACGTTTCTTTTTCTTTCACAGTCATTCCGGTCATTTCTTCGGGAAGCTCGGAATCCTCCAGACTAGACAAGTCAACTTCCTCTTCATCCAGGGCATCCACCAGGTCCCATGTAGCGTTTTTGTAGACGTGCTTGCTTTTGGAAATGGCTCGTCGCACTTTGTTGGCGCTGCTATAAGATTCAGCGTTGCTGTCTTCTTGCAATTGCTGTGCTTTCTTCTGTCTGCCCCGAACACCATAGGCGATATAGGTGTCATTGAGTAGGTTATTCAGACTGTCAATGGAAGCGTCGTAGGGAGTCGCAACATAGACTGTTTTCTGATCCATGTCGATGTTGAGGTAACTGCCACCGCCCAGATTGGCTCCTTTTTTCCAAAGTCCACTGATGCCTTGGTTGTAGGGACCACAAAAGATGGTATTGACTTGAATGTTACTTTGCTGCGCGAGTACGCATTGCTGTTCAAAGGAGATACTACCCTGATCGAATGGTTCATTACCCGCGATGAATACTAGCTTTAGGTCTTCAGGATCATTGCCCCAGTCCAGATCAGTCAGGGAGCGCTTGATAACTGTGCCACAATACTCCGAGCCACCATTGGTTTTCAGTGCAAAAAGTTGGGCAGATATATCATCAAGGTCTGTCGTAAATTTTGTGATCTGACGCACATAGCCGCTGCGCACGCTAAGGTTATCATTGCCGTATTCATAGAGCGAAATATTTAGTTCGGCTTCAGTCCCTCCATGTTCTGCATTGGCGAGTTCATCAACAATGTTCCATAACTGCGATTTGGCCTGATCAATTAAGCCATCCATGCTATTGCTCGTATCGAGTAATAATGCGAGGTAGATCCGTTTTTGTATGTGTTCATTGGTTTTGGGAGCTGAATTGGAGCGCGTTGCATGTGAAGCCAGCGGTTGAAAGATGCACATGATGGCCAATATGCCTATCACTTTCAGGTACTTATGGGGAGTTGAGGTGTTCATGATATCTTTTTTAGTATTATAGACGTATCTAGGGTAGCTGTTGGATCGCACCACTTGATGAACAGGTCACTTGACTCCTTGAAACGACACCCTGACCTCATCGAGACGATTTAACTTAGCGTTACAATGAAAGCGCATACGCTCATATTGCTATTGATGGCTTTTCTGGTCGGACCCTTTTCAGTGGCGCAGAAAAAAGAAGCAGACTATGCTCAGGTCAGGAAGGGACGATCTTTTGATTTTCAGGAAATAGAAAAATTGGCGGATAGTGATCCGATCAGAGCGCTGGATATGTTGGATGCATTGGTTCGTCGTAACTCCAGACTGCTGGATCAATCTTCTCAAATACGTGTGTATGAATTGGCGGGAAAAATCAATTATAACCTTGGTCAGTACCAATTGGCAGTGAACAACTACCGCAAAGCGGTGGAAGCCAATCAGGGCTCGAAGTTGTCTCTAGGTAGTCTTAAGCGAAGGACTGGGTTGTCAGGGAATGTACGGTTCGACTATGCCAGTGCACTATATGCCAATCAGCAATACGGAGAGGCGATGCGGTATGCCAATGAGTATGTGTCGGGAATGAATGACCCTAAATCAAAAATCAATGGTTTACTACTGTCTGCTAATGTCCTGATCGATTCCGGAGCGGTAGCAGGAGCATTTGAATTCCTGGATAAGGCGCAAGCATGGCTGGATAATATTGAGGATGCGGAATTGCAATTGGAATTGGAGCTGGCTCTAGGTAGGGCCAGAGAACAAGCCATTCAATTGGACTCCTCGTTGTTCAATTACCAGAATGCCCTGGAATTGTCGGATTCACTTAATTTGGAACAGCGTAGCGAAGATATTACCAATTCCATTGGTCGTGTCTATCAGAATCAAAACGACCCGGAAGCAGAATTATCCTTCAAGCAAAGCCGCCGTGCCCGAAGTATCGCCACTAATAACAGAGCGAGACAAAATACCCTCGATCTTGACATTGCGTCGATCTACCTGGATTTGGATCAGGCCGAAGAGGCCATTCCTTATTTGCAGGAAAGCGTGGAATTGTCCGAAGAAGAGGGAAACCTTGAGACCAACATCGCGGCTAGAAAATCATTGTCAGATGTGTATGCTGCTTCCGGAGATTATAATCGGGCGTTGGATAATTATCGTAGCTATACCCAATTGGTGGATAAGCTCTATCAGAACAAGGAAAGAGAAATTGCCTTGAGCGCGCAGGTTCAGCGTGATTTGTTTGAAAGGCAACAGACCATCAATTCTCTTGAAAAGGACCGGCAATTGTACGAGAATGAAATAGCCATTCTGGAGCAAGAACGTACTTTTCAGGCAGAATCCTTGTCGTTTCAGCGGCGATCTATCTATGGGCTCAGCTTGTCACTGTTGACGATACTGGGGATTTCATTGCTGTTGTATCGTTCCAATCGAAAGAAGAACTTATCGAATCAATTGCTAGCATTGAAGTCACTCAGGAGCCAGATGAATCCGCATTTTATATTCAATGCGCTCAATTCCGTTAACAGTTTTATTTCTATGAATGATGTTCGTGAGGCCAATCGCTACCTGTCGGACTTTTCTAGATTGATGCGCATTGTGATGGAAAACTCCCAGAAGGAATTTATCCCTCTGGAGGAAGAGTTGGAGGTGTTGAAACTTTATCTGAAGCTGGAGCATTACCGATTTCAGGATCAGTTTCAATATGAATTGCAGATTGATGATGGACTGGATTCGCAAGACTTGCAGCTACCACCGATGTTGGCCCAACCATACATTGAAAATGCCATCTGGCATGGTCTTAGGTACAAGGAAGAAAAGGGCCATTTGTACGTTGAAATGGTGCATGGCAAAGAGGAACTGACGATTACTATCAAAGACGATGGCATTGGAAGAGCACGGTCACGAGCACTAAAAACAACGAATCAAAAGAAAAATACCTCGACAGGAATGAAAAATACGCAGGAACGGATCGATCTGCTGAATGCTACTTATGGTAGCGACATTCGGGTGCTGGTAAAAGACCTGGAAGAAGGGACGGAAGTGACGATCCATTTACCAAAGAAATTGCTTACATGATGCTAAAAACGCTGATCGTAGACGATGAACAGGCGAGCAGAACGACCCTGAGAAATTTCTTGCAAGCGTATTGCCCTCAGGTAAAAGTGCTGGGAGAAGCGGCAAACATTGCTGAAGCCAAAGTTCAGATAGAAACGCATGTGCCTGATCTGGTATTTCTGGATGTTGAAATGCCGTACGGTAATGGCTTTGATTTGCTGGAGTCCATGGAAACTGTGGGTTTTAAGGTGGTATTTGTGACCGCCTTCAGTCACTATGCCTTGCGGGCGATCCAGTATAGTGCAGCGCATTACATCCTGAAACCGGTAGATATTGATGAGCTTATTGAAGCAGTAAAGCGGGTGACCGAAGAAGCAGATACTTATCCCGATAGTACACAAGTACTTCTGGCCAACATCAAAACAACGCAGAAGCAGAAAACGAAAGTTGTCCTACCGATCATTAATGGGTTTGAAGTGGTAGAAGCGGAGGAAATTGTCTTTTGTCAGGCGGAGGAGAATTTTACAAGGTTTTATTTGGAATCAGGTCGTGAGGTGCTGATTTGTCGTACGTTGAAGTACTATCAGGAAGTACTCGAGCCACTTGATTTTTTACGCATTCACAAGTCTTATCTGATCAATTTGCATCATGTGCGTAAATACAGAAAAGGAAGAGGTGGAGATGTGACCATGGCGAATGGTATGGAATTGCCAGTATCTCCTGCGCAGAAAGATGAACTAATGCGGTATTATATGGGGAGTTAGAAGTTGGAGGTGATATAAAATTCCCCTGACCTCCCTTAACAATGCTCTTAAGTTAAGGTTGAAATTTTAATTTACAGAAGTCATTCCAGAAATGGAATCTTTGGAAATCGGTAATCAACATAACATTTTTAGCAAAGACTCCCCTGGCCGTCCGCGGAAGCGGAGTGACCGTAACTTAAGAGCATTGGACCTCTCTCAAGAGGGGAGGATTTCAATACAAATACCAATCAATGCCCCATTCAGTGCCGGGGATGTTAGCGATGATGACCAGATTGCCTTTAACGATCCAAACCCAGATATCAGGAAAACCTGGGTTAGCGAAACGCCACTCGTTGGTTTCTCCCGTCTGTTTGTTGAGGAAATTTGGTTCGCCAAATAGGGTCAAAGCCTTATTTCGAGCTACTTCCTGGCTACCATAGGCGATTGCGATTTCATAAAGAGGCTGATGGTCCAGCTGATTGTCGATGAAATACATGATGCCTTCTATACTGTCCGTAGGATGCTCATGGAAGTACGTCCACCGGTACACATCGGAAGTGTCTTTGGTCATAAGACCGAGCTCCACTGCTTTTTGGAAATTGTCCAAAGGCATGCCAAAGAAAATGCCTTGGGGAATCTCCCAGGGGACAACAGCGGTGAGTTGTGGTTGAGCCGAAAGATAGATAGGGAACGTTACTGCAATTCCGAGCAGAATTTGTTTAAGTCTATTCATGGCGGTGAATTGTATAGGGAAGATACTAATAGCATTTTAAGATTGGAAGCAGGTACATAGGTCAAAGGCATCATCCGGAGTTCTGAGCCACAACTTCTAGTATACGAGCTGATAGAAGAGCTGATGCACCAACTTTAGTTTTGGAACATCTGTCTTGTGTTTCTACTGGTTGATCGAATACATTGGTAGCTTAACCTGCTATGAAGTAGTGTTGTATCATGAAGGAATTCTCAGGCTTGTCCACGAACATGGAGGATTTTGTTGATCTAAAGTATCAACTGATGTTATTGGATTGGGAAGGGCATGTGCTGGAGTCGAACAACCGACTTTTCACAGTGGCCAAGGATAAATTTCAATTATTCGAAGAGGAAGTGTTTGTGGGGATGCAACCTTATTTCGAAACGTTGGAGGAAGAAGATCCCTTTAAATGGGATTGTATAGAGACTGGTTTTTGTGGGCGTCACTCCATCTATGACTTTTCCGTTCAGGTGACCAGCTTTCAGGGGAATCGTGCCTATGTACTGACGGTATACGATCTGGAAGACGTGTATAACAAAGTGGTTGGATTACGGTATGAACGTAATGAAGCACTGGCGCTATCTGGGCAATTGAAAGTGGCCTATACCAAGCTAGAGGAGGCGTACGAACAACAAAGGGAAACCAACCGAAAATTGCAGGAAATGCAGTTGGAGGTACTCTATCAGGAGAAAATGGCTTCTGTGGGTCAACTGGCTACAGGTATGGCACATGAAATCAATAATCCCTTGAATTACATACTCAATGGCATGGTGGTCCTACAGGACACAATGGACCAGGAGCTAAATACGGAACAAACGGCTTTGGGCAACCGTGAGAAATTTGATCAGGTGATAGCAGTGATCGAACAAGGTGCAAAAAGAATTCAGGAAGTTGTTCGGGAATTGCAAGTGTTCAACAATTTTGGGAGCTCGGAGCGCAAGTGGGTGAATATCCATGATAACCTGAATCAGGTTGTCGAACTATTAATGCCTCAAATGGAAACGTCTGTTAAGGTGACCAAAAACTACGACCATTCTTTTGATATGGTGCGCTGTATTCCAAGGAAGATCAATCAGGTTTTTTTGAATCTGCTGACCAATGCTTCTTCATTTATCCCACCAGAAAGGAAGGGCATAATAGAAATACGCACCGAATGGGACGAATACTGGTTGGAAATCAGCTTCAAGGACAATGGGGCCGGAATTCCACCCGAAATTCAAAAGCAGGTGTTTGATCCTTTCTTTTCCACCAAGGCAACAGGTTCGGGCAAGGGGCTAGGCCTGGCAGTGAGCTACAAAATTGTAGAAGAACATGGCGGAAAGTTGATGTTTGACAGCATGGAAAAGGAAACAATTTTCCGTGTGATATTGCCATTAGGGGATGATGAGTCCTGATCAGTACTGCAAAGTGGTCATTCAATGGGCTACAAACCAATGTCGTTTAGTTAAGGCTCGTCACTGCGAGCATGCGAAGCAGTCTGTTTCATGTTTGTGCTCTAAAAGTGTATTTGAGATTGCTTCATTCTTCGCAATGACGATATTCTTCTCTTAACTAAACGATATTGGACTACAAATTACTAAATCGTTGAGTCGGTGTTACCCAAAATCGAGGCGAAATGGGGAGCCATTCTACCAATCAGGTTGAGGGAAATCAACCACTAAACAATGAAGATTTAGAGCGGTTGAAAAAGGCAATGAAAGATTTGCAATGCCAGGAGGTTACACTGCACTTTTCTTAGATAATATGTAATTATTACTGGTATTTATTGGCAGAATGAGAAGGAATCGGAATCGGTTGCAAACATGAAAATGGTAAACGTTTTCCATAGGTCTTTATTGCGAATATGGAATAGTATTTAGTTTAAAATTGAATGAAATATAAAAATATAGATATATCGTTAATTATTTCATATTAAAATGATCTTTTCTTTGTGAGTGTCGTGTTTATGTATTGAAATTTGCATCAACAATTAATAATTGATCAACAATTATGAGAACAATGGTTAAACTCATGGCGACACTTTTAATAGTTTTAAGTGTTACCACTTCTAATGCCAATGCTACACTCGATTCACTATATGTGGAGCCACAGTGTAAGTTATTCTCGGTAGACGATCGTCAATTCCGTATGATCTATGCGGCTGCTGCCCAGCAGAACATCCAACTTCAATTAAAGGATCATGAAGGCAGATTGCTTTACAAATCCAACGTTTCCTCGGAAGGATTTGCGAAGGATTTTGATCTGTCGTTTTTGCCAGATGGTGATTACACGTTTGTGTTGAAGTCCGGAGATTATAAGTACGAGGAATCTGTATCAGTATCGCAAGCTGCTGCACAGACTGCCGCACAAGCGCGATTCCAGGCTTCTCAACTGATGCTGGTTGGAGTTGAAGGGGATGCTTATGCACTTGTTGGTACCAACCAATCCGGAGCGAAGCTTGCCTATTCACTCAACGATGATCAGGGTAATGCACTGTATACCGGGACGTATGCCAGCAAGGAGGAGATCAAGGATCTGTTCACTTTCCGCAACGTACAGGGTGATGTGACATTGCAGTTCTTCCTGGAGGGTAATCTGGTAGATGAGCGAGTACTCGCATTGAAATAAGCACTTTAGTAAATACATAGATAGTTTGGAAAGCTCGTCTCAGGACGGGCTTTTTTTATGCTTGATGAATTAGTTGGTTGCTTTGAATACACCCAAAATGGTTCACCAGAACGAGGCAGGTTCCTTGTTAAATGTAGAAACCAAATTACTATCAACTCAATCACTAATGATCAGTGATGAATCATATTCCTCCAAGTGAATTCGGTTTGATCACGAATGCTTTCATTCAAGTCTTCGCTCTCGGTACCATTTACTGAATAGGACCATTAATCCTCCTGTCAATGCGACTAAGGCACCAAGTTTGGGATGATTGGAAATAGAGGTCATGCCTGAAATGACAAAAGTCAATCCGACAATAGAAAGGTATTTTACGTGTTTTGCGTTCATGATGCTATGCTTCAGAGGTAGGAGAGTCGAGTTCTGCCAGGCAGCGTTCCAGTTCAGTAAGATGTGTTCCGTACTTGGCTCGTTGACCAGATTTGGCAATGAGATGAAGGATCGGTATGCTGAAAGCAGTGATAACTGTAAGGCTTAGCATGCGAATGTCCCAGATAAATCCCGTGTCCCAGTATAGCTGAATGTAGGTGATCCAACATACAATGATGGGAGCCCCAATGGAATCGCTGAGGATACTGGCCCTCATTACACTTCGAATGCGAAGAATGGTGTCTGTTAGTGCTTCCCGGATATTACTCGCCGATGTTTCCAGGGCTCGAAGTTTGAGGAACTGTTGTCGGTTGAACCAGGCAACAACAAGTACGAAGAACGACATGAAGATCAACATGGTAAATAGCGTGTGATTTGAAATGTGTTCGCTTAAAAAGGATGGCCCTTCTTCTTTCATGAAAAGCATCACTAAACTTAAAACCAGGGATAGTGTGCCAACAGTTGATGCCGCGCGTGCTTTATTTCGAACCTTTATGGTGGCACTGGAAATGAAGGATTTAGATCTCATTGTGATCATTTCGTGGATTTTGGATGCGTGTACCGAGCGTTGATTTTCCTCGCCGGAAAGTCGTTTCCAGTGTGATTTTAGTTCGTCAAGCTCCATGATAACTGGTTTTGGATATTTTACTGAGTTTGGTTTTGATCCGGTTCATTTTTACCCGCACATAGTTTTGACTGATACCCACAATGGCCGCTATCTCTTCATTGTCCTTCTCTTCCAGATATAACATAACGATGGCTTTGTCGATGGGGCTTAGTTGTTCTAAAGCCTGATGAAACCATTGCAGTTTTTCTTCAAACTGATCTTCCTCTGGCATTTCCGGAAATTCGGGGACCTGGGCTAATGTTCCGGTACGATCTGGTCGACGTTTATAAACCCGCAGGTTTTGGATGGCCACATTAAGGCTGACCCTGTATAACCATGTTGAGAATTTGGACCTGCCCTGAAAGGAAGGGTAGGATTTCCATAATTGGATCAGGATTTCCTGAAACAGGTCCTGCCTTTCATGGGTGTCAGAAGCATACATCTGACAGATGCGGTGGATAATGCCTTGGGACTTAATTATTTGGTCCAGGAATGGTTGTTCCAGTGATTTATGGTTCAATTCGATCTGAGCTTCTGTTCTTCATTGTTAGGTTAGTTGAAGAAAAACACAAGAATTACACTTTTCAGTAAAAAGTTAATGAAAGTTGGAATGTCTATCAATCTGTAGTGCTTGTCGCATGGCAAATGCCTTAATGCTTATGGCCAAAATAATCGCGGATTCAGAGCATGATCACGGCTGCTAATGCATCACAAACGTCAATATCGAGATCGCAACTACTCCCAGTATGCCGATGATTACACCGACTAGTCTAAAGTCTTTAATCGATAGCACACCGGAAGAATAGACCACTGAATTAGGTGGTGTGGAAATAGGGAGAAGCAGGGCTGTACTACAAGACAAACCGACAATGACACTTGCTTCTATCGGATGGTTGGGCAACATCAATGATACCAGCGGTATGATGATCCCGGCGGTGGCGGTATTACTCATCAGATTGGAGAGACCAGAGGTGGCCAACCCGAGCAATAACAACACAAGAAAGGGTTGATCAAATTGCGGGAATAGCTCGATAAAAAGTGTTGCCAATGCTGATTTTCGTATCACATCTCCGAGGATCAGGCCTCCAACAATTAGAATCAAGGTATCCCAGGGAACATTGCGCATGTCCTTAGCTCCAAGGATTCCGGTGACGGTGAGGACGATGATCGGGATAAAGGCGATTACCGGAACTGGAATGCCGTGCGCTCCGGAACTCATCCAAAGTAATACGGTCACGAAAAAAGTGATGGTCACGATTCGGAATGTAGAACTTCTTGTATCTGGTTGTTCTTGCCTGACTTCTACGTGATCTTCTGAGCTAGGATAAAATTTCAATAAGAGTATCCAGCCTAAAAGGAGTAACAGTAGACTTATGGGAACGCCTACTAGCATCCATTCGGTGAATGTGATCGTGATACCTTGTTCGGCGAGGTTACCCACTGCGATGGCATTAGGTGCGGATCCAATGATGGTACCCATACCGGATACTGTTGCAGCAATAGCAATGCCGAGCAGCAATCCCTTCCTATACGGATTTTTTGATTGAAGTTTAGCAACTACTGGTGATACAATAGAGAGCATCATCACGGCTGTAGCGGTATTGGAGATGAACATGCTCAATACACCCGTAGTGATCATTACTCCGAATAGCACCCATTGAGGTTTAGTTCCAAAGAAGGAAAGGACCATCCTTGAAAAATATCGATCAAACCCTGTCTTGTGTGCCCCTTCAGCAAGAATGAACCCACCCAGAAACAACCACATCACAGTGCTGCTCCATTGTGCCGTGTATTCTTTCCATTCCGGATTGATGGTTGTGGGATTGAAGTCGTCGAGGAGGTAAATGGAAAATCCCAGGACCAGAAAACTGACTGCAAAAGACGGGATGGCTTCAGTGATCCAAAGCAGAGAAGCGAGAATCAGAATAAAAAGCCCGTTGGATTGCTGAGGCATCATACTCGGATCGATGAGCATTCGGGAAACGGCGAATGCCACCAATACAGAACCCAGGAAGAAAGTCAGCTTTTTCTTCAATGGCCATCTTTCTTTCAAATAGTGACTTAAGGCAAATATCCTGGAATCAGCCATGTGATTTTTGCTGCAATGATAGCCCTGGAATTGTCAACGAAACTGATATTGTTCCGGTTTTGAAACTGATTTATATCAGGGAATACGAATGCCTTTCTACAGGGGAAAATGAAATTAAGACAATGATAATTTTAGGTAGGAATTGTGGGTGTTTATCAGGAAATATTCAATGACCAACAGAAAGACTTTTGATCAATTAATCATCCCTTCTCCTGCGCTTCTTCCTGTGCTCGTCACCGACCTTGTCGAGGGTTTCGAGGAATTTCTGTCGTTGCTCAGGGGTAAATAGGGTGAAGATAGCCTGGGTATGATCGAAGTACTTTTGTTCCCTGACTTGATGCAGACTGTCCAGTTGCATGAGTAGTTTCCTGGCTTCAGTTTCCTGATCTACAGCAAGTGATTCGCTGATCCTCTTTTTGGTTTCGAATATGGCTTTGCTAAGCTGCCAAAATTCCTTCTTGTGGGTATTATGCAGCTTTTCGTAAGCTTCCTTTTGAGCATCGTCAAGGCCAAGATGTCTTGACATCCTACGTTCGAAATGTTCTCTGCGGTCGCCTTCACGTCGGTCTCCGGCTCTTCTTCGGTGATGATGCTCATCGCCATCAAAGAAAATGACACCTAGTAATACAATGTTGAGTACTAGCATCGCAATCGTAAGAATGGTCAGGCTTTTTGTTTGCTTACTCATAGCTACTTTCATAAATGTCCGAAGCGTCCAGGTACTGGTCGACTACCTGTGCCGTGAATTGGTCTGTTTGAGGAGCAGTGGTAGTCCCACGATTTAAAAGGGTAATGACATTCACCATGGCCATGAGGATCATGGCTGCGATGCCATATTTAAGGTACCGAAGCCATTCATCTCCCTTGGATGACTCTTCCCATCGGGCCATTACTTTCGACTTGAAATCCGGACCGGGTTGTGCGGGTTTTAATCCCTCAAGGCTATTGAGGGTCGCTTCGATTTCTTCATTCAGAGGCTTCATAGTACGCTTTTAATATCTTCTTCAAATTACTTTTGGCACGGTGCAGCAATGATTCCACAGATGCCACGCTTTTATCCAATACTTTGGCGATTTCTTCATAACTCAGGCCATCAACTTTGTGCAAAGTAAAAGCTGCCTGTTGGTGTTCGGCCAATTGCTCAATGGCATCAAACAAAATGGCGCTTCTTTCCTTTTGTTCCAGCACAACACCCGGATGATAAAATCGTTCACTTCCCACTTCCATTTCCTGCGAAATGCTCATGGTATCTCCTTTCCGCTTTTGCCGATTGTTTTTGCGAATGGCTTCCAGGGATTTATTGACTGCAATCCGATACAACCATGTTTTCAGATTTGCTTCCCCTCGGAACTTATCAATCGACCGAAATGCCTCCATAAATACCTCCTGAGCCATATCCTCCGCATCTTCTGCATTTTTAAGGAATCCCAGACAGGTATTATAAACCAATCCCTGATATTGATCTACAAGTGCACCAAAGTCAGGGGCGATGCTATGGGTAGGTCCTGTCTCCGTCACCCGGGGCAATTCAATTGATGTCGCATGCGCAAAGGCCATTTATTAACGTCGAGTTAAAGCTAATTTATTGAGTGGCAAAACTTGCTATGGATGTTTGACTTTGATCCCGCTTTTCAAAAGTGTAATGGGAGAACAAGTCATGATGAATCAGGACCCCCCACCGCTGAGAAGCCCCGATAACGACCTAAACTACATACCTCTTTTTCCTGCTGGCCCTCGTCTTAATTTCATTTTGTCAAACTTCAACTTCTGCTCTTCATCCAAAATGGTCCGTACTTCAATGCGATGAGCAATTTGCGCTTTCAATAAGGCGGTTTGCAACCCTCCAATCTCATCCGTCAACTTGCTGACCTCTTGCTCGCTGGGATCGTCATTAGCTACCAGATTACTCAACTCCACCATCTTCAACTTCAGCGTCTGCTGGTCACTTTTGATCGCCTTTTCGTGCGCAATGCGCATCATCTTCATCTGATCCTTCTGCGCATCAGTAAGATTAAGCATGGCTATGCCTCTTTCACGCAAATGACCACTTCGTTCACCTCGGGCTCTGTTGCGCTGACGCTCAGTTCTTTCACCCCGGTCTCTATTGCGCTGACGCTCACTTCTTTCTCTGTTGTGCTCACGCTCATAACCACTTCTGCTTTCGCCCTCGTCAGATTGCGCAATGGCACCAAGTGTACATACACCAATCAATAAGATTAAAAATGTCTTTTTCATACCTAATTCCGTTTGTGGACGTCTGTCCGTTTTATTCTGAGTTACTATAGGCTTAGATGTTGCTTGTCAAAAAAACTTGCGGTGGTATGAAAAAAAGATGTAAGGGTGGGGTGAAGCTATTTGATTCTCCTCAGAGTTATTCTCTGAAAACTCTGAGGTACATTGATAAAGATTTAATTATAGGTGTCAGGTAGTCATGCGGACTTGACCTCTCCTCAGCGTCATTCTCTGAAGATGCTGAGGACACATCGATATGGAACTACTCTTTCCTCAAAATATCTGCCGGATTTTGAATGATTGCCAACCGGATGTGCCAACCTATGGTCAGCAGGCCAATGAGCAAGACCATGATCAGACCGGACATGATTTCTACCGGACCAATATTGGTACGATAGGCAAACTCATTCAGCACATAAGTAATGACCAGGTAGTAGGTAAGTGGGATTGCAACCAAACCTGAAAAGAGCATAAGCCCTATGAATCCTTTAGATAACAGGGTAGAGAGGTTGCCAATACCTGCTCCCAGCACCTTTCGAATACTTATCTCTTTCATACGGCTCTCGGTGTTGAATACCGCCATTCCCAATAACCCAAACGAGGAAATGGAAATTGCCAGTAGCGCCAGAAAGGATGTGATTTCATAGGTCGCGCGGTATTGTGAATAGTTTTGAGCCAGCTGATCATCATAAAACTTAGCTTGAAATGGATGCAGCGGGTCGATCTTTTCATAAATGTCCGCCAGCTTGTTAATGGTGGCCAATACTTCCACACCCTGGATTTTCACGTTCAGAAACCACTTTTTGCTACGGTAATACTTGCTTCTGGCTTTTTGCATAAATACCATCGGTTCGCTGTTCATTTGATTGAGTGGGACTTTTACAAAATCCTTCACCACGCCTATGATCCGCATTTTAACATCTTCATCGCGCTGGTGCCATACTTGCCGGCCGATGGATTCTTCCGGGGATCCTAAATTGAGGGCTTTCAAAAATTGCTCATCGACGACCACATAGTTGAGACCTTGTCCTTCTTTTAGAGAAGTGGTAAAGCCCGATCCTGCAATGATTTCAAGGCCATGCATGGGAAGGTAATTTCCATCGATGTTATTGAGCATGAAAGTGATCGTATCGCTGCGATCTAATGCAATGGCAAACCCCCCACGACCAGTTAACCCAATCAAACCTGATGAACGAGAAGTTTCCATTACCTCAGGAAGTTTGTCGAACTCGTTAGTTAACAGGTCGAGGTACTGTTCATCAACCTCCATCTGAATGATGTTTTCAGTTTCAAAACCAAGGTCATAGTCCATGACATATTGATATTGTTTGTGAACGACCACCGCAAACATTATCAGGCCGATGGCCAATGTGAATTGAAAAACACTCAGCACTTTTCGTAGACTCATTCCGGTAAAGACCTTCACGCGAGACACTTCACCGAATAAAGCATTGGCTTTAAGTTTTGACAAGAGGAGGGCAGGCAATAATCCTGCGGCTACTCCAATAATTAGGGCAAATGCGATGAAGTAAAGGAGTGCAGGGCCAGTGATGTCTAGCGAAAACATGGGGTGGCTACTGGTTGTGGGATTGCCCAATTCCAGAAATCGCGGTTTGATCAGTATGAAAAGTAAAAAACCAATGATGAGCGCAATCAAGGACATGATGACCGCTTCTGTAATGAATTGGCTGAAGATCTGAAAGCGTCCTGCACCATTGACTTTACGAACACCAATCTCCTTAAATCGTCTCAGCGCTCTCGCAAAAGACAGGTTAGTATAATTGAAGCATGCGGATAATAACACGACCAAAGTGAGCCCGGCCATGATGTAAATCTTACTTTGAGCAAAAGTGGGGCCTGGTAAATTGCGATAACTCGGATCGGTCACAAAGGTGCTCAGAGGCTGTAGGCTGTGTGTGAAATTAGTATCGTCCCATCTGGCGTTGAAGGTTTCCATGAAACCTTCCATTGCTGCTTCGATGTTTGCAAAGTCTGCTCGTTCGCTGAGCACGAGGTAGACATAACTCGACCAGCAATCTTCCGGGTCATTTTTAAAGCCTCTTCGACGCGGGACAGGGCTGTTTTCCACGGTTTTCATCGCAGCCAGGACATCAAAGTCGATGTGTGAATTGACGGGTGGGTCAGCTATGACACCAGTAATGATCCCTGTTTGAAAATCCTGATTTCCTTCAACTGTCATGGTCTTTCCGAGTGGGTTTTCCTCTCCAAAAAGTTTATTGGCTGTCGACTGAGTGAGCACTATACTGCCCGGATTGGAGAGTGCACTAGCTGGATTCCCTTTTAGAAGTTCGAATGAAAAAACCTCAAAAAAAGAGGCTGTCGCGTAATAGCCTTTCACGGCAATGGCATGTTCATCTATTTTGAGGTCTGCGGTCAGGTCGTTTCGTAAAACGAGTACTTTTTCTACACCAGCCACGCCTTCCTGCAGTTGCTGTCCAATGTAATAGGAGGAAGTACCTACTTTGAAACCCCTGCTACCTTCCACTTTCGTGGTAACCCGGTAAAGATGGTCTTTATGTTCATGGAATTGATCAAACGAATAGAGCTCTGAGAGAAATATGATCATCAATAAGCCGACGGACATGCTAATGGCGAGCCCAACGATATTGATGCCCGAAAACCAGGCATTTTTCCTGATGCTTCGGAAAGAAGTCTTGATGTGATTTTTGAACATACCATAGTTGTTAAGATGTGTCTGACCTTCCAGCTTTTTCATGGCAAAAGGCTGTAAGAAGCAAAGAACATTCCAGAGAAACAGCCAATTGGCCCTGTGTTGACCAACATGTTTCACCCGCCGTTCATACAACTCTAATAGGTCGCCGAGTACTGCGTCTAATAGCTCTTCTTTGCAGATCCATGTGAAGAAGTGGATGATCCATTGCGGAGGTTGATTTTGTTTCATAGCGTCCCCTTGTCCCACACCACATTGGGAATTTGTTGCCACATGTTGTTCCGAAGTTCTTTGGTGTGTTTCAGTGCGGCCTGTCCGGACCCGGTCAGCACGTAGAGTTTCTTTGCTCTTCCGCCCCGGGATTCGGTAGCGCCACCCATGTGAGACTTCAAATATCCCTTCTCTTCCAATCGCACCAGCGACTTATGTACCGCGCTGATCGTTACGTTCCTTCCAGTCTGTTTTTCCAATTCATCGGTAATGCCCAGTCCGTAAGCATCATCGGAGAGTATGCCTACAGTCAGTAAGACCAGTTCTTCAAATTCGCCTAAATGTGTTCCTTTCATACGATTAGTTTCACCTTTGCCTATTTTGGGAGCAAAATAAAATCCCGAAGTGGGATCTTATTAGTTTCTACTTTGTCTAGTAACGTGCTGAAAACAGAAATGTTCAATAAAACCAGAAAATTTCTAGCATGCTTGATTGTTATGGGTAACAAACGGCCTCATTTCAAAAGCGTGATCAAGACATGCGCTTTTAATCGATACTTGTTTAATCAAAGTCGCTTTTGGCCACTTACATAAAACCTTGCGGTTGCTCCGTTGGAAATTATCAATTAACATAACTTTGGATGTTATTCCTTGCTTGATTGCTACTGCATAATCGATCGAAATGACCATAAAAAAACTACAAAGATTGGTGCTACTTCTGGTGCTGATCGCTACCCAACAGGTTCAGGCTCAACGTCCTAAAACTTACCATTCCGGTGAGGTGAGACAAATGCTCAAAAAGCTCAACGTACTGGGGACAGTACTATATGTAGCGGCACATCCCGATGATGAGAACACGAGTATGATCGCCTATTTCGCGAATGAGGAACTTTATCGTACCGGTTATTTGGCTGCAACCCGCGGGGATGGCGGACAAAACCTGATTGGTTCCGAGATCAGAGAAGGGCTGGGAATTATCAGAACGCAGGAGCTACTGGCGGCCCGAAGAACCGATGGTGGGCAACAGTTCTTTTCCCGCGCCAATGATTTTGGTTATTCAAAGAACTCCAATGAAACCCTGACCATCTGGGAGAAAGAAAAAGTGCTTTCGGACTTTGTGCGGGTTTTCCGTAAGTTCAGACCTGATGTCATTGTCACAAGGTTTACTCCAACCCGGGGAGGGCATGGACACCACTTGACTTCTGCGATCCTGGCGCAAGAAGCATTCAAACTGTCTGGCGATGCCGAAGCGTATCCGGAGCATGGCCTGGAGCCCTGGCAACCTTCCAAGATCTTCTGGAACACCAGTTTTTGGTTTTATCGCGGACAAGAATTTGATACCACGGAAATGGTGTCCGTAGATGTAGGAAAGTACAATCCAAATCTGGGACAATCCTATACGGAAATCTCAGCCTTGAGTCGTAGTATGCACAAAAGCCAGGGTTTTGGTAGTACAGGAAGAAGAGGAACCAGCAAAGATTGGCTGGTGCAATGGGAAGGAGAAAAATCCAAAGAAGTTTTTGGGGGACTCGATGCGACCTGGTCACGTGTGGTTGGAGCCGAGGAGGTGGCAGAATACCTGCAAATGGCGGAAGATAATTATAACCCACAAGACCCTTCTGAGACCTTGATGGCTTTGGCCAAAGGAAAGCGGGCATTATCTCGATTGCCGGATCAATTCTGGAAGGAAATCAAATTGAAAGAGATCGATCAGACCATTGCGGCTATTTCAGGAATGTACTTTGAAGTAGTGGCTGATGATTACGCCTATGTACCCGGAGATTCCATTCAATTGCGACTGGAAGGTATTTCACGTATCGGCAGTCAGTTTAAGCTAAAGGAAGTACGGTTCTCACCCTGGGATAAAACACAAGATTTCAACTCAGAACTCAAAGCCAACCGGCGGTTCAATCATGATTTGATGATGAAAATTCCAGACGACATGCCACTTTCCCAACCCTACTGGTTGCGGGAAGCTTCGTCGCTAGGTATGTATACGGTCAATGATGTCAACAAGATCGGATTACCAGAAAATCCTTCGGCGATGAACGCAACTTTTCTGGTTCAATTGGAAGATCAATTCCTGGAATTCAACGTTCCGATCGTTTACAAGCGAAATGATCCGGTCGATGGAGAAACCTATCGTCCCATTGCGATCACGCCACCAGTCATGGTAAACATGGAAAGTGAAGTGCTGGTTTTTGGAGATAACCAAAGCCGACCGATTGCCGTGACAGTTACTTCGGGGAGAGTCAATACCACTGGAAGATTGCAGCTCGATTTACCCAAAGGATGGTCTTCTAAGCCGGAGTTTCAAGACTTTGATCTTTCTATAAAAGGCGAGGAACAGATATTTACCTTCAGTATTACCCCTCCGAAAAAAGCAAATGTCAATTTCGTTTCAGCTTCAGCAACGCTTTCAGATGATTCCAAATGGAACAAAGGCATCAATGTGATCGCCTATGATCACATCCCTACGCAAACCACGTTCCCTGAATCAAGGGTAAAATTGGTGAAGCTTGACCTGGAGAAAGCCGGAGATAAATTGGGATATATCGCCGGAGCAGGAGATGTGGTGGCGGATAACCTTCGTCAAATTGGATACGAAGTAGATGACCTGGTTAAGGAAGACATTACGGCCGAAAACCTGCGCCAATATGATGCAATCATCCTGGGCGTACGGGCGTTCAATACGGTGGATTGGCTGTCATATAAGAATACGGATCTTTTCAAGTACGTCGAAAATGGTGGTACCATGCTCGTGCAGTACAATACCAACCGCAGGATGGTTACTCAGCAAGTAGCCCCTTATGACCTGACGCTCAGCCGTGACCGGGTAACGGTAGAAGAGGCTGAAGTTCGCATGTTGGCACCTGATCATCCTGTTTTGAACAAGCCGAATAAGATTACATCGAAAGATTTTGACGGATGGGTACAGGAACGTGGACTGTATTTTCCAAATGAATGGTCGGATGAATTCACTCCTATCCTGAGTTCAAATGACGAGGGAGAGACCCCCAAAGATGGTGGTTTGCTGGTGGCTAAATACGGAAAAGGACATTATGTCTATTCCGGATATTCCTGGTTCAGAGAGCTGCCTGCAGGCGTGTCTGGCGCTTATCGCCTCTTTGTTAATTTAATTTCACTCGGAGACGATAAACCCTCCAACTAGCATTTTATGAATTATATCGATCTCTTCGTCCTTGGAGGTACGTTGATCTTTATTGTGGCCTATGGTGTTTGGAAAACCCGTGGGCAGCAAAGTATGGACAGCTACCTAAGAGGGGACAATACGTTGAAATGGGGTACCATCGGATTGTCTGTGATGGCAACTCAGGCCAGTGCCATTACCTTTATTTCCACACCGGGTCAGGCCTATGAAAGTGGGATGGGATTTGTACAGAACTACTTTGGACTGCCGATTGCCTTATTGATTGTATCGTTTGTATTCATCCCCATATATTATAAGCTCAATGTCATTACCGCTTACGAATACCTGGAAAGCCGATTCGATGCGAAAACCCGTGCCTTAGGGGCATTCTTGTTCCTGATCCAGCGAGGATTGGCGGCAGGTATTACGATTTATGCACCGGCGATCATTCTTTCTTCTATTCTGGATTGGAACCTGAATTTTACTATTATCGTGACTGGTATTCTAGTGGTCATTTATACAGTCTCGGGAGGTACTAAGGCGGTCAGTATTACGCAAAAACAACAAATGGCTGTGATCATGGGTGGGATGTTCCTGGCATTCTTTATCCTGATCAACTATATCTCGGAATACGCTTCATTCTCGGAGGCTTTTAGCATTGCCAGCGTCCTGAACAAAACGCAGGCCATTGATTTTGATTTCAGTTTTGAGAAACGATATACGATATGGTCCGGAATTGCCGGAGGTCTCTTTTTGTCCTTGTCTTATTTCGGGACAGACCAATCGCAGGTACAACGCTACTTAGGGGGCAAAGACGCCCGAGAAAGTAAAATGGGCTTGATGTTCAATGCGATCTTCAAGATCCCAATGCAGTTATTCATCTTGTTTGTGGGGGTGATGGTGTATGTCTTTTACATCTTTTACACACCACCTGTTCACTTCAAAGAGCAGTCATTGGAGCAAGTACACGCTACGGATAAAGCAAGGCAATTAGAGTTATTAGAAACTGAATATGCAGTGGCAATGGAGGAGCGCAAAGTTGCCGCAGTGGAATACATTGAATCAGGAGATCCACGTAAACTGCAGACCTTAGATAAATATTCTAATAAACTCCGTCAAGATACCAAGGATCTGATCACCAGTGTAGATCCTGAGATCGCCACCAAGGATTCGGATTATGTGTTTCTGACGTTTATCCTGAATTATTTACCACATGGGATCATTGGCCTATTGATTGCTGTGATCTTGTCAGCAGCCATGTCCAGTACTTCCTCGGAAATCAGTGCATTGGCTTCCACTACAGCAGTGGATTTTTATAAGCGATGGTTCAAGAAGGAAGGTACGGATGCACATTATCTTCTGGCCTCAAAAGGGCTGATGCTACTATGGGGTATCCTGGCCATTGTATTTGCACTTTTGGCGCAGAGTTCGGAAAACCTGATTGAGGCAGTCAATATCGTCGGTTCAATCTTTTATGGGACTATCCTGGGTATTTTTCTGATTGCTTTCTTCTTAAAATTCCTGGGAGGCACCGCTACTTTTTACGGGACCATTCTGGCACAGGGAGTAGTACTGGCTTGTCATTTCCTGGCACAATCGGGGATCATCCAGATTGGCTATTTGTGGTACAATGCCATAGGATTAGGGGCGACCATTCTATTTGCAATGATCATCCAGGCCATTCTGCATAAGCCTTCGGTAAAGACCGATGAATGACATTAAGGCCAAGTGGGATCATTTGCCAAGATTATCAGAGGACTTTTATACCCGTGATGATGTAGTCCGGATTGCTAAAGACTTGATCGGTAAGTATGTTTTCACCCAATTTCAACATCAATTAACCGGTGGGCGAATTGTAGAAACGGAAGCTTATTCAGGTCGATTTGATAAAGCTTGTCATGCCTTTCTTAAGCGAACCAAACGGACGGAAACCATGTACCAAACCGGAGGAATTGCGTATATCTATCTGTGTTATGGCATTCACCACATGTTCAATATCGTGACGAATAAAGAAGGTTTGGCGGATGCGGTTTTGATCCGGGCTGTTGAACCGGTGATTGGATTAGATACCATCATCGATAGGAGAGGAGGCGATAAGAAGTACACTTTGACGAAAGGACCGGGTTCTCTGGGACAGGCTTTGGGCTTTAATAAGTCCCAGACAGGAACTTCATTGATCGAGAGTGAAGTCATGTGGTTAGCGGAAGACCCTAAGGCAACTCCACTGGAAATGGAGATAGATCGAAGGGTAGGAGTAGATTATGCGCAGGAAGATGCCTTGTTGCCCTGGCGCTTTTTTGAAAAAGGCAGTAAATGGGTGAGCAAGAAAGTGCAGAAACCGTTGATCCTGGCAGACTCTAAATAAAACATTTAAAAAGGCTTTTATTCCCTCTTAAAAAGAGGGTGAAGGGAGATTTTAAAGATGATTTTTTTAAATTTTTAAAGTACCTAATTTCAAACGCTTAAGAAGACCTTTCAAGAGATAGAAGACAATATGCTACTACTAGACTCAACCACCAAAGACCTTGCTCCATGGCTTAATGCCTTTCAGGAACAACTACCTGGGGAAGTCTGCCTTTGGGAAGATTTGAAGGACCCCTCAACAGTGGAAATGGCTGTGGTTTGGGGGCACCGGGAAGCCTTGTTTAATCACCTTCCCAATTTGAAGGTGGTGGCCTCTTTGGGAGCAGGCGTTGATCATATCGTAAGTGATCCCCTACTACCCAATCAGGTGCAAGTTTCTAAAGTAGTCAGTGAACACCTCAGCGATCCCATGAGTAATTTTTGTATCGGGGCGGTGATGTATTTTCATCGGCAGTTTGATAGATATCTGGAGGACAAGAAAAATAAGATCTGGGACCAACAATTTGATCCGGAAGTGCCGGTGCGTATTGGTATTCTGGGGTTGGGAACATTAGGTACGGATTTGGCGAAGAAGTTGAGCTACCTGGGTTTTGAAGTACATGGACTAAGCCGTAGCAAACGGCAATTAGGGGGTGTTAAAACCTACGTTTTCGAAGAGATGAATACCTTTCTCGGAAACATCAACCTGCTCATTGCTATGTTGCCTGCTACGCCTGATACCAAAGAAATTCTGAACAAGGAGCTATTTGATAGACTACCGGATGGTTCCTTTCTGATTAATGTAGGTCGTGGCCATCACCAAAAGGATGCCGACATATTAAGTGCCCTTGATTCCGGTAAACTGAACGGGGCTTTTTTGGATGTATTCCCGGTCGAGCCTCCAGCAAAAGATAGTCCGATGTGGGATCACCCCAAAGTATTCATTACGCCGCACATTGCGGTTGTTACCAAATTGGAGGCGGCTGTTCCACAAATCGTAGAGAACTATCGCAGGATGAAAATGGAGCAACCGTTGTTGAACTTAATCGATCGGAAGAAGGGTTATTGATGTTTTGGGAGCTTTACTTTTTATTCTGATCTAAGGGCAGTCACAGGGTTGGAGGCTGCCGTTTTCATGGCCTGTATACCAATGGTCAATAGTGCCAATACCAGTGTAATTAAACCGGTTACAATGAAAATCCACCAGGATAGATGGACCCGGTAGGCAAAACCATCGAGCCATGTGTTGAGTAACCACCAGGATACGGGTGTGGCGATTAAAAAAGCAGTGGCAATCAATCTTAAGAATCCACTGGAAAATAGGGTCAGGATATTGGAAACAGAAGCTCCAAGCACCTTACGAATTCCCATTTCTTTGATTCTGGATGCGGCAGCCGAAATGGCTAAACCTAGCAGACCTAAACAAGAAATGACCATTGCCAGTGAAGCAAACGCATTGGAAAGTTTATTGATGATCATTTCGCTGTTGTACAGGGCACTGTATTCATCATCCACAAAGGAATAGGCCAACGGAAAATTGGGATTAAACTCTTGAAAAGCTTTTTCCATACTGGATAGCGCCTCAATCGTTGCTCCTGGTTGAGTTTTTACCAGAATTAAACCAAAATCCAGGTCTTCTTTAACATCCACGATCAGTGGCTTGATCGGATCATGCAAAGAGCTTGCGTGGTAATCTTTCAGGATACCGATGATCGGTCCTCGTTTATCCCAGGCAGATATCCATTTACCGATTGGATCGGTCATGTTCATTTGTTTAAGTGCGATTTCATTGACCATGAAAGCAGTGGAATCGCTAGCGATCCGTCGATCGAAATTACGCCCCTCTTTAATCTGCAGGTTCATGATCTCTACAAAATCATATCCTACTGAAGTAGGTAAGAAACTTACTCCTTCACCTTTCGCTTGTCCTTGCCATTCAAAAGGAGGCATCATTTCAAAGCCCATGTTATGAGGCGCTTCGCTACTACGATCGACAAGCTGGATGCCCGGCATCTGTTGAAGCTCTTGTTTCAACAGCAAGTATTGTTGTCTTTCTGTGAGCTTTCCTTCGATCCGGACAGCTATCAGGTTCTCCTTGTCGTATCCTAAATGGGTATTTTGAATAAAATGAGTTTGTCTGGAGACGACAATGGTGGCAACCATCAGCAGCATGGAGATGCTGAATTGCAAAATGACCAGCCCTTTTTGCAGCCATGCAGACTTGCCTTTGGGTTTGCTATTTCGTTGCAAGACCAAATTTGGTTTAACAGACGAGAGGAATAATGCTGGGTAGAAGCCTGAAACACATCCGATACTCACTACCAGCATTAAGATCAATGTCCAAAAAGACGCCAGGTGCAATGGCATTATTAAATGCTTGCCCGTAATCTCAGAAATGATCGGCTGGAAATTCCAGGTAAGCATCAGTGCCAGTATCATAGCGATCACGGTCATCAGGATAGACTCAGTCAGCGACTGCATGATCAATGAATATCGAGAAGAGCCGATTACTTTTCTGATGCTCATTTCTTTGGCTTTTTTGATGGATTGAGCCGTCACCAGATTCATGAAATTGATACAGGCAACCAGTAAAATAAAGAAGGCCACAACGGAGAAGATTCGGATATACTCAATTCTACCGTTCAGCGGTTTTCCTTCTACAAAGTTGGAGATGAGGTATTGATCTTTAAAGGGTTGAATGCCTAGTGTAACATCCATCTCCCAGGAGTTTAAGCGGTCTTGCAAGAAATCCTGAAGCTTTGCTTGCAAAGCCTCAGGGCTGGCTGATTTTTCCAGGAGAAGAAAGGTGTTGATACCACTGCTGGAGAGCAGAATATTATCATTATGGGTCAAGTCCCAGTTGATCAAGTAATCAAATTGCAAACTGCTATTGTCTTTCACATCCTCAAAGACCGCAGTAATGACGAAATCTCTGACATTCTCGTAGCGCAAGGTTTGTCCCATAGCATCCGAGTGTGAGTCGAAGAATGATTCGGCCATACTTCTGGAAATAGCAATCCCTGATCGTGTAGATAGTGCCGTTTCAGGATCACCTGCAAGCAGAGGGAAAGAAAACAATCTGAAGAAGCCTGGACCTGCTACGGAGCCTTCAAATTTTTGCCGTTTGTCTTTCAATCGAAACGTACATGCGTGTCCCCAGGGCAACTCGTAGGAGGTAGCGTATGTTGTGGCTTCTCGAATTTCCGGGAATTGTGCTTTGAGCTCATTCGCTAATATTTTCGAGCCATCCATATTAGTATCTACATAATTGAAAGGTATTTCATAATTGCCGTATTTCCCCTGTGGCGTTGTTTCTGTGAAGTACACTGTGTAGAGCTCCTCAGCGTGCTTATGAAATTTGTTGACAGATGTTTCAGCGTCAATCCATAAGTACAAGCATAAAAAACATGTGATACCGAGTGCCAGACCACCGATATTGATCAGGGAAAGTGTTTTGTTGCGAAGGATACTTCTTGTTGAGGTCTTCAAATGTCTTTCGATCATGGTAAGGTGGTTTGGATTGTCAATGCGGATTCGACGGGAGAATTGGGGGCGGAGGTAAGCGAGCACTTCCCTAAAATAGAACCAGAAGAGCATCACCTTATTGCTGGAACGTACTTTTCTCAACTGATAACGTTCGTGCAGATTCCCCATGATTTCTTCCAGCTGATCCGGATCACAGCAGACTTTTAGTATTTGGTCCAGCCATCTTGGAGGTAGGTAAGGTTTGTTGCTCTTGCTCATTTTTGGAGAGATTGAATTTCAGGAATGGCACCAGGAGCAATACGACTCCATAAGGTTTCACGTATTTGCCGTACTTCTTCGAGTATCTTTCCTCCGGCAACTGTGACTGCATATAACCGCTTTCTTCTCCCGCCTCGTTCGGCAGTGGATTCGCCCATTCGGGAAGTTAAATAGCCCTTCTTTTCCAGCCTCTGCATGGCGGCATGTGTAGCACCTGTGGTGATGGTTCTTTTCAGGTCTTTCTCAAGGGCTTCGGCAATTGCTACACTATAGGCGTCCGGAAACTGCGTGGCGATGGTCAATAATACGAGTTCCTCAAACTCTCCTAAATCACTTCTTCTCATCGAATCATGTTATTACTTCTATTTCGGTATAACAAATAAGAGGCCAGATTTTCAAAAAGATCATTTAGATGCTGAAAAAGCGGTTTTTGAGAAATGGTAGGATATTGAACTGTAGCGTTTTGAACAGTTTTTCCTTTAAATCGGACACTGTCACGTGCCTCTTACAGAAGTCATGAAGAAAGCTTAGGGGCTTTTTATGATTCACAGGACTTCCAAATCCTCAATTCAACTAATTTTACCACTCAATAGATGAAGAATTTGTTCGTTGGTGTCGGTGTATGATCAGATCCGCTAGTTTTTTGCTTTGTATGATGACTGTGCAATTTGTTTTTGCGCAGGTTGCTTTTGTAGGACAATCCCAGAAAATTGATTCGCTGAATAGTGTTTCGGATGAAGGCTTCCTTCAATTAAGTCAGGATTTAGAAACACTTTACTTTACCCGATCCAAAAGCCCTCAAAACGTGGGCGCGTTGAATAATCCGGGCGGGATCTGGCAGAGTTCATTCGGTGAGGGAATTTGGAACCCGCCAGTCATATCAGATATTGAAGATCCTGGGGTAAAGGGAGTTATCATTGGAACCGATCGAGGAGATAAGGTACTTTTCGCCGAAATCAAACCTAATTTCAATACATATCAGACGGAGTTGTACACGGGTTCCAAAACGCAACCCATCAATCAGCGACCGCTGGAGATACCTTATTTTCTCAACGAAAGTGACGTCATTTCCGGTTACTTGTCGGCAGATGGTTCCATTCTTTTGTTGAGCCTGGAAGGGCGGGCAACCTATGGGGTCGAAGATATTTACGTTAGTTTTCGTCAGGGAAATGGATGGACTTCTTTGAAGAACTTAAGTTCTGCGATCAATACCCCTTTTCAGGAGTTTACTCCGTTCCTGTCCCGTGATAATGAGAATCTTTATTGGTCTTCCAATGGTCGGGATGATGGATTGGGTAGTTTTGATATCTATACTTCCAAGCGTCTGGATGATACGTGGCAGCGATGGTCGGAACCAGTCAACCTGGGACCATGGATCAATACGGAAGGGGCAGAGACTTCCTTTCAATTAGGAAGAGAATACGCTTATTTCATTTCTACACAAAACAGTGATGGTTACGGAGATATTCGACGGATCAAGTTGAAAGATGTCATTGACGTTTCCGAAGATACTGATTCAATCGCCATTCCAATTGCAGAATCCACCTCGATCACTTTCAACCTGAAAGACGAGGAGACCAATGAGACTGTAACGGCCAAAATTCTGGCGAAGAGTACCTCTGTGGACCTCTCTCTTGAAGCAGCCAGTTCTTTTGAATTACCCTATGCGATCGGAGAAGACATTCAGGTGCTGGCAGAAGCACACGGCTATATGGTGATGGAACAGATCATTACCAGTACAGAGCTGGATTCCGTCAATCAAGTGGATTTGATGATGGTGCCTTTGACTGTTGGGCGTACGATACAATTGGATCATGTGTTGTTCCATCGAGGGACAGATGACTTTATCGAAGGATCGCAGGAACAGTTGGATCAAGTCGTAAATATCCTAAAGGAAAATACAAGCCTTAAAATTTTGGTCAAAGGGCATACCGACAATCAGGGTGATCCAAGCCGAAACCTGGCTTTGTCCGAAAGGCGTGCAAAAAAAGTCAGGGACTATATTTTGAGACAAGGGTTCACCAGCAAACGCGTTCAAGCCAAAGGCTACGGAGGTAATGCACCACTCCACTCGAATGCCCAGGAAGAAACACGTCGCCTGAACCGGCGGGTAGAGTTTACGATTATTGAATAGTTTAGGGGTACACAAAGTTGAATCTCCGATGAATCCAAGAAGGTTCTTTCATGCCATTAGTTATTTGCAGTATCCAATAATGGCCTGTGCCTTGTATTTCTATGTTCCTTTTATTCAGAAGTTGTTTGCCACACAAGAGTTGGATTATCAAAATCTTGATTACTTCTTGATCATGCTTGGTGTGGCCTTAAGCTTTTCAACATTACAGGATACCACCAAAACACAGAACAAGCTTTCAAGAAAGGTCTGGGAAAATCCTTTATTTGGTAAGGTATTTCTGATTGTTGTTGCCATTTCAACTTTTCTGATGATTTTTTCGGGGCTCGTTTTTATCGTCTTGCCGATTGAAAGCATTTTAAAGGATATGGCTGTAGGCCTTACAGTCCTTGGAATAGGCTTTCTTGGTGTACTCAAAGCAGCCATTGAGATGTTTGAAAACCATCGCCTCGATAAGAACCCAAAACCGGAATAATCACTCATCTGCTTCGATGATGGTTTTCGATTGAATGATCAAAGGAAGTCGGAATCTTGTTTTAATGGGTTGTCCATCGGCGGTCGCGGGTTGCCACATGGGCATGTTTTGCACTACTTCCTCAATCTTCATAAATACAGAGTCAGCTGTCTCAATGGACAACTGAATACCAGAAGGTCGACCGTCCACTTCAATTGCGAAGGAGATTCTCAATGTATCTGATTCATTATTCGAACCTAATAATTCCTTGTTGATGAATTCCGTCAAATATTGATACAAGCTGTCATAACCCACCGTTGGATAGGCGCGCACAAATTCACTCGGAACAAAATTGGGTCGCTTTGCTATTGAGTCTTTGGACGTTTCCGTGGTTGTTTTCATTGCTGGCTTTTCTTCCAATTGAATGGTATCGGAGGCGGCAGCTATGCTGGCCCGATAGATGTCACTTTCTTCTTTACGATCCACAGCAATCTTTGGTGGCTGCTCAACAATAGGGTCAACCTCCACTGGCTCCTCTTGTTCAGTTTGGGTAGTCTTAACAAGATCAGGCTTCAGTACCGGTTTGATCTTTTGGATGCCAGACCAGTCAAAAGTATTGGTCCGATTGATTGTTGGTCCATAAGGAGCAGTATTATTCGGAACCTCAGCTGCACTTTCTGAACCACCATTTATTTTGAGGAATGTAAGCAGTAGCAATAAGAGGATCAGGAGCGTAGTTCCGATGGCGATCCTGATCGCTAATTTTCTTCTTCTGACTCTGCGGTTCAATGCCTTAAAGTCACGCTTCGGATAATTGATGACCTCATTCGAAGGATCATCCCAGACAATTCTCACGCTATGTGCTTTATTCTTCGACATAGTCTTCTCTCAGTTTATGGATGGTCCTTTTTACTCGCATTTTCACAGCCCCTTCCGTCAGATCACATAGTTCAGCAATGTCTTTGAAGGGCATGTTTTCATAAAATCGCAATTCCAGAATAGAAAGGTCCTTTTCCGGCAATGCGGAGAGGGCCTGTTCCAGATGCGATTTATCAGTTGGGTTAATTCCCCCAGGTTCATCGATCAGCTCACGCAGCAAATCGTCTATACTTATGACATATTGTGCGGACTGATTTTTTCGGAAATACATACGTATCTCATTCAAAGCAATTTTGAAAAGCCAGGATGAAAAGGTCAGACGATCCTCGTCATAGCTCCTTATTTTCAAAAGTGCTTTGTAAAACGTCTCTGAAGTGAATTCTTCGGCGAGTATTTCGTTGGCTACCTTTTTGTAAGTAAAGCGGTAGATGCGGTTGAAATACTGATCATAGATTGCTTCAAAGTACTTGGAGTTTCGTTTACTTTTTTTGATCAACTCCCGTTCCAGAGCCAGACTCCAGGGTTCTTTCACACGTTAAAAATATCTAACACCATAGACCCGAAGCTTTTCGCTCTTATTTTTTATGACAGCCTCGCCTGAAAAAACATTCATGGCATAGGCATTTTCAGCATCTATCTCAGTAGAAGTCCAAATCAGTGAACCATTTCCACTAAAGTCGCCAGATCGATTGAATGCTGTGATGTATTCTTGTGCCTCTTCAATCGAAGGTAAATGCCAGTCCGAATACCCGTTGATGGATTCATTATAAACCGTATAAGTACTGAATGGCTTGTATGTTTCATCAACCTCTATATCTGAGTTAGACTCATCCAACATTTGTGTAAGGAGATTAATGGTATTGGTTCTTCCTTCACCAATTCCGGTGCCGGAGGCGCCAATAAGTTCACCTTCAAATCCCCAGGACTGATCTAATCCAGTTTCGAAAGTACCGGGTGTCGGATCTGTGTATTGTGACCAAATGAATTTTTCTGATATTTCCATGTATCGCCAATCGTTAGCGTAGCTTCCTTTATCATAGATGACCAATCCGGCTTGTCCGGGGAAACGTACTTGAATTTCCTGATTCAAATTGCGGATGTACAACCTGGCCTGACCTAAGAACCCATTGAAATCACTCAGAACATCTACATGGATATAATCGAAATTGTCTGGTAAAGTGAGTAAAATCTCTCTAGGGTCCTCGCCGGGTGTAATGATCGCCTCACTTTCGGTAGACCAGGAGACTTCAAAGTTCATGTCTTCTTTGGAAGTCACTCGGCCATTCGAGTAGAATGCACTGTAGACTTTGATGGTTTCTCCTGGAGCGGCCACGGAGCTACCGCAAATATTGCAAGTCGTTCCGCGGTATTGCCCGACCCGGTTGATTAATTCATCATAGCAATCACCTACGCTTTTAATAGATGATTCTACTTGTATTTCAATGGTGGGGATTTCCCTGAAGGGTTCATTGAGTGCTTGTTCGCATCCTATGACCAGGATGACAAGCAAGGCCATGAAGGCGGTTCTTAATTGATACATGCGGTGAAGTTTAGTGTGTTATTATAAATATTCTATTTCCTAGTATGCACACCCATTCAAAAAGTAACATGGCAATAAGAAAATAGTAAAAAAATTCCCCGACGTATGCCGGGGAGTTTCATGTGTTAAAGTTTAACTAGTCAAATAGTTATGTAAAGGAGAATTTGTTCTACATCAAATCTTTAAGTCGTTTAACCCTAGAAATAGCGAACACCGATAGTTTTCAGCTTTTCATTTTTCTCTTCTACACTTACTTCACCGGTAAACAAATCGATAGCAAAGGCATGATCTGCATCTACCTCTGTTGAGGTCCAGATAAAGAGTCTTTGGGTTTCATTGGGGTCTTCTGAAAGAGTTTCATTGTTTTGAATGAGGATCTTTGCTTCTTCTAACGACGGAATGTGCCAATCAGAAAATCCATTTTGAGAATGCTCAGAAGCGATCCAGGCACTTAAGGTGTTAGCCTGATTGGTCTGATTTTCGGGATCAAGAAAATGATTTACCAATGCAACAGTATTCGCTTTGCCAGTGCCTATTTCTGTGCTTTCGATACCCGTTCGCTGATCCAGTGTTCCCCAGGCCATTTCAAAGCGATCATCTGTATTATTTGATCCTACAAAAAATTGAGTTGTTTCCATGAACTGCCACTCATCGGAGCGAACCCCTTTGTCGTGAATGACTCGTCCTGCTTGACCTGGATCACCGATTTCAATGGGTTGAGTCGCGTTACGAATGGTGAGAAATTCACTTACTGCTAGTCCATTGCTGGCCAGGTTTTCCAGTTTGATGACGACCTTGTCAAATGCTTCTGGCATCTGCAGCTGGATCATTCTTGGATCATCTGTCGGGGTGAAGTTCGCATTCCCTTCTACCATGGTCCAGATGATGTTATAGTCAAGATTTTCAAATGTTTGAATATTGGCATCATGAAAGTACGCTACGCCATAAACCGTAATGGTTTCTCCGGGATTTGCTGAAAAACTGCTACAAATCGAGCAAGCGGTACCTGTAAAATCCTCTCCAAGTCCGATAGTCATTTCCTGATAGCAATCAAAAGTACTGTTGATCGAAGATGCTGTCTGGATCTCCAATACGACCGATGGTTCCATGACTTCATCGATTTCCTGTTCACAGGAAGATAATATGATGATCGAAGCGATCACCAACATGCTAAATTTTTTCATAAGGCGGAAGTTTTAGTGTGTTTTCAAATTACTTCTGCCTGGTTATATGCGGGGATTTGAAAAAAGTAACAGGGGAGGGGTAAAAAAAAGACCCCAGCTTTCGCCAGGGTCTTTGCTATGATCTATTTGGGATTTGATCAGTTCAGATCAAACCTATCTGCATTCATCACTTTGGTCCAGGCTGCGATGAAGTCATGTACAAACTTCTCTTTGTTATCATCCTGGGCGTATAATTCAGCGTAAGCTCTCAAGATAGAGTTAGAACCGAATACAAGGTCAGCGCGAGTAGCCGTATACTTCATTTCACCTGTTTTTCTGTCCTTACCTGCGTAAGCGTTTGCTCCTGTAGGCTCCCATTTGTAAGCCATGTCTGTCAGGTTTACGAAGAAATCAGTGGTCAATGCACCTACATTATCAGTGAACACACCGTGCTTCGTTCCACCATAATTGGTGCCCAATACTCTCATACCACCGACCAAAACAGTCATTTCAGGAGTGGACAATCCAAGTAATTGCGCGTGATCCAACATCATTTCTTCTGCAGTAGCTGCGTAAGCTTTCTTCTGATAGTTTCTGAATCCATCAGCGAAAGGTTCAAGTGGGGCAAAAGAGTTTTCGTCAGTCATTTCCTGAGAAGCATCTCCTCTTCCGGCAGTGAACGGAACAGTGGCATCCACTCCAGCAGCTTTGGCCGCTTGCTCAATACCTACATTTCCAGCCAATACAATGACGTCAGCCACACTTGCATTGAACTCTTCAGCGATAGGCTCCAGTTTAGCCAAAACGCTTGATAATCTTGCTGGCTCGTTTCCTTCCCAGTCTTTTTGAGGGGCCAATCTGATTCGCGAACCGTTGGCGCCACCTCTCATGTCAGAACCTCTGAAAGTTCTTGCACTATCCCATGCAGTAGCAACCAAATCTGATACGGAAATACCTGCATCGGCGATTTTCGCTTTTACAGCATCTACGTCATAACCAGCATTCCCAGCAGGAACAGGATCTTGCCAGATCAGGTCTTCACCAGGTACTTCAGGTCCGATGTATCGAACTTTTGGACCCATGTCTCTATGTGTCAACTTGAACCACGCTCTGGCGAACGTTTTAGAAAAGTACTCCTGATCATCTTTGAATCTCAGAGAGATTTCACGGTAGATCGGATCCTCTCTCATGGCCATGTCTGCGTCAGTCATCATCGGCATGGTGCGGACAGAAGGATCCTCCACATCTACAGGCATGTCTTCTTCTTTGATGTCCTTAGGCATCCACTGATTGGCGCCAGCAGGACTTTTCTTCAATTCCCACTCGTGCTCAAACAACATTTTGAAGTAACCATTGTCCCACTGAGTAGGGTTAGTTGTCCAAGCACCCTCGATACCACTGGTAATGGTATGACGGCCTACACCACCATTTTGGGAGTTACTCCAGCCGAAACCTTGCTCTTCTATTGATGCACCCTCTGGCTCTGCACCCAATTTGCTGGCATCTCCATTTCCGTGTGCTTTACCTACAGTGTGTCCACCAGCAGTCAAAGCAACTGTCTCCTCATCATTCATCGCCATTCTGGCAAAAGTCTCGCGGATCTGTGCACCAGTCTTCACTGGATCGGGGTTTCCGTTCACACCTTCTGGATTCACATAGATCAATCCCATGTGAACTGCTGCCAAAGGATTCTCCAAAGTCGAAGGATCATCCAGATTTTCATATCGATTTTCACTAGGCGCCAACCACTCTTTCTCTGCTCCCCAATAAATATCTTTTTCAGGATGCCAGATGTCAGGTCTTCCGTAAGAGAAACCATACATCTCTAATCCCATTGTTTCATATGCGGCATTTCCTGCCAGGATGAACAAGTCTGCCCAGCTGATCTTGTTGCCATATTTCTTTTTGATAGGCCACAACAGTCTTCTTGCTTTGTCCAGACTGGTGTTATCAGGCCATGAGTTCAAAGGTGCGAATCTTTGATTACCTGTACCTGCGCCACCACGTCCATCAGAAATTCGGTAGGTTCCGGCTGCGTGCCAGGCCATACGGATCATGAATCCACCGTAATGTCCCCAGTCAGCTGGCCACCAATCCTGGCTATCTGTCATTAAAGTATGCATGTCCGCTTTAACAGCATCAAAGTCAAGATCTTTCACTGCTTCACGATAATCGAAATCCTCACCATAAGGATTGGTTTTCTCGTCATGCTGGTTCAGGATGTCAAGGTTCAGCGAATTAGGCCACCAGTCTTTGTCGGTGGTGCCTGTGGAAGTGTTTCCACCATGGAATGGGCATTTTCCAATGCCATTTGAGGATGTGTTATTTTCCATTTTTAGATCAATAAAAGAATGATTGGAGTGTAAATTTGGGATAATATTTATTTATAATTTTTATCGACACATAAGTAATGCTTATGACGCTGGCACAATTAAGATACGCCATCAATTTACAGAAATACGGATCATTTAAGAAGGCTTCTGAGAAGCTTTCTATAAGTCAACCAGCTTTGAGCCTTCAGATTCAGAAACTCGAGAATGAATTAGGTATTGGTTTATTCGACAGATCTTCGAACCCAATTGTGCCGACAGCCGATGGGATCACCTTTCTGGCGCAGGCTGCGGAAATTATTGCCAGTGTGGATCACCTGCAAAGTCGTACCCTAAATCTCAAAAATGAATTGGAGGGAACTTTAACTTTAGGCGTCATCCCAACACTGGCACCATTTCTTGTTCCACTTTTCATTGACCAACTGCAGGAAGCATTCCCCAAGTTTAAATTAGATATCCATGAAATGATCACGGAAGATGTGATTACGGAGGTAAGAGGGGGATTTCTGGATGCAGGATTGATCTCTACACCCGTTGACGTTTATGGCATTCGATCTATTCCCATTTTTTATGAGCGATTTTTCTTCTATACCTCAGCGGAGGCACGAGGGAAGAATATCGGCTTGGAAAACATTGATTATGATAGCCTCTGGCTATTGAATGAAGGGAATTGCTTTCGGGATCAGGTGAACAACTTTTGTGACCTGACCAAATTACAGGAGGGGAGGTCTTTCAATTATCGCAGCAACTCCATTGATGCTTTGATTAGGATAGTAGATACCAAAGGGGGAATGACCATTCTTCCTGAACTAACGACCTTAAGTCTGGACGAAAATCAGGAAGAGAACATTTCACCGATTGTAAAAAAGGCACGAGAGATTGGGGTCATTACCCAAAAGACTTCACTGAAAGAGCACTTTGTGCAAAAACTAATTGACTTCATCAAAGAGAACATTCCGGGTAATATGCTGTCCTCAGAAGGTGTAGAAATTGTAGATCCCGGGATTAAGATGAAGTGAGCAGGCTGACTTAGTGTTTCTGTTTTAATTTATTTTTTGCCTCTTCCAGGCTGTAAACCCGCCCTGCTTTAATGTCTTCCTCAGATCTCAAAGCACGCTTTATCATCAGTTGTTGCATGATGGTGTAGTGTAGTTCTTCGGGATGTTTTTTGTTTGATTTCATATCGAGATAAAAAGGAAAGTAGATGACTCAAAATAGCTTGTTGTTGATGTCACATTTCGACAAGCTCAATGTGACAGTATCTACTTTGAGACATCTTACTTTCACTACGGGTGGTTCTTAACAAGAAAGGCGCATTAATATTTTTACTCAACCCATAGGAGGGACGACATAGAAAAATTCTTCGCTGACGATTTTTCCATCAGCTACTTTGTAAACACAGATCTCTGTTTCTTTCACTCTGCCACGATCTTTAAAGGTGACATCATAACCCATCATCACTGAGAAGTAGTCATCAGCGATCAAAGGTTCAGACACTTCGCCTCCGTGGGATTCCTCTATCATGCTAGCAAAAATTTCACCCTTCTTTTTGATTGCATCCATCCCTTTCACCACATTATCTGGCATGCCTTCAGGTTCGATACTGACACAATCCGTGTGATAGAGTTCTTTTTGGGCTGTATCCCAGTCGCCGACTTTACATAGTTCTACGAGTCGATTTGCAATGTCTTTGATTTCCATGAGTTTTTGATTTAGATAATGAATACTAATATAAGTAGTAAATGTAAATAAAAAGCTACTATTATTAGTATTTATCTAAATGGAGAAACAAAAAAAGCCCAGCCATGAAATCATGACAGGGCCTATGTTTTATATAAGTCAGTATTTACAACGCTGCTAAGGCTGAGTCGTAATCTGGCTCATTGGCTACTTCAGAGACCAGTTCCGTGTGTTTCACCACACCTGATTCATCCACAACTACAATTCCTCTTGATAGTAAACCGTTAAAAGGGCCATCTACCAATCCGATGCCATAAGATGCTCCAAAATCATTTCCTTTTTTGAAAACCGATACGGCTTCAACGGATTCAATGCCTTCTGCACCACAAAATCTTTTCTGAGCGAAAGGTAGGTCTTCGGAAATGCAGAGAATAGCCGTGTTATCCAGTGATGCTGCCTTCTCATTGAATTTTCTCACCGAAGTAGCGCAGGTATCCGTATCCACGCTAGGGAATATGTTAAGAATGACCTTCTTTCCTGCATATGCAGATAATGAACTTTCAGAAAGGTCTGTTTTTACAAAACTGAAATCCGGTGCTTTTGATCCTACTTCGGGAAGTTCACCAGACGTATTGGAGGGTGTACCCCCAAGGGTTACATGTGCCATTTGTTCGTGTTATCTGTTTTTTGGTTAATCAAAATTCTTTGTCAATTTCTGAAGCATGAAAGTATATGCGACCTCTATTAAAAGCCAATCGCCGTATCATCTCCACGGGTAACATCCGCAGCCCCCTCTAATGTTCCATCAGGTTGTACCAAAATGGCATCAATTTTTCCCATCGTTCTTTCGCGACTACTGATTCCGTGGCCTTTGTTCATTAACCCTTCTAGCACTGCTTTGGTTAAAGCATTTGGCTCGATATAGATTGAATCGGGTAACCATTGGCTATGGATTCTTGCGGCATTGACAGCTTCTTGCATGGTCATACCGTGATCAATCACGTTCATGATTGTCTGAAAGACTGATGTGATGATCGTAGAACCTCCGGGAGTACCATTGACCATGAAGAGTTTACCATCTTTTTCAAGAATGGTGGGAGTCATGCTGCTTAGCATTCGCTTTTCTGGGGCAATGGAATTGGCTTCTGCGCCAACCAACCCAAACATATTAGGAACCCCGGGCTTGGCACTAAAATCATCCATTTCGTTGTTGAGGAAGAAGCCTGCTCCATCGACCACTACTTTGCAGCCATAGTAGCCATTGAGGGTGGTAGTGATGGATACTGCATTTCCATCCTTGTCCACGACTGAAAAGTGAGTCGTTTCCGTACTTTCGATGATATCAACCGCACCTTCCTTTATTTCTTGTGAAGAGGTTTTTTGGTCTTTATTGATGGTGCCAAAGCGTTCAGAATTATAGGCTTCGCTAAGAAGCATATCAACCGGGACCTCATAGAAGTCAGGATCGCCTAAATGCGTGGCCCGATCCGCATAGACCCGTCGTTCTAATTCGGTCAGAAGATGGATCGTTTCAGCCGTATTGTGTCCTAGGGTCTTCACATCATGCATTCCTGCTCCCTGAAGCAACTGGATTAATGCGACTCCACCACTGGATGGGGGAGGCATAGAAATGATTTTATGCCCTCTGTAATCACCGACTACCGGATCACGCCAAACTGCCTTATAGCTTTCCAGGTCATCGAGGGTGATCAGTCCACCTCCGCGTTCCATTTCTTTGACAATCTGATTGGCAACGATGCCTTTGTAAAATCCGTCCCTGCCGTTTGCGCTGATTTGGCTAAATGTTGTAGCCAATGCTCTTTGTATCACTGAATCTCCGGGATTCCAGCCACCGTCTTTAACCATCCAGGGTTTGTTAAGTGCATTGATTTCCGCAAATAGGTCTTGGAATCGGTTGAAGTTGCTTGCTCCTAAATCAGTGATCTTATATCCGAAGTAGGATAGTTCTATCGAAGGCTTGAGTAATTCTGCCCATGGTAATGATCCGTATTTCTGATGCATGGCCCACATGCCCGCTACCGATCCGGGAACTCCTGCAGCTAGATGACCCACACGACTTTTACCCGGGATCACATTCCCTTCATCGTCCAGATACATATCGCGATCTGCTGATTTTGGCGCTTTTTCTCGAAAGTCCAACGCAGCGTTGGTGCCGTCTGAGAGTCGGATGACCGCAAAGCCGCCACCGCCAATATTTCCAGCCTCAGGAAATACAACCTGTAACGCAAACTGGACCGCAATGGCCGCATCGATGGCGTTTCCACCTTCTGCCAGAATGTTGGCACCTATTTCGGATGCTAATGGGTGAGCACTTACCACCATGGCTTGTTGGCCGATTACACCCTGGAGGACATTATTGGAAGTTGTAGCTGGACCTTCTTTTTGTGATGGTTGACAGGCGACCAACATGGATAGTCCCAGTATGAAAATGAATCTCATGGTAAGATTAAGGTTGAGTGACTGCTTGCGAATGTAGTGGATTAATACTTGATTCCGCGATGTACCTTTTTGGTCACTGTCTTTGTGCGCTTTTTTCTGCGATCTTTATTCCCGTCAAAGAAACCCGTGCGTTTCTTTGGTTGGACAACCTTGACTTTATACATGTTGTTTGAGCAACTGGTGATGGATGTCGTCACTAACAGGGCTAAAACGATATAAAAGATTCGGATGAATTGTTTCATGCGGACGATGCAATACTAAGGGCACTTAGTCAACAAACGAAGAAAAAGTGGTGATTATTCCATTGCGACAACTCATTCTTATGTCAATTTTATTAGAGAGTTCCATGATCAGAATAAATTTGAAATAGAAATCCCCCCAACCACGGTCAAGTATTTCCGCGATTGGAGGGATCATTCTATAATGTCGAGGGAATATTAGAATTCCTTGGCAATTTTTTTCAATTCCTGGATGTGGTTTTCTGCTCCCATCTCTTCAAAACCTCTGGTTTCTACCGTAATATTTCGGTACTCCGCATTCCTCTTGAAGTCCTCTATGATTTCAATGATATCCGGATGGATATAGTGAGAACGGGTCGCATCAAAGATGACAGACGTGTTGTCCGGAATATGAGCCACTGTATCAATCATACTTGCTTTACTTAGGAAAGTAAGGTTTTCAGAAAGCTCCAAATGCAACTTGTGCGTGCCGTCTTCTTCACGTTTTTGGACGCCATAAGGCTTTTTAAAGTTGTTGTAAAGGATCTGAAAGATTCCGACGATCAATCCTAATACAATTCCCTTTAGCAGATCCGTGAAGATGATCCCCATTACCGTGATCAGGAAAGGAATAAATACATCTCTACCGCCGGCAATCATTTGTTTGAAAATTCCTGGTTTGGCCAGTTTATAACCTACGATGATCAAAATGGCAGCTAGACATGCCTTAGGGATCAGGTTCAATATATCAGGGATAGCAATCACACAGACCAGTAATAGTACGCCGTGTAAAATGGCAGAAAGCTTGGTTCTACCTCCTGATTGTATGTTGGCAGAACTTCTTACAATCACCTGAGTCACTGGCAGACCGCCAATCATACCGGAAACCGCATTTCCTACTCCCTGTGCAATAAGCTCGCGGTTGGTTGGGGTAATTCGTTTCAAAGGATCCAGCTTATCTGTAGCTTCCACACAAAGTAAAGTTTCCAGTGAAGCCACCAAAGCGATGATCGCACCCATGAACAAGACATCCCCTCTAAGTAAGGCCGATGGATCGAATAGTGTAAACTGCCCGAAGAAATCACTCATGGAGTCGGATATAGGAAGGCTCACCATATGTGATTCTCCTGTTATGTGAAGACTGGATCCGACAAATGCCAGATTGATGAGGATACTGGCCATTACAGCTACCAAAGGACCCTGAATAACCTGGAAGATCTTAATTTTCTTCATGAACCCTTGTTCCCAAAGGATCAGAATAGCCATCGCGATCAAGAAGATTATAAGTGCGCCTGTGTCAATGTTTTCTGGATATCTGAAAATGTCGAGGATCTCAGTAAATGTATTTTTACCGTCTACTTGCTCAAAACCCAGGTCTCCTTCAGGATCCTCGTCATATCCGAATGCGTGAGGTATTTGTTTCAGGAAAATAATGATGCCAATCCCTGACAACATCCCTTTGATTACAGAAGAAGGGAAATAGTATCCGATAATTCCCGCTCTCAGAATACCTAAAAGAATTTGGAAGACGCCACCAACGACAACAGCCGCAAGAAAAATCTGATAGCTTTCTAAATCTGTAATGGCTCCCGCTACAATTACTGCTAATCCAGCGGCAGGCCCACTAACGCCTACTTGAGAGCCACTGATGATACCAACGAGAATACCACCGACCATACCGGCAATAATTCCTGCAAAAAGTGGGGCTTCGGAGGCCTGGGCAATACCAAGACACAAAGGGACCGCCACTAAAAATACAACTAATGATGCGGAGATGTCGGTCTTGAAATTGCTAAAGAGACCAGATCTGTTACTGTTATTTTCCATTTGAGAGAATACTCGCGATTGAATGATAAAAATATGACTTCATTATAACAATAGATAAAAAGTGAATCCTTAATTCATTATTCCATTGTGCAAAGAGACAAGCAGCCGTAGTTTTTGCGATATAAAAAGTAAGAATTTTACTGATAATAGTATCACTATAGTTGATCATATTGGGTCTAGGGTAGATGTATAGTGTTACATCTTTACGATTAACAAAACTATATCGTAATTATAAATTAAAGGTTATGAAAAACTTCCGAATGGATTGGATACTCCTATGGACGACAAAAAACACATGACGAAATTCATCGGATAGATGCAATTGTAATTTCTTAAGTGTCTAATAATCAGGGTTAAATTTGGGTGACATTAAAGAGAAAAAACAATAGATGCTTGGCTGATTAATCTCCTTTTGCTATATTTCAATCGAGAACCATTTTACATCAACCGAGACTAGTTATCTACGAATGAAGAAGGCCGAAAGTGTAGTGAACAGCACTACCTTACCCAAAGGGTACAGAGCTTATAAGATCAGAGGAATCGACCAAACCATAATTGCGAAAAAAGGTGGTCCTTCGGCCGATCGAATCAGAAACGATGAATCTTACGAAGAGTTAAGGAATAACCAGAAAGAATTTGGTATTGCTTCAATGATGGCCAAAGCATTGCGTGGTTCTCTTTCAGATGGCATGTCAGAAATCTGCGAAACTTACGTTTCAGGGAGACTGACGGCACAGTTTCGAAACCTGGCCAAACAAGAGCAGGGAGAAACAGGCACTCGACCTCTTTACCCAAGCAAGCACGGTCATCTGCTCAGTGGCTTTGAATTCAACACAGCCGCTCCGTATGATGAAATTTTTGGTGCCAAATACTTTGTGAAACCCGGTTCAAGACGAGGACAGGTGATCTTGCATTTTCCTGCGTTCGTTCCCGATAAGACATTTAAAAAACCCTCTGAGGCCACCAACTTCAAGATCAGTGCACGACTGGTTGCGATTTCTGATTATCACTACGACTCAAACGAAAAGCAATACCAACCTTTGGATAGTAATTGCCACGGGAAGTTTGGATCGTATCATAGCAATATGTTGCCATTGCTCAAAATTCCGACAGAACCCATGACTGCTATGATCTCTGTTGATGGGGTAAAGAATTTGTCAGATAATACCGGATTATTTTTGGTTATGGCAGTAAGTTTCTTTCATTACAAAGACGGTAACTTCGAGCATATTCCCCGTGAAAGCGGCATGCAAATTCGTCGCGTTTACTAACCATTCCCCACTGAGCGTAGTTACCTGTTCATGGATGAACCATGGACCATTCAAGCGATCAACCGACAATTAGATCTTCACCGTCAGGAAGGTGATCCCCTGGCCGACGAGGTGTTTCAATTCCTCAAAAACGACCCGACAACTTATCATCAATTTAAGGAGTTAACCAGCAATGCTGATTTATTGGCTTTTGCTTTAGAAGCATCTCCGAAGGATTTATTGGATGAACTAAACAAGCAACTTGCCGAATTTGATCAGGTCTTATTGGAGCAGGGCCATCTGGTTTTTGAAAAGTATGCGGTCCCAATCATGGCTGTCCTGGCGCTGTATGCCTTGCCGTATTGCTACGCAGGTGAAAATGGTTCCAAAGTACTGGTTCAGTCAAAATACCTGGTGGAGAACCCTAGGAAGCGCCTTGAAGAAACTGGTGAATTCTTATTTGCTGTGGGAAGTAAAAATGCATTTACTCATGAAGGGTTTGGGCTTTTGCAATGTATGAAAGTGAGACTTTTACACGCTGGAGCTCGCTTCTATGCTAAGGTAGACGGAGAAGTGTCTGTCAATCAGGAAGACTTGTTAGGAACGAATCTGGCATTTTCTTTGATCACGATTCGAGGATTGCAAAAGGTCGGTGTAGAAATGTCTGCGGATGAAAAATATGCCTATATCTATCTCTGGAATTGTGTAGGTCTGTTGCTTGGAATTAATTCAACCTTGCTACCATCAGATATCAGACAGGCTGCTGTGTTGGAAAGAGCCATCAGAATTCGGCAATTCCGTCCGAATGCCGATGGTGCCACCTTGATGCAGTCCCTGGTTGATATGTATGCAGAGGATTGGCCATTTAAAGGATTACGCCCTGAAGACATGATCAGTGGGTTTTTAGGAAAGGAAGTATCCAAATGCGTAGGTCTCGATTTTTCTGATATCTTTTCAGGAGCATCATTAACTCCTATGAAACTAAAAAACAGCTTCACCCGCTTTTCTGCGGATAACTTTCCACGGCTTCAGGATCAGATTGCGAAGGGCCAGTTTACTTTTTGAATAAAAATCTGGTCACACTGAGCCTGCCTTGCTGGCAAGTGCATTATTTATGTCGATTTCCACAGGCTCAATCTGACAGTACTTAAAACCTCACCGACCAATTTCGCGTAATCAATTCTTATGCGATCCCTAACCTTCCTGACCCTATTATTTTTCGGATGTTATTCCTGGGGGCAGAGCAGTAGATATACTGAGCTTTACGAACAGGCTCAGGAACATTCATCCAAAGGAAATCAACAGGCAGCACTCGAAAGCATCAATGATGCGATCAACTTATTTCCTCAAGCGAATGAAGCTTATTTTTTGCGAGGGAACATTTTTGAATCTGTTGGCGATAATGTGCAGGCACTCAATGATTACTCCAATGCCATTCGGCTAAATGATTCCTTCAAAGAAGCGTACTTCAAACGAGGTGAATTGTTTTATCATTTGGGAGTTTATGATCAGGCCATCAAAGACTTTACCTACCTGATCAAACATCAGGGCGATGATGAAACACAGGCCGTGTTCTTTAAAGTTGACCCTACAGGACAGGAGCAGGTCAAAGTAGGGACCATGGTGACCATGATGAGCTCTGTTTATTCCTATCGAGGACTGACTTTTCAGGAATTTGGAGATTATGATGAGGCCCTCGATGATCTGGATGAAGCGATGAAACTCGATAGCTCCGCTCAAAACCTGGTCAACCGGGCGTTGCTTTATGAAGAGACAGGTAAAACGCATCAAGCCATTGCAGATTTGAAATTAGCGGTGCAATTAGATCCTATCAGTGAGATTGCCTGGTTCAATTTGATTGTATTAGATGCTTCAGTAGAGTTGCCGAGAAACTTGCTGGATCAAGCCAATTTTGCTCCAATGCTGACTTATCAGGGGGTGGAAGCGTATGATGCTGGTCGGTATGGAGAAGCGGATCGACTTTTTGGTCAGGCGATGCGAATGAACCATCGAGATCCTGATCTTTTATTGAACGTAGGGCGCTTACGCATTAAACAGGAAAGATATCCCGAAGCGCGTACCCATTTTAATGCCGTCATTCAGATGGAAGGCAGTCGAATGGAAGCTTATTACCTGATGGGAAATGCGTTCTTCCGTGAACAGAAGTTTGATGAAGCGGTCGCTTTTTATGAACAGTTTCTGGTTCGGGATCGCAGCAAAGCGCACATTTGGTACAATACCGCAATGGCCTATTTTGAGCTCAATGACCGTGAGCAGGGCTGTGATTATCTAAAACAAGCGGTGACCCGTGGTATGACCGAAGTTTCAGGTCAGCTCGCAAGGAATTGCCATCAATAGCCCAGGATTTTCAACATCGATTCATTGTCCTGCTCTTCAGCGAATAGCTCCGATTGAATATTCCCGTCATCATCTCTCTTCAAAATGACGTGTTTTGGAGCAGGGATCAAGCAATGCTGAATACCACCATAACCTCCCAGTGACTCCTGATAGGCACCCGTATGGAAGAAACCAAAGTATAATTGCTCCTGCTTCTCAACAATAGGCAAAAAGACCTCACTGATATGTGCCTCAGAATCATAATAATCCATGCTGTCACAGGTAAGTCCGCCAATGTTAACCCGATGGAATTGATTGCCCCATTTGTTCACCGGTAGCATGATATACTTCTGATTAAGTCCCCAGACATCAGGCATATGCGTAATGAATGAGCCATCCATCATGTACCAAAGTTCCTTGTCATTCTGCATTTTCTGATCCAGCACAGAATAGAGCGTAGCTCCGGATTCGCCTACGGTGTAGCTACCGAATTCAGTGAAGATATGCGGAGTAGGTACATGGTTTTTCTTACAGATCCACTGGATGTTTTCGACGATCTGATCCGCCATGTAGGCATAGTCATAATCGAATTGCAGGGAGTTTTTGATCGGGAACCCTCCACCAATGTCTATGGTGTCTAATTCGGGACATACCTTTTTCAACTCGCAGTACTTATATACAAACCGACTCAATTCACTCCAATAATAGGCCGTGTCCTTGATGCCTGTGTTGATGAAGTAGTGCAGCACTTTTAATTGTGCTTTGGAACCTTGAATTTTTTCCTTGTAATAGGAAAGTACATCATTGTATCGGACACCAAGTCGGGAGGTATAGAAACTAAAATTAGGTTCTTCGTCAGCAGCTAATCGTATCCCGATTTTAAAATCGGACCCTACTTTTTCGAGATAGGTGTCAAGCTCATTCAGGTTGTCAAGAATAGGAATGCAATTCTCAAAACCATCGTTGATCAATTCAGTAACGTATTGTTGATACAGCGGACGTTTAAAGCCATTGCACAATACGAAGGTATCCTTTTTGATCAGTTGCTGATCGTGAAGCTTCCTTACAATTGGAATATCAAAAGCAGACGAAGTTTCGATGTGCGCGCCCGCCTTGCACGTTTCTTCCAATACAAATTGAAAGTGAGAAGACTTGGTACAATAGGAATACACATAGTCACCTTGATAGTTGTGCTTCTTCATGGCATCACTAAAGTACTTTCTGGCTTTAGCGATATTTTCCCTGATTTTAGGGAGGTAAGAAATTTTTATAGGTGTGCCATACTTTTCGATCAATGCCATCAGATTCACTTCGTGGAAAAAGAGCTGTTTTTCTTTCACACGAAATTCCTCAGTTGGGAAATCGAAGGTTTGGTCAATCAGGTCAGCATAACTCTTCATCTGCGTACTAATTCACAAAAAAAGCATGCAATAATGAATCAAAAAAATCAGAAATCAGGGGTCTGAATATATTTTGTTTGAAATATTTTTTCGAAGGTTTCAGAAGCTTCGAATTATTAGTTTTGCGCAGCTTTTTGGATTTACCGAATAATGAAGCCTTAATTATTGTTGTTAGCGGAAATAATGATCTCCATGGTCAATCAGATTTCAGACACCATATTAATGATCAGGCCGGTTGCTTTTCACAAGAATGAGGAAACGGCAGTTAATAATTACTTTCAGGAGAATACAACCAAAAGTGATGCTTTTGTTCAGGGCCACGCGTTAAAGGAATTTGACCAGATGGTAGCTGCTCTTAGAAAGGAAGGAGTCAATGTGATTGTTGTTGAGGATACCGCACTTCCTGAGACTCCCGATTCCATTTTTCCCAATAACTGGATTTCCTTCCATGCTAATGGCGATATCGTACTCTACCCAATGTTTGCCCCTAATCGCCGTAAGGAACGTCGCCTGGATATACTTGAGCGGCTAAGGCCTGATTTTGAAGTAAATGAAGTACATCATCTGACCAATTGGGAGGCACAATCAGAGTTTCTTGAAGGAACAGGAAGTTTGATTCTCGATCGACAAAATAAGGTGGCTTATGCAGCTTTATCGGATCGAACACATCAAGCTGTCATTACAGCATTCGAAGAGAAATCAGGCTATAAAGTAGTGCAATTTGTCGCTAATCAGTCTGTCGATGGGCGACGTTTACCCATTTATCACACCAATGTGATGATGGCTGTAGGAGAGCAGTTTTCAGTGATTTGTCTGGATACGATTGACAATCCTGGTGAGCGAAAGAAGGTAGAAACCTCACTCCAGGCTACTGGGAAGGAGATCATTGAATTGACGGAAGCGCAAATCCACCAATTTGCAGGGAACATGCTTCAGGTTCAAAACCACAACCACGAGAAATTTGTTGTGATGTCGGAGGCGGCATTTCAATGTTTGGACGAAGAACAAAAGAAACGTTTATCAGCACATGGCCAACTGATCCACAGTCCTATACCTACCATCGAAAAGCTTGGTGGAGGGAGTGTGCGATGCATGATGGCTGAAGTATTTTTGCCGCATCTTGCGCAAGCATAAAAGAAACATGATTGATTTAGAACATCACATTAAAGCGGGACTTTCCGCAGCTTTTAAGGAGTTGTACGAGCATGAAGTGGATGCTTCTGCTTTGTCTTTGCAGCCTACAAAAAAGGAATTTGAAGGAACACACACTTTTGTGGTATTCCCTTACCTGAAGGTTACGCGACAAAAACCTGAAGATGCCGGAACAGCGCTAGGAAACTACCTGCTGGACCATGTATCTCAGGTAGCTGCTTTCAATGTGGTAAAAGGGTTTTTGAACCTGTCACTGACGGACAGTACCTGGACCGGAGCACTTCAGGAAATATTTGAAACAGAAAACTATGGCATCGCTTCACCCAATGGGAAGAAAGTGATGATAGAATTTTCTTCTCCCAATACGAATAAGCCGCTTCATCTGGGCCACCTCCGTAATAACTTCCTGGGAGACAGTGTGTCCCGAATCCTCGCTGCGGCAGGTTATGATGCAATGAAAGTCAATCTGGTCAACGATCGGGGAATTCACATTTGTAAATCCATGTTGGCGTACCAGAAATTCGGAGAAGGGGAGACCCCAGCCTCTTCTGGTATGAAAGGAGATCACCTGGTGGGTAAGTACTATGTCAAGTTTGATCTGGAGTATAAAGCAGAGATCAAACAATTGATGGCCGATGGTCAATCAGAAGAAGATGCTAAAAAGAATGCTCCTTTGTTACTGGCAGCCCAACAATTGTTGAAGGACTGGGAAAGCGGCGAAGCAAAAGCGGTCGGCCTGTGGAAGCAGATGAATGGCTGGGTCTATGAAGGGTTTGATACCACATATGGGACCATGGGCATTGCTTTTGACAAGACTTACCATGAGTCGGATACCTACCTTTTGGGTAAAGACATTGTTGAAGAGGGACTTGAAAAAGAGATATTCTTCAAGAAAGAAAATGGCTCTGTTTGGGTGGACCTAACAGACGAGGGACTAGATGAAAAATTGGTTCTTCGTGGAGATGGTACTGCGGTTTACATGACCCAGGATATGGGTACCTGCGATCACAAGTTCAGTGATTTTGCATTTGATCAATCGGTTTATACAGTTGGAAACGAACAGGATTATCACTTCAAGGTGCTGTTCAAGATCATGAAGAGACTTGGACGATCATATGCCGATGGATTGTACCATTTGTCTTATGGTATGGTAGACCTGCCAACAGGAAAGATGAAATCCCGAGAAGGAACTGTTGTTGATGCCGACGACTTGATGGAAGAGATGTTCCGTACAGCCGAAAATCAAACGCGTGAGCTAGGTAAGATTGAAGGGATGACCGAAGAAGAGGCTGGTCAGCTTTACAAAATGTTGGGTTTAGGCGCCCTGAAGTATTTCTTATTGAAAGTCGACCCTAAGCGTCGAATTCTGTTCAATCCGCAAGAATCCATCGAATTCCAGGGCAATACCGGGCCCTTTATTCAATATACCCACGCCCGGATCTCCGCATTGTTGCGACGTGCGGCACAAATGGAAGTAAACTACGATCAGTCCATTGATCAGCAGTTGCATTCACGCGAACTTGATTTGATCAACGTATTGGTGCAGTTTCCAGGAATTGTCCAAAACGCAGCTTCTGATTATTCACCTTCACTGGTGGCCCAATATGTATATGAGTTGGCGAAGACTTATAATGGATTCTATCAGGAGCTTCCCATTTTCGCAGAGGATGCCAAAGATCAAATGGTATTGAGGTTGATGCTGTCAACTTGTACGGCTAATGTGATCAAACAAGCCATGGAACTACTCGGAGTGCAGGTTCCAGAAAGAATGTAAAAGAGAATGGCATCAGTAAAGACATGGTTTGAAGCGTTTCGGTTGAGGACATTGCCGCTGGCATTTTCATGCATTTTCATGGGTGGCTTTCTGGCGATGAGCGCGGGCGTCTTCGATGGGGTAATCCTTGGCTTATCCTTACTGACTACTTTGTTTTTACAGGTCCTTTCCAATCTTGCTAACGACTATGGTGATAGCGTAAGCGGTGTGGATCATGCTGAACGACAAGGGCCAAGTAGGTCTGTTCAGGCTGGCAAGATATCATTGTTGTCCATGAAACGGGCCTTGATCATTTGTGCGATTTTGTCCTTTTTAAGTGGTCTGTTGTTGCTATTTGTTGCATTTCGCGATACCTGGCTTTATGCCCTCATCTTTCTGTTGATAGGATTAGGAGCTATCTGGGCGGCGATCAAATACACCGTAGGTAAGACACCTTACGGTTACCAGGGATTAGGTGACTTTTTCGTTTTGGTATTTTTCGGTTTGATCGGTGTATGCGGGAGCTACTTTTTATACAGTCTGGCCTTTGATTGGATGACAGTTTTGCCAGCCATAAGTTGTGGTTTATTTGCGGTTGGTGTTTTGAATGTCAATAACATCCGGGATATTGAGTCAGATAAAACTGCTGGGAAACATTCAATACCCGTTCGAATTGGGCGGGACAATGCGCGATTGTACCACCTGGCCCTGATTGCCATAGGCTGGGTCTGCATGCTGGTTTACACAAACCTTTCTTGGTCGGGACAATGGTTACATTTGCTGTATGGGTTAAGCTTGCCACTCTTTTTGATTAATGTAAAAGCAGTTTTTACCAAAGAAGAACCGAAACAACTTGATCCTTTTTTGAAACAACTGGCCATTTCTACTTTGTTGTTTGTGTTGCTGTTTGGAGCAGGTCAGCTCATTTGATCGGACACAAGAAATGCTAATCTATTGGTTAGAAAAACTTAGTGCTATCCGCTTTGAGGTCATTCAAAACAGACTTCACCATATTCAATTTGGATAGCATGCCATGAGATAAGATTCGGATATCCCATCGTTCTTTTAAGCCTAATACTTTCATGATTTTTTGAGCAGAATAGCCCTTGACTGCCTGTTCTCGAACTTGTTCATCAAATGTTCGGAGGAATTCAAGCTTTTTCGACAGCTTTTCGTGACCGTCCTTCAGAGGGCGGATATGACTACAAAAGACCGTTTCAAAATCAAGTTGGAGGACTTTTTCCAGAGAGGCAATTTGTTGCTTGATGCTTTCACTGAATAAGAAATAGGAAATGTAGTGGTGTACGTATAAGTCCGCTGAAAACAACCATTTTTGATTGGGTTCATACAAAGCCACCATATCTGGCGCATGCCCGGGGGATGGGGATCAATTGAAATTCGTAGCGGTCAGTAGAGAGGGTGTCGATCTCTTTTAGATCATAAAAGGGCGGGCGATTGCCCCAAGTCATGTATTGAGCGAAACTGATTTTTGGAGGACGTTTCATCATCTCTGCGCAGCTTGCAGAACTGTAGGCGGGGCATTTGAAATGTGCGGATAGATTGGCCACATTCCCCGTATGGTCCTCATGGTGATGCGTGACAAAGATCTGATTGATGAATTTGGACTCCAACGCGTGCAATACCTCCTTGTACATGCGAGTAGGTCCCGTGTCAATGAGTAAGCCATCGATCAGGAAAAGGTTGACCGTGAGTTTGGGCTCACTGATTGGGTGCTGGCCCACGGTCAGAATGTCGACTCCTTCAAATACATCGGACCTGACCAGCTTCATCCGATATGGATTGCTTCCAATATGAGCTGCTTCTCCGTGTCTACAATTAATAGTCCTTCCGAATCTGTTGAAAGTTCACCGAGTTTTTCACCATCTTTCCCCCATGCCGCTGATCGACCATTGCAGACTACTCCGTCGGCCGGGCCTATGCTGTTAACAAATAAAGTCATGATGCTATTTTCACGGGCAAGCGCTGCCATTCTTTCGTGGGCCTTGTCACTTCCGTCGGCAGTTTTAGCAGTACTGGCCATATAAATATCCAATCCGCCTTTGTTGGATTTTTCGAAGTGCTCCTTGACGGATAGCTCGTAACAGATTGCCAGGCCTATTTTTAGACCGGATTCTAACCGGTACGAACATTCCTGGGGCACGAAGAAAGAGGCTTCGTCCGCCGGAAGGAATTGTTTCGAGTACACCTGAACAGGAGCTCCGGTCTGATAGATCAAAAGACTGATGGTGATCCCATCTTCACTACGCAAGGGTGCACTGGTAATGATTGTGATGTGCAGTTGGTCGGCAAGTTCCTGAAACATTTGAAACCGCTTATCATTGGTAGTTGTTGCCAATTCCCTGGCCAGTGTTGGCTCATATCCGCTGATGGATATTTCAGGGAAGATGATCAGTTCTGTGCCTGATTCTGCAGCCTGACGAATAAAGGTTTCTTGTGAGGCCAGATTGTAGGCCATGTCCCTGTATTTCGGCTGTACTTGTGCAAGAGTGATAATCAATGTCTAATATGATTTTGGTCAGATACAATGCGTCGAAGATAATCCATATTTCGACTTCAATTGATTATCTTGATATTGAAGTATAAAAAGTCATCCCATGAACAAAATACTGATACCGTTCGATTTTTCTGAAGTAGCTCAAAATGCGCTCAACTTTGCTGTACAGCTAAGTAACAATAACGGGGAATTGATCATACTTAATGTGATTGAACATCCGACTGCAGATTCTTTCAAGACCATGGGTGTCAGTGATTATGACCCGATGGCAAACATTTACCTGACCAAGTTGATCGAGACCGTAAAAGGTAAACTGGAAGCACTGATCAATACGCCAGAGATGAAAAGTGCCAATGCCACCTATAAAATCCGTGTAGGTAGTGCATATCATGAAATCAGCGATGAGATCAGTTCGGTGGATGTAGATCTGGTGGTGATGGGAACCTCCGGTTCTTCTGGGGTAGATGAATATCTCGTTGGATCCAATGCGGAGCGAGTGGTCCGGAATGCCAGATGTCCTGTGATCACCTTACGTGAACCCTGCAATGCAGCTTCCATTAATGAAGTTGTATTTGCTTCCAATTTTCATGAACTGACCCCAAATTTTGTTGATCACGTGCTCAAATTGCAACGTGCGCTCGATGCGCATCTAAGAATCGTTAAGATCAATACACCTGCCAATTTCACATCTACCCGTCATGATAATGAACAGATGGATGATTTCGTCAAGCGTTTTGATATTCAGAATTGCACGACGGATATCTACAACTATTCGAATGAAGAGGATGGGATTGTGGCTTACACCGAAGACATTGATGCGGATATGATCGCTCTGGGAACTCACCAGCGAACCGGAGTAGGACACTTCTTATTGGGCAGCATTGCTGAAGATGTGGTCAATCATGCGAAGCGGCCCGTCTGGACTTTTAATTTATAGGAATAAGTCTAACCCTGATAGCGGTTCTCAACCCTATCAGGATTCTCTCTGCCTGATTTTGTGTCCCCACAAACTTGTCCAGTTACAGGATGAAGCCGATTTTGGTGTTATCACCAAAAGCAAAATGATTGTTTAACAGTCATGAATGTGAAAACACCTGCCAGGACGAAAATCCCTGTTAGTTGTTCTCATCCCTAACAAGGTTCGGATTTATACTAGCAACGCAGCCCTGAGATGCTTTCTCACCATGTCAAGATTGACACGTGTGAAAAATTTCTTCGAATTCCTCATATTTTCCATAGCCATTTGAATGAGTTCCGTTTTCACCTCTCCTTCACTCAATAAATACTCTTCCTCAATGTGGCTTTCATCGATCCCCAGCACCATTAAGATGGCGGCAATCACGATGCCAGTACGGTCCTTACCCGAAAGACAATGAATCAGAATAGGCCATCTGAGTTCGGGATTTTCAAAGGTTGACAAGATCTGATTGAGCCATACCCGCACTTCCTTTTGACTGGTATCATACTTCTCGACCTTATTGGACATAGGAAAGTGATAGTAGTCCGCTTCAAAACTTTGATAATCGGGTCCATTTCTAAGACTAATGATAGATCGGACCGCCGCGATTTCATGGTGCTCTTTTACATGATCGATACTGCCACCACGGAATAACTTACCCTCTTGAAAAATGGGTTTTTCAATCATCATGTTAATGAATTCTCCCGCATCTCGGAAGTTCACACAACCATCCGTATAGTTCAGTCCCATGTGGCAAAAGAAGTGATTTTAAACAAATGAGCTTTCCGTGAGTGCTAAATCCAGAAAATGATTGTGACACAGCCAATTTCTTTCGTTATTTAGTGCAGCATACAACCTTAAAATCTGCGACCACATGGAATTGAACGATTTATTTCCACAACTTGATAATGATCCGGTGCTACTAAAAACACTGGGTGAGATCGATCAAAAAGTGATCATCGAAAAGTCTTTGGATAAGGCATTTGAAGATGATAAAGCCGGGTTTTCAATTGGGGTATCCGCTTCTGCCGGAGCAGATTTGCGATTGTTCAATGATCCTACAGATGATGATAACGAAAAGTTGACCCAGAAGCTGAATTTCGATAGTCAGCTGGGTGAACACGCGTTTCTGAACTACAATCTCCACGGAAGCATCGCTGCAAAGGCAGGCGCGGAAGCCAAATTCATCAAGATTGGAGTAGAGGCGGAAAAAGAAGTTTTACTGAGATACTATAGTAAACACGAAAGAGATACGGCGTTGGGTATGGCCATTGCTCAGGATACTACTCGTTTCAAATTCATTTATTCCAGTGCAGAAAGCTTGATCAAACTGCAGAACAGTGAAGCAGTCGCCATGACTTGCAATGGTAAAATCAGCATTTCATCAGAAGTACAGATCAGCGATGTATACACAGCGGCCCTCTCGAAGTTTTCGAAGCTGTTGAACCTGAGTGGCGCTTTGAAAGTGGAGATTGGTTCTTCTGCCAGCTTGTCCTTTAATTCAGAGATAGAGGATGCGTTTGAGATCGTCATTCAACGAGTCGCAGCAAGTGACGCCAATGATACCGTAAAAGGCCTCAAAGTAGGTATTCATAAATCAAAATCCAGTTCTTACCAGGCTTCAGCAGCATTGAAAGTAGGGGTCAGCTTTGATGAGAATTCTCAAGGACAATTGAAGCAAGTATTCAACGGGCTACTGAATGGTGTTGAAAATGGGCTCAATGAAAAATTAGATAAAATACTCGGAACGGGTGGCGACCCTTCTGAAGAAGATAAAGGTGTTTTGAACCGAGCAGCCACACTATTCGATATTGATCCGAATGTAGAAGCAGACAAACTCAAGCAGCAAATTGCTAAGAAGCGAGCAACTATTGAGGAGGAAGTAAATAAGGTAATCCAGGCCAAACTGGAATTTGGTTTGAGCTTTACTTACAGCCGGGTGGAGGAGGAAGAGACCTTATTCAGTGCCTTGTTCAATGATGCTATGTTCTCGAAGTACATCAAAGACATTCGAGGATTAAAAGTTGACGCATTACTGGAAGCCGGTAAGCAGGATGGGGTAGAATTGACCTCTTACGAGAAGATCCAGAAACTGGACATCAAGCGTGGAAACAAGATCGGTTTGTCGGTGCTTGGATTGACCCTAAGCAAAGAGGTTGAGAAGAACTATAGCATCGATAAGCACGAGATATTGAAAGGAGATCAAATCATGGCTCGGGTTTCTGAGTATGAGATGGGAAAGACCGTATCTGTGAAAGCTGGAAAAGGAGGACAAACCAATTCTTTGTTGTTTGGTGCAGGTATGCCGGATTATGTGGAGAAAGGCAGCGTTTTGAAAAACAGCCTGTTCGATTATGATTTTGGTTTGATCTGGAACTATATCGATAACAATAAGACGAAACCTCAGGAATTGAAGTCCATTCTTGATTTTGCGCAATGTTGGGAAATCATCGGCTCCGAAGATTTCAAAGAAACGTACAGCGAATTGGAAGACTCTCTGGTGAAAGGAGAAAAGCGGATCAGTTACGCGATGCATCTTAAAATCGATCGTGGTGACTTTAATGGCATGGTGAGTAAAGTGGCTGAACTAAGTGACGATATGTGGGCGGGAATCCTGGCGGAAGCGGTGCCGTATGCGGACATCAAAGGTCGTGAAACCATGAAGGATCGTAAGTATCTTTACAAACAGTTTTGGGGCGTTTACTTAAGGGGCAATAACAATGTCGTGGATGAAAAAAGCGTGGCAAGAATGATTAGCCAAAGTGTTGGTGAGCAGGGTTTTGATGATTTGGCGAGATATGAATCAGATGAAGATGGATCGTCCTTCTATGATCGCTATACCCTGGTCAACCTCATCCGAACGAATGCCGTTGGCAGACAAATTGGAAATTTTCAGGACGCGATAAAAATGTTGCATGCAGGATGGGAATCCTCTTACACTGAGGTGCTGGAAGATAAGAAATTCAGGAAGGACCTCATCGAGTTCAAGATCCAGGATGAGTTCAATATGCGGGTCCTCGGCAGAATGGTCTGTCAATTGGCCGCAGCCAATCAAATAGAAATAGAAAACGGCCTGGAGATTAAGGCTGGAGAAAAAACGATTCTGGTCAAGAGATGATCTCCTGGATTTGAAGGGTCTTTTCCTTTTTTTGTTCTACGGAGATATCAAGGAAAACTTGCATAAATAACTTCACGCCAAACATACAAAACACCAATAATCTCTCTTTTAAGGAGGTGAAGGGGGATTTATAAAATTATCGTTTTGGATGTTAGGTACAACCTTGGGACTTCCAATTATTACCCGAATGTCCCGATTGTGTGATAGAATGGATAAAGCGATCGAACAAATAAAATCTGATTGATCGATCATGTTGAATCAGGGAATTCACCAGGTTTTAATAATTGTTGAAATAGCTGGTTCCTCGCGATTTTTATCTGGTAATGAATTTTCAAGAGTCCATTTTAATGTTTGACATAACAACTAAAAAAGTGTCCTCAATTTTGATGGATGGCGTACCAAAATTCAGAGCGCTGTGCTAGATTTGCCGCCAATGTTTCAGTGCCACAAAATACATGCGTTTCATGCTTGCCATCATGGCGAGTTCCATCATTGCTTCTAAGTAATGGCACGCACTGAACTTTCTTATATCTATTCCACAAAGTTTATTGTTCCCTATTAATTAACACAGAAAAAGGAAATGTCTGTACTAAAAATTGCCGTACAAAAATCGGGTCGCCTGAGCGAGGATACGCTGGCTTTATTCAAAGAATGTGGCATTAAATTCAATAATGGCGCAAAGAAGCTGATGGCCCGGTCTCATAATTTTCCAGTGGAGTTCTTGTTCTTGAGAGATGATGATATTCCAGGTTATGTAGAGGATGGTATCGCTGATCTCGGTGTGGTAGGGCAAAATGTACATGTGGAGGAAAATAAAGCCATTGACGAGATCAAGCCATTGGGTTTTTCTAAATGTCGATTGTCCCTGGCCATTCCTCGCGAAGAAGAGTATAAGGATGTACAATACTTTAATGGGAAAAGCATTGCCACTAGTTATCCGGTAATCCTCCAGAATTACCTTGATTCAGTTGGCGTTAAAGCGGAACTTCATGAGATCAGCGGCTCGGTTGAGATTGCTCCTGGCATGGGATTAGCTCACGGAATTTTTGATATTGTCAGTTCCGGTAGTACGCTGATGAGTAATGGCCTCAAAGAAGTCGAGGTTGCTATGCGGTCAGAGGCTGTGATGGTGGCCAATCGCAACTTGAGTGAGGAGAAAAAGGCTTTATTGAATAACCTTATTTTCAGAATTGAGGCGGTTTTGGCAGGTAGAAGCAGTAAATACGTCTTGTTGAACGCTCCTAATGAAAATGTTGAAGATTTATTGGCTTTGCTACCGGGGATGCGTAGCCCAACGGTCGTTCCATTGGCCACAGAAGGATGGAGCAGTATCCATTCGGTGATCAACGAAGATGAGTTTTGGGAAAAGATTGAGGCGCTTCGTGAAGCAGGTGCCGAAGGTATTTTGGTCGTGCCAATCGAAAAAATGGTGAAGTAATAGCGAGGATATGAAAATTCATAAAAATCCGAAAGCTTCTAAGCTAGCGACTTTGTTGAAGCGGCCTGTCAAGGACTATGCACAAATAGAGCGCATTGTTCTGCCGATATTACAACGAGTACAACGTGGTGGCGATGCGGCCTTACGCAAGCTTGCTCTGGAGTATGATCATGTGGAGTTGGAGGACCTTTGGATCTCTGAAAAAGAGATAGAAATGGCCAAGAAGCAGGTACCGGAAGACTTGAAGGAGGCCATTAAACGAGCAAGAAAGAACATCAAGAAATTTCATCAGGCCCAGCAACAGGATGAACTGGAAATGGAGGTCATGGAAGGCGTAGTTTGCTCTCGTAGATCAGTTCCGATCCAGAATGTAGGACTATATGTGCCGGGAGGTACGGCGCCACTTTTCTCTACAGTGTTGATGTTAGGGATTCCTGCTAAGATCGCGGGTTGCAAAGAAATCATTTTGGCTTCTCCGACCAATCAGTACGGAGAACTCAATCCGATCATTTTGTATACAGCAGATCTCATAGGTATCACACGAATTTTAAAGATCGGTGGGGCTCAGGCCATTGCGGCGATGGCTTATGGCACAGAGACGGTACCTAAAGTAGATAAGGTCTTTGGACCGGGTAACCAATATGTAACTGCAGCAAAGCAATTGGCGGCCAGAGATGCGGTGGCCATTGATATGCCGGCGGGCCCGTCTGAAGTGATGGTTTTAGTGGATGATTCTGCAGAAGCGTCTTTTGCGGCAGCGGACTTGCTTTCGCAGGCGGAACATGGGGTAGATAGTCAGGTTGTGCTGGTCAGTACCTCTGAGAAAAAAGCCAAAGAGATCAAAGAAGAAGTGCAAAAGCAGTTGGAAGCTTTGCCAAGAAAGGACATAGCAGAGGTTGCCCTACAACATAGTTCCCTGATCGTGGTTGATGAATTTTCGACCATGTTGGAGATCACTAACGAATATGGACCGGAGCACTTGATCATCAATACTGAAAATGCGGATGAATTGGTAAGCCAGGTCGTGAATGCCGGATCTGTTTTCGTTGGAGCTTATACACCGGAATCTGCTGGGGATTATGCCTCAGGCACCAACCATACGCTCCCTACCAATGGCTGGGCCAAGGCCTATTCAGGCGTTTCTCTGGATAGCTTTCAAAAGAAGATTACTTACCAGTCCATTTCACCAGCAGGCTTGAAAAAGCTAGGTCCTGCGATTGAAAAAATGGCGGCGGCAGAATTATTGGAAGCGCATAAAAATGCGGTCTCTGTTCGTCTGAAGTCCTTAGAATCATGAACATCGCTGAGTTGGTCAGGCCTCACCTCAAAACGGTTAAGCCTTATTCATCGGCACGGGACGAGTACACAGGAGCGGAGGGTGTATTTCTTGATGCCAATGAAAACCCCTATGGTTCTGCTGCGGGGGCAGGATGGAACCGCTATCCAGATCCCTATCAGCGTCCCTTAAAACAGGAGATTGCACGAATTAAAAAAGTTGCTGAATCTTCTATCTTCTTAGGAAATGGTAGCGATGAACCCATCGACTTGCTGATTCGGGCATTTTGCGAGCCCGGCAAGGACCACATTTTGACCTTTCCGCCTACTTATGGAATGTATCAGGTTTCTGCTGGTATACAGAACGTAGAAGTGGAGCGTGTTTTATTGTCATCCGATTTTCAATTGGATTTGGAACCAACCTTAGCAGCTCTTGAGTGCCAGCCGAAAATCACTTTCCTGTGCTCTCCTAATAATCCTTCTGGGAATTTGTTGAATCGATCAGAGATGCAACAAGTGCTCGAGAAGGCTTCTGGAATCGTTGTGGTGGATGAGGCATACATTGATTTTCCGCAGGAAGAGAGTTGGAATCAGGTGTTAGACCAATACCCCAACCTGGTAGTTTTGCAGACCTTCAGCAAGGCCTGGGGGATGGCATCGCTACGACTGGGTATGGCTTTCGCTTCGGAAGAAATCGTGCAATTGCTCAATAAGATCAAGCCACCCTACAACATTCCTGGACCCGTGCAAGAAGTGGCTTTGGAGGCTTTGCAGAGTAATGAGGATAAAATGAAGTCTTGGGTAAAGGGCCTGAACCGTGAACGAGATCAATTGATTTCCAGAGTGGAAGCACTTCCTATGGTCCAAAAGGTATTTCCTAGTGACGCAAACTTTTTACTGGTGCGGTTTGATCAGGCAAAGGAGGTTTTCCATTATTTATTGGAACAAAAGGTGATTGTTCGGGATCGAAGCAGTCAACCGCTTTGTGAAGGCTGTCTAAGATTGACGGTAGGTACCAGCGAAGAGAATGATCGATTGATTGAGCAACTCATCGCGTTTAGGAAATAGACTTACGATAGGGGTAATTCCCTGCTTCATGGTTAACTTTCTAAACCAACCTTTTGCAGGGATGAAGCACCTGGTCGTATTTGTTTGTTTACTGGTCCTGTTCACGTCCTGTCTTTCTGACGATGACTCAGCCATTCCCTCGAATTTCAATTTCCAATCCCTGGGAGTCATCGATGCAGATTTCCTTGACATGGGTTCCGGCATGATTGGCTCAACCAGTGAGAACTTATTGTATACGGCACATAGAAGCCAGAGAGATGGTGGCATCGAAAAACTCACCAGGTTCAATTTGTCAGACAATACGGTAACAGATCGGACGTATCCAATCATTGATTTCGTAACCAAGCGTATTCACGAATCGGGAGATCAACTCATAGTTGTCGGGGGCTCTTTCATCAATACTTACAGCAAGGATATCTTTGAAGAACCCGTGACTGTACGGCATGGAGCACGCCTGACTCGGTTTGGTAGCTTCACGTATGAAGACGATTTGTACATTTTTGGTGGGGATTTGAACGGAGAAGATTCTGATAAAATCAAAAAGTGGAATCCCGTTGATACTACATTTCAAGTCGTAGGCACTTTGCCCGAACCTCGGTTTTGGACCAATGGGCAGGTAGTCAATGATCATTTGTACATATTTGGTGGAATGCAGGTATTCCAGGGTAATGATTTTGCAGAAGATGAAATCTATAAAGTAGACTTGCAGGATTTTTCGATAGAGAGTTTTCGCCTGCCTGAAGATTATAACCAAGTTTTTACAGCTACCATTGGAACGAACATTTTCGTGGCAGGTCAGGTCTGGAAAGGTGAGGACATTGCCACGAGAGTCGGTGTATTCAATACACTTGACAATTCCTTTAGAGAAGTTACCTTCAATCTTAATGATGTAGACATCAGTTCTATCTATGGATTGGCCAGTGTCGGTAATCGGCTTTATGCCATCCACGGGGATAGTGAGGAGGGTAATTTCAAGCTCATGGAATTGATTTTGTAGTTACAATCGATTTCATTTTTGGACCTTGGTCATCCGATGAGTTTAAGGGTATCTAATCTTAGGTTCATTTCAGGCTTGCGTGGTATTTTAGCCTTGGTTTGAACCCCTCCAATCTGTCTACATATGAAAAACCTATCCGTTTTGCTAGTGCTAGCACTTGCTTTAACCGCCTGCTCACCGAAAACCGAACAAGAAGCGCCTCCTGTGTCAGCTGAAAAGAAAACCTGGTGGAAGGAGGGAATTCTTTATCAGCTTTACCCTCAGAGTTTCAAAGACACCAATGGCGATGGTGTAGGGGACTTGCGTGGTGTGATCGAACAGTTGGATTATTTGCAAAGTCTGGGAATCACCATGGTATGGATGAATCCGTTTTTCGATTCGCCTTTGGTAGACAATGGTTATGATGTTGGGGATTATCGAGCCATTCACCCGCGTTTCGGGACCATGGCCGATTTTGAAGAGATGCTCGCCGGGATGCACGAACGAGGTATCAAATTTGTGCTCGATGTGGTGGTGAACCACAGCAGTAATCAGCATGAATGGTTTAAACAATCTCGCAGTTCCAGAGATAATCCATACAGAGACTATTATCATTGGTGGCTTGCCGAAAAGGGTAAACCACCGTTCAGACATAGTCTGTTTGATCCGGAAGGCGCCTGGAAATACGATTCCCTGACCGATGCCTATTACCTGCACATTTTTGCGCCGGAACAACCAGACCTGAACTGGGAGAATCCCAAGGTGCGGCAGGAAGTGTATGACATCATGAGGTTTTGGGCAGAAAAAGGGGTCGATGGTTTTCGCATGGATGCTTTCCAGTTTGCCAGTAAAGACACCACTTTCCCAGAATGGCCAGAAGGACATGAAAAGGACTTCATTAAATGGTATGGTATGCGCCCACAATTGCACGAATACCTCAATGAAATGTACGAGGAGGTGATCAGTCAATACGACATTTTCGCGGTAGCCGAAGGAGCGGGGAGTACGTTTGAAGATGCCCATGATCTGGTAGATGCAGATCGCAATGAATTGCAAATGGCTTACCACTTCGAATCTGTAGATGTGTCCAAAACAACAGGTGGATACGAGTTGGCAGAACTGAAAGAGACCTTCACCCGGTGGGATGCGGCCTTTGCTGAAAAAGGTTGGATCGCCATTTTTCTGGCCAATCACGACAATGCAAGAATGGTATCTCGCTACGGAAACGATAGCCCGGAATTCAGGACTGTGTCCGCACAAATGATCAATACCTTTTTATTGAGTATGCGAGGAACTCCTTATACATATTATGGAGACGAATTGGGCATGACCAACATCGATATGCCCAACATAGAGCAGTATGTGGATGTTGCTGCCAAAGGAGATTATCAGCGTGCGGTGGCTTCAGGTGCTGACCTGGAAGCATTCATGAAGGAACTTAACTATTACAGTCGTGAAAACGGGCGGACACCTATGCAATGGGATGATTCAGAAAATGCCGGTTTCTCAACAGGGACACCCTGGAAACGTGTGAATGAAAATTATAAAGAGATCAATGTGGTAGCGCAGGAAGCAGATCCTAAAAGTGTGTTAAACCATTTCAGGAAAATGGCTAAACTACGCAGAGAGAATGAACTGCTAGTCTACGGAAAATATACCCTCGTACAGCCAGATCATGAAACGGTTTATGCGTATACTCGAGAATTGGAAGGGCAAAAGTGGTTGGTGGTGCTGAACTTCTCAGAGACGACTTCCAATTTTGACTTTGAAATTGGTTCAGCCATTTCTAATGTGATGATCAACAATTATGACGAAGTAGCAGTAAGTGGGAAGACGATTAACCTGAAACCCTATCAGGCGGTGATTTTATCATTGGATTAATATTCGTCAGATGCAATCGGCAATAGCGTGATAAACGTGGTTCCTACATCTTTTTCAGTCTCGAAGCTGATAGAACCTTGATGTTTCTTGATGATTCCCTGACTGATCGCTAATCCCAAACCTGTACCACGGCCAGGTTCTTTTGAAGTATAAAAATTTTTGAAAATCGATTGACTGGTTTCCAGGGACATCCCAATGCCTGTATCCGTCACCGAGACTTTCACGAATCGCTTTTCCAAAGAAGTATGGATTCTGATCAGGCCTTCTGTGTCACCCTTATCATGAATGGCGTCAATGGCGTTGCTGATCAGATTGAGGAAAACCTGAGTTAATTCGGTATAATAGCAACGTATAAGGGGAATTTCCGGATGATATTCTTTTTCCACTTGAATATCCCCCAGTTTGCTTTGGATCAACATGACAGAATTGTCCAGACATTGATGCACATCTCCCAGAATCATCTCCTTACTTTCCAGACGTGAGTAGTTCGTTAGACCTCTGATGATTTCTCGGGTCTGGTTGGAAGCAACCTTTAGGACTTCCATGCTCATTTCAATGTTTTTCCTGGCTTCTTTGGGATCACCTTTTTCATCGAATAGTTCTTGAAAATCCCGCTCGATCAACTGAGAAACATTATAAACCGCGGAAATAGGGTTGCTTAATTCATGAGCAATACCGGAGGATAACATGCCTAACGAGGCCATTCGTTCTGAGTGCACCAACTGATTACGGGCTTCTACTACCTCTCTAAGTGATCGTTCAAGTTCATAAGTCCGTTCTTTCACCTTGTCTTCCAAAAATTCTTTTGATTTGATAAGGCTTCGGGTGCGAATGATGTAAAAAGCATACAAGGCTAAGATTACTATCAGCATGCCAGCGATCCTTGCCAACCAGGTATCCCACCACGGAGTGGTAATGGTGAATTGGAAGGTTGTGGAAGGCCCCCATAAGCCTCCATTAGCCCTGGCTCTTAGCTCAGTCGTATATTCACCAGGTCCCAGGTTATTCAGTATGACAGATGATGAAGTTTGTGTTGTTTCCCAATCTTCGTCGTAGGGCAGCAATCTGTATTGAAACTCCAGGTCTTTTCTGAAGTAGGCTTTTTGAGCGATAAAATTGATGTGTATATCAGCGATCTGATGAGGTAGTTCAAGTGCGGTGGGTACATTGCTGTATGGGATCAAATCAACATGCTCCTCAGGTAATTCTATCCTGTTTTCTCCCAGAAGGAGAGAATGATCCTCCCGGAAATCAAGGGATTGATGCTCAATTTCAACTTCAGTGATCACAACTTTGAATTGTTTTAGTTCGGGCTTCATCTGAGAGGGATTGATGACCGATGGACCTTTGATGGTTGCCCAAATGAGATTGCCGTTTTTTTCTTTGAAAACACTCGAAGAATTGAGGTCATTGGATTTTAAACCCTGTTCAGTAGATACATACCCGGCCACTTCTAAGGCTCCTGTATTGATGTTGAGGATGGTTATTTTGTCTACTGTTCCTACCCAGATACGGCCAGTATCATCTTCAATAATCGACCAAACATCATCATGGCTTAGTCCGTCTTTTTTCTTGAAATGCTTAAAAGAAAAGCTGTTCGATCCAGGTTCAAAATAATTGACGCCATGACCTTCGGTTCCTGCCCAAATACGCTGTTCACTGTCATGATAGAGGTATGTGATGGAGTCGCTACTTAGTCCGTTTTTACGATCAAATACCAGAATTTGATCTTCAGGTGAGATTCTGAATAAACCCATTCCCCTTGTAGCCACCCATACGTTATCTTCGTTATCCTGGGTGAATCCCATTATGGCTGTATTGTCCAGACCATAATTCTTATAATAGACGAAGTTCTTGGTCACTGCATCGTATTTGCATAGGCCACCGTCTTCGGTCCCGATCCACATGTTGTCGCTATTGTCTCGAAACAAAGTCCAGGGTGAATTACCACTCAGTCCGGAAAGTGAATCGTATTTGGTGAGTGTGTTTTGCTTTTTATTATAAATGTTGAGGCCGGATTCCGTTCCAATCCAAATGTTTCCTTCCTTGTCCTCATCTATGTCCCAAACAGCATTATAGCTTAAGCCCTCCTGTTCTGTAAGGTAGGTAACCTTTTCGCGTACTTCATCAATGATGTTTACACCACGGCTGTCGGTTCCCATCCATAACAACCCTTCAGAATCCCGAAACACACATTGTACAAACTTTTCATTTAATCCTGTTCCTTCATTGTAGTGTTTTACGACACCTCTGGGCTCATGCAATACAGTAACCCCGCCACCATCTGTACCCATCCAGATTCCTCCTTGTTGATCTGAAGCGATTTTAAGGACATAATTATTTGTAATGCCTTCGTCGGTATCTAGTTGGGTGAATACAGATTTGCCATCTTTTTCTTCGTAATGGATAGCTCCATTGCTATAGGTTCCGAACCAGATACCATTTTTGACAGGTTGTACATCCCAGATCAAGTCACTGGATAGGCCATGATCTGAATTAAACATGCGAATCTCATCTCCTTCTGTCGACCATTGGAAGATCCCATATCCATTGGAGCCCATCCAGATATCTCCATTTTTATCCTGATCGATGGACCAGATGTTATCTATGGGTAATCCATTGCTTTGTAACACAGTGGTTATTTGATATTCGGCTGTCTCAGGATTTTCTTCGATGATTGCCAGGCCCGCTTCTGTTCCGACCCAGGTCTGTCCCTTATTGTCTTGGTGGATGGTCCAGACTACCAGGTTAGGTAAACCTTGATCTTTGGTGAATAGTTGCAGGTTTTTTTGGGTAGAATCGATTCGTACCAGCCCTTTTTCAGTACCGATCCAAACCTGATTATTTTGATCTTCATACAAGGCCCAGATTATCTCACCGGGCAAGCCATTGGTGATACCCAAATGCTTCAATTGCTGCCCATCAAAGATGTCAATTCCTTTGTCGCTACCAATCCACAATTGACCTTTGTGATCGATCAAAAGCACATGAATTAAATTACTTGATAATCCGTTTTCAGTTGTGAAAACCCTTTGTCTGGTGCCATCATATTGGATCAGTCCTTTATCTGCGGTAGCCAGCCACCAGATTCCTTCCCGGTCCATGACCATGTCCTGTATCATATCTGAAACCAATCCCTGATCCGAATCGAATTTGCTAAGGTTTAGCTTTGATCGATCATTGAATTTGTGAAAATCTATTGGGAGACTTTTGTTCCAAAGCAGGGGTGAAGTGTTAAATTTTATTGCCTGTTTCTCCGGCTGGTTGAAAGTCTGCTTTTCCAGTCCCTGCAACTGGATTTTTTCTGGAGCGACCACCTCCAATTGATTAGAGGTGATGGGTTTACTGGGTAGTGTTTTGAGTTGGGTAATGGATGGTTTTTTATAGGATTGTTCACCAAAGAGGTTACGCTCAGGCATCACCAATCCCAGGCTGTCCTGTCCGAAGACAGGAAGGATACAAGCGATTAGGCAACAAGAAAGTGCAAGGCGAATAATACTATAGCGTATAATGCTTACTTGGTTTTCAGTCAATCATTTAGGATAGTGGTTTTATTTCCAAAGCTGTGCGTTGAAAGTATGACTTGTATTCGAATTTTCCAAATCCAAGATATTCACTGGGAACAATCCTGTTATGGAATCATAACAATAATGATTGCACAGTCGCTTGATCCAAATAATTATGAAAATACCGGTAGATAGAATTGGAAAGTAGTTCCTTCCTGAGGCCGGCTGATCACTTTGATGGTGGAGTCATGGATTTCCATGATCTTCTTGGCAATGGCAAGGCCCAGTCCGGCACCTTCTCTCTTCGATTTGGTAGAAGTAGACACTTGCTTGTAGCGTTCAAAGATCTGAGTGAGTTCATCAGATGCAATACCTACTCCCGTATCCTTGATAGCAACATGTACTTCCTTTTCATTGGAACCCATTGCAATGGTTACACTTCCACCTTCAGGTGTGAATTTTAGCGCATTGTCCATGAGGTTTTGGATCACGCGTTCCACCAGACTGATGTCTGCAAAGACTAATGGGAGTTTTTCTTCAATGTCCAGCTGAATAGAAAGGGATCTTTCACTGGCTAATTGCTGGTATTTTTCAAAAACATCATATGCCAGATCAGAAATAGCAAATGCTTCTTTTCGTGGTTCTATTTGCCTTGCTTCCAGTTTGGAATATTCGAATAGCTGATCAATGAGGCCAGACAGTTTCGTGATGTTTTTGTGGATGATCCCGACATATTTCTCCTGATCTTGCTCTGAAAGCAAAGACTTCTTGATCTGCAAGGTTTCTACATATCCTCGGGTGATCGCCAAAGGGGTTCTAAGGTCATGGGATACATTTGCGATCAATTCTCTCCGCAAAGATTCTACAGATTTCAGTTCCTCGATATTGGCGACCAGACGATCTGCCATACTGTTATAAGTCTCCGCTAAAATAGATAAGTCATTGTGTTTCGTATTAGAGATTCGTGCTGTAAGGTCCCCATCCCGGAATCGCTTGACCGTTTCTATGATTTCACGAAGATTTTTGGTCAGGAACCACAATGAGAACAAGCCGATCAATACACCAAATACGAGCGTTGCAGCCGAAGCGCCCAGTCCCAAACGAAGGAAGTAACTACCCGTCAAAGCTTCCGTCACATATTGAAATTGTTCTCCCGTAAGAATGATATAAATGAAGCCGGATTTACCATTAGATTCGAAGGCGGCTGCCGAAAATATTTTCTTGTTCTGAGGATCCCTGGGGTCATCTCCCAGGATGTAGCGATCACCATTGCACCCGATGAAGTCCATCACCGGTACCAGGTCAATTTTAGTGCGGGACTTCTCATTGTCCGAGTGATCAAGCACCACACTATATAGGATCTCGCCCAGGTCATTGAGCAGGTACACTTCTATGCTCCGATTGACCGCCATCATATCGTGCATCACATCCCCAAACAAGGCTTTGTTCACTGAGCCGTCTTCCAGAAAGGGGGAATCTTCCTTGAATTTTTCTTCGATGAGGTGGGAAGCTACCTGGGAATTAAGTCGTTGAGAAGCTTCTTCGAAATACTTATTGGTAAAGTAGATCGTCAGTGTCATGTATACAGCTCCTACTAACAGGATCATGAGCAAGAATACCATCATGATCTTTTTGATAAGCTGATTGGTCAATGCCTGGCTCATAGTTGCACTAGTTCTTCGTTAAACTTATAACCAACTCCCCAGGTGGTCAAAATGAATTTTGGGGTGTCCATATCAGGTTCGATTTTTGCACGTAATCGATTGATGTGAGAATTGACCGTGTGCTCGTATCCTTCAAAATCATAGCCCCAGATCAGGTTCAGCAATCGAGACCGATTGTAGCTCTTTCCAGGATTAGAAGCCATCAGTACCAGTAGATCAAACTCTTTGGGAGAGAGCTCTATCCGTTTGTCTTGTAGCATGACTTTACGCAAGTCGATATCTATGGACAACTCATCAAAGACGATTTTTTGAACACTTTTCTCCTGACTGATCTCACTTTTTATCAATTGAGAACGCCGAAATATCGCTTTAACCCGAGCAATGAATTCCCGAACACTAAAAGGTTTGGTCATGTAATCATCCGCGCCGACTTCCAAGCCCAGCACCCGATCTATTTCTTCCGATCGAGCAGTTAGCATAATGATGGGGGTATTCACTTCCAGCGCTCGAAGCTTCTGGCAGATGGCGATGCCATCCATAGATGGAAGTCTAATGTCGAGGATAATCAAATCGTAATCCTGCTTCTTGGCTGCTTCAAACCCTGCAGCACCATCCATAATAGAGGTTACCTGGCAACCCAGGTCTTCGAGGTGGATGGTAAGTAGATCACAGATTTCAGGATCATCTTCTATGATAAGGACGCTTTTCTGTTCCATTCTTGACGAAGAAAAAACATAAGTATCACAAAAAGTTCACAAGATGTGATTCCTAAAAGGCCCTTGTCTTCGCGGAGACGCAGTTGATGCCATAACAGACAGGGAAAGGCCGCTTCTGCTGTGATAAAAACGTTACAATCCCGTGAATATGTAGCAACATATAAACAGTTGGTTTGAGGTATCAATTAATTAATCGCAATGAAAACAATATTCTCAAATTTGTTGTCTTTGGCTATTCTGGCCATGGTAGTGATGAGTTGCTCGGATGATGAGCCAGCTCCTATAGTTCCTGATGCGGGTACGCTTGTTGGCGGGCCTTTTACATTTCAAGTAGATGGTGTCGTTGATAATGTGAGCGGAATCACAGTAGAAGGGGAGCCTGTTGGAACAAACTCCAGCTTCGTTGTTACTGATGATCAAAACAATATTCTTGGTCTGCCTGGTGACTTAGCCGCATTGGAAGGCGTTGATTTCGATGCTCCTGGTGTGGGTGTTTGCTTCATCTGGTACATCCGATATGAAGATGACCTGACTGGCCTTGAGCAAGGTGAAAGTACAAATAACCTGGATGGAACCTTTGACTTGTCTAATTCCATCATGGTCAACAGAACCAACATTGCTGCTGCGACATTGACTGGTGGACCATTCAATTTTGTAGTAGATGGAACAGCTGATAATGTAAGCGGTATTACGGTAGAAGGAGGAGCGGAAGGCTTGAACACTTCTTTCGTTGTAACTGACGCTGAAAATAATATTTTAGGATTACCAGGCGACGTGGCTGCGCTAGAAGGCGTAGACTTTGATGGTGCAGGCGCTGGTGTTTGCCTGATTTGGCATGTGACTTACGGCGAAGGACTTACAGGTCTGGATGTCGGAAACAACGTGAGTGGATTATCCGGAAACTTTGCGCTTTCTAATTCGGTAACCGTAAACAGAGCGGGTGCTGGTGAATTGGCTGGTGGTCCGTTTACTTTCATTGTTGATGGAACAACTGATAACGTAAGTGGAATCACAGTTAGCAATAACCTGGATTTGACGAACACCGGGTACATTGTAACCGATGATATGAATAATATCCTGGGTTTACCTCCAACACTGGAAGCTGTAGAAGGTGTTGATTTTGATGGTGCCGGAGCTGGTGTGTGCTACATCTGGAGAATCACTTACGAAGATGGTTTGATGGGGCTGACAACTGATGGCGGAAATGTAGATAACCTGGAAGGTACGTTCAGTGTGTCAAATGGTGTTCGTGTGAACAGAATCAGTGCAGGAACCCTGGCTGGTGGACCATTCTCTTTCCTTGTAGATGGAACGGCTGACAATGTGAGCGGAATCACAGTAAGCATGAACCAGGACCTGGATAATACCGGATACATCATCACGGATGACATGAACAACATCCTTGGCTTGCCTCCAACTCTGGAAGCAGTAGAAGGAGTTGATTTTGACGGTGCCGGAGCAGGAATTTGCTACATCTGGAGAATTACCTATGCTGAAGGGTTGACTGGTCTGACAACTGATCAGGGAAATGTAGATAACCTCGAAGGTACGTTCAGTATCTCTAATGGCATCCGGGTAACAAGATCTAACGCCGGTATGTTGGCTGGTGGTCCTTTCACTTTCATTGTGGACGGAACTGCTGATAACGTAAGTGGTATCACCGTAAGTGACAATCAAGACCTGACCAACTCAGGTTGGGTAATCACTGACGATAGCAATAACATTCTTGGCTTGCCTCCAACCCTGGATGCGGTAGAAGGTGTAGATTTTGATGCTGCTGGTTCTGGCGTGTGCTACATCTGGAGAATTACTTATGAAGATGACTTGACTGGCTTGATGACGGATGGAGGAAATGTAGATAACCTGACTGGTACTTACAGCCTTTCAAACGGTATCCGAGTGACCAGAGCTTCTGCCGGAACTTTAGCTGGCGGCCCTTTCACTTTTACAGTTGATGGAACGGTTGATAATGTAAGCGGTATCTCTGTAAGTGGAAATCAAGACCTTACGAATACTGGTTATGTGGTGACGGATGATCAGAATAACATTCTTGGATTGCCAGGTACATTGGAAGCACTGGAAGGTGTAGACTTTGATGCTGCTGGTACAGGAGTTTGCTTGATCTGGAGAATCACCTATGAAGACGGATTGATGGGGCTGACTGCAGGCGAGAACACCAGCGGTATCAGCGGAACGTTTAGCTTATCAAACTCGATTACCGTAACAAGAAACTAAGTTGCGATAAATTCCTATGTGTATGGAATGACCCTGCTTCGGCAGGGTTTTTCTGTTTTATGGGTTCCTGCTTAATTGCAGAACAACGAATAGATTCTTCCCTTTATCAGATGGATTAAACAGACTCTCGAAGGTTTATCATTTTAAACGTGAAAGTGCAATTATGGGTACAATGCCAATTCGCTCGAAAGAACCACCCAAAATGGTTCACCGTACCTCCGGCAGGAAATCCAGAACCTGGAAGTAATCGCTTCAGAAGTAGGAAAACCAAACCACTGATTAACTTCATCATTTGAGGATCATTGAAGAATCACATTTTTCCCCAAGGATTCGGATTGATCTTAGAAGATCGAATAAATAAATGGAGCGATGGCGGAACTGCCTCCAATTACAATCAATACTCCCAACAACAGCAAGACGACTATCATTGGCACCAGCCAAAACTTCTTTCGTTCTTTTAAAAATTGCCAGAGGTCGCTAAGGAATTCCATGGATTATTGCAGTAGTTGATGTTCTTCGAGGTACTCACTCACTAGTTTCGAGACCCAAAGATTACCTTTTTTGGTCAAATGATTGTCGCAGGAAAAGTTGAAATAGGGAAATTCTAATTGATCTTGTCGGATCTTTTCCATCGTAGGTTCATACAAGCTGTAGTAGGGGATGTTATGTTTTTCACAGATTGTAGCAATTTTCTGGTTGGGAAAACCAGCATCCATTGGTGAGTCGAGCTTTTCTTCCATGACCTTGAGCCAGCCATCATCTACCTGATAAGGGTCGAATAGGTTGACGATCACCAGTTGTGCAGAATCTCTTTGAACTGCATGCTGAAGGTCGATGATCACTTGCTCACTGATAACATAAGCTTTTTCCAGGTTGGGAGTGACCTCTTTAGCGTAGACCTGCCCAATTGCGTCTTTGAAGTTGCCTTTCACATTGGTCCAGTATTGAGAGACGTGCTGTAAGGATCGAAAGCCTCGCTGGGCCAGACGGAAAGTGTAAAATCCAACCTTCTGATCCAGGACCTCCGGTTCACCCATGTTGTCGATCAGCGCAAGTACCTCCTGTTTTGAGTTCATTCGCTCGAACAGGTAGTTGCCTTCTTCATCCAAAAAACCTTTACGGATGGAATTAAGGTTGTCATAAAGGTCATTGTAGTTTAACCAAAACAACACAACCAGTTTCGGTTCATAGTGTCGGGCAAAGTTTTCGTATAGCGCATACTCATTCACTGTTCCAAAACCCCCGGAGCTAGCAAAAGGCAGGAAGTTGTATTGATCTTGAAATGTGCTGTCCAGAAAATGGACGATAGTCTCCTCATTTGAAACACCATATCCTTCTAAATAAGAATCTCCCAAAAGGACAATGTTTGGTCTTTCTGGATTTATGTCCTCTGCTTTGAGACCGATGGAATTGGTATGGTAGATAGCATCGAAGCAATCACTTTGATGACGAACCTCGTTATTGGGATAATGCCAGGAACCCCAATACGGATTTCGGTGGATGAATGATCGATCTTGATGGTGGTTGACCAGGAAGGCCTGATTAGAACTGAAGAGGATTCTAAGCACAAGTTCGATCAAACCAATAGTAATCGATATGCTCACCAGAGCCAGGACCCAATTGCGCCAATCAATTTTTTTTCGACCACTCATTTCGCCAGATCAAGCATGACCGCAAAAATGACTTTTTTCTGGCAATTCAACAGATAAATCTTGCTGGCAGACTTGTCGAAATATACCTTCGCTGCTCGTAGAGAATTCGACAATTATGAGACCTGTATTATTCATCGATCGGGACGGCACCATCAACCACGAAACCGAGGACGAGCAAATCGATCACATTGATAAAGTGAGCTATCTCAAAGATGTATTCTACTATCTGAGGAAGGTGCAGGTAGAGTCTGATTTTGTATTGGCCATGGTGACCAATCAAGATGGCTTGGGCACTGATTCTTTTCCTGAGGACACTTTTTGGCCAGTTCATAACCTGATCCTTCGAACGCTTGAGAGTCAGGGTATTGTATTCGATACTATCCATATCGATGAGCATTTTCCAGCGGACAATCATCCCAATCGTAAACCAGGTACAGGAATGCTTACTGAATACACGAATGGTGATTACGACCTGGAGAATTCTTTTGTAATAGGCGATCGAGCGACGGATATTCAGCTAGCCCGTAACATCGGATGTCAGGCCATTCATATCTCGTCAGAGGCCACGACGGACGCGGAGTTAACTACCACGGATTGGTTCAAGATTTATGAGTTTTTGATCCTGAAGGATAGAAAGGCTTCTGTTCATCGAGAAACCAAAGAGACCAATATTCAGATAGACCTGAATTTGGACGGAACAGGAAAGACACAATGTGAAACAGGTATCGGCTTCTTTGACCACATGCTCGATCAGTTGGGTAAACACGGTGGGGTCGACCTAACAGTGAAAGTTCAGGGCGATTTACATATTGATGAACATCATACCATTGAAGATACGGCACTGGCTTTAGGAGAAGCCTTTTTGAAAGCGCTAGGAGATAAGCGAGGCATTCAACGGTACGGTTTTCTACTTCCCATGGACGATTGTCTAGCACAAGTAGCCATCGATTTTGGAGGGAGGCCGTGGATGGAATGGGATGCGACTTTCAATCGTGAGAAAATAGGAGAGATGCCAACAGAGATGTTCTTCCACTTCTTCAAGTCCTTCTCAGATACTTCCAAGAGCAATCTGAACCTCAAAGCCGAGGGCGATAACGAGCATCACAAGATTGAAGCGATTTTCAAGGCTTTCGCCAAAGCAATCAAGATGGCGATCAAGCGAGAATCGTCCGAAATGGATTCGCTGCCTACGACGAAGGGTGTCCTTTAAGCCTCCAGTAATCAGGTTACTCAAATAACCTGATTACTTAGCGGAAACGAACTCATCCAACAACTCCACCAATTGCTCAGGTTGATCTTCCTGGATAAAGTGTCCGGCATTCTCAAGCAAGACATGTTTCTGTCCCGCACACCCAGGGATGATCGATGGAAAAATCTTTCTGGCTCCACGCATGATTGGATCGTCTGCTCCAAATGCGGTCATGAAGGGCTTATCGAAGGTAGCGAGCTTCTGCCAAACATTCTGATTTTCAATGCCATCCGGGTTTTGAGGATCTGCCGGAACCAATTTTGGAAACATGCGACTTCCTACCTTATGATCTTCATCAGGGAAGGGCGCATTATAAGCATCAACGACCTCCTGACTCAACTCACTGTACGTGCCTTTTTGTAAGACCTTGCCTATGATAAAATCGGGTGATTTGGCAGCAAATTCTCGCCATTGCAAGAATGCATCTGGGAAGGGTTCATTTCCTGTCGGTAAGAATGTATTCGATGCACAGACCCGATCAAATCGTTCAGAGTGATAGGCCACTAATCGTAAGCCCAGTAACCCACCCCAATCCTGGCAGAAAAGTGTGATGTTTTTGAGATCCATCGCTTCTACGAATGAAGTGAGCCAATTCATATGGTTCTCATAAGTGTAGGCCTCTGTCTCTGTTGGTTTATCCGACTTTCCAAATCCAATCAGGTCAGGAGCCACTGCTCGATAGCCTTTTTCCACCAACCCTTTGATCATGTGCCGATACAAGTAGGACCATGAAGGTTCACCGTGTAGCATCAGGATCAATGGGCCTTCTCCCTCGTCGACGTAGTGCATTTTCATGCAATCTACTTCGTGGTACTTAGGAGCAAAGGGATAATCTTGTAGGTTTTCGAACTTGTCTTCTGGGGTGGTGAGGAATTGCATGAAGTTAAGATACAGGATTCATGATAAATGTGCGAGCAATTTTTCTGGTTGAATCGAAATGTCGTGTCAATCACAAATTATCCGCGTAATTGAACTTTGCTTGCTTGAAGTTGCTTAACAGTTAAAATGGATCAAGAAATGCAAAACCAATATTGTGACCCGGAGACCGGAGAATGTGCGCCTGCTGATTTGAGTGGAGAACTAAATGAAGCGTTGAAAAAGGCGGATGGCGAGATCATATATGTGGGTGATCCGATGTGTTCCTGGTGTTGGGGAATATCCAATCACTTACAGGAATTGAAGCAGCACTTTTCTGAATACAATTTTTCCATTGTGTTAGGAGGATTAAGACCCGGAGGAGGAGATCCCTGGGATGACAATTTCAAAGCATTCTTGAAACATCACTGGGAAGAAGTAACTGCCAGGAGTGGTCAACCTTTTGGGTATAGCCTGTTTGATCGCGAATCGTTCAATTACGATACGGAACCACCTTGTCGAGCGGTAGTGGCCTCCAGAAAATGGTTGGGTGATGATGTGTTGGCATTCTATGAAGCTGTTTCCAAAAAGTTCTATGTCGACAATGAAGACCCAGGAGAAGAGGAGTTTTATCGATCCATTTGTGAGGTTTTTGAGATACCATTTGATGAATTTTTGACCGCTTTTGAAAGTGAAGAGGTGAAATACCAAACCAAGCAAGACTTCTTGCTCAATCGTCAATGGGGTGTGCGTGGTTACCCAACTGTATTATTCAAATTCCAGGAGCAATTGTATCAGATCAATCACGGTTATTCAGAGTTTGAGGCAATGAAAGGAGTGATTGAGAAAGTGGTTTCCAGTAATCAGATTACTCAAGTAACCTGATTACTAATCTGGTTTGGTTCAAATACCCTGCTAGCGTTAGCGTAGATTAACGGATTTTGGCCATTGTCTTAACGACTCTGTCCAATGATCAACAATTCGATAAAAACGCTATTCCTCTTTTTATGCTCGTATAATTTTTTGTCGGTATCCAATAGTCAGGCACAAACAGTGTATCCGCTATGGAATAATGGTGCTCCCGGCTTTGAACATCGTAAAGATGAGCCAGAACATGCCAAAGATTGGTGGGTAAAGAATATCCATCATCCTTCCATTACACTTTATGAACCTGATCAACCGAATGGAGCGGCCATTTTGATCATCCCAGGTGGTGGTCACCGGGAATTAGTCTACAACAGTGAAGGGGAACGTGCAGCTCGGTATCTTACCAACTTAGGATTCAAGGCATTTGTGCTGAAATACAGGTTGGTTCGCGAAGAGGGGTCTGAATATACGTTCGAACATGTTCGCCAGGATGGAATAAGAGCCATGAAGCGAATCAGAGGCCTATCTGAGGAACTTGGTTTTGATCCCAACAGGGTGGGGATATTGGCTTTCTCAGCAGGAGGAGAAGTCGCTGCGATGCTGGCTTTTGAAGAGAATGATGATCGCGAAGGCTCAGATGAAATTGATCAGTTTTCGTTTCGCCCGGATTTTTTAGTTCAGGTTTATCCGGGTCCACTATTCATTCCATCAATCAGTGTGCCTGAAGATGCACCTCCAGCTTTTCTGGTAGCTTCCAACAATGATGTATGTTGTTCCGAAACCATCGTGCAGTTACTACGTGTTTATCGTGCCGCAGGAAAATCCGTAGAAATGCACCTCTATGCCAAAGGTGATCACGCTTTCAACATGGGTACCCGATCGGATCTAAAGACCATTTCCGGTTGGCCTGAACGAATGAAAGAGTGGTTCGAGGATCACGACTTTTTTCAGTAAACAGTTTACTTGAGTAACCTAATTACTAGTTCTAGATAATGCAATAAACATCTTTTTTGTTTGCTATCCTTCACACTCTCAAAACACATCAACGAACAGGATTATTAATTGACTCAAAGGAATACTCTTTCCAATATATTAATAAACACCACTAATAGTATCGATCCAAAAAAGTACTTAGCCGCGTTAGCTTTGTCTTTCTGTACTTTTTTTATGAATCCTCAATGGAGATAAATAATTGTGAAGATAAACCCGATAAGTAATATGAAGTTTTTAAGCTCGATAAGAAAGAACATGTTACTCAAGTAACCTGTTTATTTGACTTGTTCTTTTACCCAATCAAAAGCATTCGCAAATGGGATTAACCATGGGCTGACTTCATGTGCAAGTTTATCTTCGTAGTGTGCCCAATTCCAGGGGAATAAAGATCGTTCGAGGTGAGGCATCATGGCCAGGTGTCGGCCGTCTTTGGAAGCCATGGCAGCTACGCCAAAAGAACTACCATTTGGATTGCCAGGTATTGCTTCATAGGAATACTTCATCGGTATGGTGTACGGACTTTCCTCTTCAAGTATGAATCGGCCTTCACCGTGTGCTAACCATATACCCAATCGTGATCCAACCATATTTCCTAGCATCACCGTATTGTTCGGTTGGATGTCAACATTGATGAAACCACACTCAAATTTACCTGTCGCATTGTGATGCATTTTAGGGTGATGCTTCATTTCTGGGAATAACACCTCTAACTCCATCATTAGCTGACAGCCATTACAGACGCCCAAACTCAGGGTATCAGGACGCGCATAGAAATTATCCAAAGCTGCTTTTGCCTTTTCGTTGAATAGGAAGGAACCAGCCCAACCTTTGGCAGAACCCAGTACATCGGAATTTGAAAAGCCACCTACGAAAACAATCATGTTGACACCAGAAAGGTCTTCGCGACCACTAACCAGGTCTGTCATATGGACATCTAGTACATCGAATCCGGCCATATAAAGGGCGTAAGCCATTTCCCGGTCACTATTTACCCCTTGCTCCCGTATGATCGCCGCTTTGATACCGGATTTGGTTTTCCGGTTCACATCAATGTTTAGGTCACTGCGCTTGCCTGTAAACCCTTCCGGGAATTGATAAGACAGTGCTTGCTGGCTATAGTTTTCAAAACGAGCTTTGGCTTGCACAGCTTCTGTTTGTTCCTGATCCAAAAGATATGAAGCACGCATCCAGGTAGTTCTGTACGCATCAATATCGAGCGTTAATTGCCAATCTCCCTTACTTAGGGTAAGCTGTCTGGCTGACTGGGTATCTCCCAGTTCGATAAAGTTGATACCATTACTTTCCAGCGTAGATAGTGCTGAAGCGTCCACTTGTAGTACCACTGAGGGGTTTTCCGAGAATAGTACCTTGACAAGGTCTTCTTCTTCGAATCCACTCAGGTTGATATTCAACCCACCGGACTGGTTAGGGAAATTCATTTCCAATAGGGTGGTGATCAGACCACCGGCAGAAACATCATGACCCGCCAGAATATGACCATCATTGATCAATGCCTGAATTTCATTGAATGCTTTGATCACTTTTGCGGCATCTACATCTGGTGTTTGTTGTCCCAGGGCGGCAGCTACTTGCGCAAAGGAACTTCCCCCCAACTCAAAGCCATTCGTGCCGAAGGGAACATAGATCAGTTTTGAGTCGGTAGCCTGATATTTAAGCGCAGGAAGAACCGTTTTTCGAATGTCATTGACTTCAGCGCCACCACTGACGATCACAGTGCCTGGTGAAAGTACTTTTTGGCCATCAGGGTATTTCTGAGTCATGGACAGGGAATCTTTTCCAGTGGGGATATTGATACCCAAAGCCGAGACAAACTCACTGATGGCTTTTACACCTTCATATAGACGGGCATTCTCACCTGGGTTTTTGGCAGGCCACATCCAGTTGGCACTGAGAGAAATGCCTGCGAGCCCATGTGTAAGGGGTGCAAATACCATATTGGTCAGGCATTCTGTTACAGAGAGACGAGAGCCTGCTCCTGCATTGATCATGCCGGGGACTGGAGAATGTCCAATACCCGTAGCGATTCCTTTCAAATTCTTATAATCGATCGCCATTACCGCCACATTGTTCAGAGGCACCTGGATTTCACCGACCGTTTGTTGGGTGGCTACTTTACCCGTTACACAGCGATCTACTTTGTTCGTAAGCCAGTCTTTTGAAGCTACTGCTTCCAATTGCAGGACTTCCTGCAAGTAGGATTCGACCTTTGAAGGATCGTACGTGATGTCTTTGAATGCTGCTGGTTTGACCTCATCTTCCAATACGGTTTTTGGAGAGGAGCCAAATAAGTGATCCAATTTAAGATCAAATGGTAGTTTTTCATGAAGGCCATTGAATTTCAACTCCATGTCTCCGGTTGTGGTGCCTACTTCATAGTAAGGTGATCTTTCCCGGGCAGCAACGGCCTTTAGATAATCCAAATTCTTTTTGTCAATGACCAATCCCATTCGTTCCTGGGATTCGTTGCTCATCAGTTCCTTGTCAGATAGAGTAGGGTCTCCGATGGGCAATGCACTTACATCAATCACGCCACCAGATTCTTCAACTAATTCTGACAAACAATTCAAGTGCCCGCCAGCCCCATGATCGTGAATTGAAACTACAGGGTTGTCTTCTAATTCCGTCATCGCACGAACGGTATTGGCAACTCGTTTTTGCATTTCAGGATTCGAACGCTGTACCGCATTCAATTCAATGGCATTTTCAAACTCTCCTGTATCCACGGAGGATACAGCGCCACCACCCATGCCGATGCGGTAGTTATCACCGCCGAGCACTACAATTTGCTGGTCTTTATCAACCGTCTGCTTTTTGCTTTCTTTCAGCTTCCCAAAACCGATTCCTCCGGCCAGCATAATGACTTTGTCAAAGCCATACACCTGATCCTGGTCTTCATATTCGAAGGTCAGGAGACTACCGCAGATCAGTGGTTGCCCGAATTTGTTGCCATAGTCACTGGCACCATTGGACGCTTTGATCAGAATTTCTTTTGGTGTTTGGTATAGCCACGGTCTTTCTTTTGCCTGATTTTCCCAGTCAGCGCCTTTGGTTCGAGGATAGGAAGTCATGTAAACGGCTGTTCCAGCCAAAGGAATACTACCTTGCCCACCGGCCATTCGGTCCCGGATCTCGCCACCTGAACCTGTTGCGGCTCCATTGAATGGCTCTACGGTGGTGGGGAAATTGTGTGTTTCTGCTTTCAGTGAAATGACAGATTCAAAATCTTTGGTCTCAAAAAAGTCTGGTTTATCTTGAGATGCTGGTGCGAACTGTTCAGCCACTGGCCCCTGAACAAATGCAACATTGTCTTTATAGGCAGAAACCAGAAAATTCGGATTGTCCTTAGAGGTTTTTTTGATCCATTGGAAAAGGGACATTTCCTGCTTTTCCCCGTCAATGATGAATTCTCCAGTGAATATCTTGTGTCGGCAGTGCTCCGAATTGACTTGTGAAAACCCGAAAATTTCTGAGTCGGTCAGAGGTCTTCCAATATCAGCGACCACTTGTTCCAGAAATACCACTTCATCTTCACTCAGTGCAAGCCCCTCTTTCTCATTGTAATCCCGAATGTCCTCAATGTCGAGTACTTGTGCTGGCTCAATCTCCAAGGTGAACAGGTCCTGACCTAATCCATCATATCGTTGTTGGAGCATCGGGTCAAATCCTTGATCGCCATCGTCGATGGTAAATGCCTCAATTCTGATCAACCCTTCAATACCAGCATTTTGAGCTATTTCTACGGCATTGGTACTCCAGGGAGTGATCATTTCCTTTCGTGGACCGATGAATTTTCCACTGATCTCTTTTTCTTCGCTAAGCGTCGCGCCTGAGAACAACCAGGTCAGCCGAGAGATATGATTTTCAGTTAATGATTGGTCAGTTCCAACTGCGTAAAATTGGGTGTCTGATTTTCTGAAAAAGTAGATCATATGAAGGGTCAGGAATTAAGCCGCAAAAATAGTTGAATTGTAGATCAAATCTATAGTCGTATTAAGTTCGTCTTTGTGTTATCCCTCGAAGGGAAATTATAGATTATTTCTTCTTGATGCAGTTACCTTTTTAATGGATTTCGTATATATGTACTGTTTGGCAGATATCAACTATAGTCACCAGCCCTAGACTATAAAAGAGTTTCGATTTGAGAGAGGATTTTGTGCTGCACCGCAGGCTCTCGTTGTATCTATGCCATTGTCTAAATTAGCTACGTTAACTACCGTATTTTCGCTATTTGTCCTATTGTGCCAGGCACAATTAGCTCAGATAAACGCTTTAAATCAGCAACTGTCCCGGGCTTCCAGTCCTTCAGACAGTATTCGGATTTATTTGCAACTAAGTGAGTTCTATGAAGATGTCAATGTTGAATTAGGTGCGTCAATCATAGCTCAAACCCATACCATGCTCCAGCGACACCCTGATGATTCACTGGAATTAATAAGCATTCTTCGACAAGCCCATTTTCATACCCTTTCATCGGAGTTTGATCAGTCTGAGCATTTGTTGCAAGGCTTATTGCGACAGCAGCTTTCACAATCCATCAGAAGTGAGGTCTTACTGCAATTAGGGAAGAATCTACAGTTGTCAGGACATCACGATAGTGCCATTTTTTACCTGGATAAGGCGATAATGTTAAGCCTGGAGTTGGAGGATCACTTAGGTGTTCAATTAAGTAAGGCTTATAAAAGCGAATCACTCAATCGTGTAGGACAATTACAGGAAGCCTTAGATTTCTGTTCCCAATCCCTTATGGAGATTCAGCGGATTCAGGCTAAGAAAGAAGAGGCCATCATTTTGAATTTCCTGGGAGGAATCAACACTTCACTAGGTGCTATGCCCGTAGCTACGAAACACTATCTGGCTGCGCTTACCATAGCCGATAGTCTTCAAAATGAACGATTGAAAATGGAACAGCTCAACGATATTGGTGTGATTTATGCCGTACAGGGAGAGACAGATGAAAGCATCGACTATTTCCAACGAGCACTGACCGCAGCATTGAATATTAGGAGTCATCGCGATTATATCGGAACGTTAAGTAATCTGGCCTACATGTATTCGGTAACAGATCAGATGGACCTTTCCATTCTATCCTACCAAGAGGCTTTGGCATATAATGATCAATATGGGGATGCCTGCTTACATCCTTTCATTTATGATGGATTGGCTCGATTATATGAGCGTCTGGATCAACCAGATTCAGTTAAAAAATATTTCGGAATCGTATTGAAGGAAGCAAGAAATTGCCAGCTTAAAGAGTTTGAGATTTCAGCCCTGCAAGGCATGGGTCGTTATTACAGAGAACAAGGGTTGATTCAGCAGTCGATCACTCAGTTTCGGAACTCATTTGCAATAGCGGAAGCCAACAACTTTAAGCCTTTGCTACAGATTTCTGCCGATCAATTGTATCAATCATATAAAGAAGCTGGGGATTTTTCCATGGCGTTGAAATTCCATGAGATATCCGAGGCAATGCAAGACTCGATCTACAATGAGCAAAATAAAGATGAGATTCTGCGATTAACTGCGAAATACGAGTTTGAAACGGAGAAGCACAAAATCGAAGATGAGCAAGAGAGACAGGAGATCCAGTATCTGGCAGAGCTGAGAGGCCAACTGCTGACCAGGAACTTCATGATGGTGGGATTGGTACTTACGCTTATTCTGATTTTTACGTTATGGCGATCTTATGTGGCAAAGCAGCGATCGAACATTGTGCTGGCACGACTCAACAGAGAGAAAAATGAATTGATAGGCGTGGTTGCTCACGATTTGAGAAACCCTTTAAATGCTATCCTTGGTTTCAGTCAAATATTGATGGAAGAGCTGGATGAGTCTGCGAAAAGTCAACATCAATACTTATCCAGGATTAATGGCAGTGCTTCACGCATGAAACACATGATCGAACGTGTGCTGGATGTAAATGCGATTGAGTCGGAAATGATGAATTTGGAGGTTCGATCAGTTGACATGGCGGCCTTGTTGGATAATGTAATTGACACCCTAAATCCCAGTGCTGAGATCAAGAAAATTGTATTGGCAAGAAATTACGATAACCATAAGTTTTTCGCAGAGATTGATGAGAGTTATGGTTTTCAGATTTTCGAAAATCTTATCTCGAATGCCATCAAGTTTTCGGAACATAACAAAGCAGTAGATATTACAGTGATGTTTGCCGGAGATCGGATCAAGGTATTGGTGGAAGATCATGGTCCCGGAATCGATAAAGAAGATTTGCAATTGCTGTTTCAACGGTACACCAAATTGACGCCTCAGCCTACTGGTAATGAATCCAGTACAGGATTGGGGCTATCAATTGTGAAAAAATACGTAGTAGCGATGGGGGGTGAAATTGATGTGAAAAGTGTCATGGGCGTGGGCACCACATTCATTGTATCGTTTTGGAGCAGTGCCACGCTCCAGGGAAGTTCAGCTTCCAATCCATCCACTGACAATTTCTAAGCACTTTTCTTCAGGTTAGCCAAAATGATCTTGTTGAAATCAAAGCCATTGCGCCAATCAAGGGTTTTAAATACACTTGGTGAGGTATTGAATAATTCAAGGCAAGCCAATAATGGACTGTTCCTTAATGTACTTCCGGGAGACAACCAACGAATACCGATCCCGATGGTCGGTGTGAGGTTTTCGACGTAGTGCCATAGATAGGAGGGAACAAACAAGATGTCACCCTCTTCCAAGATGATCTCACAAACAGGGAGGTGCTCAAAAGAAGCATAGTTCTCAAGGTCAGGAGCATTGGGGTTGATATGGGAGGCTTTGGCCGGTGCGCGGTTTACCTCAGGGCTAAAGACATAAGTGGCTTTTTGATGCCAGATCAACCATCGTTTCTTACCCCGGAGCTGTACAAAAATGTTTTCATTTCCTGCGTTGTGGATATTGGTCTTGGTTCCTTTGTTACCAATGAACAACACGTGATGATTTTTTAACCCTCTGCCCATGATGGTATTAAGCCATTGTCTGTCCAGTGATTCTAAGAGTTCCGGATAGACATCCAATAAAGGATTGAATCGAGCATATTTTTTCGAGTTCTCGGCCAGTCCGTCAATGATATTTCTTAGGTTCGTTTCTTCCATCCCGCCATCATCATCGTCTCCCAGGTCTTTATGATGAGTCAGGGTAACTGGATGATCCCCATAATTTTCTTTGAAAAATTCAAACCCCCATTCCTGGCAAGCTTGCCAGTTTTTAGCACCTCCTTTGATGACTACAGGCTTGCCGGTTTTTACATAGTTTTTGCTAAATGCTCGTGCTGATAGATCTCCGTTGTACGTTTCTACCGAAACATGCTGCTTTTCAATTGACTTAACCTCTTCATAGATTTTGGATTGATTGTTGGAAGCCCAATTTTGAATCGAATTATTTAAGAATGTTTTACCAAAGAAATGTTCGGAAATGAACCTTAGCGTGAAGTTCATTTTATTCCAGACTGAGATGCTGTCGTAGAACTGATCGTTGAACTGAGTGCTGGTGACCATGGTTGATTCTTACTAACTGATAACGTAAACTATAAAGGTATTTCATCTAACCTGATTATTAAAGTCTCTGACTCAAAATAGAACGGTAAGTTTAAAGTTTCTCAATATGAATAGAGAGTAGTGTTGACATGCCTCAATTTTCAGACGAATCAACACCTGAATAAAGTAGCTCCAATGCAGCACCGATCATTTCATGGTGCCTTTTTTCAATCACACAGATGGTGACATTCGGAGCAGGTTTGAATTTTGGAACGACCTTCCTGGGAGGAATGATGTGATCTTTCGAGCCGAGGATCAACGTACATTTAATTTCGTGATTGTGGATGGTACGGGTAACTCTACGATGATTCCTGATGAGTGGCTTAAGATAGATCCATGACCGATAGACCCTGATTCGATTATCTACATCTCGAAGCTCCCGCTTGGCAAATTTGACCAGTGAGGGTGAACTTAGCTTATACTTTTCGGCAGCATCCGCCATTTTGATCAAGGCTTCTGGGTGATTCATTACATACCTGAATATCCGCCGGAAAGAAATCGCAAGGGTTTGCCAGGGGGATTCATAAAAGCCATCCGGGGCAATGTAGGAGATGGACTTGATTTGCTCAGGAACATATAAAAGGGTGGCATTGACAAATCGGCCTCCAAGACTGTATCCGGCCAGGTGGAAATGTTCCAGTTGCTGTTGTTCGGTGAATACCTTGAGCAACTTTCCCCAATACGTAGGGGTGACAGGAGCTTCTGTTTGATCACTTTCACCATGAAAAAAAAGGTCGAATGAATATAAGGTGTGTGTTTCTTCGAGTGCCTGGTGCCATCCTTGAAATACCTGACCTGTTTGCCCGAATCCATGGAATAAAAGCATGTTTTCTGCCCCAGAACCCGATTTATGGACGTGGATGGTCCGTTCCTGAAAAGTGAACTTGATGGTCTCCATTGACTGCTGGCACGAAGCTAAGAGAAACTTTTTAAGAAAATCATGAAAAAAAGTGGGAACAACTAAACCTGAATTCCTGTTATGCGTAGAAACCTAGGAAACTATTGGAATGCTAAAAGTTTCTGGGGTGCTAGAAGTTTCCTGAGGTAAAAGAAATGTCATTAAGTGGATAACGAAGTAAGAAATCGGATTTTGGACGGGGCGATGAACCTCTTTAACCGATATGGAGTGCGGAGTGTGACCATGGATGATGTAGCCCGAGAGGTCTCCATGTCCAAAAAAACGCTATATCAGTACTTCACAAATAAGGATGGATTGGTGACCGAAGTTGCTCGCTGGCACATGGAGCTTGAGCGCAAGGAGTTTGCAGAGATCGAACATAGAGCGGTGAATGCCATCGATGAATTGCATCAGATTGCTCAATGCATGCGCCGAAACATCCAGGACATCAATCCTTCGATGCTGTATGATCTTCAGAAATTCCATCACGAAGCTTGGGATCTTTACCTGGACTTTAAGAATGAATTCATTCGTGGACACATCGAAGACAACTTGATCAAAGGGATGAAGGAAGGTTGCTACCGGCAAGAGATCGACGTGAAGATCTTGTCAAAATTCCGTGTAGAGCAGGTACAGATGATCTTTGATCAACAGATTTTCCCTCCGGAGCAATTCCAATTTGTTGAGGTACAAATGCAATTGTTGGATCATTTCATTCATGGCATTTTGACCGAAAAAGGACGAAATCACTATCAGAAATATTTTCAAACAGAAGCCGTAAAACCACTCAAATGAGAGTATCATTATTTATCACAGCTATCCTACTTTCTGTTGGCTTGAGAGCACAACAAGGAAGTTCTGCGATGAGCCTTGAAGCGTGTATAGAGTACGCGTTGGCCAATAATGCAGAGATGAAAAATGCCGCGCTGGATGAGAAATCAGCCGTCATGCAGGTCAAGGAAACCAGAGGTATTGGTCTTCCTCAGATATCCGGTTCTGCTGTTGTGCAGAAGAGCCCGACACTACAACGATTCTATGCCCAATATACGCCTGGATCGCCTATCGGTCTGACCGACGAACAAGCCACCGAACTGGGTGTGGTTGAAGGCGATGTGTATGCGGCAGAGAACTTTTTCCAATTGCAAAGCGTCGGTGACGCCAGTTTAGGAGTCAATCAGATCATTTTTAGTGGGTCTTACATTGTGGCGCTACAGGCTTCGAATACGTTCAAGGAGCTTTCTGTCAGGCAAAAAGACGAAACTCGTGTCAACATCATAGAAAATGTCAGCAAGGCGTATTACGATGTATTGATCAATCAAGAGCGCTTGAATTTGTTTACCGCTAACCTGACCCGACTCGACACCCTGTATCGGAATACGAGAGAACTATATAATAATGGCTTTGCGGAAGAGATTGATGTAGATCGACTGAAAGTTTCTTTGAATAACCTTAAATCCGATCGCGACAATATCATCAACCTCAATACCATCTCCATGACCTTATTGAAGTTTCAGATGGGATATCCGTTGGAGCAATCACTGGAGTTGAGTGGAACTTTTGATGACGTCCTTGGAGCAACTATTGCCAGGAATGATGCGCAAGTCAAATACGAAGACCGACCTGGGTATCAAACACTATTGGTAAACCGGAAGCTTCAGGAATTGAACATTAGAAACAAATATGCAGAAGCATTGCCGACCTTAAGCGGGTTTGCCAATTTAGGTGTCAGTACCCAATCCCAGTCTTTTGGTGGGTTATTCAGTACTCAATCCAATTTTGATGGTATTGATCAGGTAGGACCAGATAGTTGGTACCGTTACTCTTCTATTGGGTTAAGCCTCAATTGGAACATCTTCACGGGATTGCAAAGAAGGTTTCAGATACAACGAGAGAAAGTTAGTCTTGAGCAATTGGACAATGGGATCAACCAGTATCAAAGCCTCATTGACCTGGAAGTGCAAACCAGTCGCCTGGCTCTGCAAAATGCCGTACAGAAGATCGAAGTTCAAAGAGAGAACATGGAACTCGCAGACAAAGTGTTTCGGGTAACTCAGATCAAATACCAGGAAGGGATCGGTTCTAACCTTGAAGTAGTTGAGGCGGATACCGCTTTAAAAGAGGCTCAAACGAATTATTACAATGCCCTATATGATGCGATCATCGCACGGATTGATTTACAAAAAGCCCTGGGCACCCTGAACTAATGAAAAGAATTGATATTAAGAATAAAGACCAACACAATAATCTACTATCCATGAACAAGTTGTTTCAAATCACATTAGCAGTCCTGATGACTGTGGTACTTTTCGCATGTGGTGGGGGTGGAGACGAACTCACTGAAAAGAAAGCGGAACTTGAAGCGTTGAGAAGTCAGTATTTTGACCTGAAAGCGCAGATCGCGACTTTGGAAACGGAAATCAATGAAATTGATCCTGAGTACAATAAAGCCAATACCATTTTGATCTCCACCTTAGCGTTGGAGAAAAGCTCCTTTGAGCACAAGGTAGAAGTAAGAGGTGCGGTAGCTTCCCGCAAAAACATTGTAATCTCAGCTGAGACCATGGGTCGTATTGAGAAGATCAATGTAGCAGAAGGACAGAATCTCTCAAAAGGTACGTTGCTGATGAAATTGGATGCCGATATCCTTGAGAACAACATCGCGGAAGTAGAAACGCAATTGGAATTGGCAGAAGCAGTTTTTGTTCGTCAAAAGAACCTTTGGGACCAGAACATTGGCACAGAGATACAATACTTGCAAACCAAGAACAACAAAGAGTCTTTGGAACGTAGACTAGCTACCTTGAAAAGCCAATTGAAGCAGTCTTACGTTCGCTCACCTTTCGCAGGTGTTGCGGACGAGATTCCGGTGAGAGAGGGTGAAATGGCGCAGCCAGGCATGCCTTTAGCGCGCATCGTCAATCAAAGAGAAATGTACATCAAAGCAGATGTTTCTGAAGCATTCCTGGGTAAATTCCAAAAGGGAGATCAAGCTGAAATTTATCTACCGACGTTGGACATGCGTCTGGTGAGTCAGGTGGTTTCTGTTGGACAAGTGATCAATGAGGACAACCGGACGTTTGCCGTAGAGATCGCATTACCTTCAGATACAGACTTGAAGTTCAGACCCAATCAGGTGACCATTTTGAATTTGACCGATTACTTCCAGGAAGAAGCAGTGAGTATCCCAACACGATTGGTACAGGCTGATGATCAGGGGAATTTTGTATATGGTCTTAAAACGGAAGACGGAAGAAAGTTGGCCAGCAAGATCAGGATCAACCCAGGAAAGTCCTTTAACAGTAAGACAGAAGTGTTGTCTGGTTTGAAAGGGAATGAAACACTGATCGATAATGGCTATCGCGAAGTAAACGAAGGAGTAGAGGTGTCTGTAGCAACAGCCTCTTTATAATGCCAACGCTTAATGATCTAAAGCAATGTCTGAAGAAATAAATGAAAAACAGCAGGTGGACAAGGAATTTCCCCTGACCTCCTTCTCGCTGAAAAATAGAAATACGGTTTACTTCCTGACGGTACTGATCGTTATCCTTGGAGCGGCAACGTATCAGGCTTTACCAAAGGATAGCTACCCGGAAATTGAGCAGCCGATTGTTTATGTCGGTACACCTTACCCCGGAAACTCACCGGTGGATATCGAAAACCTGGTAACCAGGGAACTGGAAAGAGAGATCAACCTGATCTCGGAAGTAGATGAGATCAAATCGACATCTGTACAGGATTACTCTACTGTAATTGTAGAATTTCAGCCGGATATTTCGATTGAAGATGCTTTACAAAAAGTGAAGGATGCGGTCGATAAGTCCAAACCTTCTTTACCATCTGATTTGCCTCAGGACCCGGATGTGTTTGAACTGAACTTCTCGGAATTTCCGGTGATGAACCTCAACCTGTCTGGAAACTATACTGTAGCGGAGTTGGAGCGATTCGCTGAAATCATTGAAGATGAGATTGAGAAAATCAAAGAGATCTCCAAAGTTGAGATCCGTGGAGTGGAGGAGAAAGCCGTGAAGATCATGGTGGATCCTTATGAGATGGAGGCCAGGAATGTCACTTTCGCTGATATTGAGAATGCTGTGTCTGCGGAGAACGTGACCCTGTCTGGTGGTAATATCCTGGATGATGGTATCCGAAGATCGATCCGTGTGATTGGTGAGTTCACCGATCCACAGCAGATGAATGAAATTGTGGTGAAGACCGAAAATGATCGGATCGTTTACCTCAGTGATATCGCGAAGATCGATTTTGATTATGTAGAAAAGGAGTCTTTTGCCCGTCTGGAAAAGAAGCCGGTAGTTTCTGTAGATATCATCAAACGTAGTGGCGAAAACATGTTGATCGCGACAGAAAAGATCAATGCAACCATGAAGGACCTGGAGGATCGGCTGCCAAAAGACCTGGTGATCTCCAGAACGAATGACCAGTCCACCTTTGTGAAAGAGATGGTTTCCAGTTTGGAAAACAACATCATTTCCGGTGTTATCCTGGTGGTCTTGGTATTGCTTTTCTTCTTAGGAACCAGAAACGCCTTGTTCGTAGGAATTGCGATTCCACTATCCATGTTCATTGCCTTCAATATTCTGGGAATCTTCGGTATCACAGTGAACATGATGATCCTGTTCTCGCTTATTCTGGCGCTTGGGATGCTTGTGGACAATGGGATTGTGGTAGTGGAGAACGTCTATCGACTGATGGAAGAGGGGCTAAGCCCGCTTGCGGCGACAAGAAAAGGAGTAGGTGAAGTGGCCATGCCGATCATTGCTTCTACAGCGACCACATTGGCAGCTTTCTTACCTTTAGCATTGTGGCCAGGCCTGATGGGTGAGTTCATGGGATACCTGCCACTTGGAGTAATGATTACCCTGGCATCTTCCTTATTCGTGGCATTGGTGATCAACCCGGTACTGATCTCTTCTTTCATGCGAGTGACCAAAGATGGACAGCAAGTCAATTACACGCGCATGTGGCTGATTTCTGGAGGTTTAATTATCGTTGGTGCAGCGCTGATTTTTTCAGGTAATACTTCTTTTGGTAACTTATTGCTCATCCTGGGTGTAATCATCCTGGCAGATACTTATGTGTTGACACCTCTATCAAAGAGGTTCCAAAGAGGATTCTTACCTTGGCTGGAAAACATCTATTCCAAGACGCTGACCTTTGCTTTAGGTGGGTGGAAACCAATCTTTTTCTTCGGAGGAACGGTTGGTCTATTGATGCTTTCCTTCAAACTCATGGAGATATTCCCACCGAAGGTGCTTTTCTTCCCGGAGAACATGCCGAAATACATCAATGTATTCATTGAGATGCCGGTGGGGACAGACATCAAAAAGACCAATGAGTTTACCCTGGAGGTAGAAGATAAAGTTATTGATATGATGGACAAGTATGACTTCATGGTCGAGTCCATTATTACCAAAGTAGGAGAGGATACTGCCGATCCACAAGATCAGAGTGCGTTTGGGCAAAGCTCTACACCAAACAAATCTAAGATTGTAGTGAACTTCGTGGATTTCAAAGAAAGGCGCGATCCTGCAACGGGTGAAATTGTCATGACTGACGAGATCCTTCAGGAAATTCGTGATGGCATTCCGGAATATCCGGGTGTAGCGATCACAATTGCCAAAGATGTGAATGGTCCTCCTGTAGGTAAGCCGATCACCATTGAAGTGATGGGGCCTGAGATTGAGCCATTGATTGGTATTGCGGAACGCATGAAGAAAACGATCAATGAGTCAGGTATTCAGGGTATCGAAAAGCTGAAAGCTGACCTGGAAACAGGAAAGCCTGAATTGATCGTTGATATTGATCGGGAGAAGGCACGACGATTTGGCTTATCTACTTACGCAGTGGCCAATGAAGTACGAACTTCCCTGTTTGGTAAAGAGATCTCTCGATACAAATTAGGCGAGGACGATTATGACATAGAGCTCCGTCTTCAGGATAAGTACCGGTACGATCTGGACGCTCTCATGAACAAGAGCATCACCTTCCGCGATCAGATGTCTGGTAAGATCCACCAGGTGCCGATTTCATCGGTAGCCACTGCGGAGTTGAGTTCTACTTATGGCTCAGTGAAGCGTAAGGATCTGAATCGGATCATTTCCATCACCTCCAATGTATTGGGTGGTTATAATCCGACAGAAGTCAATAAGCAGATTGAGCAATTGTTGGCGGACTTTGAAATGCCTGCAGGATACACATTTGTGTTTGGAGGTGAGCAAAAAGAACAAGCAGCAGAGATGGAATTCTTGTCTGGCGCCCTGATGCTGGCGGTATTCCTGATCTTCCTGATCATTGTTTCTCAGTTCAATAAAGTCACGACACCAATCATTATCATGACTTCTGTGGTGTTGAGTACCATTGGTGTATTCCTTGGATTGATCATCTTCAACATGGAATTTGTGGTGATCATGACCATGATCGGGATCATTTCCCTGGCTGGGGTTGTGGTAAACAATGCCATTGTATTGATTGACTTCATCGAGTTGAGCAGGAAGCGGAAGAAAGAAGCGGAGGGTGTTGATAAACTACCTTTCGAAGAAGTGATCAATTCGATCATTGAAGCGGCCAAGACCAGACTAAGACCTGTAATTTTAACGGCCATCACTACGATTTTGGGATTGGTTCCGCTGGCCATTGGTATTAATATTGACTTCTTTAAGTGGTTTTCAATGTACGATCCAGACTTCTACATGGGAGGCGATAATGTGATTTTCTGGGGGCCTATGTCATGGACCATCATATTTGGGCTAACATTTGCAACGTTTTTAACGTTGGTAATAGTACCAGTGATGTACCTGGGCTTTGCCAGAATTAATAGAAGACTAGGTATCAGCTAGACAATTAGGTTACTGTTTTGGACCTCATCGGTGGCGGTGAGGTCTTTTTTTATGTCTGTAGAAAATGCTTTGTAACAATTAGTCTGGTCATAAGTCTTACAATGAGCATCTCTATTTTCGGAAGAGACGAACAAAAACTCCCTTAAATCGTTTTCCCATCACAGTCGCGTAATCGGCTGAGAACTCAATTCACCTTTATGAGCAGGTTTTATTTTCTGATTTTCTTCGTCTGTGTTTACATCGCGCTGGACTTTTATGTCTTCCAGTCTATCAAACTATTGGTAGATACGGACAACCCGGTTTTGAGAAAAACGATTCTTTGGGGCTATTGGGTCGTGACCATTTTTGCCCTGGGAGGTGCAGTCATTTATAATCAACTGGATCCCGTGGCCTTCAAGGCACTGCGGGTATTCTTCATTTCTTTCTTCTTTATCAATTTCATCGCAAAGGTCTTTACCTCTTTGGTACTACTAGGAGATGACATCAGAAGAGGGGTTACCTGGATGGCACAGTTTTTCACCAGGGATTCGCCTACTTCTCCTTCCAGGTCGGAGTTCATTACCAAGGGCGCTTTAGTGGCGGGAGCGGTTCCATTGGTGACGCTGAGTTTTGGGATCATCTCAGGAGCGCATGATTATCGGGTCAGACGCAGGACGGTGACTTTTCCAAATCTGCCCAAGGAGTTTGATGGCATACGTTTGGCACAATTGTCGGATATTCATACCGGTAGTTTTTTCAATAAAACAGCGGTCGCAGGTGGCGTGGATATGGTCAATGCGGAAAAGCCAGATCTCATTTGTTTTACAGGTGACCTTGTGAATAACCAAAGTGAGGAAGCAAAAGATTATCTGGATATTTTTAAGAAATTGGATGCGCCATTAGGAGTGCATTCGGTGATGGGAAATCATGACTATGCCGATTACAGCAGTATGACCCCTCAGCAAAAGCAGAAGGATCGGAATCAACTCCATGAAATGCATCGGTTCATGGATTGGAACATCATGCTGAATGAAAATCAACTGGTTACCGTGGATGGTCAATCGATTGGACTGATGGGTTGTGAAAACTGGGGTGCCGGTCGCTTCAGCAAATACGGTGATCTGGCGAAGACTTATGAAGGTATGGAAGAACAGCCATTCAAGATATTGATGTCCCACGACCCCAGTCATTGGGATGCACAAATCCGCCCGGAATTTGGAGATATTGACCTCACGCTGGCCGGACATACGCATGGCATGCAATTGGGAATTGAGATCGGGGACTTTCGATGGAGTCCTTCCAAGTTCATCTACAAACAATGGGCGGACTTGTATCAGGAAGGTTCGCAATATCTCTATGTAAACCGTGGCTTTGGTTACATTGGCTATCCAGGTAGAATCGGCATCCTTCCAGAGATTACAATCCTCGAATTGAAGCGAGGGTAAAAATTATAAGGTCTTTCAATTACGGCTTCAATTAGACCTTATAGGTTGATGAGTTAGGGTAATTCTATTCCCAATTGTTTAAGAAGTGGTTAGATACTAATATCGATTTAAGTAAAGGTTGTCTTTACAGGTGATTACACAAAAAGGGATGCAACGTCCCTTTTTTTATTCGAAGGATATGCTAGCCATCGTTTGAATCCTCTCAAACGCTTTCATTAATTGCTCTCGCATATTTTATAGACACAAACTACTGTAGAAATGTACAAGGAAGTGGGAAAAATCAATTCCGAAGCATCGAAAAACCTCATCTTCATAAAGTAGTCTTACATTTGATCTAGTAAATTGATCTTATGTCACTGAACGACCGAATAAAATCGATCCGTCAATTTTTAGAAGTTGATATCTGGAACGTCAAAGTGTCTACACTGCCCAAATGGACAGCTATTTGGTACAAGCAGTTAAGGATACTGATCATTTCCATTCTGGAATTTGGCAAAGACCGTGCTTCTGAAACTGCCTCAGCACTGACTTATTTTTCTGCGTTATCGGTAGTGCCTGTATTGGCCATGGCTTTTGGTATTGCGCAAGGCTTTGGATTGGAGAAATTCCTAACGGAGGAATTGAGTCGGTTTTTTGGTAGTGGCCAAAGTGAAGTGCTGGACAAAGCCCTGGAGTTTTCAAAAAGCATGTTGGAAACCGCCAATGGGGGAGTGATCACAGGAATTAGTTTCGTTTTCCTCATCTATGCAGTGGTCCGCTTGCTGAATAATATTGAAGTATCTTTCAATCACATTTGGCAGGCAAAAAGTAGGACATGGCAGCGTAAATTGTCCGATTACCTGGCGATCATCATTATCGGACCCATTTTCATCATTCTTTCCGGTAGTGTGACCGCTTTCGCGGTGACGCAATTAGATCACCTGGCCGCTGAAATTGAAGTCCTGGGCTATTTGAAGCCACTCATTCAGTTTTCAAGGTATGTGTTGATCTGGATTTTATTGACACTGCTTTACCTAATTTTCCCTAATACACAAGTGAAGATATGGCCGGCACTAATTGCTGGTATCGTGGCAGGAACAGCTTATGAATTGACACAGATCGCCTGGATTCAGGGACAGGTATTTCTATCCAAGTACAACGCGATCTATGGTAGTTTCGCGGCACTTCCCCTGTTTCTGATCTGGTTGCAACTTAGTTGGACCATTGTACTGTTCGGGGCGGAATATGCCTACGCGACGCAAAATGCCAATAGTTGGCGGTACAATAACCGAAAAATGATCCCGAGCTATAGCCACAAATGGCAGATCACTTTATTGGTATTGAAGCACATCGTTCAGAACTTCAAGGAAGGCAAGCCACCACTTAATCTCAGTGAAATCTCTGCGTTAGTAGAGATTCCCTATCGATTCATTCGAGACGTCTGTTTTGACTTAGTAGAGGCTGGAGTGTTGGTTCAGGTGGCTTCTGAAGATGATTTGGAAGCTTTTAGTCCCGCACAAGACATCAATAAGCTTGATCTATATACAGTTATGAAGAAGGTCAATGAAATTGGTTTCAATGAGCTCAAGAACGCTGAAAATACAGATGATACATTTCTGGAGATTCAGGGACTTATGCAGGAACTTGATGACCACATGAAAAAGGCTACCTGTAATCGATTGGTCAGTGAGATTTAGGCCAATTCCGATTAGATAGACTCCTTTGTTTCTGTCAAAAAAGAAGAGGACATTCATAAAATGATTCTGAAATCAGATGAAGGTCGCATTAATCAATGTTGAGAAGAGTCTCAGATTGAGCTTATATCGCGAATAGAAATATCACACTTAGGATAAATAGGAGAATCATTCATAACTCAGGTTATTTGATAAAGTCAGATTAGGATAATCATTTTAGATTTTCTAGTTTTAGTTATACCTGACTTAAAATGAGCCAACATAGACAAGAAAAACCTGAAGGTAAGAATGCCGATCCTTCCGGAGACTTACAGACCTGGAATTGGCAAAAGAGATTACTTCCATGGTTGATCCTAATGCCTACCGTACTGGTTGGTTGCTTCATATTTATGGCTTCCAATCAGATTACGAAATTCAATGAAGCGCTGGAAGTAAGAAGAGATTCTACGCTTATTGGCACAATCTTACCGGAAGCGACAATTACATATAGAGATATCAAAGACAAAGAGCGGTATCTCAAATGGATTACGCTTACCAAACTTGAACAAGAAAGCTACTACCGTAGATATTCACAAGCAGGTCAAATACTAATGTCGCGTATCTATGTGAAATATTTGGGGTTCTTTACAGGGATGATTTTGGCAATTGTCGGATCTGTATTTATCATCGGTAAACTCAGTGAAAACCCCTCTGAATTGGAAGGTTCAGCTAAAGACATGGTCCGATTTAAGGTAGTTTCCAGCTCTCCCGGAGTGATATTCGGTCTACTAGGGACGATCTTGATGCTCGCCACAATTATCACCCACAATGACATGGAGGTACAAGATGCCCCTCTCTATTTAAATGCGAAAAATATTATTTCTCTGGATCTGCTGGAACTTCAAGGAGGTGCCACCGGCAAGAAACCACAGGAGGATAATTCGGACATCTTGGACAAGTTTGATAAAATGTTTCCTCCAAAGAAAAACCCATGAGAAGTCTACTTGTAATCCTATCGTTGACTGTCAGCTGGATCGTTAATGCGCAAATTAACTATGATCACGCCAGGTTTGAACGCTTATTAAAGGAAGAACGATGCGCAGAGTTGGTTGAAGAAGCACTCGCGGTACGTGAATCGGAATATGGTAAAAACTGGATGACAGATTATTATTTGTCATTAGCGATGTGTTGTCTAGGCGAGGTTGAGAGGGCTGGTCGTTGTTTTGATGCTATTCTGGAAGATTACAGCAAAGACCCCAATGTCTACAACCTGATTACCTCTAGCCGCAATAGCTGTTCGCGACCGGCTGAAATTCGAATTGACAATAGTTTTGTCTCGGAGTTCATCACTGCCACGTTTGCAGAGGCGGATGTTTCTTCTTCTGTTCGGGGCAAAATGGGCTATGTCTTCAACTGTGATCAAGTAATGTCTCAATTCCAACTTGATCCGACTTTTGATCAGGAAGAACTTACAAAACGAATATTTGATATTTCAGAACTTGATGAAGCAGAAAAATATTATAAGGACTATCTACCTAAGAAGTTTGGCGTAGTAGGACAGGGTAGGTTTGTCTTTATTCTTCCGTCAAAGCGGGATGTCAAGAGAAATCATTTTGTGCGTCCTGCAGCAGAGCTTGAGCGTATTTATACTTTCTTCTATAAGTATTATGGAGTAAGACCGTCCAATAAAGTAATCGCGGTATATCTAATGGGAAACAAAAAAAGACTAGCAGAAGCGGCTCAAATCGCACATGGTATCAATATTCCCAAAGAAAATATTGGTTATTCCAACTTATCCGATCTCAGTGTACTTGGAAATTCTACTAAACAAGGTATGGGGACAATCGTGCATGAGTTATTTCATTTGATGATTCGAACCGATATCGGAGATATTCCTGCATGGCTAGACGAAGGGCTGGCCAGCCTTTATGAAGAATCTCACTGGAAAAATGACACACTCCGACACAATAAAAGGGTATGGAGAACCACGGTACTTAGGCAGCACGCCAAAAGATTTGAGTGGATGCCTAGCATCAAACACTTAATAGCTGGTAATTGGAGTAATTTTCAGTATCATGGTTCGAATGATGAACTCTTAACAGTAGACGAGTATCAAGATGAAGTCAATGCTTGTGATGTTGCATTGAATTATGCAATGGCTAAACACTTAATGATGTTTTTTGATAGCCGAGATTTGATCCCATCAGTGATTCAAGCTTATAAAGAAAGGCCATCTCGAATCTTTGAAGGACCTGATTTTGATCCTGTCAACGTATTAGAAGAAGCTATTGCAATGCCCATTGAACAGTTACAAGATGAGTTTAATCACTGGATGTCGAGGGAATACAATGTTAACCTTAATATAAGATGATTAAATTCTCTTATGATGAATAAGCCAATGGGCATTCGGTTTCAAAACGATAGATCAGGCAATTTTTTTTTATGATCCCTGTCTGACTCTTTTGGTGATTATTACTTTTTACCAAAAGAATGCATACAGAAAAGCGATAATGATCAATACGATCATAGCACCGATATTGAACGTGCTAGACGTTTTGAACAGGTCCTTGTTCAAAGGAATGCCTTTGGCATCGTCTGCTCCTTTTCCTTCAAGGTGACTGATCCCTAATATAATCGCAATGGATATCAAACAAGTAGCCAGCATTTGATGCATGAACGGCCAATCAATAAACATGGCTGCATCACTCCATCCTTTAGGAGCTACCTTGAAATACAAAGCAATTGGGATAGAGATAAGGATTCCCCAGATGGCAGCATTATTGGTTGCTTTCTTCCAGAAAAGTCCTGTAAGGAATACGGCTAGTATGCCCGGACTTACTACTCCCGTGTATTCCTGAATGAATTGGAATGCCTGATCAATATTTCCCAGCGCAGGAGCAATAAACACGGCCAATACCAGTGCAACAGCAGCAGTAAGCCTACCCACGTTCACCGTTTGTTTGTCGGTGGCATTTTGATTGATGTAAGGTTTATAGATGTCCATCGTAAAGATGGTCGCAGTGGAGTTGAGCATAGAAGCTAAAGAGGATACGATCGCCGCTGCTAGAGCCGCCAATACGAGACCTTTTAAGCCGACAGGAACAAATGACTTGATCAGCCACGGAGCTGCATTATCATTGATGATACCACCTTCGGGATTGAGGAAGGTCGGGTCAGCTACGCCTGATGCTACCACGCCTGAGGCATCTGAATTCATGACAAATGCAATGATTCCCGGAATAACCACAATCAACGGGATGATTAACTTCAGTGCTGCAGCAAACACAATTCCTTTTTGAGACTCTTTCAGACTTTTGGCGGCCAATGTTCGTTGGATGATATATTGGTTGAAACCCCAGTAATATACATTGGCAACCCACATGCCTCCTACCAGAACCGCAAGACCAGGTAGGTCGTTCCAGGCATCCTTGCCATTTGGAGTAATGATCTCTCCCTGACTAAGGATCATCGAGAATTTCTCGGGTACCTTGTTATATAAGTAGGTGAGTCCGTCCCAGGCACTTCCATCAGGCACAAGATGGTCCAAAGCGATAAATGTAGTCACCAGTCCGCCAATGATCAATAATACAACTTGTACCACATCGGTCCATGCCACAGCAGATAAGCCGCCCCAAAGCGAGTAGGCTGCAGCAAATAATGCAAGACCGATCACACTGGTCATCATGATAGAGCCATCACCTGTTCCTATGATCGTGTCCAGGGCCTTGGCACCCAGATACATCACGGAAGTCAGGTTGACAAATACATAGAGTGCGATCCAGAAGACTGCTAATATGGTTTTTAGATTGGTGCTATAGCGTTTTTCTACAAATTCAGGGATCGTGTAAAGTCCTTTTTCTATAAAAATGGGAAGGAAGTATTTTCCTACAACCAGCAAAGTAACTGCCGCCATCCATTCGTAAGAAGCAATGGCCAGTCCAAGTGCAAATCCGGACCCTGACATGCCGATGAATTGTTCAGCTGAAATGTTTGCCGCGATCAGGGAAGCTCCAATGGCCCACCAGGGGAGAGATTTACCTGCGAGGAAGTAGTCTTCGGCACTTTTCTCGTGACCTTTTTTATCCCTCGAAACATAAATTCCAATTCCTACGATCAGTAGGCAATATCCGACAAAGACAATGATGTCGATGGTAGCAAAATCCATAAGCACTTTTAAAAACGTACTCGGGAATTTACACTGCTGCTTCTTCTAAAGCTCCTTTTTGTTCAATAATTTTTTTCTTCTGCTGCTTCATGAAGTAGCCTTCCAATGCACCCTCAAAATACTTGACGATGAAGAACAGGATGATTAGGATGATATAACCTACGAAACTGTAACTAGCTGGAATATTGGCTTCAATGATGGGTTCAAGAAAGATCTGTTCCAGAATAAATAATAGCAAACCCACAGTAAGCATGATCGTAGAAGCACGTTTGCCAACCTTGGCTTGTGCCAATTGGTCAATGGTATTGCTCAGTTCAAGGTTCTTGTCTTTGATTTCGACATTCTGGTCCTGGATCTGGATATTGGCCTTATCCAGCTTCTTTTGCAGTCGGTCGCTAACTCGGGTGATTACTTTTGCCTGAGCGATCAGGTCTTCGTAGTGGTCAGAAAACTCGTCGAGATCCTCCTTGAAAATAGCTTTGGTGTCTATTTTCTGGCGAAATTGCTTGAGATGAGTTATCTCATCATGATACAGCTCTCGCGGTTTATCCATCCGGCAAATTTAACCTTCTATTTCTAAGATGTTAAAAAGCCTGATTTAATCTTCAATTTCCAGGAAATTAAATTCAAGATCTAACAGGTCACTATAGTCTTCTCCGGCTTCCATCATGTCCTCATCATCTTCCTCATAAAACCAGTTGATGGTCAGTTCGCCGCCAGCATCTTCGATTTTTGTCATCTTTTTGAAAACATCAAAAAGACATTTCGAAGAACTGGTATTAAAGTATTCGAAAGCAATATTCGCAGTTAGCCCTGAAATTTCGTCTTCCTTCGCGAAATTATCTAACGCATCGATCAGGCCCTGATAAAACTGCACGGAATTCTCCGGACTCGAACGTCCCTTGATTTCCAGAAGCCCATGATCGGGATCGAAATTAATGAGGGGAGTAACTCTCGTTGGTTCTATGAAAATTTTATCCATTCTGCTACCCAAAAATGTTACAAACTACTCGAATATCCTAGGTAATCTCACCTGGAACGTAAAATACGAGATGTCCTCAGTTACGGGTTGAAACTTATAACCTAATTTTTGCCCACCAGTTTTCCTGGCTATATCAATAAACCCGAGCCCTCCAGTACCTTTATCGGAAAACTCTTGTTCGTTCAATACTTTCTTATACAAAGCTCTTAATTCTTCTGGTGCCACGGAATTAATATCATCCAGCCGTTTCTGAATATCGTCTACTTTAGGCTGAGGGACGTAGTTTCCAGTCTGTAAGCTATAAAATCTTTTCCTTGCAGCAATGAGGACCAAGGCAGATCTGGAATCATAAGTGCTCACATTGAATTCATCGGCGTGAACCTCATCCAAATGGTAATAAAGATTTTGAATACATTCAGTTGCTACGTTGTAAAATTTCTTCCTGACTTTACGATTCTCTTCCAATTCGTCTAGTCGTTCCTCCAGCGTAGCGATCATTGCCGTCACCAGATCGAAAGTCAATTCACCCTTGTACATCAGAATGATGTTCTGATCATAGATATTTTTATAACTCCTTAAATAATCCATTTGCCTAATTAGGGTATTTCAGAATCGGAAAGTAAAAACTATTTGGATACAAATCCAATAGATTAAATTATTATCTCTAAATATCTTGCGCGTCTCCAGTTAAAGTGATTATTTCAAAGAGGTCCTAAGTAGTTGATTCTCTTTAATTTATCATTTTGTTGGTCACAAGGCAGTTAGTCGGTTCTCTGCTTTCCTTTCTCAAACACTGATGCAAATTTGACTAAAAATCGTGAAAATCACGCGTGAATTTGTTCCTATAATGCTAAGGGGGGATAATTCCCGTTCAACTCCTAAAAAGAAGGTTTCACTAGCGATTAAGAAGTAGGTAGTTGTATTCTTTATAATTTTAAAGCACCTTACAATTAGGAGTACCAAATACTCAAGAGCGATTATGAAGAAAGATTTATACGCCATCCTGTACATGATAACCGCAGCTGTGACAATTGGCGCTGTGGCTTATTATATATTCTTTGTCCAGGCAGATGTGATCAAAACGTTCAATAACGATTCTGATTATATCACATATTCGGCAAGACAAGAGATGCATGGTCAACGCATTGCGAAAGCTGCAGTTGGTATGGGATATTCAAATAACGAACGAAATTTTAAGATTTTTCAAGCAGAACTGGGAAGGATCGTTCCGGATTGGAGGCAGGTTCATCAGGCGCTGGCCGAAGGAGATGCGGAGTTGGGGCTTGAAAAACCTTCAACTACAGATGAGTACGAACAGTTGCAGGAAAACCTAAGGTTCTTTTACAACGAGATGAATACCAACGCCACCAACTTGCTGGGGATTGAGTATTCTACGAATGAACGGGATGTGAATTATATCTCTTTAAGGAGTTCAATTGAGGCCATCCTTGTTACCAGCAGAAAATATCAAATTGCTGTTGAGAACATTACTGATTGGTTGAATGATAATTCCAAGATCCGTAAATCTGGTTTTGACCTCATTGAAAAGGTCGTTCTCGTAGGCTTTTTTGGTATCATCTTATTGCAAGGTCTGTTCATTGTACGACCACTGGTTAAACTGGCCGGTCAAAATTTCCTCTCTGCGAACAAGGCCTATGTCGAGCTGAAAGGATCTGAAAAGAAGTTGAGGGTTTCTTATGCCAAGCAGAAACATATTAACAAACAGTTAATCGTTTCGCGAAAGGAATTGGAATCGAAAAACTCCAAGCTCCAGGAATCTGAGTCTAAACTACTGAAAAGTACGGAAGAGCAGATTGCCATTAACGAACAATTGATCCAGGCACAGGAAGCATTGAACAATGCCTACGCCAAGCTTCAGAATTCTGAGACAGAAATCAGAGAGTTGGCTGATAAGCAGCTGGAGGATAACGAAAAACTTTTCCTTGCAGAGAAGAAGATGAAGCAGTTGCTGGAAGAGGAGAAAAATGCAAAGACGGAACTGAACAATGCACTGGAAAACCTGAAGGGTGCCCAGTCGCAGTTGGTACACTCCGAAAAAATGGCATCACTAGGACAGTTGACTGCCGGTATTGCACACGAGATCAACAACCCGGTCAACTTTATTTCCAGTGGTATGAGCTCGTTGAAGATGTCGATTGATGCATTGAAAGAGATTGTAGAAGAATATGCCCGGCTGGATGATGGTGACGATCCTTCAGAGGTTGTGGAATCCATCAAGGAGTTGAAGGAAGATCATGAGTATGATGAACTCATGGAGGAGCTGGATGATCTGATGAAGGACGTAAACTATGGTGTGACCAGAACCATTGAAATTGTAAAAGGTCTTAGGGTATTCTCTCGTCTCGATGAAGAGGAGGTTAAAAAGGCCAATATCAATGAAAACCTTGACGCCACGCTTGTACTACTTAGAAACAAGACGAAGAACCGTGTGAAGGTCTCTAAATATTATGAAGAGAATATGTCTCAGATCGATTGCTACCCAGGTCAGTTGAACCAGGTATTCATGAACATTCTGAATAATGGTATCCAGGCGATACCTGAAGATCGAAAAGATGGAGAGATCAAGCTTTACACCGAAGAGACTGAAGATAGCATTATTGTAAGACTAACTGATAATGGTGTTGGTATTCCTGAAAAAATCAAAAACAGGATCTGGGAGCCATTCTTCACCACAAAGGCAGTAGGCGTAGGGACAGGACTTGGAATGTCCATTACCTATGGAATCATTGAGAAGCACAAAGGTAGAATTGAGTTGAATAGTGAAGAAGGTAAAGGAACTGAGTTCGCTATTTATCTACCCAAGAAATTCCAGGCTGATGCAGTAAGCACCGGCGAAGTGGTTGCTTCATCTGGAAAGTCCTAAAAGGTTATTGTAGTAATTTTGAAGTTACTGTATTAAGAGATACTGAATGGAAGCCGTTAGCGTAGCTGAACCTGAAAAAGAGAAAAAAGTAGAGAAGCATCAAATCCTGTATGTGGATGATGAAGAGACGAACCTAAGGGTATTCAAATCCAATTTCCGTAGGTTCTTCAAAGTCCATACATCAGTTAATCCTATCGACGCGATTGATGTCCTAAAGGAAAATGACATCAGGATCATCATCACTGATCAGCGAATGCCTGAAATGACGGGAACGGAGTTTTTGGAAAAGATTCTTCCAGATTACCCGGACGTCATCAAGATCATTCTCACAGGATTTACAGATATAGAGGCCATCAAAGACGGGATTAACCGTTGTGGTATCTATAAATACATCACCAAGCCCTGGAACTTCGAGGAAATGAAGGCCGTCCTTGATCGGGCAATAGAGTCCTATAACGAGGTGATGCAAACCGAGGAGCACATCAAAGCGCTCGAGGTTTCCAATGACGAATTAGAACGGAAGGTTGCAGAGCGTACCAGCGAATTGAATAAGATCAACGAACGATTGATCAGTAGTATTCGATATGCGGGTGAGTTGCAAAAATCCATGTTGCCTACTGGCAGAAGTCTGAAACGATTATTTGAAGATCATTTTGTGATCTACAAAACGAAATACTTGTTTAGTGAAGAGTTTTTGTGGGCTACAAGTTTCAACTTCAGAAAGGAAGACTATACCATTGTAGGCATCATCGAGTTCGATGGAAAGGGGATCATAGGTTCGCTAAAGACCTTGATTGCTGATTCTATTTTGAATGAACTCGTGCATGACCGTAAGATCTTCCATTCGGGAGATATTATCAGGTACCTGAAGGAAGAAGTAGATGCAGCAGGCTCGAATGAGTTGCTGTGCGAGATGAAAGCTTCTATTCTAGTGATTGATAATTACAAGCAAACCCTACAATTCAGTGGCTTGAATCAGGACATGATCCTCTTCAACGGAGGTAATGAAATGATTATTCTTGAGGGAGAGGATGTGGACAAGGTAGGGTCACTGACCGATGATAAGATTGAATTGAAGCCTGATAGTACATTTTACATGTACACAAACGGTTATTTCAATCAACGCAATTCAGACGATATTACGTTCTCTTACGAAAAGTTTGAGGAGTTGCTAAAAAGTGTGCGTAATATGCCGATGGATGAGCAGGGTAAGTTTATGGATGAAACCATTTCGGACTGGATCGGTAATTCCGGTTTGAATGATGACATCACGGTCATCGGTTTCAAAATCAATGAGATATAGATTTTAGTATGAAGGCAATCAATTATAAAAATTGGTGTATGGAAAACATCACCCCGCAATCATGGCCAAGAATTGTGCTAAAATCAATTCCTGAGCTTCGTGATATCGGTGTAGATGTTTCTGGATTACAAGAACCCTCGGATGATCTTGAGCTTTCAGATGAGGCGCTTTCCATCCTAAATAAATGGATGGATGAATTATACGAATTACAAGTAAAAGAAGATATGATTGCCTGATCTCTTTGAGATCAGGCTTTTTTTTGTTTTACAACTCTACACCGATAAGTAGCACATCATCTGTCTGATCTTGCTCTCCCTTCCAGCGATCAAATTCCTGCTCAACCTTACCGCCTACTTCTTTCATTTTCAAGTCCCGATTTTTCTCCAGGAACCTTCTCATGTTTCTAGCCATGTATCTTTTGTCATCCGGTCCGCCAAACTGATCCTGGAATCCGTCAGAGGCTAAGAAGATCTTATCTCCTTCATCCAGCTGCATGGTCTCCAGTTTAAACTGTTCTTCAACCTCTTTCTCGTCATCTCCTTCTACACCGCCAATCATGAGTCTTGGGCTCTTATGTACTTCCATTTCTCCTTCTTTTGGCAGTCGGAGTAATGGCATGCCCGCTCCTGCAAATTTCATTTCCAGAGAATCCAGGTCAATGACGCATACCATGATTTCCATTCCATCACGACGTTGAGTCACTTGTTCATCACGATAAAGCTCAAATTTGATGGCCTTGTCGAGTCGGGCAAGGATCTTTTCTGGCTCTATGTAGTTCTGATAGTAGATGATGTTCGTTAGCTGGTTTCCACCCATCATGGACATAATTGCTCCAGGGACACCATGTCCGGTACAATCTGCCGCTGCAAGGATCAGGAATTCACTACGGCCTCTACGTACTTTCTCAAACCAGAAGAAGTCACCACTTACCACATCCTTAGGACGGAAGAAGATAAAAGAATCCATGACATTCCTTCGCAATTCCGAGTTGGTAGGTAACATCGAAGATTGGATCCTCTGGGCGTAATCTAGGCTCGAAGTGATTTGGGCATGAGCAATTTCGAGTTGGTTCTTTTGATCTTCCAGCTCTGAAGCCTGAGAGCCTAGCTGATTGCTGAGTTCTTTTTCCTCGTTCAATATTTTATCAAGTCGTTCAGACATGCTGTTGAGCTGCTCTCCCAGTTTGCCTAACTCATCTTTTGACTGAATATCAACCTTCGCCTTCAAATTGCCATTTCCGATCTCCTCGGCGACCTTACTGAGCTGAATAATCGGTTTCACAAAAATATTGGCCGCAACCAGAGCCAGCAGGGCAACAATGACAAGAATGATCACCACGGCAATGATCAACGAAGATTGAATATTACCAATAGGAGAGAGTACCACAGATTTATCTACCTCAAATACGAGCGACCAATTGGATGTGTTCGCTACATTGAGTTTTTTGACCATTAAATACTGATCATTGGTTTCAATCATTTCGATTGCGCTGGTGCCACGATCTTTGATCTGGCTATAATTATCAAAGCTTTCATTCAATGCCCGCTCCGGGCCATCGTTGGTATATAGAATAAGACCTTTTTGATCAATCAGGTAAAAAGCCAAAGCTTCAGCATCACTATCAAGATCTTTGAACATGGCGCTGGTCCTCATTTTAGCGACAACTGCTCCGGAATTCGGAATAGAAGAGGCTATGTACAAGGCAACAGCAGTTCCAGTTTTTTCAATGGAGATGGCCTGGTCTGTTCCACTTTGTAGGATTTCCCATACGCCATTTGGAATGTCACCAATGCCGTTGGAACTTTCAGCCACTTTGATCTGGTTGATGTCCATTTGTGAAAAAGCCATGTAACCATTGTGCAATTCAGTCAGCTGATTGAGCTTGGCTGTATTCAGTTCATTTTGATTGGCGGCGAAGGAGATTTCACTGGCGCGTTCTTCCAGAAAATTGATTACCTGTTGTGCTACGATAGTGGTCCTTTCTTGAAGACCACTGGTAATCTCTTCCTGAAATTGCTTAGAAAATTGTCGGTTAGAGAAAAATATTAAGGCTACTGAACTGGTTATTACCAGGAACAAACAAAGGACAGTAAGCTTAGTATATATGTTCATGCTCGAAGAGTTTGGTCGGTATGTTAGTACCCTGTGTACAGGATATTCATTAGGGTTCTGTACACTAGCTCTGACAAAAATATTGTAATTAAAGACTTTTTATGTTGTTTTTTAATTGTTCACCTCCGTATTTTCACGTGACGACAGATATGAGATCAATGAAAAAGTTCCTTGCAGTCCTGCTGTTTGGTTTAGTTACCATTACCTGCTATGCTCAAAATCTGACCATTTTCAGAAGTAATTTGGGAGTAGATGAAACGACTACAAAGATCGAGGAAATTATTGCTGAAAAAGGCCTTAAATTCTTTGAAACCGTACATCACCACGAGATTGCCACGGAAAATGGGTATACCATTGATTCTACGAATGTGATCCTTTTTGAAGATCCTGAACTGACTTCTGCATTGATCTCATGTGAGCAAACATCGGCGTTGGACCTGCCTTTGAAAGTTATGGTTTGGGAAGAAAATGAAGATGTGTACATCGGTTTCATTGATCCAGCTTTCATGAGAAAGCGGTTCATGATCCAGGATTGCCCGGAAATACTTCAGAAAATGACGGGACTTATGGTGAGAGTTGTCAATGAGGCCATTCGGCAGCGTTAGTTCACTTCTTCCAATTCCAGCGTATATTGAAAATTTCCCCAATGGAAGAGTAACTGTTCGTCTTTGAATTTGATGAGCATCCGTTCTTGAAACTCGTCTACCTGATAAGGCAATACCTGAATACGTATGGCATCTTCTGAAGAGTCATAATTGTAGGCGCCCCACTGATCCCACTCTTTATTAAAAATGATTTGCCAATAATCTTTGGATGCTTTTGTAAAGAAAGCGTAGCGCCCTTTCGGTAACAGCTGTCCCATTACCACCAGGTCTTTGTCATTAGTGAATATCGTTGCTTCGTTGGCTCCAGTACGCCAAACCTTATCAATTGGGATCAGACCACCTAGTAATTTCCGCTTTTTGACTCCAGGTGTACTGTAATTGATGGTAACCTGGGTGGTGCGTACCATGGAAGTGTCCGCCATAGGTGGAGATGGACGCATGCTTTTGTCCCCGTCTTTGATGCTTACACAGGAGAAACAGCTGAGAAATACACCTGTAACAAGTAGGAGTGGGAGGTGTGTTCGTATGTGCCTTATGGCGTACATATTTCTGTTCAAAAAGCGGTCACTTTTGCAATTGCTAACTTTCATCATCATGCTGGTAATCAATCGCTTATACGGTTAGGTATGCTTTTTGTTATGAAATTATTAAACTGATATACCATGGGCGTAATAGGCATCGAAATCCCTCGACTTAACGAAGAACAGGACATTGAAGTTGAGGTAAAAATCAATGGAATTAAAAAGCAATATAATTACAGAGTGGAAATCTTTTATTGGGATGAGTGTCCTTTTCCTACGGAAGACCGGGTAGAGTGCATCAAAAATTTGGTGAAAAGCTACCACAGTGAGTGGGACCTGGCCCATATCGGGATTCCCACTGATGATTATATTCCCATTACTTTTAGGAAGAAACGCGGTTAGAAAGGCAGATCTTCATCATCCGAAGCACTGTTTTCTGACATCCAATTGGGCTCCTCTGGTGGAGGAGGAGTTCCTTCTGATGGACTTGCGGCACCCGCAGCGGCTTCTACGCGCCATGCCTGCAGACTGTTGAAATAAACTACTTTACCTTGTCTGTCTGTCCACTTTCTGCCCTTTAGATTGAAAGTGACTGAAATATCCGAATTCAACTCAAGCTGATCCAACTGTTCACAGTTGCTTTGGATCAATTCAAATTTGAGGAGTTCGGGGTATTGCGGATTTTCTGCGTACTCTACTACGAATTCCCGTTTTTTAAAGGAATCAGATACTTGCTGAGTGTCAAATTTCTCAATCAGTCGGCCTTTGATATTCATCGGATGGTTTTGCTATCTTTTTTTAATGACTTTGGCGTGTTCCAGGTTCAGATTGATCACACCTTGTAATTTCTGACCTTATTCACTCCACTTAATTAAACTATTCGTCAAATTTGGAGTTGCAAATAGTGAAATGAAAAGATCCAAGAAAATTTTTTTCATACTGGCCGTAATCTTCTTGCTCATCATGATGTTTATTGGGTACGACATCAGTCAGAGAACAACATGGCCCGGGGCTAAAAAAAATCTTAAAGAACGAGTGACAGAACCAAATGGAGACGAATAAAAATAAAATTGACATTTCTGCCATTGATCTGGAGAAAGAGAAAGATAAGATTGCCGATTACCCTGGATTGATTCAATATGCACACTCCGTTGGGAGTGCCATCATTAAGCCGGAAGACAAAGGTCGGATCAAAGGCAATGCCGTTGCAGCGATGCATGATCAGACAGATCGACAGTTTCAACAACTTTTTGAACAGATGCAGACCCTGGTTCAACAGGCGCAATATCTCAAGAAGCGTGTAGAGATCTCTGAGCGTATTTATGTGGCGGGAATGGGATTTCAGCCGGTGATCGGTAAAGAGTATTATATGTATCAGCGAAAATCGGGTGAGGATGTGCTGAGCATGGTCGGACCTAAAGAATGGGGGCGTTCTTTTCCATTCAAAGAGTACATTGGAAAAGTGAAATTACTTTCTGATCACACCTGGGAAATTATCGAGGCAACCGAAGCATTGGATTTGTAGTATAGGTGACAAATGCCTTGCGCAAGGGGCGTTTCACTTTATAATTTTTAGCTACTGGACATAGCTTGTCATCGGATGCGAGGTGTCTGACGAGACAAGCTTATCCAACATTTTAGTATATTCATTTAAAATTTACTCGTAACAATCATGCGAAAACTATCGCAGGTATCCGCCTTTGCTATTTATATCCTGCTTTTATCAGGTTGTGCAAGTGACAGCATTGAAGATCTGTTGCCCGCTTGTGACACCAAAACGATCGTGGTTGAAGCCACTCCAATAGCCTTACCAGGCTGTACTGATACAGGTCAGATCCAAATTTCCGCATCCGGTTCTACTGATTTTTCCTACAGTCTCGATGGGATCAACTACCAGCCTTCACCTGATTTTACCGGATTGGGTGCTGGAACATATTCGGTCTTTGCTCGAGATAGTGAAGGTTGTACTGGATCAACTGATTTTGTCCTGGCATCCAATGATGGTATTACCCTTAGCCTATCGGTGAGTGTTGCTGATTGTGGTGAGGATAACGGCTCCATTGCTGCAGATGTCACCGGAGGAACAGGAACTTATGAGTTTTCATTGAATGGTGGGACCTTCCAAAGCGCAAGCGACTTTGCCAATTTGGCTCCTGATGAATATGAAATTACAGCAAGAGATTCTGACGGTTGTACTACCACGCAGACCATCAATGTGACTTCTGACGTGACTTTAGCAGATGACATCATGCCGATTATCACTGATAATTGTGCCCTTTCGGGATGTCACGGAGACTCCAGAAGCCCTTTGATGAATACTCCCGACGAAGTGATCGCATCAGCTGCAAGAATTCGTGTACGAGCCCTCGGATTAGATGCTGGAAGACAACCGATGCCTCCTTCAGGTTTCATCAGCCAGGAGCTACAAGACCAGATCGATTGCTGGGTAAATGATGGTGCTTTAAATAATTAAGAAAATATTTTTATGAGAACTTTTATCTTTTTCGCCCTCATCGCTTTGACGGGCACTAACGCCATTGCTCAAAAATACCTGAGTAGTGAAAGTTATATTCGTTTCTTTTCCGATGCACCTTTAGAGGACATTGAGGCTACCAATGAAGAGGCCAGAAGCGTGTTGGACCTTGGATCTAATCAAATAGCTGCGACTGTACCAATTACAGGTTTTCAATTTGAGAAAAAATTGATGCAGGAACACTTCAATGAAAACTACCTGGAGTCTGACAAGTATCCCCAAGCAAAATTAACCGCACAATTGGAAGGTGTAGATTGGAGCAATCCAGATAAAGAAGTGACCGCCAAAGGGGAAATGACCATTCATGGCAGGACCAATGAAGTCGACCTGAAAGGGACTGTGGTAAAGAATGGTGACAATATTATTGTAGATGCGGTCTTTCAGATCCAATTGCAAGATTATAAAATCAAGATACCCAAAGCAGTTTTTTACAACATCGCCGAGACCGTAGAGGTCACTGTGAAATTCACTTACAAGCCTTATGAGAATTAAGCTTTTTCTATGCTTTATCCTGGGTGCCTTTGCTACCCAGGCACAGGATGAATTATTAGACATTCTGAATAGTACAGCTCCTGAAGACAAGACCTATGCGATTGCGACGTTTAAAAGTACGCGCTTGATCAATGGTCATTCGATCGAAACAAGGACTAAACAAGTATTGGAATTTGTGATCAGTCACCGATTTGGACGACTCAATTCAGGCGTAGATGAGCTGTTCGGGCTAGATAACGCGTCGATTCGATTCGGATTAGAGTATGGGATCACTGACAACCTCAATGTTGGGGTAGGTCGATCTTCCTTCAATAAAGTTTATGATGGCTTTGCTAAGTATAAATTGTTGAGACAATCGAACAGCATGCCAGTAACATTAACAGGATTGGCAACTGCGACTACTCAAACCATTGATTTTCCGAACAATGGGGCAGATTTTGAGTCTAAGCATCGATGGGTTTATACTTATCAGGTCCTGGTGGCCAGGAAGTTTAATTCCAGCTTCTCCTTTCAACTGATGCCTACTTATATGCACCGGAACCTGGTGCCATCAGAAGAGGATGCCAATGATCTGTTGGCTTTGGGTGTTGGCGGTAGAGTGAAACTTAACCAACGATTAGCGATCAACGCAGAATATTACCACCAACTATCTGACAAGAGCGATCAATTCACCAATGCCCTGGCCATTGGATTTGATATTGAGACGGGTGGTCACGTGTTTCAATTGCATTTGACCAATGCCCAGCAGATGAATGAGCGATTCATTGGTGAAACCACGGGAGATTTCTTTAGCGGAGACATTCACTTTGGATTTAATGTATCTCGGGTCTTCAATATAGGAGGAGGACATTAAAAGTTGCTCAAACCCTAATAGGGTTTTCGACTTTCTGAAGTTAACCCAATCAGTGTTGAATTAGAAAACAGAATTAAAGAAGATACTTAATAGAAGTTCCAAGGTCCAGGCCCAAGTCTGGACCTTTTTATTTTGAACTCAACCCTAACAGAGGGTCTTTTCGACGAAAAGAACCCATGCTTGGGTTATATTATCAATCTGCCACCCAAATTTGTGTCCCCATGAACTTGCCTGATTTCTTGTCCTTTTTTTAACGAGGATAAATAAAGTACTGCATTTTGAATGCGAGAGTAAATCAATCAGCTTCAGAAAACTTCCCATGGCCCCAATCAGATTCCCTTACAATCAATGCGAGTGTACCAGATGTAATAGAAATGCTGAGATTCAGGGACGATTGGGTGAAGACTTTTAATCCGTCACTCCCTGGATTGTTGCAGTAACTCAAATTTTGCGCAAATATTGAGGCAATCATATGGGAGTCTCTGGCTGTAGCCGCCTAAGTTTTTGTCCTCACTAACTTGTCTTCGGAAAAATTGAATATCGTATTTTAAATGCGCGGGTAAGCATATTCTACAAACTCCCCTTCAACGAAAAATAGAAGTTCCTTCCCGGAGCGCTGATCCCGGAAGAGTAAGGTCGATAATGTTGATCGAGGATGTTCTCTAAACCAGATTCTACCGTGATGGACTTGGACGGTGAATAACCCAGTCTCAAATTCAAGGTAGCCCAGGCAGGTGTGCCTGTGTCCGTATAGAGATGAGGTTTGTCATCAATTTCACTCGAAGGGATGTTGCTACGGGTGCGAGCACCATTGTAATCCACGAAAAACTCTGATCGGAAGCCACCCTTTTTGTACTTCACACTACTACGACCAAAAATAGGAGTAGCATGACGCAAGGGTTCATCTGTTTCTGTTTCTTTCCCTTCATTCATGTTGATCGTGGAAGAAAAAGACCAATTTGGAGAAACTTCCATTTTGATACTTGCGGACCCACCGTAAAGTCGTGCACCACTTGCATTGACCTGAGATCGAATGGCCAATTCAGCCCCATCAAACAAAAGCCGTTCATTGCCGGCCACACTTGAAGCCCCTCTGACGATCGCGTTGGTGAGAAAACTGTGATAACCGACGATGTTAAAGCTGATCAGATCATTGACGTATTGTTCCCAGCCTATTTCCTGGTTATAGGAATATTCCGGTTTCAATTCCGGATTAGGAACCACAATCGTCTCATCATCCAGTTCGAAGAGTTTGCCTACATCATCGACATTAGGTGACCGAAATCCAGAAGATACAAGGCCACTTAATTTAGTCTTTTTAGAAGGATTGAAAGTCACACCAATGCTACCGGTGACTGCCTGATTGGTCACATCAGCCTGTTCAAACATATCCGCAGTTGCTGAGTTGTTATTAATTCCCGATCCGTCATTTTCTGCCAACAAAACAGCCAGGTCTTCGTTACTAGTGCGCCCTGTTAAACGGACCAGGTTATATCGTGCGCCTGTGCTCAAGACCCAATTTGGTGATAGGTCCCACTGGTAATTGCCGTAGATCGCACCAGACCAATAGACGCTCCCCTCACTTGGATAGCGGGTGCTTGTTGGGGTGATTTCACCAGTAACCAGGTTTTGACGTTGTGCCCTTGAATCAACTCCATTCCAGAATGCATCGACACCATAAAACAGCGTGCCATTTTTTAATGATTTGTCAAAATCCTGATTGAAGGTGATCACATCTACTTCTTCCTTGCGATTCCTCAGGCGATCATCTCCAAAACGTCGGTCATGTCGACTCTCGTCATAACGTTGATAGGAGAGGGTGATACGCATCTGATCATACCAGTTGGTTTCCTGAAAATCACTGAATGAGATATTGTGCATTTGCCAGGTTTGTGGGCCATAGTACCATTCCGCATACTCAAGGCTGTCAGTTCCAACAGTCAAGGGGATAGTAAGCCGGTCATATCTGGGAATATCGGTTGTGGTACTGTAATAAAAACCGTAGGTCAACTGCGTATTGTCCGAAGTGCGCCACTTCACCTTCTGCAGTAGACTAGTCAGATGGTAGCCTGAAAATCGCTGGATGTCTGGATTGTCATTTTCAATGAGTCGATCTTCACCTTCTATTCTTCGGACGTAGTGTGTTCGTTCAAAAAAACCATCGTAGCCATTGGAGCGATTACTACCGGCGCGCAGGTCTCCAAAAAGGGTACGGGAGAAAGAACCAAAATAGACAATATCGTCCTGAGCCAGGGTGATATCGAAGTGTCCGGTACGTTCATTGGCAGCGGTACCATAGCGAAGCATGGCATTCGCCGAAATGTGCGTTTCTTCATCTGCCGCCCAGTTGGGAGATTTGGTATGGAAGTCCATGACACCACCGAGCGCATCGCTTCCATACATGACTGAACCGGGACCAAAAACTACCTCCGTACGATCAAGAATATTGGGGTCGATGTTGATTACATTTTGCAGATTTCCACTTCGGAAAATAGCGTTGTTGAGGCGTACACCGTCCACTACTAACAATACAGCATTGGCCGAAAACCCACGAAGTTTTGGACTGCCGCCGCCAAGCTGACTTTTTTGGACGAATACCTGTCCCGAGTTCGAAAGCAGGTCTGCGGCCGTTTGAGGATTCTGAAATTGACTGGTTTCTGCGGAGATTGCAATGATATCGTTCGGAACCTTACGCTCATCTTGTTCCCATTTATTCGCGGAAACAACCATCTCGTCAAACTCCAGTACTTTTTCTTGTAGGGGAAGAGAAGTGGTGCTGATCAGGTCTTCGAGCGTAATTTGGACCTTTTGATAATTGGGATGTTGAACGACCAACTTTGATTCAGCCGGAAATTCCGAGAGGTCAATGGTGCCATTTCTTTTAGAGAAGGCCGCAATGGTACGCTCCTCATTGACTACATAGACATCATTGACAGGGATTTTTGTCGTCGCATTAAAGACCTTGATGACCTGGGCCTGAATGGGGGTGAATAAAAATGATAAAAAAAAGATAAAGCAACCCCGCCTAATATTTTCCAACAGCTTCATAAATTTTCAAGCGCCAAATCTACCAAATCGATCCAACTTAACTATTCTTGTTTTTGTCATAGGCAAATGAGTCATTTTAAAGCAAAAATTTTGCCATAAAGTGGATTTTAAGACCTTTTAACAAACCAATGCCAATCATTTCCTCAACTCAATACGTCAAGCGCCCCTGGTTTCTATTCAATAAGCACATGGAAACGGTCGTTCCTTCCATGTTTTACAAGATAGAAGGAGTTGATTATCAGCGAGAAAGACTTGAATTGGAAGATGGTGATTTCCTGGATTTGGATTGGCTCGGAACGGATAAGGATAAGTTAGTCATCATTACCCATGGTCTGGAAGGCAACTCCGAAAGGCACTATGTAATGAGGCCCGCCAAGCTATTTGCGGAAAATGGCTGGAGTGCGATGGCCTGGAATTGCCGGAGCTGCAGTGGCGAAATGAATCGATTGCCCCGGTTTTATCATCATGGTGATACTGATGACCTGGCCTCCGTGGTGGATCATGCCGTTACGAAAGGATTCAATACCATCGTGTTGATGGGGCTCTCAATGGGAGGGAGCATGTCCTTGAAGTACCTGGGTGAGTCGCGAAACAGGCCAGACGCCATCAAAGGAGCGGCAACATTCTCCGTACCCTGCAACCTGAAAGACAGTGCCGTCCAACTCAAAGTGAAAGGGAATGGCCTGTACGAAAATCGATTCCTGAATAAACTCAAAAAGAAGATCTTCCTAAAGGCGGAAACCCACGAAGGACTGGATACGGAAGGGCTGGAAGCCATGACGGATTTTGATGAATTCCATAAAAAGTACACAGTGCCCCTCCACGGATTTGAAAGCCTTGAGGACTTTTTCCAACAAGCCACCTGCGATCGGTACCTCCCTGAGGTCAAGTACCCCGTCTTGATCGGTAACGCTGCAAATGATCCCTTACTCGGAGGAGGGTGCTATCCCATTGACATTGCGAAACAATCCGAATACGTTTACTTAGAAATGCCCAAATTCGGAGGTCACGTTGGCTTCACCATCAAAGGCGACCCCTACAGCTGGATGGATTATCGAGCGTTGGAGTTTGTTCAGAAGCAAGTATTCCCCTCTTGAGAGCATAATCCTCGCTACAAATGAAAGTGACAGCCTAATTATTAGGCATTTGTTGAATTGCTCGATCTCTTTTTTTATGCTTTTGATCCAATTATTAATGTATGATTCAATATTCTGAACTCCAGCTATTTTCAGTGCATCTGCTAACAGCATTGAAACATTTTTAGTGTTTTGGTGATTTGTTCCTAATGTGACGATATAGATTAATATAGATTTCTTTGATTCTTGTATAGCGATTTCAGTGTTCCCAAGCTTTAAGTTTGCAATAGATAAATTACATTAAATGTTAGCAGTTAACCGATTTGTGCCGCCATAGAATTTCACTGTTAAATGCAGAGCTTTTTCCAAATAATCCTTGCCATCAGCCCATTTATCTTGGTTCAATAAAGCAAACCCTATGTTATTAAATGTGTTTGCTAGAATTGGGTGTTCAGAACCATATAATTCTAAACTTATATTTAGTGACTCTCTGAAGTGATTTAATACTTCTTCGAATTCGCCATTTTGTCTATATAAGCTGCCTAGATTATTGTAAATTCCTGCTGTATAGTCATTATGATATAAACCTTCAGAGAGTAAAATTTTCAAGGATTTCTTGTAATACTTAAGTGATGATGAATAATCTTTTTTTATCAGCGTATATTTTACCTAGATTGTTGAAATTCAACGCAATCTCAAGAGGCTCTTTTACATCTAACTGCTTGTAAATTTCATTACTTTTTAGTAGTAATTCCTGTGCCTTAGCTAATGATTTACGGAGGATACCATCTCCATTTAGGTGGTTAAATATTTTTTGACCTAGCGCTATGGCTTTTCCATTATTCCTTGCCCATGCTTGTTCGCGCATCTCATTGAGGATATTGACCAGGTCTGATTTGTAGACTGGGTAGCCATTAAAGTCATTGATGTGGATCAGGTGTTTCTCGTCTTCGATTAGATCACCAGTCCGTAAGCGGACTATGATCATTTCATCATTTTTCATCTTTGACTCCTTCCTCAATAGCATCAATCACTTCTTGTGTCGCGTGTTTGGCGAGCTTTCCGGCAATTTTATTGGCGGCCTTCTCTGCCTTGTGGTAATCCAGTTCTTTTTCCTTGGCATAAGCTTTTAGTTGATTGGCAATATCTTGTTGCTTGAGCTTTAGTGCCGTGAATCCAAGCGCTAACAATTCTTTGAAAAACGGAATCATGGACCTTAATCCGTGAGTGAGTAACAGCATCAATAAACTTTCGGGGCTAAAAAGTTCTTTAGCTAGTCCTCCTTTTGCTTGTCCTTTTAAAGGATCATTTTTTTGTTGATCATCTAGAATTTCCTGGAATATAGGGTTTAGCTTTTGCATGCTTCGATGATGTTACTGTAAGAAGCAACGTAGACAGTTGCCTTGTGTTTCCTAACATAGTAAATAAAGGTTTAAGTAGCAATTATTTGAGTGGAACAACAAAAAAGGGAAACCTTGCGGTTTCCCCCTTAAGAAAGTAATTAGGCCACTTAAGTGACCTGATTACTAGTATCCTGGATTTTGCACCAGGTTAGGATTGGCGTTGATCTCTCTTTCCGGAATTGGGAATACCAACTCGGGTGCGTCGTAAGTGAATGTTCCCACATTGGCTTGAGTTCTACGGATATCGTGCAAACGGTGGCCTTCAAAGGCTAATTCTAGTCTGCGTTCCATCAGTACGTCATCTAAAGTAGCAGTGGTCAATGCGGGGGCATTGGCTCGGGTACGTAGTGTATTAAGGTCATTCAACGGTGTTTCTCCAGTGGTGGTACCTCCTCTGACGTTGGCCTCAGCACGGATCAGGTGCATTTCTGCCAGACGGATTACTGGTACAATCGCAAACTGATTGGTGAATTTACCAGTAAATGTTCCTCCGTCTTCATATACAAATGCACCACGATCATCACCAGCAGGATAAAGTGCCAGGTGCGCAGCCTGTACGATGATATCACCATCCCGGCCGCCGAATTGTGGTGTGGCAAAGAAGGTGTTCAACGAATTCAGGCCATCCTGGGAACTCACTTGCATGGCAAAGATGTCCTCGGTGGTGTTGGCTGCATTATTGAACGCGTCCTCATAAGCACCTACGAGTGAGTAGTTGCCAGAAGCAATCACTGCATCAGCATCAGTAAGTGCCAGTGCATAATTGCCCATTTGCAAGTGAACCCTGGCACGTAGTGCCTGTGCCGCAAAACTGGAAGCGAAGATGTCATTCGTTTCCGGTAGATTGGCGACGGCATCATTCAGATCCGACAATATTTGTGCATAGATCTGCTCCACAGAGCTGCGGTCTAAGTCATTGTCTCCGGTAATTCCACGGGTAGGGGTGGTCACCAGTGGAACACCCAACTGGCTATTCGTTGCACCTGCTTCGTATGGTAAACCAAAAAACTTCACCAATTCGAAATACACCATGGCCCGGATGAATTTGGCTTCTCCTTCTACCCGGTCTGCATCGGCCTGGTCGGTGAAGATATCCAACCCACTCAGGATGTTGTTGCTGATGTTGATGGTTTCATAACCTTCCAGCCATACCTCTGCAGCATCTCCATTTACGGCGTTCATGTTCTTGTTGAACATTTCCCTAGGTGCGTTGAAGGTTCCTGCCCACAGTAATTCATCTGTCGCAGCAAGCAACTCCGAATTTCGAAGCGTGTTTCCGCCAAACAGGTCGCTTACTCCGAGTTCATCATATGCGCCTATCAGCACCGCCTGAATGTTCTCAGGGCTGGACAAAGCCACATTTTCAGAAATAGATTGCGCGGGTTCCGGCTCCAGTTCATCGGAACAAGAAGATACGATTACGACCGCTAATAATGCAGCGATCATTCTATTGATATATTGATTCTTTTTCATCTGTTTAATCTCTACTTGGGTGGAGGTTTGCCACAAGGACTCCCTGATACCCAAAAGTTTCTCAATATTTATCTCAGACATGGTCTGGATTAAAAGCCAATTTGAACACCGAATGTGAAGCTCTTCGCCTGTGGGGCAGAATAGAAATCATTGCCCTGGAAGATGTTGTTGTTACTTCCATCCGCATTCACGGTCAGGTAGTCAGCACTTACTTCAGGATCCCACAACGGATAATCTGTGATCGTCCACAAATTCACACCCGTGAAGTAAATACGAGCAGAAGATAACTTGGCACGTGAAATCACCTCATCAGGTAGTGAATAACCGATAGATAAGGTCTTCAGACGGATGTAAGAACCATCATAAAGGAATCGACTGGAACGACCTTGTCCGCCATTTCCGTAAGCCAGATAAGCTCTCGGTACATCGGTAATATCTCCCGGTTCTCTCCAACGATCCGCGATTTCTTTGCTTGGATTATCGAACCAGTCCGCTGCACTCTGGAATACGCCTCCAACGTTGTGCACTTCATTACCTTGCACAAACTGGAAGAAGACGTTCAAATCAAACCCGTTCCAAGTCACGGTGTTGTTGAATCCACCCACATAATCCGGGTTAGGGTTCCCCAATACGACAAATTCAGCTTCTGAGAAGTCATTGGTGGTGCCTCTTGGATTGTCCGCCGTATTCAAATACCACAAGGCATCACCATTGTCAGGATCTACACCGGCATACTCTGCTCCATAAAAGGCACCGATGGCGCTACCAACTCGAACCACATTCATGGTTCTGGAACTGCCATTATCAATGATGTCCACACCAGGTCCAAGGTTGGTCACCTCATTGGTATTGAAAGCAATGTTGAAAGAAGAGGTCCAGCTGACGGGGCCATTCAAGATGGTACCATTCAAGACGAGTTCAACACCACGATTCTCCAATTCACCCAGGTTCTGTGTTTGCGTTCTGAATCCAGAGGAGCCTGGAACGTTTACATCTAATAGTAAGTCGGTTGACTTCTTGATGTAATAGTCCACCTCGCCACTGATGCGATCATTCAGGATGCCGAAATCAATCCCAATGTCCAGCTGTTCGTTTTTCTCCCAGGTCAGGTCCGGGTTGGGGATCTGTGTAGGTTGTAAGCCACCATTTCCGCCATAACCCTCTGCGCCATAAAGCCCCAACGCATCGAAATTACCGATACCTGCATTACCCGTGATCCCGAAACTGGCTCTCAATTTCAGGAAACTCAAGATGCTATTATCGAGGAGGAATGCCTCTTCAGACAAAATCCAGCCAGCGGCAGCCGCAGGGAAGAATCCGAATTTGTTGTTGTCCCCAAATCGAGAAGATCCATCTACTCGTCCACTTAGCGTCAATAAGTATTTGTCGTTCAACTTGTAATTAAGACGCCCGAAGTAAGAGACAAATGAGAACTCCGTTAAAGAGCCTGTACCCACAGCAATATCAGCGGAACTGGCCAGGGTTCTCAAATCATTCACTGGAAATTCCTGCCCTTCCACACGCGTGTTGGTGGTTTCAGATCGCTGAAAATCAAATCCCCCTGTGAAATCAACCACATTGTTGGCGTTGATATTTGTATTATAAGTCAAATATGCTTTGGTATTGTAATTGAATACGCGGGCCCATCTGGAAATGGCGTATCCGTTGGTGCCTTCTCCCGTATTGGTGAAATCTGCCCAAATCCGGTTTTGATTTTGGGTCAACAAGTCAGCGCCGATTTCTCCTCGGAGGGTCAATCCATCTAGTAATTCGTAGCTGGAATATGCATTCACCAGGGATCGGTAGGTAATATCTTCACGGGTTACTCCCTCAAGATCGATCAATCCATTATAATAAGTAGTCACTGGCCGATCATTCAGTTCGCCATTGCTGTCTCTTACTGGTGTGATAGGCGCCAGAGCGATCAACTGGATAGGAGTAGAGAACTGGTTGTCATCAGACACCCGATCTACATCCGTTCGGATGAAGCTGCTATTGACACCAAACGCCAATCTGTCAGAAGCATTATGGTCGAGGTTGAAACGTGTACTAAAACGCTCCAGGCCATTGCCGATCAGGATCCCATCCTGGCTGGTATAACTACCACTGATGTAGAACCTCGTGTCTTCTGAGCCTCCGGACGCAGAAAGGTCGATCTTGGTCGTACGCGAATCGTCGTTGTAAGCAAGGTCTTCCCAATTGGTGTCTACTTCACCGGTTCTCCAGTCTGATTCACCAGAATAGCGATCCAGTCTACCTATCGCAAAGGTTGACCATGAATTGGGATCACTTGGGTCCACACCATCTACCTCATCTGAGTTGGCGGCAGCTTCTGTGATATAGTCCACATATTCTGCTGCGTTAAGCCACTCTCTTTTATTTGTTGGGCGATTGACACCTGTTTGGTAGTTGAAATTATACTTGGTTTTTCCTGGTTTTCCTGAACGCGTGGTAATGATCACTACACCATTGGCGGCACGAGATCCATAAATGGCGGCCGCAGAAGCATCCTTCAGGATTTCTACAGAAGCTATGTCATTCGGATTGATGTCACTCAAAGGGTTGGTTGGTGCTTCAACCGCATTACCCACATTCTGCGTGGTAATGGGCACTCCGTCGATGACAAAGAGGGGCTGGCTATCTGCAGAGATGGAGGAAGTACCTCGAACTCGCACCTTGATGCCCTGACCAACTTTTCCGTTGCCACTTTCGATGAAAACACCGGAAGCCCGACCTTGCATGGCTTGCTCAAAGTTTGGAACAGGTAGGTTTCTCAATTCGGCTCCGTCCACAGAAGCGATGTTTCCCGTCAATTCGGTCTTGAGTTGATCACCATATCCTACCACCACTACTTCATCAAACGCGTAAGTTCCCGTCAATGAAATGTCGATGAGGGTCTGATTACCCACTGAAATTTCCTGAGATTCAAATCCCACGAAAGAAAAGATCAGTATGGCATTCGAATCAACTTGCAGTCGATAATTGCCATCCAAATCCGTAGTAGTACCACTAGTGGTTCCTTTGATCACCACATTGGCACCGACAAGCGGCTCTCCGGTATCGTCCAGGACTTTACCAGATACAGTTTTGCTCTGCGCCCAGATGGACAGGGTCCATAATAAGCACATTGCTAATAGTAGCGTTTTCCTCATAAAATTGGTTTTAGTAATTGGATTTTTACGAGGGTAAGGTTAGCTGTAAAAAAAAGCGGGAGATAGTAAAAAAAACTGTGACGAAAGTTAGGGGTAGAAGGATGATGAATGGTTGAGGTAAGTTTTGTCTTTCTATTGCCAGGCAGAATATAATTGTTCTTTTGCCTTAATTGTTAGTTAATTGTTCTTTCGGATCGTTGAATGTTTTCTGATTATCTTACAGTAATAAAACAAGACACCAATACATTAAATCATGCGATTCCTTTCGATCGCTTTACTACTCATAAGCTGCTCGGTAGGTGAAAATCCGTCCACTAAATCTCATCCTGTTTTAACCATACTTCAGCAGATGAAAGAACAGGATTACCAATATGAAATTGATGGAGTCTTTGAGGTTGAAGGTGCCCTGAATGGGGAGAAGTCTTTCTTGTCCTTCAAAACACACAAGATCGTTTCAAAATCTGGCTCATTTGCATCGTTCATTGAACCTGAAAATAATCCCGAAAGCATTTATCGGTTTTCGGATGGTAAATTCCTCTATACGGTCAATCTTGATTATCAATTCATCAACAGTCCTTGCCTCGAAGGAATAGACGCCCTAAGACTTTATCCTCATCTGTTGCTTGACGATTATTTTGAACGAGAAATTGTTTCTGAATCAGAGATGACGTTCCGTAGTGAAGCAGGTTCAATATACTCGTTATCGGCCAATGAGGAGCGTCTTCTCAAGTGGGGTAGATACGAGATAAAAGCATTTGAATTGGGCCGATCGGATGAATTTAGAGACCCTCGAAAACATGGGTTTTCATTGAGTTCAGCAGACGATTGCGGCAATTATTTTGATAATGAACGTACCTACAATAGAGTGGTCCCAAGAGTGAATGAATTTTAGATCAAACAACATCTTTATGCGAAATGCCCTTACCATAAGCTTGTTCCTCTTCTGCCTCACAGCAAGTGCTCAACATCCGGTAATAGCTGTGTTAGAGGACATGAAAGATCGGGATTATCAGTTTGAGATCAGCGGGGTTCACAAGATTCCCATGAAGATCAAGGATAAGTATGATACCATTAAGCTTATTGAAAATTATGAGATCGCTAAAGTGGGAACTTACGCCACATACCATGCACTTCACAAAAATCCTGATGATGTATTCCTTATCTCAGACGGTGAGGTGATTACTACAGTAGATCTTGATCCTACTTTTTCAAACTCAGCTTGTCTCCAGGTCCGTGGTTTCTGGATGTTTCCATACGTGCTACTAGATGATTTTTTTCATAGAGAGGTCTTGTCTCCGAATGACATGAAGTTTATCGGACAAGATAGCTCTTCATTCGAATTACGTGCGGAAAACGGACGCCTGGTTTTATGGCGAGGTTTTGACGTTCTGGACTTTCAACTTGACCAGGTCGATAACTTCAAAGATCCTGAAAAACTGAACATAGAAATCAGTTCAGAAAGAGAATGTGCTGATATACTCTCTAATATCAGGAAAATGCGCAACACCACGCAAGCCCTGAAAGTTGAATAGAGTTGATGGCTTAAAAGTCCTCCTCGAACAAAAAGTTCTGGTAAGCATTCTGCAATTCCTGCAAGGCCTTGGCTTCGTTGGTGGTTTTTAGCACTTTCAATCCGTTTTCATAGATTTCCTGCGCCTTTTCCACATTGCCGAGTTCGGTTTGAAATGCAGCAGCATGATAGTACGTGGCCGTATAGTCCGGATGTTCGTTCAGTAAATAGTCAAATAATTTCTCAGCCTTGACATCATCAATATCTACCAACTCCAATGCGAGTGCATAGTTGGAGAAGGCTTCCTTAGGATCTTTTTCCAGGTATTTTTCCAGTTGCTGAATACGATTTTGCTTTGCGGATTCCAATTTTATAATAAGGCTTTTATGACTAACTTCACGCCTCAAATTTAGGAGCATTTTAGCTATTGTATTTTAACTGGAAAATCGGGCCTTTTTGAACACTCAGAGCATTAACCCTGTTCGTCAAGAGACGGATCATTTAAGATCCCGGTTTTGCTAAAAAGAAACATTAAAACATGAAAATACTTGTCTGTATCACGCACGTGCCGGACACAACTTCAAAGATTGCCTTCACGGACAATAACACAAAGTTCGACTCAACAGGTGTTCAATACATCATCGGCCCTTATGATGATTATGCTTTAGCCAGAGCAGTAGAGCTGAAAGAGCAGCATGGTGGTTCAATTACCGTACTGAATGTAGGTGAAGCAGAGACTGAGCCTACGATCAGAAAAGCTTTGGCCATCGGTGCAGATGATGCCATCCGGGTAAATGCTTTCCCGAGTGACGCATTTTTTGTGGCCAGACAAATTGCTAATGCGGCTAAAGAAGGTGGTTATGACCTCATTTTGATGGGAAGAGAATCCATCGACTTCAATGGTGGTCAAGTTCACGGTATGGTAGGTGAGATGCTAGGCATCCCTTCCGTTTCTCCGGTAATGTTGCTGGACATTGAAGGTGATCAGGCCAAAATTGCTCGCGAGATCGAGGGTGGAAAAGAATACATGGAATTGCCATTGCCATTTGTGGCAGGTTGCCAGGAGCCGATTGCAGAGTGGAAAATCCCGAACATGCGCGGTATCATGTCTGCCAGATCGAAGCCTTTGAATGTGGTGGAGCCTGATAGCGATGAAGTGAAAACGGCTGTGAAGGAATTTGAATTGCCCCCAGCGAAGAGTGAAGTGAAAATGGTGGATCCTGACAATGTACAGGAATTGGTAGATTTATTGAAAAACGAAGCAAAAGTATTGTAAGAGATGGCAGTAGTAGCATTTGTAGAACTAGATGAGGGTAACGTAAAGAAATCCTCTTTAGAAGCGGTGAGTTACGCAGCTCACATTGAATCAGACGTGACAGCTGTTGTTTTTGGTACGATAGCCGATGGTGGATTGGATGAGATCGGGAAAGCCGGTGCCACCAAGATCCTTCACGCGAGTGATGAGAAATTGGCACAGCCTAATATCATGGCCTATGCTTCGGCCATCGCAGAAGCGGTTGAAGCAGAAGGTGCTCAATTATTGGTGATGTCTAAATCATCTTTGGGCGATCCTGTATCAGCTCGAGTTGCGATCAAGACCAACGCGGCATTGGTTTCGAATGTGGCTGAATTGCCAGATTCATCTAATGGATTTACCGTGAAAAGAAGCATTTACACCGGTAAAGCTTTTGCAAATACCACCGTAGAAGGTGATCGCAAGATCCTTACCCTAAAGAAAAATGCCTCTCCAATCAAAGAAGATGGCGGAGCGGCAGCAGTAGAAGCGTTCTCTCCTGCTTTGTCTGATGCTGATTTTGCAGTGAAAGTAACCAGTCAGGAAAAAGCAACGGGTGATGTGTTGTTACCTGAAGCAGATATTGTTGTATCCGGGGGGAGAGGTTTGAAAGGGCCTGAGAACTGGGGCATCATTGAAGACCTGGCAAAAACACTAGGTGCAGCAACGGGTTGTAGCAAGCCGGTATCCGATATGGATTGGAGACCTCACCATGAGCACGTAGGCCAAACCGGTGTAAAAGTTGCACCATCTTTGTACGTAGCTGTTGGAATCTCCGGTGCTATTCAGCATCTTGCCGGTGTGAACTCTTCAAAAACCATTCTTGTCGTGAATAAAGATCCCGAGGCACCCTTCTTTAAGGCAGCGGATTATGGTATTTGTGGCGATGCTTTTGAAGTGTTACCCAAACTTACTGAGGCTATAAAAGCCAGTCAGGGATAAATGGCAGATAGAATAAAATTAGAAATACTAGGCTTATCCTCCAGTCAGTCACAATCAGGGTCGTTTGCCCTGGTGCTTGGTGAGACTGGAGGAAATCGCCGTTTGCCCATCATCATCGGGATGTTTGAGGCTCAGGCGATTGCTATTGAAATAGAGAAGATTGTGCCCAATCGACCGATGACACATGATCTTTTCAAATCTTTTGCAGCAAGTTTCGATTACGACATCAAGGAGATCTACATTTCCGATCTAAAAGAAGGTGTATTCTTTGCAAAAGTGATTTGCGAGGGAGAAAAAGGCACCATCGAGATTGATTCGCGTCCTTCCGATGCAATTGCGATCGGCCTGAGATTTGACGTGGATATCTACACCAGCGAGGCGATTCTGGATGAGGCGGGCATTGTGCTTACGGAAGAAGGAGACAGTGAGGTGACTTCTGAGATGGAGGACCTGGCGGAACTGGAAGAAGATGAGCCGAAGAAAGTTGGCGACATGAATTCGGAAGAATTGCGTGAATTGTTGGATGAGGCGTTGAACAACGAAGATTACGAACAAGCCGCCAAAATCAGAGACGAACTGAATCGAAGAAATTAACCTTTCAATCTAACCCACTAAATTTTGGACATCCTACACGGCATTTTTGGCCTTGCGGTACTGATTGGTATCGGGTATTTATTTTCGGCGGATAAAAGTCGTGTAAGTTGGAGATTGGTTGGGGTAGGTGTTGCTATGCAAGCGATCATTGCTTTGCTGATCGCCTATGTCCCATTCATCAATCAGTTTTTTTCCTGGGTCAGTGGTGGTTTCGTTACATTTTTAGGGTTTGGACTTAATGGAGCCGAATTTTTGTACGGAGACCTTGCTAGAAATAGCGATGCCGGAACGGGGATCAAACATAACCTTGGATTCTTATTTGCTTTCCAGGCTTTACCTACTGTTATTTTCTTTTCAGCAGTGACCGCTGGTTTGTATTACTTAGGGGTACTACAGAAGATTGTTTACGTTTTTGCCTGGGTCATGACTAAAACGATGCGACTTTCTGGTGCAGAAAGTTTATCTGCGGCAGGTAATGTTTTCCTTGGGCAAACCGAAGCGCCGCTTTTGGTAAAACCCTTTATCGGGAAGATGACCAATTCGGAGTTGAATTGTCTGATGACAGGGGGAATGGCTACCATCGCAGGAAGTGTACTGGGCGCATATGTCTCTTTTTTGGGTGGGGGTGATCCGGAACAACAACGCATATTCGCTACTTATTTATTAAGTGCTTCGATCATGAATGCCCCGGCGGCTATTGTAATGGCGAAGCTTTTTATGCCAGAAAATCATCCGGATAAAATTGATTCTTCATTATCTGTCAGCAAGGAAAGTGTAGGTGTCAATTTGGTGGATGCCTTGGCTAGTGGAGCGTCTGATGGACTCAAGCTCGCTTTGAATATCGCGGGGATGTTATTGGCATTTATTGCGATCATTTTTGCCCTTAACTGGGTACTGGTGGACGGAATAGGAGAGTGGTTTGGGCTTAATGCCTGGGTGGTTTCCACAACAAATGGTGCTTTTGAGGGTTTTTCATTAGAATATATTCTTGGGCAGGTCTTTCGAATATTCGCCTTCCTTATGGGCGTGGAATGGTCTGAGACGATCAAGGTAGGAAGCCTGCTAGGGCAAAAAACAGTAATCAATGAGTTTGTTGCTTACCTAAGCCTTGCAGAAATGAAAGCTTCCGGTTTACTTTCCGATAAAAGTATTCTGATCTCTACCTATGCCTTGTGTGGGTTTGCCAATTTTAGCTCGATTGCTATCCAAATCGGTGGTATAGGTGGAATGGCTCCCAAACGTCAGTCTGACTTAAGTAAGCTTGGTTTCAGAGCATTAGTCGGTGCGACGTTGGCCACCATGATGACCGCTACCATCGCTGGTATGTTGATGGGGTAGTTCTATTTTTATTCTATGAGAATTCACTTAGGATTGTAAGCTGAGGATACTAATTTATGTCATGCTGACTTGGCGTCCCTGTTGAAGCAGAAATCTACAAGATTTACTACTTAATCATATCCTTTGCAATCTCCTCTGCGACTACCATCTCTTCCGTTTCGTAGACCGTAAATCCAAACACATCAGATTCGGCAACTTCTTTCCAGCGCCTGGCGCCCATTTTAGTGACGCTCTTGGTAGGAAGCACATTGATCAACCCTTTGAATTGTGGGCAGTCTTTGTAACCAGGAAATAAGACATTGGCAAACCATTTTTGGATCTCCATAGGAGGGGTGCCCTCGGCCATGCTTACATCAATAATGATGACCTGAATATATCCTTGCTTGACAAATTCTAATTGTGCTGTACAGCTTTCATACAGCGCTTCTTTGTTAGAAAGCTGTTTCCAAATCGCTTTGATCACTTGCCCATCTACATAAGTGTCTACAACGCCTTGTTTGGAGTAAATGTTCTTCATAGCTAGCTTTCTCTTGTTTGCAAAGATAACTAACAGTTAAGTGTCGATTAAACTATTTTCATGCAAACGTTAATTTAAGCACTATTATCAAGTCAACACCTTATAACTCACTTGTTCCATTGATTCGATCTCTTTGATCAGGTCATTCGTAGGTGAGATAGAATTCTTCCGGCTGATCATTTCCAAGTTGATGTTCCGCTCTTCGAATTTGCCTCCTACTTTCAATCGGAATGCACCACTTCCCGGATATTTGGAGACGATTCCTTCCAATTCATTGACCAGAATATCATTGACATCATCCAGATGTACCCTTAATTCCAGTCCTTTGGTTAACTTCTCTCTGATATCTCCCAGGTATTCGATGTTGGTTATCTTGAACTCTAGCTCTTCACTGTTCCATCGGCTACCGATGTTTCCTTTGATGTATAGGAACCACCCTGTTTCCAGGAAAGTCTTGAATTTCAGGTAGGTGTCTGAGAAAAGGAAGAACGTATGACTGTCATTATAGTCTTCCAGTGTCATGGATGCAAAAGGCTTACCCGTCTTGGTCATGCGATGTTGCACATTACTAACCACACCACCCATTTTGATGTCTCTGCCACGAAGTGCTTCCAGGTCTTTTAATTGACTAATCTCCGTATTCGTGAAAAATTTCATCTCAAAAGCATACTGATCGAGTGGATGTCCGGTGATATAGAGTCCAACCATCTCCTTTTCAATGTTCAGTTTCTCAATTTCACCGTAGGGTTCAATATGACCTACTCTGGGTTTTAGAGACACGCTGGAATCTCCGGAACCGCCAAAAAGTGATGCTTGATTACTGGCAGCTTCCTGCGCCATTTTGTTAGCATATTTGATGGACTTCTCAATCAAAGATTGACCATCATCATCCGTCTCCACATATTGACGTCTGTGGTACGTATCAAAGCAGTCGAAGCCTCCTGCCTTAGCCAAAGTCTCAAAGGACTTTTTGTTCACTGCCCTCAAATTGACCCTCGAGGCGAAATCAAAGACGTCTTTGAATTTACCGTTTTCATTTCGCTCTTCGATGATGGCCTGTACCGCTGCTTCACCAGTTCCCTTGATCGCGCCCATGCCAAATCGGATTTCACCAATCTGATTCACTACAAAGTGTTGATCGGATTCATTGACATCAGGACCCAGTACTTTGATGCCCAGGTTACGGCATTCCTCCATGAAGAAGCCGATCTTTTCGTTATTACTCTGATTGTGGGTAAGCACAGAAGCCATGTACTCCGCCGGATAATTCGCTTTCAGGAATCCCGTGTGGTAGGCCACTACCGAATAACAAGTACTATGTGATTTGTTGAAGGCATAGGCGGCAAATGCTTCCCAATCCGTCCAGATCTTTTTCAGTTTATCCTCTGCATGCCCTTTCTCCATCGCTTGCTCGATGAACTTGGGTTTCATCCTGTCCAGTACGTCCCGCTTTTTCTTACCCATGGCTTTCCGCAAGACGTCCGCTTCACCTTTACTAAAGCCAGCCAATTTCTGCGAAAGCAGCATCACCTGCTCCTGATAGACTGTGATCCCGTAAGTCTCGGCGAGGTATTCCTCCATGTCATCCAGATCGTATTCGATCTTCTGTTGACCGTGCTTACGCTTGATGAAATCAGGGATATATTCCATCGGTCCTGGACGATACAGGGCATTCATCGCAATGAGGTCTTCAAACTTATCAGGCTTGAGTGACCGCAAGTGCTTTTGCATACCCGGAGACTCAAACTGGAATGTTCCATTGGTTTCTCCTCGTTGATAAAGCTCATAGGTCTTTTGATCATCCAGAGGGACTTCATCAATATCGATCTTGATGTCAAAACGTCGTTCTACGTTTTCGATGGCCGTTTTGATGATGGACAGGGTTTTTAGGCCCAAAAAGTCCATTTTGAGCATCCCGGCATCCTCTACCACACTGTTGTCAAACTGAGTGACCATTAGTTCCGAATCCTTGGCTTTTGCCATAGGGATGAACTTGGTCATGTCATCGGGTGTGATGATGACCCCACAGGCGTGGATACCCGTATTTCGAAGAGAGCCTTCCAGAACCACAGCCTGGTTCAACACCTGAGAGGGTAGGTCCTTCTTTTTCTTCAGTTCCTGTAGTTCAGGTACTTCCTTAAATACGGAAGTGAACTTGGCACCTGGTTTTTCCGGTACGAGCTTGGCGATGGCATCTGTGTCGGGTAGGGGGAGTTCCATAACTCTACCGGCATCCCGGATGGCAGACTTGGGTGCCATGGTACCGTAGGTAATGATCTGTGCAACCTGATTGAAACCGTATTTATCAATTACGTAACGAATTACACGTTCACGACCCTCATTGTCAAAGTCGATATCAATATCAGGAAGCGACACCCGATCGGGATTAAGGAAACGCTCAAACAGGAGGTCGTAGGCAATCGGGTCGACATTGGTGATCCCGATACAATAGGCTACAGCAGATCCAGCAGCAGAACCTCGACCTGGCCCTACGGAAACACCCATATTCCGAGCTTCGGTGGTGAAATCCTGTACAATCAGAAAGTAACCGGGATACCCTGTGTTTTCAATAGTAGCAAGTTCAAAGTCAAGCCGTTCACGGATGTCATCCGTGATTTCCGGGTATCGCTTTTTCGCACCTTCATACGTAAGGTGCTTTAAGTAGGCATTTTCACCCCTTTTACCACCGTCTTCTTCGTCTTCAGCATGCTTGAACTCCTCTGGGATATCAAATGCCGGTAGCAGGACATCTCGCTGAAGTTTATAAGGTTCTACTTTGTCCAGGATCTCCTGAATGTTTTCGATGGCCTCCGGCAAATCCGTAAAGGCCTCCTTCATTTCGTCCTGCGATTTGAAGTAGAAATTATGGTTGGGTAGCCCTGGTCGGAATCCTCTGCCTCGACCGATTGGCGTACTTTGTTTTTCGTTCTCTTTGATACAGATCAATACATCGTGTGCCTGGGCGTCTTTCTCTTCGAGATAGAACAACTCATTGGCAGCCACCAGCTTGATGTCGTGCTTTCGAGCCATGGCGACTAGCACTTCGTTTAGGTGGTTTTCCTCATCCAGTCCGTGCCGGTTGATTTCCAGATAATAATCGTCACCATAGACCTCTTTGTACCAAAGTAGGGCTTCTTCCGCCTGTGTTTCACCCACGTTCAGGATCAAATGAGGAATCTCTCCTCTCAGCCCACCACTCAATGCGATGACCCCCTCGCTGTATTGCTTCATCAGGTCTTTATCGATCCTGGGGAATAAGCCGTAGAGCCCTTCGATGTATCCGTAAGAACTCAGCTTTGCCAGGTTATGGTAACCCGCTTTATTCTTAGCGATCAGTACCTGCTGGAAACGTTTATCGGGGTTGTCTTTTGTAAACTTGGTTTTGGTACGCTCTTCTGCGACAAAGAACTCACAACCCACAACAGGCTTGAGGTCCTCTGCCAGGGCGGCTCTTACGAATTTGAAAGCCCCAAACATGTTTCCCAGGTCCGTCATGGCGACCGCTGGCATGTTGTTTTCCTTGGCTTTCGCGACAATTTCCGTTACATCAGGTGTTGCCTGAAGTACTGAAAACTGAGAGTGGACGTGCAAATGCACGTACGGACCTTTAATGTCCTTCGCATCAACGTGTGTATCGCCAATGGTACTCTTCGCTTCTTCACGGATCCATGCAAAGTTGGCGGCATCCAGATCGGGAGCTTCATAAGTGATGGCCGAAGCTTCCGTATCATCAAAGGTGGGGATGATGGCCCTGCGCAAAAGTTCAAAGAATGCTTTGGCCGTGGCATCCACATCGTAAGCGGCATCGTGCGCGTCACCAAAACCTTCTCCGAATAGTTTCTCATACAGCTCGATCAGCTTAGGTTGCTTGAGGCGCCCACCAATACCTCCCTGCAATTGACAGAACTGAACGGTTTCTACGGAAGTGTCAATGTTTGGGAAATCAACAAGGATGTTAGGATTTTCCGTGCGGAGATATTCTGCCCCGATGATTTTGTTGTCAAATTCGATGTTGTGTCCAATCAGGACTTTGGATCGATTGACATCTGAAGTGAATTTATCCAGTACCTCCTTTAAGTCTTCACCCACTTCGAGGGCTCGGGCAGTAGAGATACCATGTATTTTTTCCGCGTTAAAGGGAATGGTAAATCCTTCCGGCTTCACAATGTGATTTCCAGTGGAGATCAAGTTACCCGTCTCGTCATGTAGCTGCCAGGCGATCTGTACCAGCCGGGGCCAGTTGTCCAGGTCTTCGACCGGTGCGGATTTATTATGTGGAAGACCAGTGGTCTCGGTATCGAAAATTAAATACATGGTGGTTTTTTAGGCCTTTTACTTCGAAGTAATCGATGGAAGAAACTTCCATAAAAGCATTATACAAAATAATAAAACCAATTGGAAGAGACCTGAGTTCGAGTGCTGAAATACTTGAAAGAGTTTTCCACATGATAAAAATCAGATGCATGTGCATAGGCCATTGAATGCTATGAAATATTAAATCACTATCATTGTAAGGCCTGCACAGCTTTTTTTAAACAAAATTTTTATCGACCATGCTAAAATCCATTTTAGGGGGTCTGTCATTGTTGAGCTTATTGATCATCATTTCATGCTCAGAAGACCCTATTGATGTACCGGAATTTGGTGCTTCGGTTTCAGTTTCTACTACTTCTACAAGGTTTGCAGAGTCCGTCGGAACCGTGACTGTTTCCGTCACGATAAATACTGAGAATGCTACGGGTGCCTCATTATCAATCCCAGTAGGCTTTTCGGGAACGGCTACTTCAGGAACGGATTATCAAAGTTCCACATCGGTATCTATTGCTAGTGGTTCCAATGAAGCGACGTTAACGATCAATGTCACCGATGATGAGGCTGAAGAAGAAGATGAGACCATTATCATAACCATTGATCCAGATGCTCTACCGACGGGTGTTACGATTGGGTCGGGCTCTTTGACCTTGACCATTGAAGACGATGATGGAGGAGGAAGTACCACCTGTGATAATGGTTCTAACGGTGATAGCATCGATCAGGACAATCGTAATTGTACAGAACAGGCTTTTGATAAAGAATACTCGGAGCGATTCAATGACGGTGGATCAAGAATCGTAACAACTAAGGGGTTGCCTTCACATGAGTGGGGTAACCAAATCCCAAACCTGGTTTCTGAGCTAGATCAATCTGAAAAAACGTGGAATATGCCTTCAATCCCCGCGTTAGCTGCAGAAACAACAAGTATACTCCGATCAAGCAATCGTCCGGAATGGGTATTCGGAATTGCATTAAATGGGGTGAAGATTGACCCGGCACCAGGGGAGCCTTTCATTTTTGAAGATCAAAGTACCGGAGAATTCAATTGGGATTGGGTATTTGAGCCCAATAACAACATGCAGGCGGTCGGATTAGATTGTGCCATTGCTCATGTACAGCCGAATGGTGAGTATCATTATCACGGAGACTTTGCACCGTTTGCGGATCAGGTCCTCGATGGGCTGGGAGCCGGTACCGCACAACCAACTTCCGCAGATGAGGCTTTCGTCGGATGGTCCGGGGACGGTTTTCCAATCTTGTACAAATACGGACCCGATGCGGCAGGTAACATGGTTGAATTAAGTCCAAGTTACCAATTGAAGTCTGGAGAACGTCCAGGTGATGGTAATAGTGCTCCTTGTGGTGAGTACAATGGTAAATACACCAATGATTATGAGTTTGTGAGTGGTGCGGGAGATCTGGATGAATGCAACGGGATTGCTGGTCCAGTCACCTTGACTACTGAAGCATCAGGAGGTACAGAGACATTTGATTACTACTATGTGATCACGGAAGCCTTTCCGGTGATTTCACGGTGTTTTTCTGGTACGCCGGATGATAGCTTCACGTTAGGGCCTCCTTGATAGGTTCTGTCCGAGAATCCGGTTGTGAGGACACAACCGAAGGCAGGATTTCGACAAGCTCAACCTGACCGAATTAATCAGATTAGGAGTAGAAAGATCAAAAAATAGCAATAAAAAAGGCCGCGATCATTGATCACGGCCTTCATCTTTGGGCCCGTATAACTTGGGCAGACTTAGCTCTGGTTGGGGTTGCTTTCGTCTAAGCTATACGTATTTCGTATTTACTTTGGGTGCTCCTGACATGATCTCCTCATTAGCGAACTCTTCAAATTTCCTGAAGTTTTCGTTGAAGCGCGTGGCCAGGTCATTGGCTTGCTTGTAGAATGCCTGATCATCTTTCCAGGTTTCTCTTGGACTCAAGATCTCCGAAGGAACATCAGGGCAAGTCAAAGGAATCTCAGCTCCGAAAATGGAGTGTGTTCGATAACCTACGTTATCTAATACACCATCTAATGCCGCGGTGATCATGGCTCGGGTATACTTCAGGCTGATTCTTTCACCTACGCCATAAGCACCACCGGTCCAGCCTGTATTGATCAGCCAGATGTTCACGTCATGTTCTTCCATTTTCTTGCCTAGCATTTCTGCGTATTTGGTAGGGTGCAGTGGCAAGAATGGGGCGCCAAAACATGCTGAAAAAGCAGGTACGGGTTCTGTAATTCCAGCTTCCGTTCCGGCTACTTTAGAAGTGTAACCTGAAATGAAGTGGTACATTGCCTGACCTTTGGACAATCGCTGAATAGGAGGGATCACGCCGAAGGCATCACAGGTCAAAAAGAAAATATTTCTGGGAATGCCTCCGATAGAAGGGGAGATGGCATTGCGAATGTGCTCCAAAGGGTAAGAAACACGGGTGTTTTCTGTGATGGAGCTATTGTGATAATCTACGGTTCTGGATGCCCCTTCAAATACAGTGTTTTCAACGATAGCACCGTATTTGATCGCATTCCAAATGTCTGGTTCTTTTTCTGAGGAAAGATCAATCACTTTGGCATAGCAGCCTCCTTCGAAGTTGAAAACATTCTTTTCCGTCCAACCGTGCTCATCATCACCGATCAGCAGTCGATTAGGATCTGCAGAAAGGGTGGTTTTACCAGTTCCTGAAAGTCCGAAGAAAATGGCCGTATCACGCTTTTCAATGCCCATGTTGGCTGAGCAGTGCATGGACAGTACGCCATCATTGTGAGGTAGCATGAAGTTCAATACCGAGAAGATTCCTTTTTTCATTTCCCCGGAATACTCCGTTCCTCCAATGAGAATCACTCTTTTCTTGAAGTTGATGATCGCGAAGTTTTCCTGATTTACCCCATCTGTCTCCGGGTCCGCTTTGAACCTTGGACAGCAGATCACGGTGAAATTAGGATCGAATGATTCCAATTTGTAATCTTCCGGCTGCAGGAACATGTTGTAGGTGAACAAGTTGTGCCAGGCAAACGTATTGATGAACCTTACTCTCAGTCGATGAGTCTTGTCTGCACCCGCATACATGTCTCGTACATAGACTTTTTTATCACCTAGGTGGCCTACGATCTTGCTGTAAAGCCGCTCAAAATGAGCTTCAGAGATGGGTTGGTTGACATTCCCCCACCAGACCGGCTCACGGGTCACATCATCTTCAACGACAAACTTGTCTTTAGGAGCTCTTCCGGTGAATTTACCCGTTTTAACAACCAGGGCACCAGTATCGGCCAGGTTGCCTTCACCTTGTTTCACCGCTTCTTCGATCAACTCGGCCTGGGTCAAATTCCAGTGTGCTTCTTCTACTTTGATCCCAATGTCTTTGAGATCTGAGGTTTGAGATTTAAGTCCAAATTCCTGCATGGGGCGCTTGTTAGAAATTACAATGGTATCACTACCTACAAAATCGCTTTCGCAAATAGAGATATTTTTCTAACAGCGAAATTACGCTAATTATTCTTCCTCGAAAAACGGATCGACAATTTCTTTTGGTGTGGGCTTGGTTAAAAGACTCACACCAACAAGTGCAATGATGGACATTAACAGGGCCGGAATAGCAATCATTTTGGCATCAAATGGGAAAGAAATGATCCCAAGGTCCAATGGAGCATCCAGCGTCCTGTTCATTACTTCAATGAATACCACCGTTAACATACCCGCCAAAATGGAGGCGATGCCACCTTCTTTGGTCACTCTTTTCCAGAAGAAGGTAGCCAATAAAGGAGGTGCGAGAGAGGCACCGATCATGGTATAGGAAATGAATGCCATGTCCAGGATGGCTTCAAATTGTGTCATGATCAGGAATGCAAGCAGTCCAAGCACTACGATGGCAATTCGTTGCATGACCAGTTTCTTTTTGTCTGAAGGGTTTTTGATGAAATACTTTTCAAGAATATCCCTTGATAAGTTGGTAGAGGTCACCATCAGGAACGTATTTCCAGTAGACAGAATGATCGCAGCTCCACCAGCAAATAATAATGACCCGACAAATGCTGGAAGTTTCTCAAATCCAATTCTTAAGATGACTTCTTCGGAAACGGCCGCATTGATGGAGCCATCTGGTAGGAAGAACCTGGGATCGTCGGAGTAAATAGCAAAACCTACCACAGCCAACAGGCACATCAAAAACTCAATGGTTACAACACCTATGAACATTCCCATCACAGCCTTTTTCGCCGATGCTGCATCTTTTGCGGAAGAGAATTTCTGATAGACACTACTTTCACTAAGTAGCAGAATCAATGTGGGTAGCATGATGCCAACATACCAAAATGGTTCATGTCCTTCCAATACGGATAAATGATCAGGACTCACTTCATTGATGGTGCTAACTACCTGGTCCCAGCCACCAAATCCATTGATTGCGAATGGCACGGCGAGGATGATGCCTACAATCATGATGATGCCATTAAATATATCGATGGATACGATCGAGACCATACCTGCAAGGGCGGTAAAAACAATGATGATTAGGAATGTAATCAACATCCCGGTTTCAATACTGATAGCACCTTCTGTAAGAATGGCCAGGAACCTACCTCCACCTTTGAATTGGTACCCAGCAATAATTAAGTAAGCCACGATGATCGTGATGGTGCCTAATAATCTTGCAAGAGGAGAATATCGTTTTTCCAGGATATCAGTCAATGTAAATTGAGATATGCGTCTGACCCTGGCGGCAATGAAATAAACAGCCAAAATCCCGACCCATGCGCCTAACGAAAACCACAATTCGGAAAATCCTACTTGAAATGTCAGTCCTGCTGTTCCAAATAAACTCCCAGAGCCGATCCAGGTCGTTACGAGGGTTCCAACCAGTAGATAGACTGGCACACTTCTACCTGCGACGACAAAATCTTCTTCACTTTTGACCGTGCGACTTTTATAGATGATAATTCCGGTCAGAATTAAAATGTAGGAGAGGGTGACAATGATGTAGGTCATGGGTTAAGCTTGGATTAATGGCCGAAGATAAGAAAATCTTGGATCGCCGAGATATTTATTTGTCCCGATGGTCTTCTAGTATCTCTTTGTATGCTTCTGCTAATTGTTTTCCGGCTTCATGAGCATTTCGTGTGAAGTAATGAGACGTTTTGATCAGCGTGGAGGATTTGATGTTATCTGAATTGAGGACCATTTCACCAATGTTTTGAAACATTTCTCCGGACACTTTCATATAGTAGTCTTGTAATTCATATACGATCGTAGCATCATTCAGAAGAGTAGAATCGATGTAATTAAACGCTTTAGAGTTTTGTGTGTATTTCCAGGCACTGCTGGTAAGCAATTCGCCATTATAATCGATACTAAATCCGCTGACCTCATTTCCCTGGGCCAACAAGGAATCCAGGTAAATTAGATAAGCTTCATTTTGCGTATTAACCGTATCCAATTCAAGGAGGTTACGCCGGCATTCGGCAAGAATCTTTTTAGAAAGTATTCGACTTTCTTCCTTCAAGTCTTGATTCTGTTTATAGGAATTGAGGCCTAGAGCTAGTAAAACGGCAAAGACTACTGAGGCAAACTCAATAAATAAGGGCCAAAATGAAATTTGCTTCTTCGTCATGTGCACAATTTGGGCTAAAAATAAAAAGACCCTCCAAATTGAAGGGTCTTTCTTTTATATGTATGACGTTATGATCTTACATCATGCCACCCATGCCACCAGGCATTCCGCCGCCAGCAGGCATTGGAGGCTCGGGCTCAGGTCGATCAGCTACAACCGCCTCAGTGGTCAACAACAGACCAGCGATAGATGCAGCATTCTCAAGTGCCAATCGAGTCACTTTAGTAGGGTCGATGATACCAGCAGAGAACATGTTCACGTACTCGTCTGTTCCGGCGTTGTAACCGTAATCATCTTTTCCGTCTTTCACATTGTTCACAACAACTGAAGCTTCACCACCAGCGTTTCCAACGATTGTTCTTAAAGGAGCTTCGATTGCAGCTTTGATGATGTTTACACCAGTTTCCTGATCACCATTGTCAATTGAGATGCCATCCAAAGAAGCGCTTGCTCTGATCAATGCGACACCACCACCAGCTACGATACCTTCTTGTACAGCAGCTCGAGTCGCGTGCAATGCATCGTCAACCAAATCTTTCTTCTCTTTCATTTCTACTTCAGTAGCAGCACCAATGTAAAGGATAGCCACACCACCAGAAAGCTTAGCCAATCGCTCTTGCAACTTCTCTTTGTCGTAATCAGAAGTTGTGTTTTCGATTTGCTGCTTGATTTGGTTTACTCTCGCCTGGATATCATCAGCAGTGCCAGCACCGTTTACAATAGTAGTATTGTCTTTATCGATATTTACTTTGTCAGCAGTTCCAAGATAATCCAAAGTAGCGTTTTCCAATTTGTAGCCTCTTTCTTCAGAGATCACAGTTCCACCAGTCAGGATGGCGATATCTTCCAACATTGCTTTTCTTCGGTCACCGAAACCTGGAGCCTTCACAGCAGCGATTTTCAGTGCACCTCTGATCTTGTTCACTACCAAAGTAGCCAACGCTTCACCTTCTACATCTTCAGCGATGATCAACAAAGGCTTTCCAGTCTGAGCAGTCGCTTCCAATACCGGCAACAACTCCTTCATGTTGGAGATCTTCTTGTCGTAGATCAAGATGTATGGGCTTTCCAGCTCAGCTTCCATCTTGTCTGTGTTGGTTACGAAGTAAGGAGAAAGGTATCCTCTGTCAAATTGCATACCTTCAACAGTTTTTACTTCTGTTTCAGTACCTTTTGCTTCTTCAACAGTGATCACACCATCTTTTCCTACTTTGTCCATCGCATTTGCGATCATAGAACCAACTTCTGCATCATTGTTAGCAGAAACGGTAGCCACTTGAGCAATCTCGTCGTTAGTAGAAATCTCTTTTGATTGTCCTCTCAGGTTCTCGACAACAGCAGTCACTGCTTTGTCAACTCCTCTTCTAAGGTCCATTGGGTTAGCACCAGCTGCTACGTTTTTGATTCCGTGACCAAAGATTGCTTGCGCCAATACGGTAGCAGTAGTGGTACCGTCACCAGCATCGTCAGCAGTTTTAGAAGCCACTTCTTTCAATAGCTGAGCACCCATGTTTTCAATGGACTCTTCCAATTCGATTTCTTTGGCCACAGAAACACCATCCTTTGTTACAGAAGGTGCACCAAACTTTTTGTCAAGGATTACATTTCGACCTTTAGGTCCCAATGTCACTTTTACAGCGTCAGCCAGGGTATCTACACCTTTCTTCAGCTGATCTCTCGCATCTGTATCGAAAAATATATCTTTTGCCATGATCTTTTCTTGATTGTTATCTTTTCAGATTGGGTTTATATGATTCCGTAGATATCAGTTTCTTTCATGATGAGGTAATCTGTACCGTCGATGCTGATCTCAGTACCAGAGTATTTTCCGTAAAGTACGGTATCTCCTTCTTTTACTGTGATAGGCTCATCCGGTTTACCTGTTCCAATTGCCACGATTGTTCCTCTTTGAGGTTTCTCTTTTGCAGTGTCAGGAATATACAATCCTGATGCAGTTTTTTCTTCGGCTGCCGCAGGTTCCACTAGGACTCTATCGGCAAGTGGTTTGAAGTTAACTTTTGACATTTCTGTGTTACAGTTTTTTTGTTGTAAAATCTTTCGATAAGACATCTGCCCTTTATCATAAGCTGTGCCAAATTCAGATTTTGTCAGTTTTTCAGTTTTTTACTGACATTATTTCAGTTTGGACACAAAAACATGTCATGTAAGATGTCATTGACTGCCGTTTCTGCCGTTTTGTAATTAACTTATATCAACAAAACTGTCATATATGGATAAACTAAGTGCAGATTGGTTAACTGAAGGGATCATCGATTTTGAATATAAAAAGTACATTGTTCTGGCATACTTGAAGCAGATCGGACGCAAGTTCGGAAACGTCCATTTGTATCCGTCTTTGTCTGATCTTATCGCTCACAGGGAAAACTTGATGCATTTCAAAGAGAAGAAGACTTCTTTCTGGAGCCGCTTTCCCAAGAAATTGAATCAGGAAGCTGCCAAACGATTGATGCTTGATTTCGAAAAGGATATAACGGAGGATAAGGTCTTACAGGAACTAGAGGCGATCATCGCTTTTTCCATGCCAAGATTCACGAAAATGATCGAAGAAGGAAAGGAGATTTATGAATTTGTGGAAGATCAGATGGCTTTTGAACCAGTAGGGATCATTCCCATGTATACGGATGAAGGCTATCTGTTGATCAACCACGACAGCCAAAGGGAGATATCTATCTATCAGTACAAAAGCAGCGTGTTTGAAAGTGCCGAGGAGAAATACCGTGGCATTAACCTTCGGTTCGTAACAAAAGACTTTATTGATTTCAGTCGATCCTTTGAACGTGTTAAGCTAGAATTGGCCAAAGGAAACTCCGAATTGCCCAATCCAGCGACTTTTTCATTAGTCACCAAATTGGCATTCCCGGAACAGCCTACCGTATTGCCGGTAGCTAAAAGATTATTGATGCGTCACTTAAGTGCGGCGGCTTAATTGCCGCCTGTAGAGTCACCTTCTACTAAATCGGCAGGTAAAGAGGAGCCTTCATCAAATGTAGGCAATGCTGGAGTAGGGGCCTGGGTATTTTCAAGGTTGGGGCTTGATGGTTCCAGGGTGTTTTCAGTCTCCAGGAAGAAGTTAGTGCTCAATGAAAGCAACAGAATGGCGATCGCTGCTCCCCAGGTCGCTTTTTCCAGAAAATCTCCAGTCTTTTTTACACCCATCAATTGAGAGGCACCACTGCCACCAAATTGGCTGGAGAGTCCACCTCCTTTAGGGTTTTGAGCAAGGACAACTAAGATTAAAAAAACGGCTAGGACCAGAATCAGTCCGATGATTACGTACATACTAAATTTCTTACTTCGACTTCAGTTCTTCAATTCGCGCCACAAAATAAGACTTTTTTTCGGGGAATTTCAAGCTCAGTTTTTCGTAAATTGAAATTGCGCGTTCTATTTTACCTTGCTCGACATATATTTCGGCCAGATACTCCGTGCCAATGTCTGCCTGGAATCGACTGCTTTTGTCGGATAAATCTTCCTTGTCTTCTTCTGAGGCCAGTTTTGACTTGTCAGCTTTTGATATTTTAGGACTGGTACTGATGAATTCGTCGATGATCTTTTCTTTACTTTCTTCCTCTGTATTTTCCTTACTCTGAGTCTCAAAAGTAGTGGATTGCACTTTTCCAGATCTACGTCGGACTACCTTCAAGGTGCCAGTATCTTCTTCTTCCGTTTTTATTTCCTTCTTTTTGACAGGTTTCTCCTCACTTATTGGTGCTTGCTCTTCGGATTTTGGTTGAGCTTCAATTTCCTCTTTTACCGGTTCTGTTTTTACAGGAGTCTTTTTAGCGGAGGTTTTTTTCCTTGGAGCCTTTGCTTTTACTTCTTTAGGGTCTTCTTTTTTCTTGGAAGCATGTGTTTCCTTGGTTTCGGAATCGTCTTTCTGTTTTTTGGTTGTCTTTGCAGTAGTCTTTCTCTTAGGTTTCGCCTTTTCAGGTTTTTCCTCTGATTCGACTTTGTCCGCATCTTTCTTAGCGGCAGATTTTTTTCGGCTTGTTACTTTTTTCAGCGCAGCATTGACCGCATCTTCTTCTTCCTTATTCTTTTGCTCTTCTTCGGCTCGCTGCTTTTCTTCTTCCTCTTGTTTCTTCTTTTCTTCTTCGGCTCGTAGTACTTCTTCAGCCTCTTTTCTCTTGTTTTCTTCCTCGGCCTTCTTGTCCTCTTCCTCTAATTTTTTATCCAATTCCTGAAACCGGGCTCTGGACTTTTTCAGAGCTTCTATATCCTCGTGAATTTCTTTGATCCAGTCATCTAGATTGGTTTCTGATGCCTGTAGATTGGTGAGTTCCTCTTCTACTTCAGGAGCAGGTTTTGGTGGGGCTGTCTTTTTTGCTACCTCTGGTTTTGGTCGCTCTTTCGGCGTTGGAGGTGCTTTTGGAGGAACAGGTTCTGCCTTTTCGGCAGCAGGGGGTTTAGCTTCTTCTCTTTTTTCAGGAACTTCTGGTTTTGGTGCCGCTTTTCGATCGCTTGAAGGTGTCGGTTTTTGGGGCGCCGGTTTTTCGTTGGTTGATTCCGGTTTGGGAGGTGCTTTTTTTGCAGTCTCCTGCGTCGGTGCAGGTGGCCTTGGGGGCTGAGATGCCTTTGGAGTGGGGGCCTCGGCTGGCTTTACTTTTTCTTCTTTTAAGACATCTCTGGAATCCAAAAAGAACAGATGATCACTGATATATTTTTTTAGCAGCGCACGATCAGTGGTATAAACTGCCGCAGAGGATATGCGATGGGCAGCATCTTTCAGGTTTCTTTCTTTTGAGACTTTTGCTAAAAGTGCTCTAGCTCCCTGAAAATAGGGATATCGCTTAACCAATTGATTAAGCTCTTGAATTTCATTATCCTGAAGTAAAGAGGGGTCTCTGAGACAGTCTATAAACTTCTCTTTGTTCACACGAAAAGGTCAATAATTCAAAATCTAAAGATATAAAAAATTACCAATTCGCCACGGAGGCGTTAAAGATATCGATCACGATCTGATCAAATATTTCTTCGACAAAGCCTTGCTCGTTAGCACTTAGATCCAGATTTTGGTCAAAGTCCACGAAAAAAGAGAAGCGCTTTTCAAAATCAAAGGTGTCATCATTGACATTGACATAAGTCGCAAAGACAGTGATGGTAACGCGTGAAAGCGTTGATAGGTCCTGTCCTGATGATCTTCCGGCTGCGTTCGCCGCCACAGGAGTGATCTTATAATCAGCAATGTAACCATCTAATTGAAGGTCTCCATTATCATCGACCAATGCCAGGTTTGTATTTTGCTGGTAGTAATCTTTGATCCGTTCAGTGAATAATACACTCATATTAGAGGGACCAAGCACTGCGTTATTATAGAATGTCTGGATAGAGATGGTCTTGGTGTCTGGGGAAATAGAGGCACCCGTAAATCCATAAACGCCGCATCCAAGAAGCGGAAATAAGAGCGAGATCAGGAATAAATTAGAGGCTTTCAATTTCATATTGCTTGATTTTGCGATAAAGTGTGCGCTCTGAAATGCCAAGATCCCGAGCAGCGTACTTTCGTTTATTGTTGTTTTTCTTTAACGCTTTTATAATCAATTCCTTTTCTTTTTTCTCCAAAGAAAGTGTGTCTTCCTCATGGGGCAGGTGCACAATGTCCTCGATAATGTCTTCGTAATCGTCCTCGTCCTCGGTTTTAGACTCAATCAGCAAAGGTGTACTTACTTCTGGTGGAGTACTCGGTGCGGTTACGGATGGTGTGGCAGTAGGAGAAACACCATTGAACAGGTGTTGATGTTCCTGTAAGATTTCACTACTTGAAGGGTTGTCCTGCAGCAATTGCAGAATCAATTTTTTCATGTCTGACATGTCTTTTTTCATGTCAAACAATACTTTGTAGAGTAGGTCTCTTTCAGAATAGTTTTCTTCGCCTTTGGCTTGTTCCAGCACCGCAGGGAGGTTGCTTTGATCCTTGGGAAGGTAATCCCGAAGCTTGTCTGCAGTGATTTCCCGCTCCAATTCAAGAACACTGATCTGCTCCACCAGGTTTTTAAGCTGTCGGATATTTCCCGGAAACCGGAAGGCTTTTAAGATGAGTTTGGCATCATCGTTAAGGAAAACCGGTTTCGTTTTGTAGGTTTCAGAAAAGTCTGAAGCAAACTTTTTAAATAGTAGCAAAACATCGTCACCGCGTTCTCTGAGTGCTGGGACTTTGATCGGAACTGTACTCAATCGGTAGTAGAGGTCTTCTCTGAATTTCCCTTTATGGATAGCACTCTGCAACTCCACGTTGGTCGCTGCAATTACACGTACATCGGTCTTCTGAACTTTAGAAGAGCCGACTTTGATGAATTCACCATTTTCTAATACACGAAGCAATCGGGCTTGAGTGGATAAGGGCATTTCGCCGATTTCATCAAGGAAGATGGTACCCCCGTTGGTTACTTCGAAATATCCTTTTCTGGTATCGGTAGCTCCGGTAAAAGACCCTTTTTCATGTCCAAAAAGCTCTGAATCAATTGTACCTTCCGGGATAGCTCCACAATTGATAGCAATGAATTGGCCGTGCTTGCGGTGAGACAAGCTGTGAATGATCTTGGAAAAAGACTCTTTTCCAGCACCACTTTCTCCTTGTATGAGCACACTCATATCCGTAGGAGCCACTTGCATGGCCACTCGAATGGCATTGTTCAGCAAGGATGAAATGCCAACGATTTCGAATCGTTGTTTGATGGATTGTATTTCGGCGTTGACCTTGTATTCCATATCAATTTACGAGTTCACCCAAAAGGGTAGCAGCCGTACAATCAGTCACTTTCACTTTGGCATAAGTGCCTTTCTCCAGTCCGGGATCATCAAAAATGACTACTTTATTGGCGGAGTTTCTTCCTTGCAATTGCTGATCGGAGCGCTTGCTTTTACCTTCAATCAATACTTCAAATACTTTACCGATATCTCTTTGATTTCGTTTAAGAGAAATTTCCTGTTGACGAGCAATGATCTCGCTCAATCTTCTTTTCTTAACATCAAGAGGAATGTCGTCTTCGTATTTTTTCGCTGCTAGTGTTCCCGGACGTTCCGAGTAATAGAACATGTAAGAAAAGTCATATTTGACAATGTCCATCAAGCTCAGGGTTTCCTGATGTTCTTTCTCAGTTTCTGTACAGAAGCCCGCAATCATATCAGAACTGATCCCACAATCTTCGCCAAGAATTCGACGGATCGCTGCTACACGGTCCAGGTACCATTCCCTACTGTAGGTACGGTTCATGAGTTCAAGTACGCGAGAGTTGCCACTTTGAGCAGGCAAATGGATGTATTTGCAGATATTATTGTACTGCTTCATCGTGTGCAGTACATCATCAGTGATGTCTTTTGGATGAGAAGTAGAAAACCTTACACGAAGTTGAGGGTCTACTTTGGCCACCATTTCCAATAAGCCGGCAAAATTGATGACTTCTTCGATTCCCGCCTTATTCAGACGAGCTTTGTTGTTTTCTACTGCGGACCATTTATAGGAGTCTACATTTTGACCAAGAAGCGTTACTTCTCTATATCCGGCATCAAACAATTGTTGCGCTTCTGCTACGATAGAGTGTGGGTCACGGCTTCTTTCACGACCTCTTGTGAAAGGTACGACGCAGAATGAACACATGTTGTCACAGCCTCTCATGATCGAGATGAAAGCAGTTACACCATTGGAATTCAATCGTACAGGGGAGATGTCGGCGTAAGTCTCATCTCTGGACAAGAATGTATTGACGCCTTTATTTCCCGACGCAGCTTCGCTGACCAGGTTAGGTAGGTCACGATAAGCATCAGGTCCGGCCACCAGATCCACTATTTTTTCCTCTTCCAGCAGTTGCGCTTTAAGTCTTTCGGCCATGCAGCCCAGCACACCCACGGTGATTTCGGGTCGATCTTGTTTGATCTTGTTGAATTGATTGAGCCTTTTTCTTACGGTTAATTCTGCCTTTTCTCTTATTGAGCAAGTGTTGAGAAGGATCACATCTGCTTCTTCAAAATTCGATGTTGTACCAAATCCATCCTTTTGTAGAATGGACGTAACGATCTCACTATCAGAGAAATTCATTTGACAGCCATAGCTTTCGATGTATAGCTTCCTCCCTTGATGATTTTGTTCGTCTTTGGTAACTTTTACTTCACAAGATTCTTCTTGTTCTTCCTTCAATATCGAGATATCCTCAATTACGCCTTCCATCATGATCCGATTTGCGTGCAAAGATAATTCCTAGTGGCAGAATCGTGACAAAATGTCAGGCTCAATTTTCAGAAAGGGTGAAAAGAGATAATCCCAGGTATAATTGATGGTTTTCCGGAAGGTCAAGCCCCCAATTTTTTAATGCCAACGTAGTTTTCCCTTCTATGAAAGAGGTCAATGAATCTTGATGGACCCAAACGGGGAAAAGTATTTCATTGGTCACATCCCCGAGAGTAATTTTTGATAAGGCAACATGTGAGACCTCAGAAAGGTAAAAAGCACTATCAACTTTCAAAGGAGTTTGGCTTGTACTATCCCAGGGTTCCATATTCATCATGTCAATGACCAAGTGATGATTCAGGTCATTGATGAGTAATTCTTCCACGGAGAGGTTGATGGAACGGATGATCTTATTGGTGTCCAATTGATAAATCCCTGAAGAAATACGTCTTCTGGTATCCATCAGACCCTCGCCATTGTTGGTGATAATGGTCGCCACAGATCTAATACTGTCCAGTTTAAACTTCTGCATCATAGTGCTTGCTTTCTGAGGCGCGGTTTTTTCGGTATTGGATAGGCAGCCCTGGAGTGCAATAACTATGGAACCAAGGAGAACAAAGTGCTTGAACATTCGAAAATGACAATGAATTGATTTAAAAAGCTGCAAATTAAAGTTATGTTTATGGAAAAAGAGTAGATGGCTATTGTAAAAGAAGTGCGGGGGTTTTCACCCAGTCACGGAGAAGATTGTTGGTTTGCAGAGAATGCGGTATTGGTTGGAGACATTACCATGGGAGACAAATGCACGGTGTGGTTTAGTGCGGTGGTTAGGGGGGATGTAAACTTCATTCGGATTGGAAATAACTCGAATATTCAGGATAATGCAACGGTCCATGGGACCTATGAACAGGCTGGAACTACCATCGGGGATAATGTAACGGTAGGGCACAATGCCATCATCCATGGATGTACGCTGGAGGATGAAACGTTGGTTGGTATGGGGGCCATCGTGATGGACAATGCTGTTGTGAAAAAGGGTGCAATCATCGCGGCAGGAGCGGTAGTGCTGGAAGGTACGATTGTAGAAGAAAATTCTATTTACGCAGGTGTTCCTGCAAAACAGGTCAAAAAGATTGATGAAAAGAATCGCTCGATGATGAAGCGGATAGCCAACAATTACGTTCGCTATGCCAGCTGGTTTCAAGAAGATTAATACTAACTATAGCTTTATGAATTTTTTCTTAAAAATGATCCTGTCCTCCGTTGCTGTGATCATCGTATCTTACCTGTTGCCAGGGGTATACGTGGAGGACTTTATTGCAGCATTTATTCTGGCTATTGTTTTATCCATTCTTAATGGATTGGTAAAGCCTATCCTGATCATATTCACCATACCGCTAACCTTTTTTACACTGGGCCTGTTTTTATTGGTCATCAATGCAATCATCATATTAATGGCGGATGGACTGGTACCGGGTTTTCAGGTAGACGGATTTTGGTGGGCACTGATTTTCAGCATCCTACTTTCAATTACCAATTCAATGTTATCGGATTTGAGTAAGTCGAAAGAGAAATAAGATTAGAAATATACCGGGCAACCGGGATCTTTCTTATAATTCCTCAATTTGATGCGATAATTCACCATGATCTCATGGCTACCAGCGGAGTAGTCGTTGAGGTTATTGGTAATAGCATCGTAAGCATATCCAATTCTAAAGTTCTCATTCAGAATGAGCTGACCTAGAAATGTCAGGTCGCCACCTCGTCGTACATTCGTACCTACATAAGCAATTTCATCAAAGATCACATTCACGTTGATGTCCCAACCGACTTTTTGTTCTTCCTGAATGCGTAACAGGAAAGAGGGGTTGAGTTTTATCTTGCTGGAGAGATGAATTACTCCTCCTGAAGTGACGTAATAATATCGACTCTCCCGTGAATTTAGAAAAGACTTATCGACAGGTGGTAAGTTAGAACTTCCAAGATCCAGTTCATCGTAAACTCGGTTTTCCAGGATGTAAGGGACAGAAACACCCAAGAAGAAATCAGGATTGGCAAAATATAGCCCAGTCCCAAAGTTTGGAGTGAAGTTGCTCTGTTGTCCAAATAAGAAAGGATCATTATTGTCGAGCAGCGACAAGTTGCTAAAATCTGAAGTCCGGCTGTTAAAGCCAGCTTGCAATCCCATGGCGAGGATACCGATATTGGTTCGGATCTTATAGGCATAACTACCGAAAACACCCACATCGTCATGGACACCAATTTGATCCTTGGAGACCGTGAGGCCTACGCCAATCCGATTGGAGAGCAGTGAAGTATGCCCGGTAAATACCTGAAATTGAGGTGCTCCATCCACATTGACCCACTGGTCACGATGAACACCAGTCAGTGACAATACATTTAAGCTACCTGCATAGGCTGGATTGATGACCAGCCCATTGTACATGTAGGTAGAAGTAATCGCCCGTTGTTGCGCCTCCACTGTCCCTAATATAATCAGGGAACACAAAAGCAACAGTCCATACTTTAATGTCTTCATAGTTGTAATTTATCTAACTAACTCTAAAAATCCTTGTATCAGCTCACTTCCATCTCCTCTATCGATGATGTAGAAGTATGTACCTGCAGGCAAGTTCAGCGCCGAACCAACATTTGACGTACCATTGAACCTGCGTTCGTTGTTGTCATAATTATCAACCTCGTAAACTTTCACACCGTCTCTGTTGAAGATCTGAACGTTATTGTTTTCGAAGAAGTCCAAACAATCGATCAGGAAGAAATCATTGAATCCGTCATCGTTGGCAGAGACACCATTGTAAATCTGGATCTCTGCAGCAATGGAGAAGCTAGCGGAGTAATCACAACCGTTGCTGGCTCTGAAGTTCACGGTGTAATTTCCAGGACTTGCATCGATCAGTGTTTCGCTGCCTCTTCTGGCAAGAATAATTTCACCTGCTTCATTGAAGTAAGTCACAGAATCCACGAATACATTGAAGTCTTCGATGGCTACAAAGGCCTGACCTGAGAACTGGTTGGTAGAACCATCTTCTGTTCTCAGACAGACAGATTGTGTCACCTGTACAGTAAATGCTGGGTCCGTAATACCATTCGGTATCGTGATTTGTTCCCTCGCGGACTCGCAACCCGAAGCTTCATGGTAGGCTACCACTTCGTATGTGATTGTGTCCAACGTAGTTATTTCACTTCCGACGAATAGTAAGGTATTCGGATCATCAGCGGCATACCATCGGAATTCAAACCCTTCGGTCAGACCACCAGAATTAGCCACCGCTTCGCCATCAGGGAACAGACAATTGGTTCGTCCATTTCCGATGAGGGTCAGGGTAGGAGCTGTGATAGTTGGTCGCTCATCAATTACGGTAAGTTCTTGCGTATCGAAGCAACCACTGATGCGGTTGGTAGCAACTACGGTATAAGTTCCGATCGCTAATGAATCGACAAAAAGGCCTGACTGGATTGGTGTGGCCGTAATGTCTGTACCCTCAAACCATTGGAAGTCCAGATTCTCGATGTTCATCATCGTATCAATTACAGCGAAACCATTTGGTGCGTCTTCGAAACATACTGTAAGGTTTCTGGTCACTTCAGCAGCAAACGTAGGAGTGACTGTTCCATCCAATACTTCAACAGAAGCAGGTTCTGAGAAGCAGAATAAATCATTCACATCCTGGGCAATGACCGTATATGTTCCGGCAGACAACCCTTCATAGGTTTCTCCTACATGCTCGGCATTGGCCAGATTATCAGATCGTGCATCAGCAGCATTGCTAAACCAGTAGAACTCTGCTTCTCGGACCACCGTATTTGCGTTGGCCTGGCCTGAACCTACAGGAACAACTGTTACTCCTGTGGATCCATTTGGATTGATACAGGAAGTGTTGGCCTCGGAGGTAGGAGTAAGCAAGAATGGTGGTATTTGATCTTCGATCATCACGGTAAATGAAGCCGCACAACCAGTAGCTGCACTCGTTGCCGTGAGGATATATGTTCCTGCTGTCAGCGCGGATGCCGTTGCATTATTTGCTTCAATCACATTATTGTCGCTATCCGTCCATAAGAATGTATATATCGTATTGTCGGTACTGCCATCTGCGGAAATGGTGATGGATCCATTTGGATTACCTGGATCGCAGTTCTCCTGATTATTGAAGTCTTCAATCTGAAGCACAGGAAGTACAACATTCTCTTCCCCGAACTCAACCTGTACTGCATTAGTACTACAACCGGTTAGCGTATCGACTGCAACTGCGAAGTAAGTCGTACCCGGCATAGCAGTAGAGAATACGGGATTAGTTGATGATTGTACGGCAGAAGGAGAGCCCGACAATGGATTCGTATCGAAGAAGTCGAATCGGTATCGGTCAAGTGTTGCGATGCTTACTCCGGTGATGGTTAAGACACCATTACCAGGATTACACGTTGTGGCTTCAGTGACCGTAAAGTCTGTGATCTCAGGTGACTGAGGTACATTTTCGATTTCTACTGAAGCGGTAGCTGAGCAACCTGAGTTGGCACTACTTACCTGAACCTGATAGGTACCTGCAAATACCTGCGACAAGGTGTCGTTTGTACTGATCGAATTACCATCAGAATCGAACCACTCGAAAGAGAAATTAGTATTGTCATCACCCTGTCCGTCACCTGTAGCTACCAGAATACCTGTTCCAACCGTAGCTGAGCAAGTAGAATCTGTCTGAACTACATCGATAGCAATTACAGGATTCAGAGGATTATCAAATATGGTAAACTCTACTGTATCTGAGGTGCACAGCGATGTGGCAGCTTGGAGCACAGCGTAATAGGTTGTACCAGTAGTGCTTCCGGATAAGCTGTCATAACTCAACTGACCATTTGCTGTGTTACCATCTGCTACAAGAGTAGTCGCCCCAGCATCTGAATAAACGTTCAATGTGTAGTCAGTTTCCAGCGTCGTAGAATCGATTTCCGATCCATCCAATGTGGCTGAGAACAATTCGAAAGAACCATTGCTTGCAGAGCAGATCGTATTGTTATTAGCTGCAAAGCTTGTGATGATTGGATTAGATGCTTCATCCGTTATAGCAATTGATTGTTCAGTAGTACAACCAGTCACTGTATTGTTTACTGTCACCACATATGGGCTTAGAGCGGCACTTAATCCCTGAACAGTTGATGTATTATTCACATCAGTGGAAGTCACTATTGTAGAGGCATTATCTACCCATGAGAAAGTGTAAGAATCCTGTGCGCCATCAGATTCAAGCACTGATATCGAGATTTCTCCTTCAGCAGCTGTGCCACCACAATTGGCATTTGCTGTAAGGTTGTCTACAGAAATGACTGGATTGAAAGACAAATCTTCAATATTTACCCGAATACTTGCTGATTCACAACTACTATTACTTCCTGTGATGGTGAGGTAATAATCTCCAGGAGCTAGTTCATCGAATGTGTATGATGTCAATCCTGAACCGGCAGCCAGGGTTTCTACTATAGAAGCAGCGGCTAGTTCTTCATCGTTGTACAGCGTAGCCGTATAATCATTCAATGTTACGGAAGCACCGGATGATGTAGATACATCAGCATCTGTAATTACAATCGCTCCACTGTTGCTGGTACAGGTAGTGTCGTTGACTACTGCTGCCTGGATGTTGGCCTCATTGATAATAGGAATATCCTCATCAGACAGGATAGTAAACGTTCTGAATGATTCACAACCAATATTTGGATTCACATTATCACTCACAAATACGGTGTAATCTCCGGTCTCTAATCCCTGTAATTGTGTGATGTCAGAGGAATTCAAAGCTACAGTTCCAACGTTGGCTCCACTGGCATCTCCTGCATCATTGTACAAGAAGTTGGCATCAGTTGTAGCTGGTGCTGAAGTGTGTTCTCCTCTATACCATGCGATTGAATAATCCGTTGCACTTGCCACAGACCCACCTTGTAAGATTTGGATGGTCAATGTTCCATCTCCATTGTTATCTGTATCACAGAATGTGTCATCTGTAATACTGCTTACTTGAATAGATGGTGTCTCGGTAACATCTTCAATGACGAAGGCTTCTTCAGAAGGGGTAGTAGCAGGACAACCGGTCGCATCCTGCACGATCGATACGGTGTAGGTATCAGCAGGCTGTCCGGTGATGGCATTGACCCCATTACCCGAAGCGACGGTAGCACTGGCCGAGTTGGTCCAGGTGAAGGTGAAGTCAGTGAAGGTAGAAGAGGTAGAAGTCGTCCCATCCTCATTGGTGAGGGTAAGCTGTGTGATGGTGACGGACCCATTTTCAGGAGAACAATCTTCCTGATCAACGATGGCCACATCGGCATCGGCGACGGAAATGACGGTTTCGAACTGGTCGATATCGATCTGTACCTGATCAGCTTCACAACCAATGCCCGGATTGGTGTTATTTGTAGCTTCAACGAAGTAAGTACCATTGGTCAGCCCGAAGATCTGGTTAGCCCCGATCGTACCGGAAGTGGTGGTAATATCAAGGACGTGGTTAACCACGGCATCCGCACCTGAAGTACCGCCATCAATGGTTTCATTATCAGAGATGGTTCCAGACAGAGCTGAAGCGAAGAGGGTTGCCCCATCATCGGAGATGACTGTAGCAGTGATGTTAGCACCACCAGCATCAATGGTAATTGTTTCACCGGCCTGGAAAGCACCAGTCAATCCATCGTAAGGGATGGCGAAGATGGCCGTAGTTCCATCAGACTCATACCAGTTGAACAGGTAATTGGAAGCGGTTTCGCTACCACCGGCTCCATCAGAAATGTTAACCGTTGCTGCTCCCGAAGGTGTAACATCATCACAGGAAGAGTCATCGGTAATGGAAGAGATCTGAATCACAGGGATCTCGGTAACATCCTCGATGGTGAATGCTTCTTCAGACGGAGTAGTGGCAGGACATCCGGTAGCATCCTGCACGATAGAGACGGTATAGTCATCAGCAGCTCTACCTGTGATGGCATTGACGCCATTCCCCGTAGCGACCACCCCACCGGAGTTAGACCAGGTGAAGGTAAAGTCGGTGAAAGTGGTAGAGGTAGAAGTCGTACCATCTTCATTGGTGAGTGTGACTTGCGTGATGGTGATGGACCCATTTTCAGGAGAACAATCATCCTGATCAACGATGGTCACATCTGCATCGGCGACGGAGATGATGGTTTCGAACTGATCGATGGTGATGGTAATGAGATCAGACTCACACCCGACCCCAGGGTTAAGGTTATCGGTAGCTCTGACATAGTAAGTACCTTCAGTAGCATCAGAGATCTGGTTAGCCCCAGCTGTACCATTACCGGCGCCATTGAAGGTTACACCAGCCAGTGCGATAGTTCCGGCGGCATCAGAGTACCAGTTGAAGATGAAGTTGGCAGCAGATTGTACAGCCCCACCATCGACGACATTGACCGTGGCAGCACCCGAAGGGGTAACATCATCACAAGAAGAGTCATCGGTGATGGAAGAGATCTGCAGCACAGGCAGTTCAGTAATATCATCAACGGTGAAGTTAACAACCGAAGGCGTGGTATCGGGGCAATCGGTATCTACTTCGACGATGGTGACCTGATAGTTATTGGCCGCAAGGCCAGAGATGGCATTTGCGCCTACGGTTCCTGAAGTTGTGGTGATGTCCTCGGCATGGTCCACATCGGCCGTAGTACCGGAAGTACCTCCGACGATTCCCTGATTATCAGAGATGGTACCAGAGAGGCTGGAAACGGTGATGTAGGTTGCTTCGACGCCTACGACAGTAGCGGTAACAGCGCCATTAATGGTGACCGTTTCTCCATCTTCGAAAGTAGCGACAGCCACGTTATCGAAAGGAATAACGAACAGGTTGGCTCCACCAGAGATGGCCCACTGGAACCTGAAGTCAGCGTAGGTAGTGGAAGTAGGCGAGGTACCATCTTCGGCAGTTTGTGTGAGCGTATTGATGGTGATGGCCCCATTTTCAGGAGAGCAATCTTCCTGATCCTGGATGGTCGCATCGCCATCGGCGACGGAAATGATGGTTTCGAACTGGTCGATATCGATCTGTACCTGATCAGCTTCACAACCAATGCCCGGATTGGTGTTATCGGTAGCTTCAACGAAGTAAGTACCATTGGTCAGCCCGAAGATCTGGTTAGCCCCGATCGTACCGGAAGTGGTGGTAATATCAAGGACGTGGTTAACCACGGCATCCGCACCTGAAGTACCGCCATCAATGGTTTCATTATCAGAGATGGTTCCAGACAGAGCTGAAGCGAAGAGGGTTGCCCCATCATCGGAGATGACTGTAGCAGTGATGTTAGCACCACCAGCATCAATGGTAATTGTTTCACCGGCCTGGAAAGCACCAGTCAATCCATCGTAAGGGATGGCGAAGATGGCCGTAGTTCCATCAGACTCATACCAGTTGAACAGGTAATTGGAAGCGGTTTCGCTACCACCGGCTCCATCAGAAATGTTAACCGTTGCTGCTCCCGAAGGTGTAACATCATCACAGGAAGAGTCATCGGTAATGGAAGAGATCTGAATCACAGGGATCTCGGTAACATCCTCGATGGTGAATGCTTCTTCAGACGGAGTAGTGGCAGGACATCCGGTAGCATCCTGCACGATAGAGACGGTATAGTCATCAGCAGCTCTACCTGTGATGGCATTGACGCCATTCCCCGTAGCGACCACCCCACCGGAGTTAGACCAGGTGAAAGTAAAGTCGGTGAAAGTGGTAGAGGTAGAAGTCGTACCATCTTCATTGGTGAGTGTGACTTGCGTGATGGTGATGGACCCATTTTCAGGAGAACAATCATCCTGATCAACGATGGTCACATCTGCATCGGCGACGGAGATGATGGTTTCGAACTGATCGATGGTGATGGTAATGAGATCAGACTCACACCCGACCCCAGGGTTAAGGTTATCGGTAGCTCTGACATAGTAAGTACCTTCAGTAGCATCAGAGATCTGGTTAGCCCCAGCTGTACCATTACCGGCGCCATTGAAGGTTACACCAGCCAGTGCGATAGTTCCGGCGGCATCAGAGTACCAGTTGAAGATGAAGTTGGCAGCAGATTGTACGGCCCCACCATCGACGACATTGACCGTGGCAGCACCCGAAGGGGTAACATCATCACAAGAAGAGTCATCGGTGATGGAAGAGATCTGCAGCACAGGCAGTTCAGTAATATCATCAACGGTGAAGTTAACAACCGAAGGCGTGGTATCGGGGCAATCGGTATCTACTTCGACGATGGTGACCTGATAGTTATTGGCCGCAAGGCCAGAGATGGCATTTGCGCCTACGGTTCCTGAAGTTGTGGTGATGTCCTCGGCATGGTCCACATCGGCCGTAGTACCGGAAGTACCTCCGACGATTCCCTGATTATCAGAGATGGTACCAGAGAGGCTGGAAACGGTGATGTAGGTTGCTTCGACGCCTACGACAGTAGCGGTAACAGCGCCATTAATGGTGACCGTTTCTCCATCTTCGAAAGTAGCGACAGCCACGTTATCGAAAGGAATAACGAACAGGTTGGCTCCACCAGAGATGGCCCACTGGAACCTGAAGTCAGCGTAGGTAGTGGAAGTAGGCGAGGTACCATCTTCGGCAGTTTGTGTGAGCGTATTGATGGTGATGGCCCCATTTTCAGGAGAGCAATCTTCCTGATCCTGGATGGTCGCATCGCCATCGGCGACGGTAATGACGGTTTCAAACTGATCGATGGTGATTTCGAGTTGATCAGACTGACATCCGATACCAGGATTGGTATTATCGGTCACTTCAACGAAGTAAGTTCCTTCGATGAGCGCGGTAACGTTATTGGCACCCGTAGTTCCGGTTGTGGTGATGTTATGGGTCGGGTTATTGACCGCAGCAGAGACACCCCCACCATTATTGAATGTTTCATTATCGGTGATGTCTGCAGAGAGCGCAGAAGCAACGATGGCATTCCCGTCTACAGATACGATGGTCGCGGTTTGTGCGCCAGCGAAGGTCAGGTTATCACCGATGGTGAAAGACCCACCTGCTAATCCATCATAAGGGATGTAGTAGAGTCGTGTAGTACCATTTGCCGCATACCATGCGAAGGTGAAGTCGGTCGCGGTTTGAATGGCTCCACCATCGACGACATTGACAGTTACTTCCCCAGAAGGAGTGAGATCATCACAGGAAGAGTCATCGGTGAGGTCGGTGATCTGCACGACCGGCACAGCGGTAACATCCTCGATGGTGAATGCTTCTTCAGACGGAGTAGTGGCAGGACATCCGGTAGCATCCTGCACGATAGAGACGGTATAGTCATCAGCAGCTCTACCTGTGATGGCATTGACGCCATTCCCCGTAGCGACCACCCCACCGGAGTTAGACCAGGTGAAGGTAAAGTCGGTGAAAGTGGTAGAGGTAGAAGTCGTACCATCTTCATTGGTGAGTGTGACTTGCGTGATGGTGATGGACCCATTTTCAGGAGAACAATCATCCTGATCAACGATGGTCACATCTGCATCGGCGACGGAGATGATGGTTTCGAACTGATCGATGGTGATGGTAATGAGATCAGACTCACACCCGACCCCAGGGTTAAGGTTATCGGTAGCTCTGACATAGTAAGTACCTTCAGTAGCATCAGAGATCTGGTTAGCCCCAGCTGTACCATTACCGGCGCCATTGAAGGTTACACCAGCCAGTGCGATAGTTCCGGCGGCATCAGAGTACCAGTTGAAGATGAAGTTGGCAGCAGATTGTACGGCCCCACCATCGACGACATTGACCGTGGCAGCACCCGAAGGGGTAACATCATCACAAGAAGAGTCATCGGTGATGGAAGAGATCTGCAGCACAGGCAGTTCAGTAATATCATCAACGGTGAAGTTAACAACCGAAGGCGTGGTATCGGGGCAATCGGTATCTACTTCGACGATGGTGACCTGATAGTTATTGGCCGCAAGGCCAGAGATGGCATTTGCGCCTACGGTTCCTGAAGTTGTGGTGATGTCCTCGGCATGGTCCACATCGGCCGTAGTACCGGAAGTACCTCCGACGATTCCCTGATTATCAGAGATGGTACCAGAGAGGCTGGAAACGGTGATGTAGGTTGCTTCGACGCCTACGACAGTAGCGGTAACAGCGCCATTAATGGTGACCGTTTCTCCATCTTCGAAAGTAGCGACAGCCACGTTATCGAAAGGAATAACGAACAGGTTGGCTCCACCAGAGATGGCCCACTGGAACCTGAAGTCAGCGTAGGTAGTGGAAGTAGGCGAGGTACCATCTTCGGCAGTTTGTGTGAGCGTATTGATGGTGATGGCCCCATTTTCAGGAGAGCAATCTTCCTGATCCTGGATGGTCGCATCGCCATCGGCGACGGTAATGACGGTTTCAAACTGATCGATGGTGATTTCGAGTTGATCAGACTGACATCCGATACCAGGATTGGTATTATCGGTCACTTCAACGAAGTAAGTTCCTTCGATGAGCGCGGTAACGTTATTGGCACCCGTAGTTCCGGTTGTGGTGATGTTATGGGTCGGGTTATTGACCGCAGCAGAGACACCCCCACCATTATTGAATGTTTCATTATCGGTGATGTCTGCAGAGAGCGCAGAAGCAACGATGGCATTCCCGTCTACAGATACGATGGTCGCGGTTTGTGCGCCAGCGAAGGTCAGGTTATCACCGATGGTGAAAGACCCACCTGCTAATCCATCATAAGGGATGTAGTAGAGTCGTGTAGTACCATTTGCCGCATACCATGCGAAGGTGAAGTCGGTCGCGGTTTGAATGGCTCCACCATCGACGACATTGACAGTTACTTCCCCAGAAGGAGTGAGATCATCACAGGAAGAGTCATCGGTGAGGTCGGTGATCTGCACGACCGGCACAGCGGTAACATCCTCGATGGTGAATGCTTCTTCAGACGGAGTAGTGGCAGGACATCCGGTAGCATCCTGCACGATAGAGACGGTATAGTCATCAGCAGCTCTACCTGTGATGGCATTGACGCCATTCCCCGTAGCGACCACCCCACCGGAGTTAGACCAGGTGAAAGTAAAGTCGGTGAAAGTGGTAGAGGTAGAAGTCGTACCATCTTCATTGGTGAGTGTGACTTGCGTGATGGTGATGGACCCATTTTCAGGAGAACAATCATCCTGATCAACGATGGTCACATCTGCATCGGCGACGGAGATGATGGTTTCGAACTGATCGATGGTGATGGTAATGAGATCAGACTCACACCCGACCCCAGGGTTAAGGTTATCGGTAGCTCTGACATAGTAAGTACCTTCAGTAGCATCAGAGATCTGGTTAGCCCCAGCTGTACCATTACCGGCGCCATTGAAGGTTACACCAGCCAGTGCGATAGTTCCGGCGGCATCAGAGTACCAGTTGAAGATGAAGTTGGCAGCAGATTGTACGGCCCCACCATCGACGACATTGACCGTGGCAGCACCCGAAGGGGTAACATCATCACAAGAAGAGTCATCGGTGATGGAAGAGATCTGCAGCACAGGCAGTTCAGTAATATCATCAACGGTGAAGTTAACAACCGAAGGCGTGGTATCGGGGCAATCGGTATCTACTTCGACGATGGTGACCTGATAGTTATTGGCCGCAAGGCCAGAGATGGCATTTGCGCCTACGGTTCCTGAAGTTGTGGTGATGTCCTCGGCATGGTCCACATCGGCCGTAGTACCGGAAGTACCTCCGACGATTCCCTGATTATCAGAGATGGTACCAGAGAGGCTGGAAACGGTGATGTAGGTTGCTTCGACGCCTACGACAGTAGCGGTAACAGCGCCATTAATGGTGACCGTTTCTCCATCTTCGAAAGTAGCGACAGCCACGTTATCGAAAGGAATAACGAACAGGTTGGCTCCACCAGAGATGGCCCACTGGAACCTGAAGTCAGCGTAGGTAGTGGAAGTAGGCGAGGTACCATCTTCGGCAGTTTGTGTGAGCGTATTGATGGTGATGGCCCCATTTTCAGGAGAGCAATCTTCCTGATCCTGGATGGTCGCATCGCCATCGGCGACGGTAATGACGGTTTCAAACTGATCGATGGTGATTTCGAGTTGATCAGACTGACATCCGATACCAGGATTGGTATTATCGGTCACTTCAACGAAGTAAGTTCCTTCGATGAGCGCGGTAACGTTATTGGCACCCGTAGTTCCGGTTGTGGTGATGTTATGGGTCGGGTTATTGACCGCAGCAGAGACACCCCCACCATTATTGAATGTTTCATTATCGGTGATGTCTGCAGAGAGCGCAGAAGCAACGATGGCATTCCCGTCTACAGATACGATGGTCGCGGTTTGTGCGCCAGCGAAGGTCAGGTTATCACCGATGGTGAAAGACCCACCTGCTAATCCATCATAAGGGATGTAGTAGAGTCGTGTAGTACCATTTGCCGCATACCATGCGAAGGTGAAGTCGGTCGCGGTTTGAATGGCTCCACCATCGACGACATTGACAGTTACTTCCCCAGAAGGAGTGAGATCATCACAGGAAGAGTCATCGGTGAGGTCGGTGATCTGCACGACCGGCACAGCGGTAACATCCTCGATGGTGAATGCTTCTTCAGACGGAGTAGTGGCAGGACATCCGGTAGCATCCTGCACGATAGAGACGGTATAGTCATCAGCAGCTCTACCTGTGATGGCATTGACGCCATTCCCCGTAGCGACCACCCCACCGGAGTTAGACCAGGTGAAAGTAAAGTCGGTGAAAGTGGTAGAGGTAGAAGTCGTACCATCTTCATTGGTGAGTGTGACTTGCGTGATGGTGATGGACCCATTTTCAGGAGAACAATCATCCTGATCAACGATGGTCACATCTGCATCGGCGACGGAGATGATGGTTTCGAACTGATCGATGGTGATGGTAATGAGATCAGACTCACACCCGACCCCAGGGTTAAGGTTATCGGTAGCTCTGACATAGTAAGTACCTTCAGTAGCATCAGAGATCTGGTTAGCCCCAGCTGTACCATTACCGGCGCCATTGAAGGTTACACCAGCCAGTGCGATAGTTCCGGCGGCATCAGAGTACCAGTTGAAGATGAAGTTGGCAGCAGATTGTACGGCCCCACCATCGACGACATTGACCGTGGCAGCACCCGAAGGGGTAACATCATCACAAGAAGAGTCATCGGTGATGGAAGAGATCTGCAGCACAGGCAGTTCAGTAATATCATCAACGGTGAAGTTAACAACCGAAGGCGTGGTATCGGGGCAATCGGTATCTACTTCGACGATGGTGACCTGATAGTTATTGGCCGCAAGGCCAGAGATGGCATTTGCGCCTACGGTTCCTGAAGTTGTGGTGATGTCCTCGGCATGGTCCACATCGGCCGTAGTACCGGAAGTACCTCCGACGATTCCCTGATTATCAGAGATGGTACCAGAGAGGCTGGAAACGGTGATGTAGGTTGCTTCGACGCCTACGACAGTAGCGGTAACAGCGCCATTA